>NZ_CP032279.1:2400000-3630637 GCF_001696615.3 Acinetobacter sp. WCHAc010034 | reverse complement strand
TAATTAATAAGCAAATTTTAGGCAGCGATTTGAAAATTAAAGACGCCAAAGCGCTGAATGAAATTTTAGAGGCAATCAGCGACGAAGACTCGCGCACGCTTCCCTATCAAGTCGATCAGAATATGCTGATGGAAAAATATCAAATCCGCGCCAACCATGTTGATATTGAAGGCATTATCACTACGCCGGATTTTTCCCAGTTTGAACAGGCTATCGGCCTAAAGGAAGTTCAAAAGCTGATGAAGAACAATACCCTGCAAAACTGCCATTTGCTGTTTGAGCATGAGTTTCAGCGCAGGAACCCGTATACGGTCAATATGAAACTGGCGTCTGAAAAGCAGACCTACCAATACACCATTAAAAACAGTGAATGCAAGTTCTGATGCTGTCAAAAAAGCCCCGGGTGCGGCCACATTCGGAGCTTTTACCGGCAAATAGCATTCATTGAATTAGCGGATCAGGCCTTGAGGCTGCAAAATAATCAAAGCTGCGCCAGTCAGCACAATTGCTCCGCCAAGCAGATCCCAGCGGCTTAAGGCAACTTGATCGACAAAACGCAGCCACATCAGCGCCGAAAAAATATAAATCCCGCCATAAGCGGCGTAAATACGGCCCGATGCTGCCGGATGCAAGGTCAGCAGCCAGACAAACGCGCCCAAAGCCAAGGCTGCAGGAATCCACAGCCACGGGGACCGGCCCTGATTCAAAATCAAATACGGAAAATAGCAGCCTAAAATTTCCATTACTGCGGTAATCAGAAATAAAACAAAAGTCGCCGCCACTTTGCCGATTTGAATATCCATAATCTCTCTAAAACGATGCTGCCCTTTTCCTTGCTGGAAATGCGGGTAAAGTTAAAATAAAAAACCCGTGCGGGCACGGGTTCCTGTACTGCAGTTCCAGCTTAAGCCGGCTCTGCAGTCTGGTCTTCAAACACTTCCAGTTTCAGTCCGACCGCTTGGCCGTTTTCTTTCTTCACGGAAACTGCGACATTGCCGCCATGCTCCGCCAGCTCGCCGAATAAAATCATTTCCGCCAGCGGCTTTTTCAAATGCTCCTGAATCAGGCGCTGCATAGGACGGGCGCCCATTAAGCGGTCATAGCCATTTTCGGCCATCCATTCACGCGCGCTTTGATCCACTTCCAGAATGACTTTTTTCTCATCCAGCTGCGCCTGAAGCTCAGTCAGGAATTTATCCACCACATTTTCAATCACGGTAGTCGGCAATGCCTTGAACTGAATCACGCCATCCAGGCGGTTGCGGAATTCCGGAGAGAAAGCTTTTTTCATCGCATCCTGATTGTCGTTGCTGTTGTCCTGCTCCATAAAGCCAATGCTGACGCGCGAAATGCTTTCTGCGCCAATATTGGTGGTCAGCACCAGCACCACATTGCGGAAATCAGACTTGCGGCCGTTGTTGTCAGTCAATGAGCCGTGATCCATAATCTGCAGCAGCAGGTTAAAGACATCCGGATGCGCTTTTTCAATTTCATCCAGCAGCAAAACGCAGTGCGGATTTTTATGAATTGCATCGGTCAGCAAGCCGCCCTGATCGAAGCCGACATAGCCCGGAGGCGCGCCGATTAAACGCGATACCGCATGGCGCTCCATGTATTCAGACATATCGAAACGCACCAGCTCAACACCCAGCAATTTAGCCAGCTGTTTAGTCACTTCTGTTTTACCCACGCCTGTCGGGCCGGCAAAAACAAAGCTGCCCACCGGCTTATCCGGAGATTTCAGGCCTGCGCGGGAAAGCTTAATCGCCGACGCCAAAGCTTCAATCGCCTCATCCTGGCCAAAAACTACGCGCTTCAGATCGCGCTCAAGATTTTCAAGCACAGACTTGTCATCTTTGGATACGGTTTTAGGCGGAATGCGGGCAATCTTCGATACAATATCTTCAATATTTTCAACAGTAATGACCGTGTCATCCTGTTCGGCCTTCAAGCGGCGCTGCGCGCCTGCCTCATCAATTACATCAATGGCTTTATCCGGCAGGAAGCGGTCATTAATGAATTTCGCAGACAGTTCAACCGCTGAAACCAGCGCTAAATCATCATATTTCACATGATGGAATTCTTCAAATTTCGATTTTAAGCCGCGGAGAATATCAATGGTTTCTGAAATGGACGGCTCATTCACGTCAATTTTCTGGAAACGGCGCGATAAAGCATGATCTTTTTCAAAGACCTGACGGTACTCTTGGAATGTAGTTGAGCCGATGCAGCGCAAAGAGCCATTCGCCAATGCCGGCTTGATTAAATTAGACGCATCCATGGTGCTGCCCATGCTGGAGCCAGCGCCAATAATCATGTGAATTTCATCAATAAACAGCACGGCCTCAGGTTTCTTTTTCAAGGCATTCAGCAGCTGTTTCAGGCGCTTTTCAAAATCGCCGCGGTATTTGGTGCCGGCAACCAGCGCGCCAATATCCAGACTGTAGACTTCCGCATTGGCCAAAGGCTTCGGCGCTTTGCCATTAACAATCAGCCATGCCAAGCCTTCTGCGATGGAAGTTTTGCCCACGCCCGGGTCACCGACCAGCAAAGGATTGTTTTTGCGGCGGCGGCATAGAATTTGCGCAGTGCGCTCAATTTCCTTTTCACGGCCAATCAGCGGGTCGGTTTTGCCTTTCTGCGCTTCCGCATTCAAATTGGATGTATACAGCTCCAGCGGCCCTGCATTTGCTGAAGATGCCGTTTCACCGTCCAATTCTTCAATTTCTTCCTCCTGCTGCACTTCTTCTTTGCGGGCGCCATGGGAAAGATACTGCGTCAAAGTCAGCCGGTTAATCTGATGGCGCTTGAGCAGGTATACCGCAAAAGAGTCGCGCTCAGAATACATGGCAACCAGAATATCTGCGCCTTCTACTGTGCGGTCATTGCCACTGGATTGCACATGGAAAATTGCGCGCTGCAGGATGCGGTCAAAACTTTCTGTAGGATGCGGCGCCTGGTCGCTGTTTTCGCCAAGCTTAGGGGTATGCTGTTCTACATATTCTTCAAGCTCTTTGCGGAGCACAATAATATCTGCGCCGCAGGCTTTCAATGCATTTACAGCGGAGTCGTTGTCGAGCAAAGCCAATAATAAATGTTCTACCGTCAAGAACTCATGTCTCTTCTGACGAGCCATGCTGACAGCCAAACGTAATGATACTTCTAATTGACGACTGAGCATGCAACCCCCTTAATCTTTGGGCTCAATCTGACAAAGCAATGGATGACTTTGTGACCGAGCGTAATTATTGACTTGGTTTGCTTTAGTTTCCGCAATGTCCCGCGGATAAACGCCGGCAACACCCTTTCCTTCATAATGTACAGTTAGCATTACTTGAGTGGCTTGGTCAAGATTCATTGCAAAGTATTGTTGTAAAATTTCTATTACAAAATCCATTGGTGTGTAGTCATCGTTCATTAAAACGACAGCATACATAGGCGGGCGCTTAAGTTCCGGACGCGCAACGATTACTGCAGTATCCGAATCGCCGCCCTCTTCATGCGTTTCACCGCTTAAGCGTGGGCTGATATGCCAATCTACCAGTCCAGTTTGATAAAATGAGTCTTTAATGTCAGATAAACTAATTTGACGCTTATTGGTTCGCATAAGATATTTCATTCACACTTCAGTTGGTGTTGGCTTCAGTTTGCGGAATTTCTGAAAGGAAAGCGGATTGATTTTTTACCGGCTGCCCTTTAGACCAGCTGAAGCGGCGGATCACCTGTTTTCCAGAACCGTTTAAACGCACTTCAATAAAGTCCGGGCTGAAGCCTTTCGGCATAGTCCAGCGGCCTGTCAGGCGTTCATTATTTTCAAAATTGAAGTTATTGTCTTCCATCGGAACCGTCAGAACTTCTGTGCCTTTAATCAGGCG
This sequence comes from Acinetobacter sp. WCHAc010034, assembly GCF_001696615.3. Taxonomy (NCBI): domain Bacteria; kingdom Pseudomonadati; phylum Pseudomonadota; class Gammaproteobacteria; order Moraxellales; family Moraxellaceae; genus Acinetobacter; species Acinetobacter sp. WCHAc010034. The sequence continues at coordinate 3,626,762 of NZ_CP032279.1, read as the reverse complement.
CAGTTCAGTGCTTCCGGCCGCGCGGCTTTTGCCTGGGCTGACTTGCATCAGATCCAGCTGATATTCAAAGGCATTGTCAGGCAATGGCTTCACCGCAATATGCTGCACCGCCAAGGCGACGCCGCCGCGCTGGCGCAGCACTTCACGGTACAGGACGCCAAGGCTCTCCGCCTGTTCCTGCGCATCGCGCGACTTATTCACCGCCAGATACAGGTCATTGGCATTGCTGACAGCAAGGTCACGCTCCTGAACCGCAGCGTTTAAACTTTTGTTCAGCACAGCCAGTTCAGATTTCTGCTTTTTCACAACTTCAACCAGCTGTTCGGCATCAGCGTCATAGCCGACAACCGTCAAGCCTTGGCGGTGTCCAACCGTGTAACCCAGCAGGCCGCTGCTCAAGATCAAAACCGCAGCGCCAATCGCCAAAGGCAGATTGGTTTGCATAAACGGCTTTTTTCCGCCGGCATCTTGCTGCGGCGTGATATTTGAGTCTGAATTCTGCATCGTCATCTCTTATTTTGATTTATTCAAAACACACATTTAAATCGAAATTTAAATGTGTGTGAAGCTTTAATAGGTTTCTTATGGTAATAGGCCAATGCCCTGAAGCCCGGCATTTTCCGCCACGCCGAACATCAGGTTCATATTCTGCACCGCCTGGCCGGCGGCGCCTTTCACCAAGTTGTCCTGCGCCGCCAAAATAACCAGTTTTTTCGGCTGCGGCTTGTACAAGGCAATGCGTAATTGATTAGCGCCGCGCACAGAACGTGTTTCCGGCGAACTGCCGGCAGGCATCACATCAACAAACTGCTCATTGGCATAGAACTGCTCGTACAGGGACTGCAAATCCGCTTCCGCACCGGCATCCGTTAAATCAATATAGATAGTGCTGAGCATGCCGCGGATCATCGGCACCAGATGCGGCACAAACAGAATCTGGTCAAACACGCCTTTTTGCCCTGAAATATTTTCCAGCGCTTCAACAATCTCAGGATGGTGGCGGTGGCCCGCGACGCCATAGGCTTTGAAGTTATCAGCATTTTCAGAATAAATCATGCCTAAGCTGGCTTTGCGGCCTGCGCCGGAAACCCCGGATTTTGCATCAATAATAATGCTTTCAGGTTTCACTAATGCTTCAGCCGCCTTTAATACCGGCGCCAAGCCCAGCTGCACCGTCGTCGGGTAGCAGCCCGGGTTGCCAATCACGCTGGCCTGCTTGATCTGCTCGCGGTTCAATTCGGATAGGCCGTACACTGAAGCCTTTAATACGTCTGGGCAGGCATGTTGCATGCCGTACCATTTTTCAAACTGCGCTAAGTCCTGCAGGCGGAAGTCAGCAGCCAAATCAATCACTTTGGCATTGGCAGCGATCAGCTCTTCAGCATGCTTCATGGCAACGCCGTGCGGCGTTGCAAAAAATACCGCATCGCACTGCTTCAATTCTTCAATGTTCAAATCTGAATATTTAAGGTCGGTATGACCGCGCAGGCTCGGAAACATATCATCGACACGGCGCCCGTTTTCGGTACGTGAAGTCAGCACTTTTACTTCTGCATTTGGGTGCCGCAGCAAAATGCGCAGCAATTCAACGCCTGTATAACCTGTACCGCCGACAATACCTACTGAAATCACGTTCATTACCTCAATTCAAAAGCGCCCATTTGTTGACTGCACAGTATGACAGGAACTTCCGCTTTTCTGAACCGTTTTAGTTGGATTAAATGCTTTTTATGCTGTTTTTACGCCGCACTGAAACTGTGATCCATGACAACAGTAAGTCATTGATCAAGCTGAATAGATCTGCCGATGCAAGTAAATTCACAGTGCGCCGCGTTCAGCCGGCTTGAGGAACCCGGCAGCAGGCTTTTTTCGGGCATGCAGAATAGCAGCGCTGGCTTAAAAACAAGATGGAATGCCTGCACTGCATGCCGGACTGGCCCGTTAAGCGCAGCACACCCGGTTGCGGCCATTTTTCTTGGCATTGTAAAGATGCTTATCGGCCAGCTCCAGTGCATGCATCAGGTGCATATTGTCTTCAACAGCAGCCATGCCGAAGCTGACGGTAACGTGGACCTTATGCAGCGTATAAGCCTGCTGCGCAATTTCACCGCGGACGCGGTCAGCCAGCTTAAAAGCTGCCAAATGATCCGGGCACCGCATCAGCAAAATAAACTCCTCGCCGCCAAAGCGCGCAATCACATCATGCTGGCGCATGCCGTCCTTCAGCGCTTTTGCCACTGAGCGCAGAATTTTATCTCCAGCCACATGGCCCCACGTGTCGTTAATGCTTTTAAAATGGTCAATATCGCACATGACGATATAAAAGTTGCCGGAGTTTTTATTGATGCGCAGCGCCTTAACTTTTTCGAAAAAGCCCCTCCGGTTATACAGTCCGGTCAGCACATCCCTGTAGCGCTCATCATTTAAGGTGACAAAAAGTTCTTTGACGGTTGTCGCCGCGATCATAATTGCAAACCAGATGCTCAGCAGAATGCTTGCCGCCAGCATCATCATCCACCATTTAGAGGCGGACAGCATCATGGTGTCTACATTGCGTAAATACAGCAGAATCGCCGCGGCCCGCAGCGCCGTATAAAGCACCATAACAAAATAGCTGATGCACAATATTTTATTCAAAATTTGCGAGCGCTTGAAATAAGCATACACAGCGGGAAGCACCATGGCTTCAAGGCAGACGGTAACAAAGTTGATGGTCAGCATTCGCAGCCAAAGCTGCTCATTGACATAAGAGAAATAGCTCAGGATGAAAATGCCCCATGCTGCTAATGCAAAACAAATCAGCGCATAGTTTTTTGATTTGGTCTTAAGCGCCATGCCATGCGCAATAGCCCAAGCGCCGCCAAGATATAAAATGCCGACCCAGGGCGAGGTCATGGTCATTTGCGTATTGGTCATCAGGCTTTGCATACCCAAAGCCAGGGAGGGCAAAATATAGCCGATTCCAATCCAGAACAGAAAACGCGGCGCGCGGAAAAGAAAACGCCCGGCAATAAATACACAGCCAATTAAAATTAGGCAACTAGGAACAACCAGGAGAAAATATTGGGAATCTGGCAAATTCACGGAATGAATAAAAACCGCATCGTTATTTTGCTCAATAATAAATCAATTTTTTAGATTTTATCAATAAACAAACTGCAGATGAACATTATTTTTTACTGCAGATCTGCTCAAATTCAATATGCATTTTATTTTAATCCATCATAAAACGATAAAATCAACTCTTATTTGAACGCAATTACCCTGCTGATTATCTTAAAAGTCTGCGGGTTCATTTATTAAGGCTAAGCAACTGGCCGCACTTTTTCTGCATTGTGGCGCATTTTATTTAGAATAAGTAAACAAAATCACAAATAAAGCATCCCTGCTGCTAAGCCTTTTTAGCCCTAAAACTGCAAAATGATGCCCCAACCAGCCCTGATTCGCCGATTAAAATTTAAAGAAAAAGCTTTTAAAAACAGTTAAAGCATCTTGTTAGATTTTCCGCTTAGGCTATTTAGAGAAGTTTCTGATGATCTAAGCTGCATATTAAATCTGCTGCCTTATTCTTCAGTCAGAGCCAGCCTTCATGCATGCGCTAGGCCGCCAGCCACCACCACGGCATTGCTGCGCTTTTTAGCTGCTTGCGGTGGTTTTTATAATCGGCATCGTGCTTAGCGACTTCTGCCCAAAAGCTGGGGCTATGATCAAAATGGCGGGTGTGCGCCAATTCATGCACGCAGACATAACGCGCAACCGCCTCAGGAAACAGCGCCAAGCCGCTGTTCAGCATAATGTCATGCCGTGCGGAACAGCTGCCCCAGCGGGTTTTCGGCTGGCGGATGGCGCATTGCCCATAAGGCAGGCCTATTTGCCGGCTTAACTGCTGCAAATACTCAGGCAAATGCTGCTTGGCATAGGCAATTACAAAAGATTTTAAATAGCTTTCAGGCTGACGGTCACTGATCAACAGCTGATGATTTTGCGCATCTAAAATATAAGAGTTCTTTTGTGTCTGGTATTGGATTTGAATGGGCTTACAAAGATTGAATAATTGAAGTTCTGCCGGCAAAGTCCGGTCTATGCTGCTGATTTTTTCCTGCTGCTTTTGCCAAGTTTCAATCATCCATTGCTCGGATTGATTTAAAAAGTCCTGAATTTGCCGTTTGGTGCAAAATTTGGGCACTGTCAAACGGATTTGCGCCGGTTCAACACGAAGGCGCAACCGTGTCGCACGCGCATGCTGGGTAATTTGGATTTCTGGCAACGTTTGGGTCATTTATTTTTTAAATTTTATTTGGATCATTTAATCGCCCCAAACCCTGAGCAAATGTTAAAGCGCTGCTTCAACATTTGGCGCAAGGTATAAAGGGGCTCTTTTCCCTAGTGACAGTCAGTTAAGCACTTTTAATCCTCCCCAACCCTCCTTTTTCAAAGGAGGGAGCGTTTCGCAATTCAATACTGTATTGAATTCAAGGGTGTTCCCCTCTTTGTCAAAAAGGGGTTAGGGGAGATTTATCAATCAGCAATTATGCTTAAATGCTCAACATTAGCTCTTGCCCCTCCTTTTTTCAAAGGTGAGCAATATGTTGCACATGGGGAGAATTTTTAAACCGCAGTGCGTTCTTCAATGCCGCTGTCTGTTGCAACAATCGCAATATCCGCTTTATTGATTGCGAAAATGCCGTTGCAGACTACGCCAGGAATATCATTCAGAGTTTTTTCAAGCTCCAGCGCATTGAGGATATTCAGGTTGTGCACATCCAGAATAACGTTGCCGTTATCGGTCACCACGCCTTCGCGGTATACTGGGTCACCGCCCAGCGCCACAATTTTGCGCGCAACAGCAGAACGCGCCATTGGAATTACTTCAACAGGAAGCGGAAACTCGCGGCCCAGCTGCCCAACCCATTTTGAATCATCAACAATGCAGACAAACTTTTTGGCAATAGAAGCCACAATTTTTTCACGAGTCAACGCCGCGCCGCCGCCCTTAATCATGTGCATGTGGCGGTCAATTTCATCAGCGCCATCCACATAGGCATCCAAGCCGCCAACATGGTTCATGTCAACCACTTCAATGCCGAGCTTTTTCAGGCGCTGCGCAGTCGCTTCAGAGCTGGCCACAGCAGCCTCTAATTGCAGTTCCGGCAACAATTCAATGAGGAAGTTTACTGTACTTCCTGTACCTACACCCAAAATACCGCCCTTTGGCAAATGCTTTAAAGCAGCTTTCGCGGCAGCTTGTTTCTTTTCATCTTGGGTCGCATACAGACTCATAACTTGGCTCAACTATTTTTTGACATTTGCTGCTGATTTTGCAGCCCAAATGTACAGGGGTTTGTTACAATGAACGCTTATTTTAAACTGTTAGATGGAAAATTAACATGCTGTCTCGTTTGGTTCGACAAATATTACAGGCAACGGTCTATGACGTTGCAATCGAAACTCCACTCGAAGCAGCGCCACGAATTAGTGAAAAACTAAATAATAACATTCGCTTTAAACGCGAAGACCTGCAGCCGGTGTTTTCCTTCAAATTGCGCGGCGCCTATAACCGCATCAGCCAGCTGCCGAAATCTCAGCTGGAACGCGGCGTGATTACGGCTTCTGCAGGCAACCATGCTCAGGGCGTGGCTTTATCCGGTCAAAAGCTAGGCATCCGCGCCATTATTGTCATGCCAAAAACCACGCCAGACATTAAAGTTCAGGCCGCCAAGCGCCTGGGCGGTGAAGTTGTGCTGCACGGCGACTCCTTTGATGTCGCCAACAAATACGCCATTCAGCGCGCGCAGGATGAAGGCATGACTTTTATTCCGCCATACGATGATGAATTGGTGATGGCCGGCCAAGGCACCATCGCCAATGAAATTCTGCGCCAATGGCGCGATGTCGAATACGTCTTTGTCGCAGTCGGCGGCGGCGGCCTGATTGCCGGCGTAGCGGCCTATTTAGGCGATGTTGCGCCGCACGTCAAAGTCATTCCAGTTGAATATGATGAATCTGCCTGCCTAAAAGCAGCCTTAGAAGCCGGCGAGCGCGTTATTCTGCCGCAAGTCGGCTTATTTGCTGACGGCACCGCGGTCGCGCAGATTGGCGCAAAGCCGTTTGAAGTGATTCAGCTGCAGAAGTCTGACAATTCCGGCCCGATTGTTGAGCCTGAAGTTGTTCTGGTCAATACCGATGAAGTCTGCGCAGCCATTAAAGACACCTTTGATGAATGCCGCAGCATTGTTGAGCCGTCTGGCGCAATGGCTTTGGCCGGCATCAAGAAATATGTTGAAGCGCATCAGCTTCAAGGCAAAAACATGGTGTCAATTGTCTGCGGCGCCAACATGAACTTTGACCGCCTGCGCTACATTGCCGAACGCACAGAACTAGGCGAACACAAAGAAGCGATTTTTGCCGTCACCATTCCGGAAGAAAAAGGCTCGTTCCTGCATTTCTGCCGCGCCCTTCAAGGCCGCAACATTACAGAATTCAACTACCGCGCCAGCAATTCCAGCGCAGCTCAAGTTTTTGTCGGCATCAGCCTGAAAAACGGTGAAAAAGAGCGTCAGGAAATTTATGAAACGCTAAAATTCCAGTATGACGTTGATGACCTGTCTGATGATGAAGTGGCGAAACTGCACATCCGCTATCTGATTGGCGGCCATGCAGATATTGAAAATGAGCGCCTGTTCCGCGTGGAGTTTCCTGAACGCCCGGGCGCGCTTTTGACTTTCCTAGAACGCCTTGGCCCGACGCACAACATTACCCTGTTCCATTACCGCAACCACGGCGCTGCCGAAGGCCGCGTTCTGGTCGGCATGGAAGCTACGGATGCCAAGCAGAACCCGGACGGCTTAGTGGAAACACTGGAAAGCATTACTTACCCTTATGCGGAAATTACCAACAATCTGGGCTATCAGCGCTTCTTAAAGTAAGGCTCCAGAAATAACAAGTTTCAGCATTTGAAAATAGCCTGTATTTTTACAGGCTATTTTTTATCAAAATTTTATTTATACTGAAAAACTTAGAAATCAGCGCTAAAAATGAAAAATTGGGTAAAATTCCTGCTTATTCCGCCTGCCGGCTACCTGCTCATCAATACTTTTACGGTTTTAACCGGCTACCAGCCTGCCGTCGATACTTTCAGTTCAATGCTTATTGCGCTTGCTTTTCAATTCGCGCTGATCCTGGCTCTGCCTTATGCCATGCTGCGCCTTGCACCTAAAGCGCCCTACCTTGCGACATGCTGCTATATGAGCGTGCTACTGGCTATTGTGTTTCTGACTAAAATATATGCAGCTGCACAGCCTATTGCCCAATTAGACTTCGCCATCATCTGGTCCGGCTTATTCTGGATGCTGCTGGCAATAGCTGCTTACTTCTTCTTTCAAGACCCGCGCTTTAAAGTCAAATATGGCAATCGGCACAATCCGGCACAGCCATAAGGCTGAATTGCTGATTTCTGACGGTTCATTTTTTCGATTATGTCGATTTAAGACAGTCCGATATTGAAAACAGTTCAATCCGGACTTCATTCGCCTTAAACTGCTTTTCAAACCTCTTGCAGAATTTATTCACTTTTTCGGCGTGCTCCGGCACGGCAATCCAGTAGTACTGATCGGCATAAATCAGCAGCATCCGGCAGCCGCACTGGCGCAGCAGCGAGCAGATTTCCGACAGAATAATTTCCGCCACCTGCTCCTGCACACTGTAGTTTTTTCCAATCTCAGCCTTATGCTGCTGATAATTCTGCAGTGTCGGCTGGGCGGCCTGCTCCATTTCCAAATGCGCTTTTTCCAGATCCAGGCGCATGTCCTGCAGAACCGCGCTATGGCCCAGGCTATGGCGCAAAGGCTGGGCGGGATGCAGCGACATTAAATACGAACGCGCCTGCCGGCCATTTTTTTCGGTGACCATCCATGCCTTAAAATTCTGGAAATCACGGCGCAGGCTTTCTTTCGGGACTTTTTTGCAGTTCAGCTCCGGAAACCAGTCCTGCAGCAGCTTATAGATCTTTTTATCATCCATGCGGGTATCTTCCATGCAAAATATCGCAGACAGCAGCCTAGGCCTGAGCAGGCAGCCGCGGCAAATTTATAGCATAGCGCCACTTTTTGAACAGAATATGACAGCCTTGCAAGGCTTTTTTAATCAATCAGCACCATCGGCTCTTCATCGCCGAAAATATCATTGAAGGTCAGAATAATCTGGCTGACCAAGTCTTCATTATTCGGCACCAGCATCCAGTACGGATTTTCGTGCTCAATCACCAGCAAGGCCAGATCATAAGGCTGTATGAACAGCTTAATATTGTTGAAGATAACGCTGTAGGTGAATTCAAAATCATAGGCGTGCGCCGGTTCTGCATCCAGCTCCCGGTCACCCTCCTCGTACATTTGATAAAAGGCGTTCATTTCAGTTTCAATCTGATTTTTCAGCTCATCCAGATCGATATTCAGCTGCTGCAGCCGGCGGCATTCATCAATGCCGTTTTGCCGGAAATCCTCCATGTCCAGCTGCTGCAGGTTTGAATGCAGCTGGTTCAGCCATGCGCCAAAGCTTTCAAAATTATCCAACTCTTCCGGTAAGGGCGCATTTTTCAGCTCAGGAAAAGCGATTTTCAGCACCTCATACAGCGTCTTTTGCATGCTCACACTCCTAAAAAATATCTCCATTTAGATAAGCTTTTGTTATATATAATTTTGTAAGCCCGATAGCTGGAGCGGCGATAAACCGATAAACTACCCCGTCATTAGCTTAGACGAATAGTTGAGCAATTTACAGCCAATATTCGTTAATAAATACGACGTAAGATATAGGGAAGTGCTTGTATGGCGCAGTTTGCAGTCATTGGCCTGGGAAGTTTCGGCGCTGCCGAAAGCCGCGTATTAGCTGGCATGGAAGCAAAAAATACCCGACAAAATCCGAATGGCTAAGCTGAAACACTGGAAAGCTTGACTTATTCATAGGCAGACATGACCAGCAATTGGGATCTCCGCATTTTTAAACTATATAAATGAGAAGATCCGCCTGGAAGACTCTTGTTAATTGCACAAAGATGAACTGATCTTTTTATTTTTGAACTCAGTCATCACTCAGCCAGCCACTGGAAGCAAGATCAAAGCGCTCATAAACTTCTGTGCGGGGGCATGAATCTTTAAACTGCCGCTGAAACAGGCGCAGGAATTTTTTTATTTTTTCAGGCTGATCCGGCACCGCCACCCACACAATATCCATTTCATAAATCAGCAGCATGCGGTATTCCTGCTTTCTGACCTCATTATAAATTTCTTCAAGCACCACATCATAAACATGGCTGTGCAGCTCATAAAACCGGCCGATTAATTCCTGATATTTTTCATAATGTTCAAATAGCGGCGCTGTTCGGGTTTCAATTCTCTGCTGCATTTCTTCTGCATTGACATTTCTGTCCTGAAATAATGCGCAGGACTCCACACCATTATCAAAATGCTGCTGGCGGTCTATACTTTGCAAATACCCGCGATAAGCCTCGCCTTTTGCAATCGGCCCCATCCAATAAGAAAACTCACGATAATCACGGCGGTATTTTTTCTTTGGAGTTTTTCTTTGCTTCAATTCAGGAAACCAGTCCTGTAAAAATTCATAAATTTTTTTATCATCCATAACGATGTTCCTAAATATTTTCAAAACCGTTCTAAGGTACACACTGCTCTTGAATTTGAATATGCAATTTTTATTTTTTAAAGCAATCCGGCACGATTCCGCACTGAAAATGTACAATATCGGCGCATTTTTGCTGTAAAACTGCGCCAAATGGAAACTCAGTGAAACAGCTATGCATTCTGCTCACTTTAAAAGCATATAGACGTCTCTTTTTCTGATAAAAAAACGCTATGATTGCACTATAGAAAGATACACCTGCTGTATTTTACAGCATATGAATAAAGGGATAGCAAATGGCTCAATTTGCAGTTATTGGCCTGGGAAGTTTCGGCGCTACCGTGGCCACCGAATTAACCGGATTGAATCACGATGTGATTGGCATCGACAGCAATAAAAAATATGTTGAAAGCATTTCAGATCAGCTGACGCATGCCGTCATTGCCGATGCGACAGATGAGCACGTATTGAACGAGCTGAATATTCAGAATTGCGAAGCGGTGGTGGTTGCGATTGGCGAAGATATAGAAGCCAGCATTCTGTGCGTGCTGCATCTGAAGAATTTAGGCATTGAAAAAATTTGGGTCAAGGCGAAATCCAAAGCGCACCATATGATTCTGACCCATCTGGGCGTCAACAAAATCATTCATCCTGAAGAAGACATGGGCGTGCGCATTGCGCAGTCGCTGAGCTACCCGATGGTCAGCCGCTATATGGCGCTGGAAGACAATCACTATATTGTCAAAGTGGAGCTGAAAGAGGCGCAGCAAGGCTTGCGCTTCTGCCAGCTGCTTGACCATACGGCGGAAATCAAAACCCTGCTGCATAAGCGGGGCAAAGAGGTTTTATTCAGCATTGACCCCAATATGATTCTGCAGAAAGGCGATATTCTGGTGGTTGAAGGCCAGCTGGAGCCTTTGCGCAGGCTGTCCAAGCAGTTTAAAACCGCATGAAACTGCATAATAAAAAGCGCGGCACAGTTAACCTCAGCCCGCCCAGCATTTTAGCCTTAGGCTTTCTTGCGCTGATTATTGCAGGCACCCTGCTGCTGAAGCTGCCCGTTTCACACCACGGCGACCTGCCTTGGCTGCACGCAATGTTTACCGCGACATCGGCCGTGACCATTACAGGGCTGTCGGTCGTGAATGTCGGTGAAGCCTATACCGTCTTCGGTAAAGTTGTGATTATGCTGCTGCTGCAGTGCGGTGGCCTGGGCTTTATGACCTTTGCCATTTTGGCCGTGATGAGCCTGTCGCCTAAGCTGGGCTTAAAGCAGCAGATCATGGCGCAGGAAACCATCGGGCAAACCAGCCTGAAAAAAGTCACCTTTACCATTAAGGGTGTTTTTCTGTATTCCTTATTTTTTGAAATTGTCGGCACGGTTATCCTGACTGTTGCATGGCTGCAGGATTACAACTTCGCCCAAGCCCTGTTTTATGCTGCTTTCTACAGCATTTCCGCATTCAACAATGGCGGCTTTTCGCTGTTTCCCAACAGCCTGATGAGCTTTGCTGACCAGTATGTCATTACCTTTACCATCAGCATGCTGTACATCATTGGCGGAATCGGATTTTTAGTGCTGATGGACATTAAGCGCAATAAAAGCTGGAGAAAGCTCAGCCCCAACAGCAAGCTGATTTTATCTACCATTGCAGGCTTGAATGTATTCGCGTTCATTGCCATCTGGAGCCTGGAAGCCAGCAACCCGCTGACGCTGGCCAACATGAGTGTGGGTGAGCAGGCCGTGAATGCATGGTTCCATGCCACAGTGCCCCGCTCTTCCGGCTTCAACAGCCTGCCGGTGGAGCAAATGTCTGACGCTTCTGCATTAGTCACCATGATGCTGATGTTCATCGGCGGCGGCTCGCTCAGCACCGCAGGCGGCATTAAGGTCGGGACCTTCATTGTGGTGCTGCTCAGCGTCATCAGCTTTTTGCGCCGTGAAGATGAAGTGCGCATTTTCAACCATTCTGTGCCTGAAAAGACCACTTTTAAAGCGCTGGCGGTTATTTTCATTACCGTCACACTAATCTTCATGGGTTTTTTCAGCCTGCTGCTGATTGAGCCGAAGGCGGACTTTTTAGACCTGCTGTTTGAAGCGGTTTCCGCCGCCTGCACGGTGGGCTTGTCGCGCGGAATTACCGGCGAGCTGCAGCCGGCCAGTTTAGTCATTTTAATGCTGCTGATGTTCGCCGGCCGTTTAGGGCCGCTGACATTGGCTTATTTAATTGCCACGCCGAAAAAGAGCCGGCTGAAGCATCCGCCTTCTGAAATTCAGGTTGGCTGATGAACCTGCTCAAAGAAAAAAAACCGCGCCTAGGCGCGGTTTTTCTGCACTTATGCAGATTAGAACCAGTTCATTAATGACACGCCAACGCCGACATAAGTCGCGCGGTGGTTATAGTCAATCAAGCTCTCGCCATAGCCGTCAAACAACTGAACTTGGCCGCGCAGCTTGCCGCTGATCGGGAACGTCCAGTCAAACTGCACGGCGCCGTGCGAATCATCGCCGCCTTTCAGCGAGTGGCGCAGCATCAGGCTGAAGTCATGCTCTTTCCAGCGGTAAAATGCAGTTAAGTCGCCGCGGCCGACATAGTCTGTAATATCCGGATTATTGTCATCCGCCGAGTCTTCCTCAATGCGGTACCACGGGCGCAGCATCAAGGCGAAATTATCGCGCTCAAAGCCAAGATTTAAAATCACCCGGTTCCAGCTGCGCGACAGCGGATCTGAACGGCCGTTAGACTGATGGTTCAAGGTCAGGCCCAGCATGCGCCAATTCAAGCCCAGCAGCTCATAGTTGGTTCTAAACACCAAGCTGGCTTCAGGCTCATAGTTGGTTTCACGGAATGGGCGCGATTCGGCCTCATTATAGACCTGCCAGCGCGAAGACTGGGTATAGCCGACCCAGACATCGCCGTTATCGCCAAACAAGTTTTCCACCGCTTTGGTTTTCAGCGACAGCTGGAACTTGGCTTCCATCGATTTCAACTGCTGTTCCTGATCAGGCTGCACGGTATTGGTTGGATTCGGGCTGGATGGGCGCTCATTTTTATCTGACGTCCAATAGCCCGGCATCAGATATACCGGCTGATAGCTGCGGATATTCCAGGTGCCCAGCTTGCTGTCCTGCGACAGCTCCCAGCGCCTGTCCAACATGGACAGGTTCGGGTTCAGCTGAGGCGCTTCAACCGCAAACAGGCGCTCTGAAAACGCATGGCTGACTTTTTCTTTTAAAGTCAGCTTTTCGGTCGGTTCAGGCTTTAATTCCTGCGCCGCCAAGCGCTCTGAAACCAATGAAGGCTTGGCTTCCGGCGGTATTTTATACAGCGCGTCATAGCAAGCCAGACGGTCGGCATTCGATTCCAGCGCCACACAGGCCTCCGGCGTGGCCGGCTTTGGCGCCGGAACGGTGCTTTGCGCCAATGCGCTGACTGCGGCCATTGCGCTGAGCAGAATGCCCAGCTGCAATGCGCTACGCTCAAAATGAGTGAACGCCATAATCACCTCTACCTTAATTCACTTGCTTAATATCAAAGCCCAGCTCAATGAGCGCGTCACGCTTAGCGACAGGCGCAACCACCGCTTTAACCGGAGCCTGATCCAGCAGGTAAGTTTTTGCAGTGCGCTTTAAATCATCCAGCGTCACAGCCAGCAGGCGTTCACGCAGCATTTTGCGGAATGCAGGCGTGCGCTTATGCAGCAAGGAATAGCAGGCGGTAATCGCTTCACCGGCCGGAGATCCCGGCTTGTCCATGCCGGCAATCAGGCCTAAAATCGCTTCTTCCAGCTGATGCTCCTGCTGCGGCGTATTCAGCAGCCACTGCACGCTGGCTTCAAAATCATTGAAGGTTTCCGCCAAACGCGGATCACGGTAGCTGTAGAAGCGGAATGAGCAGGCATTGCCGTCGTAGCTGGCGCCGCCGCCGTATGCGCCGCCTTTTTCACGGATTGCGCTGTGCAGGAAGCCGTTGCGCAAATAGGCCGCCAAAATCATCAGCGGCGCAGCATCCGGATGCGACACTTCCACCGCTGGATAGGCCGATGCGCAGAACTGCACATTGGCTTGAATCAGCCATGCTTCATCTTTAGCGCTGTTTTCAGGCGGCAGCTGGATTAAATCACGTTCAATGCTTTCAATTGTGACTTTATCCCAAACCTTCTGCACTTCTTCCACCAGCGGCTCTGACTGATGCTCTTCACAAACCAGCAGAAACTGCTTTGGCGCTTTCAGCAGCTTATTGTGAATCAGCTTCAGCTCATCAATCAGCTGATTGTAGGCAGCTTCATCTTTTTCAATTTTAGCGGTTAAATCACTGAGCCAGTTTAAAGCGCCAAGGCCGGTATTGTGATAGTCGCGCTGCGCCAATGCGCTGTGATTGCGGCTGGCAATCTGCATGGCATAGCTGTGGCCCGAACCGGAAAGGCGGGACTGCCAGCGGGTTTTGCGCTGCTGCAGCAGTTCAATAATGCGGCCCTTCTCATCAAAGCGCAGCTGTTCAAAGGCCAGCTTCAGCAGGCCGACCGCTTCAAAATTATGCACCAGAGATTTGGTGGTCAGCGTCAGCCACGCGCTGATCTGATTTTTGTCATCGACTTTGGAACGCAGCGATGCGCCCATGCCAAGGCCGCCGCTGACCGCAGTCTGCAGCTGCTGCAGCTCAAGGTAGCCGTATTGGCCCGCGCCGACTTCGCCCATCAAAATTGACAGCAGGTTAAAGTAGGGAGATTTTACAATTTCATCTGGAATTTCAATCAGCACCTGCTGGTAATAAATGCCATTGGTGCCCGCGTGGTACAGATTCAGCGGCATGTCCATATTATTGGAAATGATTTCACGCAGCTGGCCCTGCACAATCTGCAGTTCCGCCGGCACATCTTCCAAGCCAACTTTAGGCAGCAGGTTCAAATCATCCGGCGTGTCTTGGCGCACTTTCAGCGCTTCAGTCTGCGCAATAATTTCCGCCTTCTGCTCTTCAGTCAGTTTGGCGCCAATTTCCGCAAGGCGCGCCTTTTCAGCTTCGGCTTCTTTGGCGGATTTCTGCGCGTCCGGCACCAGCGTCATTTGCACGCGGTGCGGGTTATCAATCAAATGGGTTTTGATTAAATTCGACAGCCACATCGGGTCTTTCAGTTCTTCTTTAACCTGTTCAATCGCGGTGTCTACATCCCAGACATGAATCGGGTCTGAATGGTGAATGGCGCTGCCCAGGCCGTTTAAAATCAGGCTCAGGCCGTACGGCATGCCGTCGCCATTGATTTCACGCTGATGCAGCTCAATCTGATGCAGAATGGCTTCAACCAGCGCAGCGTCTACAGGCTTTGAAGCCACATCCTGCAGAATGCCGAATACGCCGTTCTTAAATTCTTCAGCATGTTCCGGGTTAGAGCCCTGCACGCCGCAGTAGAAAGTCATTTCAAAGTTGGAGTCGTCCACTCCCATAATCGGGCCAGTGGATTGGGCATAGCTGCAGGTTTCCAAATAATGGCGCAGCGGCGATGCGGAATCTTCCAGCAGCACGCCTTCCGCAAGGCGCATGCCTAAGCGCAGCTTGATGTCGCTGGCCTGCGGCAGCAGCCAGGAAATAATGTGATAAGTTTTGTCTTTCAGGTCTTCCGCATCCACAGCATAGGTTTCGGTCACAGCCACCGGCTGGGTTAAGCGGCGTTCCGGCTTTGAATACAGGGTTTCACCTTGGCCGAATTTAGACAAAGCCAGCGCTTCAAACTGCTCCTGCAGCTGATAGGCCGGCTCATTGCCAAAGGTCATGAATACCGCATTGCTTGGGTGATAATGCGATTTATAGAAATTCACCAGCTCAGGATAAGTCAGGTCTGGAATATCTTTCGGGTCGCCGCCGGAATTATAGTGATAGGTGGTTTCCGGAAATAAATGATGCGCCAATTGATGATACAGCTGGTCTGAAGGCGAGCTCATGGCGCCTTTCATTTCATTGAACACTACGCCTTTATAAACCGGTTCACCGTTCTCCAGCTCAATGCGGATGCCTTCCTGCGCGAAGTCCAGCGGGTTTAAATTCGCCGAAAAAGCTGCATCCAGATACACTTCCAGCAGGTTCTGAAAATCTTTTTTGTTCTGCGTCGCAAATGGATAGGCCGTCCAATCCGCTGCGGTAAAAGCGTTCATGAAGGTATTGAGCGAACGGCGGATCATTAAAAAGAACGGATCGCGGACCGGGAACTTTTCTGAACCGCACAGTGCGGTATGCTCCAAAATGTGCGCTTCGCCCTTAGAGTCCATCGGCTGGGTGCGGAATGCGACTAAAAAGACGTTTTCATCATGCTTAGACGCTAAATGGTAATGCACTGCGCCGGTGACTTTATGTTTGTATTCAGACACTGCTATGTCTAAGGCTTCAACATGGTGTTGACGTACCAACTGAAACGCTGGGTGAACAGTTTGTGAAATGGTTTCAGTGACATCTACAGTCATGTGATCTCCTAATTCATAGCATTTTTAAGTCGCTTGAGTATACCTGAAAATCAGCAGCAGAATTCACAGAATGATAATTTTCCAAGTGAATTGGTCAACATTTCAATGCCATCAAAACCAGCGCCAACGCGCCTTTTGCACTGCCGGAACATTAATGAGGCGCCGGCTTTCTTTAGCCAGTGCGCCTTGCCTCCTGACGCTTAGCCCAGTGAACGCACAGCATAATCGCCAGCAGCAGCACGGCTGAGGCTGCGAAACGGCTTAAATCCAGACCGCCGGAACTGACGGGCTTGTCCAGAAAATCGCCCACCACTGCGCCCAAAGGCCTGGTCAGCACGAAAGCCGCCCAAAACAGCAGTGTTTTTGAAATTTCAGTAAAATAAAATAGCGCCACAACCAGCAGGATTAAAGCCGAAAATAAAACCATGCCGCCAGCATAGCCCAGCCCGGCGCTGTCTGCAGACCAGTCGCCCAGCGCTGTGCCTAAAGTCTGCGAAAAAGTAATGGTCAGCCAGTACAGCCATTCTGCACGCGGCCGCTGCAGCGCATAAGGCGAAATGCTGCCCTCCACTGTGCGCCAAACATACAGTGTGGCGATCAGCAAAGTCAGCAATATGGCGCTGCCGCCGAAATAGCCGATGCCCAATGAGCGGTCCAGAAAATCCGCCAAGGTTGTGCCTACGGTCGTGCTGGCAATAATGGTGAACCAGTACAGATAGGGATGATAATGTTTCGCGCGGATCTGCAGGCAGACAAGGCCAATAAAAATGCCGGCGAAAATAAATGTGCTGGTCAAATAGCCCAAATTCAGCGACATCGACAGCGCATCGCCTGCGGTTTCGCCAAAGGTCGTGGCAAAAATTTTTGTCAGCCAGAAGAGCGCGGTAATTGGCGGCACTTTGGCTAAAAGCCGGACTGCGCTTTGATGGTCATTTGCGGATGGAACGGGAATGGGCATGCGCTTGATTCTTATATTAAAGGATAAGAATCATTGTTGAATGCGCAGCTTAAATTGAAATTAAAAACGTTGAGGATTTACAGCTTAAAAGCGCTGCATAGTTCCGGCTTGAACCGCAATGCAGCGCAGAAATATAAAATAGTTCTCTTGCGCCATATATGACTCAAGAGAAGGTTAGGATGAGGGAGTTTTTTAATAAAATCCTCACCCTGAGCGGTATTCTGCGCAAGTCTCCTTAAAAAGGAGAGGGAATTCTCATTATGAATTAAATATTGTTTGAAAAATGACTTATTGAAAGAAGTCTAATGCATCAAACAATCAGATATTTAAAATAATTATAATTTGGATGGCTTTCAACAAAAACATAATTATGCTTTTGATAAAAATGCGCAGCGGACTTGGTGTCAGTATTCAAGCAAAGCGCTGCATAAAACGGGCGCGCCTTTTTCTCCAGCTCCAGCAGCAGCTGCTTGCCGACCCCATGCTGGCGGTACTGCGGATGCACATAAAAGCGCCGAACCCGGCCAATCCGGTCTTCTACGCCGGCATCGCCCCACTGCTGATTCAAGCCGCCGCAGCCTACCAGCTTATCGCCGTCATAAGCCAGCAGCAGGCACTCGCCGGTCTGGTCAAAACGGTTTTTGCCGCTTTCAAATTCCTCGATTAAACGCTGAATAAATGCATAGCCTTCTTGATTTGCCAAAGCTGCTAAATTTTCGATGTGTTTTGGCAATTGTTCGGCTTGACGAATACTTATTTCCATATACCCACACTTTTTAATCTAATGATCAGTTAATATTTTTCAGCGGCGTCAAAAGCTGAAACAGCGAAATAACCGTTGCGGTCTATGTAAATAAAAATTCAGGCATTGATCAATAGCAAAGAGAAACAAATCCACAAATAACGCAAAAAAAAGCCTCATTTTTGGCAATATGCCTAAAAAACCGGCGCAGATGCAGGCGCAATGAATTTTACTCAACAAACTTCAGCAAACCTGAGCATTGGTGTAAACTTAGCGCTTTCATTTTTTTGATGTGACTGAAAAACATGGCGACTGTTGATCTTTTTGCAATTGGCAATGCATTAATTGACCAGGAATTTAAAATTTCTGATGATTTTCTTATTCAGCAAAACCTGCAAAAAGGCACAATGCAGCTGACTGACGGCGATACTCAGGCTGCGCTGTACAGTTCCCTGCAGGCCAGCCAAGTCTATAAAGGCCAAGCTTCCGGCGGTTCCGCAGCCAATACAACCGTAGCATTCAGCGCATTAGGCGGTTCCGCATTTTACGGCTGCCGCGTCGGCAATGATGACCTGGGGCAGATTTACCTGCAGGGCTTAAATGAAGCCGGCATTCAAACCGCTGCGCAGTCCATCAGCGAAGGCGTTACAGGCACATGCATGGTGCTGGTCAGCCCGGATTCAGAACGCACCATGCACACCTATTTAGGCATTACTGCTGAGCTTACCGATGGCCAGATTAATTTCGCGCCACTGCAGGCAGCCAAATGGCTCTATATTGAAGGCTACTTATCGACCAGCGATTCTGCCCGCGTTGCGGTCAAGCAGGCGCGCGAAATCGCCAAAGCCAACGGCGTTCAAATTGCTTTAACGCTGTCAGACCCGGCGATGGTGATGTACGCGCGCCAAGGCCTGGATGAGCTGCTGGATGACGGCGTAGACCTGCTATTCTGCAACGAGCAGGAAGCATTAATGTACACCGAGACCCAAAGCATTGAAGCGGCGCTGGCGAAGCTGCAATCACTCAGCAAGCACATTGTCATTACATTGGGCGCAAAAGGCGCGTTAATTCATAACAATGAGCAGACATTTACTGTTTCCGGGCGCAAAGTCACTGCCGTAGACGCCAACGGCGCCGGCGATGCATTTTCAGGCGCTTTCCTTTATGCATTAAATGCCGGCTTAGGCTATCAAACCGCGGCGGAACTCGCTATTCTGATTTCCAGTGAAGTTGTTGCGCAGTTTGGCCCGCGCTTAGACATCGGCAGCTATGCGCAGCTGCTGCAGAACTTTCAAAAGGAATGCGCCTAATGCATAAAATCTGCATGACCGAAGATGTGCCGGAACGCGAAGCGCGTTCCTTTGAAACGCCGGATGGCGACACGATTTTCATCACCCAGCGTGACGGCGCTTTTTACGCCTATCAGAATCTGTGCCCGCATTTGCAGGTTGAATTGGAATTTTTAGAAAACCAGTTTTTAGACCGCGATCAGGAATACATTGAATGCTCTACGCATGGCGCGCTGTTCATGGTGGAAACCGGCGAATGCATTTCCGGCCCATGCCAAGGTCAAGCGCTTGAAAAAGTAGAAATTACCGTGCATTCTGATGGCGGAATTTACCTTTTAGAAGCATAAAACCCGCAGGATGCTGCCATGCCAGAGTTTCTTACAGAATACAGCTTAATTCCCTTTCATTTAAGCCTGATCGCTGTTCTGCTGCTCGGCATGGCGGAAACCATCGGCTACTATCTGAATTTGCGCCCAAGTGTGCTTTTTAAAAAGTTTTCACCTAAGCGCTTAGATGAGCTGCCGCTGCTGAATGTTAAGTTTTCTAAAACATTAATCTTGTTTTTCCTGCTGATGAATTTCAGCTTTGCAGGCTACTTCCTGCAATTCTGCATTTATTCCCGTGAATTGGCCTTTTTTCCGGCCTATTATCTGGTGCTGCCGGCGCTGATCATTGCTATTTTTTTCACAGTTTTCATGATTCATTGCCTGGATCAGGTCATTCCGCCCAGGCAGATCAGGCAGCAGGTCAACCTGCTGGGGCGCTTAGCCACCATTTCCAGCGGCAATGCCCGGCCGGGCTTTTCCGCTCAGGCGCGGGTCAGGGACGAATTAGGCCAGCTTCATTATGTGCAGGTTGAGCCTGAATTCGGCGAACTGGAATTCCAGTCGCAGATTATCTTAATCCGGCTGAAAAAATCGCATTATATCGCCAAAAGAATCTGCGCTTCCAACCGCCTGTTTCATTTAGATTCAGGCTCTTAAGCTGTAAAAAATGGCTGGAACCCTGCTGCATACAGACCTGCGGATGAGCATCATGCGCTTGCGGAAAATCCGTCGCTACCAGCGGAACTTATTCCAGTTTTCAGGGTTGGCCCAAAACTTGGAATTAAACCAGTCCGGCACATGCTTATAGGTCAGAATATTAAACTGCCACAAGGCGAAATCGCTGCCATGCGCGGTTTTATCAATCAGCTGAGTAAAGCCCAAAGCGCGCAGCAGCTGCTCATCCTGCAGCCGGCTGACCACCACAATGCGCTTTGCCATTAAATCCCGCAGCTTAACCAGCAGCTGCGACTTGTCCTGACTGGAGGCATCGGCCATTTCCGCCGTATTCAGCAGCACAAACCCCAAGTCATAGCGCCGGTTAAAAGGCAGACTTAAAAACTCAGATACGCTAAAATAGCGCCATTGAATTGATTGATTATTGCCGTATTGTTCAAGATTCTGTCCAATACATAATGCAGTTGAAATCGGCTGTTCTTTAGATAAATCGTCTAGCATCGAAGTGATGACATTTTGTTCAGCCATAACTGCATCCCTATTATTTAAGCGAGTATTCTTTATGGAACTACAAGGCATTTGCCATAAAATGCATGCAGGCCTCATAGACCGTAGTGTAACTGATCAGCAGACGCACAAGGCGAATGTAGAATACAAATTTATTCTGGACCGTTCAGAAATTGAGCTTCCTTTCAGCCTTGGCCAGGAAATTGAAATTGAAGCGACAGGCAATATTTACTGTATTTCCTGCGGAACTAAAACGCCAAAATCCTATTCGCAGGGCCACTGCTTCAAGTGCTTTAAAACCAAAGCGGCATGCGATATGTGCATTATGAAGCCGGAAACCTGCCACTATCATTTAGGCACCTGCCGCGAAGACAGCTTTGCGCATGAGGTCTGCTTCCAGCCGCATATTGTCTATCTGGCCAATTCCAGCGCTTTAAAGGTCGGCATTACCCGCCTGGGCCAAATGCCGACACGCTGGCTGGATCAGGGCGCAACCCAAGCCCTGCCGATTATGCAGGTCGGTTCCCGCCGCCTGTCCGGGCAGCTGGAAATCATGTTCGGCACGCAGGTTGCCGATAAGACCGACTGGCGCAAGCTGCTGAAAGGCGAAGCTGAACCGATTGATTTAATTGAAATCCGTGAACAGCTGGTCGAAGAATTCGCGCCGAAAATCCAAGCCATCCGCGATGAATTCAGCCAAAATCTGCAGTTCAATGAAACCGTAGAACTGCTGAATGATGAGCGCCCGCGCGAATTCATTTACCCTGTAGAGCAGTATCCTGAGAAAATCAAATCGCATAATCTGGATAAAACCCCGATTATCCGCGGCAAGCTGCAAGGCATTAAAGGCCAGTACTTAATTCTGGATACCGGCGTGATCAACATCCGCAAATACACCGGCTACGAAATTAAGATCCGCACCTAATCTTCCGCCCTGTCCACGCAGCCGGAAATACGGATGCTTGGCCTGACGCATTTCTGATTTCGAGGCATATTCAGCTTTTCGCCTCAGCACAATCAAACAGCAAAAGCAGATGCAAAAAAACCAGCCCTCGGGCTGGTTTTTTCTTTTCAATGATAGCTTCAGCGCTTACTTGATTTTCGCATGCTCTTTCAGGTAGCGGGTGTAATCATCAAATTCCTGCTGGCCGCGCAGCTGCTGGTACAGCTTAGACAGTTCATTCAGCTGGTCGCCGGTCAATGCATTAGATGTGGTTTTATTCACGCCGGTAACCGCCACAACAACCAGTTCATTTGGCAGGCTGGCCGTCGTCACAGACCAATGGCCAGCTTTTGGCGCAGCCACACTGAATGCAGCACGCTGAATTTCACGCTTCAGCATGCCGTCCGCACGGGTAAATGTGCCTGCGCTGACAAAATTAAGGCCCGCTTTGCTCACCGATGCTTCAGGCTTAGTTTTAAACTCATTCAGCGCAGTTTGAATTTTCGCTTTGGCCGCATCAAAAGCCTTCTGCTCAATGAGTTTTGCAGTGACTTGCGCCTTAGCTTCCGCCAAAGTCTGCACGCCGGCAGCGTGATAATTGCGGACTTTCACCCAAACCGCATCGCCATTCGCCAGCTGAATGCTGCTGGAAACATTGCGGTCGCCGTTTTTAACATCATCATTAAACAGCTTCACTTTCACATTTGCATCGCTCAGCACCGGATGCACCGAAGAAAGCGTTAAGCCTTTAATAGACTGAACCTGAACACCTTTTACTTCCTGAGTAATCACGTCAAGCGCATCGCTGCTGACTACCATGTCATTCAGGCTGTTGACGGTATCAGAGAAAGCATTGGCATTTTTAGCGCTTAACACTTCCTGCGTCAGGCGGGCTTTTTCAGCTTCAAATGCCGGCACCTGAACAGCTGCTGCCGAGGTTTCTACAATGTGATAGCCGTAAGTTGTTTTCACCGGCGCAGAAATCTGGCCCGCTTTCAAACCGGCAACTGCCTGGTCAAATGCATCGCCAAATACGCCTTTTTGGTAGACTGCAATGGCGCCGCCTTTATTCTTCGATTCAGGATCTTCAGAATACTGCGCTGCAGCCTGAGCAAAAGATGCACCCGCTTTAATTTCAGCCGCCGCTTTTTCAGCTAATTTCTTCGCTTCAGCATCGGTGCGGCCATCCGCCGTAATTAAAATATGCTTCACCACAGGCTGAACGGCAGCCTGCTGCTTCTGCACAAATGCGTCATAAGCCTGCTTAAGCTCCGCATCGGTCACTTCATTTGAAGCGCCTTTCACATTGGCCGGAGAAAGCACCACAAAATCTACATCAACGCTGGTTCCCTGCTTAAACATTGACGGATGCTTTTTATAATAGGCAGCAATTTCAGCTTCAGTGACTTTCACGCCGCGCTTATAATCATCCAGCTTAATGCTCGCCAGCTGCAGCGTGCGCTGTTCAGTCTGCAGATCAGCAATTTGCTTGATATCCACCGGGCTGACCAGCGCATAATCCATAAATGTTGCGGAAAGCATTTTCAAAGCGTGATCTTTACGCAAATTTTCAATAAATTCACGATTGGTCATGCCAATCGATTTTAAATAATTAGAAAACAGTTCTTCTGAGAATTGGCCATTTTGCTGAAAACTCGGCTGCTGCCGAATCATCTGCACCAGTTGCTGATCGCTTAGGCTAATGCCCAGCTTATCGGCCTGCTGCTGCAGCAGCTGGCGCGAAATCAAAGTTTCCATGGCTTTGTTATTAATGAAATTCTGATTCAGCAAAGTTTCATCGCCCTTCGCATACGCCAGATACTGCTCTTTCAGCGAACTGGTCAGTTGCTCCACCTCTTTTTCAGAGATATCCGCGCCATTCACTGACTTCACCGCATCTTTTGAACCGCTGCTAAAATATCCTTCAATACCTACAAGCGCTAAAGGGGTCAAAAACAAAATGAGCAGAACTTTGCCCAGCCAGCCCTTAATGACTTTGCGAAAAGATTCCATAAGTAATCCAATATTTTATTTGCGGAGAATTTTAACTGAAAACCAGCAATGAATGAATGCGTTAAAGCGCTAAATCACATTTATCAATAAAAAACGCGCCAAAAATGGCGCGTTTATAAGCTTAATAAATTTAAGCTACAGAATCTTTCAAGCCTTTGCCCGCTTTGAAGCTTGGCACTTTGCTTGCTTTGATTTCTAAAGCCGCGCCAGTTTGCGGATTGCGGCCAGTGCGCGCTGCGCGCTCTTTAACGCTGAATGTACCGAAACCAACTAAAGTTACAGTATCGCCAGCTTTCAATGCTTCAGTAACAGAGGCAATCGCCGCGTCTAAAGCCTTGCCTGCGTCAGCCTTAGATAAACCCCCTTTATCTGCAATAGCATCAATTAATTCTGATTTATTCATGAAAATTACGTCCTCTTAATATCGTTTATTTAAGGTTCAAGAAGTTGTTTAGATTGCCCTAGCGCCTTTATAGCAATGCTTTAGGGGGAAACGCAATACTCCCGAACCTCTTTTTTTGCAAAAACATGACGGGAAAAACCCTAAAAAATGAATAATAGCGCACAAAACTCTATTTTTTAGACAATTGCGCCTGAATTTTCCGCTGCTCTTCCGCCAAAAGGTCAATTTTCGCATGCAGCTGCAGAATCATTTTTTCCAGATGCTGCAAATCCTTAGCCGCCACCAGCCCTAAGCGGTTTAAAGAATGGTTGACGCCGTTATCCAGCAGCTTTTCGACTTTGTCTTTGGTGTCGGTGACAGATTCTTTAGCTTTTTCAGTGACTTTCTCTACAGCCTGATCTGCGATATCTGCAGTTTTAGACTCAAGCTCCTCGCCCACTTTGACCAAAGAATCAAAAAGCTTGTTTCCTTCTTCTTCAGCGCGTGAAAATGCGCCTAAACCGGCCAGCCAAATCTGCTTGGTGTATTTGCGGAAATCCAGCACGGACTTGCGGTCAGGATGATGGCGGAGCTTGGATTTTATATGTTTTTCAGACTGATCCTGTTCCGCCGCTTCCGGCTCAGCTGGGTTTATTTTATCCATATAATGCACCGTTCCTCATGATTTTATGAGCAAATTTATACGTCAATCTGCAAATTAGCACTATAATAGCAAACTTAAGGCTTGATAGATTTGCAAAACTGTTCTACAAAGCAACTTAATTCATGTGTTTTTGGTTTAATCCTGAAATCACCCGCGGGCAGGACGCTCATTTGTTTCAGGTAAGGATTGTTTTTTTTATGAGTGATACGCAACAAAAACAAAATCAATCAAACCCACATTTGCTGCTTACAATGACCCTGATTGTTTTGGAAACCGTGTTCAGCTTTATTTTAAAGCATGACCGTGTTGTGGCGCTGCAGGCGAAAAAGTTTGTAGATGAAAAAATTGCAGTAAAAATAAATAGCTATATTCCTTATTTTGACTTTTACGTTCAGTTCACCGAAAACGGCATGCTGTTTGATGACAAAGCGCCGGAAAAAGCGGTGGATTTAGACGTCCGCACCACCCTGATGGATCTGATTAAAATCTTTGTTTTCGGCAACCGCCGCAGCATTAAAGCCATGCGCATAGACGGCGACATGGTCTTAAAGGATGAGTTCCGCGACCTGCTGTCTTTATTTAGCCTGCCGAAAGTGCTGGCGGACTGGAAGCACTGGCTGACCGAACCGGCGGATGACCAGGACATTACCTCATCCAAAAAGCGCATTGCGCCGCTTTTGGAAAAAATTGACCAGCAGCGCTCAAAGATCAACACCCTGCAAGTGGAAGTCAAGCAGTACAAAAACCGCATCAAGCGCATCGAGCGCCGGCAAAAGCGGATAAACGCAGTGTTTTCAATAATTACGGTTCTTTTAACTGCGTTATTAGTGTATAATTTTTGGATTGGTTAAATATATAATTTTTCTGCAAAAATAAAACAGAACAAACAGTCTTAAAAAAACTTGACTATTTTAGTCAGGATTCTTAAAATCGGCACATCTAGTCTAATCATGTGTATCGAATCATGCGCTTAACAACTCGCGGTCGCTACGCAGTGACTGCTCTACTTGATCTAGCTTTGCAGCCAACTGAACAAACGATCACCCTTGCGGAAATTGCGGCGCGCCAGACAATTTCTGTTGCCTATCTTGAGCAGTTATTTGCGAAATTAAAGCGCCACGGCTTAGTTTCAAGTATCCGCGGTGCAAACGGCGGCTATCATTTAGCCCGGAGCGCTGAAGAAATCACTGTGTTAGCAATTATTGAAGCTGTAAATGAAACCGTCGATGCTACCCGCTGCGACCATAAAGGCAACTGCCAGAATGGCGCGATGTGCTTGACGCATGATTTATGGCAGGAACTCTCCCACCACATTGCCGATTATCTTGCAAAAATCACCCTTGCTGACCTTGTAGCGCGTGACAATGTGCAAACCGTTGCCATCCGCCAGAATTCTTCAGGTTTTGATTCAGCCCTTTTATCGGTTACAGGTATTTGACATGAAACGTCCTATTTATCTTGATTATGCAGCAACAACCCCTGTAGATCCTCAAGTTGCAGAACGCATGATGGAGTGCCTGACCTTTGACGGCACATTCGGCAATGCAGCATCGCGTTCGCACGCTTACGGCTGGCAGGCGGAAGAAAAAGTAGAATACGCGCGCGAACAGGTCGCAAACTTAATTAAAGCTGACCCGCGTGAAATTGTCTGGACCTCCGGCGCGACTGAATCTGACAACCTTGCGCTTAAAGGCGTTGCCCAGTTCTACGCATCTAAAGGCAAGCACATCGTTACTTCTAAAATTGAGCATAAAGCGATTTTAGATACATGCCGCGAGCTGGAAGAAGAAGGCTTCGAAATCACCTATATTGAGCCGCAGGAAAAAACCGGCTTGATTACTCCTGAAATGGTTGAAGCTGCAATCCGTTCAGACACCATCCTTGTTTCCCTGATGATGGTGAACAATGAGATTGGCACAGTTACCGATGTGGCAGCGATTGGCGAGATTACCCGCGCTAAGAAAATCTTTTTCCATGTTGATGCTGCGCAGGCTGCAGGCAAGGTTGAAATTGACCTTTCTACAATGAAAGTTGACTTGATGAGCTTCTCCGCTCATAAAATCTACGGCCCTAAAGGCATTGGCGCTTTATTTGTACGCCGCTCTCCGCGCGTGCGCGTGAAAGCGCAAATGCATGGCGGCGGCCATGAGCGCGGCATGCGTTCAGGCACGCTGGCAACACATCAAATTGTCGGCATGGGCGAAGCGTTTGAGCTGGCTGGAAAAAATCTGCAGGCAGAACAGGACCGCATCCGCGTGCTGCGCGACAAGCTGTGGAATGGCCTGCAAGGCCTTGAACAGGTGTTCTTAAACGGCCACCCGACGCAAAGCGTTGCAAACTACTTAAATGTCAGCTTCAACTTTGTTGAAGGCGAATCACTGATGATGGCGCTTAAAGACGCTGCGGTTTCTTCAGGTTCTGCCTGCACATCCGCAACGCTTGAGCCATCTTATGTGCTGCGCGCGCTGGGCCTGACCGATGAGCTGGCGCACAGTTCAATCCGCTTCAGCTTCGGCAAATACACCACTGAAGAAGACATCGACCACGTTCTTGAAATTACTAAAGCAGCTGTTGAGAAATTGCGTGAACTTTCTCCGCTTTGGGACATGTATAAAGAAGGTATCGACCTTTCTACTGTTGAATGGGCTGAGCACTGATTCATCCCGCTGAGATAGCTTTAAACTAAGGCTATCTCATTGAAAAATGTAATTTCACCCCCATATTAATATTAGGCTGACCCCGAGGTTTGGAGAAGCATCATGGCTTATAGCGAAAAAGTAATTGATCATTACGAAAACCCTCGTAATGTTGGCGTTTTAGACAAGAACGCTGAAAATGTTGGCACCGGCATGGTCGGCGCGCCAGCCTGCGGCGATGTAATGCGCCTGCAGATTCAGGTTGATGACAATGGCGTCATTGAAGAAGCGCGCTTCAAGACTTACGGCTGCGGTTCCGCAATTGCATCCAGCTCACTGGTAACTGAGTGGCTGAAAGGCAAAACCCTTGATGAAGCGCAAGCCATCAAGAACATTGACATTGCAACTGAACTTGCGCTGCCTCCTGTAAAAGTGCACTGCTCTGTGCTTGCAGAAGACGCCATCAAAGCCGCTGTTGAAGACTATCGCAGCAAAAAAACTAAAGCTTAACTGCTTCAGGTTTTGAAGTAAGAATAACGGAGTTTTCATGATCCATTTAACTGAAAATGCTGCTGCTCATATCAGCAATTACCTAAAAAATCGCGGTAAGGGTGAAGGCATTCGCGTTGGCGTGAAAACTTCAGGCTGTTCCGGTTTGGCTTATGTTCTTGAGTTCGTTGACGAAATTGATGAACATGATCAAACATTCGAACAGTTTGGCGTTAAAGTTTTTGTCGACCCGAAAAGCCTGGTCTATCTTGATGAAATGGAGATGGACTACGTTAAAAACGGCTTAAATGAAGGCTTCGAATTCAACAACCCGAATAAAAAAGGCGAGTGCGGCTGCGGCGAGTCTTTCACTGTTTAAAGCCCATTCCCCGTTTTGCATTAAAACAGTGTAAAATACGCTGTTTTAATTGCATTTAATGCATACTTTTTTTGCACATCAATCGCGGATCAATTCTCCCATGAATCATTTTGAGCTGTTCAACCTCCCCGCAGCACTCGATATTGATTTAGCGGCTTTAAAAAATGAATTTCTTAAGCTGCAGCAACAATATCATCCAGATAAAGCCGAAGACAAAGATCAAGCTTTGATTAAATCAAGCGAAATCAACCAAGCATTCAAGGCTTTATCTAATGTTGACAGCCGCGCGGCCTATTTGCTGAGCTTAAAAAAGCAAGACCACCATCTTGATCAATCCATCAATGACTTTGAATTCCTGCAGTCCGCTTTAGAAATCCGCGAACAGCTGGATGAAGCCGGCTCTGCGGATGAACTGGTTTCATTAAAAACCGAAGTGCAGCAGTGGATTGCAGGCCTGGTGCGCGAATTCAAAATTGATTATGCTGCTGAAGACTGGGCTGAAGCGCGCGATACCGTGCGCAAGCTGCGCTTCTTTGTCAAAGTCATGGCGGACATCGACAAAGCTGAAGACCGCTTGCTGGATGATGACAGCTTTGATTTAGATGATGATTTTTAATCTTACCTGTTTATAAATATTTAAGTTCTAAGGATGTAACACAATGGCTCTCTTGCAGATTGCGGAACCAGGTCAATCCAGCGCACCGCATGAACATCGCATTGCGATTGGCATCGATTTAGGCACCACTCACTCTTTGGTTGCCACGGTTCTTTCAGGAAAAGCCAAAGTGCTTCATGACCAGCATGGCCGGGTATTGCTGCCGTCCATAGTTCATTATGCCGAGAACAGCACCGAATACGGTGATGCAGCCAAACCGTTCATTACTGCGGACCCTAAAAATACCATTGTTTCCGTTAAGCGCTTTATGGGCCGCTCCAAAGCGGACATCAAGTTCCAGCACCCTTATGCTTTGGCTGGCGAAGACAATCAGATGCCGGCGTTTGAAACTGCGCAAGGCCGCAAAACTCCGGTTGAGATTTCTGCGGAAATTTTAAAGCAGCTGAAAGACCGCGCCGAAGAGAGCCTGAGCAACCCGGTGAATGGCGCGGTAATTACCGTTCCCGCCTATTTTGATGAAGCGCAGCGCCAAGCCACCCGCGACGCGGCGCAGCTGGCCGGCCTAAATGTGCTGCGCCTGCTGAATGAGCCGACAGCGGCTGCGGTTGCTTACGGCCTGGATCAGGAAAGCGGCTTAGCGCATGACCGCAACTATGTGATTTATGACTTGGGCGGCGGCACTTTTGACGTGTCGATTTTGCGTTTCTCGCAAGGCGTATTTGAAGTGCTTGCCACCGGCGGGCACACTGCGCTGGGCGGCGATGACCTGGACCGCCTGATTGTGAAATGGGCGAAGAAGCAGCTGAATATTGAAACACTGGATGATGCTGAATTTGCGCATTTTGTTGTCGCCGCGCGCAAAGCCAAAGAAGCCTTGTCTGATGCTGAATCTGTTGAGCTTAAAGTTCTGGATCAGCATCTTGCCTTAGACCGCCCAACCTTTGAAACGATTATCAAAGCCGCTTTAGACAAAACCATCAGTGTCTGCAAGCGCGTGATGCGCGACGCTAAGCTTGAACTGGATGATATTCAGAATGTGGTTCTGGTTGGCGGCTCAACGCGCTCTTATGCGGTGCAGAAAGCCGTGCGCGAGGTCTTCAATCAGGAACCGCTTTGCACAATCAACCCGGATGAAGTGGTTGCGATTGGCGCATCAATTACCGCTAATCAGCTGATCGGCAATTCCAAAGACGGCTCGCTGCTGCTGGATGTCACCCCGCTCTCGCTAGGCTTAGAAACCATGGGCGGTCTGGTGGAGCGCTTAATTTCACGCAACACCGCAATTCCAGTGGCGCGCCGTCAGGAATTCACCACTTATCAGGACGGCCAAACTGCCATGCTGATTCATGTAGTGCAAGGCGAACGCGATTTAGTCGAGCACTGCCGCAGCCTTGGGCGCTTTGTTTTGCGCGGCATTCCGCCAATGACTGCGGGCCAAGCGCGCATTGAAGTGACATTCCAGGTTGATGCAGACGGCCTCTTGACCGTTTCCGCCAAAGAAACCACTTCCGGCGTGCATGCGCAAATTGACATTAAGCCTTCTTATGGCCTGTCAGATTCAGATACTGAGCGCCTGCTGCTGGACGGTTTCAAATTCGCTGAGGAAGATAAAGCCCTGCGCCATCTGCAGGAAACTAAAGTCGAAGCGAAGCGTGAACTTGAAGCGCTGGAACAGGCTTTAAAGGCGGATGCCCCGCTTTTATCAGCAGCGGAACTGTCTGCCCTGAATCAAGCCAAAGCGCAGCTGGAAATTCAGCTGGAAAGCGCCGAAATTAAAGCCATTGAAAATGCTGTAGAGCAGCTTAAAATCCACAGCGACGCTTTTGCAGCCGCGCGCATGAATCAGCACATCGATGCCGCATTGAAAGGCACCAAGCTCGACGACTGGTCAAACTCAAACTAATTTATAGGTAAAGACTATGCCACGTATTAAAGTACTGCCTCACGCAACGATTTGCCCGAATGGCGCTGAGTTTGAAGTTGAGCAAAATGCCAATTTATGCCAAAGCCTGCTGAATAACGGCATTAAAATTGAACATGCCTGTGATATGTCTAAGGCCTGCACCACATGCCATGTGATTGTGCGCAAAGGCTTTGACGGCTTAGATGAAATGGATGATATTGAGGCGGATCTGCTGGACCGCGCCTGGGGCTTAGAACCGGACTCTCGCCTGTCTTGCCAAGTGAAAATTGAAAATGAAGACCTGGAAGTGGAAATTCCTAAATACACCATCAACCATGCTTCAGAAAATCACTAAGCTTCAGTTAAGCTGAAGCTTAGCTCATAAAAAAGGCCGCTGTATAAAAAAGCCAGCCAATTAAGGAATTGACCGGCTTTTTCTTTTTTAACTCTAGAATTTATTTGATACGCGGAAGCGTCATCCGCAACCTACCTGGTCTTTAAAATTGACTGTTTTTGCAACAACATTATTTAGATGCAGAAAGTGAACAGGTTTCGCGGATGACAAATGCTTTTGGTTCTTTTGGCGAAACAAAAGAACAAAACGAGCTCCAAAAATTCGATTTAAAAACGGTAAAACTCCGCCGTGAATAACCCAAAAGGTTAAGAGGTTTACAGCGAAACTCCTTAACTGATCAACACTAGCCTCTGCAGCGGTCTTTTTAATGCGCTAAATAACATTAAGACTTCACATCTTCCACAATCACTTCATCTTCCAGATTCAGCTTCACAATGCCTTCCGAGTTAGTCATTCTCTGCTGGGTCTGCAGGCGCTTAATCATTTTTTCCAGCACCACAATCAGCTCAGGATATTCAAAATTCTGCACTTCATCCAAGTTCAGCAGCAAGTGGAAGCCTTTATACTCATAATCAAACCAGCGCTGATAGTCGGTTTTCTTCGAGGTGTATTTTTCCATGACCTGCCATGTGCGCACCGGGCCTTTAATGCCTTTCAGGTAAATCGGCGCTTTCGGCGCGCATAGGTAGTCATTTTTCACCAGCTGATGGGTGTCATCAGAAATCAGGATTTCATCGACTTCCGCGGCGCTCTGCAGGCGAGCCGCCAAGTTGGCATCGCGCCCGACAATGGTGTACGCCATGCGGTGCGCAGCGCCGTAGTTGCCTACGTGGCAATAGCCGGTACTGATGCCCATGCGGATATGCAGCGGCGGATAGCCCATTTTAATCCAGCGCTCGCGCAGCAGCTTCATTTGCTGGCGCATCACCATGGCCATTTCCAGGCAGATTTTTGCGTCCTGCTCTACGCCTTGGCTGTGCGGATCGCCAAAGAAAATCAGGATTGCATCACCCATGAATTTATCAACAGTCGCTTCATACTGCTTGGCGATTTCAGTCATATGGCTGAGGTAGTCATTCAGCAGGAAGGCCAAGTCATCTGGGATCAGCGTTTCAGAAAGTTCGGTAAAGCCTTGAATATCTGAAAAGAAAATAGTCAGTTTTTTACGCTTGTATTCAATTTTCGCTTCCGACTCGCCTTTCATGATGGACTGCCAAAGCTGCAGCGGCGCGTAGCGACTCAGCTGGTTTGCAAACTCCATGTAGCGGTTCATCTGATCAAAATAATGATCTTTTTTCTTCGCCATGAATTGCACTTGGCTGCGCTGATAAAAACTGCCGACGCCGAAATAGGTAATCAGGCAGATGAAGCCTAAAACAGTCAGCTCACTGCTGGTCGGCTCAAAGTATTCATGAAAGCCGAAAACAAAGATTGTGGAACTATAAAAAACCACAATGCCGATCAGGCTGGCCAAGGACACCATCAGAAATGAAATTTTATTGCTGATGGCTGCGTAGAGCAAAGCGAAAATCGCCAAAAAGGTCAGCACTAAATTCAAGTGCACCGCGGCCAGCATGACCGCAATAATCACAATATCAATAATGAATAAAACGGTGCGCTTTACTTTATTATTGTAGCGGTAGACCAGCCAGCGCGACAGCTTGGGTGTAACCAGCAGCGCGCCCAGCAGGAAAACCGGGATATAGATTTGATACTGCGTGTCCGGCTGAGTGTAGTGGTAAACGAGCGTGACCAAAGACAGCATCACGTACCCCATCAGCCGATGGAAGTACTCAAACTGCTTCGGTTCTTTTTTGATCCAATCGTCTAGCGGCACACACTCACTCCTTGCAGACAATCACAGCCATATGTCCCTAATATGGTCCGTTTTCAGGATCAATCCATACGCCAGTCAAACGGCATGTCGCCTTGACCGCGGAGCGCAAGCATCAGGGTTTGACGCATATGCGCCAGCACATCATTGCTGTAAGGAACAGCAGGTGTGCCCCAAACCGGTTTAGGCCAAGCCACATCGTTCTGATAGCGCACAACGTGGTGGAAATGCAGCTGCGGCACCATGTTGCCCAAAGCAGCCACATTCATTTTGTCTGCGCGGAATACGCGGGCTAATTGGCTGGACAGCCAGCTGGATTCGCGCAGGAACTGTTCCTGATCCGCCTGGCTTAATTCATACAGCTCTGTAATGCCGGGTACGCGGGGAACCAGAATAAGCCACGGAAATTGCATATCATTCATTAAACGACATGTTGACAGTGGAAAGTCGCCTACATAAAACGTATCTTGCGCAAGTTGCGGATGTAAACTAAACATATCTTTATAAATGATGCAAAATTAAAATGATGCCTAATACTATCACATCCTTATGGACGTGAATATTATCAGCCATGTGTTTCAGTATAAATAACGCTTATTTAACTTGATCTGCGTCACAGCTTTATCTTGAATAAATTGCTGCAAAAACCCGGTGTTTCCGGCAAGCGCGCCAGCATGCGCCGGACTTTTGCGGCAAAAGCCCGCAAACCCTGACTTAGTGCAGTTCTTTCAGCAAGCTGTCCAGCAGATCATGCAGGAACTGAATGCGTTTATCGTACTCTTCCAACATCACCATTACCTTCAGGCGCTGCCCGCCTTCCATCCTGAAGAAGGTCGGATGCTTCTGCATCATCTGGATAATGCTGATGGCCTGCACCGGAGTATCCGGCAAGAATTCAATATGCCCGCCATGGCTGCTGATGTCTATTTTGGTAATGCCCAGCTGTTCGGCTTTCAGCCGCACCTGATGCACAGCAAACAGCTGCTTCACCGGCTGCGGCGGAATGCCGAAGCGGTCTATCAGCTCCATGCGGATATTGTCCAGCTTTTCAGCGCTGTCCGTGTTGCTGATGCGCTTGTAGAACAGCAGGCGCTGATGCACATCGCCCAGATATTCATCCGGAATTAAGGCCGGCATGTGCAGGCTGATTTCCGCTGTAAGCGAAAGCGGCGCATCGAAGTTTGGCGTTTGGCCTTTCTGGATGGCTTTGGTGGCTTTTTCCAGCATTTCCATATACAAGCTGTAGCCAATCGCCTGCATGGAGCCGCTTTGCTGTTCGCCCAGCAGCTCGCCTGCGCCGCGGATTTCCAAATCTTCAGTTGCCAGCATGAAGCCCGCGCCTAGGTTGGCAGCGCGCTGAATGGCATCCAAACGCTTTTCCGCATCGCCTTTCAAGCCTTTGATGGAAGGCACCAGCAGATAGGCATAAGCCTGATGGTGCGAGCGCCCGACACGGCCGCGCAGCTGATGCAGCTGCGCCAAGCCGAGTTTGTCTGCGCGCTCAATCAAAATAGTATTGGCATTCGGCACATCAATGCCGGTTTCAATAATGGTTGAGCAGACCAGCACATTATATTCTTTGTGATAGAACTGCTGCATGACCTGCTCCAGCTCGCGCTCGCGCATTTGCCCATGCGCCACGGCCACACGGGCTTCCGGCACCAGTTCACGCAGGCTCTCTGCGGTACGCTCGATGGTTTCCACTTCATTATGCAGGAAATACACCTGCCCGCCGCGCAGCAGTTCACGCAGGATCGCCTCTTTCACCGATTCGCCGGTATGCTCCTGCACAAAGGTTTTAACCGCTAGGCGGCGCGCCGGCGGCGTGGCGATAATGGACAAGTCGCGCATGCCGCTGAACGCCATGTTCAGGGTGCGCGGGATTGGCGTTGCGGTTAAGGTCAGCATATCGACATCTGCGCGCATGGCTTTAATGCGCTCCTTATCGCGCACGCCAAAGCGGTGCTCTTCATCGACAATCATCAGGCCCAGATTTTTAAACTGCACATTTTCCTGCAGGATTTTATGCGTGCCGATCACAATATCGACTTTGCCCTCGGCCAAATCTTCAATGGTTTTGCTGTGCGATTTGGATGTGCCGAAGCGGGATAAAACTTCAATCCGCACAGGCCAGTCAGCAAAGCGGTCTTTAAATGACTCATAGTGCTGCTGCGCCAGCAAGGTTGTCGGCACCAGAACCGCCACCTGCCGGCTGTTCTGCACCGCGACGAAAGCGGCCCGCATCGCGACTTCGGTTTTGCCGAAGCCGACATCGCCGCAAACTAGACGGTCCATCGGCTTGGCCTGCTGCATGTCATGCAGCACCGCATCAATGGCGTTGGCCTGATCCAGCGTTTCCTCATAAGCGAAGCCGCTGGCAAACTGCATGTACAGGCTTTGATCCAGCGCAAAGCCAAAACCCGGCTTGGATTGGCGGCGCGCCTGAATATGCAGCAGCTCCGCCGCCACATCATGAATCTGCTCCAGCGCTTTGCGCTTGGCTTTATTCCATGCGTCGGTGCCCAGCTTATGCAGGGGCGCCAAGTCCGGGTCGCCGCCGCTGTAGCGGCTGATCAGGTGCAGGTTGGTGACAGGCACATAAACCTTGGCGGCATCGGCATAGTCCAGCTGCAGGAATTCATGATCCTGATCGTCAATGCTTAGCGTGATCAGGCCTGCGTAGCGCCCCACGCCATAGTCAATATGCACCACAGGCGCGCCCATGCTCAATTCGGTCAGGCTGCGAATCAGGAATTCTTCGGAAACTTCCTGCTGTCGCTTGCGCCGGCGCTGCACGACACGGTGCTCATACAGCTGATTTTCTGAAATAACGCTGATTTTACCGGTCAGCAGCAGGCCGCGCTCCAAAGGCGCATTGGTAATGGCAACCGCATGCAGCGAATCAATGAATTCTTTAAAATTTGCAACATAAGGAATATCGCCTAATGCCGGGCGCAAGGCATCCTTCAATGTTTCACGGCGCCCTGCGCTTTCCGCCACCAGCAGCACCGGATGGCTGGCATGGTCAATATAGTTTTTAACTTCAGTGAACGGCTTTTCGCGTTTCGGATCGACCGGCAGGCGTGGCGGCGCTTCTGCGCGGATATTCAGCACGCCGGCTTTTTCTTCAAAGCTGTCCTGCGACACAATCATCCGGCCAAAATGATTCAACTGCTCCAGCACTTGGCCCGGCTGCAGAAACAGCTGTTCTGGCGGCAGAATTGGATGATCGGCATTGTGGCGGCGGTCTTCATAGCGGCGCACAGCTTCTTTCCAGAATTGCGCCAAACCCTCATCCATGTGCTGATCTGTAATGACAATGCCATTCTTTGGCAAGTACGATGTCAGCGCGCTTTGGCTTTGCATGGCTTCCGCGCTGAAAAACAACGGGAAATAAAACTCAATGCCCGGTGAAGCAATGCCTTCCAGCACATCTTGATAAACCGGATTTTTTTTCGGATTGGCTGCTGTAAACTGATCCGCATAGCGGTCACGGAAGACCGAACGGCCTTCCTTTAATGGAAACTCTTTGGCCGGAAGCACGGTAAAATTCTGCAGCGCCTGCGTGGTGCGCTGGGTTTCCGGATCAAAGAACTTCAGGCTGTCAATTTCATCATCAAACAGGTCAATGCGGATGGGCGCGGCCTGCCCTGAAGCATAAATATCCATGATGCTGCCGCGGACGGCAAACTCGCCATGATCATAAACCGTATCGACCAAATGATAGCCGGCCTGGATTAGGCGCAGCTTTTGCTGCTCCAGGTCAAACTTCTGCCCTGCGCGGATATCAAAATGTTCGCCCAGAACCCAAGACGCCGGCGCTACGCGCTGCGCCAAGGTAGATGCTGACAGCAGCAGCACGCCTTTGGCCGGCATATTGGATAAAATCGCCAAACGTTCGGAAACGATGTCCTGATGCGGTGAAAGGCGGTCATAGGGCAGAATTTCCCAGTCAGGGAAAATAACCGGCTTAATGCCGTAAAATTCCAGCTCACTTTCCAACTGCGCCAAGTGCTGATTGCTGCGGGCCACAATGATGAACAGCTGCTTGGACTGTTCGGCAATTTCTTTAAACAGCAGCCCCGTCGCTGAGCCTTGGAGATTGCCAATCCAGCGTTTTTCGCCCGCTTTCAGCCGGGCAAGGTTCAGTTGGGAAATTTCTTGTTGGAACATGTATATAGCTTTAAAGTCTAAACAACCTGAGGCTTATTTTAGCACGTTGTTTTTATTCCTTGAGCTATTTTTGCCAGCGCACAAAGACCGCCAGCAGAATCATCAGCATATAAGTAATGCCAGTCAGTTAAGAAACTGACTGGCTTTTTCTTTTTAAATTCTAGAATTTATTTGATACGCGTAAGCGTCATCCGCAACCTATCAGGCTTTTGAAATGGACTGTTTCTGCGATAAAAGCTGTTCAAGTGCAGAAAGTTAACAGGTTTCGCGGATGACAAATGCTTTTGGTTCTTTTGGCAAAACAAAAGAACAAAACGAGCTCCAAAAATTCGATTTAAAAACGGTAAGACTCCGCCGTGAATAGCCCCAAAAGTTAAGAAGTTTATGGTGAAACTCCCTAACTGATCAGCATTAAGCATATAATGCGCTTATTTTCGCTCGCGTATGAAATTGCGGTAATAGTCATTCAGGATTTTTACAATCCGCTTAAATTCCAGCAGGTTTTCTTCAGAATTGCCCACATGCGCAGCAAAACGCTGGCTGGCGATTTCCAAATCAATTTTTTCATTAATAATCATGGCTGCGCCATACAGCGCCTTCAGGTCGTCAAATGCCGACATGCGCCGGTTGGATAAATACTCCAGGCGCGCAGACAGCGCTTCATTCAGCACAACGCCGCCGACACTATAGCCCTTGCCTTGCGCATACTCAATTTGATGCTGTTCTTTATACAGCTGTTCAGGGCTGGGCTGGCTGCCTTTAAATAAGGCGGAAATTTTATCAAACATGGCAATACAGTTTATTTCATTCGGTGAGGCTATTCTAAAACGGATTGCCGGCTTTAGATCAGGCAGATTGGCAATCATTATAAAAAAGTGGCAAGCAATGCTGAGTGCTGATCAGTGAAAGGGATTTGGAATCAATGTTTCTGAGTTTTAGCAATTTACGGCGCAAGCTGAGCACTTTTAATCAAAGGTTGAGTTTCTTGCTAAGCGATAGCTCCCGCTCCTTGCCGCTTCGGATTGTACTGCAAGCAAAGCAGTATTTTATTTTTGTTCAGGCTTAAAAATAAAAATGCCAGTCAGTTTATTAACTGACTGGCATCCGCACAAAGAGCGCTTTCAATCTGCATCAGCAGTTAATTACGACACTTGCGCAAGGCCCGACTGCCCAGACTGCACTTCAGAAACCAGATTTTCAAAAGCGAAAATCTGATCCAGCTGTGCCTGTGTCAGCAGGTTCTGCTCCAGCACCACCTGCTGAATGGTTTTATTTTCCGCAATGCACTGCTTGCCGATTTCGTCGCACTTGGCATGCCCCAGAATCGGGTCAAGCAGCGTAACAATGCCGACACTGCGCATAACTGCGTCATAGCAAGCCTGCTCATTGGCCTGAATGCCCTGAATGCATTTCGCATCGAGCGTTTCCAGCGCATGGCGCAGCAGGTCAATTGATTCATTAATAGAGACAGCAATCACCGGCTCCATAACATTCAATTGCAGCTGTCCAGCTTCAGCAGCCATCGTCACGGTCAAATCATTGCCAATGACTTTAAATGCAATCTGGTTCACCACTTCTGGAATCACCGGGTTGATTTTAGCCGGCATAATGGATGAACCCGCCTGCAGTTCAGGCAAGCGGATTTCCGCCAAGCCTGTTCTTGGCCCAGAACTCAACAAGCGTAAATCGTTGCAGATCTTCGACAGCTTCACCGCCAGACGCTTCAGCGTGCTGGACAGGATAATAAACACGCCGCAGTCGCTGGTCGCTTCAACATAGTCTTCCGCGCCAATCAGCGGCAAACCGGTGATTTCCTTCAAAGCCTGAACCGCCTCACAGGCATAGCCCTTCGGCGTATTTACGCCTGTGCCGATTGCCGTTGCGCCTAAGTTCACTTCCAGCAGCAGCTGGCGCGTATTGTCAATCAGCTTCAGGTCTTCTTTCAGCAGCGTTGCAAAAGCGCGGAATTCCTGACCCAGCGTCATTGGCACCGCATCCTGCAGCTGCGTCCGGCCCATTTTAACCACAGGCTGGAACTCAACTGCTTTGGCATGCAGGCTGTCAATAATGCCACGCAGCGGCGCCAGAAGCTCATCAAGGCTGTAATACACCGCCAAGCGCAATGCTGTCGGGTAAACATCATTGGTGGACTGTGACTTATTCACATGATCATTAGGATGAATATGCGAATAGCTGCCTTTGCCCAGACCCAGCTGCTCCAAAGCAATATTTGCAATCACTTCATTGCAGTTCATATTGATTGAAGTGCCCGCGCCGCCCTGATAGACGTCCAGCGGGAACGCGCTGCTCCACTGTTCAGGCTGCGCAATCAGCTGGTCACAGGCCTGCTGAATCGCTTCGCTGATTTCAGCGGAGATTTGGCTGAATTTAAGGTTGGTTTGCGCCGATGCTTTTTTCACCTGCGCCAAGGCGCGGATGAAAGGGAGATTTTCGCCGACTTTATGGGCGGAGATTTGAAAATTTTCCAAGGCACGCACTGTGTGGATGCCGTAGTAGCTTTCTGCCGGGACTTCTTTTGCGCCAAGCAAATCACGCTCTATTCTTGTTTCTTCGGATGGAACCGTAATCACTTTAAAAGTACTCGCAATAAAATGCACTAAAATTGTGCATACTAAAATCTTATACCGGCATATGATTTTAAATACAATCAATTGATGCAGATTTTGAAACAATTTATTACAAGTTCCAGTTTTCTGCTGCTAATGTAACATCATGTAATTTTAATGCTTAAAACCGCGCCATGCGGGCTTTAGCGCGGCATAAAAAACAGCCACCCGCAGAGTGCTGACTTTTTCAGGCTGTTCAGTTTTGGAAGCAGGCCCGAAAACGCAGCCGACTATCGCTCTTCGCGCTTTGTATCCAAAATTACATTTCGCTGCAAAACATGGCTATAAATCCTGCCGAAATGTTACAGAGCGTAATTTTATTTTTGTGCTTGAATCAGCTCCTTGCAAAAATGCATAAAAAATCATCGCGGACCGATGATCTTCAAGGACAAAGGATGGGCATATGAGTCAACTTAACCCCACATTAATCACCTTTATGTTTTATATCGTAGCGATGGTCGGCATAGGACTGTATGCCTACAAATCTACGAATGACTTCTCCGATTACATTTTAGGCGGCCGCAGTTTAGGCAGTGTGGTGACCGCATTATCCGCAGGCGCTTCAGACATGAGCGGCTGGCTGCTGATGGGCCTTCCCGGCGCAATTTATCTTTCCGGATTATCTGAAGCCTGGATTGCGATTGGCCTGATCATCGGCGCATGGCTTAACTGGCTACTGGTTGCCGGCCGCCTGCGGGTGCACACCGAAGTGCAGAACAACGCCCTGACCCTGCCCGATTACTTCACCAGCCGCTTTGGCGACCGGAAAAAAGTGCTTCGCGTCAGCTCCGCCATCGTAATTCTGGTGTTCTTCGCAATTTACTGCGCTTCCGGCATGGTTGCCGGCGCGCGCCTGTTTGAAAGCCTGTTTGGCTGGTCTTACACCACGGCCTTATGGATCGGCGCAATTGCCACCATCAGCTATGTCTGCATTGGCGGCTTCCTTGCCATCAGCTGGACAGATACGTTCCAAGCCGGCTTAATGATTTTTGCCCTGCTGCTGACCCCTGTCATCACGTATTTGGCAATTGGCGACCACAGCCAGCAAATGACCGTCATGCTGGCAGAAGCGCATCCGCATGCAATGAATATGGTTTCGGGCTTAAGCTTTGTCGCCATCATCTCATCCTTGGCTTGGGGCTTAGGCTATTTTGGCCAGCCGCATATTCTGGTGCGCTTCATGGCTGCAGATTCGGTAAAAACCATTCCAGCTGCCCGCCGCATCGGCATGACCTGGATGATTCTATGCCTTGGCGGCGCAGTAGCGACCGGCTTCATCGGCATTTCATATTTTCAGGCGCATCCTGAACTGGCCGCTGCGGTCAGCCAGAACCCTGAAACCATTTTCATGGAATTAACCAAAATCCTGTTTAACCCGTGGGTTGCCGGCGTAATTCTGGCGGCGATTTTAGCTGCGGTAATGAGCACGCTCAGCTGCCAGCTGCTGGTCTGCTCAAGCACCCTGACCGAAGATTTATACAAAGCGTTTTTCCGCAAAAACGCCTCTCAAACTGAGCTGGTCTGGGTTGGCCGCTTCATGGTGCTGGCGATTGCGATTCTGGCGATTTGGCTGGCCAGCAATCCATCCAGCAAAGTGCTTGGCCTGGTTGCCTATGCATGGGCCGGTTTCGGCGCAGCTTTCGGCCCGCTGATTATTCTTTCGCTGTTCTGGAAAAGAATGACGCTGAACGGCGCGATTGTGGGCATGGTGGTTGGCGCAGTCAGCGTGATTGTCTGGAAAAATACCATGGCGGATACTGGCTTATATGAGATTGTTCCGGGCTTCATCCTGGCTTTCATCAGCATCATCACCGTCAGCTTGCTGGGCAAAGCGCCATCTCAGGATGTGGTTGAACGCTTTGAACACGCCGATGGACTGTACAAGCAAGCCATGCAGGAATTGAAGGAACCGCGTTTGCCGGCTTCAGAACCTCGCTTAGACTAAAAATCTTTCAGCACGATAAGCTTTTCCGCAAAATAGCAAGGGGCAGATTAATCTGCCCCTTGCTTGT
Organism: Acinetobacter sp. WCHAc010034; assembly: GCF_001696615.3. NCBI lineage: Bacteria > Pseudomonadati > Pseudomonadota > Gammaproteobacteria > Moraxellales > Moraxellaceae > Acinetobacter > Acinetobacter sp. WCHAc010034. The sequence continues at coordinate 3,585,152 of NZ_CP032279.1, read as the reverse complement.
TTATGTCTCTGCGCTTTACGGTTTCGGCTTGGGCGGAGATTTCAGTTTAATTTTGGAACTTTCCTTAATCACTTCCATCACCGGATAGCTGCGGGTTTCTTTCACCCCCGGCAGCTGCCACAGCACCTGTCCCGAAATCCTGCGGAATTCCTCCATGCTGGCGCAGCGGATTTTAACCACAAAATCAAAACCGCCACTAATCATGTGGCATTCCACAATCTCCGGATACTGCACCACCGCATAGGAAAACTCTTCCAGCACATTGGGCGTGGTTTTATCCAGCAGGATCTCTACAAACACCACAAAGCTGGCATTCAGCAGTTCCGCATTCAGCTTGGCTTCATAGCCTAAAATAAAGCCGTCTTTGGTCAGTTTCTGCACCCGCGCCAAAGCCGCTGTTGCAGACAGATTCACCATTTCAGCCAGCTTGATATTGGAAATCCGGCCGTCATTCTGCAGAATTTCCAGAATTTTGAAATCCGTTCGGTCTAAGCTCTGAATTGGGCCCATCATCTGAATTATTCTCTAAATATGAACAAGAATATAGTGAGTTATTCTGCATCCTTTCTGTAATCATAAATTATATGAGGCAATTCGCTCAACTAAAATTTATCGTCACAGGACGTTGGCATGAATATGATGGATACAGATACGCATTTCGATGATGCGAAACCGAATTTTGAATACATTACTGCGTTTAAGGAAAAAAGCCAGTACGAAAGCGCGGTGAATACAGCCTGGCGCCGGGCGGAAAGCCAATGCGTTGAAAATCTGCTTGAGCACAGCGAAATACCGGACAGCCTTAACAGCCAAATTTACAAGCTGGCGTTTGACCTTGCGCACTCACTGCGCGAGCGGAAAAGTTCCGCAGGCAAAGCCGGCCTAGTCCAAGGCCTATTGCAGGAATTCTCGCTGTCTTCTCAGGAAGGCATTGCCCTGATGTGCTTAGCCGAAGCGCTGCTGCGCATTCCGGACAAAGCCACGCGCGACCTGCTGATCCGCGACAAAATCAATCAAGGCAACTGGAAAGACCATGTCGGCCAAAGCAGCCTGATGTTTGTCAATGCGGCAGCTTGGGGCTTGATGCTGACCGGCATGCTGATGGAAACCCCGCAGCAGAAAAGCCTGTCCAGCCTGCTGACCGGCCTGCTGGCGCGCAGCGGCCGCGGCATTATCCGCAAAGCGGTCGATACCGCCATGCGCATGATGGGCGAACAGTTCGTTACCGGCGAAACCATTGAAGAAGCGCTGCAGCATGCGGAGTCTTTAGAAGAAAAAGGCTTCCAATATTCATATGACATGCTAGGCGAAGCAGCCCTCACCGAACGCGATGCAGACCGCTATTTTGATGACTATGAAAATGCCATTCACGCGATCGGCAAAGCCTCTGCAGGCAAAGATGTCTATAATGGCCCGGGCATTTCCATCAAGCTTTCAGCCCTGCACCCGCGCTACCAGCGCGCGCAGATTGACCGCGTGCATGATGAGCTGTACGGCAAAGTGCTGCAGCTGGCGGTTTTAGCCAAAAATTACAATATCGGCCTCAACATTGACGCCGAAGAATCTGAGCGCCTGGAAATTTCTCTAGAGCTTTTGGAACGGCTGTGCTTTGAGCCTGCGCTGGCAGACTGGAAAGGCATCGGCTTCGTGATTCAAGCCTACCAGAAGCGCTGCTTCTATGTGGTCGACTATGTTGTGGACTTGGCCAAGCGCAGCAATAAGCGCCTGATGATCCGCCTCGTCAAAGGCGCATACTGGGACAGCGAAATTAAAAAAGCGCAAATTGAAGGCATGAGCGACTATCCGGTGTTCACCCGCAAAGTGCATACCGACCTGTCCTATATCGCCTGCGCGAAAAAGCTTTTAGCGGCGCCTGAACAGATTTATCCGCAGTTCGCAACGCACAATGCGCAGACAGTGGCGACTATTTACCATTTGGCGCAGCCTGAGCACTATTATGCCGGCCAGTACGAATTCCAGTGCCTGCACGGCATGGGCGAACCGCTGTATGAAAAAGTTGTGGGCGAGCGCCTGGACAGCAAGCTTGGCGTTCCGTGCCGCATCTATGCCCCGGTCGGCAACCATGAAACCCTGCTGGCCTATTTGGTGCGCCGCCTGCTGGAAAATGGCGCCAACACTTCTTTTGTCAACCGCATTGCCGATAAAAGCCTGAAAATTGACGATCTGATTGAAGAGCCGCGTCAAACGATTCTGCAGGCAGCCAAGCTGGAACAGCAGGTTGGCGCCAAGCACCCGTCCATTCCTTTCCCGGCAGACCTGTACGGCAAACAGCGCCGCAATTCATCCGGACTGGATCTGGCCAATGACGCAGAACTCAGCGCGCTCAACCAGACAGCGCAGCAGCTGGCAGGCAAGCAATGGCAGGCAGCCCCAATGGGCCCGGCTTTTGATGAACTGCCGGATAACGCGCCGATTGCCATTCAAAACCCGGCCATCCATCAGGATACTGTCGGCTATGTGCATGAAGCTGACAGCAAGCAGGTGAATCTGGCCCTGGAGCATGCCCTGCATGCGCAGGCGGACTGGACAGCCATGCATCACCATCAGCGCGCCGAATGCCTTAACCGCGCTGCCGATTTAATGGAATCGCGCCTGCAGGAACTGATGATTCTGCTGTCGCGCGAAAGCGGCAAGACCTATGCCAATGCCATTGCGGAAGTGCGCGAAGCGGTAGACTTCCTGCGCTATTATGCAGCGCAAATGCAGGACTTGAGCGCAGATGCCGCTATTCAGCCTTTGGGCACCGTGCTGTGCATCAGCCCGTGGAACTTCCCGCTGGCAATCTTCAGCGGACAGGTTGCGGCTGCGCTGGTTACGGGCAATACCGTAATTGCCAAGCCGGCCGAACAGACCCCGCTGATTGCCGCTGAAGCCGTCCGCATCTTATGGCAAGCCGGCGTGCCGCAGGCCGCGGTGCAGCTGATTCCCGGCCGCGGTGAAACCGTCGGCGCGCAGCTCAGCGCAGATCCGCGCATTCAAGGCATCATGTTTACCGGTTCAACCGAAGTTGCCCGCATTCTGCAGAAGACTGCAGCGCAGCGCCTGAACCAGCATGGCCAAAGCATTCCGCTGATTGCTGAAACCGGCGGCCAGAACGCCATGATTGTGGATTCATCCGCCCTGACCGAACAGGTTATTTTAGATGTCGTCAGCTCGGCCTATGACAGCGCCGGACAGCGCTGCTCCGCCCTGCGCATCCTCTGCGTGCAGGAAGACAATGCGGAAGCTGTGCGCACCATGCTTAAAGGCGCAATGCAGCAGCTGCGCGTCGGCAACCCGGCCTTGCTGCAGACAGACATCGGCCCGGTGATTGATCAGGAAGCGCAGCTGAACATTCAGAACCATATTGATAAAATGCGCAGCAAAGGCTATCCGGTGCATCAGCTGATGCGCAATGCAGATGCGCAGGCCTTGGCCGGCGGCACCTTTATTCCGCCGACGCTGATTGAACTGCCGAATCTGGATGATCTGGAGCGTGAAGTCTTTGGCCCAGTGCTGCATATGATTGTTTACAAATACGGCGAACTGGAGCAGCTGCTGCAGCGCATCAATGACAAAGGCTACGGCTTAACCATGGGCCTGCATACCCGCATTGATGAAACCATTCAAAAAGTCATTGCGCATGCAAAAGTCGGCAACCTGTACATTAACCGCAACATTGTCGGCGCAGTTGTCGGCGTGCAGCCTTTTGGCGGCGAAGGCCTGTCCGGCACCGGCCCTAAAGCGGGCGGCCCGCTGTACGCATACCGCCTGATGCATGAATGCGCGCAGAAAAAACTGGCAGCGCCTTTTGCAGCCAAAGCCATGACGGCAGCGGTAGCGAATCCGGTTTTTGACCGCTTCCTAGCCTGGGTCAAGCAGACCTTCCCGCAGCTGGCGCTGAGCCTGCCAAAACCGATTGCCGTTGGACAGCATTTTGAACTGCAGGGCCCGACCGGTGAAAACAACCAGTACGCCATTCTGCCGCGCCACAGCGTGCTGTCGCTGGCGGAACAGGAAGCTGACCAGATTCACCAGCTGCTGGCAATATTTGCAGCCGGCAGCCAGCCAAGCGTTTTAGCCGAAAATACTTTTGCGCTGAAATACCTGCCAAGCATGCCTAAGGAAATCGCGCAGCAGTTCAAAGTGATTGCTGACTTGAATCAGGGCTACTATGAAGCTGTGCTGCATCATGGTTCATCGGCTGAGCTGCTGCAGTTGCAGACGCAGATTGCGCGCAGAAACGGCGCGATTGTCGGCATTACCCACCTGAACCCGGGCGAGGCCGATATTCCGCTGGAACGCTTTGTGATTGAACGCGCCATCAGCGTCAATACCGCAGCGGCCGGCGGAAACGCCAGCCTGATGACCATGAACTAGGCGAATTAAAAGAAGAAGAAATACGCTCTCCCATCCTGCCAAATCTTCAGTCTGGTCATTGAAGATTTGGCTTTTTTTATGGCGCCGGCGCAAAGCCGCATTTGCGCCGTCAGGATTGCGCAATGCACGCCTGAGCAGCCGCAGATGAATGGCTTTGCATCACAATATTTTTAGGCATATCAGCAAAATTTTGCTACCATCAGCTTTTTAAAATTATTGCGATTTTTACTGCATATGACTTCATCCTATCAGCAGCAGCTTGATGCCAAAACTGCGCGCATCACCTCCCAATTTGCCGAATACAGCCCGCCGGCTTTAGAAGTGTTTGCTTCAGCTGAGCAGAACTTCCGCATGCGTGCAGAATTCCGGATTTGGCATACTGAAAATGATATGTTTTATGCCATGTTTGAACGCAATGAAGAGCAGCAGAAGCAAGTTGTCCGCATTGATGAATTTCCGATTGCAGACCAAAGCATTAATGCCTTAATGCCTAAGCTTTTAGATGCATTGAAGGCCGATCCTGCATTGTCTAAGCGCCTATTTGAAGTGCATTTCCTTGCAACCTTAAAAGGCGAAATTCTGGTTTCACTGGTGTACCGTTGCCCGCTGGATGCGGCATGGGAAACTGCAGCCAAAGCGCTGTCAGAACAGCTGAATATTAAGATTTATGGACGCAGCCGCGGCCAGAAGCTGATTTTAACCGATGATTATGTGGTGGAAGAACTGCAAGTCTTTGACCGCACCTATAAATACAAGCAGATTGAAAGCAGCTTTACCCAGCCAAACGCGAAAGTCTGCCAAAAAATGCTGGAATGGGCATGCAATGCAGCGCAGCAGTCAGATAAAGACTTGCTGGAGCTTTACTGTGGCAACGGCAACTTCACTCTGCCATTGTCTACCCGCTTCAAGCGCGTGCTGGCAACCGAATTAGCCAAATCTTCGGTCTATGCTGCGCAGTGGAATATTGAGCAGAACGGCATTGACAACATTCAGGTTGCGCGCCTGTCTGCGGAAGAGTTTACTCAGGCCTATAATGGCGAACGCGAATTCCGCCGCCTGCAGGAAGCAGGAATTGATCTTGCCGGCTATGACTTCGACACCGTTTTTGTCGATCCGCCGCGCGCCGGCATTGACGATGAAACACTGAAGCTGCTGCAGCGCTTCCAGCGCATTATCTATATTTCATGCAACCCGGATACCCTGCATGACAACTTAAAGACCTTGGCGCAAACGCATAAAATTACCCGGTTTGCCCTGTTCGACCAGTTCCCTTACACCCATCATGTCGAATCAGGCGTGCTGCTGGAAAAGATTTAATTCAGTTCTTTCCAGTCATTTATCCTATTCTGAAAAGAGTCCTAACAGGGCTCTTTTTATTTAGCCTGAGCTGAGTCATTGAAAACAAACAGCTTCGGTTTTGCAAACTCTGAAAATGCACATTATTCCATTGGTCAGCATCTATTCAATCGGAAAAATTAGAGTCTGATTGATGCTTTTATCACTTTCGCAGGCTTGCATTATTTAACAGTTTGGTTATATTTCGTTCTATGTTAGGCTGCAGATGAAGACTCTATGAGTTTTTGGCAAAAGCTGTTCTCAAATGAACAGGAAAATGAGCATAAAAACCAAGTTGCTTGCGTTGAAAATGATTGCTCTTGTAAAACCAATGAACAGCTTCTCCAAGCGCTGGCGAAGGCGACGGATGAAGATGTCATTATCGGCATTAAAAAAGTGCTCGCATCCCGGGGCTACAGCCGCAAAGAGCTGAATGAACTTCAGCATTTACCGCTTCAATAGCAGATAAAAAGGCATCCAGATAACTGAATGCCTTTTTTTATAATAAAAACAGTATTTTATATTTTTAAGCAGCCACATTTCCGCTATGCTGAAGATCAATCAAAACCTCAGCATCATTATTCAATAATTAAAGGCAAGAAAATGAATAAAATTTTATTAACTTCAGGGGCAGCATTCATCTTTGCATTCACATTAAGCGCCTGCAGCCAAGTTCCCAAAGAATGCACGGAATCTTGGGAGAAAATGGAAAAGCTGTCGAAGAAGATGGGCATGCCGGATGATCAGATTAAAATCCATAAAAAAGAGTTTGAAGACAATATTAAAGGCCTCTCTAAGGAAGAAGCCATTAAGGCCTGCACAATGCAAAGCGCATTCCTGAATATGGCGGAACGCTGAACACTGCATGCAGCATTTCAGCCGAAAGGCAGAAAATTTATGCGCTTAAGCTTTAGCGCTTGCACTGCACCCATTTTTCCTTGAAAAGTTTGAATGCGCTTTGCACAGGCAAAGCCCTGCTTTGGAAAAACTCACCGCTCATAAAAACCGGCAAAAGCCTTTTGCTGCCCACACACGGCGTCCTGAGCCAGTCTTAAATACTGCTTTACAATGGTGCTGCACAAGGATGGGCGGCAGGCTTTGCATAGATCACCGCAGCGGCGCCGGCCAAACAGTCGATTAATTCACAGAAAAGCGGTACAATAGGCGATAAAAATACATTTGTAACTTTATTGGTTAACGTATACATGCAGCAGCAGAGACCACGGATTCCTTTAGGGGCGCATTTAATCATTAAGCATTTTGCTTATAGCCATCATGGAATTTATGCAGGACGAGGCAGAGTAATTCATTACTCCGGATTTGCTCACCTCTTTAAAAAGCACCCGATTGAAATCACCTCTTTGCAGAATTTCTGCCGCGGCAAAAAATTCATCATCCAGCATTACGCATCGCCTAAATTTACCGGGCGCAAGGCTGTGCGGCGCATGCGTTCCCGCATGCATGAAAACAACTATCATCTGATTATCAATAATTGCGAGCATTTATGCACATGGGCAATTACCGGCGTTGAAAGCAGCCCGCAGGTCTTCCGCATGATGAACCGCTTAACGACCATCGGCTATATCAGCTCAATGATGAGCTTCATGAGCAGCATCTTTCTCACCGTGACCACCACCAGCTTTGCTTTGGCCCTGTATATTAAAAAGAAACTCCGGGATAAAGCCAAGCAGCGCCTGGCCGGCTATCCGCTGTTCAGTGAGCAGGACACCAAAAACCCCTCCTGATTGCTAAAAACAGGCTAGCGCGGCTTGCTGTGCAGGCACTTGCTTTTGACGCTAAGTTCGGCCTCAGACCTAGAGAAGGTTGCCTTTATGCGCAGCAATCACCGGCGGCAATTCCGCGCCCAAAGAGCACAGCATTTCGCGCTCAATATTGCGCACAATCGAATCTAAGGCCAAATCATTTTCCTGCACGCCAAACGGTTCTTCCAGTTCTGCGCTGAGCGCATCCAGGCCTAGGAACAGGTAGGCAATCAGCGCGACAATCACCGGTGTCCAAATGCCCAGGCTGGACGCCAAGCTGAACGGCAAAATAAAGCAGAATGAATACACGGCGCGGTGCAGCAGCACCGAATAGGAAAATGGCAGCGGCGTAGAGGAAATCCGGTCACAGCCGGCATGAATATCGCCAAGCGCAACGGTGTGCTTGGTCAATGCGCTGTAGATAATGTCAGTGATCTGGCCCTGCTTATACAGGCCGGCCAAATCTTTCTGCACAATTTCCAGCAGGTACTGCGGCGCATTCATATGCCCCGGCAAAGTCTGCCACTGCTGTTCCGTCAGCTGCACATGCGGCCGGTACTGATCAAAAGGATAGGCTTTCTTGCGCAGGCGGTCGCGCAGCAGATGCGTAAACAGCATCACACGGTACATCATCACTTGGCGCGCTTCAGCCTCCAGCACATGCGTATCGCGGATGATATGCCGCGTATCCGCAATTAAAGCGCCCCACAGCTTGCGCCCTTCCCACCAGCGGTCATAGCAGGCCGTGTTCCTGAAGCTCAGGAAAATCGACAGAATTACCCCGAAAATGGTAAAGCCTATCGCAGGCACTTCCGGCACCGAAACATAGTGGCGCGCAGCCATATACACCAACGCCGCTGAAATCAGCACCACAACCATCAGCGCGGGAAAGACTTTAGGCAGAATAGTGCCGTGCCAGGCAAACAGCAGCGCAAAGCTATTGGTTTTATCTCGAATAATCACGGCAAGTCCTTATTAGATATGCATAAAAAAGCCCAACCGGAGTTGGGCTTTCAGCGCCCAATTCAGCATAACGGCATTCGGCTTGAATGCCAATATTTTGCTGAATTGAGCAGGCAATGCTGCAGCCGGCTTTATTTGCCCGGCTTAAAGCTGTCTTTCAAGTCTAAAATGCGGTTGAACACCGGCTTTTCTACAGTATGGTCGTACTGGTCTGCAACAAAGTAGCCTTCACGCTCAAACTGGAAGCGGTCTTCCGGCTGCGCTTGCGCCAAGGCCGGCTCAATGACCGCCTGAACGACCTGCAATGATTCAGGGTTCAAGTTCGCCAGGAAGTCATCGCCCACTTCCGGGTCAGATTCAGTGAATAAGCGGTCGTAAATGCGCACTTCAGCAGCAATGCCTTTTTCCGCAGATACCCAGTGAATTACGCCTTTAACTTTACGGCCTTCAGGGTTCTTGCCTAAAGTTTCAGGGTCAATTGAGCATTTCAGTTCAACCACTTCGCCGTTTTCATCTTTAATCACTTCATCGCACTTAATCACATAAGCATGGCGCAGGCGCACTTCGCCATCCGGAATCAGGCGCTTAAAGCCCTTCGGCGCGACTTCTTCAAAGTCCTTGCGGTCGATGTAAATTTCAGATGTTAAAGGAATAATGCGTTCGCCCATGTCTACGTTTGGATGGCGCGCATGCGCCAGATCCATCGCTTCAGGCAAATTGGTTAACGTCACTTTCAGCGGATTCAGCACAGCCATGCCGCGGGCAGCGGTATTTTCCAATGACTGGCGGATGCAGTATTCCAGCATCGCTACATCAACAATGCCGTCAGATTTGGATACGCCAACACGCTTGCAGAAATCACGCAGGCCTTCAGGCGTGAAACCGCGGCGGCGCATGCCGACTACGGTTGGCATGCGCGGATCATCCCAGCCATTGACATGATTGCCTTCAACCAATTTGCGCAGTTTGCGCTTAGAGGTAATGGTGTAATCAATATTCAAGCGGCTGGATTCGTACTGGCGCGGCACGGCTGGCGAATGAACTTTTTCAATCACCCAGTCATAAAACGGACGGTGGTCCTGAAATTCCAGCGTACATAAAGAATGCGTAATGCCTTCAATGGCATCCGACAGCGGATGCGCATAGTCGTACATTGGGTACATCTTCCATTTATCACCAGTCTGATGGTGCGCTGAATGCAGCACGCGGTACAGGATCGGATCACGCATATGCACGTTTGGAGACGCCATATCAATTTTAGCCCGAAGCACAGCCTCGCCTTCGCCAAAACCGCCATTGTTCATTTTTTCAAAACGCGCAAGATTTTCTTCTATAGAGGTATCGCGGTGCGGCGAGTTCTTGCCCGGCTCAATAAAGTTGCCGCGGTTCAGGCGGATTTCTTCAGGCGTCTGCAAATCCACATAAGCATCGCCCTGCTTGATCAATTGGATTGCCCAAGCATGCAGCTGGTCAAAATAGCTGGATGCATAGCGCGGCTCGCCATTCCAGTTAAAGCCCAGCCATTTCACATCATTGGCAATGCCATCGACATATTCCTGCTCTTCCGCATCCGGGTTTGTATCATCAAAACGCAGGTTGCATAAACCGTCAAATTCATTGGCGATGCCGAAGTTCAGGCAGATTGCCTTGACGTGGCCAATATGCAGATAGCCATTCGGCTCCGGCGGGAAACGCGTCACCACTTTTGCAGTGCGGCCAGCCGCCAAGTCGTCAGTAATGACTTGGCGCACAAAGTCTAAGCCCGGCTGTTGTTCTTGCTGCGCAGCATCGACAGAGGCATTGTTACTTGGTGTCGGGTTTTTAGGCAGTGTTGAAACAACATCATTCGGCTTCATAGTTCTAAAATCACTTTTATGCAAAAAATTCAGGATAAATCGGGCTTGTCTAAGCGGCTTAATTTTAGCTTAGAACGCTGTTGGATTATGAATAATTAACAGCCCTTTAAACGCTATTTGACCTTTTTAACAAAGAAAATAACGTTTTTGCTTGCCTTGTAGTTTACAGTTTGCTTATGCTTCTCACAACCAAAAAACCCATGGCTTTGCTGTCCATGTTTAGGAGATTACACAATGAGTTTTCCTCAAGTCGAATTAAACACCAATAAAGGTCGTATTGTTCTTGAACTTAACAGTGAAAAAGCGCCAGTTACTGTTGCCAACTTCTTAGAATACGTACGTGACGGTTTCTATGACGGCGTAATTTTCCACCGCGTGATTGATGGCTTCATGATCCAAGGCGGCGGCATGGATGAAAACTTCAAAGAAAAAGCAACGCGTGATGCGATTGAAAATGAAGCAGACAACGGCTTAAAAAATGATTTAGGTACCATTGCAATGGCGCGTACTCAAGCACCGCATTCTGCATCTGCTCAGTTCTTCATTAACGTTGGCAACAACGCATTCCTGAACCACTCTGGCAAAACCGCGCAAGGCTGGGGCTACGCTGTATTCGGCAAAGTTACTGAAGGCCTAGACGTTGTAAACGAAATTAAAGGCGTCCGTACCGGCAACCGCGGCTACCACGCTGACGTTCCGCTAGAAAACGTTGTGATTGAATCTGCTAAAATCATTTCTGAGTAAATCTCCCTAAATCCCTCTTTATAAAAGAGGGACTTTCCTTCCTTTTTTAAAGGAAGGCCGGGAGGGATTACCAAATAGGAAAAATACGTGACCTATCTGTTTATCGCTGATTTACATTTGTCACCAGATCACCCTCGGCTCGTCCGGGGGTTTTTAGATTTATTGCGCCATTATCAAGACCAAAATACCCAGCTGTATATTTTAGGTGACTGGTTCAATGCCTGGATTGGCGATGACTACTCCGCCCCTTGGCTGGATGAAGTGATCAGCGCATTAAAGCAGTTTACAGATGCCGGCAGCCAGGTTTACTTTTTATCGGGCAACCGCGACTTTGCCCTTGGTCAAAAATTCTTACAAAAATTCAATGGCGTATTGCTAAGCGATATTGAAACCTTAAGCATTGCCAACTTAAAGATCCGCCTTGAACACGGCGACCTGCTCTGCACCGATGATGTTTCCTATCAAAAATTCCGTAAAGTGATCCGCAATCCGCTGCTTTTGGGCCTGCTAAAGAAAACCCCTCTCAGCTTCCGCCAGAAGCTTGCCAGCGGCTTCCGCAAAAAAAGCCGTGAAGCCAATCAGCTCAAAAGCTATGACGTTATGGATGTCAATCAGCAGGCCGTTGAAACAGCCCTGCAGGACGCAGATGCGCTGATTCATGGCCATACGCACCGCCCGCAAATTCATGACGTAAGCGGCAAACCGAGAATTGTCCTTGGCGACTGGCGCGAGCATGAAGCGCAGATTTTAGAAATCTCAGAAAATGCTTCAGTGTCCGGATGCGCCTTAAAAACCTGGCGCTACTAGCCTGAGCTGCAAGCGCATCAGGCCATGCTGTTTTTATCCCAATAGGCATGCCTGACTTCGGGCATATCATTCAGCAGCTGAATGATTTCCTTGGTATGGATGGAATCAATTGAGGTTGCTATTAAGGCTGCTGCAATTTCCACATCTTCTTCGCCAAAAGGCTCGACATCTACATCCTGCGGCGGATAGTTGTATAAAGCCAGCAATTCATGCAGCTTATCCATGACTTCTTTGCTGAACTGCCGGCCGCAGATGATATAAATCACATTGAGGACTTCCGCATCATCATCTAAGGGCCAGCGGTCAATTGCATGGCCAATGGGCCGAAGCAGCGTGTTGGCAGCTAAAATAAATCCTGCGGCAAGGAATGCTTCAATAATTAAATCAGCGCCGGCGGCGGCTCCAACCGCAGCGGAGCACCACAAAGTGGCAGCCGTATTCAGCCCTTGTATATTGCCTTCTTCCCGCATAATCACGCCGGCGCCTAAAAAGCCGATGCCTGACACCACATAGGCAATCACACGGACTGCGCCATCGGCGCCGTTCAAGGTAATTGCAATATCCACAAAAATTGCGGCGCCTAAAGCAACCAGAACATTGGTCCGCAGCCCAGCCGTGCGCTGCCGGTACTGGCGCTCAAAGCCGATTAAGCTCCCCAGTATAAAGGCAGCCGTCAGGCTTAAAAAACTGTCAAAGAAATTGTCACTGTGCAGATTTTCCATAAACTTCATCAGATTCACCGCCAATCGCAATGCTTAATATAAGATTTTTTTATCATTTGAATATTCCCTGTTCATCACTATAAATCTAATCACTTAAAATTCAATAACTCGGGGTTTAAACCGGCGGTTTTAGAAAATTTCGGCTCAGCCGCTGCTAAAAGCGCAGCAATCGTCAGCTGCCAATAACGGCGGAGAGACTACTGCAACTCATATAGGAAAAATATGACAGGAAGTTGAATTTTCTTTTGATTTTCTCAATTTAGCGGGAAAGCAATGATTTAAAAAGCGGCGCTGATTTAAAGATTCAGGCTAAGGCATCATTCCGCAGCGCAGTGAATTGACCCGCAATGCGGAATAATGCTGAACGCGCTATTTCAATCAGTAGCCTGCTGTTTTAGGCGCAGCTTCCGCGTCGCTTTTATACTTCGCCAGCAGCTCACGCAGCGAGTTCATCAGCACACTGGTGTCCACGCCCACCGCAACAAACTCCGTGCCCAGCTCCAAATACATTTGCGCAGCTTCATGCTGAGTTGACAGAATTCCCGCCGCCTTGCCGGCTGCGCGAATGCGCTGAATAGCATTGATCACCGCTTTCTGCACTTCTGGATGATTAGGATTGCCTTCATAGCCCATGGTTGCAGACAAATCCACAGCGCCAATGAATACGCCGTCAATGCCATCCACCAGCAGAATTTCATCTAAATTTTTCAAGCCTTCAACCGACTCAATCTGAATCAGCAGGCAGATATTTTCATGCGCCGATGCATAATAGTCTGGAATGCTGTTCCAGCGCGTTGCGCGGGCCAGCGCAGCGCCCACCCCGCGGATGCCCTCAGGCGGATAGCGCACCGCTTTTACCATCAGCTCCGCCTGTTCGACTGTTTCCACCATCGGAATCAGCAGCGTCTGCGCGCCAATATCCAATAGCTGCTTAATCAGCTGCACGCTGCCAATCGGCGGGCGCACCACCGCCTGCGATGGATAAGCCGCAATGCTTTGCAGCTGCGATAATGTGGTTCTGAGGTCGCTGGGCGCATGCTCGCCGTCAATAAGTAGCCAGTCATAGCCGGCATTGGCCGCAATTTCAGTGCCGTAGGCATCTGCAAGGCCAACCCATAAGCCAATCTGCTGCCGGGTTTTCAATCTGCGTTTAAAGTGATTGCGGTAATCGGTCATATGCTTGCTCCGTGCAGGATGAATATTGCCCCCGATTAAACGCCTTTCAGCAAAAAGCGCCAATATTGATTTCATCTTGCATCATTCAATTCAGCTATCAATGCTTAATTTTAGTTAAGGTTTGCACAGCACTCCGCCCTGTGACCGCATTCATCATGCTAAGTAAGATGAAAATTATTCTCATCCATTCCTGCGCTGAATCGGGTAAAATAGGCCTAAATTAACCGCGGAGGCTGCATTCATGGATTTGCTAAACGTTTCTAAAACCCGCTACACCACGAAAGCGTATGACCCTGACAAGAAGATTCCTCAGGAACAGTTTGAACGTTTGCTTGAAATTCTGCGCCTTACACCCTCTTCCATCAATATTCAGCCGTGGCATTTCTTTATTGCAGACCATGCAGCGGCCAAAGAGCGCATTGCCAAAGCGCTGGTTGGCAAATATGCCTACAATGCCCCTAAAGTCCTAGATTCTTCACATACAATTTTGCTCTGCACCAAAGCGGATATTAATGAGCAGCATCTTGAAAACCTGCTCAAGCGTGATGAAGCCAGCGGCCGCTTTAAAGATGCTCAAGCCAAACAGGGCCAGAAAGACAGCCGCAGCGGCTATGTTGATTATTACCGCAATGAAAAAGGCGACATTCAGCGCTGGGCGGAAAATCAGACCTTTATTGCGCTGGGCCAAGTTCTGCTGGCGGCCGGCATTGAAGGTGTTGACGCTACGCCGATTGGCGGCTTTGATGAAGGCATTATTGCTGAAGAGCTGGGCTTAACGGAAAAAGGGCTGATTCCTTCCGTGCTTCTCACTTTAGGCTACCGCAGCGAAAGCGACTTCAATGCCAAGCTGCCAAAATCGCGCTTAGTCAAAGAAGAAGTTTTCACCAAGCTCTAATCTTAAAAAAAAAATCGATAAAAGGGGAAAATATTCCCCTTTTTTGTCATTTCAGGACTTATTTTTTAAACATTAATCGCGTATATTTTGTGCAAAACATCATTGGTCTACCGCCATGCCTGCTGCGCCTAAATTACCTATGAAATTTGAATGCACTGCCTGCAAAACAGTGTATATGCACAAGTACAATGCCGATGCTTTTTTAAATTATCCGGCTTGCCCGCATTGCCAAAACTTAGGGCAATTGCAGGGCACCATCGAAGCTTATGACCTGTTTAAATATCCTGTAGAGGTCGCAAAAAGCTATCTGCAAGATACGCTGCAGCGCTTTTCCCGCTAATTTTCTTAAAAACACCATCCTGCACAGGCAGCTTAAATAGCTCAAATATTTAAGCTGCCTTTTTAATATTCAGCGCTTGAAAATCCATTCTTCCGGCTGTTTTGGCCTATTGCATGGCATAAGCCAGGCACATCACGCTAAGCAAGCCTAAGGCCAGACCGGCAGCAGAGGCTGCTTTCAGCTTCTCCTTAAAAATAACCAATCCGCCCAGCACGCCAAACAGCACCACTAAGATATTCATGCCGGCGAATACAATAGCCGGCGTATCTTTCAGCAGCATATGCGCTTTGACATACAGCGCAATATTGGCGAAATTCAATACCCCGAGGCCCAGCCCGGCAATGATATTGCGGCCTGCGCCAAGGGTTTGCTCTTTTATGGCGATATAAGCCAAAGACAGCGCAAATGCGCAGATGAACATCAGATTCAGCGCCACCGAAAACTGCAGCCCCAGCCCGGTGGTATATTTCAGCAAAATATCAACCAAGGCATAGCCAATCCAAACGCTGGCCAGATACAGCCCAGCCTGCGGCTTGGCCGCGGTGCCCTGCGCTGAACAGTTAGATAGCAGAATGCACAGCACGCTGCCCATGCCCAGCACAATGCCGATGATTTTCAGCTGATTAAACTGTTCCTGAAAAATAAAATAGGCGGCAGTCAATGACAGCACCACAGATAAGCGCTGCGCAATTTCAGTTTTTAAAATGCCTGCCGTCTGCAGCGACTTGACCAGGCATAAAAAGATAGACGGCAACAGCGCGCCTAAGGCGAAAATAAGCCACCACGGCGTATGCTGCGCCGAAATATGCTGCAGATCCGGCTTAAACCAGAAATAGCATAAGATGCTGGCCGCCGCGTAATTCCACGCAATCATCTGCAGCGGGCTGAAGCCTTTTTCTTTGCAGATTTTCAACAGTACAGAAACAGCAACGCTGCACAGCGCCGCCGCAAAAATCAATTCCATCGCATGCTCTTATCAATCAATTAAACTGCGCTTTAGCGCTTGGGCTTAACGCTAAAATTCATCACACAAAAAATCCCGCATTAGCGCCGCTTTATACAGGATCTGAATTTTCTGCCGGATTCGGCCAGTTGCCTTAGGATGTGAAAATTCACTTTGGAAGCCGCTTTAGCGAATATAAACTAAAGGCATCTTTTCTTCTGCAAAAAAATCGGCTGCATCAATGCATTTCAGAGACATTTTTTGATCTGGACTATAGAAATTTTCAGGAATGCTGCCGCAGGCGGGCTGTTTCCAATGCAGGATAAGCGCGCAGGCGCTGAGGCAACGCGCCGCTTTTGAACCGGCATTGCGCCATAAATGATTTGCTAAGGACTCGAATTTACTTAATTTTTATTGAAAACCTGCTGAATATGCCATAAAGCCGATTGCTACATCTTGCTTAGCATTCAGCAATCAAAACACATAAACTTTCAGCATAATGCCAGCCAGCTTGCGGGCTGGCCGGCATTATTTGAGTTCATCCCCGCTTTATTTTAAGGATAAGCCAGCTGAATCAGCAGCCTGAATGCGCCGGCAACAACTGCCAGCGCCAAAAAGCCGCCCAAATACAGCGCAATAAACCACTGTGTTTTTGAAAGCTTCATTCACATTCTCCATTTTCGCTTAATGGTAGCCGTCATCGCCAACCCGGACTTTGTCGCGGAATACCCAATAAGACAGGCCGGTGTAAATCAAAATAACGGGGATCAGCAGCAAAGCGCCAATGAGCGCAAACAGCTGGCTGCTTTGCGGCGCGGCCGCCTGCCAAATGGTGACCGATGGCGGAATGACATACGGCCACAGGCTGATGATGAATCCGGTATAGGCCAAGAAAACCAGCGCCAGCGTATAAACAAACGGGCTCAGCTCTTTGCGCTGCCTGCATGCGCGCAAAGCCAGATAGGTAAATAGAAGCACCAGTACCGGCACCGGGCTGAAATACATCAGCTGCGGCTGGCTGAACCAGCGCGTAGCGATTTCAGGATGCGCCATTGGCGTATAAATACTGACACAGCCGAAAATAATGAATAAGGCAATAATCATCTTCGGCATCAGCTGATACATGCGGTCTTGCAGCGCGTGATCTGTCTTGAAAATCAGCCAGCCGCAGCCTAAGGCCGCATACAGCACCACAACTCCAATGCCGACAAAGATGGTAAATGGGCTAAGCCAGTCTAGTCCGCCGCCTACATATACGCCATTGGCAGTTTTAATGCCTTGAATATAGGCGCCTAAAATCATGCCTTGGAAAAAGCTGGCGAGAATGGAACCGCCGATAAAGGCTTTGTCCCACCAGTGCCGGCTCTTGTTTGCCTTGAAGCGGAATTCAAAGGCTACACCGCGGAAAATCAGCGCAACCACCATTAAAATAATCGGAAAATACAGCGCAGACAGCACGGTTGAATACACCAGAGGAAAAGCCGCGTACAGCGATGCGCCGCCCAGCACCATCCAGGTTTCATTGCCGTCCCAAACCGGCGCAACGGTATTCATCATTACATCGCGCTCTTCCTTGCCTTTAATGAAAGGAAAAAGAATGCCGATGCCTAAGTCAAAGCCATCCAGCACCACATAAATCAGCACGCCAATGGCAATAATTACAATCCAGATTAAAGATAAATCAATCATTTGCCATTCTCCTGCTGCTGAGCGCTTGGCGCATCAAGGTCTTCATCAATGCTGCTTAACGGGCGGTTCGATGCCTGAATGACTTCCGCCTCGCTGTGCGGCGCGGAATGAATGAATTCAGGGCCTTTGTGCATCAGTTTCAGCATGTAGTAAATGCCGACGCCGAATACAACGCAGTACACCAGAACAAAAATGATTAACGTTAAGCCCACCTGCTCGGCAGATACCGGCGACAGGCCATCGGCCGTGCGCATAACGCCATAAACTACCCACGGCTGGCGGCCCACTTCTGTTGTGAACCAGCCGGCAAGCAAGGCGATAAAGCCTGAAGGCCCCATGGCAAAGGCAAAGCGGTGCAGCCATTTGTTTTCATACAGCTTGCCGCCTTTGCGCAAAAACAGCGCAGAGACCGCCAGCAAAATCATCAGCAGGCCCATGCCCACCATAATCCGGAAGCTCCAGAACACCACCAGAGAATTTGGACGGTCTTCCGGCGCAAACTCTTTCAGGCCTTTGACTTCGCCGTCCATGCTGTGCGTCATGATCAGGCTGCCGAGATTCGGAATGCCGATGGCATATTTGGTTTCTTCAGCTTCCATATCTGGAATGCCGAATAAATACAAAGGCATGCCTTCATCTTTATTGGTTTCCCAGTGGCCTTCAATGGCCGCCAGTTTGGCAGGCTGATGCTTTAGGGTATTTAAACCGTGGTTGTCGCCAATCAATGCCTGCAGCGGCGCCAAGGCCAAAATCATCCACAGTGCCATAGAAAATGAAGTTTTCACCAAAGCGTCACGGCGCCCTTTCAGCAAATGCCAGCCGGCTGTCGCCGCAACCAGCAAGGCGGACACCAGAAATGCAGCCGCGGCCATATGCGCCAAGCGGTACGGGAACGACGGGTTAAATACAATGGCAAACCAGTCCTGCGGCACAATAATGCCGTTTTCAATGCTGAAGCCTTGCGGAGTCTGCATCCAGCTGTTGGAGGATAAAATCCAGAACATGGAAATACAGGTGCCGACCGCCACCATAAGCGTTGCGAAGAAATGCGCATGCTTGCCCACGCGCCCCCAACCGAACAGCATAATGCCGAGGAATCCAGCTTCCAGAAAGAAAGCGCTCAGCACTTCATAGGCCAGCAAAGGGCCAGTCACGCTGCCGGCAACGCGCGAGAACTCGCTCCAGTTGGTGCCGAACTGATAGCTCATGACCACACCGGAAACCACGCCCATGCCAAAAGCGACTGCAAAAATTTTGACCCAGAACTTAAACAGGTCTTGGAAAACAGGGTTGCCCGTTCTCAGCCAGCGCCATTCTAAAACAGCAAGAAAACTGGCTAGGCCAATGGAAATTGAAGGAAAGATAATATGAAACGAAACGGTAAAAGCGAATTGAATTCGCGCCAATTCCAGTGCAGTTAGACCTAAACTCATAACATCACCTTTAGCATTTTATAAAGTGGTGATTGCGGCTGCGCCAGGCGCGAAGCAGCATTTGTTTGAACTGAAGCTTTTACAGTATAAGCCTGCATAAAACTGCAAGTATGTTGAATTTTGATAACCCGCGCTGCCCTGCTGGCCAAATCCAAGGCATAGGCTGTCTGTTTCCCCATCGCGTGGGAAATGAATAGTTGATGCATATTCTGTCTCTGTTAAAACTTTCTGAAGGCCTTATGCACAGGCATAAGGCCGCAAAATCATTTAGAACAAAGCAGCTGGAGGCGCCCTTCCCTGGGGCATAAGATAAAGCTTTTGCAGCGCAAAATAGACATGCTTAAACGCCTGCTCAAAGGCGATTAAGCGCACCTGCACGCGGTCAAAAACCTCTGCGACGCCAAAAACCGGAGGCATGACTAAATCACCGTAAACGGTGCAGTACTGGCATTGGTGATTGTGTTCATTGTGATCTGCATCGTGATGATACAGCTTATAGCCATCGAGGAAATTCAGATGATAGTCGCGGTGTTCTGCATGGCTGCTGTGCAGTGATGCAGCCTGCACATGCTGATGATGAGTGGAAATAGACAGCAAATTGTGCGTAATAGACATGCAGACCGGAGCAATATGATACTGCTCCGGTAAAAGCGGCTGCAAATATACAGCGATCTGTAAAAGTATTGCCGCTGCTGCCAGCAGCAATCCACCGCGTGTAAACAAATTACTGTCTCAAACTTTGCGCTTGGCGATGCAGGCACAGCATGCATCTGATTAAATACCAAGCAAATCAATCAACTTTATCTTTTTCACTATAGTTTATAAAAACATATTTTAAAAGCGTTAAATTGACTTTTTTACGCGCTTCTCTGCTGGGCACGCTGCAATAGCTGTCTGAATCTTCTGTAAATAATGCATAGCGCGGCGGGATGTGGCCTAAACCGCTGCGAGGCATCCGCAGCAGAATATGCAGATGCCGGCCTGCAGCTGGCGGGGATATTTTTTTAATGCCTTGCGGAGCTAGAAAGTCGCCTGCAGCACTTTTGCGGAAACTTTGCCTTTCCACAGGTCACGCAGTGCCGGCAAATAGAATTTTTCGCCCAATTCAACCAGTTCGGCATCAATTAAGCCGTGAACTTCATGCATGAACAGATAGTCTAAGTCTACGGTTGAAAGCAGCGGCTGCGCCTTAGAAAAGTCCTTGCGCTTCTGCTGCGCCTGCTTGACTAAATTATCTGCATATTTGCGGTCTTTGAATTGCGCAATGGCATTTAAGCGCAGCTCAATCACGCCCCAGCCGCTGAGCAGCAGCTTGAAAATTTCAAAATCTTTAGCGGTTGATTCCCAAGTCATTTCTTCCAAGTTTTCATTTTCAGGCAAAACCGGAAGCATCAGCTCCATCACGCTTGGAAAAATTTTTTTAAAACTTAGAACAAATTTAACAGGATGCTCACCCGGATAATCCTTGAACTGCACCTTTTTTTGAACATCTGTTAAATAAATATTGAACATTGAAAATTTCCGCATGTAAGTTACTGTTTTTAAAAATTTAAAAAATAGCCTATCAAAATTCTATCAAAACTTTAGAAAAACAGTATTTTAAAGTGTTGCGTATTTTAGCAATTTTGACATGTTAATCAATGAAAACATCCATCTAAAATCGAGTGCTAAAAAAGTATGAAAGACCAAATAAGAAAAAAACTCAAAACAATGGCTTTTAAATTCACACACTGAACGCAAACAGTAATATGCACTTTTGTTAAAATTGAGTGCGCTGTGCAGCCAGCCTCACTTAGCCGCCCACTTCAGCTCTCACTTGAGGGCTTCTCCAATTTCAATCCAAGCATTCACTTTACTGGCGCATTCCGCATGGACCTCAAGGTTTTCAATGTAGCGGGGGTAAATCTCCCCCATTTGGGCGTGGAACGTGAAAAATCTTTTAAAAAGCCCAACCGGTTAGGATTAGGTTTTTTTTAGCTATTAAGTTATTGATTTATATTTAAATAAAAATATATTGCGCATAACGCGTATTATGTTAATTTTAGGAAAAAACTTAGAGTGAAATTTATTTCTGTAGTCTTTATATTGATTCTAATCTCATAGATTATTTTTTATGAAAGAAATTTATTCTTCGTTTAATATTTTTAGGATTGAAAACTTATTATTCCAATTTTTAATATTAGTTGGCTTTTTGACTATAAAACAAATATTTTGATCTTTTTTTAGTTTTGAAAAATCTAAATTAAAAAAATTATCTTTAAAGTTTGCATCAGTACGATAAGAAACAAATCCATATTTTTCTAACCTAAGCTGAATTGAATAGTAACTAACCCCTCTATTTTGATATCTTTCATCTAATCTTATAACTAAGCCACAGACCTTTTCATTTATAAAATTAAAGTTTTCATTATTTTTATTTAAGCGTAAATAAAAATTTGTAGATAAACCCAAGAATATAAATAAAACCAATAGACCTTTTTTGTAAGTCATTTTTTATTCAACTCCCCATTGTAGATTCCAGTTATAAATTGGCTATCAAATCAAGTCTTTCCTCTCTACTGACAGTACAAGACTTTAAGTACTATTTGGGATATTTAGTTCCATATATGATGGAAAAATTTATTTTATAAATCTTTATTTAACATAATGGGCGTTATACGAAATGCGTTTGTTAGACCCCAATTAAAGTATTTGTATTCTCACCAATAAAATGTCTAATCTGTAATAATTTTGACCATTACAGACTGGATATTAACATAGAATATGCTGTGCAGCCTGAAAACAGAATGCACAGCAATAAAGCAGCCAGCCTCACTTAGACGCCCACTTCTTATAAGCATTGGCCAGCTTGGTGTCATAGCTGTTTTTTGCATATCCCTTGCCGTTATAGCCTAATGCAAATGCCTTCCAGTCCTTATTTTTCAGGGCATTGATCAGGCCATTCACTTTGATATAACGGCACATTGCATCAAGCTGTGAAGCCTCATCCTGGTACATCGCATTGACAAAGGCCTGCAGCGACTTATAGCCAAGCGATTTCCAGTGATAGCCCATCACCTGCCCAAGGCCCCAGCTTACAGATTCCAGCGCCGATTCGCGGTGATATTCGGTGGCGGCAGCCAAACGGCCATGCTGCACAGAATATAAGCCATAACCGCCAGCAGATGTGCTGCATAGATCCGGGCGTTTGGCCATCATCACATCAGCTGTTTTTGATTGGCCATTAGCAATCAGGCGTTGACGCATTACATGGCGCTCAAAGAGAATGACAGGCGTATCATCCGAATTAAATCCAGATCCCCGGCACTCGACCTCATGCACCGCTTTTAAAGCGGCAGCTTCTACGCCCAGCGCTTTAGCCTGAGCGCCTATTTGCGCATCAGTCAGTTTTTTACTCATCTTTATCCCCATGCAGCTCAGGCTGCTTTTTTTAAACGCGCCAAGACTATTGAGACGCCAACGAACATGCCGATCCATTCAGCGATGTTTTCAGGAATCTTGTTTTTAAGCTCCTGCGGAATCATATTCCATACATTCAAGAATTGCTCTGAAAATAAAATCAGGGCATAAAAAAAGGCGCTTGCTGCGCCGACTTGAACTGATTTGAGCTTGTAGCCCTGTTTCCAATTATCAATTAACTTCATTTGATGCCCCATGTGTTTGCCTGGCGCTTAAGCCAGGACTCAATGAATGTGCTTCCCAAAATTCCGAGCGCCGATGCAAGCGCAATTAGCGCAAGCGGATTGATGTCTGGGATCTGCAGTACAACTGCGCCAGCGATCGTTGACGTTGCGGCCCCCAAGATTGTCCGGCCAATTGCAAGCCGCCATGTCAGCTTTTCATCTGACACAAGCAGTTTGGCAAAACCAATACACGCCCCCATCACAATGATTAACACTAAGTTTTTTTCATGCTCCTGCATGATGCTTCCCCTTAATTCTTTGGCAATAAAAAAGCGCCTTTTGGCGCTTTTGATTTATTTATAAATTCAGACTATTCATTGCGCCAGTCAAAAACCAGCCTCCATCGCCAGCGCAAGTTCCGTGTCATGCCGGCCTGCGTTAATTTCTGATTTTTTGCATCGCTTAAAACATGCTCAACCAAGTAACGGTCTCTTTGCCTCCTGTAGCACAGCAGGCCATTGCGAACATAAGACAGGATGATATCCGAGCGGCTGATCTGCTGTTCGCGCGGGTCATCCAGCGACAGCTGCGGCGAATGAAACCCCTCGCCGAACGTACGGATGATATATTCGCCGGCAGCCGCATCGCGATACCACAGCGCTGTCCGGCCATGCCGCACATACGCCACCGCCGGCCGCATGTTCTGATCAAAAGCAAAGCTGTGCGAGCTTATATCAGCAAGCTCTAATGCCGTAAAACGCATTTCAGAATTCACAAGTTCAAGTTTGCTGCCGTCATACTCAGAATGCCACAGATGACTGAGCCTGCCGGCATCCGCCGCGCCAATTGCCGCTGATCCGTATTCATAATCGCTATTCGGGTCATTGCGCGCCGGCACCATAAACTGATCTGTGACCGCTAAAAATGTCAAACCGTCATCCGGCAGCATATTAAGCCCCCTCGTAGCGCTGCCACGTAATGTTTAAATTGTAGGTAATCTCCTGGCTGCCAGTCTTGCGAATCGGCGGAGTAATTTCCCACATGTAGCCGTTGCTCGCGCCATCGTTGAGAATATTGCAGATCGGAACAAAGAATGACTTATGATCATAACCGTTGCCAAAATCCAGACCGACTTGCATAGAGCCGTAGACTTTTCCGTCAGCATAGCTGGGCTTTGTAACAAACCCTTCACCTCCAGATGGCTGAGCGGAATTTCCGGCCG
Organism: Acinetobacter sp. WCHAc010034; assembly: GCF_001696615.3. Lineage (NCBI taxonomy): Bacteria > Pseudomonadati > Pseudomonadota > Gammaproteobacteria > Moraxellales > Moraxellaceae > Acinetobacter > Acinetobacter sp. WCHAc010034. The sequence goes on along the minus strand of NZ_CP032279.1, from coordinate 3,561,261 downwards.
GAAGCGGATTGGGTGAAATGATGGAGCTGCGGTTATAGTCAAGTGCACATGGGGAAATATAAAAAGATGACGGGTCGCCAGTGAGGCAGCAGCGGCCTGTAACCGTATGCTCACTAACCTGAACACTGCCTTTCATCAGTTTAAATGTGCCTGATATGATTTCTTGAAAGTATGTTCTGAATTCTACTGTGACTTCTAAAAACTCATCAGATAGAACTTCGAGCGTCGTCGGTTCACCGAGTGCATCTTTGATCCTGCCTCGGTTAATTGCAAAGATCTTATCTGGCCCTGTAGACAGCAGTTCGCAAAGACACAGCTCTCCTAAAATGCCAGCCGCTGCGCCGCGCGCAAAGCGGAATGTTTTGCGCCCGAACGCATACTTCTCAGACATATTGCGTCCGCCAGCGTTAGCGATAACAGTATTCGCAGATGCAACGTATGTGTCTAGCCCCGTCTGCGAGGCAACTGGAATTGAAGTTCCGGAGCCTACTGCAACATAGCCTATTGCGAATGAATAACCACTGTTTCCTGACAAATGCTTCAATCCTTGATCCAGCATTGTGTTTGCAAACCAATCTAAAGATTTTACCGGAGCTTCGCCAATTTCTTTGTACACGTCGAGCTTAAAAAGGGCGCCGACTTTCATTGTTGCATTAACGTTCATTTAAAATTGCATCCATAATAATGATATTGCTTTTAACAGAGACTTTGTCCGCCGGGCTTCGGATAAGTGCATCGCGAATGCTGGCGCCGGTAATTGATATAGAACTGGCCACAGCTTCAGGCTGAGTGCCGATCCGCTGCACCAGATCACGAATTTGAGCATCCCCGATTGTGATGCTGCTCTGTACAGACTCAGACTGGGTGCTGATCCGCTGCACCAAATCGCGAATGCTGGCATCCATGATTTCGAATGTGCTCTGCACAGCCTCTGCAAGCGGCTGGCGGTGCATGATGTCGCGCATGTGCGCGTCTTCGATTGTGATGCTGCTCTGCACTGCTTCGAAGTGGTGCGCCTGGAACATGGAGCTTGTGAGGGATCTTGCGGGGCGATTCATTGCCGATATATTTATGATTTGCATGATCACCACACTGTATAAATAGGGAACTTACCGACTAAAGTGACTGCAATATTTTTCACTGAGTAATGAAAATTCAGAAGCTGGAGTTTCAATACATCCCCTTTTTCAAATACAGAAACCTCTTCCAAAAAATTAAATGCGCTTGAATTTTCTGAAAAATCAATTTCACAGATCAGGTTGTCATTTTTATAAACACCGACTTTAATTGGCTGTTTTGTATCTGAAAATGCGACATGAGGTGATGCTGTAAATGAATAATCTTTAGCAAATACAAAAGATTTTTCTGCAACATATAATCCAAAAATAAGACTTGGCTCAGCAAATGAAGTTGAAGACATTAGCTCAAGAAAAGCTTCTTCTTTTGTATGTAGTTCTTTGATGCTATTAATATCTCGAACCAATACCCCATTACGGCTGAATATTTGAAACCTGTAGTTGCCATTTAAAAAAATATCTGCGCTGCCGGCACCATCCAAAATAATTGGGTTGGTATTTGGTGTATTGCCGTCTGGATTGGTGAAGGTGTTTTTTGGTGTGAGGCTGTTCTCTTCATAGGTAAAAACCTTACCACCAGATAAAAACCTTCCGCAATCATCTGTAAAAAATGGCCGTAAAATGCCTAACGGGGTGAGCAGAGGCATACACTTCTCCTTTTGATTTTTATCGAAACACAGCCACACTTGCAAAAAACGGATTATAATTACCAACAGTGTTATCACCGCCATAACTCGCAACAAGGGTAAACTCTGATTTTGATTGCGCTGCTAGATTTAAGGATGAAGCATCACCGCGAGCTGTGGCAGATGTAGTAACAGCATAATTTGCGTCTTCCATCTCTTTATTAAAAACAACCGTATAACTTCCCGTGCCGTTTTTAGTGACTGATTTAACATTCCCGGAAGCTCTGATTTCTCCAGTTTCACCGTTAAAATTCACCCAGGCCCTTACGCCATAAATTGGCGCATCGCCTTTGCCTAAATCAGATTTACTCAACTTTTCATCATTAAGCTTTTTACCCATCTCCGCAGTTAATGCCTCTTCCTTGCTATCACTATCCAGTGTGCTATTGAGCTTAACGGCTCCTTTAGCCGTTAATGAGGCATTCGGCAACCTTTCGGGATCAATCAAAGCGCTGTCATTTAAACCCGGCAGCCCCCCAGGTTGGTCTTTTTTCCCATCAATAACACTATTTGCTACTGTCTCCAGAGTTTCTTGAACATTATGTAATTCATCCAACCCATCCTGGACATCATTCTTAAACTCATCCAGCTCCAGTGCTGTGACATAGCGTGAAATCTTATTTGTGTCGGTAATTAATACACCTTTTTTATCAAACACCTGAACGCGGTAAGCACCAGTATCTGCGTAAATTTTTGCGCGGCCTGCTTCATCCAAAATTACAGGATTGGTATTTGGAGCTTTGCCATCAGGATCTGCATAGGTTAGCTTTGGTGTAGTTGTGTTGGCTTCATAGGTAAAAACCTTACCACCAGCCAATGGCTTGCCATTGCGGTCTTCAAATTGACATACGACATTTGTAAGTAACGGATACATTTAAACCTCACGTAAAAAAGCCCGCACATAGCGGGCTATAGGTTAAATTTGGATTATTCATCGGATGCGTTGGCGCCAGCAATAACACCTGCCTTTACCAACCTATCGTAAAGCGAACCAGGTGCTTGCGGAATTGGTGTTGCAGTTGCTGGTAAAGGGTTTGAACCTTGGTTGATGTTTATCTGAGCCTTAATTGCACGGCTTGGTGCGACAGCATACTTATCAACAGCTGCGCGAACAATTGGCAGCTTTATGAATGTACTGAGATGATTCATGAGCGCCGATGCTGTACCTGAATGATTTACATTCGCTCCCGGCGGCTGGCTAATCAGGTACCGGCCGGCGCCTTCAATATCCTTTAAGTACTTAATTTCATCTTTGCTGAATAATAAGGATAGTTTCCTGTCACCAATAGTCTTGATAGCATCAGACATTCCTTTTGGGCTAAATGTGCCATTAACACCAATAGCCTTATCGGAAATTCGCTTGGCCACCGCCTGGCGAATATTATTCAGAATAGCTGGATTCGACTTGATTTCATCAATTAAGGATTCCAGCTCCCTGGCATTGCCACGCCAAACCAATTGCTCGAAAGCTTTATCTGGCTCCGCATCCGCCAAAGCCTTCTTTAAAGCTGGCGTCCTGTCAATTAATCCAAACCGCCCCGAAGCAGCTTTCCGCGCATCATCCCAAGCGTTTTTTGCTGCGCCTTGCAATTGAGAGCTGAATCCACTTAAAGAATCGTCAACCTCTTTTTCAAGTGAGCTCCTGATTGTGCCAAGCGCAAAGCGGGTTTGATTGTCAGCACCTTGTATACGCCTATTGATCTGCTTTACCAGCATTTCTTTCTCAGCCAAAGTGAACGGCTTAATACCTTGAGCAAAATCATCTATTTTTTTCAATAGCGGGGTTGGTACTAAGCTGATATCGACCAAATCCTGATCAAGTGCCATTTTCATATTATTGCTTAGTCTTGCGCCATCTAGGAGTAAGTCATTTCCAGTATGATTTTTGGCTTGGTCGTACAGCGCTGCAATATAGTTGGATCGACTTTCATCCTGAGAGCGCAATGACTTAAACAAATCATCACCGACCTGAAATTCATCAGAAGCACTGCCGCCGGTCTTTAATTCGAAATCATCAAGCAAGCCCCTTAGGTTGGTATGGTCTTGCGAATATTTCCCTGCAAGCGCCTCCGCACCATCCAATTTAGCCAACTCAGACTCTTTACCCCAAATCTGCGCATTCCCTGTTGCCTGCTTTGAAGTTGGCTTTAAGTCAAAGCCGCGGGCCTTAAGGTCTGTAAACACGCTCATGCGCTGTAAGGTTTGAGCGTCTGGAGATTTCCCCTGCTGCATCAACTTCTTAACTTCAGATTTCAATTTTGTTTGAGCCTGCTGAGATAAATCTGACAATCTCACACGTCTGGCACCATCATCGATTTGACTTAAGGCAATCTCAATGGTCTGCTCCACTTGATCATTAGATACGGCGCGCGGACTGAATCGCTGATTCAGTTTTGATACACCACGCCCAATTTTTTCACCTGCAGCCCCGCCAGCAACCCCGCCAATTGCGCCAAGAAGCGCATTCCCTGACCGCTGACCGGCATTTTCAGCAAACTGGGCACCACCAATACCAGCCCCAACCAAAGCGTTTTGCCCCGCAACTCTTGCGCCGGCAGCAGACAAGATTTTGGCACCCTGATAACCGCGCGATACACCAGCTAAAGGTGCTGTGGAAGCAACCTGCCCAACTAAACGCAAACCATCGAATCCTTGATTGTTCTCTTGGCGCTGCATATTGTGAAAGTCAGAAACACTTTTGCGCTCCCGGGTGAACCTATGATAGCCATCAGTTTTAAAATCAGTGCCAAGCAGATTATTTGATCGCTCTGCTGCCTTATCACCAATATAGTGAACGCCTTGCATAATACCTGCACCTAAATCAGATGCACCTAACAATAAGGATTCCCATGCTTTTGTTGGGCCTGATTCTTTGGCAGCCTTACGCATATTTTGCTTACGCTCTTCATTTAGATCAGGCGCCACATATTGCTTGATTGCCGGCATAGCCCCCAAGTCTTTCTGACTTATCAGCAAGCCAAGGTCTTTTGCAATATCAATATTGGATAAGCCAGATGCACGGGCTTTCTCAAAACCGAATGCATATTTAGGGCTTTTTGAAATAGCCTTGAATATCTCTAAATCGGAGTGCCCAGCTTGCCTCGCTGCTGCAATTTGAGTTTCAATTTTAGTTGCCATTGTTAGCCCCGCCAGTTAAATCAGACCATTTTTGTACTGGAATTCTTTCATTATCCTGATTAATTAAATCTGACCACCTCTGAACAGGAATTCGATCAGAGTTAGCAGTTAAATCAGACCATTTTTGTACTGGAATTCTTTGTGGTTGCTGTTGACTCCCACCCCCTCCAAGGCTCTTATTCACAAAATCCCATGAGCGCTTGCCCTGCGCGTACGGTGACGATGGCAAAGAAGCCCATGTCCGCCCGGATTTTTGCGTGGCCACTTTAAAGTCACCATTAAGCACATGAGATAGTGCTCCGTTTTCAACAAGCAATGCGATAGCGCCTAAGTCTTGATTGGCTCCTGAGAAGTCTTTTAGTCCATACCTTTTTGCTAAACTCTGCCAAGTTTTATTTAAAAATTGGTAGCGGCCAGCTGCGGTTGTATAGTTTTTTCGGCCATCGGTTTGGGTGAAAGATTTTCTGATATTTGGATGCGCCTGCAGGCTTTCAAAACGCGTATTACCAAATCCTGTGTTATACCCATGCCTCACACCCTCTGCGGACGCAATAAGGTCTAGCATTTTTCTTACATTCGGATTTTGTGCATATTGCTGCAACTGCTGATATGTAGCCATATTTCCTCCAGGCAATAAAAAAGCACCCGGAGGTGCTCTATCTTAATTTTGGTTTACTTGGATGCTTTAAATTTAACAATCTGCATTAGTTACCTCCAAGCAACTGATCGATAAGTGGTTCTATTTTAGACTCATTGCTTTTGTATTTAGTTGGATTTAATAATCCGCCTGCATGCAATTTGTATTCCGCAGAACCTATTTTTCTTTCATCTCTATAAATGCTTATCTCAGCTCTCGTGAGAACCATAGAGATATCCCATTTTTGATATGCCACGTATCTTAATGAATATTCGCATTGCTCGGGCTTTTCACCATCATATACTTGAACCAGAATGTCATGGTGTTCTAGACGAGATGTAATAATTTCTTCAAAGTTTTGCACTATAACCTTGGGATTATGCTTAATACAAATTCTTTGAACTCCTCCTTTTTTACTAAATTGCATAGGAGTTATTTGTGTAGTAGCGCAGCCACCAATAAGTAAAATACTAGTTGCAACCCCCGATAAAAAGAGATTTTTCATAAATGCCCCCATCATAATGATGGGGGAATATAGCACACAAAAACACCACATTTTTACTGGAAAAATGAAAGCGCAGATGATGTTGGTTTGGATTGGCTTTTGTTAGAGTAAATTTTCGTCCGCTTATTTGCAGTTTTTGCACCAGCACTCATGACTTCCGCAATAGCTGTCAAATTCTGCTGAAGCACTTGGGGGCTTTGGCTTAGATCTAAGGACGCAATAGATTTTTCCAATCGAGCACCCTCTGCATCCGTTAATGCCCCAAGCCCTCTCATTTGTTGTATTTGCTGTAAAAATACATTGGACTTTAACGTTTCAATTTGATTGGAAAATGCATTTGCATGAGATCCTGGAACGCGAGCCATTAGACCAAATCCGCCAGCAGCATCATCCAACCCCTTTAGATCATTAGCCAAGGTTGCAGCCAATTTAGAGGATTGTGCTGCAGATTTAGCCACGTTAACCAAATCCAATACTTTATCCTCGCGTTCCATTCTTTGAATTGGTGTTTCGGGCTTAGTGGAATTTACTTGCACGCCATCAGGTCCAATAAATGGGCGGTAATTACCATCTTTATAAACAATATAGGCCTTGCCCCCAAATTCCTTAACTTCGGCTTGCCCATTTCTGATTTCATCTTGCTGCACCTTATATTCAAACTCCTGATTGAATTGGTTTTGTGCTTGAGAGCGGTTTTTGTCAGCTGTATCAGCGCCTGTTTTAGTAGCATAAATGCTGGCATTATAGTTGCGGACGCTGTTAGCTTGCGATGTTGCGTTATCAGCTGCATTGTTGGCCGTCTGAAATGAAATACTGGCAGGATCTTTAGCATTCGCGAATGTCACATCCAGCGCATACTGCTTAAGCTCATCTTTTGTCATAGCCTTAATTAGCTGGGTTTGTGTGCTTAAGTCTTCAGAAGTGATCAATCCCGCCTGCTGAGCGCCATACAAGCCAAGCAAGACAGAGGAATGATCTCCGCTCTGTGCGCCTTGCATTACGGCCTGCTGGAAAGCGCCTAACTTCTTCTGGCCAACATTAGCGCCATACTCACCGCCCTGCTGGTTATTCTTAAAAGTTTCGGAATTGGTTTTGCCAATTTCTGCGAGAGATTTTTGCTGATCTATCGCTGCTTTATATTGTGCAGACTGCTGTGCCTGTAATTGCGGCACCACAAAACGGGCCATTTTGGACTGCTTGCCAAGCTCCACCATCTTTGACAAATCACCTTGAGCCTCATTATAAATGCGCCCCAATTCTTTATCAGTGCTCTGCTGCTGCCACAATTGGGCTACCTTTGAACCATTTTCAAGCATCCCCAATGTGTCAAAACTTTTTGCTTGAAGTGGGATAGTAGGATCCAGAACCATTAGATTGCCCCGCTGTTTTTATTCATTGCATATGCTGTTGCCATTGAGCCAAGCTGACTCGCATAATTATTCCAGTTGTTTGCGTTTGCTACCGCTCCAGCAGCCTGAGCATTAGCTCCAGCCATGGTATTGTTGGCGACAGCCTGGCCGGTCTGCAAGCCTGCATTTCCTGTTTGGGCGGCAGCATTCTGCCCCATGCCAGCCAAATTGGCCAATCGGTTGTACTGGTTAGTTTGATCCGCATTAAAGCGATTATAAGCATTTGAATATTCTTGAGATGCAAAGTTTTGAGCGTAATTGTTCAGTGCTTTTTGCGTAGCTCCGCTCAGCAACCCACCCTGAGCAGCAGCTCCTTGCTGGACTCCACCCAAACCTTGATTCAAGCGAAATTGATAGCTTGGATCATTATAAACGTCTTGCCCGGTGTAGGTTTGATTGAAATAGCCACCCTCTCCCATCTTACTCATTAACTGCTGAAGCGCACTTTTTCCGGCATCAGAATATGGTGATAAATCCTGACGGGTTTGATTATACATATCCCACTGCACTTGGCTTGCCTGATCAGCAGAATTTGCCTGAGCTTTTGCTGCTTTTCCAGACTGCTTACTTGAATATGCAGAGCCCGCAGCACCAATTGCCGCGGCTCCAACCATTGCTGCTGCTACCATTTCTTATTCTCCAAGCCATGCTGAGTAGTATGTTTCGACTGGCGTATAGCCCAATCTTTCAAACAGCCAAGACGCATCTTTATGCATTTTTGACCCGACGAAGAACCGTTGAACGCCACGCTTTTTCAACTCGCATTCCACGAACTTAAATAAGTGGAAACCAGCACCATCGCCACGATGCTCTGGCATTACATAGAAGATGTCCATTTGGCATGTTAGGCAAGTTGAATAGTGCAGCCCGGGCGCAATAAAACCTATAAAATATCCAACTAAATCACCAGCTTTTCGCAGTGCAACAAAGATTAAGCCGCCTTCTTTTTCTGCATTAATGTATTTATCAAATTGAGGGGAAAGAGGAACCTTTTCTTTATTGAGCGCCAGCTCTTCATAATGAATTGGCAACAATGGCCTTAAGTATTCAAGATTTCCTTCAAAGCTTTCCAGATGAGCTGTAATCATTTTGACACCTTGATATCAATTACCATGGAGATGCGGTCCATGTTTGAATTGTTGACAACTTCGTGGTTTAGCTTGTTGTTAAACCAAAATACTTCGCCTGAGCGCATTTCCAGCTGCTCATCGCCGGCGCGAATAAAGCATCCCGCGCCAGCCTGCAGCACAATATGAAAACGTGTGTAATAAGCTGTATGTGCAGGCGTATCCTCATGGGGGTAAATTTTCCCTCCCGGCTTGATCTTATTGACCATCACACGACCTAAGCGCTCACCCCCCACATACGCCATCAAACCCATAACCAAAGGGCGTGCCTCAGTCAATAATGCATACGCTGGATAATCCACACTTTCATGCTGATCAAATTTTGATTCTCCTGCCTGATACTTCTGCAATTCTTCTTCTTGATCAAAGACCCGTTTTTCAGGAAAGCGAAGCATGATTGATTCAATTTCTCCAAAAGGCCCTTGCGGATAATCACGCAGATAAGTGTCTTCTTTCCATAATTCAGGGTTTTGCTTAATCTTCATTAGAAGCTTTGTTGGATCAATTGGTGGCAACTTTTGAAAGTTCATCATACTTTTACCCACTATTCACATTCAGCTTATTCAGCGCTTTTGAAAGTTCATCAATAAAATTGCGCCAAGGTACAGATATTTCGCCATTCACCAAAAATGGCGCATTAAATGGCGGTATTAACTTCTTTTCACTCATCATCTAACCCTCGCTTTAGCACCCAGCAGAACAAGTCGGCCTGAATCAGTCATTCGCAGCCGAAAAACTCTACTGTATGACTGACCCAGCCGGCGGAAAATAATCCGCTTTCCAAACTCACCAATTGCACCGAGACTGCTTTGACGCACTCCAGACCATGTGCGCCCTCCATCATCAGACCAGTCCAGCATGATTTTCGGTTCAATATTGCTGTTCTGGCCCACCTGCGCTTTGATTTCCATTTCGTCAAAAATCATTTTGATTGAATGTGGATTAATAACCGGAGTGATGCGCTCACGAATAATTGTTAGGCCGTCGTCGGTATTGCTATCAGCAGTCAGCTGATAAATTCGACCATTCTGCCTATCACCGACCAGCTGCATTCCATTAAAAAAGCAATATGACAGCGCCCGGTGATGCTCATTTTTGCAGGTTTTAGGATTGAAAAAACTGCGTTCATGCCACATCTCAGTGGTCATGTCGTAGCACCATGTTTTCTTATCGGTCGGAAAGGTAATAATGTAAAACGCATGGCCATTTTCTTGATATGCAAAACCATATGCGTCTGAAATTCTTTGATAGGCTGAAATCTCAGATTCGATTGCGTGGTTCGATATGCGCTGGACTTGATATCCTTGGGTTAAGACAACCTGGCCTTCACCATGATCCGACTGCGCAAGCCACACCAGACTGGAACCAATCACACTGACTGAACGCTCGGCAATACACCCAATTGGAATGAATGCGCCAGACATACGCTGGAACGGCATATCCACCGATCCGGTGCTTCCCCATATCTCCGTGGTTTTTTCACCAATCAGCCAGAGACTGCCATTATTAGCCACGGTGCGCACAAGGTTGTCAGACTTGCTTTCTGCTGTTGCATAGCTGAGCGCATCTGTTTCAGTATTCAATAGACCGGACCACTGGAACCTGCCAGAGTGCGGAACAGTCCAGATAAAGCGTGAATCAAGAAAAGTTACGTCTAAGGCGCCAAAATATCCAGCGCCTTTAACCTCCTCCAGTTTTTGACTTTTGATTGTGTATGAGTAAGCAGCGTTACTCACAATCATGACTTGTACAGAGTTATCTGCAAAATAAACAGGATTAATGCCTGTAACTTCTCCTATTTCCTTCATCTCGCCTGATTTTGAGATAATGTGAAGCTTCTGCCCGGCAACAACTAAGAGGCTGTCATTAAGCGAATACATGCCGCGCACACGGCCAGACAATTCATACTTCTTTTTTAAGCCTGGCGTTGGAAGTAAGGCAGACACTTGAGGCGCATTACCGCTCTCAACAACCTGAGGATATAAATTTACCGTGCGTTGACAATCAATAGACCAATCTTTTAAGTGGTATGACTGCCCGACCAATGGAATATCAATGATCGCCATACCCACCCCCTACCGGCAGATCATTTTTGGCATAAATCGGAGTTATATTGCTACTCTGTAAGAGTGACAATGCATTCCTCTGATTTGCAGCCAAGGTTATTGATGGCTCAACACCAAACATAGGCGCTACTTCCAGTGCGAGGCTTAAAATTAGCGCACGCTCGTAGTTTTGCGGTAAATGAAGCTCATCATGTGCACACAACTCAAATGGCAGTGTGTACACTTTAATCTTCAGCTCTTTTGCATTTTCGCGCACATGAAACACCCAATTCGGCGCATCAGCTTGATACCAAACCTGAACATGGTTTTTTAATGCGGTATTATTCAAATCGCGTACCAGTGTGATTTCTTTTCCATCTAACCGCGCGCGGTCAGAAATATGAGAAATTTCAGCTTTTAAGTCTGGGCGCAATAAAACATCACCGCAGCATGTTAATTCGTACTCACAGCAGTCACCTTCAATCTTACCGATCAAATACGTACCGATACCTTTACTTAATCGCAATGTGAGGATTTGAGCCTTATGCACATAAAGTCGGTCTGTTGCCCATTGGGCCAGCAAGCCTCGCAGAGAATCCACCGCATCAGCAAGCTCGCTTGCTTCCGCACTTTCACCTGCAGCAAGAATGCCCAGCTGTTTTAGCGCCATAGTTGCAATTTTGCTGACATTCATAGATCAAGATTCCAGAATGGCGATTAATTCAGGTTTTGAGTCACGCTGCTTAAAAGTCCCGCCCTGAGCGATGATCATTTCGCGCAGCTGCTCAGCCGTTAAGGCATTCAAATCTGTGGCATCTTTAACAACTTCAGCTGGCCCTTCATTTTGAAAGAATGTCAGCCGCTCACGCAGTTCAGCATTCTCCGCACTGCCTGCATCAATGATTTGATTCAGGCGCACAATTTCAGCATTGGATTGCTGCAACAAGTCTTCTGTTTTCGTAAGCGTTGCAGAAATTGCATCAAACTGTTCTGTTGAAATAAAGCCCTCAACCATATTGTCTTGATCCATAGCTCTGCGCCCCATTCCACTACCAGCTGATGCTGATGCATACTTCGGATTAGTATCCGGCTCAGTTTTAGGCAATTCTGCATATTCAACCCAGCCCTGCTCCAGTAGATTTTCCTCTTGAGCCAACGTGTCAGCAATAATGTGCTGATAGTTCTGCTGTGTGCCCTTGTAAAACATTTTTGGGTAATTCATTTTGTAAGCTCCAAAAATGACGACGCCTGCAATAGCAGGCATTTGTCGTCATGGTTTAGGTTTTATGCTTGCGTGATACGGCATGCATGTAATGGGCGTACTGTCTGAAAGCCGTACAATACATCGATACGAGTGCGTTCAATGTCTTCATTACCGTCACCAAACGTCATCACACGGACACTGATGCCGCTCGGCAAACGCGCTGTATAGCCTTCACATGAAGCCAGTACGGGCAATGGAGCGAACGCCGCTGTAAATGCATCTTTGTGAAATTCAAGGTTCTGAAAGCCATTCACTGATTTAACGGCAATTGCAGCACCATTAGCAGGTAGAGTTGATGTTGTTTTATTTGGTGCAGTTGCATTCAACGCCGGGAAAATAGAAATAGCGGTGCCTGCTCCAACCGTTGCATCCTCAACCACAACAAAATCCTGCAGCACACCCAAGTCTTGACCTGTTAGCGGATGAACTGCATTTACGCCAGCAATATTAAACACTGTGCCTTTGGTTAGTGTGCCAGCCGTTGTGGCTGTGACCACCAGCGATTTTCCAGTTTGATTTGCACCAGTTACCGTAATAGCTACCGCTGTACCATTATTAAATACCGCAATAGACTGATGCTCATATAGGTCGGCACCGAAAGCTGATGCTACATAACCCTGGAGATATGCTTTTTCGCTTACGCGTGTTGGGTTATACATGCGCGACACTTCACCGCTCAGTGCGACATTGGCTGTGCTGGATAAAATCGCAGAACGCTCACCAGCAGGAGCCAAGTACTGATTCAACTTAGCGCGTGCTAGCGCTAATGCATTCGATGGGTTACTGCCTGCTAAATTCATTGCAACTTGATTCGGCACCGAAACAACGCCTTTTGAAATTAAATCAGCTTCAACTACTGAAGAAAGTGTTTGCATTTGCGGGCGCAAAATACGGTCTTTAAAGTCGGTTAGATCCAGCAGTTTTTCTTTTGCACCAAATTGCAAGGCCACATGCTTTTGGGTATCAAGTGTTAAATTTACAGATTCTTCGATTACTGCAGATGCACTATTGCCTTCAGCAAACTTTGCACCAGAGAATACACGGCCAGCTGTAGGAATTTTGATTTTTACAGTATCGCCTTTGGTATAGCCCTGCGTGTCTTTGCCAAATTCATCTTGCCGGCCTTTGTTGATATTCGCAATGAATGGCGCCTCTTCTTCCAGCATTTTTGCAGCTTCGCGCGCAATCATTTGATGTGTCAAAATGGTGTTAGCCATAGATTATTTACCTTTTCTTAACTTAGTTTGCTCTTGATACCACTCGTCATCGCTCATTGATTCGGGTGAACGTGCTGCAGTGGCACTTGCTTTAATTGGATTGATTGGCGGCGGAGCTTTGGAAACTTGTGGAGCGGGCTTTTTATCCCATGATTCAACGCGTTCACTCAGTAACCGCGCAGCCTTAAGCTTTTGTGAAGACGAAACCTGCTCATGGAATGCTTCATCTTTTGCCAATTCATAAAGCAGCTTAAGCTGAGTATTTGTGTCATAGCCAAATTCAGCAGCAACTTCATCCAGCGTCACGGGCATAGGCAGTTGACGGTCAATACCAGCTGCCACCACCACATCAAAATCAGAAATTTCTTCCGATATTGCAATCATGGCGCTTTCAAAGGTAATCTGCTTTTCACGCTCCGTTTCACTAGCTTTGGTTTTTTCCCGCGCATCATGAATGCGCTCTTCAGCCCGGCTAACGAGATAATCATCCAGATCACTGTAGTAATCTTCGACATTTTCATAGTCGGCAATATTGGGCCGCTCAGCCTTAGTTTGCGGTTGCGCGGCTTTAGCTTTGTATTCCGCAAGTTCCGCAGCCATCTCGGCCTTTTCACGGGCTAATTGCTGAATGCGTTCCTGTGCGCGGCTCTTCTTCGGCTTCTGCTGCTCTTGCTCACCTTCCGGTTCTGCGCCACCTTCCGGTTTCTCAGATTCAGGGGTTTCGCTTTCCAGCTGCTTCACTTCGGTTTGTGTATTTTCGGCGTCTGCACCTTTATTTTCCGTAGCGGTGGTTTCTACGCTGCCGTTATTTTCAACCGTCATTTTCCTGCTCCATATTTGGCGCCAATTCAACACCATCATTGATCAATGCGCTTTCCTCAGGCTGATCAGGACTGAGAGCGAAGTCTTTCTGAGCCATTTCTTCAGGCATTAAAAAACCCTGCTCAATGGCAGGGTTTTTAACTCCTTGCTGCGTCATGTCTGGTGGCGGCTCAAAGCCATCAGACTGCGGTAATTGCTGTTCGATTGGCTCGGGCTCATAGTTTTGAATACCCTCACCTTTCTGCAGCCAATCCTGTGGAGTATTCTCCAGGTCAATTCTTTGCTTAAGAAGCTCAACAATGCCACGCAACTCCTCCACATCAGCACGGCCCGCATTATTGATTTGGGCAACCTTAATTGCCTGTTCAGCCTGCAAGATGGTTTTCTGAATTTCAACTTCACGATCTGCATTCTTATCATTGACTTGCTGTGAAAGCTCATCAATCTGCTGCAGCTGCTGTTGAATCAATTGATCCATCTGCTGAACTTGTGCCTGCACTTGAGGCGGTATCGCCTGCTCATTACCTAAGACCTGCGGATTCATTGTCTTTTTAATCCGCTCTGCTATTTCTTTCGCATTTACAAGCGGCGAATCCTTGAGGATCAAATCACCTGCTACCGTAGCAATCTCAGGATTGAATTGCATCAATTGAAGCATAAGCTGGAATGATTGCTCACGCTGAGTATTAAATGATGGGCCTGTATCCATTCTTACATCATATCGGCCCACAGTTAAATTATTTAGCAGACTATCAATTGCTTTTTCTGCCTCATCTGGTGTTTTAGGTTGCGCATTCAAGCGCACAAGCTCCTCATCACCATCAGCACCAACAATCCTGCGTGTCATTTCCGTATCGTAAAGCAGCGGGTATAAGCCAACCAGTATCCGGCCAACATGACGCAGAGATTTATTGAGATTATCCTGAAAATGAAAGTGAGCGGTATCAGCTTGGCGCTGCAACAAACCTATTGCCTTGCCAGATTGCTGATTAACATCCTGTCCCATTTGTGGCGCATGCATATTCAGCGTGTCAGATATTAACTGCTGCGAAGTTACCGCGGCATTTAGAATACCTGTCGGCGGCTGCGCAGCACCCATGCGGAATGGTGCTGGGCGCACATTCTGCTGATCATCAATATATTTATAGTAAAGCGCGCCATATCTTCCGGGGTTTTGCCACTGCTCCTCAAATCCAGAAATACCTTTCGCATCCACCACCAAAATATCATCTTGGTTTTTCTGCAAAATATGCGCCTCAGTTGATTTCCAGTAATTAAATAGGCGCTGCGCGTCTTTAGCAAAATGAATCAATGAAAACACATAGCGCTCTTCACCAATCCATGTAACCTCACCATAGACTGGGATAATTGGAATATATTTCCCAGGGAATACCCCTGTTTCCAAGACCTTGCTTCCAGAAAGCTTTGCCCATTTGATTTCTGTACGTGTGGTTTCACGCTCTTGAGTGACAAGCTGCTCCAACTCAGCTTCAGCCCAATCTTTCAGCAAAACTGATTTAAACTCAATTGAGCCATCATTCAACATTACCAGCGAATCCTTTACTTCATCTTTGTAAAAGTATTCAGCAATCAAAACGGTATCTTTAGGCTTATTAAGCCACTCTGTTTCACCGTCTGACTCAAAATCTACAGCATCAGTGCCGTACATTTCAGCAATTTTAGATTTTGATACCCATTCAGATATCAAGCAGCGCGATTGATCTGATCCATCCAGCTTGCGCGATAGCGGATCTAAAAGCACAGCATGCGGATTCTCAATTGCCATGAAGCGTGGCTCTTGATTGAATGATCGCTCATCCACATAATCCGTCACCAAACGCAAAAATCCAATACCGCCAAAAACTGAGTTTTCACCCGCTTGATCGTAGGCATCTTCCGCATCAGTGCCCTCTTCAGTATCTTTAATCAGCCCAGCAAGAATCTTGGCCACCTCAACATCAGCCCCGCTATCCACTGGGACAACCTGGATCTGTGGGCGGTTTTGACGCATGGTATTAATCTGCTGACGGACAAAAGTGCGGAGCAGGTTCAGCTCAAGTGTTGGCTTGCCTTCCTCTCTGCGCTTAGCTTTTGCAGCAGAATCCCACTGCGAGCCCTCAACAGTGACAAATTCTTTATCCTTGGCGGCACGATCATAGGTGTCCTGCCAATAGCTTTGAGCCTCGCTTTTAAATGCTTTCGCTTCAGCTAAAATTTTTTCATGCTGCTTTTTGTCTTCGTTCGCCATGTTTTAGCCCTGCCAGCTTGAAGCGGTTTTCATGATTGGTTTGGGGGTTGGTTCTGGTTGGCCTATCAGACCTTTACGCCTTGCAAAGCGGCGCATCATATATGCGTAGCGGGCAGCGTCCAATACATCATCGCCAACTTTAACTATTCGCCCTTTATCATCCCGATGGTATTGAAGAAACTCATCCAAGAAAACGCGTAACCCCTTAAATACTTTCCAGCGGCCTTTACGCATCAAGTCCAAAATTTCAAACAAGCCAGCTTCGACGCCGTTTGATCCATCTGGCCACGTTGCATGCTGCGGAAGCATTTCAAATCCAGCTTCCTTGTAATAAGCCTTCTGTTGCTTCCCTGAGCCCTTTTCCGTCTGCAGGCCATCTAAAGGCCATGCAATAGGGATACCCGAAGCCCACAATTTAACAGCGCCCCATGCATCATTTGGTGACACTTGGCGCTGCTTCCATGCATGTGTGACATAGATTGTTTCTGTATCCATATCAATCGCCAGCGATACCTGTGCTTGCGGATGGTCCCAGCCAAAGTCCATGCCGTTAATAATCATCCAATGATCTGGAATCTCAAACGGATCACACGTAATGAATTCTTCGCTCAAATCATAGATTCGACCATGGCCAAGCATCGGAATACCCTTGGTTCGCATTTCTCGCTGATGCACCGGAAATGAAGCCAATAGTGTCTCTTTGGTTTGCTCTGTTAAGTGGGTGACATCATCCCAGCCAGCGCGGATCAAATACTGCCCTTTTGATGGTGTATCCATGAATTGAACAACCAAATCAGTCCGGCCATTCTCTGGTGTGAACGTCAAAATGCCTCGTCCGCCTAAGCCCTGGTCGCCAGTAGCTGTACGCGTCAAAACCTGTGGGAAAATCTGCTGATCCCGAGGTTCTTCATCAATGTGGTACCAGTCTACCGAGTCACCCATTAATGCATGCTGACCTTGAGAATATGACCAAAGCTGAACTTTTGACGTTTGATACTGCACATCACCGCCGCCGCCATGCCTCACGTAAATTGTGCGCATTGCATTCGGCGTTCCTGTCATGGACTCATGATCAAGAATATATTCAGGAGGAATTAAACCCCCTGCCCATTTATTTTCGATGCGCCTTCCGAAAATAGGTGTCTGCAGCAGATCCCGAATCTTTTCACCAGAGTATCCAAGAAGCCACACCAGCGGGCCATGATCAAAAGCATGGCCATCCCACCAATCAGGATAATGTCCAAGCGCATGCAGTGTGTCCACATACGTCCCTGTCATTGTTTTACCGACACGGTTGGCAGCCATCAGCATGACTTGAGAATACTGTTTTGTAGCCCAAACCAATTCGCGCTGAAATGGATAAAGCTTTTCACCAAAATTCCGGTATTGGTATATATCGTCCCGGCGGTTCCGTTCTTCCAGCAATGCTAAGTAAGCTAGTTTTTCTTCTCTTGTCATTTCTGTTTCGCCTTAGCCTCTGCATCTTTGATACGCTTATCCAACTCATCATCAGAGATGCTGATTAATGGCTCACCATTTTTGCCTGTAATTTCAATTTTCTTTTCGTAGAACCCTTTAATGATTTTCTGAATCTGATCGGATAGTTTGATCGCATCGCGTGTATTGTTTTTCTTCTTGATTAGAAGATCACTGAGAATTTTCAGCTGAACAATATCGTTTGCTCCCTCGATGTTGTAAATCGGCTGCGCAATATATTTCTGACGTGCATCATTAAACAAATCCACAAATTCCTGTGATAAATCAGCTCCAGCAACCTTTGTGGGGTCATATGTCTCTACCTGCTGCGGTGATACATCAATATTGAATTTTTCCTTGATATCCTTAACCACCTCTGTAGGGGTCATGAACTGTGCAAGTGATCGAACAATAAAGACTTTTTCTGTTTTTTTAAGCCTTGCCATAAATCACCATCCATCAAGGTACATCAAGGAAAGTGGGCAAAAAATTTAAAGCTAACCTATTACACAGGTCCCACAACACGCAGCAATATTAGTTTCTGAAACAAACGGCGCATTCTTCGCAATTTCCAAAAGCCGTTTTACTGACTCATCCGCTCCCCAGCGTTTTGTTTCACCAAAGAACACTTCCACATCATGGCCGGCCAAGTAATGCTTCGGAAGCCCGGTGTGGTCACTATATTGAATCTCGCCATCTTCGTCGCGCTCTACACCGATGTGATACAGCTCATGCTCAATCAAGCGGCAGAACTCCAGATCATTTGAGTTTTCGCAGTAACTGGCGTCAATGGTAATGAGATACACCGGCACGGCGCCGAACCAGTCGCGCATCTGCTGTTCCTGGCGCGCTTTCTTCCATCCGCCCTGGTTAAACATCACCTTCTCACATTGGCCCAGCACCATGCGCTTTTTAGCCATGGCAGCTGATGAGGCCCATGCAAATGCTAAAAAGTTTTCATCGTCATGAAGCAGTTCAGCAATGTGGTCATGATCTGGGTTGTGCAGTTCACCGCCGATGGTCAGCCAGTTCGCCAATACCCATTCTTTAAGCTCTGGTGCTGGTGCAAGCAAAATAGCTTCTTGCTCTTCTGCCCGGTCAATTAAGTCTGTCGGCGGGAATGGTCTGATCTGTTCCATTGAATATCTGCCTTTTTAAATCTTTCAGCCATTGGGATGCTCGATAAGAATCAATCTGCAATGGGCCTGATTCTTCAATCCTGTAACGTTCCGCAGACTCCAATCGCACTACGGTAAAGCCCATTTCAGCTGCGTCATCGTAACGATCCAAGCTCCAAGCCTTATTTGCCAGTTTCCCACCGCGCCCACCAGACCAAGGCCCGCCTGAAATCTCAACTAAAATTCGATGTTCAATAAGATGAAAATCAAAACGCCAATGCTTGGTAGATTTAAATTGGAATTTCTTTTCGTATTTGATGCCAAGGACATTTAAAGCCTGTTCAAAGTCTTCTTCGGCCTCTAAGTATTTTTCTTTGGCCTTAGGTAAAGGTTTAGAGCGTGGTTTCGTTTTAGGTGGGCGCTTTTTAGTTTTCCCAAAATAGCTGTCAGCATCCATGTAGCGCTTCACGCAAATTCTTAATCTGCTCTTTTAGTCGAATCATCACACTATCAATTGCGATTAACTCACTGTGCCTCAAACCAGCCCGACTCAGATTCTGATACTTTGACAGCTCAGCGCTGCAAAATTCTAAGTCTTGTTTCGCTTGCACTTTATCTGTCATAAACACCACCAAATAAGAAAAGAAAACCCCTCAACATCTAGAATGCGAGGGGTTTTTATATGCCGTAATACGCCCGGCTAATCAGGCTTTCCTTTTCCGCAATGCCGACACTCGGCCTGCACAAAAATATCTGATTCATAGTCAAATGCATGAATGCAGAATAGGCGTTTTAAAAATTGGAGCATGTAAATCCCCTTTCAATTGAATCGAATTCGATCTAGTTAAAAGTTCAGCAAAAAAAAAGCCCACTTTTTAAAGGTGGGCTAAAATCAAGGACACCCTAACAGGATGCTAGAGCCTACAATTAGTTCCTAATGACTATTTTCTACACCAATCAAATAATTTTCAGTGGCAAAATATATCAAATGTAAAAATAATACCAACTAAATCACATTATTAAATTTTCTTAACCTATTGTTTAGAAAAAGCAAAAAATAATCAAATGATCAGATTTTCATTGTTAAATATCTGGCGCGCCATGCAGGACTTGAACCTGCGACCATCCGCTTAGAAGGCGGATGCTCTATCCAGCTGAGCTAATGGCGCATAAAAATGGTGCGGTGATCTGCCACACCCTTGCCTATAGTTCGATATTAATCAGCTCGGCAACTGATCTACCGCTACTCACAATCACACCAACCCAACATGCATGGTCAGCTTTACCTGTTTTCGTTCTCTTTTAAGGTCGGTTGCCAAGCCCTAGTGGGAATTGCCTATAGCATCTAGGCTTTTACTCAAGGCATGTTCTGCAAATTGGCTTTCTGCAGGCAATAAAAAAGCCCATCTTTTTCGATGAGCTTTCAATAAACTGGTGTAAGCATAACAACTTGCCACCATACACTAAATTTATACAAACATGGCTGCCATGTCAATCACTCAAGGCCTCTATTTTTCCATCCAAGTAAGCGAGCCCTTTTTCCACCTCAGCGCGCACTTTCGCTCTACTGCACCCATGAGCATTTGCTATTGACTGATCTGACCAATCATTTTCAAATTTCAAAATCAACAACCAGCCCCGCTCCGCCAAATATTCCCGCTCATCGTTATGCATCTTAGCCAGCAGCTGGCTCACCTGAACAGCCTCATAGTCGCTGATTTCACAGGCCATCGAAACTTTGCTGGCTCTTATTCTTTGCTTGTCGTTTTTATCAATGAGTATTGCCAGCGGATTAGCAGACACATTTGACTTTGTAGATCGCACCCATACCCCATACTGCTCAAGCCACTGGTGGGCCGAACGTTTAGACCAATTCATTTTTATTCCCACCATTGCATTCATCCAACCACCCTCACTTCATCCCAAAAATAAGCATCCCAGCATCACGCTGCTCTTGATTTGTTCTGCCTTGCCAACCCGTAATGCGGTTAAATTCTTTAGCATCTTTCTTGGTTTTAACAGGCCTGACTAAAACCACCTCTAAATTTAAGCTCTCCGCCATCTCTGCGAGCAGTTTGCCTGTTGCATGGTTCTCACCTACGTTTTTAGCAATTCGCTCTCCTACGCTCTTACGTTGCCCAATGCGATTGTGGAAGTTTGCCTTTTGATTCAACCAACCCGCTTCAATAACCACTTTCTTGATTTGATCCTGCTGACTGCGGAACAGATCCACAGTTTCAGCAAACGTTAAATTTTTAAGCTCGAGTGAGTGACTCAAAATGGCCACTCCTGATTTTTCCAAGTCCGGGTCAATACCAATGATCAAAGCTCACCCCGCAGTATTCCCTTCGCATCAAGAATTGCTAAATTTCCTGATGTGTTGTTTGTGAATTTATAAGCCCGATCAAGGAACGGAAGCGCCCTATCAATCCGCTTCTGCTGCTTATCAAGCTCAGCCTGCCGGTCTTGCCATACCTGGTAAGCTATATGAACAGCAAGCACACGATAAAAGTCACCATCATGATCAAATAGCTTGTTTCCATAAATGAACATCATATTTGTGTAAAAGTCCTGCTGCCTGAACCATTGCTCAAAGTTAATCACTGGCATGCCTCCACACCAAGGTTTCTGATAAATTCATTCGCCCTCATGGCCCAGTCCACAGTCTTATTTTCTTGTTCGTCTTTCATGCCACAACACCTTCACGCACATTGAATTCCAGCACCCAAACCCATGGGTTTTTATCCCAGTTGAATTCTGAGCCTAAATAGATGGAATCCCAGAGCTGTATAAATTTAGGCACTTTGCAATCGCGTGTAATTCGCGACCCAATGCCCTCTTTTAGGCAATCACCTTCAGAAATGTCCTGAACACGCTCAATCCGAATGTGGGTAATTTCAAGACACAAATCAGAGTCTTTGATTTTTAAAATCACACCTTTTTTCCCATAAGGGCATTCCGCTACAACATAGCCTTCTTCTGGATATTCGGCGCACCACATCCTTAGTTCACCATCAACCCAGTCATAACCAAGATCATCAACTGCCGGCAAATCACCACCTTTAGACTGAGCATAAGCATCATGCCCAACATTGATTTGCAGAGCCTCAAGCGCCCAATCCTTAATTGGTCTTCTGGTTTGTGTCTTTCGCCCCAACTCAATAAGCTCGCGCATATTTTCTGTAAATGAAATTTCAGTCTTCATACCTTCACTCCAAATAATTGTTTTGTTTTATCTGTCGCCTGATATGTCCAGATTGTTTCCCTTTCAACATAACCAAGGCTCATCAGGTCAAGCAGATAAGTTCTTATTGATTGCGCGCCAGTATCCAAGACTGCGCCCTGAATATCCGTGATTGAAAAAGGTGCCGGTGCGTGTACCGCAAAAATTAAAATACCCATGCGCCTCTCAAACTGATCAGCCTGCATTGTGATTTCGCGCATCTTTTCCAATCTCGCATCAACCTGCTTGCTGAATTGCTGACTGCTCATAGCCACCCCAGCACAAAATTTGAATTTTCAGAATTACTCACTGCTGCGCAAAACGCGATTAAGGCCCACAGGCAAATGAAAAGGATCGTTTCGTTATTCAAATCCCGCCTCCCAAGCCGTGAATCTGCTCAATCGCCTGGCTGTCCAGATTTGAAAACTGGCAGTACTTCAGCTGGGCATGCATGTATGCTGTGCCCGGCTCCCCATGGCGGTTCTTGCCCAAAATCGCTTCCGCAATCCCTCTGTATTTGGAGTCCTTGTGATAAATCTCATCGCGGTACAGGAAGATGATTTGATCCGCATCCTGTTCAATCGCGCCTGATTCGCGGAGATCCGACATCATAGGACGTTTGTTTGGCCGCTTTTCCAATTCACGGTTCAGCTGCGACAGCAGCACAATCACGCAGTCAAATTCTTTGGCCATTGCCTTAAGCTCGCCGGTGAAATAGGCAATCTTCAGGTCTTCACGCGCAAACTGCTTTGTGGTTTTCATGATCTGCAGGTAGTCAATGAAGACTGCGCCTATTGAGCCGTACTGATGCTTCACCTTGCGGATTGATTCGCGGATATTGGCGATTGACGGGCGCGAAGTGTCGTTGATCTGCAGCGGCACATTCGCAAACATGGTTACGGCGCGCGTATAGGCCGTGAACTCTTCCTGCGGCAGCATATGCGGCGCATTGCGGACTTTGCTGATGTCTGCGGGGCCGGCCGCGCAGCACATCCGCATGGCGATCTGTTCCTTCGGCATTTCACCTGACATAATCAAAACCGGCTTCTGCTGGAATATCGACACATTGCTGGCAATCACCTGCATCATTGTGGTTTTGCCCATGGCCGGGCGCGCAGCGATAACCGTCAGGCAGCCCGGCTCAATATCGCCCAGTTTCTGGTCCAGATCATGAATGCCTGTCTGTATGCCCTTGATCATCGTTTTGCCGGCGGCGGCCGCTGTCATCTTTTCATGCATTTCAAGGAAAGTATTCGCAGCAGCTTCGTGAATGTGGAACAGCGATTCACTCGCCTGCTCAGTGTTGATTTCAGCGAACAGGCCCTGCGCTTCCTGCACCAGCTCGCCGCGGCTGACGGTCAGGTTTTGAGCCTTCTGGATAATCTTGTGCGCTTCCTCTTCGACTTTCCGGCAAGTGGTCAGGTCTTTGAGTTTTTCAGCGTAGGAAACCAGGTTGTAAAAACTGGAAGGCGCTTCCTGCATCACCTGGATGAGATACTGCTCACCGCCTGCCTGTTCGATCATGCCGTGGGATGCAAGCCACTCGTTCACCAGTACGGCGTCATACGGTGAGTTTTTAGCGTCCAGATCAGCCACGGCCTTGAAGATCAGCTTGTGGCGCGTAGCGTGGAAGTCATCTTCCGTCAGCAGGTTTTCAACGTGAGTGTAAGACTCGGAAACGGTCATCAGCGCAGCCAGCACCGCCTGCTCAATCTGCACACTGTGGATTTTGGTGTTAAGCATTGCGGCCTCCTAAGAATCCTTTTGGTTTTTCAGGGAGGCTGAAACCTTGCGGCGCGTTCTGCTGTGCCGGAGCCGATTGCCCAGGAATACTTTCGCTGTATTCAGGATGGCGTTTTTGATGTTTCTCAAACTTGTCGATAATCCACGCTGTGAACTTGTGGAGCTTTTGAGAATCAGATAAAACTCGTCCATCGAAATGGGAATTGAATGAGCTCAGTTCAAATTCGAAATTCGGCAATCCAAAAATCAGTTCAAGATTTTTTTCATGACCTGCGATTTTGATTTTCGTTTCCAATGATTTTTGATCTGGAATCCATTCGTGTTCACACAAAAGATTTATTGATAGATTCAATGGTAGATTCCCTAACCCAAATTTGGGTTCGTTACCGATACCGTTTTTGGGTTCGTTACCCTCCAAATTTGGGTTCGTTACCCCATTAATAACAACACCGTTTTTGGTATCGTTACCAAATTCGGTATCGTTCCGTTTTTGGGTTTGTTTAACTGCACCGTTTTTGGGTGCGTTATGTTCTCGGGAATCAACTCCTACCAGCTGTAAAACCCGAACTTGTTTTGTATTTCCTTTGCGCTCGCCTGTATCAAAAATCAAGCCTATTTCGATAAGTTCATTCACTGCTTTTTGAACTGTTTTTAGGTTCAGCAGTGTGTCTTCAGCCAGGCGTTTATTGCTTGGATAGCAGGTATGATCCTCGCCGGCACGATCCGCCAGCGAAAGAAGGATTAAGCGCTGCGGAGAATTACTGACTGGCGCAGTCCACGCCCAGCGTGTTGCATCAACACTCATTTTGCCCCCTGCATAACAAAAGAAGACAGCTGCAGGCGCGCATCAGCGACTGCCTGAGCGGTTTTGACGGTCTTGCATAGCGCATGGGCCGTCACGGCGGAACGGAAGCGCTCAATGAGGCGGTTCAGTTCAATTTCCTGCAGCATGGTCATTCCCCGCCTCCATAATCCGCTTCTTTGCTTCGCGTTCCGCTGCGCTGGCTGGCCGTATCAGATGCTTCAGTGCAAACTTATCGTCTTCATCCATAAACACGCTGAGGCGGTCTACGGCGGAAACTGTCATCAGGTAGTCCGGCATGTCGTCATGCACAAAGACAACGGCATCACCAACCATGAAGTCAGCATCCGGCACCAGGCAGTTCCTGCACTGCTCTTCTTTAAAATCCGTGCACTTGTCCGCGCATGGGTGTTGTGGTAAATTTGATCTCATATTCGATCCCCTCAAAAGTTTTGGATATAAAAGCCTGATTCTCGAGATCAGGCTTTTTTATTTGAATAAGATCCGCATGTAGTCGGGCGAACTAAAAGAATTGCTGAGAAAAACCCGTGTTGCCTCGGCAACTTCTGGAGAGCAATACACATCATTGGCGTTCACCACCTTCAATCCAACAGCGCTCAATAAACCTGTAAAAAACTCAACCTCTGTCAAGTCATTGGATTTTTTGTCATTTTTAAGACGCGATAAAGTGCTTGGATCTACCCCCAACTGTTCAGCAACTTTGCTTTGATTGCTTGCGTTCAGTGCTCGCAATATGAGTGATGCGTCATTGCTGGCAGTTGCAGGCAATTCGATTGATACTTTGCTCATGAGTTGCTCCTATGTGCTCAACTGCTTATTTGGACTTGCCACATCAAGAAGCCATTCAGCTGTAAATAAACCATTGCTGTTATCAGCCAAAATTTGAGCGTAATTGGTTTCACCTGTGTATTCGGTTCTAGGCAAGACTTCTTTTTTTTCCATCTTGCTCATTGCCATATACGATTTATCAAGCAAACTTGCTGCTTTGGATCGACCACCAACAGCATCGAAAGCATATTTAATGGGATTCATATTTAAACCTAATTTAACTAAACTCACCACTTAATTAAACCATGGGTTTAAGTCAATATCAACTTGGAGTTGCTTCTTTTTGCTTATTATTTATGAAAGAATTTAAACCAAAGGTTTGAAAGTAAGATGAATATGATCCCTTCAGTTGTAGAAAGAATTCAAAAAGCTTTGGATCATGCAAATTTGTCGTGGTCTGGTTCGGCTGTGAAAATTGGATTAAGCGCTCAAGCAGCCTCGAAGTGGAAGAAAGGACAAATTAGCCGAGAAAATTTAACTAAATTAGCCAAGGAAACAGGTGTTAGTTCCGGTTGGTTGCTTGATGGTGAGGGGGAAATGCTTGCTCATTCGTCACTAGGTACAGGATTTAGCAATGTTAGCTTCAATACCCCTTCTTTACGAAAAATTCCAGTTCTAGATTTTGTGCAGGCTGGCATGTTTCATGAGGCGGGCTACGACGGAATAAATCCTAAAGGCGATGCTTATACCACTTATGAAAGTGCCAAACCTGAATGTGTATTTTCGCTTGAAGTTTCTGGTTTAAGCATGACTCCTGAATTTAATCCAGGTGATAGACTGGTAGTTGATGCATCGAAACCACCTTATCCAGGCTGTTATGTAATTGCACAAAATGGTAGCCATGAAGCAACTTTTAAAAAATATAGAGCAATTGGATACGATGAGCATGGTAGAGAAACTTTTGAATTAATTCCTCTTAATCCTGATTTCCCTACAATGTGCTCAACTCAACAAGAAATCAGAATTATCGGTGTGGTTGTTGAGCACTTAAGATGCTTTAAAAAATGAAATCACCCGACCCGAAAATATTAGTAAAACTGCAAATTCGATACAGTACTTAAAAACAGATTGAGGAAATAGCTAATAGACTTAATGCAAATAATTGAAATAAACTCCCACAAGATCAGCCGTGTGCTTTATCAGCACTACCTGTTAACAGTTGAACTCAAAACTGGTGAGAAGTTTATATACAGACTTCTTGAGGCCAGTACATTCGCAGAATTTGTTGATGCGCCGGACAAAGATAAATTTTACAGAAACAATATAGAAGCCAATAAAAAATTTAAGAGAATTCAGCTTTTTGTGTGATTAAACTATGAACCGGATGCACCTTTTAAAACAGATTTAGACGCAAGCTTGTGATTACAAATCATCCTAAATTTAATCATCTGTAAATAAAATTGACTTCTAATTTTTATCACATTTATGTTTAAATTAAATAATTTACGCGTTTTGAATGATAATCATCTAAAGCAGGCTTAATACATGAATAATATGAAATTTAAAAATTTTGAAGAAGCATGTCAAACTGTCTTAAGTTTTTTATATCGGAGGTTTGGGTTTAATTTATGGATGATTACGCGCACTGAAGGTAATGATTGGATTGTTCTCCAGGTGGAAGACAATGGATACAATGTAAAGCCTGGTCAGGTGTTTCAATGGAGTGATTCATACTGCTCCCATATGGTTAAAGGAAATGGGCCAAAAATTGCTCCTCGTTCCCAAGAAATTCCTCTATATACCACTGCCAAAATTAACAATCTAGTGGATATCAAGGCCTATATTGGAGAGCCATTATTAAATGAAGATGGTTCAATTTTTGGCACGCTTTGCGCTATTGATCCATCCCCGCAATCAGATTCATTGCTAAAAGAGTCCAACCTTATCGAACTAATGGGACAATTACTCAGTCATATTTTACAAGCAGAATTAAGAGAAGACGAACAAATACGTCAACGAGAAAAATTTGAACTTGAGGCACTGCATGACGCTTTAACTGGTGTTTTCAATCGTCGAGCCTGGGACCAATTTATTAGCTTAGAAGAAGCACGCTGCAAACGTTACGGCCATCCCGCATCCATTATCATGATTGATATTAACAACCTTAAAATAACGAATGATAGTCTAGGACATAGTGCGGGTGATGTACTAATTCAAAATACTGCAACAACTTTAAAAAGCTGTATTCGTAATAATGATATTGTTGCTCGTTTAGGTGGTGATGAATTTGCCATTCTAAGTCTTGAAAGCAATTTAAAAAATATAGAAATGTTATCGAATAGAGCAATTGACGCCTTGAATAAAGCTGGCATTAGTGCTGCAATAGGTATTGCTATGCGTAATCCTACTCATGGGCTGTTAGATGCGATACGTGAAGCTGATGAGAAAATGTATAAACATAAAAAAGATTGTAAAAAAACTTTAAATTAATTCAATTGTCTATATTCCACAAACCCACTCCAGTTGTGGGTTTTGTTTTTAAAATTACTCTATAATTTATTTTCCAATAACAACAAGACCCAATTATGAAAAAAATAACGCTTATCCCCCTGCTCCTCACTCTGTTCTTCACTGGCTGCCAAAAGCAGCAAGCTGAAGATGCCAAGACTGATCCCGCCGCCATCACCACACAATTTGAAAAGTCAGATGCTGTTATCGGCGCCTATTTGGACAAACTGGAAAGCCTTGAAACTTACAAGGAGGAAAAGACTCAAATTCTCTGTAAAGACTATCCTGCAGAATACAAAACAAAATATATACCGGCGCTATTGGTGTTATCGCCAGGCGAATATACCGAAGCTAACTTGCTGGCTGATTTGAAGTCTGTTTTAGATTACTATAAAAATAAATCTGCGATTAAATGCTAAAATTAAGACAGCATATTGCTTACAGGTGAAGCCATGGAAAGATATGTCATTATTGTAATTTTGATCATAGTCGCAGTCTTGCTGGTAGCATTTTACAATAAGAAAAAATGAGACACAGCCTGCTTCGGTAAGTTTTCTTTTTCAAACACTTCATACGCAGTACAACCCATCCATGTGATGGGTTTTCTTTTGTCTATTATAAAATGGTTTAAAACTTTTTCTACCTAAGGTTTAATTTACCCTTGAAACCAAATTAAACCCATGGTTTAATTACCTCGTACCCACAAAAAAGCCCTGAGACTTTCGAAGGGATCAGGGCTTTGCAAAACTGCGAGATAAGTATGAATAAAACTCTCACTCCAATCAATAGCCTCAAGGTAACACTTGGTGCAGCTGTTGTAACAATCGGCGCTTTAGCCTTCGCCTATAACCCGGATATTGGCGGCACTGCGCCAGCCGAAAACAAGACAGTTCCCGCTTACACAGCTGTTGCGGCCATGGCCCTGAGTTCTGCCAGCACCGGCACCGCGGTGATCCGCCTGGACGGCTTCACTCTCGACGTCAGCTTTGAGTTTGAAAAGTTTGAAGATGGCTACGGCGTACCCGGCAGCGAATTCACTACCGCAGAAATCACCCGACTAAACGTAGACAAGGTCCTCGATGACTCTGGCTATCCGGTCCGGGATTTCACTGACTTTACTGACCACCGCAATATCAATGCCATGCTGGTCGCGCACATGCTTAAAAACCGCATGCTGGAGGCTGTGTAATGAAAACCAATTTTACAAAACCATTCCGCGAAGACCTTGGCCTGGATAGCACCGGCTTCCACCGCATCCGCATGGGTAATACCGTTTACTGCGTGAAAGACAATATGATTTGCACGCTGAACGCTGCCGGTGAACTGAGCCGCGTGGATGAAGCCACACTGACCGAAAAGTCTTGGATTCGCCGCAACGTCAATGAAGTTCTCGGCGTAAAGAAATACAGCGCCAGCTTTGTACGCAAAGCCCGCAGTGGCTATGTCGTTGATGTGAACGACACTGAATATATCATCGGCGTTTCTGCAGAATTCACCAAAGGCTTTGACCGGAATGTATTTGACTGGTCTGCGCCAAGATTCTTCTGGTCAGACGTGGTTGAAATTAAAAACTGCATGCAGCAGCGCGCGCCGGCAGAAGTCGTGAATGTGCTGGCCTTCCAGACTGCAGTTAAAGCTGCTTTGAATTCGCAGCGGGCTATTGACCGGGCAAAGAAAAAACACAGCATGAACCGCTGGCACTCGCGCCATGAATGCGAGCAGTACAAGATCAAAAAGCACAACACTGATGCCTTCGGCAATACGTTTAACTGATTGGGCCGGGGAGAATAAATATGAACGCATTGCAGCAGATCCAGCTTGAACTGAAAGCGCCTAAGGGCAAATACAACACATTCGGCAAATACCATTACCGCAGCTGCGAAGACATTCTGGAAGCCGTTAAGCCGCTGCTTCAAAAAATGAATGCCACCCTGGTTATTACCGACGAGGTGCAGCAGATCGGCCCGGTCGTCGTGGTCACAGCCAAGGCCATCTTTACCGATTCCGAAGGCAAAGAAACAGCCGTCACGGCGCATGCCGGCGTGGACATCAACAAGAAAGGCATGGACGTCGCGCAGACGTTCGGCACATCCAGCTCTTACGCGCGCAAGTATGCGCTGAACGGCCTGTTCCTGATTGATGACACCAAAGACTATGACTCGGATGAATACCACAATCAGGTAAATCATCAGGCCAACAAGAGTCAGGGCAATCAGAACCGGCAGCGCCAGTCCGCGCCGCAGAGTCCGCCGGCGCACCAGCAGGCGCAGGCCAACAATCCGCAGCAGAAAACTATCGATCAGCGCTATCAGGATGCATTGATATCCATCCGGGAAGCCAAAAGGCCGGCAACGCTGGATAAGGCCATCAGCACCTTTTCCGGGACTAAATACAGTGACCAAATCTGTCAGGCATGCCGGGCTCGGGCCGATCAGATGGGCTGGTCAGAAACGCAGCCCCAGCAAAACCAGAGCCAGCAGCAAAACAGCATGCGTCATTAATTGGAGAGTATTTAAATGAATTCTATTATTTCAAGTTCTGAAGCTTTCAATGCACTGATGGCCGGCAAGCAGATCTTATGCCGCCCTGCCGGCGACATGCTGGACTTTGATGACCTGGACCGCTTCCCCGCCACCATCTTTGCGCGGCCCGGCTATGAGTTCTGCATCAAGCGCGAAATGATTGAGCTGGCCGGGATTCAGTTCACTCGTCCGCTGGAGCGCGCTGATGCTGAAAATGGCCAGGATATCTTTATTGTGCAGCCGGCCTGCATTGTTCAAGCCAAATTTGATGAAGCAGATCCTGAACACACCCAAAGCCTGCTGAACGGCTTTGTGCAGGCGGACGCAGAGAATGCCAAGCTTCAGCTGCGGGCCATTGCCGACCTCTTTGGCCGGGCTGCAGCCGATCCGCTGATCAGGGTGATGGACAAGCCGAAGAAACAGCGCAGCCGCAAAGCCAGGGAAGATGCGCCGGCGCCTGCAGGCGCCGCCTCAAATCATGCTGCAAAAAAGACATTTGAAAATTCAGAGGCTCACGAAGCAGCTGAAATAGAAACTGATCCGGTGAAACTGGTTGAGAAATTTACTGCTCAAATTAACGCGTGCACACAGGCAGAGCTAGTTTTGGCGCTGCGTTATACATTCTCAGCAAATGGCCATCTTGAACGCGAGCATGTTCAACACCTATGCAGGCTTACCGAACTGAAACTTGAGGAGCTGGATCCTGAAGCATACAAGCCAGCCGCACCCTCTCCAACACCTGAGCCGGCAGACCTGAGCGTCAAAGAATTGCAGCGCCTGCAGGCCGAAGCTGAACAGCAAGTCGAAGATGTTAAGCAGAAAGCCGTCCTGGATGACTTGCTGGGACGCGCAGCATCAGCCAAAACACCTGCGGAAGCAACAGCCCTCACCGGCTATACAAAGTCATGGACCGAAGAGCAGCGCAAACCACTGGTTGAGGCCATTCACAAGCGCCTGAATGAGCTGAATCCGCCGGAAGCAGCCGAGATGAAACAGCCGCCGTCACTTCTGGTTCAAATTCAAAACGCAGCCGATCTGACCGAACTGGACTGTCTGGAAATTGAGACTGCCGGCCGGCACCCGGACATTCAGCCAAAATTGATGGCAGCCGTAAAACGGCGCCGCGCCGAGCTGGAGAATCAGGCTTCATGAAATTCAAATACTCAACCATCACCCGGACACTGATAGTGTTCGGGGCAAAAATGGACCACATCTTCAATAACGTCAGCGTCGGTGAAATTGAAGAGCTCGTAATGAATGCGAAATTAAAAGAAGCTGTCTGGAGAGGATGATGGATATTGAATTGGAGAGAAAGGCTTTTGAGGCTTGGCATGAATCGAAATACGGCGAGCATGTTACTTGGGCAAATGGCGCCCCAGTCAGCCACATTCATGATGACCGCTGGCAGGGATGGCGGGCAGCCAAAGCTCGGCCTGGGCTACCGGCTACAGTGCTGCAAAGCTTAAAGGAGGTTTCATGACCTGCTTGGTAAAAGTCTCAGAATTTATCAAACGTGTGTATGGCGATCAGGGGTCACAACCTGCCCGCCAAACGATTGTGAGACAATGTAAGCTGGGCAAATTACCAGCCGAACAGAAAGGCAATTTGTGGTACATCAAATGGGACATATACCAAAAACAAACTGGTGATGATCTCGTTGATAAAGTTTTAGGAAGTTAGCAAATGTCACGGCCTCGCGTTAAGAGAAATAAAGACTTGCCGTCAAATCTGTACCGAAACGGTGTAAACACGTGGAAGTACAGACACCCTGTTACTGGTACATGGCATGCCATGGGCGCCGATAAAGCAAAAGCGGTTGCTGCAGCACGTAAGTTAAATGACATCCTTGCACCAACAACGGATCTCGTATCTGTTGTCATGGGTGAGGTAACGTTTGGTGAATTCTCTCAAAAATTCTTGTCTGAAAAGCGCAGGAAAGATGGTCGTCCACTGGCTCCCAACTCTATTCGAACTTATACACACAGCCTTAATCGCTGTGCGGAGTGGAATGATAAGCCACTATCATCCATTACCCTGTTTATGACGAATAAATTGCTTGAGAGCTTGCCTGCGTCAACCAGTATTGAAACACGCAGTTTGCTGATTCAAATCTTCGACCTTGCAATCAGCAAAGGTTTAGCCACTGAGAATCCTGCAGCACAAACCATTAAGCGTTTCAGAATCAAGCAACGTAAACGACATACACTGGAAAGCTTGGCAATGATTCGTGACGCATCGCCTCAATGGTTGAAAAATGCGATTGACCTAGCAATGCTCACAACCCAGCGACGAGTCGATATCATTAATATGAAGTGGTCAGATATTAAAGATGGCTATTTGCATGTAGCGCAGGAAAAAACCACAGATGATCCTGATGATGAATTTGAATTATTGGAGGGTGCTGGCTATGTGCGTATCAAGATCAATGATGAATTGCAGAAGGTTTTAGACCGATGCAAAGATGATGTGATTAGTCCTTTTATTATCCATCGTGTGCCTAAAGGTAAAACGAAAAATAAGGGGCAAACCAAAGAGCATTGGACACAGCTTGAAGCACAGTATGTGTCGCGTGAATTTTTGAAAGCAGGCCAGAGATCGGGTGTATATCCTGAATTGAAAGGTCGTCAATTGCCAAGCTTTCATGAAATTCGCGCACTGTCGATTCACTTGCATAAAAAAGCAGGTAGATCAGCGCAAACCTTAGCTGGGCATGCAACTGAGAAGATGACCGAAATGTATGCATCTGGACATGAAATTATTTGGAATGATGCAGATATTGGGATTAATTTACCATTTAAAGATAGCTGATTTAAGAGCCACTTACTTAAGTGGCTTTTTTGACCCTACTGACAGAAAAACACCTATCAAAACTATATGCTAAGTTATTGTTTTACATAATTACCAAATGCACCAATTTTACCGTATTTTACGGCGTTTTTATTCTATTTATTTTATATAAATCAGTTAGTTATTTCAATTTTCAATATATATTAAATAAATATTGAACATTGAAAAAACCTTTAAATAAAATTCTGTTTTCTACCGTCCTATTCCCATGCCTGCAAAACAAATGCAAAATAAGGATAAAACAGAAAAAGAAAGGCATTTTAACAATTTTGACGGTTTATTCAATGCCAATCAGGGCATTTAAAATTACGGCGGTAAGGATCATCACTCACTTAATCACTCAACAGCAATGACATGTCCATCTGCAGCTTGTGCCGGTTTTGCATAGCCTACCGTACAGTTCCTGAGCAGCTCCGGTTAGCTGCGGCGCAGTTAATAACCGTTTGATTGCTGAATAGTGAACGTAGAACGTGAAAAACTATAATATAGCCTAATCTTAGAAGATTGGGCTATATTCTAGAAACCATAACTTTTATTTATAAAATAAATTATACAGAATTTCGTATAACGCCTATTATGTTAATTTTAAGTGACTTAAAGCCATTAGTTTGAATTGTAACCAAATTTTCTAGTTAGCAATGTATCTTTCCACCAACTTTCTCTACTTAATATAACCTTATCATCTGTTGTCGATTTAAAAATATCCAATATTGAATATCTAAAGTTAATTTCAATATGCTCTTTTGAAAGTTGCTTTAATTGAACATTACCGCCATGTCTACTTTTTACATAGCTTTGCCATCTGTTTAGCAGCATATTTTCTGCATATGCGGAACCAACATACTTTTTCCCATTAGAGATATCAGTGATTAAATATACAGCCTTTTGATTTTGTAATGCAGTTTTCCAAGACTCTTTATTAATTACTCGTATTAGCTCTTGCCATGACACATTCACACTTTCATATCCTGGAAAAATATCGTTATCAAAAATATCAGGAAGAATTTGATGGACTTCACAATCATTAATTATAGTATCTGCCTTACGAATTAAAGCCTGCGATGAGTTTTTATACTTAACAATAATTCGCCCAAAATATTTACGGTATTGCTCTAAAACTTTAAACTCATAGCCAACATCATTAAATTTATTTAAATCCTTGGTGATCTTTCCTACATGAATCAATAACCATAAATCTTCATTTGGTTTTATTCTAATTAACCCTATAGTGGTTTGACCGTCTTTATACGATTTTTTGGAGCTATAGTTCCAATAATGTCCTTTAAGAATTTCATCTATATTCCCATCTTTGAATACTTCTATTGGATTCCAATTCCCACCAAACATGACGTTAAGTCTGATTTTGACATTATCCAAATTTCTAATTTGCAAAATGTCATTTAACATGACTTTATGCTCAGCATTTACGCATACAGCTAGCTTTTCTAGTGCTTTTAGAACTAATCCTGAACGAAGACTATGAGAAAGCGTACCCTCTATAAAACGATCCATACGAATAACTGAAGTTAAAAAAGCTAAAATGGTATTTTGATCAAAACCAACAATAGTTTTTTCATCTATCTCACTGTATCTAGATAGAATTTCTTGATAATTCGAAATCATATTATCATTCATTGCTTCGATAAAATTACTTTCAATTTCTTTTATAGGGAGCGTTTGGCCTACCTGCAATTTCTCGAAATCAGTTATGAGTTGTAATAAAGATGCATATGTATTCATGATAAGCTTTCTAAAAAGTAACTATATTTCTAATAATTTATAATAAAAACAACATTATATCTGGGTAAGAACCAACCAAAACCCACATAAACGTCATATTATGTCGCCATCAAGCTATTTTCCAATAAAATCAGCAAAATAATCATAGCTACGGCTACTCATAATCACGCCAACCCAGCATTCAA
The DNA here is from genome assembly GCF_001696615.3 of Acinetobacter sp. WCHAc010034. Taxonomy (NCBI): domain Bacteria; kingdom Pseudomonadati; phylum Pseudomonadota; class Gammaproteobacteria; order Moraxellales; family Moraxellaceae; genus Acinetobacter; species Acinetobacter sp. WCHAc010034. Next base: position 3,526,134 of record NZ_CP032279.1, on the reverse strand, counting down.
GTCAGCGTTAGCGGCTTTCATTCCTTTTAGTGCAAGATGCCAAACCCTACTTTATTTGCTTTATTCGAAGGCATGTTCTGCAAATTGGCTTTCTGCAGGCAATAAAAAATCATCTTTCGATAAGTTATTCGTATTAAATAGACACTTTGATTGGCAATACACAAAGTCCATTCTGTTCATTTATAGCTGTATAACAGAACCCTGTCTGCCCGCTAATAGAATTAAGGTCTTTGATTTCCTGCAATATATCTAAATAACGATTAACACGCTCAACTTTTATTTCATTACACCCTTGAAGATCACTCATAAAAGAAGTTCTATCTTCGCCCTTTTCTTGACGAATTAAAAATGCTTTGTCTTTCAATTTATACAAACTAAAAGTATCGTTAAAGCCCTTGCCACCATTCACTTGAGCAAATCTGCACTTTATCCAACTTATTTTGTATTAATTCTAAGCATTTACCATTACGTTTTGTGACTGGTTCAGCTGAAAACATTATTTTTATAACCTATAGCCAATATAGATAAAAACAAAACCCCGCAAATGCGGGGTTTATCTTATTGAATTATTATAACTTGTTCATCCACAACAGCAAAAGTACGCCCTGTACAAGGTCAAGCCGGCCCTTTTTCAATGCGGATTGGCCTTCTTGCACAGCTCCTTATAGCGCTTATTTAGCGTTCGGAGAAACCATCTGTTCAGGACGCACCACATCATCAAACTGCTGTTCAGTCACCAGCCCAAGCTCAACCGCCACGCGCTTTAAGGTTTTGCCTTCTTTATAGGCGGTTTTTGCCACCTTGGCGGCATTTTCATAGCCTATGACAGGGTTCAAAGCCGTGACCAGCATGAGTGAGTCATGCAGGAAGTGGTCAATTTTTTCACGGTTCGGCTCAATGCCGGCAGCGCAGTGCTCATTGAAGCTGTTGCATGCGTCGCCCAGCAGCTGAATTGACTGCAGCAGATTGTAGGCAATCACCGGCATAAACACGTTCAGCTCAAAGTTGCCTGATGCGCCGGCAATATTGATGGTCGTGTCATTGCCCATCACCTGCGCCACAACCATGGTCATGGCTTCGCTTTGCGTCGGATTGACCTTGCCTGGCATAATGCTGGAACCCGGCTCATTTTCAGGAATGCGCAGTTCGCCAAAACCGCAACGCGGGCCACTGGCCAGCCAGCGGATATCATTGGCGATTTTATTCAGGCTGGCCGCCAAAGTTTTCAATGCGCCGGAAGCAAATACCGCCGCATCGCGCCCTGCCAGCGCTTCAAATTTGTTTGGCGCAGTAACAAAAGGCAAGCCCGTCAGTTCAGCCAATTGCTCTGCCGCTTTCACAGCATAGTCAGGGTGCGCATTTAAGCCAGTGCCGACTGCAGTGCCGCCCAAAGGCAGTTCATACAGTCCGGAAAGCGCCTGCTGCAGGCGCTTCAGGCCATGATCCAGCTGCGAAACATAGCCGCTGAATTCCTGCCCCAAAGTTAAAGGCGTCGCGTCCTGCAAATGGGTTCGGCCGATTTTGACAATGTCGGAGAATTCTTTGGATTTGGCCGCCAAAGTATCGCGCAAAGCGGTGACAGCCGGAATCAGCAGCTCATTGATTTGCAGGCTGGCCGCCACATGAATTGCGGTTGGAAATGAGTCATTAGTAGACTGCGCGCGGTTGACGTGATCATTCGGATGCACCGGCTTTTGCGCGCCTAAAGCATTGCCCAGCTTATGATTGGCGATATTGGCAATGACTTCGTTGCAGTTCATATTGCTTTGCGTGCCGGAACCGGTCTGCCAGACCACCAGCGGAAATTGCGCGTCCCAATCGCCGGCAATCACTTCTTCAGCTGCGCCGACAATATACTGCGACAGCTCTTGAGGAATTTGATTCAATTCTGCATTGGTCATGGCGGCGGCCTTTTTCACCAGCCCCATTGCCCGAATCATTGGGCGCGGCAGGCGTTCACCGCCAATTTTAAAGTTCTGCAGGCTGCGCTGCGTCTGCGCGCCCCACATTGCTTCACTTGGCACTTCCACCTCACCCATAGTGTCGTGTTCAATACGTGTTTGCATGTTCAAACCTCATTTCCTTGTTAAAGGTTAAAGACCTTGGCTCTAGCAAAAACAGCGTGCTATGGCTATTTCCAGCAGTTTATGCAAGATTGAAATATTTGTAAATGATAATTGTTTTCAATATTTAATTACTTATTGAGATGCCATGCTTCAGCATCTGTATTCAGCTGCTTATTCTATTTTGGCGGGTTTGGGCGGATATGCAAGCCTAAACAGCATTGCCGCATCCGGAATTTTTCAAGGCGCATGCAGAAAGCCGTTTAGGAATATGCGCGCAGGCAATGCATGCATTAGGCATGCGCATTTAAAGCTGAGCTGAAACTCAGGATATGAGCCGGCAAAGTTTACGGCTGCGAACATCACAGGCCTGCTATTGCCCCCGCAAGGTCAGCTGATAGAAGCGCCACTCATCTTCCAGCATTTTTTTCAGGCTGTTTTCGGCTTTCCATTTTAAAATTTCCTGCGCCTTTTCTGTGCTGGCCCCCAGCTGGTCAAACTCCGCATTTGAATAATAACCGGCATCCACAGTTTTAATTTCGCTGCCGGTGACTTCTGAAACCTGATCCAATAGTTTTTGAATTGAAATCAGCTCCCCCGCTATATTGAATGCTTCACATACATGCATCTGCCTGCTGAGCCAATGCAGCGTCAGCATAATGGCTTGGCAGCAGTCCAGCACATGCAGAAAACTGCGTTCCGCGGTCTTATTTTCAGTATTGGCCTGCCGGCGCAGTTCAATGAACTCGCGCTGCATCGCGCCGGCCTGCATAGCCAGCGGCACAATATTTTTCGGCAGCGGCGTGATGAATTCCCCCAGCACACCATGCTCAAATGCGCCGGCAATATTGCCTAAACGCAGGATCGCAATTTTCCATTCGCTGTCGGTATGCGCGGTATCGCGGATGATTTCCTCAATCATCTGCTGCGATTTTACATAGGGGTTGGGGTAAGCATAGTTAAACGGCGTATCTTCCTTCAATTCTGCGGACGATTTGCCGTACACCGCCAGACTTGAAAGATGCACCAGCGTTCGAACGCCGGTTCTTTGCATGGAGCGCAGCAGGCTCATAATGCAGCTGACATTGTCATTGTAGTATTCCAGCGGCTTCAGCACAGATTCTTCTAAAGACTTAAAGCCCGCCGCATGCACCACCGCACTGACGGAATACTGCTCAAACACTTTATTCAGCGCCGGAGTATTACGGATGTCCAGCTTAATAAAGGGCACATACATGCCGGAAATATATTCAAGGCGTTCCAATACCTGCAGGCCTGCATTGGACAAATTATCAACAATAATGACTTCTTGTCCCTGCGCTAAAAGACTTAAAGCAGTATGCGAGCCTATAAAGCCTAATCCACCAGTCACTAAAATCATTGTATAGATACTCCTTATAATAATCAGTATCTTGCGATTTATTGGTGTAATTTTGGTGTTTCCAATAACTTATCTACAGATGTTGAAAACAAAAAACCGACTCAAAAATTCTCTTGGGCCGGCTAATCTGCAAGAGCATTATATCATCATCTTATAGGTTCGGAATCTTGCGTGTGTTGCAGTTATAGCTATGAACTGTATATTGTTTATGACAAGAAATAGAAACTTAGGTGCTGTAACAGATTAGCCGGGCTGAAGTGGTTCCACTAACCCATAAATAGATAAATAAAACAATTATTTATAATAATAAAATTTCATCCAAGGTGTAAAAACAGGCGCAATTTTTTGAATCAATCAATGACGTTCAAAATTTATACTTCTTTGCCTTAAAAAAACCGCCCTTTCGGGATAAGATGCTTACCATTCGAAATTTGAATGAGCTTTTATTATTTTTCATATTATTTATAATGATTTAACTTTATCAACCACAAACAAAAGTGATAAATAAATGATTAAAAAACTTTTAAGTAAAATTGTACTTTCCAGTCTGCTTTTAACACCAGTAACAGCCGCTTTTGCATATGATGCAGCTAGCGAGGGACATCGAATGTCTCAACGCTTTGTGGACCAACAGCGTTTACAAAATCAGAGAGAAAGAGAAATTCAAGCTCAGCGTCAACTTGAACGCCAACAACGCGCAATACAGACACAACGCCAATTTCAGCCGTCAAGACAACAATATAATACTCGACCCGTTTCTGAAGCTGAAATTAGAAAAGATTTAAATGACTTAGCTGACTTTATTAACTCAGATGAAACCAGAGAGTCTATTGAATATATGAAGAACATGAAGCCCGACCCTGCTGTAGATTCAAGCAGAAGATCTTATGAATACGCTGAAGGTGATTTTTACTCCGATTAATCCGAAATACTATGAAATCACCATAGAACTAAAAATACACAATAGAATATTTAACAAAGTCCTCAACCGATGGCTTTGTATAGATTAGCTATGATAAAAACTAAACGTCTAAAACAAGGTTAATACAACAATGAAAACTTGGCTTTACTTCTTATATTGAATTTACTAAGCGCGGCTCATGTGGCCAGCAAAGAGCCTGACTGGACCTATGTAAAGGCAATCAAAGTAAAAAATTTTAATGCTGGACTGGAATCTATACGGAAAGTTAATCCAAGTAGTGAAACATTGCTTGAATAGTGGGCGTGGAATGTGAAAAATCATTAAAAAAGCCCAACCGGTTAGGACTAGGCTTTTTCTTAACTTTTAAACTAATGATTTATATTGAAATAAAAATAGATTGCGCATAATCGGTATTATGTTAATTTTAGGAAAACTAAGTAATTAATCTAAAAGTTTAAAAAAAGCGTAATTTAGTACGCTGTAACTAATTTACTTTTCATCAATATTAGCTATAACCATCTGAGCCGAAATGTTCCCATTTGTAGCAGCCTTTCTATACCAATATATAGCCTTATCTACATCACGAGGAACCCCATTTCCGTACGCATATAACATTCCTATATGGAGCTGTGCTTCAGCATAATTTTGCTCAGAAGCTTTTAAGTACCACTCCATTGCTTTTTTATAGTCATCTCTTACTGAGTAAGATAGCCCAACATCATATTGTGCTTCGGGATCTCCTTGTAACGCAGCTTTTATTTCCCATTTTAATGCTTCATCTAAATCTTGAGCGATTCCAAATCGTCCTGATGCATAGGCGATTCCTAAATCTTTTTGTGCACGAATATTTCCCTTTTCTGCACATTCTTTTGTCAGTTTTAAATCTAGTTTTATTACACCATCAATAATTTCTGCTGTTCTATTTTCATCGTCTTTTGGACATTGTTCTGCAAATACATTCTGTAAGTTTAGAAATAAGTACATCGCCAGAATAATTTGAATAAAAAATTTCATTTATTAGATATTCTTTAATTTTAAAAAGAGACCAAAAGAATATCTTATTTTATATTTATTTAACATAATGGAGGTTATACGAAATGCAACTATTAGAACCCAATTAAAGTGTTTGTATTTTCACCAATAAAATGTCTAATCTGTAATAGTTTTGACCATTACAGACTGGATATTAACATAGAATATGCTGTGCAGCCTGAAAGCAGGATGCACAGCAATAAAGCAGATCTTATATGCCGAGCATATTCTTGATAATACTTATCGCATAATTGACGAAATGGATAAGCTGGCTTTATACCTTGCTCTAGATTAGCCTTACCTGTTTTAAGTTCTAGTAATTTGATTGATGACCAGTGCTCGCATTCCTTGGCAGTATCTCTGGTGGCTGAGTATCGCTTATTTTCAAAGGTGACAATGATACGCCAACTTGACCCGCGTTGTATTGGTTTTGGCAGCTTCATTTTGTTGGGCCAGATTGCCTTTTATTCTATCGATAACGCAATAAAAGGAACGGAAATACGGGGAATTTTATGCGGATAAAAGAAGGCTTCTAATACTTTTAAAACATCAAACAATAAATAAGATATTGTTTTTAAATATCTATTTATACAAAAAATTCAACATGCGTTGTTGAATTCTTTAGATACCACCTAAAATCATTGTATACTACCTTTTTCTTATGAAGTCCGGATAAGCAGCACGCCGCTGCCTGTTCCTGCAGTGAATTTTGATGAGCACTTTATTACTGATTACCTCCGCGCCGACCTCCATTCATGCCTGGCATGCGCTGGGCCTTGCCCAAGCCTTGCAGCAGAAAAGTGAAGACTTCTGTGTATTCTTTTATCAAGACGCTGTGGCTGTTGCCAATGCTCTGCAATGGGTGCCGGATGATCAGCGCAAGCTCACTGCAGAATGGCAGAAGCTTGCGCTTCGGCTGCCGGTATGTGTCAGCGCAGCATTGGCGCGGGGAATTACAGATAAAGAAAATGCTCAGCGCCACCAGCTGAAGCAGCATAACCTTGCTGCCGGCTTTGAACTGGCCGGCTTAGGCGAACTCGCTGATGCAGTTCAATCCTCACAGCGTCTTATTCAATTCTAAGAGTTAATTTTTCTGGAATTTGCTGTATTTAAAAGGTTTATTGTGTGAAAACTGTACTCGTTATACTAACTCAGGCCAATTTAGCCAGCCTGCAAGCGCATGAAAGCTTGTCCGCGGCCATGGTGCTGGCAACTTTCGGCTGTGAAGTCAAAGTTCTGCTGCAGGATGGCGCGCTGAGCTTGCTGGCTTCCGAGCTTGAATTTGACCAGCTCAAGCATGCCTTTAAGCTGGCCTCCAATATGGTCGACAGCTTTGAGTTCTATGACCTGACGCCGGTGCTTGTCGAAGCAAAAAATCAGGGCAATGCCTTTGTTCAAGCCGCTGAGCAGGAAGTTGAATTTATCGAATTGAATGCTGCCCTGATTCAGCAGTTCGATCATGTGCTGTACTGGTAAGCGGTGAGAAAAATGTCAGAAAAAACCATGTCAAATAATACGCTCTATCTCATTCAGGCCAGCTATGCCGCTGCCCCGCTGGCCCTTGCCAAGCTGCAGCAGCTTTATGCGCCGGGCGATCAGGCCGTGCTGATGGGCGAATCCGTGCTGCATGCAGATCATGAAGCTATTGCCCAGCTGCCAAATTGCCATGTGCTGGACACTGAACAGCAGCTGCTGAATCCGGCGCAAAGCGCGGTTAAAATCATCAGCTACAGCGCTTTTGCCGATTTATGCCTGCAGTTCAGCCGCTGCGTGACGCTAAAATAACAGTTTACAGAAATGGTTTAGCAATGAATTTAGAACTCGATCAAGACGGCCATTTGGCGGATTACAGCATTTGGTCTGAAAGCGTGGCACAGGAGCTGGCCAAAAGCTTAGAACTTGAATTAACGCCTTGGCATTTTGAAATTCTGCAGGCGGTGCGCCAGTTTTATCAGCAGTTCGGGCATGCTCCGGCCACCCGCCCGCTGATTAAATTCCTGATGAAAACCGTCAACGCCGATATCAATAACGCGGTACTGCAGGAAAAGTTCAATACCGGCTTGGTGGCGCGCCATCTCAGCCGCTTAGCCGGCGTGCCCAAGCCGGCCAACTGCCTATAAGCTGTTTTTTAGATTTGTGGCCTGTTCTACCGTTTAAGCCTGCTTAGGGATATAGCTGAAATAGCTCTGGGTAAAAACCGGCTTCACCTGCCTGGCATGCAGCCGGTTTTTGCATTCTGAACAGACCATGACGGGCTGAAAAATCTGGCCGCAGCTGCTGTGCACATACTGCACCGGCGCGCCTTGGCCCTCATCCATCCATTTATCCGCCCATTGGCTCATCGACATTAAAATTGGATACAGCTCCAGGCCTTTTTCGGTCAGCCGGTATTCAAAACGCTCCTGCCGGTCAAAATACGGCGCTTTGACTAAAATTTCATGCTGGACCAGGCGCTTCAGGCGCTCAGACAGCACATGGCGCGTAATGCCTAAATTCTGCTGAAAGTCATCAAAACGGCGCATGCCCATAAAGGCATTGCGTAAAATGAGCATCGTCCAGCGGTCGCCGAGCACGGACAGCGTGCGCGCAATTGAACACGGCTGATCGCCAATATCTTCCCATTTCATGCTGATGAACCACCTAAGATCTATGCCCTAAAATTAATGGATTAAGCGCGCTTTGAAAAGGGCCTGCGCCTTGAAAGCTGCGCTAAAAATGGATTTGATCCAAATCCTGCGCAATAATTTCCAGCCAAGCCCGCGCCGCCGGGCTCATGGCGGCGGCCGTGTTCCATGCCATGCTGAGCGTCCAGTTCAGGCTGGGGTTTTCCAGCAGGCTGACATTGTATTTCTGCAGATCCAGCTGCTCACAGTAAATTTTCGGCAGGAGCGCAATGCCGACATTGGACTCCACCATTTTGGCGATAAAATCCCACTGGCTGCTTTTGCACACGGCATTCGGCTCGAAGCCGGCGTCATTGCAAGCCTGAATAATCACATTGTTCAGCGTAAAGGTATCGGCATACAGCAGAAAAGATTCCTCCCTCAGTTCAATTAAAGACACCTTCCCGCGGTCGCGCCACTGCGACTGCCTGCACGAAAGCAGGCACAGCGGTGAATCCATAATCTGAATGCCGCTGAGCATGGGCTTTAAGTCGCCTAAAAGAATGCCGACATCAACGCGCTTTTCCAAAATGGCGTCTTCAATTCCGGATGCGCCGACTTCGAGAAAACTCAATTCAATATTCGGGTACTGCTTGTGAAATTTGGCGATCAGCGTGCTGAGCAGCACCGAGCCTAAGGGCGGCAGGCCCAGCGTCAGCTTGCCCTGCTTCAGCGCCCTGACCTGCGCCACGGTTTCCGCAATGCGCTGCTGCTCATTTAAAATCACCAAAGCATGCTGATAGATTTTCTCGCCCATATAGGTCATGACCGCTTCGCGCTTGCGCCCGGCCTCGCCTTTATGAAACAGAGGCACTCCGATTTCCTCTTCCAGCTGGCGGATCATCTTGCTGATGGTCGGCTGAGTGACGCAGAGCTCCTCTGCGGCCAAGCTGAAGCTTTGCTTCTGCACAATGGCGGCGAAAACCTTCAGGGCTTTAATATCCACGGCTGAATTATTCCAATTAAGCATAATTATAATTTTATTATTCATAATTAAGCATGCCGGTCAATTTTAAAATAGCGCCAATCCCACAAATTCAGCCGGTTATGTCCAGTTTATCTCAGCATCCAAAAATGCTTCATTTTGCCCAAGCGCTTGCCCAGCTTGGCCTGCTCTTCATGATTTGGCTGATCGGAACGGCCATTCAAAAATGGCTGCAGCTGCCGATCTCAGGCGGCGTCATTGGCCTACTGCTGCTGCTGGCTGCGCTGCTGCTGGGCGTATTCAAGCTGCAGTGGATTAAGCGAGGCACTGATCTGATTTTGGCGGAGCTGATGCTGTTTTTTATTCCCTGCCTGGTCGGCCTGATCAAGTATCAGCATTTATTTGTGACGCAGGGCTGGCAGCTGATTGTGTCTGTGGTGACCGGCACGGTCTGCGTCATGGCGGTTACCGCCTATGCCGTACATTTGGGCTTCAAGCTTGAAGCGCGCTTAAAGCAGAAAAAACGCCATCCTTCTGGCAGCAAAATGGCGCATGGTGAATAAGATGCACAGCATGTCGGTTTTATGTTTTGCCCTGACCCTGGCCGCCTATGTGCTGGTGAAAAAGCTGTACCGCAGATATCCTTATCTGCTGCTGTCGCCGGCGCTGTTTGTGCCCTTTCTGATGATTCTGTTCATGCTGGCCTTTAATGTGTCTTATGATACCTATATGGAAGAAAATCAGTGGATTGTCTGGATGCTCGGCCCAGCGACCGTGGCTTTCGCCATTCCGATTTATGAATACCGCCAGGTGATGAAAAATCATGCCATCGCCATCAGCCTCGGCATTGTGCTGGGCATGCTGGGCGGGATTGTCAGCGCCTTTTATTTAGCCAAGCTGTTCAGCCTCAATCAGGAAACCGCCTACAGTTTAATGGCGCGCTCTATTTCAACGCCGTTCGCCATAGAGCTGACCGAAAATCTTGGCGGTTCGGTTGAGTTAGTGATTCTGTTTACCATGATTACCGGCATTGCCGGAGTCGCGCTGGCGGATTTGGTGCTGGCGGGATTAAAACTGCATTCGAAGTTTGCGCAAGGCGCGGCTCTTGGCAGCGCAGCGCACGGCTTTGGCACCAGCAAAGCCTTTATGCGCCACAAAGAGGAAGGCGTAGCCGCCTGCTTAAGCATGGTATTGGCGGGAGTCTTCATGGTGCTGCTGGGGCCAAGCCTAATTCATGCGGTGATTTGGATTTTAGGCTGATTACCGCAGCGCGCTGTTCAAGGCTCTAAATGCTGGACGGCACGCGGTTTTCAGGGCTAATGCCGTCAGCTAAGAATCAGTTTCCAAGCCAGCGTTTTGCATCTGAAAATCAGGCAGTTTTACCGGCCTAGGCAGCGTAAAAACTGCAAATCACAAAAGCCAAAAGGCTTACGCATTCCACAATTTCAATGCTGGCGCCCACGGTATCGCCGGTAATTCCGCCAATGCGCTGAATGAACTTATGGCGCAAATAGATCAGGCTCAGCAGGAAGCATAAGCTGGCAACCCATCCCGCCCATGAAAAATAGCCGGATGCGCCAATGCAGGCCATAAAAATACCAATTGCGCCAACTTTGGGAATAAAGGCATCCATGGCGCTGCCCAAGCCGTTTTCACGCACATAAGGCGCGGTTAAAAATAAAAACAGCGGTGCAAGCCGTCCCAATACCGGAAATAAAATCAGCGCAGCATACAGCTGCTTTTCCAGCAGCAGATAAACAGCCGACCATTTCAGCAGGCACGTCAGAATCAGGCTCAGCACGCCAATCGGCCCGCAGGCCGGGTCTTTCATGATTTTTAAAGTGCGCTCAGCATCGCCAAAACCGCCCAGCCAGGCATCAGCCGTGTCGGCTAAGCCGTCCAAATGCAAGCCGCCGGTCAGCCAGATCCAAACCGTCAGAATCAGGCTGGACAGCAGCACTGCAGGAACCGCATGCAGCACGCTGGCAATCGCAAACAGCGTCAGGCCAATCATCAGCCCGATGACAGGATAAAACAGCAGCGACCGGCCATTCTGCTCTTTGCTGGGCATGGCTTTCAGCTGCACCGGAAAAACCGTCAGAAACTGCAGCGCAATCCAAAATGGCGTCATGCTTCTTGCTCCAAAATACGGATGGAATCTGCATCGGCCAGTTCAAAGCTGTTGAGCTGGCCCAATTCGGCAGTCATTTTCAGCACATCATCCAAAGGCTGGCGCAGCGCTTTGCATTTCAGCAGCTTAATCACCCCGCCATGGCTAACCAGCAAGGCCCGCTGATAGCCGCGCTGGCGCATATGCTGCAGCAGCTGTTCAAGCCCAGAAAAAATCCGCTGTTCAAAAGCCTGCAGGCTTTCGGCATTCGGCGGGGTAAACTGCGTAGGCTGCAGCCAGAACTTTTGCAGCGCTTCAGGCTCAGTTTCATAAATCTGCTGCGCCGAAACTGCTTCCCAGTCGCCGAAATGCATTTCCTGCATCCATGGCGCAGGAATAAGCGGCAGCTCCAGCTGTGCAGCAGCCTGCGCCGCAAACGCATGGCAGCGCTGCAGCGGCGAACTGAATACTGCATCCCAGCGCATTTGGGCAGCCAAGGATTGATCCAGCGTCAGCTCCATCTGCTGCCAGCCTTCCGCCGTCAGCGCATCGTCAGTTGAACCGCGCAGCGTATGGCTCAGTTCAGTTGTTCCATGCCGAAGCAGGTCAATCCGGTACATTTGTTCTTCCTGCGGCTGATTTTGCAGTTAATTTTTAGATTAATTTTGCAATTAAACCTTTTCGCCAATAACAGCAGCTTCCGCAAAGGTCGCCATATTGTTATGCAGGCTGCAGGCCAGCTTGATTAAGCCCAGCGCAGCCCCTGCGCCGCTGCCTTCGCCCAGGCGCAAATTCAGCTTCAGCAGGGGTTCCGCCTGCAGCTCATCCAGCAGGCGGCGGTGGCCGTATTCTGCAGACTGATGGCCGAACAGCATCCAGCCGCGCACCGCAGGATTCATGCGCACGGCGGCCAAAGCCGAAACTGTGGAAATAAAGCCATCGACCACAACAGGCAAGCCAATTTGCGCACAGCGGATATAGGCGCCGGCCATGGCTGCAATTTCCAAACCGCCGACTGCGCATAGCGCCTTAAAGGCGTCATGGCCAGCATAGTCTTGGTGCAGGGCTAAAGCCTGATTAATCACATCTTTCTTATGCGCCAGCTGTTCGGCGCGGATGCCTGTGCCGACACCGGTCAGCTGTTCCGCCGGCTCATTCAGCAGGAGGCAGGCAACCGCCGAAGCTGAACATGTATTGCCGATGCCCATCTCGCCTGCAACATAAATTGACGCGCCCTGCTGCAGCGCTTTGTCTGCGCTTAAGCGTCCTAAATTCATGGCCTGCATGCACTGCTGCTCAGTCATGGCGGCCTGCTTGGCGAAGTTGGCTGTTCCCGGAATAATGCAGTGGCGCTCTACGCCTGCATATTCATAGGCGCCGCCCACCGAGCCGCAGTCAATCACCTGCAAAGCCGCATTGTATTCTTTAGCAATCACGCTGATGCAGGCGCCGCCGGAGGCGAAATTCTGCAGCATCTGGCGGGTAACCGCCTGCGGATAGGCCGAAATATTTTCCTCCATCACCCCATGGTCGCCGGCAAAAACAGCAATCCACGGCTGATTGATCTCCGGCTTGGCCTGATGCTGCAGCGCCGCCAGCAAAACTGCGGTGCGCTCCAGCTCAGACAGTGAGCCTGTCGGTTTGGTTAACTGAAGCTGGCGCGCTTCGGCCTGCTGTCTTGCTTCTTCACTTGGCGCCTTGCACGCCTCCAACCACCAGTTCACGCTTTCTCTCCTTTTAAAATCATTGGGAATCCTGCAACGCAGAACATCACTTTATCGGCAATCTGCCCCAGCTGCTGATGCAGGCGGCCCGACTCATCGACAAATTTTCGGCTGATTTGCCCCATAGGCACAACGCCTAAGCCGGTTTCATTGCTGACTAAAATGATATCGGACTGCAGTTCAGGCAAAACCTGCAGCAGCTTTGCGCATTCATCCGCCTGCAGCTGGGCATCTTCATGCATCAATAGATTGCTCATCCACAGCGTCAGGCAGTCCACCAGAATTATCTGCCCGGCCTGATCAATCCGCTGCAGGCGCTCAGCCAAATGCAGCGGCTCCTCAATCAGCGGCCATTCCACCGGGCGCTGCGCCTGATGATGCTCAATCCGCGCCTGCATTTCATCATCCCAGGCCTGCGCCGTAGCCACATAGCTTACCGGCAAATGCGCTGAAGCTGCAGTCTGTTCCGCCAAACGGCTCTTGCCCGAACGCGCGCCGCCCAATATAAGCTGAATCATAAGCCACCTAAATTAAATTGCTGACAGGCCGACAGCGGCCCCTGCAGCTGCTGCGCCGTATAAGCGCCAAAAGTCAGCTGCTGTATTTTAAGCTCAAAACTTTGCTGTTCAATTTCATCCGCGCGGCGGAACAGCTCATTGCTGTTAAAAGCATGACTGTATAAACCCAAGGTAATATGCGGGCAATAGCTTAAGGGCGCAATTTCACCGGAACACCGCGACAGCTGCTGGCGGATTGCATCCAGAGCTTGTTCCGCATCTTCAATTTCGATAAATAAGGCGCTTTCAAAACTGTTGATTTTTCCGGTTTTCAATTGGAATGGCGCAAGATCCAGCAGCTGCAACTGCCGCAGCTGCGCGTTTAATTCCAGATCAGTGAAATCATCATCATAGCGCTTATGCTGATGAAGAAAGCCGCAGACAAACAAGGTGATATGAAACTGCCGGGTATTCGGATGAAATAAAAAATCGCCAAAATGCCGCCGCAGCTGCGCCAAATAAGCCAATACTTCCGGCTGCCGGATTTCCAAATACCATAGGGCATAGCGCTGACGGCCCTTATGCCACTCAGGATAGTCCTGAGCGGCCGTCGGCACAGCAGGCATAGAGGGCAAAAGAAACACGCAGCATTCACAACAAAATCAGTTGCGCTATTTAATCATGAATTGCGGCTGCACGGCGCATATGTTTCTTTAGCAATATTCACTTTAACCGTGAGTTTTCTTCATGCGCCGCGGCTCGGAACTGTTTCAGCCTCCCGCGGCATCCAGCCTTTCGGCTGCAGTTTCCGCCGCAAGCAGCTGCGCTACGCCCTGCCGGATGCGGCTGCGCAGCGCCTGCTGCAGTTCACTGCTGATCTCCATGCCGCCGATGCTGCTGTGCACATGAGCCAGCGCCTCTGAACGGCTGCTCTGGCCGTGTTGAATGGCATACAGGCAGCCCAAAATTGCGCCCTGCAGCAGCGCCTCATGCGGCAGTCCGTATTTCAGATTCGTTTCCAGCGAACCCAGCACGCGCTCACGCGCATTCAGCTTGCGTAGCGGATCACGCGCCACGCGCGCGCAAGGGTCTTTATAGGCGCTCTGGCAAGAAGCCAAAAACGCATCCGCCAGCCGGTCTAAATCCTGCCGATATTCCGGCACTTCAAGGCTCAGCCCCTGCTTGACCTCGGCCATCAGCTGCGCTGTAAACCGCTGTACGCGCGCATCGGCCATAGCCAGCCCAATGGTCGGGTGCTGCAGCTGGCTGGCATGCCACGCGGTCATGGCATGCACGCCATTCCACAGCCGGTTTTTAATCAGCTGAATATCGGCAATATTATCCACCAGAATCATTTGGCGCATTTTACTCAGCAGCGGGCTGGCATTTTCAGCGTAAATCGGCATGTCGGTTTCCGCATTAAACAGAATCAAGTCCATATTCTGCAGAATATGGCTGGGCTGAAAGTTGCGGCGCAAATCTTCTACATACAGCGCCGCCTGGCGCTCCTGATCTGCGCTTAAGCGGGTTGCGTCTTCCAGCTCAATTTGATCGCTCTCGCCCTCCTGCTGATGCTGCTGGAAAATGCTGTGCTTGATCCGCAGCTGACGGTACAGGTTCTGGTCACTGAGCTTGGACACCATGCGGTTCACCACAGTGTCGCAGAAATAGTGCTGCGCCATAATCTTGTCGGCAATTTCAGCATCGGAGATTTCCAGCAGGGCTTTTTTAACCTGCTGCATAAACAGCTGCTTTGCGCCGACTTTATTCAGGATAATCAGCAAAGTCAGCGGCGCTTCCTGCTGTTCAAAGGCCATGTGGCGCGCCATCAGCCCTTGGGCAATCGTTTTGGCTTCCTGCGCAATGGCCTGTTCCGGCAGGCACACCGCAATCATGCAGGATTCCGTATACATTTCCTGCATCTGTTCAAGATTTCCCGCATCAATAACCTGCATATTTTCAATGCGCTCATCATAAGACACCTGGCCATAGCGGATGCAGTAAGCGCCGAAGGCATTCACCGCAGACTGATACAGCGGGTTGCGGGTCGACGCATAGATGCGCTTCGGCCGGGTATAGCCATCCCAGTGCGAAAAAATCTGCGCAATATAGCCGCCGCCGATGGCGCCAAAGCCGTGAATGCCGACACTGAGCTGATTCAGGCTCTGCGGAAAGGCATCTGTGAGTTTCGGCATGGCCAAATGGCTGACAAAGCGGTCTAAATCTTCAAAGCAGGCATACATGTCTTCATAGTAGAAATCCGCATTGCGCATCATTTCTTCATTTGGCGCTTTAATGTCTTTCAGCAGAATGGTCAGGCCCTGCGCTTGACGCGCTGAACGCAAGCCGTTGGCCGAATCTTCAAACATCAGGCAGGCTGCCGGGTCCAAATTCAGCTTTTCGGCCGCCGTAATGAAAATTTCAGGATGCGGCTTGCCCTGCTTGACTTCGTCGCCGCAGACCAGCACATCAAAGAACTTATAGACGTTGGCATTGATCAAGTATTCTTCCGCAATGGCGCGCCGGCTGGAAGTCGCCACCGCCATGCGCAGGCCAGACTTGCGCAGGCGCTCCAGCACCTGCACCAGGCCTTTTTTAATCGGCACGCCGTATTGGCGCACGCTTTCCAGCTCTAAGGCATCGGCATGCCTGCGGATTTCCGCATAAGGAACGGCCTCGCCGTATTCCTGCTTGGCCAAAGCTTCAGAACTGGCCGCGCTCAAGCCTAAACAGGCCATAAGATAGGCGTCGGAAAATTCAACGCCATGCAGCGCCAGAGACGCCTGTTTCAAGGTTTGAAACCGAAGCCGTTCAGTATCAAACATTGTCCCATCCATATCAAAAATTGCGCCATTGATGTTTTTTTGATGAAATTTAAGCATTTATATCCCTAAGCATTTTTTTCAGGATTTATGCTATAGAACAATATGCGCTCAAAGGAAAAAGCATAAAGATTGAAACAATTTTGAGTGTTTTTTAATCAAAGATCACTTGTTTGCTTTATTTTTTGTATGGTTTTTCCGGCTTTTAGGTTAATCCATGTAAGCATTCCGCG
This sequence comes from Acinetobacter sp. WCHAc010034, assembly GCF_001696615.3. NCBI lineage: Bacteria > Pseudomonadati > Pseudomonadota > Gammaproteobacteria > Moraxellales > Moraxellaceae > Acinetobacter > Acinetobacter sp. WCHAc010034. The sequence goes on along the minus strand of NZ_CP032279.1, from coordinate 3,509,762 downwards.
CAAAAAAGCCGCGGAATGCGCTTAATTGCGGCCTGCTTCCTGATGGCGGCGCTTGGATTCTAAATAAAACCGCGCCTGCTGATGCCCTTTAGCTGCGGCCATATTCATCAGCTTTTCTGCTGTTCCGGCTTTATTTAAGGGGCTATTGCTGAGTGCGCCCTCTGCATATAACATCGCCAATTCAAACTGCTGGCTGGCCGCGGCGGTTTCCGCCAGCTTCAGCATTTTCTGTTCGGCAGCGCGGTTTTTGCGCATGGCGGACTGCAGGTAGCAGTCATAAGCTGCTTGGCGGTCTTTAATGACGCCTGCTGCGCCTTTCATATACAGATCGCCCATTTTTTCCAATGCCTGCGGGTTGCCCCGGTCGGCGAGGCGCTTATACCAGTACAGCGCCTGCTCTTCATTTTTAGCCGTACCCGTGCCGCTTTGATAAAATTGCGCCAGCTGGAAAATTGCCTCTTGGCTTCCCAAAGCGGCCAATTTTTCCAGATCCTGCATGGCTTTTTTCATTTCCGCAGGCGTGTGGGCATTGCGCGCATAGAGCAAAGCAATTTTATCCCCTGCGCCGGACGGCATTTTCTTTTGATATTTCTTAAACCAGTACAGCGCCTTTTGGTCATTCTGCGCAATGCCGGATGCGCCATTCAAATACATTTCACCCAGCCGGTAAGAAGCCTGCCAATTGCCGGCCTGATGCGACTGTTCATACAGCGCTGCGGCTTTGACGGCATCTTGCGCAGTGCCCAAGCCCTGCCGGTACATTTCCGCCAAGTGGTAGCTGACGCCTTCGTGATGGATATCCAGCTGATTGAAAATTTTAAAGGCTTGAGCATGGCTGCTGCTGCCGGCGCTGCTGTGCAGATAATCCAAGGCCAGATTATACAGCTGATAGAACCGCTTGCTGTCCTGCTCAAAATATGCAGAAGGCTGGCCTTGATTGTTCCTATTCATTTCCGCCTGTGATTTGACCCGGTCTGCAATGCTGCTGTCATCCAAATCAAACTCTGGAATAATGCTTCTTCCCTGCTCAATCTGCTCGCGATACGGCGCCACGGCATCAAACCAATGCTGAGCCTGCGCTGGATTGGCTGCGGTTCCAACGCCCTGTTCATACATATGGGCAAGCAGCAGCTGGGATTCTTTCTGGCCTTTTTCAGCAGCCTTTTTAAACCATTGAAATGCTTCTTGGTTGTCGCCGGGCACGCCCATGCCGATAAAATACATAAAGCCCAGATACTGCATGGAATAAGCATGCCCCTGCCCAGCAGCTTGGATATACCATTGCAGGCCTTCATCAAAATTGCGCTCTGCGCCATAGCCGTTGACCAGCAGCCATGCCAGCTGCGATTGGGCAAGCGCATTGCCTGTCTTTGCCAGCTTCAGGCTGTATGCATAGGCTTGATCATAATCATGAAACGGCGATTCACGCCGGATAAACCAGTCAATGGCTTCTTCCTGCGCTAAGGCATGGCCGGCATCGGCAGCTTTCAGTATCCATTCAAAAGACAGCTTGGCATCGCTGGATTTCAGGCGCATGGCCAGCTGGTACATGGCTTCTGCATCGCCTTTTTCCGCTTTTTTCTCAATCAGATAGTCTTTGAATGCGCTGACCTGCCGGTCACACCCGGAAAGCCCGAATAGCGCTGAAAAGCAGAGAAAAATTAAAAAGCGCTGATGCATGCCGATGATTCATATTTTATTTTTAAGCATTTGAGTATATAGAATTTTTCTTAGAGATTCTTCAGCCATTCACGGGCAATTTCCAGCTGTTTTTTAATGCGTCCGGCTTTAATGCAGAAAACGCATCAGGCCGAGTCTTTCCATTTTAAATTCGATATTTAGACCCATTGCTACCCCATAGTTAAGTAAAACAAACTTTGGATACGCGATGCGGCATGAATGCCGCACGTTGCCCATCCCTTGCGCTGCATTTTAAAGCAGTGCTTAAAACTGGCTCAGGATGCCGTGTATGAGTAACAAAAGACTTTTGTTACTTTGGGGCTTTCCAAAGTAAGATCTTGCCTGCGCAAAGGTGTTTAAATTTCTAAAGGAAAAATGAGGCAGTGCAAGCGCTGAAACTTAAGAACGCATAAATGATCTAATTTTACCAAAAGTACAATATATAATTGTTTTTAAAATAGATTATCTATATTTAAAAGATTCTAGAATTTAAAAAATGCCAGCCAACTTCTTAACTGACTGGCATTAGCCTCAAAAGGCAGCTTCAATTAGCATGCAGCGCTCAGCATGCTTTATTTCGGACTATTCGGCGGGATCACTGCGCGGACTCTAGTTTTAGCATCGCCTCTGGCTTCAATCTCTCCAGCCGCCGGCCTATAAATAATAATGGCGCTTTTGAAGCTTTTGCCGAAGCCGCCGCTAATTTCCGCATTTCCTTCCAGCCTAATCTCCTGTTTAGTGGCATCATATATTACGTTTTGCGCGTGGCCTTTGATCCATTCTCCTGTTTGATGGCTCTTTTTTTGAAATTTAACCGGCTGCCCCTTGGCAATAATTTTATCCAATTCCTTATTTTTCTTCTGCTTGAACTGAATTTCACTTCCTTCCAGCTTCATGGAGCCTTGTACTGCTGTAAAGTTTCCCTTGTAGGCGCCTTCACCAGAATTTAAGTTCAGCCCTAATGAATCCCCTGAAAGCTGTATGGGCTGGCTGAAGTCCGGATCATAACTGGCGGAAAATGCCCAATTGGGCGCAGATAAAGCAAAAAGCAGGATCAGATGTTTATGCATTGTTAAAAGTGTTAATAAAAATCATTCGCATCAAATAATACAGTATTTTTAACAGCTTATCCCGAAAATCAAAGCATAAAAGCCATGATATCGGCTGACATGGCTGATTTTATGCTCTTTCCAGTCAAAAAGGGCTATTCGGCTGCTTTTCTGCATAAGCTATGCAGCGCTATTTAATCAGCCTTTTTAAATCCATTAAGGTTAAGAACAGAAATGTGGCAAATATAAAGCCGGACATCAACCCCAGCAGTAAAATGCAATAAGCGATAGCTACAATGCTCTGACTAATATAAAGATTTGATGAAATGGCATGAATAGCAGCATGTCCATAATTAAAAAAGAACCATAGCGCTAACAGCATAATCATGCATGAAGACAAAGCCATTAACTGTTCTTTTCTATATGCCCAGCGGTTAAACTCCAGCTTAATAATTTGCTCTTTATCATCATAAGTTTTTATTAAGGTTTGATCCCAAAATGCAACGACTGGAGCAATGATTTCAAAATTAACAAAATTAGGATTTTTATAGTAATAATCTACAAGTTCATAGGTTACCAACCCACTTCCTGTTAATTTTTGAGCGGCTGAATTCTTCATCGCTCTTTTCCGGTCCGCATCAAAACTTTCATTATTATCAAGCTCAGCGATTTCTTTAAAAAATACTTCCCTGCGGGTTGCGCGTTCTTCAGCTTTTTTAAATTTATCTTTACGGTTAATGAATAATTCTATCGCCTTCATTAAATCAATCATTGCCTCTCCTAAAAAAATCTTGAAAAATATCAATAATTTTATATATCAGCCCAATTATTGATATCATAATAACCTGCAGTTTTAGTCACTGTTTTATAATCAAAAAACTGCACGAAAGCGGTATTACAGCCTATTGCGCTAGGCAATAAATCCAATTCGGCCTAGCAGCGCACTTTAATCAAGAGAAAAGACAAATGAAAAAACTCCTCCTCTTAGCCATTGCATCAGCCTGCAGCGCGGCAGTTTGGGCCTCCCCATCATGTGACCGCCTTGCAAAAATTGCTGATGATAACGGGACAATGTTTGGAACCAAATACAGCTTTGTGGTTCAAGGAAATAAAGGCTTCCGCACCTATTTCCATTCAGCGCCATCAAATCAATGCAAGATCAAAAATCTATTTGTAATACCGAAGGACTCGGTGATTGCATACCAGGAGTTCAAAAATGAAAATCAGACTTGGCTTTATGTCATGTACATTGACAAGAACGGCAATGACACATCCGGCTGGGTTAAAGCGCGAGATTTCAAAGTTTCCGGCTCTTTAAGCCCTGCCCGGTAATTAACCTGCAAGCAAGATATAGCCTTATGGAAAAATGGATCATTTTTGCAATGAATTCAACCTTAAGGCTCTAATTCTGTACTGTTTTACGCTTATTTTGATCCAGAATAAAAAGTGAGCAATGATGCAAGCAGCATTAAAACTTATACTTGCATCTATGCCGTTAAATAAGCTGATTATTCATCAATAATATCAGCAAAGCTGGCGCCCAAAACCTGCGCTAAATCCTGCGGCTTTAAGCCAATATCCAAGCCGCGCTTGCCGCCGCTGACATAGATTTTTGCCAAGCTTTCCGCAGAAGCGTCAATCACGGTCTTTAAGCGCTTCTTCTGCCCGACTGGACTGATGCCGCCCACCAGATAGCCGGTTAAGCGTTCAGCATCTTTCGGGTCTGCCATATGCAGCTTTTTACAGCCAACGGCAGACGCGACTTTTTTCAAATTCAGCTGATGGTTTACTGGAAGCACAGCAACAAAATAATTTTTATCATCGGTGACCATGAGCGTTTTAAACACTTCTTCAACCGCCAAGCCTAATTTTTCAGCCGCTTCCAGGCCAAAACTTTTGGCGGCCGGGTCATGCTCATATTCATGAATGGAAAATTCAATTTTGCGGGATTTTAACAGTTTACTAGCGGGCGTCATTTCTTCTCAGCATTTACACGGCAATGCCGGCATTATATGCCTTTCATTGCCGATTTTGCAGCGCTTGACGGATTCAGTGGTTTTAATTCACTGGTTTTAAGCTGCGCATGCCCTATAGTTCAAGTCCATATTGCGCATAATTTCCGGTAAAGTCCGGAAAATATAACGCGTACATTTTAAGCCTGAAAAACAGCGGAAAATAAATACAATTGAAAACAGCGGAGAAAAGCGTTTAAAATCCATGCAAAATCAGACGCTAAAATAAAGACAATGCCTTCTATTTACCAATTAAAGCCTGCATTTCAAAATTTATTGCGTCCATTGGTCAAAGCGCTGTACCGCATGGGCGTAAGTGCAAATGCAGTGACGCTGAGCGCCATGTTCATTTCAGTGGGGCTGGCTGCCGGCCTGTATGCTTATTACCTGACGCATGCAGTCAATTGGCTGATCCTGCTGTTTCCCTTGTGGATGCTGCTGCGTATGGCCTTTAACGCCATCGATGGCATGCTGGCGCGCGAGTTTCAGCAGCAGTCCAAGCTGGGCGCTTTCTATAATGAACTCTGCGACATCATTTCCGATACCGCGCTGTATCTTTGCCTGATTGCCTTCAGCGCTGTGCAGAATGAACTGCTGCTGCTGGCGGCTTTCCTTGCCATTTTAGCGGAATATGCCGGGGTAATGGCGCCCTTGGTGGGTCAGGAGCGGCGCTATGATGGCCCGATGGGGAAAAGCGACCGCGCCTTCTGGTTCAGCCTGATCTGCATTATTTTACTGGCGCAGCACTGGTTTGCATTTTCAGCGCAGCTGCTGTTTTACCTCTGCAGCGGCTTGCTTGCGCTGATTAACCTGCTGCTCTGCCTTACCCTCTATAACCGGATTAAAAACAGCTTGAAATAATTTTATTACTTTTAAACATGGGATTACCGATGCATAACAATAATCAGCACACCTTTAAAACGCATGACGGCACTGAGCTGTTTTACCAGCATTGGCGCAGCACCGCGTCCAAATCAAAAACCAGAAAGGCGATTCTGCTGTTTCACCGCGGCCATGAGCACTCCGGCCGCATGGCGCACTTGGTCGAAGAGCTGCAGCTGCCTGAGTTTGACTTTTTCGCCTGGGACGCCCGCGGCCACGGCGAGTCTCCCGGCGAACGCGGCGACGCGCCGAGCTTCTCCGCCTGCGTCAAGGACATTCAGTACTTTGTACAGCATATTCAGCAGCGCTATAACATTGATTCTAAAAATATTGCCGTGGTTGCGCAAAGCGTTGGCGCGGTCATGGCCGCTACGTGGGTGCATGACTATGCCCCTAAAATCCGCGCGCTTTGCCTAGCCTCTCCCGCCTTTGACATTAAGCTGTATGTGCCTTTTGCCAAACCCGGCTTAAGCGTCCTGAGCCAGCTCAAAGGCAATTTTTTCATTAACAGCTATGTCAAAGCCAAAATGCTGACCCATGATAAAGAACGCGCGCAAAGCTACGGCACCGACCCGAAAATTGCCCGGGCGATTTCCGTGCGCATGCTGCTGGGGCTGTACGCCGCCTCAAAACGCATTGTCGATGATGCGCAAAATATTTATGTGCCGACGCAGGTGCTGAGTTCAGGTTCAGATTTTGTGGTGCATCAGAAACCGCAGTGGGACTTTTATCAAAAACTGCCGCATCCGCATAAAGAATTCCATATCTTAGACGGCTTTTACCATGACACTTTAGGTGAAAAGCAGCGCGGGATTGCCCTGCAGAAAATCCGCCGCTTTATCGTGCAATGCTTTGCCAAGCCGTATCAGGCGCCGAATGTGCTGCATGCCGACAAAATTGGCGCCAGCTGCGCCGTGGCGGAAAACCTTAGCGCAGCGCTGCCGCCGAAATCCATCAGGCAGTCTTTTTGGGCGCTGACTAAAAAGAACCTGAAAATTGGCAGCCTGCTGTCGCAAGGGCTGAAAATTGGCGAAGAAACCGGCTATGACTCCGGCAGCACGCTGGATTTCGTCTACCGCAATCAGGCTGAAAGTGCAAACCCTATCGGCAAGATTATTGACCGCCAATACCTGAATGCTATTGGCTGGCGCGGCATACGGGTGCGCAAGCAGAATATTGAAGCGCTGCTGAACAAATACGCGAAGGTCTTGCTGGAACAGGGCAAAGCGCTGAAGATCATGGATATCGCTGCAGGCCATGGGCGCTATATTTTAGATGCAGCAGCGCAATTGCCTCAGCGTCCAGCCTCGATTTTGCTGCGTGACTACAGCCCGGTGAATGTCAAGGCCGGCCAAGCCCTGATTGCTGAGCGCGGACTGCAGGATATTGCGCAATTTGCCGAAGCGGACGCCTTTAATGCTGAATCTTTGGCCCATGTCGAACCAAAGCCGAATTTGGCGGTGGTTTCCGGACTGTATGAGCTGTTCAATGATAATGATCTGCTGCGCCAGTCGCTGCAAGGCCTGAGCCAAGCGGTAGAAGACGAAGGCTATCTGATTTATACCGGTCAAATTTGGCATCCGCAGCAGGAATTCATCGCCCGCGCGCTGACCTCTCACCGCGCAGGCAATGCATGGGTGATGCGCCTGCGCTCTCAGGCGGAAATGGATGCGCTGGTGGAAGAAGCCGGCTTTCAGAAGATCGATCAATGCATTGATGACTTCGGCATCTTTACCGTTTCCGTAGCGAAAAAATTAAAAAGCAAGCCCTAAGCGGCCTATCCATAATTCATCATGAAAGAGGTCTGCATGCAGGAACTGACTCGGCAAAGCGGCACATGGCGATGGGGGCTGCTCTGCCTGCTGTTTCTTGCGCCGCTGTTTTTTTTAAGTTACGGCTTCGCCAACCAGTATGCCGCAGGGCTGGCCGAGGTTCCCGTGATGGTTTTTAGCTGGGAAAAGCATATTCCGCTCTGGCCTTGGACGATTGTGCCTTACTGGTCAATTGACCTGTTTTATGGCCTGTCGCTGCTGCTGTGCTGGAATAAATTTGAACTGCGCCAGCATGTATTGCGCCTGTTAGCGGCGCAATTGATTTCAATCAGCTGCTTCCTGCTGTTTCCGCTGAAATTCAGCTTTGAACGGCCTGAGCTGCAGGGCTTCTTCGGCTTATGGTTTGATGTGCTGATGGGCTTTGACAAGCCGTTTAATCAGGCGCCCTCGCTGCATATTGTCCTGCTGATCATCCTGTGGGATTTTTACCGGCGCCATGCGCCCGGCCGCTGGAAGCTTGTTGCCGATATTTGGGCATTCCTAATCGGCTTATCGGTGCTGACCACATGGCAGCATCACTTTATTGATATTCCGACAGGGCTATTGGCCGGCGCGCTCTGCCTCTGGCTGTTTCCAGTTACGGCAAAAGCGCCTTGGCGCAATAACCGCCTCTCGCGCACCGAGCCGAAACACTTCAAACTGGCGCTTTACTATTTAAGCGCTGCCATGGTTTTGGCGCTGGCCGCCTATTTCATCCGCTCATGGGCTTTATGGCTGCTGTACCCCGCTGCCAGCCTGTTCATGGTCAGCAGCGCTTATGCGCTGAACCGCCCGCATTTTTTTCAAAAGCAGGCCAACGGCAGAATGACTGCAGGCGCTTGGCTGCTATTCGCGCCTTATTTCTGTTTTGCATGGCTGAACAGCCGGTTTTGGACCCGCAGGCATCCGGAAGATTCCAAGATCATCCGCATTGAAAGCGCTGAAATTTATTTGGGCCGGATTCCAAACGCAAGCCATGCGCAGAACTATGCTGCGCTGTTTGATGCCTGTGCAGAGCTTCCCGTGCAGGCGGACTGCGCTTACCGGCAGTTCATCAGCCTGGACCTTATGCCTCTGCAGGCGGCTCAATTGGCGGAGGCAGCCCTGCAGTTTCAGCAGCTGTTCGGATCGCTGGATAATTCTTCAGGCCAAGCGCAAAAGCTGCTGATTTTCTGCGCCTTGGGCTACTCCCGCAGCAGCGCCATTTTAGCGGCGTGGCTCATGCAGCAAGGCCATGCAGAATCCGCAGCGCACGCTGTTTCGCTTGTTCAGTCCGCGCGGCCGTGGGTGGTCATCAGAGCGCCGCAAATGCAGCAGCTGGAAAGCTATCAGCGCCAGTTAAAAGGGCTTGCGCCATGAAAATGAATTTTACAGTGCTGAGCAAACTGCTGCAGTCCACGCGCGGGCTGCTGCTGTCAGGCTATGCAGCCTTTGCGTTCAGCTTTATTCTCCTGCTGCAGCCCAATTCACCCGGCCTGTACCGCTTTTCCGCGCTGCTTTTCTGCGTGCTGCTGCTGGCTGCGCATCATTACCTTTCCATGCGGGTGCTGTTCGATGCCCGGCTGCTGGACGCCTTAGCGCAGTCTGAACAGCCGCTGCATGAAATCACCGCAGATTTAGACCAAAGCTTAATTCAGCTCAAGCTGATGCCTCAGGCGAAAGCCGGCCGCGGCTGGACTGAGCGCTTTCAGGGCTGCATCCGGCTGTTTAAAGCGCAAGCCTGTCTGCTGTTTATGCAGTATCTTGTCCTAATGTGCTTAGCATTTTGGACTTTAACAATACATCATCAGGCCATTTGACCATGCCGCAGACCGAAAGAAAGCCCAACTTACTGTCCCGATCCTGCGCCCGCTTTATCGCATTTCTAACCCGGCGCGGCGCTCGCCTGCTGACTGGCGCGCGCAGCCTGTGGGTCGGGTGCCGGCCGGAAATGAAGCAGCGGATTTACTACGCCAATCACAACAGCCATATCGACTTTATTTTGCTGTGGTCATCTTTGCCCCGGCATATCCGCTGCCGGACCCGCCCAGTTGCCGCCTCAGATTACTGGCTGAAAGACGGTTTGCGGCGCTTTTTAATTCAGGATGCTTTTTCCGGCGTCACCATACGGCGCAGCGGCGGGAACGGCGAAGACCCGTTGCAGCCGGTAAAAGCGGTGCTTGCCGAAGGCTATTCGATTATTTTTTTCCCGGAAGGCACGCGCAATTTAAATGATGATGTTGAGCTGCTGCAGTTTAAAAGCGGGCTTTACCATCTTAAGCAGCAGTTTCCAGACGTTGAAATTATTCCGGTGTGGATTTCCAATTTAAAGCGCGTCATGCCCAAAGGCGCTTTGGTTCCGCTGCCGCTGCTGTCCACCGTGATCTTTGGCTGTCCATTAGACAGGCAGCTGATGCAGGATAAAGCTGAATTTCTGCAGTATGCGCAAAGCGAATTGCTTAAATTAAAAGAGGTTGAATATCAATGAATTTAACCAATCTGCAGATGACCTATCTGCTGTTCGGCATTTTTGCAGCTATTTTAGTGATTGCCTCAAGCATTGGGCATATTTTAAAGCGCAAAGCCGGGCTGAAGCCTGCGCCGGTCATTGACAATTTAAACGCGCGCATCAATGCATGGTGGGTCATGCTGCTGGTTTTAGGCACAGCCATTCTGATCGGCAAAATCACATTCATCATCCTGTTCGGCCTGATTTCCCTGTTTGCCTTGCGCGAATTTATCAGCCTGCTGCCGACACGGCGCGGCGACTATTTTCCGCTGCTGATCGCGTTCTATTTTGTGATTCCCTATCAGTATTATCTGGTCTACATCGACTGGTATGGCCTGTATTCTATCTTCATCCCGCTGTACGTGTTTTTACTGATCCCAATTGCCACGCTCAAGCAGGAAGACACCACCTTTTTTTTAGAGCGCAGCGCTAAAATTCAATGGGGGCTGATGGTTTGCGTATTCTGCATTTCCCATGTCCCGGCACTGATCAATTTGAAGCTTCCGGGCTTTCAGGGCGATAAAATCTGGCTGGCGCTCTGGCTGATTATGGTGGTGCAGACCTCTGATGTGCTGCAGTATGTCTGCGGAAAATTATTCGGCAAGCATAAGGTCGCGCCGGTTCTGTCGCCGTCAAAAACCATTGAAGGCTTAATTGGCGGGATTGCCCTTGCCACAGCCTTAGGCGTGGCAATGTCTTGGCTGACGCCGTTCAGCTACTGGCAGGCTGCGCTGATCGGCTTTATTGTTTGCATCTTCGGCTTTTTTGGCGGGCTGGTGATGTCCGCCATTAAGCGCGACCGCGGCGTAAAGGACTGGGGGCAGCTGATTCACGGGCACGGCGGCATGCTGGACCGGATTGATTCCATCTGCTTCTCTGCGCCTATTTTCTTTCATATTCTGCGCTACTGGTGGTCATAGCCTGCGCATTTAAAAGCAGCTGGCCTTAATGCTTTAAAACAGCGCTAAGCAATTGATAAAGCAAGTATGCTGATATGAAAAAACCTGAGCCGTTATGATTAAAATACTTGCTTGCGCTTATATTTTAACTTTACAGGCTCAGGTTTTCTTTTAAATCAGGCTATGCCGCAGCAAGCCTTCTTTTACAATGCCCTGCAGGGTTTATTCATCCGCTTCAGCTGGAAGCAGCATCAGCACGGAGTCATTCAGCAGCTGCGCAATATCTTCCAGAATCTCCTGATCAAACAGCGCTTCATCCAAAGCAATCGGCTGGCCATCCGCCAGCTGCTTCAGATGCGGCGCAAACTGCTCGGAAATGCAGATGCCTTCGCCGTTGGCCCAAAACAGCAGCGCATCGTCCTGATCGGTATACAGCAGGCGCGATGCAGGCTCCAGCATCAGCTGATAGCCCTGCTCCAGCGCTTCTTCCAGATCGCCGGCGCCAATTTCTTCTGCTTCTGGAATATTTTCCGGATATTTCGGCTCAGACATCAGGCTCATAATGGCGTCTTCCAGCATCGTCGAATTCTGCAATTGTTCAAACAGTTTTGCTTTCAGATATTCCAGCTCATTCTGGCTGATTTGCCCAATCGGGCTTTGCTGATCACGGATGATGTCCGCCAGCGGGTTTTTCAGCAGCTGATCATCCGAAAATTTGTCGCTGACGCGGTCCATCATTTCCGTAATATTTGGCATGCGGAAACCGAAAGAAAAAGTCAGGCACTCATCTTCCGCAACGCCGTAATGCGACAGGCCCGGCGGCACATACAGCAAGTCGCCCGGCGCCAGCACTTCATCAAAATTCACGTCCATGTCCGGCAGCAGGCGCAGCGGCTGCCCGGCAACGAATTCGGTTTCCGCATCGCACATCTGCCCCAGCTGCCAGCGGCGGCGGCCATAGCCCTGCACCAAAAACACATCATAGAAGTCAAAATGCTTGCCGACTGAACCGCCTTTAGGCGCATAGGACACCATAATGTCATCGCGGCGCCATTGTGGAATGAAGGAAAATTTCTTCCAGAGTTCCGCAAGGTCAAAGGAATAATGATCGACTGCCTGCACCAGCAGCGTCCAAAGCTTCGGCATTTTCTGAAAATCGCCCTTAATCAGCGGAGAAGACTTTACTGTCCACTGATCCGGGTCTTTGTCTTTCTGCTTGATCAGGCGCGCGCTGATGTGCTCTTCCAGCGCTAGCTCCATCACATCATCCGGTTCAAGCAGGCCGGCAATTTCCGGCAAGGCATTGCGCACCAGCAAGGGTTTTTTCTGCCAGTATTCGGCCAGAAACTGCTCGGCGGAAATGCCGCCTAAAATATCTATGGATTGGGACATAAGAAAAACTACGCATTAAATTTTGCGTATTGTCCCTTGAGATGCCAATCGGCGCAAGTTTAGGGCCTGGAAATTCGGCCTCTTCCTTATTTTTTCCGTACAGCGCGCTGCAGCTTCCGCATCATGACGGTTTTAAATTGATGATGGCCTGAATCACGGTTTCACCCTTAGCTGAGCTGATATTCAGCTGGCCGCCCATGCGCTCTACCCGGGTTTTCATGCTGCGCATGCCAATGCTCATGCCATTCTGCTTGACGCAGTCCGCATCAAAGCCGACGCCGTTGTCCTGAATCACCAGCTCCAGCTGATGCGGGCCGGTAAAATCCATCCTGACCTGCACATGCGTGGCCTGGCTGTGCTTCAGCACATTGGTCAGGCTTTCTTCCAGCACCCGGATCAGATTCAGGCACTGCAACGCAGACGGTTCCGCCTCCCACTGCGGCGCAAAGCGCCATGCAGCATGAATATCCAGCTCATCCATCAGCTGGCTGAAACGGTGGCGCACCGGCGCGGCCCAAAGAATCGGCGATGCAGGAATTTTATCATCCAAGGCCGAACCGCTGTCAATAATCTGGCGCAGGTCATCGCGCAGCAGCTTCAGCATCGACAGAAACTGCTGATTTGGAATGTTCTTCTCACACTGATCCACTAAAATCATCGAGCGCACAATGGACGCGCCCAAGCCGTCATGCAGATCATGCGACAGCTTAATGCGCTCCTGCAGGCGCGCATTGAACAGCGCCAGGCGGTGCTTGTCATTTAGGCTGGAACTTAAATCCAGACTCACCTGCTGCACCTTGGTCGACAGCTCATCATTAAACTGCTCAATCTGCTTAATGCTCTTGTTCAGCCGCGCGCCCAAAATCACCACAATAAACAGGGTAATCAGCGGTGATGTATAAGGCGATAAAGGCCCGATTTCATGGCTTTCGCCTGTATAAGTTCTATACACATCAAAAACCGCGAAAAATACAATTGCAGTCATGCAGACTGCCAGGAAAATATAGTCCGAACGCTTCGCCTTAACAGACACCCAGCACAAATACAGATACACCAGCAGAAAAACGCCGCAGTAAAAGAGGAAAACCGTGCCGAACAGCGGCCTCATCATGCCCAGAGAAACGCTCCATATGCTCAGAATGCAGACGGCCGTCAGCAGCAGCATGGCGCGTTCCAGCTTGGGTTTGCGCACCGAAATAAAGCGCAGCAGGTAAGTGCAGAAACACAGAATATACAGGATAAAAAAGCATAAGTTGGCCCGGGATGCCGCCAGTGAGTTTGGAAATGGCGCGGTTTCTGCCGCCAGCACATGGGAAGTAAAGAAAATCCACAGCAGCGAACTGAGGGCAAACCAGCCAAAACTGCTTTCCGAGCGGCGGAACAGCCAGATCACCAAGCAGATAATACCTAAAACACCTGAAAGAATGATGTTGATTTGAAATAAGGTGCGGGTATTCCAGATTTTCTGCTGCTGCGCCGCATTGGCTTGCATCACGTTATTAAAGCTGATTTTGCCGATGCCCGCGCTCTGCACTGCATAGCCGTAAACATAAATCAGGATTTCATTGCTGCCGTTTTCCAGCCCGGAAATGGGCATGACCCACAACCTTGGCATATTCCAGCTTTTAGACAGCGGCTCCTGCAGATGCCGGTCACTCCACAGCATATCGCCATTTAAAAAAACGGCGCCGGCAGAGTTGATATAGTCCAGTGAAAATACGATTGGCTCAGCCAGGCGCGCATCGTTTTTGCACTGCCATGTCCATTCCAGCTTGTACCATGCGCCGCCTGAATAATCCGGCCATGTCATATCCCAGCGGTCCGGCAGCATTTTAACCGCTTCCCAGCCGGCCTGCGGCAGCTGCAGGTTGGAGTCGGTCTTGACTTTAGAAATGCTGTTCAGGTCAACCCGGCATTGATCATTGATGTCGTAGGAAGTAAATGCATAGCTGAAGGTGCTGGCGAAACAGCAGAACATGATGAGCCATGCATATTTCCACCGGCGCATTACAGGATTCCCAGTGACCGCGCAGCGCTGACCGCTTTTGTCCGCTTGGTAACCGACAGTTTTCGGTAAATATGCTTAATGTGGCTTTCCACTGTATAGCGCGAAACAAACAGCTGTTCCGCAATTTCACGGTTGCTCAGGCCCTGCGCAACCAAATTCAGTATTTCCTTTTCCCGCGCGGTCAGCAGGCTGGGTTCAGCCTCTGAACTTTGCGGCGCAATAACAGTGTCTTCATGCTCAGAGGCGGCAATCTGCCGGAGAATCTCACGCGCAATAAAGGGGTCAATCGGCGCGCCGCCACGCAAAATGCTGCGGATTGACAGCAGCACCTCCGCGTCATCGCGCTCTTTCAGCACATAGCCGGTCGCGCCGGCCTTAATGGCGCCAAACAGGCTTTCCTGAGTGCTCCATGCCGAAATCACCAGTATCAGCGCATTGCTGTCCGAAACGCGGATCTTTTCAATAATTTCAATACCGTTGCCGTCCGGCAGCCCCAAGTCAATCAGGGCCAGCGAGATAGGCTGCTGTTCCAGAAAAGCAAACGCTTCCTTTACGTTTTTAGCAAAAAGCAGGACGTCATTGGCATAGCCCAGATCAGTTAAAATTTTCCGCAATCTGAGCTGGATAATTTCCTCATCCTCAACCACCAGAACCGGTACCGGCAAAATTGCTTCCAATGCCATCGCCTGCCTTCTCCTTAACTAAATTTTCTTAGCTTAATCAGATCTATACCCGCAGGATATCCCTAGAATTAAGTATATTTATACAGTTATACACCTTAAAGCCGGAAAAGCGAGTTCATTTAGGGCAATTTAGACCAAATGCTTCAAGGCCTTGCGGACGGGCGCTGCAGCCCCTGCACAGCAGCGCCGGATTTTTCCGCTATCTATTTTCCATACTGCTGCTGGAGGTATTTCACAATTTCCGCCGACTCAAACATGCTGACGCCGGTATTCGGATCAACCAGATAAGGCACCTGCAGGTTATCGCCCATAACCATTAAAATCCGTTCACGCTTGCCGCCCGCCAGCGGCGCATACTTGCCCGGCTTCAGGCGCAGCGCCGCCAAGCCCTGATCCTGCCAGCGCTCTTTGGCTGCATTGTGAAATTTAAACGGCAACTCCAATTCTGTCAGTACGCCGCGGACAATGCGGGTATAAGGGCTGGCTTCAAAGCCCCACAGCTCAAGCAGCTGCGGCGGCGCTTCACGGTTTAAAATGTTCTTATTCACCCAAACGCCGCGCGCGCCATTCAGAATTGTTCCGGCAAAAGCCGCCACAGGTATTTTAGGATAGCGCGCATACTTTTTCGGGGTTGTTCCGGTTTTGCCGTAATGCCTGAACAGGTGGTGAATGATGGCCTGCGACTCATACAGCTGGTCGCCGGTATTTTCATCGACTAAAAAAGGAAACTGCTTTTTCCCGCCCAGCTGCTTCATTTCCTGACGGTAGCGCTGGCCGCCTTTGGGACAAGGATACACCTCATAGTCCAAGTTCAATGTGGTCAGCACTTCGCGCACGCGGCGGCAAAAAGGCGATCCTTCAAACTCATACAGCTTTAAGGCTTTTTCCGGCTGCTGAGGATAAGGCGTACCGCTGGCGCCGCGCCCGCCCTCCGCAATTGCGGAAAGAAAAGCCTGCGCGACTTTAATTCGATGATGCAGCATGGTTGTGTCCCTCTTTTAGTTTTGCTTAGTTATTCATTATTGTTCAATATCCGGCGCATCAGCCGGCTAAAACCGCTGGCTGATGCATCTGAGTCCGGCTTGCAGTTCTGCGGCTTAAAGCGCAGCCAGCGGCTCTTTTGCAATGACAATGCCATTATTGTCTGCATACACATAATCGCCTGAGTTGATGCTGACCCCGCCAAAATTCAGCTGAATATCGGTTTCCCCAGCGCCCTTGCGGTTGCTCTTCTGCGGAATAGCCGCCAAGGCATGCACGCCTAAATCCAATTCGGCAATGGCGTCGACATCGCGCACGCAGCCGTAAATAATCACGCCATTCCAGCTGTTTTTTACGGCAGATTCAGCAATTAAGTCGCCCATCAACGCGCAGCGCATAGACGCGCCGCCATCAACCACCAGCACTTTGCCTGCGCCTTCAGATGCCAGCAGCTCCTTCACGCGGGAGTTATCCTCAAAGCATTTTACGGTAACGGCCTGCCCGCCAAAGCTTTTGCGGGCGCCATAGCTTTTAAAGAATTTTCCATCCAGTGACGGCGTCACCACCTGCAGGTCTTTTTCCGGGTTATCATCCAGCAAATCACAAGTTACAAAAGGCACGGTAGACACGTATCTCTCCCTCAATCGGTTTTTTGTATGCGTAAATTATCATAAATCTGAAATTTTTCAGTTTGCGCAGCCGCTGCATCGACCATAGTATGAGCCACTTGGGCTGCTGTCACTGGCTTATATTTAAAACTGTCCGGCACCAAATGCGAAAAGCGCTGGTACAGCGTCTGCACGGCGTCCTCCAGCGTTCTCTGCTGCTGGCGCTGCCCCAGCAGCAGGGAGGGCCGGATAATTGATGTCCGGTACAAGGACAGGCTTTTCACATAATATTCCAGCTCGCCTTTAACCCGGTTGTAAAAAAACGGCGATTTAGCGTCTGCCCCTAAAGCGCTGAGCAAAATAAAGTGCGTTTCCATGCTTTCCAGCAATTCCGCAAAATGCGCATTGATAGTGAAATCGGTATTATAAAATTTTTCTTTTGAACCCGCCTGCTTCATGGTGGTGCCCAAACAGCTGAAGGCATGGGTATAGCCGCTGACATCCTGCTCATTCAGCAGCAGGAAATCGTCCAGCTCAAATTGCTGGACTTTTTCCAGCTGGTTAAATTCTTCATCACGCTTCCTGACCACGGCGGTAATATTGGCACAATTTTCATTCCGGCTCAGCTGGCGAACCAATTCCCTGCCGACTAATCCGGTTGCCCCAATTACAATTGCATTTTCTATAAATTTAATCATTTTTTATACAATCTCCCGGCTATCGGACTAATCTAACGTTTTCTTTGAGATTTTTCTGCATCTAAAATGTTGTCAAAGCATGTCAAGACTTGACTTCGAAGCATAGTTTAATCAGAATATGGCACTTGTTTACGGGCTGGGTATAGTTCTTCTGATGTTGGTTTTCAGTTGAGTTGCAGCCCGCCCAGACCAATCTAATTCAAGGAGTGCACGAGTGGCAAACTCTGCTCAAGCTAAAAAACGTGCCCGTCAAAACGTTAAAGCACGTAAACACAACGCAAGCTTGCGTTCTATGGTTCGTACTTACATCAAACGTACAGTAGCTGCTATCGCTGCTGGTGACTATGCAGTTGCATCTGAAGCTTACAAAACAGCTGTTCCAGTAATCGACCGCATGGCTGATAAAGGCATCATCCATAAAAACAAAGCTGCTCGTCATAAGAGCCGCTTGAACGCGCAAGTTAAAGCTTTAGCTGCTAACTAATCGCAAAATAAAAAAAGCCCTTTTAGGGCTTTTTTTATGCTTAAAATCTAGTAAGGATAAAATAAACAGAGCCTCTCCTGCCTGACACAAAACTATACCCACAATTAAAATAGTATGTTGCAATATAACTTTGAAAAATATTAAAAACTCGTTCAAAAATAATATTTTTCCAAATACAATCTAGAGATTATTCATACTGATATAAATAAAATGAGCTTTACAGTACAAGAAGTCGCACAGCTTTTAAAACAAGCCAAAGAAAATGAAAAACCATATGTATTCTTTACAGGTGCTGGTTGCTCCGTGAGAGCAGATGTTCCAACCGCAACAGAATTCATTCAAGAGATTTGTAAAAAATTTCCAATCCAAGTCAAAAATATTGACCCTGAAAAAGACAAATATAATTATGGCAAATATATGTCTGCTTTAGATAAATCTGAGCGTAGGGAATTACTTAAGCCACATATTATAGACAATAAAAAAATCAATTGGGCGCATATTGCGCTCGCTTGTCTTATGCAAGGAGGATATATCCAACGTGTTCTAACATTTAATTTTGACAGCATACTGTCACGTGCTTGTAATCTGCTTGGCTTACACCCTTCGATTTATGATTTTGCAACCGCCAATCCACATCTTTATCATTTGATTAATGATCCGTCTATTGTTCACTTGCATGGGCAAGGTACAGGATTTGTTCAACTGAATACTCAAGAAGAAACACTAAAACATACCGAACAATTAGGTGATTTTATTGCTTCAACATTAAATTCCAATCCAAGTTTATTTATTGGTTATAGTGGAAACGCAGACGAATTTTTCCCCCTACTCGAGAAAAAATATTCAGAACAACATCGTTTAATTTGGACAGGAAGAAAAGAGAATATTGATCTACTTGAAGTAGAGCCAGTTAAAGGTTTTTTAAAAAAGAATAATAATTTAACACATTACATTGGTAGCATTGATGCTGATGACTTCTTAATCCAACTAGCAAAAGAACTTGAATATTTTCCACCAGAACTTTTTTCAAATCCTTATAGGTTCCTAGACCAACAACTTGAAAATATCCAACCTTACCCACTGGGAGATGGATTAGATATCCTTGAGAATTTGACTGGATATCTAAAAGAACAAGCTGAAAAGCCATTAAATAAAAGCTTATATACCGCTGTTATCCACAAATACCCAAATAAAGAATCAACAAAAGGACTTACTGAAAAAGCTATTAATGACATTATGTGGGCATATGACCAACAGGCTCACTACTTGAAGAGTCAAGATAAATTTGAGGAAAGCCATAAAGTTTATGATCAAGCTTTAGCAATATCAGCACGTCATTATGGTTGCCTACATAATTACGCATTAAGTTTAGCTACTTATGCAAATATCAAATCAGATCAAACTCTCTTTGAAAAAGCATTTGATCTTAATGAGCAAGCTTTTAAACTTCAACCTAGTAACGCTGATAATCTTGGTAACTATGCCCTTGCTCTTTCAAATTTAGCTAGAATCAATCAAGATGAACTTCTATTTGAAAAAGCCTTTGAGCAATTTCAAATGACTTTAAAAATACTACCGAATCATGCAGGCTATCTGAATAATTATGGTGTCGTACTTGCAGATTTGGCTAAATTAAAAAATGATGAAAACCTATTTAACAATGCTTTTGAGCAATATCAAAGTGCTTTAAAAATACAGCCTAATCATACTTACAATTTGGCATGTTACTACTCGATAAAGAATAATAAAGAACTCTGTAAAGAGAATCTTCTGCATGCCGTGGACCATAATACCCTCCCGTCAAGTGAACATCTAAATGAAGATAAAGACTTAGATAATGTAAGAACTGAACAATGGTTTATTGACCTCCTTGAACGCTTAAAAGAAAAAGAACAAAAGGACGAGGCTGCCTAAATAAAAAAACCCGCTTGCGCGGGCTTTTCAAGCTTCACACTTAGGCGGATTTCTTCGCCTGCGCATTCTTGCGGATGGTAATCATCACCAGCTGAACCGCTGCCGGCGTTACACCCGGAATACGGCTGGCCTGCGCCAATGTTTCAGGGCGAACTTCTTTCAATTTCAGCGTAATCTCACGCGACAAACCTGAAACTGCATCATAAGCAAAATCTGCAGGAATGCGGGTTTCTTCCAAACGCTTCATCTGCGCCACATCTTCCTGCTGGCGGTTGATGTAGCCTTCGTATTTCACTGCAATTTCAATCTGCTCGCCGACAAATGCAGACACTTCTGAATCAGTCAGCTCAGCAATTTGCGCAAAGTTGATGTTTGGACGCTTCAGCAGATCAATTGCCGAACATTCTTTAGACAGGTCAGCGCCGGTCATTTCCACAAACTTTTTACCCATCGGGTTATTTGGCGCAGCCCAAAGATGCTGCAGGCGGGCTTTTTCAGTTTCTACCGCTTCCATTTTTTCACAGTACGCTGTCCAGCGCTCATCATCCACCAGCCCCATTTCACGGCCAATGGCAGTTAAGCGCTGATCTGCATTGTCTTCACGCAGCATCAGGCGGTATTCCGCGCGTGAAGTAAACATGCGGTACGGTTCTTTGGTGCCCAAGGTGATCAGGTCATCCACCAGAACACCCATGTAGGCTTCATCGCGCTTCGGCGTCCACTGCTCCTGATCCCATGCGCGGCGCGCAGCATTCAGGCCGGCAAGCAGGCCTTGCGCGCCCGCTTCTTCATAGCCGGTCGTGCCGTTAATTTGGCCTGCAAAGTACAGGTTATTGATGGCTTTGGTTTCTAAAGAGAATTTCAGCGCCTGCGGGTTGAAGTAGTCATATTCAATCGCATAGCCCGGACGCAGGATGTGCGCATTTTCCATGCCTCGGATTGAACGCACCAGCTCAAACTGCACATCAAACGGCAGTGAAGTTGAAATGCCGTTTGGATACAGTTCATGCGTATCCAAGCCTTCAGGCTCCAGGAACACCTGATGCGAATCTTTATCGGCAAATTTATGGATTTTGTCTTCAATCGACGGGCAGTAGCGCGGGCCCACGCCTTCAATGACGCCTGTATACATCGGCGAACGGTCTAAGCCGCCGCGGATGATGTCATGCGTGCGCTCATTGGTATGCGTAATGTAGCAGTTCACCTGCTCCGGATGCATCGAAGCATCGCCCATGAAGGACATGGTCGGCGACGGGAAATCGCCCGGCTGAGGAGTCATCACGGAAAAATCTACTGAACGCGCATCAATCCGCGGCGGCGTGCCGGTTTTCAGGCGGCCGACCGGCAAATTTAATTCGCGCAGGCGGGCAGCCAATGAAATTGAAGGCGGATCGCCCGCGCGGCCGCCACTGGATTTTTCCAAGCCGACGTGAATCACGCCGCCCAGGAATGTGCCTGTCGTCAATACCACCGTTTTCGCATCAAAGCGGATGCCCATTTGCGTCACGACGCCTTTAACGGTATCGCCTTCCACAATCAGGTCATCAGCCGCCTGCTGGAAAATATCCAAGTTGGCCTGATTTTCCAAAGTGTCGCGGATGGCGGCTTTATAGCGCACGCGGTCAGCCTGCGCGCGGGTTGCGCGCACCGCCGCGCCTTTGCGCGAGTTCAGAATGCGGAACTGAATGCCGCCTTTATCGGCAGCCAGCGCCATTGCGCCGCCCAGCGCGTCAATTTCACGCACAAGGTGCGATTTGCCGATGCCGCCGATGGCCGGGTTGCAGCTCATCTGCCCTAAAGTCTCAATGTTGTGAGTTAAAAGCAGCGTCTGTCGGCCCATGCGCGCCGCAGCCAGCGCCGCTTCAGTACCCGCGTGACCGCCGCCGATAACAATGACATCGTAAACTTTAGGATAATGCATAGTGGTATTGAGAGAGTTGAAAAATAATGACCAAGTATTATAGCAAAACTTCATGCATAAGTTGACAGAATAAGTCGATTTTATTGCGATTTGCCTAGCACAGCGGTTTTCATCCGGCAATCTTTTGCCGTTAAGAATTGCATATTTAAGCAAAATGAAACAATTTTAAAGTAAAAGTTACCTGATCAATGTTGCTTTATTTTGCTTATTTTTTATCCTGTTAGATAGGCCCGTTAGAAACCATAAGGACAACAATCATGCATAAGAATGTCATTCTGTCATCGATTCTCTGCGGTTTATGTTTAGCGCCATTTGCAGCCTCTGCAAATGACAAAGTTGAAACGGTTTACAATGCTCAAAAATATCAGCAAGTCTGCAAAGGCAAATCACAAGGCGCGCCGGTCAGCTTTGCTTACCGA
Organism: Acinetobacter sp. WCHAc010034; assembly: GCF_001696615.3. Lineage (NCBI taxonomy): Bacteria > Pseudomonadati > Pseudomonadota > Gammaproteobacteria > Moraxellales > Moraxellaceae > Acinetobacter > Acinetobacter sp. WCHAc010034. Next base: position 3,487,833 of record NZ_CP032279.1, on the reverse strand, counting down.
GGCATTATCTGGAACGGCACATGCGAACCGCAGTTCTTCGCGTCCGGCAAACATGCCATGATTAAAGGCGATGAAGCCGAACTCTATTCAGCTTGCGACAGCGACACCGGCGTAAAATCGGTCACCATTGACGGCATGGAAGTTAAAGGCAAATGCGCCTTAGGCTTTGAAGCGCCCCGCCCTAAATAATTCCCTGCGTTACGGCGGCTTAACCGCCGCCCCACTGTTGCAAAAAGCGGGCCAGACAATGTTTTGCCCGCTTTATTTATTGCTTATTTAAAAAACTGGTTTACACTCAAAATACGCCTAATTAAGGACGAAAATAAAAAAAAGGATATTCCATGGATTCGGGGTTATTTGCTTTTTTTCTGCCCGTAACACTGGCCCTGATGATGATGGGTCTGGGCTTAGAGCTTTCTGTTAAAGACTTCATGCGCGTCGGGCGCTACCCTAAAGTAGTCTTTCTGGCGCTTTTCACCCAGCTGATTATTTTAGTTTCAATCGCTTTCCTGATCTGCAAAGTGCTGAACCTACCGCCTTTGCTCGCCGTCGGCCTGATGCTGCTGGCCGCTTCGCCGGGCGGGCCGACAGCCAACCTGTTCAGCTATATCTATAAAGGCGATGTGGCGCTGAACATCACCCTGACCGCCATCAATTCAGTACTCTGCACATTTACCCTGCCTTTTATTGTCAATCTATCCCTGCTGCATTTTTTAGGTGAAAAAACCGCAATCGGCATGCCGGTCGAAAAAATCGCGCAGGTCTTCCTGATTATCCTGATTCCCGTATGCCTTGGCATGCTGCTGCGCTCTGCAGCGCCGGCGCTTGCCTATCAGCTGAACCGGCCCATGCGCCTGCTGTCAGCGTTCTTTTTAGCGTCCATTTTTATTTACGCGCTGTTTAAGGAAAAAAACAATGTCGTGCTGTATTTCGCCGATGTCGGAATCGCCACAGCCATCTTCTGCTTTTCCAGCCTGTTTATCGGCTATCTGGTGCCGCATCTGGCCAGAATTCCTGAAAAGCAGGCGCGCGCCTGCACCTTTGAGATCGGCATTCACAATACCGCCATTTCCATGACCATTGCGCTGTCGGTTTTATCCAATACCGCCATTGCTATTCCTGCCGGCGTATATTCCCTATTTATGTACATTTTCGCCATGTTTTTTGGCTTTATCCTAACCCGCAAAGGCGGCCATTTAATGACAGGCGCGGAAACTTCCAAAATTTAACCCGCCGCTGCGGATCAGGCTTTTCCGGTCAATGCGCCCTTTGCCGCGTACCGGGGAGAGCGCGCTTTAAGCATCCGCCACAGCCAGCGCTTTTGCGCATCCTTTATTTTCAGCGTTCGGGCAATAAGCTATAGGCGCTGAATGCCGAGTTCCGCTACAATAGCCTTTTACATAACAATTTAGGTTCTTCCCGTGAAGTGGTTACAAATTCATATTACTGTTGATCAAGCGCAAGTCGATTACACCGAAACCCTGCTCAGCTCTATGGGCGCAGTCAGTGTAACTTTGGATGATGCTGAGAATCAGGAACTGCTGGAACCGCTGCCGGGTGAAACTCCGCTTTGGAACAAAGTCATTGTGACCGGCATCTATGCGCAGGAAGACGGCGAAGAAATTGACGTGGCGGCATTGGAAACCTTTATTCAGGCGCAGCTGCCTGGAGCACCCTTGCGCAGCGAGCTGATTGAAGATCAGGAATGGGAACGCACCTGGATGGACGCCTATGAGCCGATTCAGATTGCGGAAAAATACTGGATTGTTCCTGAATGGATGGAAGCGCCAGAACCTGACGCAGTGAACATTAAGCTGGATCCGGGCCTGGCTTTCGGCACAGGCAACCACGCCTCAACTTTCCTTTGCCTTCAGTGGCTGGGCAAAACCGATGTTAAAGATAAAGTTGTGATTGATTACGGCTGCGGTTCAGGCATTTTAGGCGTGGCGGCTTTGCTGCTGGGCGCTAAAAAAGTCTATGCCACCGACATTGACCCGCAGGCGGTTCATGCCACAAAACAGAATGCCGAACTGAATGGCGTGCTGGAAAATCTGTATGTCGGCCTGCCGGAAGAGTTCAATGAAGCCTTCAAAGGACAGCAGGCGGACATCCTGATTGCAAATATTCTGGCCGGCCCGCTTATGGAGCTTGCGCCTGAGTTCGCAGCTTTGGTTAAATCTGAGGGAGAGTTCGCACTTGCGGGCGTCATCGAAGAACAAGTTGCTGATGTTTCTAGCATTTACTCAAAATATTTTGATATATTAGAGGTCGAACATCGTGAAGAACACTGGTGCCGGATCTCAGGAAAGCGCCAAAAGCATTAACAGATTACCTTAAGCACTTATGAGCAATAAACAGACATTCTGCCCAACTTGTTCCACCACCTACAAAGTAACGGTCACTCAGCTGACCATTGCTCAGGGCATGGTTTGCTGCCCTAAGTGCTCAACATCGTTCAATGCCTTAAGCTATTTAGTTGCAGATAAAGCCTCTGCGGCCCATGCTGCAGCTGAACCGCAGGCTGCAGACGCCGTTTTTTCGCCTGCAGCTCAAATTGACCTTTCAAGATTCAGCTTTGAACAGGCGCCGGCGCAAAGCTGCATTGAGCAGCCGCGCGGGCTGCTGGACCTTTTTGAAGATAAAGTTGAAAACTCCAATATTGACCTGAAAACCTATTTAAACAATCTGAACTATTTCAGCACAGAACCGATTGGCAACTTTCCGGCGCTGAACTGGACAGACAAAGCCGATACCGAGAAAAAGCGCAGCGTGCTGAACTACGCAGCCTGGACTGCGGTGAATTTCCTGCTGATCGGCACTTTACTGTTCCAGTTTTTCTGGTTCAATCCGCAGTATTTGAAAAACAGCCCGGTTATGGGCGCTTCGTTTAATGCCGTCTGCGAAGTTTTCAACTGCTCCAAGCTTGAAGCGCATTACAATTTAATCAGCACCAAAAAAGTAAAAGTCCGCGCAATTTCCAAAAATGAAGTGGAATTCAGAGGCCAGCTGATCAACTACCATGACCGCAGCCTGGCCTTGCCGCTGATCCGTGTCGAGCTCAAAGAGCATGGCGCGGTATTTGCAACCTACACCCTGCAATATCAGCAATATTTAACCGAGAGCCTTGCCGGCATTCAACGCATTCCGACCAACAGCCCGTTCAAATTCAAATTCAGGCTCCCTGTCGACCGCAAAAGCTTCGACAGCTACAATTTAGAAATAATTCATCCATAAGATTGAAAAAAACTATTAAAAACTGCAAAAAAATTAAAAAAAAATGCAGTTTTCTTGCTCACTTTTTCTAAGACAATGGTATGATACGCGCCACGAAAGCTTTGCACTGCAAACTCCTCACTAATTTTTCACAAAAAATACGATCCCGCCAAATGCGCTTTAGATGATATTGCGTATTGAGCAGATTTTTTTGTTTGATTTTGGCCTGTAACAAATATTAATCTATTGTTACGCTTAAATTCTGATCAATTTCCTGAGTTGTGGCAAGCTAAGCTAAATTGTAATGTACGCGTTTTAGAACTCTAGTTTTAGGATCTAAGACAGAGTTCATTGAATTTTTAGACCACTTTTATATATCACTTTACCCAAGTGATACCTGATTTTTTCGGATTAATTCGCATGAATAGCAAATCTCCTATTTTTACTGCACAATCTGATGTCGCTCTGCGTATTCACGTAGACCGCGCAGTTCGTCATTACTTTGCACAGCTGCAAGGCGAACAGCCTTCTCAGGTATATGACATGGTGCTGGCAGAAATGGAGAAACCTCTTTTATCTGTAGTTCTGGAATATACGCGCGGCAATCAGACACGCGCTGCCGAGATCCTCGGACTCAACCGCGGGACTTTACGTAAAAAGTTGAAAGCTCACGGTTTAATGAGTGAATAAATGATAAAATGCTTGCGGCTTCCGCAGGCATTTTTTTTAACCTGAATTTTGCCTATTTTTGTTTTAATCTGCACTTGAAGACTGTGACGAAGATCATGACTATTAAACGCGCTTTAATCTCTGTTTCTGACAAGACCGGTATTGTTGAATTTGCACAAAACCTTGCTGCTCTTGGGGTAGAAATTTTATCTACTGGCGGTACATACAAATTGTTGAAAGACAATAATGTCGCCGTAGTTGAAGTTTCAGAGCATACAGGTTTCCCAGAGATGATGGACGGCCGTGTAAAAACTCTGCATCCAAAAATCCATGGCGGCATTCTGGCGCGTCGCGGCCTGGACGAAGCGGTAATGGCTGAACACAACATCGACGCAATCGACCTTGTTGTTGTCAACCTCTACCCTTTTGCGGCGACTGTCGCCAAGCCGAACTGCTCGCTTGCTGACGCGATTGAAAATATCGACATCGGCGGCCCGACTATGGTTCGCGCTGCGGCGAAAAACCATGCCTCTGTCGGCATTGTGGTGAATGCGTCTGACTATGCAGCGGTAGTGGCGGAGCTTAAAGCCGATGGCGCTTTATCTCAGGCAACACGCTTTGACCTGGCGGTTAAAGCCTTTGAGCATACAGCACAGTACGATGGCATGATTGCTTCTTACCTGGGCGCCCGCGTAGGCAAAGAGGAAGGCCAGGCAGACAAGTTTGCACGCACCTTCAATACACAGCTGAATAAAGCGCAAGATCTCCGTTACGGTGAAAACCCGCATCAGTCTGCTGCTTTCTATGTTGAAAGCACCGCTTCTGAAGCGTCTGTTTCTACAGCGAAGCAGCTGCAGGGCAAAGAGCTTTCCTATAACAACATTGCAGATACAGACGCAGCGCTGGAATGCGTAAAGTCATTCGCCAAGCCGGCATGTGTCATAGTAAAACACGCAAATCCATGCGGCGTTGCTGTATCTCTAGATGGTATCAAAGCGGCTTACGATCTTGCTTATGCAACTGACCCTGAATCCGCTTTCGGCGGCATCATTGCATTCAACCGCGAATTGGACACTGCGACTGCGCAAGCCATTGTAGACCGTCAATTTGTTGAAGTGATCATTGCGCCGAGCATCGCTGACGGCGTGCTGGAAATTACCGGCGCGAAGAAAAACGTCCGCGTGCTGGTTTGCGGCGAATTGCCGAAAATTGATGAGCGCGCGCCGCAGCTTGACTACAAGCGCGTAAACGGCGGCTTATTGGTTCAAGACCAGGACTTAGGCATGATCACGAAAGATGATCTGAAAGTCGTGACAAAAATTGCGCCGACTGAAGCTGAAATTGATGATTTGATCTTTGCTTGGAAAGTTGCGAAATACGTGAAGTCTAATGCAATTGTTTATGCGAAAGGCCGTCAAACCATTGGCGTAGGCGCAGGCCAAATGAGCCGCGTCAACTCCGCGCGCATTGCAGCCATCAAAGCTGAACATGCCGGCCTAGTCGTTGAAGGCGCAGTCATGGCATCTGATGCATTCTTCCCGTTCCGCGACGGCATTGATAACGCTGCTAAAGCCGGCATCAAATGCATCATCCAGCCAGGCGGCTCTATGCGCGACGAAGAAACAATTGCAGCGGCTGATGAACACGGCATTGCAATGGTGTTCACTGGCATGCGCCACTTCCGTCACTAAGTGATTGGATGTTCATGTAATGACTGTAATTACAATGTCATCTGCATTTAGACAAATAGATTTCTAATCTTGCATAAAGTCCTCTCCTATTTTTAGGTTGAGGACTTTATGTCATTTTCGATTCATGGAGTATGAACCGATGAATATTTTAGTTTTGGGTAATGGCGGCCGTGAACATGCGCTTGCATGGAAAATCGCGCAAGACGATAAAGTAGCGAAAGTATTTGTTGCGCCGGGCAATGCCGGCACCGCAACAGAAAACAAATGCGAAAATGTGAATTTAAGCATTTTAGACAATGCCGCGATTATCGAGTTTGCCAAAAGCAATGCGGTTGATTTAATTATCGTTGGCCCTGAAGCGCCGCTGGTCAATGGCGTGGTTGATGCCTGCCGTGAAGCTGGCGTTAAAGTGTGGGGCCCAACCCAATTCGCTGCGCAGCTGGAAGGCTCTAAAGCATTCGCCAAGCATTTCTTAAAGCGCCACAATATTCCAACAGCATTCTATGACGTATTTACCGAAGTAGATGCAGCCAAAGCATTTGTTGAAAAAAATGGCGCGCCGATTGTAATCAAAGCTGACGGCCTGGCTGCCGGAAAAGGCGTCATTGTCGCCATGACCAATCAAGAAGCCTTTGATGCGATTGATGACATGCTGGCCGGCAACAAATTCGGCGATGCCGGTTCCCGCGTTGTAATTGAAGAATTCCTTGCCGGCGAAGAAGCATCGTTCATCTGCATGATTGATGGCGGCAACATCCTGCCGATGGCTACTTCGCAAGACCACAAGCGCATCTTTGAAGGCGACCAAGGCCCGAACACCGGCGGCATGGGCGCTTACTCTCCTGCGCCTGTCGTGACTGCTGAAGTGTTTGAGCGCGTGATGAAAGAAGTAATGCGCCCAACGGTTGACGGCATGAAAGCGGATGGCCATGTCTACACAGGCTTCCTGTATGCAGGCTTGATGATTGATGACGAAGGTCAGCCAAAAGTTATCGAATTCAACTGCCGCTTTGGTGACCCTGAAACCCAGCCAATCATGATGCGCTTAAAGTCATCATTGGTGGATTTGGTTGAGGCAGGCATCGCAGGCAACCTTCCTGCTGAAGCTGAATGGGATGAGCGCAAAACCGTCGGCATCGTTCTTGCTTCTAAGGGCTACCCTGAAACTTCAAGCAAAGATGACGTGATTTCTGGTCTATACACCGAAATGACGGATGCGAAAGTGTTCCATGCCGGCACTGCAGTTAATGCCAATGGCGAGATTGTGACTGCCGGCGGCCGCGTGCTTTGCGTAACCGCGTTGGGCGACAGCATTGGCGAGGCGCAAGCTAAAGCGTTGGAGCTGTGCCAGAAAGTGACTTTTGACGGCGTTCAATACCGCAAAGACATCGGCTACCGCGCAATTGCGCGTGAAAATGCTTAATTGCTAAAAACCGTGTAAAAAGCCTGCTCAATGCAGTAATGCCAGTCAGTTAAGCATTTTTAATCCTCCCCAACCCTCCTTTTTCAAAGGAGGGAGCGTCTCGAAGTTCAATACCGTATTGAATTAAAGGGAGTTCCCCCTCTTTTTCCTTGCGCCATATATGGCTCAGGGTTAGGGGAGATTTATCAATCTGTAATAATGAAATTACGCTTAACTGATCAGCCGTACAGGCTTTTTACTGCATACTTTTTAAAAATATAAATAAATTATAGACTTAAAATATTCATCATGCGCTTTCCAGCAGCCCGGCAGAAAAATTCCCGCCTTTAGAAATCTGCTGCGCAATGGCTTTTTTATCAGCCTGAAATTCATATAATGGCTTTTTAAAACCATAAAATTTCATCATGCTTAGAAAAACACTCCTGCTAGCCGCAAGCCATGGCCTATTCCTCACAGCCGCCAGCGCGCAGCCAAATTACATCAGCAGCATAAAGCTGAACAGCATTGAACTTGCATCCCCTGTTGCAGCCCATCAGCTCCGCCAAGTTTTGGGCGCACTGCCAGCAAAAGCCCAGCAGCAATACGCAGGCTGCACAGGCAACTATGAATATAGCGCGCAAACTGCTAAAAAAGCTTTAAAATTTGAAGTCTTTACTGAAGACAACCCGCAAGTGAAATCCGAATCCATCTATAAGCAAAGCCATAGCTTTCAGCAACTCGGCGCAATCAAAGGCCGGGTCTGGCTCAGCATGAATTTCAGCAAAAATCCGCAGGAGCAAATCAGTCTTGACGGGAAAAAGCTTAGCCTGCCCTATTCTTTGGCTCAGTTTCAAAAAGATTTTCCGCAAAGCGCGCAAGGCTTGAAGCCCAATGGCAAGGGAACGGTGCTGATCATCCTGCCGGCAGAGCTGAAAAACTACAGGCAGCAGCCGGCAGATTTTGAAGCGCCATACGCCGCCCATCTAGCATTTCAGTTTGAAAACGGCAGGCTGCAGAAACTGGAGATTAATCAAAATATTGCATGCTAAGCCGAATAAGCAACGCCAGCGCCAGCCGGCAGCACACCGGCCTGAACTGCGCAGAAAAACCGCTCAAGCTTATAAAACTTCGCCAAATCATTTGAATATGGCGCAAGATTGGCGCCAAGCCATGGTAAACTAGCAGGCGTTTTAAGCAGGGACTCATTTATGCACTTTGTACATCTTGGTATTTATACAGAATTTTCGATCACTGAGTCGATAGTACGAATACCTGATCTAGTAAAAGCTGCAGCAAATGATGAAATGCCTGCATTGGCGCTGACAGATTTATCCAATCTGCATGCTGCCGTAAAATTTTATCAAAAGTGCCTAGGCAAAGGCATTAAGCCGATATTCGGCTCAACCATCCGCCTCAATGATGCAGAGCACAGAGCCACCCTGCTGGCCATGAGCAAAAAAGGCTGGCGCAGCCTGACTGAACTGGTTTCAGAAGGCTTCATCAGCGGCCAGCAGCTGGACATTCCCTGCGTTCAAAAAGACTGGGTTTTAAATCAGCACGAAGATCTGATTGTGCTGCTGGGCCAGCACAGCGATGTCGGCAAAATGCTGCTGACCTCAAATCCGCAGAAAGCTGAACCGCTGCTGCAGGAATGGATCGGGAAATTCGGCAACCGCGTTTACCTTGCGCTTACGCGCACCGGCCGCCCCGGCGAAGAAGCCTTTATTCAGGAAGCGGTCAAGCTGGCTGCCAAATACAATATTGGCGTGGTTGCGCATAATGATGTGCACTTTGTCAACCGCGAAGACTTTGAAGCGCATGAAGCGCGGGTCTGCATTGCCGACGGCTATGTGCTGGGCGATGACCGCCGTCCGAAAAATTACAGCCCCGAACAGTATTTTAAAACCGCTGCCGAAATGACGGAGCTGTTTCAGGACATTCCATCCGCGGTTGAAAACACTTTCCATATCGCAAAGCGCTGCAACGTTTCGCTGCGCCTGGGCTTCCATGACCTGCCGGACTATCCGATTCCTGAAGGCCATACCATTGACACCTACTTTGAGCATTTGTCTCAAGTCGGCCTTGAAGAGCGCCTGAATTTCCTTTACCCGCCTGAACAGCGTGGCGATGACTGGCCGGAAATCCGCAAGCCTTATGATGAGCGCCTGGCGTTTGAAGTCAAAATCATCCTGAATATGGGCTTCCCAGGCTACTTCCTGATCGTTATGGACTTCATTCAATGGTCTAAAAACAACGGCGTGCCGGTTGGCCCGGGACGCGGTTCGGGCGCAGGCTCGCTGGTCGCCTACAGCCTGAAAATTACCGATCTGGACCCGCTGCGCTACGACCTGCTGTTCGAACGCTTCCTGAACCCGGAACGCGTTTCCATGCCCGACTTTGACGTCGACTTCTGCATTGCCGGCCGTGACCGCGTAATTGACTATGTCGCGCGCACCTACGGCCATGATGCAGTCTCCCAGATTGCAACCTTCGGCACCATGGCGGCCAAAGGCGCAATCCGCGATGTAGCGCGGGTTCTGGGCAAATCCTATGGCTTGGCTGACCGCATTTCCAAGATGATTCCGACCAAGCCTTTAGGGCTTAGCCTGGAAGAATCGATAGAAGCCGAACCGCAGCTGAAAGATATCGTCACCAATCCGTCCAACCCGGACAATGACGACGCCGCCGAGATCTGGGAAATGGCGCTGAAGCTGGAAGGCATTACCCGCAACACCGGCAAGCACGCCGGCGGCGTGGTGATCGCGCCGACCAAGCTGACCGACTATTCGGCAGTGCTGTGCGATGCCGACGGGACTGGCCGGGTCGCGCAGTTCGATAAAGATGACGTCGAAGCCGCCGGCTTGGTGAAATTCGACTTCTTGGGCCTGCGCAACTTAACCGTCATTGAAGATGCGATTAAGCACATCAATGAGCGCCAGGATATCACCAGCCCTGTCGATATCACCTATATTCCGCTGGATGACCCGAAAGCCTATTCCATTTTTGCTGAAGCCAACACCACTGCGGTATTCCAGTTTGAATCCGTCGGCATGAAAAAAATGCTGAAAGAGGCGCGCCCAAGCAAATTTGAAGAAATTATCGCCTTCGTGTCGCTGTACCGCCCGGGCCCGATGGACCTGATTCCGGACTTCATTTTCCGGATGCACGGCGGCGAGTTTGAATACCTGCATCCGCTGCTGGAAAAAGTGCTGGAACCGACCTACGGCATTATGGTGTATCAGGAACAGGTAATGCAGGCCGCGCAGTTCTGCGCAGGCTACTCGCTGGGCGGCGCCGATTTGCTCCGCCGCGCCATGGGCAAGAAAAAGCCTGAAGAAATGGTCAAGCAGCGCCAGATCTTTATTGAAGGCGCGGCCCAAAAAGATATTGATACCGATACCGCAAACCATATCTTCGACTATATGGAAAAATTTGCCGGCTACGGCTTCAACAAATCGCACGCGGCCGCTTATGCCTTGGTGGCCTATCAGACTGCATGGCTGAAAGCGCATTACCCTGCAGAATTCATGTCTGCGGTAATGACATCGGAAATGCAGAATACCGACAACGTGGTGTTCATCATTGACGACTGCCGCGGCAACGGCCTGGAAGTGCTGCCGCCGTCGGTCAATATGTCGCTGTACAACTTCCATGCCAGCGACGCGAAAACCATTGTCTATGGCCTGGGCGCAATTAAAGGCGTAGGCGAAGCCGCCATGCAGTCGGTGATTGATTCGCGCATCAATGAAGGCCCTTACCGCGACTTATTCGACTTCTGCCACCGCATTGATTTAAAGAAAATCAACAAGCGCACGCTGGAAGCGCTGATCCGCGCCGGCGCATTGGACTGCTTAGGCATTGAACGCTCCAGCCTGATGGCGCAGCTGCCGGAAGCGGTGCAGGCGGCCGATCAGGCGCGCAGCAACCGTGAAACCGGCATCATGGATCTATTTGGCGAAGTGGAAGAGGTGCAGCGCAAGCCAGCCAAGCCGGTGAAGCCGTGGTCAGATGAAGTCCGCCTGAAAGGTGAAAAAGATACGCTTGGCCTATATTTGACCGGCCACCCGATTGATGTCTACCGTCCGGAACTGAAATCCTTTATTTCACAGCGCATTAATGAGCTGACCCCAACCCGGCGCGGCGTGACCACTGTCTTTGCCGGCCTTGTGGTGGATGTCGCCAACTTTCCGAACCGCATGATGGTCACGCTGGATGACGGCACCGCGCGCATTGAAGTTTCCGCCAATCATGAGCGCTTCCAGCGCTTTAAAGACATCATCCAGACCGAAAAAGTCGTGGTGATTGAAGGCGAAATTTATGAGCGCGAAGGCTTTGACCGCCCGATGGGCCGCTTAAGCAAAGCCTTCAGCCTGAATGAAATCCGCCAGAAGCGCGCCAACAGCATTCAGATTAAGCTCAGCCCTGAACACATGAGCAAAACCCTGACCAAAGACCTGCAGAATATTTTAGCGCCTTACTGCAATGTCGATATGTGCAGCCATATTCCAGTGCAAATTAAGCTGGATTTCGCCTATGCCTCGGCCGAACTGCACTGCGGCGCCGACTGGAATATCGCCCCGCTGGATGAAGCGCTGAGCAAGCTGCGCGACTACTTCGGCAAGGAAGCGCTGCATATTGAATATCAGGTCAAATCCAAAGCTACCAAAGCGGTCAGCTATGAGCAGGCGCAGCCAGCCAGCGTCCCGCCTCCGCCGCCGGATATGAGCATGGACGATGCGATGGATCTGTATCAGGCGGAATCGGCCAGCCAGTATTCTTAACTGCAGAACGCCCGATCTTAAAACGCTTAACTTTAAATATTTAAATTTGGAACAATCATGAGTCAAATTGACAATGCTGCTGTTTCAGCGCATCTCTCCCATGTGCGTATTGTCATGGTCAATACCACCCTGCCGGCCAACATCGGCAGCGCGCTGCGCGCCATGAAAACCATGGGCTTGGCCAAGCTGGTGCTGGTCGCGCCTAAAACTTACCCGCATCCGGATATTGACGCGCTGGCGGCCGGCGCTGCCGACCTGATTGAGCAGATTGAAATTGCAGAAACGCTGGAAGACGCGATTAAAGACTGCCATATTATATTCGGCACCAGCGCCCGCAGCCGCACCATTCCCTGGCCTTTGCTGGACGCGCGCCCGGCTGCGGAACTGTCGCTGAAAGCGGTCACGCAGCAACAGCAGGAAGTTGCAGTAGTTTTCGGCCGTGAAGACCGCGGCTTGACCAATGAAGAACTGGCGCTGGCCAATTACCATGTCACAATTCCAGTCAACAGCGATTACGGCGTGCTGAATGTCGCGCAGGCCATTCAGGTGATCTGCTATGAAATGCGCATGGCGGCGATGAATTGTGTTGAGCAGCCGGCAGACCCGGAAGCGCAAATGCATGTGGCCGAAGGCATTGACATGCAGTGGGATGAGCCTTTGGTGACCCATGAGCAAATGGAGCAATTCTACCCGCATATCGAAAAAATGCTGGCGGAAATTGAATTTATGGACCCGAAAAATCCAAGATTATTGCCTTTGCGCTTGCGCCGCCTTTTTGGACGTATACAATTAGACCGTATGGAATATCATTTGCTCCGCGGCATCTTCAGCCGCGTGCAGGCATTGAACAACGGCACATGGAAAAAATCTACCGATCAAGGGAATCAATCTGATGCTTAAGCAGCTCAAAGAAGATATACAGGCTGTCTTCGCGCGCGATCCCGCCGCACGGAACACGCTCGAAGTCCTAACGACTTATCCCGGCATTCACGCACTGATCATGCACCGCATGGCGCATGAGTTATGGAAAAAAGAGTGTAAAGGCTCAGCGCGCCTGCTGTCTTCTTTCAGCCGCTTTGCCACAGGCATTGAGATTCATCCCGGCGCTAAAATCGGCCGCCGTTTCTTTATTGACCACGGCATGGGCGTGGTGATTGGCGAAACCGCAGAAATCGGCGACGATGTGACGCTGTACCACGGCGTAACCCTTGGCGGAACGACATGGAATAAAGGCAAGCGCCACCCGACACTGGAAGATGGCGTAGTGGTCGGCGCCGGCGCTAAAATCCTCGGCCCGTTTACTGTCGGCAAAAACGCTAAAGTCGGCTCCAATGCCGTGGTGACCAAAGCCGTGCCGCCGGATACCACCGCAGTCGGCAACCCGGCGCGCTTTATTACCAAAAACAAGCCTAAAGATGAAGCTGAATCCCAGCTGCGCGATTATGCGGAAAGCATCGGCTTCCAGCCTTATGCCGCGACGCAGGATCAGTCCGACCCGATTCTGGAAGGCATGCGCGTTTTGCTGGACCGCATTCAGCACAACGAAAAGCGCATGAATACGCTTTGCCAGCGCCTGTCCCTGCTTGATCCGAGCTTCAAGAAGCAGCAGCTGAATGAACAGCCTTTCAGCGCTGAAGAGCTGAAAATCATTGAAGAAGTCCGGCGCGAGTGTGAAGCGCAGAGCAATCAATCAAAAGCCTGACACTTGCCTTGAATAATCGCCAACAGCGCGCCTGCCGGCTTGCATGTTTGCCAGAGTTTTTTTAGACTGGCAGGCATGCATGTTTTAAGTTTTAAAATAAATCAAATGGAAGACCACTATGACGCTTAAGCCCTTGGCAGCTGCTTGTATTGCTTTAACCCTCGCCGCTTGCGGCAGCATCCCGACTAAGAACAATAATCCTCAGGATGCAATGGTATTTGCCGAACCGGAATTAACGCCGCCATTTTATGCCTTGAACCCGTTCAATTACGATGCGCCGCCTCCATTTGAAATTGACCTGCAGAAAGCAGCTGCTCAGCCGGTGACTAAAATGGTGGTGAACCGCGCAGATGACCCGTCAAAAAAGCTGACTTTGGATGTTAACCGCTTAATCATTCCTACCGTTAACAGCAAAGCGCGCTCCATCAAATACGCTGTGCTGGCCGGCGACAATGAAATTGACATCACTGAAATTGATGATTTCCTGCAGCTGGTGGAAGGCAAAGCGCGCCACTACCCGCCGCGCTTTGTGCAGCGCAATGAGCGCAAGGGCTTTGAAGCCAAGCTGAAAGAAGTCACGCAGCAGCTGGATACTCTAGCTTCCAAGGACAATGCATCATTTGATGTGCTGATCCGCGCATTCAAAGCCAGCGTTATGGCTCGCAATTTGGACTTAGGCTCAGTCTATACCACCAAGTCTTTAAACTACGCGCAGCGCATCCTGAAAATCAACAAGGATGATGCCGAAGCCAACTTCTGGTTCGGTTTTGGCCTGTCTGAAGGCGGCGGCCAGCGTGAAGCGATTCCATACCTGGATAAAGCGATGAAAGCCGGCGTTCAGGAAGCGTACCTTTCCGCAGCCAACAACTACATTGCCATGGAGCAGAAGAAAAGCGCAATTAACGTGCTGAAAAACTATAAAGTCAAATATCCGCAGGAAGGCGCAGTTGCAGACCGCCTGATTCAGGAAATTGAAAAGCAGGGGCGCTGGAACGTATGGCAGGTTTTGAACCCGCCGAAAGCATCTTAAGCCCGCAGTTACAAAAATAGGCCATTTTACTGGCCTATTTTTTATTTGAAGCGAATTGAAAAAGCTGAGGATTGCCGTATGATTTAAAAATTTGAACCTTTTCCTTGCGATAAATCCATGCAGCACAAAACCAATAAATTACTGCTCGCCGGACTGTTCAGCACCCTGCTGCTCGGCGGATGCCAAGTGGTCAGCGTCAAGAATCAGTCTTTGAATGTCACCATCGCCAACGAACGCGACAGCATCCTGTCCCGCAGCAAATTGAGCGAAGCCAGCCTGAATGTTCTAGCCATGACTGGGCGCGAAGCAAAGACATGCACGGAAGACCCTGAAAAATGCGTGGATGAGCTGAAGCAGATTCCGCAAATTCAGGATGAACAGCGCCTTTCGGCCGCCAGCGAACTGTATCTGGCCAAAGCCATTGCGCTGGAAAACTCCGCGGAATGCAAAACCAGCATTCTGACCAAGCACACATCCGAAGAGCATCAGAAAGTCCAGAAAGACAAATACAATAAATGCCTGGATCAGCAGCTTTATATGCTGGATAAAAGCATCCGCTATAGCTACGCCTATATGTTTAAAACCAAGCGCGGGCCGCAAGACCGGATCTTTGACAACCGCCAGGTGCAAATCCGCGACTTCTATAATCAGGGCATCGCCAAACTGGTCAGCAGCTATTCGGCGCGCTTCCAGCCGACTGAAGTGGCCCGCCAGATTACGGCCGGGCAAAGCACCTACAGCATTGACTACAGCCATTATCCTGAGCTGAAAGGCCGGAAAATTGAACAGCTGATGTCCACCTACAGCCTGAACTTTTCAGGCCTGCGCTCAATTACCCGGCGCGACGGTTTTGGTTCAGAGTTTTTGGTGGTGCTGCCGGATGAAGCGCCGAAGTCCGGCGGCAAAGCAAAATACATTGTCGATCCCGCCGCCTATAAATATCCGCAGGGCCTGAACCCGAACATCCATCAGGCGCGCTATTTGGCCGCAACGCTGACCGCTGAGCCGGAATCCGCCAGTTCGGTCGATGAAATCCTGAACCATTCCGCTTTTCAAATTAAAGCCTATGACCCTTATAAATATGAACAGCTGACGGTCGGCGGCAAGGAATACCCCTTGGCCGCCAACTTTTCTGCACCTTACGGCCTGTGGCTGGCGCAGAATAATCTGGGCAAGTCCGCTTACCTTTCCCTGATTGACCGTGACGAACAGCTGACCATGCCGCACCTGTACATGCTGGAGCCTTACAATCCCAATAAAAAAGTGATTGTGCTGGTTCATGGCTTGGCCAGCAGCCCGGAAGCCTGGGTCCGCCTAACCAACGACATTATGGGCGATGCGGTGCTGCGTGAGCATTATCAGGTTTGGCAGGTCTTCTACTCCACCAATATGCCGATTATGGAAAGCCGCTTTCAAATCCACACCATTTTGACGCAGGCCTTTGGCCAAGTGAAAAACAGCACGCCCGCAAAAAATGATGCGGTTCTAATTGGCCACAGCATGGGTGGCATTATTGCCCGCCTGCTGGTCAGCAATGCTGACACCACGCCGCAGGCGCTGAAAATGATGAATTCGCGCCAGCTGAACCGCTATAAAGGCGTTGCGGTGGTGAAGCAGCGCCTTGTAATGAAAGATGTGCCGAATTTCAGCCGCGCAATTTTCCTGGCTGCCCCGCACCGCGGCACAGAGTTTGCTGACCGCTGGTTCACCAAGGCAGCGCGCAAAATCATCAAGCTGCCGGGCGCTTTCCTTTCCGCCGTGGCGGATGTGCTGACGCAGGAAGAAGACTTAAAAGACCTGTTTAAAGAAATTGATCTGGGGCTGATTCAGAATGGGCCAAGCGACTTAAGCCACCGCTCCAAATTCATTGCCCTGACTGAAGACATTCAGCCGAAAAAAGGCATGAAATATCACTCCATTATTGGCAATGCGACCGGCAGCGATGACCCGGATATCATTTCAGATGATATTGTGCCCTACAAAAGCGCGCACTTAGACGGCGCTATTTCTGAAAAAATCTTAAAAGGCGGGCATTCGATTCAGGAAACACCGGAAGCGGTGCTGGAGCTGCGCCGGATTTTAAGGCTGCACCTGATGGACTTAGGCCTGTATAAGCCCTAAGCGCCCCGGCAGAGCGCATAAAACCAGGCAGCTGGCCGGCTTTATGCGCTGCGCAGCTTCTGCAGCGAATCCAGCTGCACGCGGTAGCAGTCATCCAGCGCCAGCTCATAATAGGCCAGCCCTTCTTTCACTGCCTGAAAAGCCTGCTGCTGCAGCTGCGGATTGTCGTCACTCAGGCGCTTGATCAGCTCCATGGCTTCATAGGGATGCAGGTCATCATAATGCGCATGCGCTCTAAGCCAGGCGATTGTGCGCTTATTAATGGAAACTTCAGCATGATGGGTATAAGCATGAATGCCGGCATAAACCTTGCTGCTCCAGTCGCCTGTTGCCCATTCAATGGCTAAATTGGTTGCAGCCAGGCTTTCGACCAGATTGCCGCGCGTGTTCACATTCCAAAGGTAATGGTTTACGGCATTCATCGGCGCCGGCGGATGCACCTGATCCAGCTCTTCCGCTGTAATGCCAAAGCCGCCGGCCCAGTCCCTGTACCAGCTGAGATGGCGCTCTTCCACTTTAATGTTCTGAATCAGCCAATCCCGCGCTTCAGACACGCCTGCTTCGGAAAAATTTGTGGCTTTAGCAAGCGCCAGCCCCATAAAGGCAGGAAAACGCGCCACCAGAGGATAAAAATTCAGCAGCGCATAGCGGAAGCTTTCTATGCTCAGCCGCCCGCCCGCCATATCCATAAAAAAAGGATGCCCGCTGATTCGGTCTTTAAAAGGCGTCAGCTCATCCCAGAACCGCTGCGACCATGCATTATGCGGCGTAATTTTCAGTAAATCCTTTTCATGCCGAGAGGCTGCCGTCATTTTCCCGCTCCATATCATAATTTTGATACAATTATTTACTGATCATAATCAAACTGGCCATTTAAACAAGCGAATTTTCTTAATCTTCAGACCAATGATTATTCAATCTGCCTATCGCTATCCTGCTGTTTCATATTCAGAAATGCATATTGCATCAATCACGTAATTTATCTTCCGGCCCTAAAA
The DNA here is from genome assembly GCF_001696615.3 of Acinetobacter sp. WCHAc010034. NCBI lineage: Bacteria > Pseudomonadati > Pseudomonadota > Gammaproteobacteria > Moraxellales > Moraxellaceae > Acinetobacter > Acinetobacter sp. WCHAc010034. Next base: position 3,470,226 of record NZ_CP032279.1, on the reverse strand, counting down.
AATAGCCATCCTCCCCCCTTGTGGAGCATAGAATCTTTTGTTAATACTATGTAACAGGCAACTGCTCCCGCAAGCAGCGCAGGTGCTTTCAGTTAACAATACGCATGATTTTAAAATAATACCCGAATTTGGCCACCGCATATGAAGTTAGAAGGTTCAAAGCTGTTAAGCCGCAGCGAAATTCAAGCCTTAATTTCCAAGGGGCTGAATTATGTGTATTTTCCAGGAAAGCTTGAAGCGATCTACAAACAGCAGTACCAAAATGAAGCCGCTTTGGAGTTCCGCTACCGCGCGCCAATCATTTTCATGCTGTATGCCTTTTTAAGCTACGGCATTTATCAGATTATTCCTACGCATGAAAAGGCCTATCAGTGGTTTTCCCTGTATGCCTGGGTCGGCATCATTGTTCTGGCCGCCTGGCTGCTTTCCCTGTTCAAGAAGCTGAACCGTTTTTTTGATTTCTATACCTGTATCGGCTCTACGGCTGCCGTCGCGATTTCCTTTATTATCATTACGGTAATGGGCAACAATAATGACGCGCTGTTCCACGCTGCCATGATGTATGCCGTGATTATTATTTACGGCTTTGTCGGCATGCGGTTTTATACCGCCTTAATTGCCGGCTGGACTGGCGGCCTGATTGCCATTGCTGTAACCAAGCTTTTAAATTATCCCATCGACTGGACTTTCCTCAACCGCACCTATACCTTCAGCAGCTTTCTGGGCATGGCTTTGGCCTATGCGATTGACCGCCAGCACCGGGAAAACTATCTGCAGAATTGCATTATTGAGCTGAACCAGCTGGAGATGAGCAAGCAGTCAGAGCAGCTGGAACTGCTGTCCCAGCTGGATTCACTGACCGGACTGGCAAACCGCCGGCACCTATCTGAAGTAATGGATCAGCAGTGGCGCATTGCCCTGCGCTATCAAATGCCGGTCAGCATCCTGATGGTCGATATTGACTTCTTCAAGGAATATAACGACCACTTGGGGCATCTGGCAGGAGACCTCTGCCTGCAGAAAATTGCGCATGAACTGAAAAATTTAACTTCAAGAAGCAATGACTTAGCAGCCCGCTATGGCGGCGAGGAGTTTTTGCTTCTATTCCCAATGCTGAATGAAGGCCAAATTGAGCTGCTGGCCAAAAAACTGATGCAGCGCATACTGCATTTGGCCCTGCCTCATCCTGCAAGCCCGATATCTCCGGCAGTGACGGTCAGCATTGGCGCTGCCACCATCATTCCTCAGGGATCCGATCCTGACGCTATTTCAGCTTTCATTCAGCGCGCGGACAAGGCGCTGTACCATGCAAAATCCAATGGCCGCAATCAGTACTGCATCTCTAAAAAAGAGGCGGCCTAATGCGCCAAGGCCATTTTCATTCTGCGGCTGCCGGCATTTTCCGCAATCCGGCAGCCGAATTCAGATAGCATTTCTCTCTAATTTCTTATTTTGCTAGACTGGCGTTTTTCTTTGGGCATTTCCGCAATCCGCATTTTGCTTCACCGGCTTCACCCGCTGGACGCAGCCATCTTTTATCAAGGACTGCAGTTCAGCCGGGCAGCAAAAGCGCGCCAAAAGAAAGCACCCGATTTTTGATGATTTATAGAAACTAAGGACTATTTTTCAATGACAAGTTCTGATCTTATCGCTGATCTGTCTACTTTAACCCCCATGATGCAGCAGTACATGAGCGTTAAAATGCAGCATCAGCATTCACTTATGTTTTACCGCATGGGTGATTTTTATGAACTGTTTTTTGAAGATGCGCATAAAGCCGCCAAGCTGCTCGGCATTACCCTTACGCACCGCGGCAAGGCCAATGGCGAACCGATTCCGATGGCCGGCGTGCCTTACCATGCGGCTGAAGGATATTTGGCCCGCCTGGTTAAAAAAGGCGAAACGGTGGTCATCTGCGAGCAGATTGGTGAAGTGACCGGCAAAGCGCCTGTAGAGCGCGGCGTGGTGCGGATTATTACCCCGGGCACCTTGACCGATGACGCCCTGCTGACCGCGCACCAAAGCTCGAATTTAGTCGCGCTATGCATTCAGCAGGATCAGATCGGCATTGCGCTGCTGGACCTGAGCGCCGGCATCTTCAAAGTCCAGCAGCAGAAGTTCCAGCCTGAACAGCTGTCAATTGAACTGTCGCGGCTGATGCCCAGCGAAATCATCCTGGATGAAGACATTATCGATCCGAATATTATTGAACAGATCAAGCAGCAGCTGGACTGCCCAATCACCAAGCGCCCGAATGTCGACTTCAATTTAAACAATGCGCAGAAAACCCTGTGTGACCAGTTTGCTGTTGCGACCCTGTCAGGTTTCGGCATCGACCATCTGCCTTTGGCCAAAGCGGCCGCTGCGGCCCTAATCCATTACGGCAAGGAAACCCAGAAAACCGCCCTGCCGCATATCCGCTCCATTCAGCTGGAGCAAAGCTCTGACTTTATTGCCTTAGACCCGGTGACCCGGCGCAATTTAGAATTGATTGAGCCGCTGTTTGAACACGGCACATCGCTGTTCCAGCTCATTAATGACTGCCAGACCGCAATGGGCGGGCGCCTGCTGCGCAGAACGCTGATGCAGCCCCTGCGCGATACCGCCATTCTGGATGGGCGCCTGGATGCAGCCGAAGCGCTGCTGCAGGGCTATCATGAAGCGCCTGTGCGCCTGGTGCTTAAGGAAATCAGCGATATTGAGCGCGTGCTGAGCCGCGTTGCCTTAGGCAGCGCGCGCCCGCGCGACCTTGTGCAGCTGCGCCAGGCCTGCGCGCAGATTCCGTATTTGCGCCATGCCTTAAAGCCGATCATTGACGCCAAGCAGTCGCTGCTGCTGATGCACTTGAATGAGGAACTGGGCGATTTCCACGGCCTGCATCAGCGCCTCATGTCCGCGATTGTCGAGCATCCGCCGGTGCTGCTGCGTGACGGCAATGTGATTGCCGAAGGCTTTGACGATGAGCTGGATGAGCTGCGCAAGATCCGCGATCATGCCGGGCAGTTCCTGATTGATCTGGAAATCAAAGAGCGTGAGCTGTCAGGCATTTCCACCTTGAAAATCGGCTATAACCGGGTCAGCGGCTACTATATTGAACTGACCCGCGCTCAGGCTGATCAGGCGCCGGAACGCTATATCCGCCGCCAAACGCTGAAAAATGCCGAGCGCTACATTACTCCGGAATTAAAAGCCTTTGAAGACAAAGTGCTGTCCAGCGAATCCCGCGCTTTGGCGCGCGAAAAAATGCTGTTTGAAATGCTGCTGGATGAGCTGCGCCAGGACATCGGCAATCTGCAGATGATGAGTAGCGCGATTGCGCAAGTGGACTTAGCCGCCAACTTTGCCCATCAGGCGCGCTTAAACAATTGGGCGCGCCCGGAGTTCGGCCCTGAAATTGGCGTGAAAATTAAAGCCGGCCGCCATCCTGTGGTAGAATCGCTGAGCAAAGCCGCATTTACGCCGAATGACACCACGCTGGACTTCAGCCGGCGCATGGCGATTATTACCGGCCCGAACATGGGTGGCAAATCAACCTTCATGCGCCAAACTGCGCTGATTGCGCTATTGGCTTACTGCGGCAGCTATGTGCCGGCAGAATCCGCTGTCTTAGGCCCTATTGACCGGATCTTCACCCGCATTGGCTCTGCGGATGACTTATCCACCGGCAAATCCACCTTTATGGTGGAAATGACTGAAACTTCGCAGATTCTGCATCATGCAAGCAACCAGTCTTTGGTGCTGATGGATGAAGTCGGGCGCGGCACCAGCACCTATGACGGCCTGTCGCTGGCCTGGGCCTGCGTGCTGGATCTGACCAAGCGCATTAAATGCCTCTGCCTGTTCGCCACGCACTATTTTGAACTGACTGAATTAGGCAAAGAAGCCGGCATTGACAACTACCATGTCACCGCAAAGGAATTAAACGGCAATTTAATTCTGCTGCATAAAGTGCAGCATGGCCCTGCCAGCCAGAGCCATGGCCTGCAGGTGGCAAAACTGGCCGGCATTCCCGCGGGTGTCATTAAGGAAGCGCAGAACCGCTTGCGCATTTTGGAAAAACAGCAGCAGGCCAGCCAAGCTGTCCAGAATGACCTGTTTGCCCCAAGCGATGCGCCGGAAATAATCGAGCGCATTATTGAGGTTGAAAAAGACGCTCCTGCCTTAGCCCTTCTGCAAGAACTGGATGTTGACAGCCTGACTCCGAGAGAAGCGCTGCAGAAGCTGTATATGCTGAAAGACAGCCTCTGAATGACCTGGAAAAAAACTCTCAATTGAGAGTTTTTTTCATTTATAAGTGTTTTTGATGGATATGGATGCTTTTTATCAAATTTAACAGCCCTATCTATATCAAATATCAATAAAAGGAATTGTTAGTTGCCTGTGTTTTTGCCTAAAATACAATATTAGTTATTAAAACCATATTTTTAGGTAGCTGTCGCCATGACCTTTGTTGTCACTGAAAACTGTATTAAATGTAAATATCAAGACTGCGTTGAAGTTTGCCCTGTAGACTGTTTCTATGAAGGCCCAAACTTCCTTGTAATCAATCCTGACGAATGCATTGACTGCGCGCTATGTGAACCTGAATGCCCGGCAAACGCGATCTTCTCTGAAGATGAGCTGCCTGAAGGTCAAGAAGTCTTTATTGAACTGAATGCTGAGCTTGCGCAGAAATGGCCGAACATTACGCAAATTGGCGATCAGCCGGATGACCGTGAAGAATGGAATGGCAAAGCTGACAAGCTGCAGTATTTAGAAAAGTAGTCTATTTAAAAACAGCCTATTGAAATTTCTAAGTAAAAAAATAAGGCCGGCGCATGCTGGTCTTTTTTTGTACCGAAAGCACACATTTCATTGCAATATTTCCAAATTTTCTCAACCGTTTTAGATTAAAATATAACGAGTTTGTAAATAATTGATTTTTATAATGAAGCATTTTATGAAGGGATTGCTGGCAGCATCGGCGATTCCTCTAATCTTTTTAGCCGGCTGCAGCTCCGCGCCTAAAAAGGGCCAAACGGTTACAAGTCCTGATGGAAAGCGGATTTTTATCCCTCAGGAAAGCATCAGTTTTGACCGCCACGCTCCGCCAAAAGTTGTTCCTTACGTTTATAACGCATGGGTGACCGCCGCCGACAACCTGCGCCGTGTGCGTGATTATGAAGTGTTTCTGGAAAAAAATGGCGTCGGCAGCATTATTCCAAGCTTTGAGCTGGTGCGCACCGCGCGCGATTGGCAAAAATGCGGGCGTTCGCAGTATATGGTGCCCAACCGCGAGCTGTGGGCCAATCAGATTCCAACACTCCGCGTATTCAAATATCTGGTGGCAGCCAATATTCTGAGCGATTTTGAAGTAACTTCAGTTTACCGCGACTTGCCGCTGAATCAGTGTGCCGGCGGCGCAAGCTCTTCCCGGCATTTATACAACTCCGCGATTGATTTCCGCATTGGCCCGGAATTCCCTAAACCGGAAGACTATGCCTATGTTGAAAACACTAAGTTCAGGCTGTGCCAATTCTGGGCACAGCATGGCCAGAGCCTGAATATGGGCTTAGGCTTATATGCATCCGGCCAGATTCATATTGATACCCAAGGCTACCGCACATGGGGCCCGGATCATTCGCGCAATTCATCAATGTGCACTTACTGAGTAATTGCAAAAGCATTGCAAGGCCTGAATAAAGCGATACTGATCAGTTAAGGAGTTTTACAATAAACTCCTTAACTTTCTGAGCTATGCACAGCGGAATCTTACTTTTTAAATTAAGCATTTAGAGCCATTGCTGCCCCATATAATTAAGTCAAACAAGCTTCTGAGCGGATGACGCTTCCGCCTCTCAAATAATATCGCCAGTTTCAAAAAGAAAAAGCCCATCCATTTCTTAACTGGCCGGCTTTACTCAATAGAGGCCTTTTTTGCAGATATATTCCGCAATTGCAGCGCAAAAAATTGCGCTTCATGATGAAAGGTTTAAAATGCATGCATCGAAAATGAGGTGCTAACGCTATGCAGCAAATGTGGACAGACATTGATGCTTATATTGATTCACATTTAATTCCGGACGACCCGATCTTAGTGCAGACCCTGCAGCATACAGATGAGCGCGGCTATCCTGACCATCTGGCAGTTGCGCCAAATCAGGGCATGCTGCTGCAAATGCTGATCCAGATGAACCGCTGCAAGCGCGTGCTGGAACTGGGAACATTCGCAGCCTACAGCACCATGTGGCTGGCGCGTGCCCTGCCGGAAGACGGCTACATCCTCACAATTGAAGGCCGTGATGCGCATGCAGCGCTGGCGCAGGAAAATATTGACAATGCCAAGCTTGCGCAGACCATTGAGCTGAAATGCGGCCGCGCTGCTGACCTGCTGCGCGCGCTTCCGGAAGATACTGAAGCCTTTGACTTTATTTTTGTTGATGCAGATAAGCAGAGCTATCCTGAATATCTGGAGCTGAGCTTAAATCTTTCGCATTCAGGCACCATCATTGTTTTGGACAATGTAATCCGCGCCGGTGAGATTATCAATCCTGAAAACCGCAAGCCCAGCATTGAAGGCATCCGCGAGATGTTCGCCGCCATGCAGAACCATCCGCGCATCTTATCCTGCACGGCTTTGCAGACGGTTGGCAGCAAAGGGCATGACGGTTTTGCCATCGCAATTGTGAAATAATCCAATTCGCGCAAAAAACCATCATTATATTATTTTTTAAATATAACAATTACTTACAAATACTAACCACAGAGTTATCCACAGTATATGAGGATAACTCTGATGATTTATTCAGCAAAATCATACAGCAAGCTTTATTTGACCACCAGCAGCGGCACGGCCGAATTCCGGAAAATCGTTGTCGCAATGCTGCCCAGGAAAAACTGATGAATTTTGCTGTGGCTGAATGCGCCCAGCACAATCAGCTGAATGCCCTGCTCCTGCTGGTACAGGAGGATATTTTCCGCAACATCGCCATAGCGGTATTCGGTGACCACATCCAGACCCGCCTCTTTCAAATACTGCATCGGCTCATTCAGGATTTCAGGATGATCGCCGACGTACAGCAGATGGCATTGCAGCAGCTTAAGCAAATCGCTTTTTCCGACGCGCTTCATCAGGCTGACGCAGGTTGGAGAATATTCATAGGCGAAAATAAACCGGGTCGGCGGCTTAAAGGTGGAGCCTACGGTCATTACGGTGCAGTTTGCGCCGCGGATAAAGTTTTCCACATTGCTGCCGATGGGCTTATTGCGCTCCGCGGAGCGCTCTCCGACACGGCCAATCACCACAATGTCATCGGGCTGAAGCACATTGAAGCTTTGCTCCAGAAAATCGCCTTTTTCCTGAATATGGGAAGCAGTCAGGCCATGCTTTTCCTTAATCATTTCAGAAATATGCTCAAGCAGGTTGTTGCTGTAGGCCAGCGCCAGCTCGCTCTGCTTCTGCTCCAGCTCGGCCAGCTCTTTCAGCAGCATGGCATTGCTTTCAAAGCCAATTACACCGCTGATTTCACCTAAATGATAGCTGGCTGGATAGTAATCCAGCACCTGCAGCAGCACCAGTTCCCTGCGGGTCTGCTTGGCAATCCAAACAGCGGCTTCCGCCAGCGCATTAATGCACGGCGAAGAATCAATACAAGCAATCACGCGTTTCATAATGAGCCTCTCTTTACTGCCCTGTTTTTCTTGCATTGCCGGGCTAAGCTGATGGTTTTTTTAACTTAGCACAACTTTTCTGAACTTTGCAGGCTTTTATGTAAGTACTTTTTCAGCGGCGCTCAAATCACTAATTCCAATTTATTCAGCAATATGCGCAATGCTGCTAATCCCGGTAGCGGATGAATCCGGCAGGATTTCCGACGACCACCGCCCGCGCCTCAACATTCTTGGTGACCATACTGTTCATGCCGACCACCGCATGCGCGCCAATCTGAATGCCGTCTTTAACCCCGACATGCGCGCCCAGCCAGACATCCCGGCCAATTTCAATGCCTCTGGAGCGCACCGGCTGCTGATACACCGGCTGCGCCAAATCCATGCCGTGATCAAATGCATACAGATGGCAATAAGCCGCAATGCGCGCCTGATCATGCAGCTTGATGCCTGCGCGCCCGCCATCCAGAATGCAGTGATGGTTGATTGCCACTTCACTGCCAATCTCTAAAGGCCCATGCAGCGTGCAGTCGGCTGCAATGAAGCTGTTGTCGCCAATTGTAATTTTTCGGCCCGGCTCCGCAAAAATATGCGCCAAAGGCGAAATAAAGCAGTTCCGGCCAATTTCAACGGTTTCCATCGCCATCAGGTAGTCCTGATATTCCTTTTGCCATGCTTCCGCCCAGCCCCGGTTTTTCGGCTTGAGCGACCAGTACAGCCAGGGCATATAATTCAGGCGGTGCTTATGCTGTTCGCGGTATTTCAGCAGAGGATCTGGTTCAGTCATCATTCGGCTCTTCAATTATTTTCAGCTGTTCACGGCCCCGCGTGACGTCCTGAATTTTCAGCGCTAAAGGCGCTATCTGATGGATCTGCAGCAAAGCGGTTACGCTCACACCTTCAGCAGTGTATTCCTCACTGTACTCAGCCTGCTGCTGGCTTAATTCATACTGGAAAATTGCCCATTCATTGAACTGGCACTGAAAGGCGGTTTTTTTCTTTTCAATCAGTTCAATTTTTTCCGCCAGCAGCAGGCACTGCCCGGCAGAACCGCCATAGGCGCGCGCCAGGCCGCCTGTGCCCAGCTTGATGCCGCCATACCAGCGGTTGACTAAAACCAGCACATTGGTCAGCTCATTGCCCTCAATGGCAGCCAGTATCGGCCGGCCGGCCGTGCCCGTCGGCTCGCCGTCATCATTGAAGCGCACATGATGGCCGATTTTCCATGCCCAGCACTGATGGGTTGTGCTTAAGTCTTTGTGCAATTCCAGAAAATCTTTGGCGGCCTGTTCATTTTCCACAGGAACCGCAATAGCCTCAAAGCGGCTTTTTTTAATGTCTTCCTCATAGCTGACTTGGCTGGCAATGGTAAACGGCATATCTCATCAAACATTGAATAATCCTTGTAATTATAGCTTATAGCGGTTTTTATTTCTGAGATTGGCATTTAAAGCGGCAAAAAAAAACAGCCCCCACAAACTGGAGGCTGTTTTTTTTTGCCTATCGATCAGCGCCGGCCGATTCCACTGCTGATCGAAGCGTCTTTTGCTGTTGAGCAACTTTCCTCACGCAATGAGCTTTCTCTCATTTTGCGAGGAATAGCTACAGCTTAAACCGTAAAATCATCGCCCAAATAGACCTTGCGGACAATTTCATTTTCCAAGATTTCCTGCGGCGCGCCCTCAGCAATCACTGAGCCTTCACTGACAATATAGGCATGCTCGCAAATTGCCAAAGTTTCACGCACATTATGGTCGGTAATCAGCACGCCAATGCCGCGGTCTTTCAAGTTGCGGATGATATCCTTAATGTCGCCAACAGAGATTGGATCGACACCGGCAAAAGGCTCATCCAGCAGCATGAATTTAGGGTCAGCAGCCAATGCGCGGGCAATTTCCGCACGGCGGCGCTCACCGCCGGACACGCTCATGCCCAGCGAATCTTTAATATGGGTGATCTTGAAGTCCGCAAGCAGTTCGGCCAAGCGCTGCTGGCGCTGCTGCTTGTTCAGGTCTTTGCGGGTTTCCAGAATAGCCATAATGTTTTCAGCAATGGTCAGCTTTCTGAAAATAGAGGCTTCCTGCGGCAGATAGCCAATGCCTTTGCGCGCGCGCTCGTGCATGGCCAAATCGGACAAGTCCAAATCATCCAGATGGATTTCGCCCTTATCCATGCGCACCAGCCCCACCACCATATAAAAGCTGGTGGTTTTGCCTGCGCCATTTGGCCCCAGCAGGCCGACAATCTGGCCGCTCTGCATGCTGAACGAAACATCCTTGACCACCCAGCGCTTGCTGTAGTTTTTAGCCAAATGCTTGATGCATAACGTTTGCGGCTGGTTCGGGCTATTCTGCATTAATCACGCGCTCCCGGAAATGACTTCGAGCTTGAAGGCGGAATGACAATCTGCACGCGGCCTGAAGATGAACCGGTTTTATTCGGCGTGCCTTCAGCCACAATATCGCCTTTATTCATGCTGTATTTCAGCGTATTGCCCCGAATGCTGGCGCCATCCTGCTCCAGCAAGGCGCTGCCTGTCAGAGTAATAATGCCGGTTTCAGCATTATAGATGATTTTCTGCGCCTGGCCTTTGGCTGGGCCTTTGGCCGGATCAGTCTTCTGCTGGAAGCGCGCAGGCCCGCCTGAAGCGGTGATGACGCTGATTTCTTTGCGGCTGTTCATGTTCGCCACAATCGAATTCGCCTGCAGCTTCATGCTGCCCTGCTCAATAATCACGTTGCCGGTATAGGTGGTGATGCCGGTTTTTTCGTTGAATGTTGCGCGGTCAGCCACCAAAGAAATCGGCTGACTGCGGTCTGAAGGCAAAGCAAAAGCGCCAGCAGAGCACAGCGCAAGTGAACCCATCAGCACCGCCTGTTTAAGGAAAGCGTTAGACAATAGTGGTTTATGATTAAGGTTCATACTTTCCTCGAATATTAAAAAATTCGTATTGACCGTCATTTAAATTGGCTTTCAGCCCTTGGCTGACAAATTGCGCCTGCGGAGATTCCACAATGACCTGCTTGTCAGTTTGTATTTCGCGTGTTTTAGGAAAAGCTGTCAATTCATCGGTATAAAAGACCATTTTTCCTGAATCCAGCAGTTTTGTTGCTTCAACTTTCTGTTTCAGCACAACTTTTTCATTATCATTATAGCCATTGGCAACTTTTGCCAGAAATGTGGCATCGACCTTGCCGTCTTTATATACAGACGCCTGCAGATTATCCAGCTTTGAAGTCTTCTGCTGCAGGTCCTGCTCCAGCCGGTCAACCTGCGCGCGGATGTACAGCTTGCCCTGCTCATCGGTCTGGGTTAGGTGGATATTTTCAGCGGAATAATTCATGCTGCGGGCGGAATCCGCCTCAAGCTTCTTGCCTTTTCCGCTGTAATAGTAATAACCGCCGCTTACAGCCGCAATTGCAATCGCAGTAACGTATAAAACTTTTGTATCCATAAGCGGGTATTTAATCCAAATTCACTGAATTATGCAGTTATTAATGCGGGGCGCGGGCATATTTTTCAAGCTGCTCCAGATATACGCCTTTCGCCATCAGCAGCATGTCGCAGATTTCACGCACAGCGCCGCGTCCGCCAAAGGCCTGAGTTACCAAATCTGCGCGGCGCCTCACCTCAACATGCCCATTAGGCACGGTAACTTTCATGCCGGCAATTGCAAATGCTGACAAATCCGGCCAGTCATCGCCCATGTACAGGCAGTCTTCAGCGGCGATATTCAGCTGCGCGCAAGCTTCAAGAAGCGCTGTGCCTTTATCTTCACGGCCCTGGTACACCAAGTCCACGCCAAGATCAGACATGCGCTTGTCCACAATATTGCTCTTGCGCCCTGTGATAATAATGACTTTAATGTTGGCCTTCTGTACGAGTTTCATGCCTAAACCGTCACGGATGTCAAAAGACTTAATTTCATCGCCGCTATTGGTCAAGGTGACAAAACCGTCACTTAAAATTCCGTCTACATCCAGCACCAGTGCCTGAATATGGCGCGCCTGCTCCAGCAATACATATGATGCCATTTGTTAATTTACCCCAGCCTGAATCAAATCATGCATGCTGATGACGCCAATAACCCGCTGCTCATCATCAACAACAACAAACTGATTGATTTTCTTTGCATTCATTTGCTCCAGCGCTTCAACTGCGCGGGCTTCCTTGGAAATGGTGGACGGATGCTGAATCATCACCTCAGACACCGGCAGATTGACATCAAAGCCCTGCTGCCGGTCAATCAGGCGGCGCAAGTCGCCGTCAGTAAAAATGCCCAGCAGCCGGTCTTCCGCATCAACCACCGTAGTTAAGCCCAAGCGCTTGTTGGAAATTTCATACAGCACTTTATTCATAGGCGTATCCGGCGCGACTTTCGGCAGCTCATCGCCCATATGCATCAGGTGCTTTACGTGCAGCAGCAGGCGCTTGCCCAGCGCTCCGGCAGGATGCGAACGGGCAAAATCATCGGAAGTGAAGCCGCGCGCTTCCAGCAGCGCAACAGCCAAGGCATCGCCTAAAGCCAAAGTCGCGGTGGTGCTGGATGTCGGCGCCAAGCCCAATGGGCAGGCTTCCTGAATATCGCCCAAAGTCAAAGCCACATCTGCATTTTGCGGCATTGGCCCCTGGTCATGGCCTGAAATGGTGATGAGAGGCACGCCGACATGCTTGATCAGCGGCATAAGCATCATGATTTCATCGCTTTTTCCAGAATAGGAAATGGCAATCAGCACATCGCCTTTCACCAGCATGCCTAAGTCGCCGTGGCCCGCTTCACCCGGGTGCATAAAGAATGACGGCGTGCCTGTAGATGCAAAAGTCGCCGCCATTTTGCGGCCAATATGGCCTGACTTGCCCATGCCGGTCACAACTAGACGGCCTTTGCATTGCAGAATAATTTCGCAGGCTTGGGTAAAACGCTGATCTATCTGCGCCGCCAGCACTTCCAAAGCATGCTGTTCAATGCTGAGGGTTTCCAGTGCGGTCTTTTTGAAATCGATTTGATTGAGCATATTGGGTGGATTCAAAGCCGCTTTACCTTTTTTAAGCTGTATATACAGCGCTTAAATAACTAAGAATAATTCCGGATATTTTAGCATATCTCTATAAATTGAACGTTTATAAATGTTCAACTTTTAATGCCTTACTACGCTTTGTAACAATTTAAAGCAAAAAAAAACCTTAGCCAAAAGGCTAAGGTTTTTTCATATTCTGGAGCGGGAAAGGAGACTCGAACTCCCGACCCCAACCTTGGCAAGGTTATGCTCTACCAACTGAGCTATTCCCGCAATATGGAAATGTATTATAGAGAGTTTCATAAAACTGTCAACTCCCTATGCATGCATTTGCTGAATTAATCAGCGCGGCGCCATACAGTGCCTTGGCGGGTATCTTCCAAGACCACGCCCTGATCCAGCAAGGACTGGCGGATTTCATCGGCTTTGGCAAATTCTTTGGCTTTTTTGGCGTCTACGCGCTGCTGAATCAGGCCTTCAATTTCCGCTTCAGAAAGCGTCAATGCTTCCTGGCCGATATCAGATTTCAGGAAATCTTCAACATTGTGCTGCACCAAGCCTAAAATATTGGTCAAATGGCGCAAGGTAGAATAATAAACCGCCGCCTGTTCCGCCTGCTCTTCCTTCACCGCGCGGTTCAGCTCTTTATTCACTTCAAACAGCACAGCCAAAGCTTCAGCAGTATTGAAATCATCACGCATGGCCGCGTTAAAGCGCTCGGTCAATGCTTCATCTAAAGTTTCAACAGTGTGTTCGCCATAAGCCTGCTGATAGGCTTTAAACGAATGATAGAAGCGTGACAGCGCGGATTTCGCCTCTTTCAGCGCTACGTCGGAGAAGTTTACCGGGCTGCGGTAATGCGAAGACACAATAAAGTAGCGGATCACTTCCGGATGGAATTTTTCCATTACATCGCGGATGGTAAAGAAATTGCCCAAAGACTTAGACATTTTTTCGCCATCAACATTGATGAAGCCGACATGCATCCAGTAATTGACATACTGTTCATCTGTTGACGCTTCGGACTGCGCAATTTCATTTTCATGGTGCGGGAACATCAAGTCTGAACCGCCGCCGTGAATATCGAAATGGTTGCCTAAGCAGCAGGTAGACATCGCTGAACATTCAATATGCCAGCCCGGACGGCCGTTGCCCCAAGGCGAAGCCCAAGACGGTTCATTTTCCTTGGCGTGTTTCCACAGCACAAAATCAAATGGATGCTTCTTTTCCACTTCCACGTCTACGCGTTCAGATGCGCCCGCCTGCATATCTTCCAGCTTGCGCCCGGACAGGCGGCCATATTTGGCGAATTTTTCCACCTGGAAATACACATCGCCGTTTGCAGACGGGTACGCGGTGCCTTTATTCACCAAATTGCCGATCATGCTCTGCATCTGGTCAATATAATCAGTTGCGCGCGGCGCTTCATCCGGATGCAGGCAGCCCAGATTTTCCGCATCTTCATTCATCGCCTTGATGAAGCGGTCGGTCAAGGCCGTGATGCTTTCGCCGTTTTCATTGGCGCGGGCAATAATTTTGTCATCAATATCGGTAATGTTGCGCACGTATTTCACGTTCCAGCCTTGGCTGCGCAGGAAACGGATGATGTAGTCAAATGCAACCATGACCCGAGCATGTCCAATATGACAGTAATCATAGACCGTCATGCCGCACACATACATGTCGATATGCCCATCGATGCGGGGCACAAATTCAACTTTTTTACGCTGCTCTGAGTTATATAGAACAAAAGGTTGCATAGACTTCAAAATGCTTCAGACAAAAGATGACTCATCTTAACCTAAGCATTATTTTTCATAAAGATTTCATCGAAGTTTTTTAAGCATTCCCTGCGTTCTGCATGCAGGCAAGCCGCCGCTTTGATTTTGCAGCTTCTTGATGAATGGAATTGAGATTGGGCTTTCAGCGCTGCTTAAACTGCGCGCTTAACGTTCCAGCAGGTGCACCGCGGCGTTCAGCGCGCTCAGCTCTTCGGCATGATGGCTGACATACAGCATCGGCAGCCGGTACTGCTGATGAATCTGCTTTAAGAAGCTGATAATCTGCAATTTCAGCTGCGCATTCAAGCCGCTCAGCGGTTCATCCAGAAGCAGTAAATTGGGCGATGACATCAGTGCGCGGCCAATCGATACCCGCTGCGCTTCGCCGCCGGAAAGCTGATGCGCCTTGCGCTGCAGCAAAGGCCGGATCTCTAAAATATCAATGATTTCATCCAGCGCAAAACGGCTGCCGCTGAGGTTCTTGGCCTGCGGAGAATACAGCAGGTTCTGCCTGACGTTCATGTGCGGAAACAGCAAGGCATTCTGCAGAATCAGCGCAATCCGGCGCTGATGCATTGGAATAAAGGTGCGCGAAGCGGCATCGGACAGCACGGCGCCATTAAAGCGGATGCTGCCCTGCGCAGGCTGCAGCAGGCCCGCAATATTGTGCAGCAGCGTGGTTTTTCCTGCGCCTGAAGGCCCCATAATGCCTAAAATCTGCCGGTCCAGCTCAAGCTTCACCTGCAGCTGAAAATCATTGCGCCGGTATTCAAAATCGCATTGCAGCATCTTCAGCCCCTCATCTTATTTTGATAGCGCTGCAGAATAAAATAATTCGCAATCAGGGCAGCAAATGCCAAGATCAGCGAGAGCGTCACCAGACGCATCGCCATGGCGTCGCCGTCCGGCTGCTGCAGCAGGGAATAAATGGCAATCGGAATAGTGCGGGTTTCATCCGGAATATTGCCGACAAAGGTGATGGTTGCGCCGAATTCGCCTAAGCTGCGGCTGAAGCATAGAATGCTGCCGATTAAAATACCCGGCAGCGCCAAAGGCAGGCTGACGCTGAAAAACACCTTGAGCGGGCTGGCGCCCAGCGAGCCGGCCACCTGCTCCAGCTGCTGATTAATCATCTGAAAAGACAGGCGGATGGGCTGCACCATTAAGGGAAAAGCCACAATCATTGAAGCCAGCACGGCGCCTTTCCAGTTAAAAGCCAGCTGAATGCCGAAAGCGCTGAGGTATTGGCCAATTGCGCCCTGATTGCCGAACAGCACCAGCAGCAGGTAGCCCAGCACCACCGGCGGCAGCACCATCGGCATCTGCAGCAGCGCTTCCAGCACAAACTTGGCGCGGAACTCATAGCGCGCCAAAAGCCACGCCACAGCGACCGCAAAGGGCAAGCAAAACGCTGTGGCAAAGCCTGCAACTTTTGCTGAAAGATGCAGCGCGCTGAGTTCTTCAGGAGTCAGCAGCATCGTATCTTTTACACCTTGAGCTTAAAGCCGTATTTCTGGAAAACCTGTCGGGCCTGCGGGCTGGTTTTGACAAACTTGATGAATTTCACGGCGTCTGCATTGTTCTGGCCCTGCCCGGTCAAGGCCAGCGGATACACAATCGGGCCATGCGAATTGGCCGGGAAAGCCCCGATGATTTTGACTTTTTTGCTGATTAGAGCATCGGTTTTGTAAACAATGCCCACCTGGCATTCGCCCCGCTCTACAAAGGCCAGCGCCGAACGCACATCATCGGTTCCCACAATCCGTCCTCTCAGGCTGTTCAGCCAGTTCATTTTAATCAGGCTCTGCTTGGCGTATTTGCCAACGGGGACTGATTCCATTTGCCCTGTGCATAAATGCCCTTGAAAGGATTGCGCAAAGTTGAACTGCGGAATGGCGGTAAAGCTGATTTTCGCGCTCAAAGGGCTGATCAGCACCAGCTCATTAAACAGCAGCGGCGTAACTTGGCTGGCCTGAACTTTGCGCTTCTGCACCAGATAGTTCATCCAGTCCTGATCTGCAGAAAAGAAAATATCGCTGGATGCGCCCGCTTCAACCTGCTTGGCCAAGGCTGAAGATGCGCCAAATACCGGCACAATTTCAGCCTCTGCATGCTGCTTCTGATACAGCGCGGAAATATCTGCAATGGCATTGGTCAGGCTGGCGGCTGCGTAAATTTTGACAGTTTCCGCGGATGCTGCCCCAGAGGCTGAAACCATCGCGAGCATGAGTGTTAAATGTTGAATCCGCATGGATATTCCCCTGATTTCAGTTTTGGATAAATAGGCCCTGCAGGACCTGCCCGGCCTGAACCGGCTGCCCGGCAGGCACGCGCACAATGCAATTGGCCTGCATTAAATTGCTGAGCATATGCGACTGCTGCTTGGCGAGGCTGGCCAGCTTTAACTGGCCTTGATCAAAGCTGGCGGACATTCTTAAAAAGCGCTCACGGGCATCCGCTTTCAAGTCATGCGTCATGACCGCGCTGAACCACTCCGGCAGCCGCTTTTGGCCCTGCAGTGCATTCAGCAAAACCGCAGCATACAGCTGCATGCCGATATACACTGCGCCCGGATTTCCCGGCAGCCCCAGCAGACAGCAGGAATGCTGATCAGCGCCTTTATGCTGCGCGAACAGGATCGGCTTGCCCGGCTTTTGCTTCACTTTCCAGAAAATCTGCTCAAAGCCGGTTTTCAAAGCTGCCGGCCGGACAAAGTCATAGTCCCCGACCGACACGCCGCCCGTGGTCAGGATCACATCATACTGGTTTTTCAGTGCATGAAATAAATCAATTGCCGCCTGTTCACTGTCCTGCACATGCATAACATCAGCCGCCTGATTCTGCGCTTGAAACCATGCCTGAATCAGCGGCCCGTTGGCATCAAAAATCTGGCCTGAATTCAAGTCTTCCACAGTTTCCGCAACTTCATCGCCGGTAATCACCACGGCAATTTTAGGATAGCGGAAAACCCGGACCTGCTTAACTCCGGCCATGCTCAGGGCTGCAATTGCGCCGACACTCAGCTTCTGCCCGGCGCAAGCCAGCAGCTGCCCGGCAGCCACTTCTTCACCAATGCTGCGGATGTCTGCATGCGGCTGCAGCGCCTCGGTCAGCACAATGCAGCCGGCCCCGGCCTGCACAATTTCCTGACGCGCGACCGCTGCCGTGCCTGCAGGAATTTCAGCGCCGGTAAAAATGCGGATGGCCTGGCCTGGCTGGAGCTGCGCATCCGCCGCCTGTCCAGCGCGGATTTCGCCAATCAGCTCAAAGCGCGCATTCGGCTGAATCTGCCGGTCTGCACATACCGCATAGCCATCCACCGCGCTTTGCGAAAAAATCGGCAAATTGACGGCTGAATGAATGTCTTCGGCAGCATAGCGGTTTAGCGCCTGGCTTAAAGGCAGCGTTTCCGCAGTCAAAGACTGCACATGATCCAGCATCATCTGCATGGCTTGATCTGCCGAAATCAGCCCCGGTTCTGCGCCGCAGCCTGAATGGGTAACAGCCTGATTCATTGATAGCCTCCTGCATGCGGAATATTTTTCTGCACATCAAACAAATGCACCAAAGCCGGCAGCACCGCAATCAGCGATTCTTTTGCACCTTGGCGGCTTCCCGGCAGGGTCATCACCAGGCTGCTGTCAATATAGCCGGCAACGCCGCGGCTTAAAGACGCATAAGGGGTGCGGCGCTGGCCAAAACTGCGCGAAGCTTCCATCAGCCCGGGAATTTCCCGCTGCAGCAAAGGCTGAATGGTTTCGACCGTCAGGTCTTTTGGCCCCAGCCCTGTGCCGCCTACAGTCAAAATCAATGGATAATGGTTTTTCTGCTGCGCAATCAGCGCTGAAAGCTGCTCAGGGCTGTCGGGTATCACCTGATAATGGACAGCGCCAAAATTGGCTTCCTGCAGGATTTCCAAAACATTCTGCCCGGCGGTATCCGGCTTTTTTCCGGCAGCTACGGTGTCTGAAAGCACAATGACCGATGCCGGCATGGCTTCCTTCAGCACGCGGCTAAAATGGGATTTCCCGCCTTTTTTCTTCTGCAGCTTGACCTGATCCAGGCATAAATCTTCGGGTTCGCAATGCGGCTTCAGCATGTCATACAGGGTTAAGCCCGCCAGGCTGACTGCCGTCAGCGCTTCCATTTCCACCCCGGTCGGGCCAATGGTTTCCACCACAGCGGTAATTTCAACATGCGCCTCGAACAGCTCATACTCCACGTCAGCGCGGTAAATCGGCAAGGGATGGCACAGCGGAATCAGCTCATCGGTGCGCTTTGCGCCAAGAATGCCGGCAATGCGCGCGGTTTTCAGCGCATCGCCTTTTTCGGTATTGCCGCTGCGCAGCAGTTCAATGCAATGCGGCGGCGCATGCAATATGCCTGCTGCAACTGCAGTGCGGTAGCTTTCCGCCTTCATGCCTACGTCTTTCATTGCACTATCCTTATCTCTAAATTTTTAACTTTTGGAATCTGAGCGCAGAACTGCCTTTAATCTGCATGCTCATGCCTGCAGCGCGCATGGCCTTCATGCGCATGAGGCATGGGCTGAGGCGCATCATGATCCTTGCGGATGCAGCAGCCCTCCACATACTGGCTGCTGCCGTCCATGTAAAACTCTTCCTTCCATACCGGCACTTCATGCTTGACCCGCTCCACTGCCTCTTCGCAGGCCTGAAAGGCTTCACGGCGGTGCGCCGCGTAGGCCATGGCGATAATTGCGGTATCGCCGATATCCAAAGCGCCAATCCGGTGCACCACCCGCACATAAGACACGTCATATTTCTCCTGAATTTCCTGCTCAATCTGCCGGATCATTTTTTCAGCCACAGGCGCATAGGCGGTATATTTCAGCGCCTTGACCGCTTTGCCTTGATGATGATTGCGGACCGTGCCGACAAAAACGCCGATGCCACCGCATTCGGGAAACTGCTGAATGCCGTCAAAGCCATGCTGATGCAGCGCGGCCGCCTGAATGCGCGGAAAATTTTTCAGTTCCATTTCAGCCTCCTGCCACGGGTGACAGCAGTACCAGAGTGCTGTCCTGTGTTAATGCGGTTTGCCGCGGAATAATGTCTTCGCCCACTGCGCAGGCGCAGCGCCCCAGCATGCCATAGGCTTCCGGATAGGCGCGCGCCAGATCTTCCAAAACGGCGGCGACTGAACTGCCTGCTGGGCATGGCAGGCTGAAGTCCTGCGGCAGCCGGCGCTCAATGGCGCCAAAAGCGGCTATTTTGACAGTAATCATCTTTTTATCCTGCTTCATCCTAGCCTCCTATCATGTGCATGCTGATTTTCCGGGAATTATTTGCCTGATGCTGCTGAATGGCATGAAAGCCTTGCTCTTTCCGCCAAATGTAACTGCTGAGCCGCTGCTGCAGCGCAGATTCAGCCACGCTTTCAGCGGAAGACAGCAGCTCTATTTCTGCTTTCAGGTTCAGGCCCTGCCGCGCAAACAGGCAGTTATAAAACTCGCCTTGCGCATTCAGGCGCAGGCGGTCGCAGCTGCTGCAGAATGAATTGGTGATGGTCGAAATAATGCCGATGGGCCTGCCGTTCACCGTATAGTTGCGGGCGGGATTGGCGCCTTGCCCCTGCATCATCTGCACATCAAAGCGGCTTTGCAGCTGCGCTAAAATTTGCTGTTCGCTGACCACGGCCTGCTGTGTCCAGTGCTGATCGCCATCCAAAGGCATGAATTCGATAAAGCGCAGTTCGGCGTTCTGCTGCTGCGCCCATTGCGCTAAAGGAATGATCTGATCGTCATTCAGGCCTTTGATCAGCACAGCATTGATCTTGATGCTGAATCCCGCTTCCTGCGCGGCGGCGATGCCTTCAAGCACAGGCTGCAGCTGCTTTTGGGTTAATTGATGAAATTGCGCTTCATTCAGGCTGTCCAGGCTGATATTCAAATCATCCAGACCGGCCTGCTTTAAGGCGGCGGCGAAGCGCTTCAGATAATGGCCGTTAGTGGTCATGGAAATGCGCTTCAGCCCGAGCTTTCTCAGCGCCTGCAGCTGCGCAATGAAATGCACCACGCCCTGGCGCAGCAGCGGTTCACCGCCGGTAATCCGGATCTGCTCAATGCCGCGGCGCACCATAAAGTCGCAAAATTGGTACAGCGCTTCAAAACTGAGCAGATTGTGCTTTTTCATCCACTCTGGATGCTCAGGCATGCAGTAGCTGCATTTGAAATTGCAGCGGTCCGTGACGGAAATTCTAAGCTTGCGCTTCTCCCGCCCGAACTGATCCTGAAACGCATTCATCTGCTGTAATTGTGCCATGCTGTTCATCTGTGTTGTCCATGACGCTGATTTGCTTTGCGCTGCCGTTGGCCCAGTTCAAATTTCTGCGCCTATTGCTTGCAGTGCAATTTCAATAAATTTTGCAATAAGTGTTCCAACTTTGCGCATTTGTATTAAATCGCCCGCTTGCGGCTGATATCTTTGATTTTTTTTGCAAAATGGACTGGCCATTTTGGCGCAATGCCGCTGCTAGCTCGGCCCTTTAAAAAGCTGGGCAAGAGCGCTGCGCAGGGAATTTACAGAAATTGAAGCTGCTGGTGCTGCTGCAGCTCATCAAATGAATTAATGCTGTGAAAAAACAGTGCATGATTTTGAAAACGCGCCACTTGCATGTGCAAATCGGCAAAACACTGCTTTAAACTGCGCTGATTTTGCTCAAGATGCTGCATCAATTTAGGCAGGCTGCTTCTTTTCAGCAGGCAAAATGGAAACAGCGCTTTGCCGTTAATCGCCGCCACCGCCACTTCACAGCGCGGATCGCGCTGCAGCGCCTGATGCAGGCGGGAAATCACTTTATTGGGAATAAACGTCACATCACAGGGCACAAACAGCACATAATCTGCCTGCACATGCGCCCACGCGCTTTTCATCCCCATCAGCGGCCCTTGAAACCCCGCTTCATCATCCTGATAAACCTGAATGGACGGCAGCAGGCGCTCATAAATTGAATGATCGCGGTGGCTGCTGATCCACGCCTGCGATACCCGCGATTTCAGCTGCTGATGAATTTTAAGCAGCTGGATTTCATCATCAAACTTCTGCAGCAGCTTGTTGATGCCATTCATGCGGCGCGCCTGACCGCCCGCCAGAATGACCAAATCGGTTTCAGGATAAGCGGCTTGCTTTAACGCTTTTCTTCTCATTCTGCGCACTCCGCTTGACAGGCTTTAATCAGGCCGCGGATTTCCGGCAGGCACGAACCGCAATTGCCTCCGGCTTTTAAGCATGCCGTCACCTGTTTTTCATGGCTGATTTTCTGTTCTTTAATGGTATTGATAATGCGGTTTTTGCCGACTTTAAAGCAGCTGCAGACCAGCGGCCCTTCACTGCTGTTCATGGACATCGCCTGCCCGGCAAGCAGGGCTTTGCGGTGCATCGCGCTCAGCCGTTCCCGCTTGAACAGGCTGGCAACCCAGTCCCGGTCCGGCAGCAGCGCTTTCGGCGCAATATACAGGCTGGCAATCAAATGCCCATCCTGCAGCACCACGCTATGGCTGATGTGCGCGGTCTGGTCTTCCACATTCAGCCATTCAAAGCTTTCATCCGTAAAAGGCAGCAGTGCCTGCAGCTGCTGCGTTGCCGCGCTGAATTTCTGGCGGTCCGCCAGTTCATAGCGGACGGCTTTCGCCGCGGTGACCCTCGTCCACCATACAGCCTTTTGAATGCCCGGCTGCACCTGCGCCTCAAAGCCCTGACGCACATACAGCACGCCTTGCCATTGGGTGTAAAAAGGCTGCACCATGACCGGGGTATGCTTGAACTCAGGCTCGCCGGAAACCGCATCCACCGCTGGATTGACTACTTTGCCGATTCTTGCATCTGAAGCCACCTGATCATTCCAGTGAATCGGCGCAAAGACCTGGCCGCGGCGGATATTGTCACTGACCTGCACCCGCAGCACGCACAGTCCCCATGCAGAGCGCACCTCCACCAGCTCACCGTCTTTGACGCCATATTTCAGCGCATCATGCGGATGAATTTCGCAGTACGGTTCTGCGCGATGGATGCTTAAATTCGCCGACAGCCCAGTCCGGCTCATGGTATGCCACTGGTCGCGGATCCGGCCCGTATTCAAAATCAGCGGATATTCACCGCTTACCGCATGCACTGGATTTTCCGCAATCGTAGCGATGAAATTGGCCCGGCCGCCGGCATGGCTGAACCGGCCATTTTCAAACAAGCGCGCTACCTCTGCATCTTTTTGACTCTTATGCCAAACCGGCCATTGCATCGGCTCAAAAGCGCTGTATTCCTGCAGGCTTAAGTCACTTAAGCCCTGCAGATTGAAGTAGCGGAAATCCGGCGTTTCTCCGCGTTTTGCCAGCTCAGCGTTTTGGCAGGCGGAAAGCCGCGCATGCTCCAGGAAAATCTCATGGCTGCCGGCAAAGTCAAAACCGCTGAATCCTAATTTTTTAGCGACTTGAGAAACCGCCCACCAGTCGGCTTTGGCTTCAGCCGGAGCATCTAAAAAAGCGCGCTGTCTGGAAATGCGCCGTTCAGAATTGGTCACGGTGCCGTCTTTTTCGCCCCAGCCCAGCGCCGGCAGCAGCACATCGGCATATTGCGTGGTGTCTGTGTCTTGGCAAATGTCCGACACCACCACAAATTCGCACCGTTCTAAAGCGCGCTTAACCTGATCCGCATCCGGCAGGCTGACCACAGGATTTGTCGCCATAATCCAAATAGCCTTGATCTGGCCGCTTTCCACCGCCTGAAACAGATCCACCGCTTTCAGCCCGGCTTGGCTGGCAATATGCGGGCTGCCCCAAAAGTCCTGCACCAGCTGGCGGTGCTGCGGGTTTTCCAGCTCTAAATGGCTGGCCAGCATATTGGCCAGGCCGCCGACTTCCCGCCCGCCCATCGCGTTCGGCTGGCCGGTCATCGAAAATGGCGCTGCTCCCGGCTTGCCGATTTTCCCGGTCAGTAAATGGCAGTTGATAATGCTGTTGGCTTTATCCACCCCGCGGGAAGACTGGTTGACGCCCATGGAAAACAGCGTCATCACTTTGCCGGTTTGCGCAAATGCCTTGAAGAACTGATCTAATTTTTCAAGGGAAATTCCTGTCCGCTCTGCAACGGCCTGCATGGAAGCTTCGCTGGCGCTGCAAGCCAGCGCCTGCTCCAAGCCTTGCGTCTGCTGCGCGACAAAGTCCTGATCGGCATAGCCGTTTTGCACAAGATACTGCAGCAGGCCATTAAACAGCGCAACATCCTGCCCCGGCAAAATCGGCAAATGCAGGTCAGCCGCTTCACAGGTGCTGGTAAAGCGCGGATCAATTACTATCACAAACAGGCCGCGCCGTTCTTTGGCCTGCATGATGCGCTGATACAGCACAGGATGGCACCACGCGGTATTGGAGCCGACCAGCACCACCATATCGGCCTGTTCAAAATCTTCATAGCTTGCCGGAACCAGATCTTCACCGAATGCCCTTTTATGCGCCGCCACGGCGGATGACATGCATAAGCGCGAGTTGGTGTCGATATTGGCCGTGCCTAAATAGCCTTTGACGAATTTATTGACCGCATAATAGTCTTCGGTCAGCAGCTGGCCTGAAACATAAAAGGCGATGCTGCCACGGCCATGCTGATCAATGCATTGCTGAAATTTATCGGCAATGCCGGAAATTGCTGTGTCCCAGCTGGCTGCCTGACGGCTAGCCTTGCGCCCGATCATCGGCTCAAGCACGCGGGTTTCCAGACCCAAAGTATCCGCCAGATTGCTGCCTTTAATGCACAGCTTGCCAAAGTTGGAGGGATGGCTGATGTCGCCTTCCACCGTCACTTTCTGCCCCAGCGCAGTTTCCGCTACCCGCGCCGTCACGCCGCAGCCCACGCCGCAGTAAGGGCATGTGGTATTCACCGTTTTAGTATTTATTTCTGTGGAGCTATGCAGTTCCATTACAGGGATACTATTCATTTCTGCTTCGCTCCTTAATTATCTGAATTTACATATGTATTAACTTTAACTTTTAGCTGGGGATAATTCCGATCATCCACCCCAGCCCTCCTTTGAAAAAGGAGGGCGTTGCAGCTGCCCAAGGCCATATTTGATTGGTCATGGTTTCCCCCTCTTTTTTAAAGAAGTGAGAAGCATCGCTTCGCAAGGGAGATTAAATTCACCCTGCTTTTTTTAATGCAAAATCTTTACCAAAAAGCAGCTTATTGCGGATAGAAGTAATCGGCGTCTGGTCAGCAATCAGTTCCGCATACCAGACGCCGTCTTCGGTATCGCCGAACAACACAGCGCCAATCACCTTATCTTTTTGAATAATAATGCGTTTATAAATCTGGCGTTTTTCATCATTCAAAATAATGTCTTCAAAATCCTCTGCAGGCTCAAAATCGCCCGCAGAAAAAACATCACAGCCGCTGACCTTCAGCTGTGTCGGAACAGTCGGCGCTTTAAACGTCAGGCTGCCGTGCTCAGCCAAATGCGATGCGCAAATGAACGCCTGCCCCCAAAGCGGCTCAACCAGCCCAAAAGTCTGATTGCGGTGCTCAATGCATTCCCCCACCGCATAAATGCTCGGGTCATAGGTCTGCATTGTGTCATTGACCAGCACGCCGCGGCTGCAGCGCAGGCCCGCGCTTTGCGCCAGCGCCATATTCGGGCGGATGCCCACCGCAAACACCACCAAGTCCGCATCCAGCAGGCTGCCGTCCTTCAATCTGACCTGCGCAACATGACCTTCATCACCCAGCAGTTCTTCGGTATTGGCTTCGGTAATGATCCGGATGCCTTTTTGCTCAATGGCATGCTTCAGCATCAGGCTGGCTTTTGCATCCAGCTGGCGGTCCATAATGCGGTCCATCAAATGCAGCACCGTCACATTCATGCCTTGCTGCTTCAGCCCATACGCGGCTTCAAGCCCCAGCAGGCCACCGCCAATCACCACCGCATTTTTCCTGGTTTTGCAGTAGTCCAGCATGCGCCGGATATCGTAAATATCGCGGAAGCTTAAAACGCCGTTCAGCTCCGCGCCTTTAACTGGCGGAATAAACGGCTTCGACCCGGTTGCTAAAATCAGGCGGTCATAATCGACCACTTCACCTGCGCCGGTATGAACCTGCTTGCGCGGGCGGTCAATTTTCACCGCCGGATCTCCGGCGATAAAGCGGATGCCTTTATCGGCATACCATGCATGCGGATGCAGCATGATGTCATCAATGGTTTTTTCGCCTGACAGCACCGGAGACAGCATGATGCGGTTATAGTTGCCCCAAGGCTCTTCGCCAATCACGGTAATTTCATAGCGCTCCGGCGCCATATCCAGCAAGTCTTCCAGGCAGCGCATGCCTGCCAGGCCATTGCCCACCAGCACCAGTTTCATTTTCTCCTGCGATGCGCCATTATTGGTGATATAGGTCTTTTGCGCAGCCGGGCTGACCAGCACCTTGCCGTTTTCAATTTTGCTTGGAAACACCAGCAGCTTTTGATCTTTATCTTCCAGACAGCGCCCTGTGGCTAAGCTGAAATGCTGCTTGTAGATAGGCGACGCCACCACCCGCTCGCCCTGCAAGTCGCCTAAAATACCGCGCGACATTACAAAGGCCTTGCTGAACGGGTCCTGATTGCTCAGCGCATAAACGCGCTTTTCACTGCCCACGCGGAAGACCGCAATCTGCTGCCCTGCAAGCCATGCGCCCACGCCGGTATTCGGCGTAATGTCATCCAGGCTGCACACTTCAATCCATTCTGCATCGTTCATTTCTTTTAAAATTGTCATCTTCATTCTCCTTTAGGCTGGCAATCGGCTTAAGCTTCAACAACAGGAATGCGGGCAGCGTCACGCTCTGCATCGGTCTTCGGACGGATTTGACCGCGGACGGCAGCGAATTGAATATGCGGGTCCTGCTGCTGTTCGGCTTTGGCATTGATGAAGGTTACAAAGCGCTTGCGCACTTCCGGATCTTCCACTGCGGTGCGCCATTCATCCTGATAAGTTCCCACCACATGGCTCATGCGGCGCTCCAGTTCAGCGGCGATGCCCAGAGAGTCATGCACCACCACATCTTTCAGGTAATCCAGTCCACCTTCCATATTGTCGCGCCATACGCTGGTGCGCTGCAGGCGGTCTGCGGTCTGCACATAGAACATGAAGAAACGGTCAATATATTTGATCAGCGTCTGCGTATCCAGGTCTGAGGCCAGAAGTTCGGCATGGCGCGGCTTCATGCCACCATTGCCGCAAACGTAGAGGTTCCAGCCTTTTTCGGTGGCAATCACTCCAACATCCTTGCTTTGCGCTTCGGCGCATTCGCGGGTGCAGCCCGACACAGCCATTTTCAGTTTGTGCGGTGAACGCAGGCCTTTGTAGCGGTTTTCCAGAAAAATGGCTAAGCCGACCGAATCATCCACCCCGTAGCGGCACCATGTGCTGCCGACGCAGGATTTCACGGTGCGCAGCGATTTGCCGTAAGCATGGCCTGACTCAAAGCCGGCCTTAATCAGCTTTTCCCAGATTTCAGGCAACTGATGCACTTGCGCGCCAAATAAATCAACACGCTGGCCGCCGGTCAATTTGGTGTACAAGCCGTATTCTTTGGCAATTTGCCCCACCGCAATTAAGCCGTCTGGCGTCACTTCACCGCCAGCCATGCGCGGCACAACCGAGTAGGAACCGTCTTTTTGAATGTTGCCCAGATAGTAGTCATTGCTGTCCTGCAGGCCGGCGTGGCTTGGCTTCAGCACAAAATCATTCCAGCAGGAAGCTAAAATATTGGCAGCCGTCGGCTTGCAGATGTCGCAGCCCAGGCCGTGGCCATGCTGCTGAATCAGGTCATCAAAAGTCTTGATTTCATTGACCCGCACCAAGTGATACAGCTCCTGGCGCGAATAGGCGAAATGCTCGCACAGATGATTGTTAACCGTCACGCCTTGGCGCTGCAGTTCAGATTTCAGCACCTGAGTCACCAGCGGCGCGCAGCCGCCGCAGGCCGTGGCTGCTTTGGTGCATTTTTTCAGCGAGCCCAGCGAGGTTGAACCGTCGGCAATAGCGCTGCAGATATCCGCTTTAGATACGTTATTGCATGAACAGATGGTTGCGCTGTCCGGCAGCAGATCCACCCCGCTGCCGCCGGCTTTTGCCCCGGACTGCGCATAGCCCGGCATGATGAGGCTTTCAGGATTTTCCGGCAGCGCCAGCCCATTCAGCATCATCTGCAGCAGGTCGCTGTATTCCTTGGCGCAGCCGACCAGCACCGCGCCCAGCAGCCTGGTTTTTTCGGCATTGACCACAATCTTTTTATAGATTTGCGCGTCTTCATCGGCATAGAAATAGCTCAGCGCATGCGGCGTCATGGCGTGCGCATCGCCGATGGAAGCGACATCCCCCCCCATCAGCTTCAGCTTGGTGCTCATGTCCGCGCCGGCAAAGCCGCTGCAGGCCTGCTCCATCACATGCTTGGCGGCAATGCGCGCCATGTCGTAGCCCGGCGCCACCAAGCCGTAAATTTTGTTCTGCCACAGCGCGCACTCGCCAATCGCGTAAATGTCCGGATTTGAAGTTTGGCAGTAATCATTCACCGCAATCCCGCCGCGTTCGCCAATGGCCAGCCCGCTTTGGCGCGCCAGCTCATCGCGCGGGCGGATCCCGGCAGAGAATAAAATAATGTCGGTTTCCAGTTCCGAACCGTCGCCAAATTTCATCACATGCGCTGCCGATGCGCCATCTTCAATGCAGGATGTGGCTTTCTGGGTATGAACTTTCACCCCCAGATTTTCAATTTTAGAGCGCAGCACCTTGCCGCCCAGATCATCTATCTGCACCGCCATCAGGCGCGGCGCAAACTCCACCACATGCGTTGCCAAATTCAGGTCGCGCAGCGCCTTGGCCGCTTCCAAGCCCAGCAGGCCGCCGCCAATCACCACGCCCGATTTAGCGCTTAAGCTGGCTGCGCGGATCGCATCCAGATCTTCAATGGTGCGGTAAACGAAGCAGTTGGCGCGGTCATTGCCCGGAATCGGCGGCACAAAGGCATAGGAGCCGGTTGCCAGCACCAGTTTATCAAAACTCAGAACATCGCCATGATCGGTTGTGACGGTTTTATTCAGCGGGTCAATGGCTGCAGCTTTGGTGCTGAGGCGCAGATCAATGCCGTAAGCATCGGCAAAATCCGCACGGCACAGGGTTAAATCTTTGGCCGATTTTCCGCTGAAATATTCAGTCAAATGCACACGGTCATAAGCCAAACGCGGTTCTTCTGCCAAGATGGTGATTTCAACCTCGTCACCTGCATGCTCTAAAACAGATTCGATAAACTTGTGGCCAACCATGCCATGACCGATCATGATGATTTTCATATTATTTCTCCGGATTATTGCTATTTCTTAGACTCAGTTTTGCGCTTCAGCCATGTTTCGTTCATGGACAGCCTGTTCAAATAAGCGCTGCTCTTTTTCCTTATGCTCAACCGAAAAACGGATCATCAGCACACAGCTGGCAGCGATTACCACCAAGCCGCCGAGCACCATTAAGGTGGTTTGAATGTCCAGCATGCCTTTCAGCAGGAAGCCCGCCGCCACTGCGCCGACATTGCCGCCGGCGCCAATAATGCCTGCCACGCCGCCCAAGGCGTCACGGTCAATGAACGGCACCAGGGCATACGTTGCGCCGCAGGCCATGTGGGTGAACAGCGCAAATACCGTCATGGTGAGGATCGCCAGCATGGCGCTGTTCATTTGCGAGAACACAATCAGGAATAAGCCTTCCAGCAAGATCATGCTGAACAGCACTTTGGTGCGGCCATCCAGGCCTTTTTTCAGGGCGACTTTGTCTGAAACAATCCCGCCCAGCGCGCGGGCAAACAGCGCCAGCAAGCCGAAGATGCCCGCCGCCATGCCGGCTTCTTTCAGGCCAAACTTAAAGGTGTCGACGTAGTACATTGCGACAATGTTGTGGATGAAGATTTCAATGCCGAAGCAGGCAGCATAGGCGCCAAACAGAATCCAGACACGGTAGTTGCGGGCTGCATGCATCAGAATCGCCATGCCGCCTTTTTTATCGCTGCCGACACTGATGCCTTGCGCGCGCAATTCCTTAAAGTTGCCTTGCGGGCAGTCTTGGGTAAATTTCCAGTACAGGCAGCCGACAATCACCATCATCAGGCCCGGAACCAGCAAAGCGATTCTCCAGCCCATTGCCTGCTCTACGCCGAACATCACAATGGCGGACAGCAGCAGCGGCATCAGCGCTTGCGTTGCGCCGCCGCCGGCGTTGCCCCAGCCGGCTGAGGCTGCATTGGCTGTGCCCACCACATTCGGCGCAAACATGATGCTGGTGTGGTACTGCGTGATGACGAAGCTTGCGCCAATCGCGCCGATCAGTAAGCGGAAGAACAGGAAGGATTCATAGCTGTTGGCGGAAGCGACGCCAAAAACTGGAATGCTGCCGATAATAAGCAAAGCGGTATAGGTTTTGCGCGGGCCGTATTTATCGCACAATGGCCCCACAATCAGCCGGACTAAAATGGTGATCGCAACAGCGGCGATATTGATATTGGCAATCTGATCTTTGGTTAAATGAAACTCGCCGGCAATCACAGGCATAAGCGGCGCGCAGGCAAACCACGCAAAGAAGCAGACAAAAAAAGCGAGCCAACTCATGTGGAAGGCCCGCATCGCTGAAGAACTAAAGTTGAATAGATTTATTTTTGTCGCTTTTTTAGCATTTAAAGTTGAAGACATAGCCATCTTCCTCCAGAACTGAACGCATAGGCAATCTAGCTGCGCGGTAATTTCGCAATAGATTCGATCAGAGCGGACATCGTTGGCCCTCTTACAAACTTTATGGGTCTTCTTTGACCCGCTGTGAATAATGCATATGCTGTGCCAACTTCAAAAAATAAATTATAAATATCTGTTTATTATCATTTTAATAATTTAAAAGCGCTGAATTGAGCTGCCTGCGTGCAGAACTCCCTCCACGCTTCAAGCGCAAAAGCGGTGCAGCCCGGCGCCCAGAAAGATGCTGCGTTTTCTCGGCGCACTTTTGCATCATGCTGGTGCATGAAGCTTCAATAATTAAATTCAATGCTTAAGATTAAAGGCGGCGGAATCCTGCAAGTCTTCTGGCACCAAAATTGCTTAATCAATAGAAATATTTTTCAGGCTTTGCCTCAGTATCAGCATGCCAAATCTAAAAATAGCCCTGATTGATGACGATTTTGAGCGCTCAGCCTTTATCAAGTCATCCCTAATTGAGCATGGCTTCGATGTTGTCGCCTGCCTGATGATTGACCATTTGAACAGCTCCGGCCTGCAGCAGCTGCATGCCGATGTGATTTTGCTGGATATGGATCATCCGCACCGCGACATTATTGAAAGCTGCGTCAGCCAGTTTGACCTGCCGACCGTGCTGTTTACCAAAAACTCGCATAAAGACACCATTAAAAATGCCATTGAAGCCGGCGTCACCGCCTACATTGTGGACGGCATAGAACCGCAAAAGCTTGAAAGCATTTTGGAAATTTCAATCGAACAGTTCAAGAAGCATAAAAAGCTGCTGAAAGACCTGAATGAAACCAAATGCAAGCTGTTTGACCGCAAAGACATAGAAAAGGCCAAAGTCATGCTGATGCAGATGCATCAGCTGAGCGAAGATCAGGCCTTTGTGCTGCTGCGCAAAAGCGCCATGAGCCACCGCATGACCATGGGTGAAATGGCGCGCCGCCTGATTGACGCGCAAGAACTGCTGCAGTCGCAATTTAAGGAATAAGCATGGCATCTTTAGAAAAAACCAAACTGCATTTGGGCTACATTCCGCTGCTCGACTGCGCCGCAATTCTCTGGGCAGACCGGCAGGGCTATTTCCAGCAGGCCGGCTTAGAGGTCAGCTTAGAGCGCGAAGCCTCGTGGGCCAGCTTAAGGGACCGCTTGGCCTACGGCTTTTTAGACGCGGCGCACTGCCTTTCCGCCCTGCTGCCTGCAGCCGCCATTGCCGAAGATCAGCCGGGCATTCCGCTGCAGACGCCGCTGGTGCTCAGCGTCAACCGCGCCTTTATCAGCCTGAGTCAAAAACTCTGCTTCGATCTGGGCATCAGCGTGCAGGACAGTGAACAGCAGGCGGCTGAAAAAGTGGTCAAGGCCATTCAAAATCAGCATCCTTTACAGCTGGCCTCGGTGTTTCAGCAGTCTATTCACTATTTTTGCCTGAAAGAATGGCTGGCGATGGCGGATGAAGACGCCGCGCAGAATATTCAGATGAGCATCATTCCGCCGCCGTATATGGTCGAAGCGATGAAAAGCCAGGTGATTGACGGTTTTTGCGTCGGCGAGCCGTGGAATACTGAAGCGGAACTGCTGGGCATTGGGCAAATGGTGGCATCCAGCCAGAATATTATTCCGCCTGTGGCCGATAAAGTGCTGGCCGTAACGCAGGAATGGGCGCAGCAGAATCCCAATACGCTGGCCGCCCTGAGCGCCGCCATTCAGAAAGCGCAGCGCGAACTGAAAACACTGCAGGATTATGCCGAAGTCTGGCAGATGCTGGCGGATTACCGGATTATCCGCTTTGAAAGCTCTGCAACCGTGCATGTGCAGAAATATTACGCTATTCAGAACATCATCCGCAATTTTGTGCAGGATGACGCGCAGCCCAAGGCTGAAGACTTTGCATGGCTGATTCAGATGATGGAAAAATGGCATCCGCAGAACACGCATCTGCAGCAAAAAACCGCACAGGAGATTGCTCAAATCTGCCAGCGCTGCATTGTTGATTATGCAGGCTAGCTGTGCGATTAGCGGCATAGTTGCACAGGCAGGGAGGCTGCTTCCCTGCACTGCCCGCTTGCTCTAAGGAGGAAATATTCTGACATTCAATATGATATTGGCTTTTCTGCATAACAATGCTGTTCATCCCTTTGCTGGCCCAGCGTTAAGTAAAATAAACTTAAAAGTGCATAAATCATCCGCCTATCTGCACCCAAAAAATCTATAAGCAATAATGAAGCTGCTCTTAACCTAACCGCTTAGCAGTCCAGCCTGTAAATACTGATCAAAGAGCACCTGATTCAAAATCTAAAAACCATATTTTTTATATGGAAATCAGTTTTTTATGATGCCGTATGATCATCAATTTTTTGCCATAGGCCAGTTTAAAATATTTTTTGATGCATCCTATTCTTCCACAACGTTTCTCCATATTTTTAAGCTAGTCTTACGCAAAATTACACTTGGCACACCGAATAATGAAACGCATGCACCCATATTTAAAATTAAGCGCTTTAAGTTATGCTGTATTGACCATTTCATCATCTGTCTGGGCAGCTCAGGAAGAGCCGCCGGCAGCCAGCCCGCAAGCCGTGCAGACCTTGCCGACCTTAAGCTTTCAAGTTGAACAGGCGCCTGCTGTGCAAAAAGATCCAGACATCAGCGCGGTGGCCAAAACCATTGTCACCCGTGAAGAAATGGAAAAATTCGGCGATCAGTCGGTAAATGATGCGCTGCGCCGTGCAGCCGGTTTTCAAATGCCCGCGGCCGGACAAGGCCCGCGCGGCGGTTCGGGCAGCATGCGTTTCCGCGGCGGCGGCGCGCCAGTTTTTTTAATTAACGGCGAGCCTGTGCAAGGTGGCCCGCGCGGCGGCATGTCTGTCATCGACAGCATTACGCCCGACATGATTGAACGCATTGAAATTACCAAGCAGCCGAGTGTCGCGCAGGCCTCAGTTGCTTCTTCAGCGGTCATCAACATTATTTTAAAAGAGCCTTTGGACGGCACGCGCTTAAGCGGCACGGCGCGCGCAGGCTATGACATTGCAAAATCAAATGCAAACGAAGAGCAGCGCAAGAATATCAGCCTGCAGATGGATGGCCGTGATGATGCATGGGTTTACAGCCTGTCCGCCAATCAGATGTGGAATGACACAACTACTGTCAGCCAAATTCAAAACACTGGCGGCCTGAACACCACACAAAAGCGCACAATCAACCGGACTTCGCAAATGATCAGCCCGCGCGCGGAATACCTGATTGACGATCAGCAGAAAGTCATCGCAGAATTGTTTTGGCGCAATAATGAAAGCGAAGGCAGCATGCGCGATCAAATTCAGGAAGATAAAAACGACAGCATCCGCCTGAATACCCGCTATGAACGCAAGGATCAAGGCAATTCAGATAAAATCCGCCTGTCCATAGAGCAGCAGAATGAAACCGAGCTGCCCCGTTCTGCGCTCAGGCAGTCTTATACTGATGAGCAGGTAAATGAATACGGGCTGGCCTATGACGGCGTGCGCAAGTTTGATCAAAGCAAGCAAATCAAGTTCGGTACAGATTTGCGCGCCAGCGAGCTGGAAAGCAATATTGCCGCGGCTTTAGATGAGCAGCGCTATGCCCTGTATGCCGAAGGCAGCTGGCAGTTTACACCGCGCCAAACCTTAACCTTAGGCGCGCGTCAGGAATGGATCAGCCGTTCCGGCTTGGTGGATTACAGTGATCAGCACCTCAGCCCTGTGCTTGCCCACCGCTTTGATTTTGATGACCGCTGGTCTTTACAGACCAATATCAGCCAGGCATTCAGCAGTCCGCGCGCCAATCAGCTCTTGCCGACAGTTTCGGTGTCTGCCGATGCGGATGCCGGCACGCTGAACAACCCTGACCGTGGCGGCAATCCATTCTTAAGGCCGGAAAAAATCAATGCCTACGAAACTACTTTGGGCTATAACACTCCTGCAGGCGGCGTGAACATCACGGCGTATTACCGCGAAATTAATGACTATATTGAGAAAGCCATCCGCAATGAAAATGCGCAAGGCGGCTTATGCGCCGCAGGCGACGCAGACTGCCGTTTTGTAGAACGGCCGTATAATCAGGACAATGCGGCGACTTATGGGGTAGAAGTTGCCGGACGCTATGCCCTGAAGCAAACTGAAAATGGCCATTCTTTCATGCTGAATGCGCAGCTGTCTACCGTGCGGGCGGAAATTGAAGCAGACAATGGCGCCAAGCGCCTAGCCAGCGATGTTGCCCCATACACTGCCAGCACGGGCCTGTCCTACGGCTACCAGCCGTGGCGCATCTCCGCCAGCGCGAATTTGAATTATACGCCTGAATATACCCGCAGATTAAGCAATGAGCCTTATGACCGCACCAGCAATCAGCGCGTAAATATGGATCTCAGCCTGACCAAGCGCTTGGACAGCGGCTGGTCAGCTTCCGTCAACGCGCGCAATATTTTAAGCACCGATTATAAAGAGCGCCTCAGCAGCACAGCGGACGGCAGCCTGTATCAAGCCCGCGTCAATGAAGCGATTCCAAGCGTGCTGTTCAGTGTAGAGAAAAAGTTCTAAAACCCATTTCCAGCAGAAAGCCGGTATGCAAATAGCTAATGCCAGTCAGTTAAGAAATTGACTGGCTTTTTCTTTTTAAATTCTAGGTTGTGTCATCAATTAGCTTGAAAACAGCTGACTTGTCCTCATTATCGTTTCATGACTAAACGCTATGGATTAAGAGAAGATCAGTGGTAAAAGATTAAGAATCTTTTACCTGGGCGAGCCGGCACTGTTGGGGTAACCGCCAAAGACAACCGATTATTTGTTGAAGCGGTACTCTATCGCTATCATTCAGGTATTCCATGGCGGGCCTTGCCGGAACGGTTTGGCGATTTTAGAGTGGTACATACCCGCTTCAGCCGTTGGGCTAAAACAGGAGTATGGCAGAAGATTTTTGACGTGCTGTCAAATGGCAGTGACAATGAATATGCCATGCTTGACTCAATCATTGTGCGCGCTCATCAGCACAGTGCTGGAAAAAAAGAACAGGCGATTGGGCGCAGTAAAGGCGGTTTAAGCACTAAAATTCATGCCCGTACTGATGCATTAGGCAATCCGACAGGATTTTATCTCACTGCTGGTCAGGCCCACGACTTAAACGGTGCCGATGTACTGCTGGACTTATCGTTAAGCAGCATATGGCTTATGGATAAAGCCTACAATTCCAAGGATCGGGTCATCAATCCAATTCAAGAGGCTAAGGGTCAAGTTGTGATGCTGGCTAGAAGCAACTCTATTGATCAGCGTGATTATGACCCGGATCTCTATAAAGCAAAACATCTGCCAAGCTCAAGCAATACCGCTGTATTGCCACACGCTATGATAAATTAGCTCAAAACTTCTTGTCAGCGATTTATCTTGCCTCAACGATTATCTGGCTTAATTGATGACACGCCCTAGACTTTATTTGATATGCGGAAGCGTCATCCGCAACCTATCTGGCCTTTGAAATGGACTGTTTTTGCAACAAAATTATTTAAGTGCAGAAAGTGAATAGGTTTCGCGGTGAGGCGCACTGCGCCGCAAGATGCTTTCCTTGCGAAGCTTCGCTTCTCATTTGGCGAATGAGAAACACTGTTTTGCAAGGAACAAAACGAGCCCCAAAAATTCACTTTAAAAACGGTAAGACTCCGCCGTGAATAGCCCAAAAAAGTTAAGAAGTTTACTATGAAACTCCTTAACTAATCAGCATTACTCACATGAGGCCTTTTTTATAGGCAGTAACATGGCTTC
Source organism: Acinetobacter sp. WCHAc010034 (assembly GCF_001696615.3). Classification (NCBI taxonomy): domain Bacteria; kingdom Pseudomonadati; phylum Pseudomonadota; class Gammaproteobacteria; order Moraxellales; family Moraxellaceae; genus Acinetobacter; species Acinetobacter sp. WCHAc010034. The sequence continues at coordinate 3,434,253 of NZ_CP032279.1, read as the reverse complement.
TGCCGGTGATTGAATCGCGGCTGTTACATTTTCTGCAGGACTTTTAATAAACCGGCAATCCGAAAAGTGTGCGCCTTATTGCCCTGCTTTTCCAGCACGCGCTGTTCAACCCACCACAGGTAATCAAAAATTTCAGTTTCACTTGAATTTTGTCTAATCAATTTAAAAATATTCGGCAGATAATCATCATATTCGTCACGCATTGCAGGAATGCGCCGTATCCCCAAAGGGTCCCACTCTTTCAGTAAAATTTTATGTATCGCATGCAACAAGGTTGCATCGCGGGTATGCTCAACATCCATAAAACACCCCTTCTCTATATTTTTTAATATAAAAATCATATATATGGAATTTAACTGATTCTCTTGCGCATCATCAAGCAATTTTTTCAGGTATATCATCATACCCTTGATGCATTTGATTACTATCTGTTTTTCATTAATTTTTTTTGCGATTTTTCAATATATATTAATTTTCATATTATATATTCAGCAAATTCAGCGCTGATGAAAATTATTTTATGCAAAATGCAACGCAAACCGCATTTTAGCTGTGAATCCGCCTATTCAGGCAAATTTACAGGCGCTATTTTACGGCGCCGCCGCAGCCTGCATCAGCAGATGCCAGCATTCCCTGATATTTCCGCTTTAATTTTTCAATCCGTGCTTTTTATTTGCCGCTAATCAGGATAAATTTCTAGGCATCTATAGATTCCAATGATTTGCCATGACTTCCGCATTTCCAGACACGATTTACGCCATTCAGCATCTTGCTTTTGAAGACTTGGGCGCGCTTGAAGATGTTTTTTATCAGCTGGGTTTCCGCGTACGCTACTTTGAAGCCGGCGTCGATGATTTGACCCTAGCTTTTAAGCACACAGGCCTGACCATCATTTTAGGCGGGCCGATTGGAGTCTATGAGGCGGAGGACTATCCTTTCCTGCAGCAGGAAATTGACTTGCTCAAGCAGCGCCTGGCAAGCGGCTTGCCCACCATTGGCATCTGCTTAGGCGCGCAGCTGATTGCGCATGCCTTGGGCGCAAAAGTCTATGCAGGGCATGCCAAGGAAATTGGCTGGAGCCAGCTCAGCCTTGCCGAAGTCCCGGACAATATTTTGGCGCCGCTGGCGGAAACGCCCGTGCTGCATTGGCATGGCGATACTTTTGACCTGCCTGAACATGCCACGCTATTGGCCAGTTCCGATCTTTACCCAAATCAGGCTTTTTCCGTCGGCCAGAATATCCTCGCCTTGCAGTTTCATATAGAAGCAGCAGCCGACAGCATGGAAAAATGGCTGATTGGCCACACCTGCGAGCTGCGCAAAGCCAGCATCAGCATTCCTGCTTTGCGCGCAGACAATCTGCGTTATGCAGGCAGCTTAGAACCGCAAGCTCAATTAATTGCGGAAAAATTTATGCGCCATTTAACCCGTTAAGGCGGCTAATTCTTCGGTCAAAACCATCTTCATCTACTGAGTATTATCATGTCCGCACTTTTGGGTATTGCGATCATTCATCTTTTTGCATTGATTAGCCCCGGCCCTGACTTTTTATTTGTGACGCAAAGCGCGATCCGCCAGTCACGCATGCATGCTTTATATGCGGCTTTGGGCGTTTCGCTGAGCATCTTAGTTTGGGCTGTTTGCGCCTTAAGCGGCCTGCATTTTATTTTTCAAAAAATTGCATGGCTGCAGCAGGTGCTGATGATTTTAGGCGGCTGCTATCTTTTTTACTTAGGCTTTCAAATGCTGAAAGCGGCGCTCAGTAAAAGTACAGCAGGCGTAAAAGCTGCGGCGGCATCGAAACCCAAATCTAAATGGGCGCTGCTGCTTCAGGGATTTTTTACCAATATGGCAAACCCTAAAGCCCTGATTTACTTTAGCAGTATTTTTGCTTTAGCCATCGACAGCAGCGCTTCTCTGAGTTCACAAAGTACTTTATTATTCATGATTTGGATCGAAAGCCTGCTGTGGTTTGCTGCAGTGGCCTATCTTTTTTCCATGCCGAAAATGAATCAAATCTACCAGCGGCTGAGCAAATGGATTGACGGCATTACCGGCGGTATTTTCATAAGTTTCGGCTGCTATCTGCTGTTGAATAGAAATTCTTGACCGATGCACTGCGATAAAAAAAGCACCATCTTAATGGTGCTTTTTTACTGCCTGCGACTAAATAGCCGAGTTCAGATTACTTCGCAGCAGGAACCGACGCTTCAGTTGTAATATTGACTGTAATCTTATCGCCGACATTCGGCACATATGCGCCTACGCCAAATGCAGAACGGTTAAATGATGTTGTCGCATTGAAGCCAATAGATTCAGCTTTAGTCATTGGATGCACGCCTTGCTTATTCAGCACAGCATCCAGCACAACCGGCTTAGTCACATCTTTAACCGTCAGGTTGCCGGTAATTTTGTATTTGTTCTTGCCTGCGGCCTGAACTTTGGTGCTTTTAAAGGTGATGTTTGGATATTTTGCAGCATCAAAGAAATCCGCTTTCTGCAAATGCTCATCCAGCGCCTTGACGTTTGTGTTCAGGCTGGATAATGGAATGGTCACATTCACCGATGAATTTTCAGGTTTGGCATTGTCAACATTAATTGTGCCTTGAATGTCGCTGAAGTTCGCGGATGGCGTAGAGAAACCGAAGTGGCTCCAGCTGAATACAGTCGCTGTATGCGTTGGGTCAATTTGGTATGCAACTGGTTTAGCCATAGAAAGCGTTGCAGCTGACGCAACAGCTAAACCGATTGTTAATGCTTTAAAGTTCATGTTTTTATCTCACTTCCGAATGAGTGCTAGTTTATTCCTTTCTGAGTTTAATTCAGCGCTATGAATAAAACGATATGTTGCAAGAATGAAACAATCTGCGTTTTTTAAGCCGGTATTGCCAGAAAAATAGAACTCTCCATTGCATGCTTTATATTTTTAATCTTATTTACAATATCTTAGAGCAAACAATCTGCATTCCGACTCCAGCAATAGATGTGCAAGCTTAACGCTTAAAATCTTATTTTTCCGGCAGGATACAAATGCATAACACTGCTGCAGGCAGGAGCAGCTCATTGCTGAAGTTTTCATAACATGCAGCTCCGCTCTGGATTTTTACATTCGGTATTGAATAAATCCCGTCTTTCTTGCGACTTTATCATAAAGCCTTTGCGCGGTTTCATTATCCTGATGCGTTAGCCAATACACGCGGTCACACTGCCGCTGCATTGCCTGCTCATACACATGCGCAATCAATTTCCCAGCGATGCCCTTGCCACGCAAATCTGCATGCGTGTACAAATCCTGCAAATAAGCATAAGGCTTAACCGTCCAGCAGCTGTCATGTTCAATTACATGGACAATACCGGCAACCTCAGAATCCACGACAGCAGCATATCCATAAATATGAGTAAGTTCAGAATTAATCAGCTTGCTCCATGTATTCTGACTCACTTCCGCCGATAAATCCGTTTGATAAAAAGACTGATACGCTGTCCAAAGCTTAAACCAAGCGTCGTAAGTAATTTTTGATAATTCGATAATATTGATTTGATTCTGCATTCCATTTTTCCCATTTTAAATATCTGCATATTCACAGCATTTTAAATCATACTTAGGCTATTCATATTTTCAGCTGTTTTATGCCAATGCCTTGATACTGGCAAAAAATGCTTTTAATTTTCCCATGCCAGCATTTCACTGCCGCATAATCCCCTTAATGCGGCGTCTCGAAAATTCATTCATTTTATGCCTTTTCAAAAAAATACCAGTGATCAGAAAGATAGTTAGCAGTTTCATCTTCAGGATCAATATATTCAATATGAATTCCGCGTTCAGACAGCATTTGAGGAAGCTTCAAGCCCCAGCGTTTCACTAAGCTTTTCTCATCAGATAAAATGCAGCCTGAATCATATAGTGTGCCTGAACAAGTATGTGCATTGAAATATTGCTCATCCAAATAGATGCAGATTTCGCTTGAAAACATATCCAGCTGCATAATAACGCAAACAACTTTACAAAAACCAAGCCCTTCTGGCTTCGCCTCTATTAAATGCTGGCAGGCATTCAGCACATACTGCGCACAAAGCGCTTTATCAGAATCCTTACTATGGCGCCCCACCACTAAATTCAAAGGCACTGGAATTTTCCAGTTAAAATATCGGTCATCATAATCAGTTAAGTCAGGGAAATAGCCCTTAAAACGCTCACTCCATAACTTTAAGTTTCGTAATTTTCGGGGAATGCCGCGTTCTTTCTTTTCAGATAATGCCAATCTTCTCATCATGTTCCTTATATTTTACAGGGCCGCTCTGCAGAATCACGTTCCTTTACACGGCATTAGTTCTGCCTAATTTCAAATAAAACTTATCTTTGATTAAACCTCATCATACATTGAATTTATATCAGAAAAAAATAAAGCCCCTTTCGGGGCTTTTACTGCAAAACAAGCTTACAGCTTCTCAACCAGCACGCGGTCAACCTGCTTTAAGCCGGTGTGCTTTTCGTGGTTTTTACGGCGGATTTTAATGATCTTATCTTCCTGCAGATCCTGCAGCATCAATTCAACAGCCATCATGTTTTCAAGCGGCAGATCTTGACCAATCCACTTTTGCTCGCCCGTTTCCATCAGGAAAATTTCATCATTAATCTGGCTATACAGGCTCATATTTTCCTCACTTCCGGCATATGCATGCCAACTTTGATGAATACTGTAATGACTGCATAAACTTTAAACCTATGGCAGGTAATCCGCCATAGGCTTAATGTCATTTAGTCCATAAAAAAACGCCCCTTTTCAGGAGCGCCCTTTACCGCTGTTCATTCTGAAGAATTAAGCAGTCAGTTCTTTTACCGCAGCTACAACCGCTTCAGCAGTAATGCCGAAGAATTGGAACAGGTCTTTCGCTGGCGCAGACTCACCGTATGTGGTCATGCCAATCACTTTGCCGTCTAGGCCGACAAATTTCCACCAGTAATCCACATGCGCAGCTTCTACGGCAACACGCGCGCGGATATGTGACGGCAGAACCGCTTCACGGTAAGCAGCATCCTGCTTAACAAATTCTTCAGCACATGGCATAGAGACAACACGCACGCCTTCAAGCTGCGCATACGCATCCATCGCCAATGAAACTTCAGAACCTGTTGCAATGATGATTGCTTTCAATTCGCCTTTTTCTTCAGCCAATACATAACCGCCTTTAGCAACATCAGCAATTTGAGCATCAGTACGCGCCTGGAACGGCAGGTTTTGACGAGAGAAGATTAATGCAGTTGGGCCTTCAGCGCGCATCAGTGCAGATTTCCAAGAAATCGCCGCTTCAACGGTGTCGCATGGGCGCCATGTATTCAAGTTTGGCGTACCGCGCAAAGAAGCAATTTGTTCTACAGGTTGATGCGTCGGGCCGTCTTCGCCTAGACCAATTGAGTCATGCGTATACACATGAATCACGCGCTGTTTCATCAGTGCAGACATACGTACTGCATTACGCGCATATTCCATAAACATCAGGAATGTTGCTACATAAGGAATGAAGCCGCCGTGCAGTGCAACACCGTTGGCGATTGCAGTCATGCCGAATTCACGCACGCCGTAATGCACATAGTTGCCTGCAGGATTGTCCTGAACGCCGACACAGCCTTTCCAAAGAGTCAGGTTAGAACCGGCAAGGTCAGCAGAACCGCCTAAAATTTCAGGAAGCAACGGACCAAAAGCTTGAAGCGCGTTCTGGCTGGCTTTACGTGTTGCAATGGTTTCAGCTTTTGCATTCACTTCAGCAATATACGCATCGGCTTGAGCAGCGAAATCAGCAGGCAATTCACCGCTTACACGGCGTTTCAGTTCAGCAGCTTCTGCTGGATATTTTGCAGCATAAGCAGCAAAAGTTTCATTCCAGGCAGCTTCAGATTCAGTGCCTTTAGCTTTAGCATCCCAGGCTGCATAAACGTCAGCAGGAATAACGAATGGCTCTTCTTTCCAGCCCAGCGCTTCGCGGGTCAGCGCAATTTCGTCGTTGCCCAGCGGCGCGCCGTGGCAGTCTTCTTTACCTTGCTTGTTTGGAGAGCCTAAGCCGATAACCGTTTTGCAGATGATGATTGTCGGTTTTTTAGTTTCAGCTTTCGCTTCCACAGTCGCTGCGCGGATTGCGTCGGCATCGTGGCCGTCTACACGGAGCACTTGCCAGCCGTAAGCCAGGAAACGCTGCTCTGTATCGTCAGAGAACCAGCCTTCTACTTCGCCGTCAATTGAAATGCCGTTGTCATCGTAGTAAGCAATCAGCTTGCCAAGGCCTAAAGTGCCCGCCAATGAACATGCTTCATGCGAAACGCCTTCCATTAAACAGCCGTCGCCCAAGAAGCAGTAAGTGAAGTGATCTACAACCTGAATGTCTTCTTTGTTGAATTGCGCCGCTAAGGTTTTTTCAGCCAGCGCAAAACCGACCGCATTTGCAATGCCTTGACCTAAAGGGCCTGTAGTCGTTTCAATACCCGGCGCATAACCTAATTCCGGATGGCCCGGCGTTTTAGAATGCAATTGGCGGAAAGCTTTTACATCTTCAATTGAAAGGTCATAACCAGTTAAATGCAGCAATGCATACTGCAGCATTGAGCCATGGCCATTAGACAGTACAAAACGGTCACGGTTCGGCCATTGCGGGTTTGTTGGGTTGTGATTTAAAAATTCACGCCATACCACATCAGCGATATCTGCCATCCCCATTGGAGCACCTGGATGTCCTGAATTTGCTTTTTGCACAGCATCCATTGCCAATACACGAATTGCGTTTGCAATACGGCGTTCGTTAAGCGGGGTTGTCATAGGTCAGAGTCCAACTAAATCGTTTAAAGAAGATGATGAATAGGAAAATTCAAAGCTGTGCGTATTGTCTTAAAAAAACAGCAAGGGGTAAAGTCTAAGGAACAAGTTTTCACTAATAAATCACAATCCAGGCCTTTTTCGCACAGTTGTTGAGCAACCGGCTGCCCGCGCGCACTGTTTTATGCAGAACGCTTTGCCCTGTTTGGCCTGCAGGCCTAAAAGCAATGCTGAATCAGCCACTTGAAGCCAAATGGATGCAGCCTATGCAGCGCCATCAGCTAAGCAGGAATGTGTTAACTTTTTATGAAATTACACGGGTTTAGCGCAAAGCTGAATAAAATTCATCTTTTTAGAATAAAAATGAATTGAATGAATATTCAAAACTATTCCTTGTAGCGCTGCCACCTGACGCTGCTGGCCATTTATCTAAAATAATTCATGCTAATCAAAAGGCTGCCGCATAAAAAATCCAGCACGCCGCATGCGCTGCATGCCGGATCTGTCCAGCTTAAAAAGCGCGGCGGGCAGCAATGAATTTGAAAATCCGGGCTGTTTATCAATTTTTCAGATGCTCATATCAAATAAAAAGTCAATAAATTGAAATAAATTCATCCAATTTAATCGACTTGAGCTAGTCCTTTAAAGCAACTCGATGTAACATACTGCGTCTTTTAAATTTAACTGTGATAGGACTTATGCGCGAGTACGCTGTATTTACTTCGGAATCTGTAAGCGAAGGCCATCCGGATAAAATGGCTGACCAAATCAGTGACGCCATTTTGGATGCAATCTTAAAAGAAGACCCATATGCGCGGGTTGCTTGTGAAACGCTTGTAAAAACAGGTGCTGTAGTACTTGCTGGTGAAATCACAACAACTGCCAACGTTGACTTTGAAGCAATCGTTCGCCATACCGTAAATGGCATTGGTTACCACCACACTGACCTCGGTTTCGACGGTTCTACCTGCGCGGTCATCAACATGATCGGCAAGCAGTCGCCTGAAATTGCTCAGGGTGTTGACCGTCAAAAACCTGAAGATCAAGGCGCGGGCGACCAAGGCCTCATGTTTGGCTATGCCAGCCGTGAAACTGACGTATTGATGCCGGCGCCTATTTCATATGCGCACCGCTTAATGGAAAAGCAGGCTGAATTGCGCCGCGACGGTTCACTGCCTTGGCTGCGTCCAGACGCAAAAAGCCAAGTGACTTTTGCCTATGAAAACGGCAAGCCGGTGCGTTTGGATGCGGTTGTGCTTTCAACCCAGCACGATGCTGAAATTTCACAAGCGAACCTGAAAGAAGCTGTGATTGAAGAAATCGTGAAGAAAATCATTCCAGCTGAAATGTTCCATGCAGGCACAAAATTCCATATCAACCCAACAGGCCTGTTCGTGATTGGCGGCCCTGTGGGCGACTGCGGCTTAACCGGCCGTAAAATTATTGTTGATACTTACGGCGGCATGGCGCGCCACGGCGGCGGCGCTTTCTCCGGCAAAGATCCATCGAAAGTTGACCGTTCAGCTGCTTACGCAGGCCGTTATGTCGCGAAAAACATTGTGGCTGCCGGTTTGGCGGACAAATGTGAAATTCAAGTGTCTTATGCCATTGGCGTAGCAGAGCCGACATCTATTTCAATCAACACTTTCAACACCGGCAAGGTTTCGGATGAATTGATTATTCAATTGGTCCGCGAGCACTTTGACCTGCGCCCTTACGGCATTACCCGCATGCTGAACCTAATTCAGCCAATGTATAAGCAAACCGCTGCCTATGGCCACTTTGGCCGCGAAGGTTCGGACACTGCATTTACCTGGGAAAAAACCGACAAAGTTGAAGCGCTTAAAGCATCTGCCGGCCTTTAATTTTTTAGATTTCCCAATAAAAAGCCTGCATTTATGCGGGCTTTTTATCTTTAGAATAAAAAAATTGCGCGTCCCTATCCAATGCTATAATTTTTTCACCTATTGTCAGAGCGCATAATTATGGCTGTAATCCTTCAGGTAGATTTCCCGACTCAAGGGCCATTTGGCACAGAGATGTCCAAAGCCTTTCAGCCGCTCGCTGAAAGCATTAATCATGAAGATGACATGCTGTGGAAGATATGGACTGAAAATAAAGATACTCAGGAAGCAGGCGGCATCTATCTTTTTGACACTGCATCTCATGCAGAACAGTATCTGAAAATGCATACTGCCCGGCTAGAAGGCTTTGGCATCCAAAATATCCGCAGCAGAATATTTGAAATCAATCAGCCTTTATCGCATATTAATCAAGCAACTTTTTTATAGTTATTTGCAGTTTTTAAGCGCTTCAAATCAAAACTTGAAGTGCTTACGCCTCAAAGCCTTAGGCGGAACATCAAACAATGAAACTTTAAAATATTCATTCAATCCATAAAGTTACACATAATCAACAATTTTTGAGCGTTTATTGATTATTTTATCAGCTAATATACTTCCAGCCCATGCTACGGGCACAACAAAAAAGAGGAATATCCCAATGAATAAATTACTTGCTGCTGCCGGTTTAGCTGCGACTGTTGCCCTGGTGGGCTGCAATAAAGACAAAGCCCCTGAAACAGGCGCAACAACTGGCGAGCATATTGAAAACGCCGCCAGCCAAGCCAGCCACGACATTAAAAATGCTGCTGAGCATGCTGCCTCTGAAACAGAAGCAGCGGCTGACAAAACTGCTGCCAAAATTGACGCAGCTGCAGATGAAGCTGCTGCAAAGACTGAAGCTGCAGCGCATAATGCTAAAGAAGCCACTAAAAATGCTGCTGCTGACGCGGCTGCCGCCATTGAGAAAAGCGCAGCTGACGTAAAAGAGAAAGCCCAGCAGTAATTTCACCGCTGCGCAGTTACAGTCCAATCAAGAAGCCCTCGTCATGAGGGCTTTTTTCTGCAATATCATAATGATATCGCTTGCAACTTTGCTTCAATCCTGTCCATTATGTAGAAAATTGAATCAACGGGACTGCAGCATGTCTTTTCCACATCATAGCGAGCATCATTATATTCACCGCACGGGCTGGCTGAGGGCCGCGGTGCTGGGCGCAAATGACGGCATTATTTCGGTGACCAGCTTAATTATGGGTATGGCAGCCAGCGGCGCATCGGCGCAGACGCTGCTGATTACCTGCATCGCCGGCCTGATTTCAGGCGCAAGCTCCATGGCCGCCGGTGAGTACATTTCGGTGAAATCACAGGAAGATATAGAAAAAGCCGACTTGGACATGGAGCACCGCGAGCTGCAGCGCAACCCGGAAAATGAATTGAAAGAACTGACGCAAATCTATATTGCGCGCGGGCTGCAGCCAGAGCTGGCGCACCAAGTCGCGGTGCAGCTCACGGCAAAAAATGCCCTGGAAGCGCATGCCAGAGATGAGATCGGCATTCATGACAATACCGCAGCCAAGCCGCTGCTGGCGGCAGGCTCTTCGGCGGTGGCCTTTTCTTTGGGCGCGCTATTGCCCATGTTTTCCATACTGCTCAGCCCTGAGCAGTATGCCGCTGCCGCAGTCATGGCCGTTGGCGTGCTTTCGCTGGCGCTGCTGGGCGCGCTGTCCAGCTATTTTGCCGGAACCTCCATGCTGAAAGGCAGTTTCAGGGTAACAGCCTGGGGAGTTGCAGCCATGCTATTCGCCAGCTGGATCGGCTCGCTTTTTGATGTTGCGCCAGTGTAATTCATCAAATAAATTGATATTTAAAATAAGATATCCACATTATTGATTTAAGCAGTATCTGTTTTGCTGATATTTAAAGTGCGTACAATACCCGGCTGATTCATTTTGCATTTTTTCTCCCATGTCTGTTATTGCTGCGCCATCCGGCCGATCACATGGATCGGCTTGGGTGGCTTTTGCCTTATTAATTGCCGGCACGCTCGGCGCTTATCAAATTTCCGGCTTAAATCAGGCCCTGCTGTTCCTGATCGGCGGTGCATTGGGCATGACCCTGTATCATGCATCTTTTGGCTTCACTTCAAGCTGGCGGGTCTTTATTAAGGAGCGCCGCGGCCGCGGGCTGCGCGCGCAAATGCTTATGCTGGCGCTCGCCGTGCTGCTGTTTTTCCCGGCCTTGGGCGCAGGCGAACTCTTTGGCAATCCGGTCGAAGGCTTTGTCAGCCCCGTTTCCCTGTCGGTGATGATTGGCGCTTTCATCTTCGGGATTGGCATGCAGCTGGGCGGCGGCTGCGCATCCGGCACGCTGTATACGGTTGGCGGCGGCAGTGCGCGCATGATTGTGACTTTAGCCTTTTTCTGCGCCGGCTCTTTATTCGCCACGGCGCATTTGGACTGGTGGTTCAACCTGCCGCATTTGGCGCCGATTTCCGTGGTGCAAAGCCTTGGCGTTATGCCTGCCCTGCTGCTGAATTTCATGCTGTTTGCGCTGATTGCCGGCGCCACGGTGTATTTTGAAAAGAAGCGCCACGGCAGCTTAGAGGCTGAGCCGCAAAGCCAGACCCAAGGCTGGAAGCGCTTTATCCGCGGCCCTTGGCCTTTGCTTTGGGCCGGTGTTCTCCTCACCCTGCTGAATTTCGCCACTTTAGCGCTGGCCGGCCGGCCTTGGGGCGTAACGTCTGCGCTGGCGGTCTGGGCCGCCAAAACAGCCAGCTTTGCCGGTGTGGATGTCGCTTCATGGAGCTATTGGCAGCAGCCGGCTAATGCCAAAGCCCTGAGCGATTCGATTTGGCTGGATATTACTTCGGTGATGAATTTCGGCATTATGCTCGGCGCCTTGCTGGCGGCCAGCCTTGCCGGCAAGTTCGCGCCGAATTTCAATATTCCCAAGCGCTCGCTGCTGGCTGCCGTCATTGGCGGCCTGCTGTTAGGCTACGGCGCGCGCCTGGCCTATGGCTGCAATATTGGCGCATACTTCAGCGGCATTGCCTCCGGCAGCGTGCATGGCTGGCTGTGGCTGGTTTTCGCCTTTGCCGGCAACAGCATTGGCGTTAAGCTGCGCCCGGCTTTCTTTCCCGGCGAACGCCCGCAGCCGGAAAAATTAACCGGCTGCTAAACCGCAAACAAGCCCATCAAATGATGGGCTTGTTTATTTTCAGCGGCTATTCCGCAGAACCGGCAAATTAAGGGCTTAACGCGCCGCGCAAATTGCAGCCAAAGCCCATAACCTGCTGCGCCTGCTTATAGCTGCTGTGCTCATCTAAAATAAACTTATAGAATTGATCAGCATTTTCAAACTTCTGCTTTAAGCCGGTTTTCGGCGCATTGTTCATTTTAACCGCATCCAGCAGATTTAAATTGTAATGCCCTAAGCGGTACAGTTCATTGAAGTAGCCGTTCATCATCACGCAATAGGCCTCTTTGGTCGGCTTTAATGAAGTCGAGCTGACAGGATGCAGATTCAGCGTTCTCAAGTTTGCCGTATCCAGCGCAGACTGATCTGAAAAAGCAAAGCTTTCTTTCTGCTTAAACTGCCGGAACTCCTGCGCCAGCCGGCTATTCAGCTGATCAATTTTCAGCTGCAGATCCTGCGCGTCTTTAGCTGCGTAAATTTTCGGATCAACTTCAGCTTTCTGCTGCTCTTCAGAAAAGCAGGCGCTGATGAATAGACTGGATAAAATGGTCGCGGCGAACATCGGCTTCATGGCTTTACTCAATCATTTCAATATCTTTAAATCTTGCCCCGTATTATGCATAAAATGGCCATGAAAGCGATTTTTCATTTCAGCCGCGCTTCCTCATCATCCAGCTGTATGCGGAAAAGTAGGCTTTGCCCTGCCTGAATACCCCAGCCTGAATATTCCACAACGAAATAGCGAATATTATTTGCCAAATTTCCAAGGCTTAGGCACAGTGAGAGAGACGCAAGGAGCTTTGCTTATGACTTTATTAGAACAGCTTGAAATAAAACATGCGATTTTTTTAGCGCCGATGGCTGGCGTATCCACCCCTGAATTGGCTGCAGAAGTTTCCAACCAAGGCGCGCTGGGCTCACTCGGCTTAGGCGCCAGCACGGCAGAAGCCGCGCGCCAGCAGATTCTAGCCACCCAAGCGCTGACCGATCAGCCGTTTCAAGTCAATTTCTTCTGCCATCAAAGCGCTGCTTTAGACAGCCAAACAGCGCAGCAATGGATTCAGCACCTGCAGCCGCAATTTGCAAAATACGGCGCCACTCCGCCGGAACAGCTGCGCTGCATCTACCCAAGCTTTCTGGACAATGACGACTTTTTAAATGTCCTTTTAGAAACCCGGCCTAAGGCGGTCAGCTTCCACTTCGGCATTCCGCATGCGCATCAGATTCAGGCGCTGAAAAATGCCGGCATCATCACTCTGGTTTCCGCAACCCATTTGACCGAGGCGCAGGCGATTGAAGCAGCCGGCATTGATATTATTATTGCGCAAGGCATTGAAGCCGGCGGCCACCGCGGCATTTTCAACCAAAGCTTTGACAGCTGCATCAAAACGGCAGATCTGGTACAGCTGCTGAAAAAGCACTGCAGCGCGCCGGTTGTTGCCGCCGGCGGCATTATGATCGGACAGCAGGCCAAAGCGATGCTGCAGCTCGGCGCCGATGCGGTGCAGCTGGGCACAGCCTTTGTGCAGTGCAAAACCTCTAATGCCAATGACGCTTACCGCAAGGCGCTGTTCAATCAGCCGCTGACCCAAGTTACGGCCAGCATTTCAGGACGCCCTGCGCGCGGCCTGATCAACCATTGGCATACTCAAGTAGATGCGCCGGACCGTCCGCCGGTTGCTGCCTACCCTTATGCCTATGACTTGGGCAAACAGCTGCATGCCGCGGCGTCCCAGCAGGGAGATCATGGCTTTGGCGCATTTTGGGCCGGCAGCAATGCGGCGCAAATCCGTGAGCTTGAAGCCGCCGATTTAGTCAACCAGCTGGTTCTGGAAATGAATATCGCCTGAGCCTAAGCTGCCTTAAAGCGGTTAGCGCATTGTATGACCGACTGTTCTTCCTGTCAGCCGGCATGATTTAAAGCGGCGATACGGAAGAACATGTGGAAAGTAAGGCCTAACCGGTTCCATCGGGAATGACTCGGATCAGCCCGCGCAAAATGAAGCAGCGCGGATGCCAGCTCAGAAGATTGCAAAAATGCAAGATTCAGGCAGACTTCCTGAGCTTGAAAGGACGGATACTGCAGAAGGCATTGATGCTGATAAAATAGCATTCGTGATGAGATTGATACCGGAATCTCCATTAAGCCTGTCTTTTCTGCGGAAAAATGGCTTAACTTTCCAGCAAATTAACCTGCTCAACCTGCACATCACTCATGATTTCGCCATGCGCCAGCAAATGATTGAAATAGTCTTCAACCACTTTAAACTGCTCTGCTGTGGATTCCACTTTATACATGTTCTGGCGGAATTCATTGCTGGAACGCAGGCCTTTGCTGTACCACGCGATATGCTTGCGCGCAATGCGGCAGCCTGAGTATTCGCCATAAAACGCATAAAGTTCGGCCAAGTGCCCCAGAAGCACGGATTTGACTTCTTCAATGCCTGGCGCGGCCAAATGCTCGCCGGTCATTAAATAATGGCCAATTTCACGGAAAATCCAAGGCCGCCCTTGCGCCGCCCGCCCAATCATCACCGCATCCGCCCCGGTATAATCCAGCACATATTTGGCTTTTTCCGGACTGTCAATATCGCCATTGGCAATCACCGGAATGTTCAGCATCGCCTTGACATCCTTAATCAGTTCGTAGCGCGCAGTGTTCAAATACATGTCTTCACGGGTGCGGCCGTGCAGCGCCAAAGCAGCAATGCCGGCTTCTTCGGCGCGCTTTGCAACCCTCATGATGTTTTCATGGCCATTCAGATACCCTAAGCGCGTTTTCAGCGTTACCGGCACATCAACAGCAGCCACCACCGCATCTAAAATGCGCGCCACCAGATCTTCATCTTTCAGCAGCGCTGAGCCCGCCAGCCGGCTGCAGACTTTCTTTGCCGGGCAGCCCATGTTGATGTCCACAATCTGCGCGCCGTTGGCCACCTGATAGCGGGCGGCTTCCGCCAGCTCCAGCGGGTCTGAGCCGGCAATTTGGGCGGAAATCGGCGCCAGCTCGCCGTCAAAATTGGCGCGGTACAGGCTTTTTTTGCTCATGCGCAGCGTTTTATCCGAGGTCATCATTTCACTGACGGCATGCCCTGCGCCAAAGTATTTGCATAAGGTTCTGAAAGGCCTGTCGGTTACGCCCGCCATCGGCGCAACCCAAAGCTTCTTATCGATTGATCTTTCAAACAATTCTTTAATTACATTGTTTTGACTCAATTTTTCAACCTCGTTTAACTTCATTGAATGGGCGCGCGGCCACAGCGCATCAGAGCTATCCGGCATTTCAAGCATTCCGCAAGCCATCTTCCGCGGATAGGTTAAGCAGACTGCAGCCGGCATTGCACTGAATCCGGTAAAACCAGTCCCGCCGAACTGAACCGCGAAGCTGGGCTGAATGCATTAAACAGTATTTAGATTTTGCAGGAACAGAAACAGGAGCGCTGAATAAGGGCGCTAGTTTAGAGATTTCAGCGGAAAATATCTATTCTTTAGCATGCCGGTTTTGCCAATGATGCGGTTTAGCTCGGTAAAACGGCGCTGTGAAAGCATCTGGAAGACTCTGCCCTATCTTGCCGCCTTAACAGGCCTGCTTCCTTCCAGCGCATGAATCAAGCACGGCGCTGGCTGCTTCGGCCTGACCGATCCGGCGCAGGAAATTGCAGGTAATGGGTTGCGCGCATAAAAAACCGCCCGAGACGGTTAGACGCATGCACAGGGCTCAGTAATCACCCTATTTTTGAAACAGCTTGTCTGTCATATTCTTATCAACTTTACTGCGCTTGCCGTTCTGATCAAAATAGCGGTCGGCATGGCACAATTTAGTTTTCGTATCGCAAAATACGCCATTTGATAAAGTAAATGCTGTTGCATCAAAGCTGCCTTGCGAAAAAGCGCGGTTTGCCTTCGCTTTCCCCAAATATCTGGCCGTTAATGGCTTAGATACCCCTTTTTGATCTGCGCAAATATATGTGTCACAGATTACGCCTTTTTTAGGCGAAAAAACTGAACCAGTCGTTTTAGCCATTGCCGCAGCACTGGCGCAAATACAGGCAATAACTGTTAGACTAAAAAAGGATTGAGCGGTTTTCATTATGCTTTTCTTAAAATAATTATTTTAACATGAATATTAAAAGCATTTTACTCAACCTAAGCAGGCCCGCGCATTTAATCAGCCGCTTGTTTTTATTTTGCGCCAGCGGCGCTAAATGTTGCTTATATTCAGGTTAAATCTTAAATCCAGGCAGCCCTTAAACTTCGATACTGCAGTTATTATTGCCCGCGCAGCTCTTTTAATTGCTGTTCTGCATCCGCCACCACTTTTTGCACTTCAGCAGTTTTTTTCCGGTTATTTTCCTGATATGCGCAGGCAAATAAGGAGAATGCACCTGTCAGTGCTAAAATAACGCAACTGCGCACACTCATAATTTAACCAAATGTTATATTTTAGTAATTAATTTTATTATATTTTAAAAATTTATCAATGGCATTTCCTAACTTTAAAGAATCTGATTTTTTCAACTTTGTTTAAATTATGGCGCACTATGCACAAAGGCATTGAAACTTTTAAAGCAAAAATGAGGCAGTGCAAGCGCCATAGTTAATTACCTGAGGTGGCGACGTTCACAATGCCCGCCGCTTGCGGATAAGCGCTATCAATAAAAAACGTTGAGCAGGCAAAGCTGCGCGCAAGCTTTATTTGGCTAAAGCCAATGCAGCTTCATCAATCAAGTCCGCGACCGCCGCTGCCTGTGATGCTAAAGACGCATGGCTGGCATCTAAGGAAATCACTTTTCTCGCGCCTAAGCGTCCCGCCATCGCTGTTTGATTTTCCGGGCTAATCATGCGGTCCTGTGCCGAAATCTGATACCAAGACGGCTTATTTTTCCACGCCGGCGCGCTGACAGCATCAGCGAAAGTACTGGCCACAGGGGCTTTTTGCGTAACCGCCATCACCAAGGCTTCATCTGCGCTGAGGTCCTGGCAGAAACTTTCATGAAATTTTTCAGGATTCAGCCATAAAAAGCCGTCGCTGTCCGGCACTAAATTCGGGGCAGCCTCGGGCAAATGCTGCTGGGTGATGGCGCCCGGGCTTTCCCCTGCATCAGGAGCAAACGCGGCGATATAGACCAAACCCACGACATTCGGCTGATTCCCGGTTTCAGTAATCACTGCGCCGCCATAAGAGTGGCCGACCAGCAAGACATCGCCATCAACTTGCGCAATCATTTTACGCGTCCTTTCCGCATCATCTGCAAGAGAGGTTAAAGGCATTTCAACAGCATGCAGTTTAGTATAGCCTTTGCGGGAAAGCGCCAAAATGACTTTCCCCCAATGGGCTGCGCCGCCCCAAAAACCGTGCACTAAAATAACTGTAGGTTTATTGCTCATGATTCATCTCCAGCTTTATTGATCTGCCGTTATTCATTTTATATTTCAGCCATGCCTTGGCTGGGCTGCATTGAGATTCAGGCTGAATTAATCCGGTTTAACAATCCAGTTATAGCATATGATTTTTGATTTTAAGCAGGCGCCTCGGCATTTGGGGGCAGCATGCAGCGGCCTCCCTTTGCAGCTTTCCTCTAAGCAGCTGATCTTCTTTATTTCTATTTAATGCTTCTATTTGTAAATTTTTTCTTTTCCGGTATTGCCGCCAGCTGCTGTACACACAGGAAATAACAAACCGCTAAGCAATGCCATGTCCTGCAAGCGCATTAAAGGAATGCAAGAGCGGTTAAATATAATATTCCCAGCCCTGCTGTGTTGATAAGAGCTTGATAAATGGCCCGATTGTGATTGAATTCAGCAGATAGGGATCAAACTCATTCTGATGATTCTCCAAGAAAAAGTTTCTTAAATTCGGATTCAGCGGCGCGAATTTCATTGCCCACTGATCAAACAGCTGAACTGCGGATTCTTCAAAATAAATCAGCTGGCAGGAGGTATGCCGCTTATCTTTTAAAATTTTCTTAAAATACAAATCAGAAACTGCTGATTTTTCCCCTTCCAAACACTGAATAAAGCAGCCGTTGCCATAGCACAGCATACCGGTTATGCCATGCAGCGTATTATGATTAACCGACGCCGTTAAAATATCCATTAAGTCTAATTTAAAACTGTCATCATTGCGGTAAAATCTACTGACATATACCAGCCTTACATATTCCGTCATTATAAAAAACCTTAACCCTTTAAATATTATTTATAATTTATAAAACAAACTGCGCCGCTTGGTTTAGTATACAGAACAACCGCTTCGAAAAATAAACCTTTCCCATAAATGATTTGAATCACTGCATTTGAGATATTTATATCTGCGCTTTTTAATATTGAATCACCGCGCTTTCCATAAAACAACTCCGCCCAGGCGGCTTAAAAGATCAGGCGCATAGCAATGAAAAGGCTCAATTTCAATATGCCCTGCCCAGCTGCGCCAGAGCTGCATTTTCTGCCGCGCATCAGCAGATTAAACTGCTGTTATTTTTATTCTTTTAAAGCGCTTCCCCGCCAGCCATCGGCGATGCAGCCAAACAATTTGACAGCCGGCAATCCGCAATATACATATAAACGCATCACTTTTTTAGCAGCCATAGTATACTGCATCTGCTCATTCGGCCCACATTTTCGGAACATGCTTTCTACGATATGAAAAAAAACTTTGCTTACACTGCTTGCGTTAAAACAATGTCTGTTTTGGCGGTCTCAATCGGCTTAGCTGCCTGCGGAAACGGGTCATGGTGGTCTAAAGATGATGAGCCGACCCTGAATGCAGAGCAGATCCGCAAAGCACTTCCCGGGCGCGTCAATGACCGCAGCTCTTGGGCGCAGGACATTTACGACATTACAGAGCAGCTCGGCATTCCGCAAACCAAGGAAAATGTCTGCTCAATTGTTGCCGTCGTCGATCAGGAATCCAACTTTGTCGCTGATCCGCAAGTCGCCGGCTTAGGCGAAAAGGCGGTCAAGGAAGTTCAAACCCGCTTGGATGAAAAGTTTAAAGAAAAACTGGGCGATGGAATTGGCGGCACCGTTGCCGGCTATTTTGAAGAAGTCCTGAAAACCCAGCCCAGCCCTAAAGACAACTATTTAAGCCAGATGCGCCGCGTGAAAACGGAGCGCGAGCTGGATGAGCTGTACCGCGAAATTTTTGACTACATGTCCAAGCATTATCATGTCAGCGCGCTGACCGGCGCTGCCAAGCTGGTCGGCCAGGATTTTGGCGAGAAGATGAACCCGATTACCACTTTAGGCTCCATGCAGGTGCATATCGGCTATGCTAAAGAGCATAAGCGCCAAGGCGGAAACATCGCTGAACTCCGCACCGATTTATATTCTCAATATGGCGGCCTGTATTACGGCATTCACCGCTTGATGATGTACCCGGCAGACTATGACAAGCCGCTGTACCGCTTTGCCGACTATAATTCAGGCATGTATTCCAGCCGCAACGCTGCCTTCCAGAGCATGCTGAATGACTTGACCGCAGCTGAATTGACCTTGGACGGCGACTTACTGCTGTACAGCAAAGACGGCTCTCCGCGCTCCGCCAAAAGCGAATCTGAGCGTGAATTGATTAATGTCTTCGCAGCCAACAATGTAATTTTAACCCCGCGCCAGATCCGTTCAGACTTGAAAAATGAAAAAGAGCAAGACTTTGAGGACACGGCGACTTACCGGGCGGTCACCAAGCTGTATCAGGAAAAAACCGGCAAAGCGCCTTTTTACGCCATGATGCCGCAAGTCGTCATTTCGGGGCCTAAGCTGAGCCGGGACTACAATACCAACTGGTTCGCGAGCAGAGTAAATGGACGCTATCAGACATGCATGAACAAAATAAAGCATTTAAAAATTTAGCGCTTTTTGACTTTGACGGCACCCTGTGCACCAAAGACAGCTTTACAGGGTTCATTTTCTATTCGCTTTCCAAGCGCCATATTGTCCGGCGGGGGCTGAAAATCCTGCCGTGGATTCAGGGCTACTATTTGAACCTGTACCCTGCCCATGCCATGCGCCCTAAGCTGTACCGCGCCATGTTCAGCGATTCAGATGCCATACAGGTGCAGCGCATTGCGGAAGACTATGCGCAGGAGCTGCTGACGTCGCTTAATCCGCATCTGCTCAATCAGCTGAAAGCGCATCAGGACTTAGGCCATGACATCGCTTTAGTTTCCGCATCGGTCGACCTGTATTTAAAGCCGGTCTGCAGCCTGCTGGGCATTGAGCTGATCTGTTCTGAAGTTGAAATTAAAGGCCAGAAAATTACCGGATTTTATCAGACGGCGGACTGCAGCGGCGAACAGAAAAAGATGCGGATCTTACAGCGGTACAATTTGCAGGATTATGCCGCGGTCTATGCCTACGGCAACAGCGCCGAGGACTTGGCCATGCTGGATTTGGCGGATCACCGCTTTATGGTTGGAACAGACCTGCATTTGCCGGAACTCAGCCGGCGCAATCAAAGCCCATTTGCCAATTCTCATTAGCAGCTGCAGTTAAGCGGCCCGCCATAAAAGCAATGTCATTGCATTTTGACATGGTCAGCGGCTGCTCAAAGCTCCTTAACTTGGCAATGCCGGTCAGTTTAAAAACTGACTGGCATTAAAATCAGCAGCTGAGCTAGCTAGCTTTTAGGCTGGCCCTTTTCACATATAGCGGATGCCTTTGGCAAGGAAATCTTTGACCAAGACTGGCATGGATGAGCCGGTTGCGTCTGCATTGATTAATCCGACTTTAATATTGCCATTCAATTCAGTCGCATCCGTTTCGCCTGTAATCACAATATTGCCGAAAATATTAATCAGACCCGTTCCGACAAATTTTGCAGAGGCCAAACCGGTTCCGCCAGCTCCGGACGATGCAATTAAATTTCCGAAATAATTGACCGAGTTGGGAACAGCGCCTCCTTTCCCGCCTAAGTTGCCTGAATCCAGCGCCAATTGGCCATTGGTTAAAAATAAGATATTGCCGATATTTGCGGGAGAATCATCCAGCTCATCTAAGGGCTTTAAAGTTCCGTCAGATTTGCAGTATTGCACAGGTATGGCGCCTGACGTGCCGCATATTTTTGAAATAACAGCAAGGGGGATTTTAATGAAATACGCATTTGGCGCATAAGCATTATAGCTGACGCCTTTATTGCCTGAAGGAATCTTGCTTTCAATGCCTCCAACACTGATCACCGTATTAATCAGATCTGTTGTTGTAAGGTTGACAACCACTTTTTCCTTAAACCACAGCACGCCGGCCGGCAGGTTTTTTGAACTGTCAATGCTCCAGGCGCCGCCGCTGTAAGTAATGCCGTTATACTGAGAACAGCTGAAGGTCTGCTTTGCAATCACGCCCCCGCCGGCAGCGTATAAGTTGGCTTTTTCACAGACTTGATTGCCGGATGAATCGAGGGAAAAAGTATAATTCGCCTGATCTTTTAAATCTTCCGCCTTAATAAAGTTTGAAGCTGTATATTTTTCAACGGTAATGCCGGTCAGCTGACCCGAAATATCTGTTCCAGAGTTATTTTTAACAATGCCGTCTTTTACCGCAATTGATACGCCATTGCCAGTTAAAGATGAATTGCCGCCGACAGTCAGCCCGCCGGCAAAAACAGATCCTGTTTGAGTTTTTTTATCCAGCCTTTCACTGATCAGAAAATTGCTCCGCAGGATTGCGCTGGCCCCGCCGCTCTTGCCGGTAATATCAAAGCAGTATTGACCCGTGCCGCAGCTGACTTTGCTGAATGGAATCGTCATCGCATTGCGCGTTAAGGTGCCTGTTTCAATTTTATTGATATTTTCAATTGACTGCCCTTTGAGAAATTCCGTCAATCCCTGATAGCCAATCATGGCCTGCATTTGCGCCTGCGTCTGCGCATGCGCAGTAACAGCCGTTGACTGCAGGTTGCGCATGGACGACATATAGCCCACCGTCAGCACAGTTAATGACAGCCCGACCAGCACAACAAACAGCAGGGAAGAAAAACCGGCCTGTTTTAAAGCGCCCGCCGGATTGAAATTTTTCCCCGTTTTACAGCATATATGATTCATTTCTCATTCTCCCCTATTTGAAGTTAAATAGGCAGGTGACATTGCTGATGGTTTTCGCCGCGCTGGCGCTGCTGGCAGCATAAGCTTGCGCTGTCAGTACCGCCTGATATTTGGCGCTGTCAGCAAGTCCATTTTTGGCGCCAAAAGGCACGCATCCGGCGGCCGATTCCACTTTCAAGTCAATGTTTCCAATATTGTTTGAATTATTTGAAATGCCCGATGAACGGAGAGCTTCATCAATAGCAATCAGCAGCTCTTTAGGCGTTGTAGCATCTGCCGGCTTGGCTAAGCTCGTGCATGCATAGCCGGCGGATTTCCCATATAAATACAGGCCGTTTGCATGGCTGTATAAGGCCTGGCAGAGCGTATCTGAGCTTTTCCAAACCAGATACTTGCCTGCAGTCCCAATTGCAACCGGGCTGCCGTCTTTATCCAGCACCTGAAAATTCGTCCCGTACCCAGCCGAGGTATTGCTTAGCCCAAACCCCATTCCTTGCAGAATGCGGTCAGCGGCAATAAAGCCCAGCATCATGCTGCTGTCCGCTTTGGCGCCAGCCGAGGATTCTGAGGTTACTGCGCCCGTCGTCACAAAGGCGCGGAGCATCGCTAGAATAATCAGAATAGATAAAGCCAGCGCAATCAGAATTTCAATTAAAGAAATACCCCGCTGAGAGCGTGAATGAATCATAATGACCCCCTTAAGGCGATATTTTTACTTTTATCGGAACAATCGAACTGTCCGCTGTACTGACCTGAATATCCGCATAAGTTACATCTACTGTTCCGGCAGCGACCCCATTGTTCTGATTGCCGGAGCCGTCTCTCGCTGTAACGCTGAACGTTTCTTTTTTTACCGAACAGACCGCCTGCACGCTTGCGCCGGCAACATCCACCTGCACATTATGCGTTCCTACCGCTTTGCTGCTGCACTGCCCGGTGTTTTCCAGCTGCTGGCGGAACTGGTTAACTGTATATAAATGAATATTCTGATCGCGGTGAATGACCGCTGTGCGGCCGGCAATATAAGCCGCCCCCAGGCCAATAATCGCCATCATTGCAACTGAAACCAGCACCTCGATCAGCGTAATC
The DNA here is from genome assembly GCF_001696615.3 of Acinetobacter sp. WCHAc010034. Taxonomy (NCBI): domain Bacteria; kingdom Pseudomonadati; phylum Pseudomonadota; class Gammaproteobacteria; order Moraxellales; family Moraxellaceae; genus Acinetobacter; species Acinetobacter sp. WCHAc010034. The sequence goes on along the minus strand of NZ_CP032279.1, from coordinate 3,411,282 downwards.
CCCTGCTGATGCGCCCGATGCTGCGTTTTTCTATAAGGCACCTGCTGCATTTGTACCTCCACTTGCGGTTATTGTGTAGACTTTGCAATCTGCAGTGAGCACATAAGCATTATTATTCAGCGGAATTTTATTATTGCATTCTGTGGAAAGGGTCACCGTAACCGTGGGTTCAATTGCGGACTGCAGAACAATTGAGTCGGCCGCGCTGTCATCTTTATTTCTGACCGTCATGGTTTTAGCGGTGTTGTCGATAATTAAGACCGCAGCCGGCGCTGTGCCGTCAATTTTCACGGCATTCGGGTTGCGGATCGCCTCATTTCTGGCGCGGCTATAGGCTTCCAGAAACAGCTTTTCAGTTTTGGTGATTTGCGCATTGGCCACCCAGGCCCGCCCCAGCGGCAAAGCGGACATCGCCAAAATTGCAATCAGCGCGACCGTAATCAGAAGCTCTATCAGGGTGATCCCCCGCGGCAGGCTTACCATGACGATAATCCTCCGCAGCCTGAACCGCCGCTAATGGTGCGTATGTTCTTATTGGTGAGCGTTAAATTGCATCCCGCATTCCGCCCCTTTCCTGTGGCAGTAAGCGTATAGGATGTGGCGGCGGCATTTGCCGTATAGTCAAAAGTGTCAGTTTCCGCCGGCTGCCACGCGCTTGCATATTCCTGCGTTTTTGCTGTAGAAACAGTCGGATTCACAGCAGGCACAGGGTAGCTGAGATTGCGCTGATACAGGCTTTCAATGACCAGGCCCAGCGCAACCAGATCAGCTCCTGCGCTGCGGGCTTTGGACTTGGTGATATAGTTTGAGTACATGGGCATGGCGATCATGGCTAGAATTGCAATAATTACAACGGTCACCATGATTTCCAGCAGCGTAAACCCCGCATTGGAAATTCTAATAGTTCTTGCTTGCTTTTTAGTCATATTATTGCTCAAGCAGTTGTTGTTATTATTTAAAATCTAGCATGATCAATATAAAATTCATGCTGTCAAAAAAATACAGTGATTAATCCTCAAGTTAAAAAACATTATTATTTGGCAGGCATTATCATTTAGTAAAAAGAATCATCCGCTGCAGCCGGACATTCCTAAATTTTATACTGGCCGTTAAACTTAAAATTTATTTCTTCTTATTTTCAAATCAATAAAAGCGCAAATGTCATAAATAAAATGCAGCCTTACGGCTGCGCAGCATATACTCCGCCAGAGTATTATTTTTTAGATCATATTTTATACAATTATTCAATTGGCAAAAATGCTCAAATATTTCCGGCCTGTATAATTTTTTCTTACAAGAAATCACAAATAGTAAACAGGCCAGTTGCTCATAAAAAAGAGCAACCGCCTGAGGCAATTGCTCCTGTTTACTTTAATATCAAAAACTTAATGCAGCTTACTTTTTAAAAGGAAACGCATATTTCACAATCCGCTTCAGCACGCTGCCGTACTGCTTTACCAGGCTGGCATTGTTGTAGTTCAGGCCGTATTTTTCACATACTGCCTGAACTTTCGGCGCCATTTTACGGTAGCGGCGCGCCGGAACATCTGGGTATAAATGATGCTCAATCTGATGGCTTAAATGGCCCGTCAAAATATGAAAAGCCTCTGAACCGGTCAAGTTGGATGAACCGCGGATCTGGCGCATGTACCAGTGGCCGCGGCTTTCATTCTGCAGCACGGCTTTCGGAAAGACTTCCACATCCTTTGTAAAATGGCCGCAGAAAATAATGCTGAATGTCCAGATATTGCGCACGCCATTCGCCACTAAATTTCCGGCAAATACCGGCAGCGCTGCCGGGCCGGCAATCAGCGGGAAGAATACATAATCCTTAAACAGCTGCTTAGAGATCTTTTTCTGCAGCGGCATCCATTCTTCTTTCAGTTCCGCCTTAGACTTGCGCCCAAACCAGACCTTGCCGATTTCCAGATTCTGTATGGCTACGCCCCACTGGAACAGCAGGCAGAACGGAATGCTGTAAAGCGGCTGCAGCAGAAAGCCCGGCTTCCAGCGCTGTTCCGGAAATAAGCGCACAAGGCCATAGCCGATATCATCATCCATGCCTTTAATGTTGGTATAGGTATGGTGCTTGTAATTATGCGTTTGGCGCCAGTTGTCCGCCGTGCCGACAATATCCCATTCATAGCTTGGGCCGTTGAATTTAGGGTCATTCATCCAGTCGTACTGGCCATGCATGACATTATGCCCCAGCTCCATGTTTTCCATAATTTTGGAAAAACTGAGCAAGCCTGTGCCCAGCACCCACGCCGGCGGGAACCAGCCTGCAAACAGCAGCGCGCGGCCAGCCAGGGAAGAATAGCGGACAGCTGAATAGACACGGCGGATGTACTTGGCGTCTTTTTCGCCAATATCATCCACAACTTCCTGCCGGATGGCATCCAGCTCGCGGGCCAGCTCATCTAAGTCCGCCTGAGTCAGTTCGCGGTTCTTTGGATTTTTAAAATATTGCAGTTTTACAGGCATGTTCATGAATATTGTCCTACCTTATAAATCAATGATGAGATCAGTCTGCGCTGAATTGACACACAGCTTAAGCAAGCTGCCCGGCTCAGCATGCTGCGCGCCGTTCACTAAATTTCTGGTTGCGCCTTCCGCTTTTTTACAGACGCATTTGTTGCAGATGCCCATGCGGCAGCCATGCTCCGGCCTGATATTCTGCTGTTCCAGGCTCACTAAAATGGACTGGCCTTTTGGAATGCTGACGACTTTATTGGATTTGGCCAGCGTGACATTCACAAAGCCGATGTCATCTACCGGCGCAAGGTTCATGCTGAAGGCTTCGCTTTGAAATGCCTGCGCGGACTGTGCAAACAGCTCTTCCGCTTTGGCCGCAAATCCGGCAGGCCCGCATGCATAAACAGTGCTGCCGGCAAGATCCGCAATCTGCGCAGCATGCGTTTCGTTTAAGCGCGCATCCGCTTCAGCGTCTTGCGTATAGTAAATTTTGAATGTGAAATTTGCATGCAGCTGCGCCAGCTTTTCAAACTGCGCGCTAAAGGCCACATCTTCATGGCGCTTGACCCAGTACAGCAGCTGCACAGGTTGCGCGCCCATCTGCCCTGTTTGGCTCAGCGCTTTCAACAGGCTGAACATTGGGGTAATGCCGCTGCCGGCTGCCAGCAGCGCCAGCGGGCTGTTTTGCGCAGGCAAAGTCATGTCGCCAAAAGGCAGGCCAAACTCAATAATGTCGCCGGCTTTGGCCTGATCAGCCAGCCAGGCGCTGGCTTTGCCCGCAGTGACTTTTTTTGCGCTGAGCAGCACATGCTGGCTGTCCAGCCGGGTCAGGCTGTAGGTGCGCTCATAGCGCACGCCGCCAATCGTAATAAATACCGGATGATGCTGTCCTGCCTGGCCGAATTTAAAATGCCGGTTGACCTGCAGCGTTAAGCTGACCATATCCTCGGCCGCCATTTCCTTCTGTACAACTTTGCCCAGCGCCTGATTGCTAGACCACAGCGGGTTGAACTTCTGCAGCCAGAAATTGACTGCATTCAAATCGACCACGCTTTCCGTAAAGAAACTGAAGGGCTGTTTTGTTTTTTGAAGTGCATGCATAGCAGAGACATCTCATCGCAATTTTTAATTATTATACACATGTATATATATTTGTATATATATTCGTGCATTTAATCTAAACCCGACAAAGGCTGTAAGCTTCCGCGATAATATGTTAAGGTTTACAATTCCTTGAAAAATATGACTCGGTCTGCATTGAAAGCGAATCTAGGCACCATGCTCCAACCTCAAACTGTCCCTGAAACAGCAGCTGTCCGCACAGTCGGCCGCAAAGCTACAATTACAAAAGAAGAACTGTTTCAGGCAGCCCTGCATTTAATTGGCCCGCAAAAAAGCATTGCGTCTTTGAGCCTGCGTGAAGTCGCGCGTGAAGCCGGCATTGCGCCGAACAGCTTTTACCGCCATTTTAAAGATATTGATGAACTGGCCATTGAGCTGATTGAGCGCTCCGGCCTGGCGCTGCGTAAAATCCTGCATGAAGCGCGCCTCAAGGCATCCAAGCAGAACAGCATTATCCGCAGTTCAGTGGAGGTATTTATTGCGCAGCTGAATGTCGATGAAGGCAACCTAAGCCTGCTGCTGCGCGAAGGCTATACCGGTTCGGCGTCGTACAAGCAGGCGGTTGAACGCCAGCTGAATTTTTTCCAGCAGGAATTGAAAGAAGACCTGATTGTTCTGGAAAGGCTCAACCAAAGCAAACTGGCGCACCCGGACATTGTCGCCAAAGGCATCACGCAGCTGGTGTTCAATATGGGCGCCAAGGTGATTGACCTGCCGCCGGAAGAACGCAAAGCGGTTGCAGAGCAAACCATGATCATGATCCGGATGATTCTGGAAGGCGCGCGCCATTTGGATGAAGCCCGCATCCGCTGACCGCTTGGCGCCGCAGCGCGTGCGCTAGCTTAATAAGCCGATCTGCTTCGCCAGATGCACGGCTTTGGTGCGCGAATTGACCTCCAGTTTTTGATAAGTTTTCTTAGGGGCCTAGGAAGTTAAGCATATTAAAAAGTATGGTAACGTCCTTATATTAAAGCAAAAAATAGATACTATTCCCGCTCAAGAATCAATGAAGTAAAATTCAGGCAGATTATTCGCTTTTTTGCCATAGATTTCACTGCCTCAGATACAGCTAAACTCACTAATATCTCAGTACGTTCCATCAATATAATTTACATCAAGCTACATCAAACAATTGCTGCTCAATGCGATGAAATTTCTCCTTTCAATGGTGTTGTTGAACTGGATGAATCTTACTTCGGGGCTCGTCGTATTTGCAGAAAAAAGCCGTGGTACATCAGGAAAAATAATTATATTTAGCCTGCTCAAACGAGCTGAAAATGTGTATGACGAAATTGTGCCTGATTGCTCCAAAGCTAAGCTACAAGGCATTATCCGTTGGCATATTAAGCTTGATTCAGTGATCAACACAGATGAATAGAGAGGCTATGATGGTTTGGTTGATATTGGCTTTGACAAGCATTTAAGAGTGAATCATGGTGACAATGAATTTGCTTGCGGGGAGTGGCATATTGACAGCATAAAATCATTTTGGTGCTATGCCAAAAAGCGGCTGATCAAATTCAAGGGTATTGAAAGAAAGATGTTTTATTTGCATCTGTTTGCATCTGAAAGAAACGGAGTATCTCTTCAATCATCAGCATGATAATTTGTACCTTGATTTGCTTAAATTACTTCGTAACAGCCCTCTTTAACTTCCTAAGCCCCCATATTAATTTCAAACATCTGATACCTTGTGCATCTCTATCATTTTTTTCACATACTGCGCTGCAGCCTCCGGCTTCTCCAGCGGGAACATATGCCCGCCTTCCACCACGCTGAACTCAATGCCATAAGTTTTCTTCATGCCCTGCGGCAGGCCTTGCCTGTAGAAATGGCTTTGCTGCGCGGTAATCACATGCACAGGCATCGGCGGCGCTTTGCGCGGCGTCCGCCACCACCATGCCGGCACAGTGCGGAAGATTTCAGCTTCGGCAGTTTTCGGAATGCTTAGGGTCATCCCGCCCCGCTCTTGATCGGCCCTGACGCCGCTGGCAAAAAAATCATCAAAGCACTGCGCATCAAAGTGCTTGAATAAGCGGTTATTGCGCAATGAATGATAAGCGTCTTCACGGCTAGGCCAATGGTCTTTGCGCTTCATGGTAATGCCCGCCGGGGTAATCCGGTCTACGGTCTGCAGCTTTAATTTCTGCAGCCCTTCAAAAATAGCGGATTTTCCGCCAATCACAAAAGGCGGGTCCATCATCACCAGCTGCGAAAACAGCTCAGGGCGCTTATAGGCGCACATCAGCGTGACCAGCGATCCGAAAGAATGCCCCAAGCCAATGACTTGCTGATTGGGAAACTGCCGCTGAATGTCCTGAATCACCTGATCCACCAGATGCGTCCAGCGGTAAGTCACGGGAAATTCAGCGTTCATGCCGATCAGCGGAATCGCTTTCACATTATAGCCGGCTCCAAAAGCCTGAAAAAACTTTTGATAGCTGGCGGAGGGAATGCCGTTGGCATGGGTAAAATGTATCGGTTGAGTCATGCTGAAATACAGTCTGTTCTTGAATGCGTCCAGCCTATGCTGCAAAAGCGCTTTTGATAATTGCAGTTCTGCGCTTATTGCTGAATGGCGAGTCACTCAGCCCGCAGAATAATGCCTGATGCCAGAATAATGTTGATCAGTTAAGGAGTTTTGCTGCAAACTTCTTAACCTTTTGGATTATTCACGGCGGAGTCTTACCGTTTTGAAATCGAATTTTTGGAGCTCGTTTTGTTCCTTGCGAAACAATGTTTCTCATTCGCCAAATGAGAAGCGAAGCTTCGCAAGGAAAGCATCTTGTGGCGCAATGCGCCTCACCGCGAAACCTGTTCACTTTCTGCACTGAACAGCTTTCATCGCAAAAACAGTCCATTTCAAAGACTTGCGCTTCGAATAAAAGCAGTGCTTTTATTCTTGCTCAGGTTGCGGATGACGCTTCCGCGTATCAAATAAATTCTAGAGTTTAAAAAGAAAAAGCCAATCAGTTTCTTAACTGACTGGCATTACTGATGCCGGGATGCTTTTCCTATTTGGCCGATACCGCCAAGTGCTGACTGGGCAGAAAAATGGCGCCGCATGTGGCTTTATCGCCGGCAACGACCACGGCGCGCCCTTTTACCGTAACGGACAGGTCCGCCGCAATGGCAGCAACTGCAGCTTGGCACTTTGGACAGTAATGCTTCATGCCGTTCAAATGCACCGCAATGCCGTTAATCAGGAAGGAGCTGTCACATTCTGTTACTACGCCGCCATGCGATGTTGCCGACCCGAGGGTAATGAGCGCTTTTGCCATAATTTTTATCATCCGCTGTTTATTTTTTGAGGCATTTTAACCGAAGCCGCGCCTTTGCTCCAGCATCCTCAGACGGCTTGCGGATTTGGCCGGATAGGCGCCTATGCGGCGCCCGCCGCTGGCGCTGCAATAAACAGGATTTTCACCCGGTTCGCGATATAATGGCGGAAACGCAAGATATCCGCATTTGGAGCAAGCTTATGAGCGAAGAACAGAAGTCTGATTTATTTATTCAGCAGATTCAAAACGTGCTGCTGCATGACTGGGACCCTATCAATATCCGCAAAGACGCATCCATGCAGGATGAATATGACGCCTATATTGCCGACATTCTGGATATTCTGGAAAATGAGCAGGCGACGGCTGCCGAAATTGCAGACTGCCTGCAGGCTATTGAGCATGACTATATGGGGCTGGCAAAGAACCCTGCCCGCGCAGAAGAAGCCGCCGGGAAAATCTGGCAGTATTTTGAAGAATTTTTAGCCTGAGGCGCATATGCGGCTAATTGACAGCTTTAACAGCGCGGAACCTGAGCGCCATATCCGCTTAAACCTGAATCAGCGCCCTGAACAGATTGTGCAGGAGATCGTTCAGCACTGCCATGCCTATGATCCGGAAGTGTTGAGCGCTGCAGGCGAAGAAGCGGATTATGTTCTGGCCGCCCTCCATCGCATGCCATTTTGCAGCGTGGCTCTGCAGCAGCCCTGCATGCAGCATGTCCGCCCTGAACAGCTGGCAAGCCGGCATCAGCTGCTGATACAGCTGGACAGCGCGCACCCCGACCATGCAGCGCTGTCTGAAAAGTTTGACCTGCTCGGCGCTGACGTCAGCTTTGAAGATGCGGTGCTGCGCCTGCTGCATACCTATATGCAGATGCCGATGGATGAAAATGGTTAGGACGAAAGCGATTAAAAAAGCGCCCGGAGGCGCTTTCATTTTGCATGCTGCGGTTAAGGCTTAACCACCACCATCACCTGAATGGCTTCCGGCGTTACCGAAAGCCCGTCCAGCAGGCTTAAGCCTTCTTTCTGCAGCTTCTGCAGGCGGGAGATTTCGTCTTCGCGGATGCTTGGATTGAACTGCTTCAAGTAGGTCAGGCGGTCAATTTCATACTGCCATTTGCTGCCGTACACTTCTTTCGCCTGCTGCTTGAAGTTCGGCAATGCAGATTTGGCAATTTCCAATGCCTGGCCGTAACGCTCTTCAATCACTTCACGGCGCGCTTTCACCACTTGACGGCAGCTGTTGCTGTCTAAATGGTGCAGATACGGCTTGAGAATTTCCGGCGCAATCTTAACGGACAAGTCCTGGCCTTTTTCGCTGAGCAGAACGCGGATCAGCTGCTGCGGCAGGCTTGAAGGCAGGTTCAAGGCTTTAGGCGCAATCACATCCACTTTAAACCATACTTCAATCAGCACCGAACCCTGCGGCAAAGCGGCCGATTTCAGCACAGCGACATTGGTGCTGCCGAAGCCTTGGGTATTGATCATTTCCATCACGCTTTCGGTGAATGGATGCTCCAGCGTCAGGTACTGCGCGTCTTCGCGCACCTGCGCCTGATCGCGGTAGAAGGTTGCAGTCATGCCTTCTTCATCCAAAGTCAGGCCCTGAACCTGCATTTGGTCGGTCGGCTTAATGATCACCGTGCCGTTGCTCTGCTCATCAAAATCAATGTTCGTGGCCGCCATAAAGCGCTTCATGAACATGGGCAATGTGGTGTTGTCGTCGTAATCTTCCAGCGCCTGCACAATTTCCTGCGCCACAATTGGACGGCAGGAGTTGTATTCCAGCAGGCGGTCACGGCCGGCCTGCAGTTCCGCTTCCAGCGCTTCACGCTGCACTGAAACTTCTTCCAGCAGGTCTTCAAACTGCTGGCCCAAATCCGCCAGCAGGCAGTCTTTCAGGCTGACAATGAAGTTTTCCTGCAGCGTTTGCGCAGTTGGCGAAATATTGCTGAAAATGTTCAGGCCTTCGTTGTACCAGCGGAACATGCGCTCCTGCGCAGTGCCGGCCAGATACGGCACATGAATTTGAATGCGGTTTTCCTGGCCAATGCGGTCCAGACGGCCGATACGCTGTTCCAGCACATCCGGGTTTGCCGGCAAATCAAATAAAATCAGGTCAGAAGCAAACTGGAAGTTGCGCCCTTCAGAACCGATTTCAGAGCACAGCAGAATCTGCGCGCCGTAAGATTCTTCAGCAAAGTAGGCTGCCGCCTGATCGCGCTCCAGCAGGCTCATGCCTTCATGGAACATGGCGGTGCGGATGCCAGCGTGCAGGCGCAATACATTTTCCAGCGCTTCAACCACCGGGCCGCTGCGCGCAATCAGCAGCACTTTATTGTGCTTCAAGTCTGTGCGCAGTTTTTCCATCAGCCACATTACGCGCGGATCTGTTTCCATCCATGCGCCATCCAGCTGCGCTTCTTCCGGCCACATCTGCTCGCGCAGCTTGCCGTCTTTAGACCAGTTTTCCGGCGCCGGCAATGGCGCCGGCTGGCAGTCACGGCCCGGGAAGCCCTGAATCGCTTCGCGGGTATTGCGGAATAAAATCCGGCCAGTGCCATGGCGGTCTAAAATTTCGTGAATTGCGCGGAAACGCTGTTCAGGATTATCGTCAATGCGCTGTCCAAGCAGCTGTTCCACCGCGTCTAAATGCGCGGCTTCCAGCGGCAGATCCGACATCAGCACTTCTGCAATTTTTGCCGTATGCTGGTACTTTTCTTCTTCATCCAGAAAGCGCTCAAGCGAGCTGAAGCGCTGCGGGTCCAGCAGGCGCATGCGCGCAAAGTGGCTTTCCACGCCCAGCTGTTCCGGCGTTGCTGTCAGCAGCAGCACACCGGCGGTCTGCTGCGAAAGTTCTTCAACAAGGTCGTAACGGTCGTTGCCGCCTTCCTCTTCATTCCACATCAGATGATGCGCTTCATCGACCACCAGCAGGTCAAAGCCGGCTTCCAAAGCCTGCTCGCGCAGATCATCGTGGTCAATCATCAAGTCAATGCTGGCAATAATCCGCTGTTCAGTTAAAAACGGATTCTGTTCCGGATCATGCTCTTTGATTGATGCGGTGCGGGTCAAATCAAACAGGGAGAATTCAAGATTGAAGCGGCGGCGCATTTCAATCATCCACTGATACTGCAGCGAATCCGGCACTAAAATCAGGATGCGTTCAGAACGGCCGGTTTTCAGCTGCTGATGAATGATCAGGCCAGCTTCAATGGTTTTGCCCAGGCCGACTTCATCGGCCAGCAGCACGCGCGGCGCAAAGCGCTTGCCGACTTCGTGCGCAATATACAGCTGGTGCGGAATCAGGCCAACGCGCGAACCGACTAAGCCGCGCAAAGGGCTGGACTGCATATTAGCCTGCATCAGCAAAGACTCAATGCGCAGGTCATACCATTCTTTATAGTCAATCTGGCTGGCCAGCAGGCGGTCCAGCGGCTTAGACAGCTGAATGTTGGCGCCAATGCGGGTTTCATTTAAGGATTTGCGCTCTTCCGTACCGTCTTCTTTGGTGCGGATAACGTTGTAGCGCAGCACGCCGCTGCGGTCTTCTGCCGATTCTACAGCCCAGATGACGCCTTCCTGATCCTGAACTTCATCGCCTGCGTTAAATACGATGCGGGATAAAGGCGCATTGTGACGCGCGTATACACGCGTTTCATCGCTCTTTGGGAATAAAATGCTGACCGATCGCTCATCTACATCAATAAGAACTCCTAATCCAAGCTCTGTTTCCGTGTCCGATAACCAACGTTGACCAATAGCAAACTGCTGCAATTTTTCCACCTTTATCTTAAGTAAGGACTGCAAATTTCAGGCCCAAATAGTGTTTGATATTTGAGCAAAAATCCGCACCGAATAGCAATGTATTTTGACATAAAGCCCACTAAAAAGTGAGGCTCATTTCGAATGTTTCAAGGGTATTTTCTAGAATGGCGCAGGACAGGTAAATTCTACGGCCTGCTCTGTTTTCGGATGATGAAAGCTCAAGCGTTCCGCATGCAGGCACAGGCGCGGCATTAAGGCCTGCTGCTGCTCATCTGCATATAAGGTATCGCCGACAATTGGATGGCCCAAATACTGCATGTGCACGCGAAGCTGATGGGAGCGGCCGGTAATAGGCGTCAGCGTAACGCGCGTCACGGCCGCGCCATTGATCTGAAAATGCTCAAGGGCCTGCCAATACGTCAGCGCGGGCTTGTTATGCGCAGGGTCTGCAATATGCAGTGGCGGGCGCGACGGATCATACACCACAGGCACATCAACAGTACCCTCGCCTTCTAAAGTCCCGGCCACAATGGCCTGATAGGTTTTAGCGGTTTGGCGCTCTTGAAACTGGCGGGAGATGCGGTTCTGGCCCAGCTTTGACAAGCCAAAAACCAAAATGCCTGAGGTGTCGCGGTCCAGACGGTGAATCAATAAAGTCTTAGGTTCTTCTTTCACTAAGCGATTGATCAGGCAATCCTGCAGATCTGCTGTTTTTCCTGGAACAGTGAGCAAGCCGGCCGGCTTATGGATCACCATAAAATCTTCATCACGATGAATCAGATGTTCTGTCAGAAAACTATTCAATGTTCAATCCAGGCCAATCGCGAAAATAAGGGCGCAATGATAAAAAGCTTAGCCAAGAAATACAATGCGAAAAGCCCGAATTGCGCATGTTTTTTCCGATTTGCGGCAAAAATATTTTCAATTGGCCCTGTTTTAAAATTCAGCCGGAAGCAATTGCTGCTGATCGCTTAAATTTGCTTTGCAGCAGCGCCGATATGCGGTCTATTAACTTTCCTTCAGCGCATTACACACGATCTGAAATGCAGGGGAATTGAAGCGGCGGCTCGTATAAAAAAGATAAAGCGGCGGATAGGTCGAAGCGCTTTCATTTAAAAAACTGAGCAGCTTCCCTTCAGCCAAAAAATCTTGCACGATATCAAGCGGTAAATAGGCGACACCTAATCCATCAATGGCAGCATCAAGCACCCGATCTACACCGGTAAAAATTAAATGGCTCTCTATTTTATAAGCAATTTGCTTGTCACCTTGCATAAAATTCCAGGCCAATAATGAATTGCTCGTCAGCAGCTTAATGCCTAGGCAATGATGCTGGTTGAGATCCTGAATGCTTTTGATTTCAGCTTTACCCTGCATATATTCAGGCGATGCAACTAAACACATTTGAATTGGATGGCTAATCGGCACGGCGATCATATCTTTTTCAATAGACAGTCCCAGACGGACACCCGCATCATAGCCTTCCTGGGCAATATCCACCTGCCGATTATCCGAAATAAGCTCAATGGTAATCTCTGGGTATTCTTTCACTATTTTTTTGATTTTACTGTAAATATAATATTTTATCGAAAAATCATCCGCGGTGATTCTGACCCGGCCATGCGGTTTATTTTTCATTAAACTCAGGCGTTCCAGTCCTAAGGCAATGTCCTCTAACTGATGGCCAACATAGTCAAACAGTTTTTCTCCAGCCTCAGTCAAAGTGACGCTTCTGGTTGTTCTGTTAAATAGTTTTAATTCTAAATTTTGTTCAAGATTGCCAATACTTTGGCTCACAGCCGATTGTGTCGTACCGAGAGCCGCAGCCGCTTTGGTGAAGTTCCCATTCTGAACTACAGCAATAAAAGCATGCAAATCATTCAAGTTTGTTTTCATAAAAATGAGCCAATTAATAAGAGATGCTAATTAAAACAATATGATTATAGCCTCTAATCATGAAAGCCATAGCTTGATAAGATCAATTCCATCAAAGAAATTGCGGAACATCGCTATGAAAAAGGTTTTGGTACTTGGCGCTGCAGGGCAAATCGCTCAATGGGCTATTGATTCGCTAAAGAGTCAGCCTGAAATTGCGCTGACACTCTTTGCGAGGGATAAAAGCAAGTTAGCTCCCCTGCCTCTGGCAAATACTCGGATTATTGAAGGTGATGTTCTCAACATAGAGCAATTAACCGATGCCATGCAAGGGCAAGATATGGTGTATGCAAACCTTGCCGGCGATATGGAGGGGCAAGCTGAAAATATCATTAAAGTAATGAATACGCTAAATATTCAGCGCCTGATTTCCATTAACACACTTGGAATTTACAATGAAGTTCCAGGCGCGTTTAGCGAGTGGAATAATCAGGAAATCGGTGAATATTTTCCTCCATACCGCAAGTCTGCAGACTTAATTGAAAGCTCCAGTTTGGATTACACCATTCTGAGAGCAGCCTGGTTAACAGATGAAAACGAAGTCGATTTTGAAATCACACATAAAGGTGAGGCTTTTAAAGGTACGGTAGTATCCAGAAAAAGTGTTGCTCACTTAGTGACTCAAATTATTGCCAACCCAGCGTTATATGCAAAAGAAAATTTAGGTGTCAGCAAGCCTCATTCTGATGCAGACAAACCCTACTTTATGTAATCCATGCAGTTAAAAATACAAGGTAAATGAACGATGAAAAGTGTAAAAGTAAAAGCGCCCTACTGGGAAATTGCAGCTGATTTATATTTCCCTGATGATTTTGATGAAAGTAAAAAATACCCTGCCATTATCAGCGCCCATCCGATTGGGAGCTGCAAGGAACAGACCTCCGGCAATGTCTACGGTGCTGCCTTAGCGAAAGCCGGTTTTGTTGTGATTGCCTTTGATGCAAGCTTTCAAGGCGAAAGCGGCGGTGAGCCGCGCTATATTGAAGATCCGGCCCTCCGTGTTGAGGATTTCAGCCTGGTTGCTGATTATCTTGTCACTTTAGATTATGTCGATGAAAACCGCATCGGCGTTCTAGGCATTTGCGGCGGCGGCGGTTATTCCATTAATGCTGCAATGACTGAACGCAGAATTAAAGCGGTAGGCACAATTACCGGTGCAAACTATGGCCGTGTCATGCGTGAAGCAAGCGGCGGCAATCCTGTCGCATTTCTGGAAGCAATTGCTGCTCAACGCACTGCTGAGGCAAAAGGCGCTCCGCTTCGTGTCGATCAAGGGCTGTATCCGACTGTAGAAGCAGCCAAAGCGGATCATGCCGACATCGACCCGCTGGAAGCGACCGAATATTACCGTACAGCGCGCGGCGAAAAGCCGAATGGCGTGAATAAAACCTTATTTTCACGCAATGCCGCCGCTGTGGGATGGGATGCCTTCCATTTAGCAGAAGTTCTGCTGACTCAGCCTCTCATGATTATCGTGGGCAGCAAACCGGGCGGTTTTGGCGCATATCGTGATGGTTTTGAGATTATCAACCGCGCCGCATCGGCCAATAAAGAGCTGGTTGTTGTAGAGGGCTGGTCGCATTACGATCTTTATGACAAGCCTGAGCCTGTGAAAACAGCGCTGGATAAACTGATTCCATTCTACAAAGCAAATCTGTAAGTGAAAGCCTGAAACAAAGCATCAGATTTAATGCCTTGTTTCATGGTGAAGACCACCTTTTCTTAGAAAGCTCAATATGCTGGATACATTCATGGCGATGCAAGATTCTAAATTATTTCAGCCTTTCCCATTCACCCCAGACCTAACTTTACGGAACCGAATCATTATGGCACCCATGACGACATGGTCAGCGAATGATGATGGGACAGTTTCAGAACAAGAACTGCAATATCTTCGCCAGCGTGTACAAGGCGTTGGCTTGGTCATTACAGGCTGCACCCATGTACTGGAAAACGGGATTGGATTTACCAATGAATTTGCGGCATTTGATGACCGTTTTATTCCCAGTTTAAAAAACTTAGCCCAGGCAGCCCAAAGCGGAGGCGCGCCGGCGATCCTGCAGATTTTCCATGCAGGCAACAAAGCCTTGCCTGATTTAATCCCGAATAGAGATGTGGTGAGTGCCAGTGCGCTGCGTACACCAGCCGGTTCTTTTATCGACAGCCAAATGACTACTCGCGCTTTATCTGATCAAGAAGTTTTAGATATGGTTCATGCCTTTGGCGAAACGGCACGAAGAGCGATTGCAGCTGGATTTGACGGAATTGAACTGCATGGCGCTCATGGCTTTCTCATTCAGAACTTTTTTTCACCATTGTTTAATCAGCGGGTGGATGAATGGGGAGGAACGCTTGAAAAGCGCATGAATTTTCCTTTGGCTGTGGTGAATGAAGTGCAACGTGTCATCAAGCAATATGCGCAAAAACCGTTTGCATTGGGCTATCGCATCTCTGTGGAAGAATACGAGGAACATGGTCTGCGGATCAGTGACAGCTTGCAGCTGATTGACCGTTTAGTTGCAGCCGGTATTGATTATCTTCATGTTTCACTCACAGACGTTTTGAATAGCCAGCCTGTTGATCGCACAGATGATGAACTTACAATTCAACGCATAGTGAAACATTTAAATCATAGAATTCCTCTGATTTCTGCCGGGAAGATTCGAACACCAAGTCAAGCCGAACAAGCGCTGGCATTAGGATTGCCTCTGATTGCAATTGGCAAGGCCATTGTCATGAATCCTGACTGGGTTGAACTGGCAGGAAATAAGGAAGCAAGCCGGATTTCAACAGAATTGGAGACCGAAAGAAATCCTGAATTGCGCATACCTGATCAGCTATGGAATGAAATCAAGGCAAGAAATGGCTGGTTCCCTATTCGTCAGAAAGAGAATGGCGTGAAGATTGCCTAAAATCAACAGAATGCAGATCAGATATTGGATTCTAATATTCTAATTTAGTATAAAAGATTTTAGGTTAAATAAGTGATTGAAAGGCCTATGAATTGGGCCTTTTGTATCACATGTATTATGTTAATTTCAGGAATACTTAAAACTGCATGAATGAAAAATCGTGGTTTCAGTAGTCTTAATTCTAACTGTATTATGGGGCATACAATGGATGCTTCGTGGTTTTCCAACAGGAAATTAAAACAGTATTTCCATTGATTTCGTATAACGCCCATTATGTTAAATGGAGAATGATTTAAGGTTTTTTTATTGTTTCGATAAAATTAATCTCTGACTTCCATTGTAAAAAATTAGGGTATAATTTTTTAATATTTTCCCTGTCGGGCTGATACAAAATTTTCCTGTAACTGGAACTTTCCATTCTGATCCAACATTGCTTGATAAACCAATCCAAGCGTGTCCACTAAAAACAAATTTTCTATTATTTTCTATATGAAAATCTTCAAAATAAATCGTATCACACCAAAAAGTGTCAGGCTTACCAAAATCTATTTTTGAAAATTTCCAACAACTTAAGATAGCAAAGTTGCTTTCAAACCATTCATCTCTATAGTTAAACTGAATATAACTATGAATCGCTTCAGCTGTAGATTTTTCTAATTGTAGAACTCTTCGCTGAATGCGTCTTTTATTCGAATAAAGAAACTTAGTATGCTTTTCTTCTTGGTATTCGTTTCTTTCCATAGCTTTAATGATTACATTGTAGTTTGTCTAAAATTAACATCATACGAATTATGCGAAACGTAGATCCACGTTTTTACATTTTTTGACTTATGACATCTATTATTTTAAATAATGGGTATTACTTTGTTGAGTTTTCACAATTCAGTAGAATACATTTACCATCAATTTTACTAACTAAACTTATAGGCTTGGATGTTTCTCCATCGTCAAAAGATATCTCAGCTAATAGGTTTTGATCTTCGAAAGATTCTAATTCTTCAATTAATTGCTTGATACTTTTACCACGTGTGACCCATTCCGGATTTTTAGTCATATTACTTCCAGCTATTAAATATTTCTAAAATTAACACAATACGAATTAACAGCCCATGCTAATTTGCTTCTTAAACACCAAGAACTGTAATGCCATCTTTTTGATTCTCAATATTTTCTAGAAAATTAATTATTTCACTGATCATAATTAAGACTTTAGGCTTCAAACTTAAAAAATTCTCGTCAAAAAACTCTGTCTCCTCACTAAAGATCAGTTTCAATGTTCTGTCAAATTTATTACTTTTAGCTATAAAACTATGAAAATAGTATAAATCTTTAACGATACCTCCAATCGTTTCAGAACTAATATAGGTATTTCCCCAATGAAAATATTCCTCCTTATTCCTATTAAAAAAATTTTCAACCAACGAAAAGGCAACTTCATTAATTACGATCGAATTTAGACAACTGGCATTTCTATTTAGATCAGTAGGAATAATTTGAATATTTAAAGATCCAATTAAGCCTGAAACGGATTTAACCTTGAAATCAATTTCCATATTAATTCCCTTTTATATTTTTAATTTTCTCTAAAATTAACATAATACACGCTATGCGAAATTCTTGAAATTTATTCATAAACATCAACACCTTAGTCAAGGCTGTTCCAGGGTTCAGCACCTTGAAACTGCTTTTTAATTATTATTCACGTTCCACGCTTATTTTTCAATCAAAGCTCCACGCTTTTATAAACTTTAGCTTAGAAATGCTTTCTAAGCTAAAGTTTTTAATGCGCTTACGCTAAAAAGCCTGAATCACCTGCCGTTAGGAAAAGTTAAAAAACATGAAAACAAAAAAGCCCGCAGCATCGCGCCGCGGGCTTTAGCCTAAAGAGCTTAACCGCTTTTAAGCTTTCATTTCCGCAAATGTTTCTTTCGCCATTTCAATCGTAAATGCAATGTCTTCATCGCTATGCGCGCTGGAAATAAAGCCTGCTTCAAAAGCGGAAGGCGCCAGATTCACGCCGCGGCTGAGCATGCCGTGGAAGAACTTGCGGAATGCATCCACATCGCATTTCAGCATGGAGTCGAAGCTGGTAATGTCGTCCTGATCGGTAAAGTAAAGGCCGAACATGCCGCCTACTTGCTGAGTCTTAAACGCAATGCCCTCTTCATCCGCAGCTGCCTGCAGGCCAGCCAGCAAGCCTTCCAGCTTAGCTGTTAGCGCTTCATAAAAGCCCGGCTGGCGCAGATGCTTGAACATTTCAATGCCTGCGCGCATTGCCAGCGGATTGCCGGAAAGTGTGCCTGCTTGGTAAACTTTGCCCAATGGCGCGATGCATTCCATAACTTCACGCTTGCCGCCAAATGCGCCGACCGGCAGGCCTGCACCAATGATTTTGCCCAGCGTAGTCAAATCCGGCTTAACATTGTAGTGCGCCTGCGCGCCGCCTAAGCCAACACGGAAACCGGTCATCACTTCATCAATAATAAAGACTGAACCGTGCTCATCGCAGACATCGCGGATCGCCTGCAGGAAACCGTCCACCGGCTTCACCAGATTCATATTGCCTGCCACAGGCTCAACAATCACGCCGGCAATTTCAGAACCGAATTTAGCGAAGCATTCCTTTAAAGTCGCAATGTCATTATACGGCAGCGTTAAAGTATGCTTGGCAAAGTCCGCCGGCACGCCCGCAGAAGTCGCTTCCCCTTCGCCGTTGGTCAGCAGGCCTGAACCGGCTTTCACCAAAAGCGAGTCTGAATGGCCGTGATAGCAGCCTTCAAATTTCACAATTTTGTCACGGCCTGTATAGCCGCGCGCCAGGCGGATCGCCGTCATGGTCGCTTCAGTGCCTGAGTTGGTCATGCGCACCAGCTCAATTGACGGCATAATTTCACAGATAATGTCGGCCAGCGTGGTTTCATGCACCGTCGGCGCGCCAAAACTCAAGCCGTCTACAGCAGCGGTTTGCACCGCCTTGATAATATCCGGCTGCGCATGGCCTAAAATCATTGGCCCCCATGAGCCGACATAGTCCACATAGCGCTTGCCGTCTACGTCATAAAGATAAGCGCCTTGAGCTTTTTCAATAAATACCGGCGTACCGCCCACACTGTTAAACGCGCGCACAGGCGAGTTCACACCGCCAGGAATATGCTTGCTGGCCTGTTTAAACAATTGTTCTTGCTTTGGAGATAAGCTCATGAAATCACTCAACTGAAATATCTAAAAGTAATAAAGTAAAAGCGTTTATGCCGTTTGCGCAAATAAGTCCGCCCATGCCTGAACGCGCGCGGGAATATCTTCGGCTGTTTTGCCTAATATATCACTAATCACGGCGCAGAGGTCTGCGCCGGACTCCAGCACGATCCTTGAGTTTTCAACCGTTAAGCCGCCAATGGCGCAAATCGGCAGGTCAAATTTGGCGGAAGCCTGCTTTAAAGCTTCCAAGCCGATCTTGCCCGCTTCCGGCTTGGTGCTGGTCGCATAAATGGCGCCAAAGGCCACATAACTGGCGCCATCGGCAATCGCCTGCTCAGCCAGCTGCATTGAGTTTTCACAGGTGCGGCCAATAATCGCACCCGGCTGCAAGCCCTGCGCAGCGTCACGGATTTCACCATCGCTTTGGCCCAAATGCACGCCCAGCCCGAACTGCGCAGCCAGCGCCAAGTCATCATTAATCACAAACGGCACCTGATGGCGTTCGCAAAGCGCCTTGATCTGCTCCACTTCATCAGGCTGATCTGCCTTAAGCACTTTTTTACGGCGGTACTGCAGAATTTTAACTGCGCCCGGCGCCAAAGCGGCGTCCAATTTCGGGAGCAGCACAGCCAAGGGATCATCATTGGTGATAAGGTATAAACCGCGCATATTAACAGTCACTGAATCAAACTTAGGGCTATTATAGGCTGAACTGCGCGGAACCGGGCCAAGAATATGCACTTCTCAAGTGAAATAGAACGCTACGCTGCCTGGCCAGCAGCTTGCATCAAATAAACTGCTTTTTCCTGCTTTTGTTAGAAAAATACCCAATTCTGGGGATAGCGCAGCAGCCTTAAAAACGTAAAATGACATGCATAACTATAACGATAAATACTTAATAATAATCAAATCAGCGCGATATTAGGTCTTTTGATGGTTTATGTTAAGCGTACGGGGAAACGTATAAACCATCAAAAGGCCTGCCCTATTTAAATCCATCACCTAGTATTTTTCTATTTTCAAATCATTGGCCTGATAATCTTTTTTTGTTCCATGCAATAAAAAAAGCCTAGAGAAGGTCGCTCTAGGCTTGGAAAACTTTAAAATCTATCATCTTGAATGCAACAGGAACATTATTAGAACAATAACTTTAAAAATGCAATATCATTTCTCCGGCTTAGCGCTTAAGTTCTGATTATATTTCAGCAAAAAATTAAAATCCGCCGGTTAAGGCGGATCTGCAATTCCTCAGCGCTTTCGTCCTGCATTCAGCGCGCCGGCATCAGCTGTCAATTTTATCCCGGCTGCGCTCCAGCAGGCTCAAATTGCCGCGCGCAACATCGGCCAGCATGCGCCAGTCAGAAATAAAGCTGTACAGCGGCTGCTTAAAGCTGGCGGGCTTATTTTTTTCAAAAACAAAATGGCCAATCCATGCGCAAGCGTAGCCGGATGCCAGGCCATACAGAAAATACTTGGGCTGGCGCCGGCGCAGGGCTTTAGAAAAAAAGTACAGGCCAGCGGCGCTGCCCGCAACATGCAGGCGCCGGCTCATGATATTGCGGTGCTCGGTTAAATAAAAACGGTAAAAATCCGCATAGTTTTGAATTGGCATGGCGGCCGGCGCTTCGGGCTGCTGATCCGCCGGAACTGGCGCTTGAGCATTCATAGTCATCATCCTGATGTTTTTTCCACACCATAGCGCAAATTTCAGGCCATGAAAAGGCAGATCTGATCAGCGCCAAGGGCACGCTGAACACCGGCTTCAGGCCATGCAGGCATAGCCAGCCTGGAAGCGGCTTTGCCAATCTCTGCGCAATTAACCGGCTTATCTGCATCGTCAAGCCTTACATGCATTTGGTTTTTGGTTAAAATCAGGCTTTAAAAAATTACACGCGCATTTTTGCGCCAGGAACTGTTTTTAAGCGCTATGCGCCGTCAAGGCTGCGCCGTTTTAGCGCTGCAATCCAAATGAAGAATTAGGACATACCCATGGTCGAAGTTGAATTGAAATTTCAAATCCCTGAAGCGCGCCGCGCGGCGCTGCTGAAGGCGATTGATCCCAAAAAGTCACAGCAGCTTCAACTGAAAGCCAAGTATTACGACACTGCTGAGCGCCTGATGGCGCAAAAGCATGCCGCCCTGCGCCAGCGGCTGGAAGGCGCGCGCTGGATTCAGACCCTGAAGGCGGCCGGAAAAAGCCCGATTGAGCGCTTTGAGCACAATCTGGATTTAGGCGAGCTGGATCAGGCGCCCGATCTGGATTTGGCGGTTTACAGCCAGCATCCTGAAGCGCAGGCTATTCTGCAGGATGCCTTGGGCGGCAGGCAGGACCAGCTGACGCTGCAGTTTGAAACGGATATTGTCCGCACCTTGCGCGTCATTGCATTTCAGGATGCGGAAATTGAAGTCAGCCTGGATGTCGGCTGCATCCGCACTGCGCATGCGGAACAGCAAGTGCATGAAGTTGAGTTTGAGCTGAAAAGCGGTTCAATTCAGGCGCTGCTGGCGTTCAGCGCTGAATGGGTGAAGAAATATCAGCTGTGGCTGGATGTGCGCAGCAAGGCCGAACTGGGCAATTTGCTGGCGCTGCAGCAGCCGGCCAGCCCGGCAGTCAAAGCCAAGGAATTCCAGCTCAGCAAAAAAGATCCAGCCAATAAAAACCTGCGCCTGCTGGTGGCGCAGCAGCTGCAGCACCTGCTGCCGAATATCGCCGCCATGTCTGCGCAGACGGCTGAACAGGCGCATATTGATGAAGCGCAGCAGGCCTTGCATCATCTGCAGCTGACCCTGTCGCTGTTTAAAGACTGGAATGCGGATATTTCAGACAAATGGGGCTATCAGCTGGAAGCCTTCAGGCAGCAGTTCAGCCAGCTGCAGCATTTCGAGCATATGCAGAATACGCTGGGCGCCTTTCTGCAGAACCGCACAACCTCTGAAAATCTGGCTAAAGACATTCTTTTCGCCAAAGAAAAGCTGCAGAATCTGGTCAAATCCACTTTAAATGTGCATCACTATTTAGAACTGCTGATGTTCAGCCTGAATACCGATGACCAGCCGCAACCGCATGACCTGAAATGGTTTGCGCAAAATACCCTGCAGAATCAGTACAAAGCCCTGCAGGAAAGCCTGCATGGCGCCACCGCAACGGATTTTGAAAGCCTGGACACGCTAGCTTTAAAAATTCAGGAACTGAAATTCAGCTTCCCGATTTTAACCTCAATCTATGATGTCAAAAATCTGCAGAAATACAGCAAGGCGCTGAATGATGCCCAACTGGCGGCCAATGAATATCAGATCTTAGCCTCATCGGCAGTCTATATTCAGCAGACCGAACTTGAAGCCAGCGACTGGTTTGTGCTGGGCTGGCTGACTGCAAAGCAGGAAGTTTATGCGCAGAAACTGCTGGAAGCGACCGAGCAGTTCTTGGTCAGCCGGAAGTTCTTGAAGTAATGCCGCGCGTTGCTGCAGGCGCTTCAGCCGGCTTGCTGGGCTGATCTTCAGTGTTTATTTTTTAAGCAAACTGCTTTATAGTCAGCTTTGTGACTTCGTCTACGCAAGGCTTTCCCTATGTCAGAAATTGAGCTTAAATTTCAAATTCCTGCACAAAAGCACAAAGCATTCTGCCTCGCCTTTCAGCGTAAAAAGCCTGAAACTGTACAGCTTCAGGCCAAATATTTCGACACCGCAGACTGCTGCCTGCAGCAGCGCAAAATTGCGCTCCGGCAGCGTCTGGAAAATCACACCTGGATGCAGACGCTGAAAGCGCCGAAAAACGCCATTGAACGCCTAGAAATAGAATCTGAGCTGGGCGAACAGGAACCCGCAGCTATTGACCTTGCAATGTACCTGCAGGATGCGAAGCTGAAAAAGCTGCTGGAGCCGGTGCTTCAGCCGCAAAACCCGCTGCAGCTTCAGTTTGAAACCCGGGTACAGCGCCAGCGCTTTATCCAGAAAATTGCGGACAGCGAAATTGAACTGGCTTTTGACCAAGGCGAAATCATTGCCGGCCAGCGCAGCGCACCAGTAAATGAAATTGAATTTGAACTCAAGCAAGGCAGCATTCATGCGCTGATTCAGTCGGTGCAGCCGTGGGTTGAAAAATACCAGATCTGGCTGGACAGCAGCAGCAAAGCCTTGAAAGGCCAGATGCTGCAGCAGGCGCTTCAGGCTGCGCCGGTGCAGTATCAAAGCAGCTTGGCGCTGCATGCGGATGACCATGTTGGCGCGGCGCTGGCAAAAATCATTGCCAACTGCCTTGAGCATCTGCTGCCGAATTCCAGCGCAATTGCCGGCCAGCAGTATGAAGCCGGCCATGTGCATCAGGCGCGCGTCGCGATACGGCGCATGCGCAGCGCATTGAAAACCTTTGGGCAATGGGCCGGCCGCGATACGCAGGCTTGGCAGGATCAGCTGGCCGAACTGTTCAGGCAATTGGGCGCAACCCGCGACCGTGATGCTTTGGCGGCAAGCTTAATTCCGCAGCTGCAGCTGGCCGGCTCGCCTGTTTCAGAACTGCCCGCGCAGGCCGAAGCGGTTGAAGAAGATATCAGCGCGCTGTTCAGGGCGCCCAAAACTACCCTTTTGCTGCTTGAACTGATTGAGTTTTCGCACCAGCCGCAAGACGGCAAAAGCAGGCTGAAAAAGCAGAGCCGCAAGCAGCTGAATAAAATGCATCAGCAGATCTGCCAAGCGGAAAGCGCATTTGAGCAGCTGCAGGCTGAAGAAAAGCACCGCCTGCGCAAACGCGTCAAGCGCCTGCGCTACAGCGTGGAATTTATCGCCTCGCTTTATCCGCAAAGCGCAATGAAGCCGTATTTGAAAGCGCTGAAGCCTTTGCAGGAAAGCCTGGGCCGCTTTAATGACTTGACTGTAGCGCAGGCGCTGTTTGAAAAAAGCGTCAGCCAGCAGCCGCAGTCTTGGTTTGTGCTGGGCTGGATTGCAGCTGAGCAGCATCATATCGAACAGCAGATTCAGCAGGAGTTAACCGCATTTTGCCAAGCGCAGTGCTTCTGGAAGTAGCGCTAGCCTCATATTGCTGCCCCATAGCTGAATAAAATAAACTTCAGATACTCGCGTGCGGCATTTATGCCACGCGTTTTCCATCACGGCAATGCGGGACAGCCCTCAGCTTTTTTACGATCCGTATCGGCCTGCTCCTGAACTGGAAGCCGGCCATTTCATCTGCCTGCCGATTCGCTGCGGATAGTTCAGCTAGCGGTATTTTCCGAAAACTTTCCAAGTGTTATTGTCCGCCAGAGGGTCGCTGTAGCTGTCATTGCGCTGCTTGCGGGGCTTGTCGCGGGCATCCACCAGTTTAAAGTCATCTTCAACGCTGAGCACAATGCCATTGACATAGAACCGCGTCCGGGTATATTCGCTTTGCCCGTACTGGAATACATAAGTGCGCAGGTCAATAAACTCACGGTGCGCAACCAAAACCGCGGTGTCATCACTGTCCAGCCAGTGATGCATGGCTGCGGTTTCCCCGGTTTCAAACTTGCCGCATTTGTCCATCAGGCTGGCAATGCCGCGGAACGTTTTGGACTCTTTGGCGCGGGTTTTATTAATGCGGATGCGGTCGACATGAAAATAAAACAGCGGCAGGTTCAAATGGCTGGGCAAATGCACGGCGTCGATGGCCTCATCTTCCATAAAGGGCTGAAACAGCTCCTGCGCCCGCTCAATCAGGCCAGCCCATTGCTTATAGTATTCAGCGACTTCGGACTGGATGCCGTAATAGATCGGCAAGCCTTCGACATTGGCTAAATTTGCCGGCGGCCAGATATTCTGGCGCAGCAAGGCGATGTCGCTTTTTAAGCTTTGTACCGCAATTGCATCTTGCATGAAGGATTCCATTTATGCTTAGGCTATTTTTAGATTAAGTCAATGGTTTTGTTTCTGCAAGGCTTTGCCTATAATTAGCCTTTAAGATTTTCATGTCAGGAAAAATTCATGGTTCAAAAGATTGAAGCAACCGATGTCACCGAAGAAGAAGCGTTAAATGCGGCATTCTTTGAACGCGCAGATGAATTTATCAAGCTAGCCAATGAATTTTGCCGTGTTGAAAAAGGTTCTTCCGTCAAGCCGGCTGAAATGCGCGGCCAAGTCAGCGCTGCCATGCTGTTCGCTACCGCCCGCTTCAATACCTGGGTCGCTGCCAACGGCTTTAAAGACGGCGAGGAAATGCGCGAAGCCAAAGAACAGGTTATGTCCTATGTGCTGCAGCAGTTTCAGATGATGCTGGAAGACAATTATGATGAATACTGCGAACAGTTCGAGAACTATTTGCGCTTCCGCCACAATGAAGAATTTCACGCCAATAAACACGATCACGACCACAAGCACTGAGCTTTAAAGCCTTGCGGGGCGATTGCTGCCCCGCAGTTGAGTAGAATAACCTCAGCAAAGGCATTAAGCGTTTTAAAGGAAAAATAAGGCAATGCAGGCGCTCAAGCTTAAAAGCGCATGAATAATCTGCCTTTTCTGTACAAAACAAAAGCAAAGAGCCTGTCAGCTAGCTGACCGGCTCTTTCTGTTTAGGCACTTTTACCCTCAAGCTGAGTTACTTTTTCACAGCAGCCTGCGCCTGTCCATACTGATCCGCCATCACTTCAACCAGCTGATCTACGCGGATATATTTCTTAATCGCAGCATCGACATCTGCCTTGGTTAATTTCGCAATGTCTTGATCACGCTTTTCACGGTCAAGCAAATCACGCCCTTTTTCAAGCTGAGGGATCAGCATGCTGTGAATACGGCGTTCATCTTCCAAAGCAGTTACACGCTTTTTCAGCATAGACGCCTTTGCAGCTTCCAGCTCCTGCTCCGTCACACCCTTGTCCAATAAAGCCTGCAGCACTTGATGCACCGTCTGCGAAACCTGTGCAGATTTGCCCGCCGTATAATTCGCGCTGATCATCAGCGCGCCGGACTCTGTCCAGCTGTCAAAGTTCATATTTGCGCCAAAGCCGTAAACCAGTGCATTCTTTTCACGCAGCTCCTGCGCCAGGCGTGAAGACAGCTGCGAATCGCCCAAAATATGGCGGAAGACTTGCAGCGCCGGCATGTCTGGATTATCGCTGCCCACAGGCACGGTCAATAACGCCTGATAGCTGCCGAACTCGCGCTGTTCTGACAGCGCATGAACTTTCTGCGCCTTATAGGCCGTATAGCCATCGTTCAGGCGCGCATAAGGCTCTGCTGTTTTCCAGCTGCCAAATTCGGCTGTTAACAGCTTCCGCATGCGCTTGGCGTCAAACTCGCCGCTAATGGCAATATTCGCGTGATTGGTTTTAAAGAACTGCTGATACAGCTGCTGCACCTGTTCGCGCGTGGCGGCCTGATACTGCTGTTTCGCCAGCTCTGGCTCAAAGTGATAGCGCAAATCGCCTGGCTGATGCGTTTCAAGCAAGCGCGCCAGCGTTAAAGCAGCCACAGTGTCCGGCTCGGTATATGGGCGGTCCAGGCTGGCCAGGCTTTGCGACTTAATCAAATCAAACTGCGCCTGCTCAAAGGCCGGGCTTTTCATCACATTCAGGATATATTTGAAGAAATCCTCAAACTGGTCTTTTTTAGCGGAAATCTGCATGTTAAAGCCATTGCCGCTGGCGCTGACGCTGGCAGACCCGCCTGATTCAATGATCTTGTCCGCAATCTGCTGCAGGCTTTGCTGCTCAGAAGCGCGGAACAGCAAATAAGCGGTCAAATCCAAAGTCACATCTTTATTCATCAGCGATTCCGCTGTGCCGAAATCCAGTGAAATTGACGCATAAGTCTTATCATCGCGGATTGTTGTCGGGAACAGCGCATACTGAATGCCGTTTTTCAGCTTGCCGCGCTGAATCTGCTTTTCTTTTTGCTCCAGATAGGCTTTAGACTGCTGCACATATTGCTGCACTTCAGCCTTATAAACGCTTGCGTCCTTCAACGGCTCCTCTGCAGCTGCTTGCTGATCCAGCGGTTTTGCAGGTTCAGGCTTTTTCTGCGCCAGCGCCTTTTTCTGCTCTTCCGGCGTCGGCAGAATATCGCCGGTTATGCGGTGCTCAGGCTTTAAGAAAGCCTTATAGACCTGATTTACATCCGCCGGCGTCAGCTGCTGAATATCCTCTAAATCCTTGAAATACTGCGTCCAGTCGCCCTGACGCGCCACATAGTAATCGCTGAGGCGTGAGCCTAAAGCCGCGGCGTTATTCTTAATGCTGTCCGCCTGATTGCGGGTTATGCCCTTGATGCGGTTCAGCTCGGTTTCATTAAAGCCCTTGCTTTGCTCCACGCCTTTGTTCAGTTCATTCTGCACCCGCGCAGCGTCATGGTTCGGCGCATAAACCGCGCCCATAAATACCAGATTAAAGTCGCGGTCCAGCCAAGTCGATGCCGATGTGCCCGTCGCCAAACCCGTTTCTACGATGCTTTGATATAAATGCCCGCTCGGCTGCAGGGTATACAGCGCCGGTGATGCCGCCAAAGCAGGCACAATCGGCTGATCTGCGCCATTCAGATAGATATTGAATTTGGCCAAGTCGCTGCCTTTTTGCACGCTGAACTGGCGCTGCTTAAGCTTGCTGCCGTCCAGCTTAGGCACCGCAGCCTGCGCAGGCACGGCGCGCGCAGCAATTGGGCTGAACTGCGCATCAATCTGCTTCAGCACCGCGGCCTTGTCAAACTTGCCTGAAAGCACCATCACTGCATTATTCGGCGCATACCAGCTGCGGTAGAATTTGTTCAGCTCCTGCATATTAATCGACTGCAGCTCCTTCAGATCGCCAATCGGCAGGCGGCCTAAATGCTGATTGCCGTATGCGCTTTTAAAAATCTGCTCAATCAGGACAGCAAAGGGATGATCCAGGCGCACTTCGCGCTCGCGCTTTACAATCGCGATTTCTGAAGGCACGTATTTTTCCTGCAGCACCAGCTTATCCATGCGCTCCGCTTCCAGATGAATCACGGCATCAATCGCAGCCTGTTCCGGGCGGATCAGGCTGGTATATTTGGTTGAATAATAATCTGTGCTGGCATTGGCCGATAAAGTATGCTGATCCAGCCGGCGCTGGAATTCTTCGCCTTTGACATTCTGCGTGCCTTTAAACGCCAAATGCTCCAGCAGATGCGCCAAGCCGCCCTTGCCTTGCGGGTCATTCAGCGAGCCGGTCATATACACCGTATTCATGAAAATTTTATTTTCTTTATCGTTAGGCGCAAGAATGATGCGGAAACCGTTGTCTAATTTATATTCTTCAATATTCTGCTCTGTTTTAACCAAAACAGGCTGAGCAAAAACCGCACTGCTGAAACCGAGAAAAAAAAGTGAAAGTGTAAGCTGTTTAAAACGCATGAACTTGATATTTCCAATAATAAAGAATGTAAATTTGTTATGCAGACAATATTAGAGAATGATTCTCATTATATAAAGTGTTTTTTTAAGATGCTGCCGGATATTGCGCCGGCAGCTGCAAGCGGATGCGGTCAGGGCGCAATTTTACTGCGCATCCAGATAAATCTCAGCCTGCATATACAGCTTGGCATAGCCTGAAATTTCAATACGTTCATTTTCCAGCATGGCGCAGTGCAATTCTCCGCCGCGTTCAGACGCCTGATAGGCCAGCAATTCCGTTTTGCCCAGCTTTTCCGCCCAAAGCGGCGCAATGCCGGTATGGATTGAGCCGGTCACCGGATCTTCATTAATGCCGTTGGCTGGCGCAAAATAGCGCGATACGCAGTCATACTGCTGGCCCAAAGCGGTAATTGCGACATCCATAGCTGCGCCATGCCCAGATGCAGTAATGGCTGTGCGGATGCGCCCCAGTTGCTTCAGCAGTTCAAAATCCGGCTGCTCATCCAGCACATCCTGCGCCGTTTCATATTCCACAATATAAGCCTGCGCATTTAAATACACCTGCTTGAACGACTTGCTCAGCGCCTGCCTCAGCAAATCGGGATAAACCGCTAAAGCCTCTGCGCGGCGCACCGGGAAATTCATTTTAATTTTGCCGTCCTGCGCCTGCTGAACGGTGAATATGCCTAAATTCTTCACATGAAATTGAATTGTTTTGGCTGCAGTATAGTCCTTAAACAGCACATAGCTGGCCGCAAGCGTGGCATGGCCGCAGAAGTCAACTTCCGTGGCCGGCGTAAACCAGCGGATTTCATAGCTTTCGCCATCCGTGTTTTCGCCGTCATTTTCCGCATGCAACCTTTTGACAAACGCCGTTTCAGACAGGTTGTTTTCCATGGCAATGCTTTGCATTAAGGCTTCATCCAGCCACTGATCCAGCACAATCACGGCAGCGGGGTTGCCTTTAAAAAGCTGCGCGCTGAAGGCATCGACCTGATACATTTTCATCTGTTTTTTCCAGTCCTGATTGCTGATTTATCATTATTCATCATCTTTAAAAATAAAAGCCAATACTGCAGTATTGGCTTTTAAAATTTAACCGTGCGTTCTGATTGTGGCTTTAAACCTGCGTTAAATCTACATCATCCTGATTAAAAACTGTCTTGTTGGTTTGCCCCAGCAGCTGGCTGGTAACTGTGCCCGCAGTCATTGAGCCGCTGACATTCAGCGCTGTGCGCCCCATGTCAATCAGCGGTTCAATTGAAATCAGCAGCGCCACCAGCGTGACCGGCAGGCCCATAATCGGCAAGACGATTAAGGCAGCAAAGGTCGCCCCGCCGCCAACGCCGGCAACACCGATTGAGCTGAGCGTGACCACGCAAACCAGAGTTAAAATCCACAGCGGGTCCAGCGGGTTAATGCCGACCGTCGGCGCAACCATCACCGCCAGCATGGCTGGATACAGCCCTGCACAGCCGTTTTGGCCAATGGTGGTGCCGAATGAAGCCGAAAAGCTGGCTATCGACTGCGGCACGCCTATGCGCCGGGTCTGCGCTTCAATATTCAGCGGAATGCTGGCTGCGCTGGAGCGGCTGGTAAAGGCGAAAGCCAGCACCGGCATGACTTTTTTAAAGAATTTAACCGGATTGATGCCGGTCATCGCCAAAATAAGCGCATGCACGGCGAACATCAGCGCAATCCCGATATAGGATGCAACCAGAAAGCCGCCAAGATTCAGGATATCCGCCAGTTTTGAACTGGCCACCACTTTGGTAATGAGGGCAAATACGCCATACGGGGTCAGCAGCATCACCAGGCGCACCAGCTTCATCACCCAAGCCTGCAGGGTTTCAATCGCCGCCAGCACACGCTGCCCTTTAGGCGCATCGTCCTTCATCAGCTGGAGGCCCGCCATGCCCAGCAGCGCCGCAAAAATCACCACACTGATAATGGAAGTGGGATTGGCGCCCGTCAGCTCAGCAAAAGGGTTGCTTGGAATAAATGACAGCACAAAATTCGGCACATTCAGGTCGGTCACTTTCGCCATATAGTCTGCGTTCAGCTGCGCCAGGCGCGCAGTTTCCTGCGTGCCCTGCACCAGCCCGGCAGCCGTCAGCCCGAACAGGTTGGTCACAGCCGCCCCGACCAGCGCCGCAATAAACGTGGTGATGAGCAGCGTGCCGATGCTTAAAAAGCTGATTTTGCCCAAAGAGCTGGCATCATGCAGGCGCACTACTGCGCCAAGAATAGAAATAAAAACCAGCGGCATCACCACCATTTGCAGCAGCTTCACATAGCCGTTGCCGACAATGTTGAACCATTGCATCGACTCGGCTAAAACAGCCGGCGAATCGCTGTAAAGCGCATGCAGCCCCAAGCCAAAAGCCACCCCTAGCCCAAGGCCTGCAAATACTTTTTTCGACAGGCTCCACTGCGTTCTATGTGTTTGCGCAAGCAAGATTAACAGCGCAATAAAAATGGCTATATTCAGCACGACCGGCATGTTCATGTTCTTTCCTTCAATCTCATTTTTATATTATACGCCTGCACTCCAGCGGCTGCTTATGATTGTTTTGTAATGACGATGTCTATATATTCAATAGATTAACCTCCATTCATTTTTTGTATATTTCGTATCCGGATAGCGTATTCCGGCGAGTTTTAAATATATACAGGCTCAACATCATGCTTAATCATCTTCTGCCCGTTGAATTAGAAAAATCTTACCGCCTGCTGAATCATGGCCCGACAGTTCTTGTCTCTGCCCAAGACCATCAGGATACCGGCGTGATGACCGCCGCATGGGCCTGCGCTCTGGAATTCAGCCCCGCCAAAGTGACTGTGGTCTTGGACAAAAGTTCAAAAACACGCAGGATTATTGAAAATTCCGGCTGCTTTGCGCTGCAGGTGCCCACGCTCAGGCAACTGAAAATGGTCTATGCGCTCGGCATGATCAGCCTGAACGATGCGCCGGAAAAACTGCGCCAATGCGGGGTGGAGTTATTCAATTTCCCGCATTCCAAGATTCCAGCAGTCGCAGGCTGCGCGGCTTGGCTGTTATGCGAGCTGATTCCGGAACCGCATAATCAGCAGGCGCATGATTTATTCATCGGCAAAGTCATCGGCGCCTATGCCGATGAGCGCATTTTCCGTGATGGGCGCTGGCATTATCAGGATGCCGGCGATGAATGGAAAAGCCTGCATCATGTGGCAGGCGGCCAGTTTTACACCATTGGCGAAGCGGTCAGCGCTGTAGACGCGGACGCTGCAGAATAAGCCCGGGATTCCTGCGCGCCCGCCGCGGCAATGCATGGCGGGCAGCAACATTATTCAACCCAATCAATTCGTGCTACCTTAAAAGATAATTTAAAGCTGATCAGAAGTTTGCCCTATGTCTTTTAAAATCCACTGCATAGACGTCAAAAATTCACTGCAGAACTACATTTGGCTACTGGAGCATGAGGCTTCCCGCGAAGTTATTGCGGTTGACCCGACCGAAGCCGGCTTAGTCGAGCAGTACTGCAGCGCGCATCAGCTGAAGCTGGCGCAGATCTGGCTGACTCATTGGCATAAAGACCATATTGGCGGCGTGCCGGAACTGATCGCCAGCCGCAATATTCCGGTTTATGGCCCGCGCGGTGAACTGAGCAAGATCCCCTGCATCAGCCTGCCGCTGGAAGATCAAGACAAGTTTGAATTTCATGGCCTGAATGTCGATATCATTGCGGTTCCCGGGCATACCCTGGGCCACATTGTTTATTTTATCGATGCTTTGGATGTCCTGTTTTGCGGCGATACGCTGTTCGCCATGGGCTGCGGCCGCGTATTTGAGGGAACGCATCAGCAGATGTACGCCTCGCTTTCCCGCTTGGCTGCCCTGCCGGCGCGCACAAAAGTCTACTGCACGCATGAATATACCCTGGCCAATGCGCAGTTTGCGCGCCAGGCGGAACCGGACAATCTTGCGCTTCAGGAACGCTTTGACCGGGTCGAAGCCCAGCGTATGCTGGGGCAATGCACCCTGCCCAGCACCATTGAACTGGAGCTGGAAACCAACCCGTTTATCCGCGCAGACAGCGCTGAAGAATTCCAGCGCCTGAGAGAATGGAAAGATAATTTTTAAATGCGCTATGCCGCACAGCAAAGTCCCTTGCTTCAGGCAAATGCATTCCGTTCAGCGACATGGAATGCATTTGCCCTGCGAACTGGCAATAAACGGCTTGGAAGTGGATTGCGCCCCGCGCTGTCAAATGGCGCCTTAGAGCCGGCGCAGCGGATCGAAGCTGTCCAGCCTGCTGTACTGCTGCTGCATGTCATTAAATGCATCCGTAAAGCCGACCAGTGAAATTTCATTCATCACCGTTTTCGCTGTATTGGATGCCTTAAACTCGGTTTTGACTTGAGCGCCGCGCTTGAACTGATCAATAATCGGCTGCGCGTCACGGTATAAGCCTTCTCGCGCCTGCAAAGCGCTGTTGTCGTCCACTGTCAGCACAGTAATCGAATTTTTTGCCGGTTTCATGCCTACACTCAAGCTGTAATGATCATTCATGCGCATAACCGTAATATGATTCTTGCGCATGGTGCAAATTTTGGTGTCTTCACCAGCTTTTACCCAGCATTGAATATTCCAGCTTGCGCGCCCTAAAAGCTGATTTTCAGATTTCTCAATTGAATCATCTATGCGCTGATAATCTACACGCTGAATCAGATAGCCCAACCGATCATTTTTAACGCTTATAGAGGCTGCCCCAACTGCACTCGAAAGCGTTAACCCCAAAACCGCCCAAAAAAAAATAGAAGTATTATTTAGCATTGCCACCCCAAAAAAATAGAAGTATTAATTAACATTAATCTATATAAAAGCTAAATCCAGCACATTATAGCAGTGTTTAATTTTCTTCAAAATATATACAATGATTTTATTTACTTAGAAGAAATTATATGATCTTCTGTTCAGTCAAAAAAACAGCAATAACAAAAGTAAAAATAATTATATGAATTTTATAAGCAATTAAATGAGCAAAAAGAAAATGGTTCAAACTATAATTTCATCACCTCCAAAGTCAGTTTATGAAAAATATATTTGCTTACATAAACAAAAAACCGCGCTTTCCCATAACAACCCAAAATGCAATCACCGTTCCAATTTATCTTAACCTCCTAAACACCCATCATAATTCGTTACATTATATTCATCTAAATTAAAATCAATCATTTAGCAAAACTTCAGCCCAATCTTCCGCATCAGCAGGTTTATTTTTTAATCAAAAGTAAATAATTTATAAAAAATATGGAAATTGGCCCTTTAAAAGATATTTAAACACCCCTATTAAATATCTAACAATGAATAAGGAGTTCGCTCGTGAAAAAAGTGGTTAAAGCAAAAAACCTTATCGCCTTCCGGCTTTGGCTGGAAAAATTAGGATACAACGTCCGCACCTTGGCGGATAACCGCGGTTTCAGCTTCAGCTTTAAAAAGGAATATGGACTGGTCACCTGCGACCTTGCAGGCAATGCTTTAGCCATGCAGCTGGGCGAAGAATTTGAGGACCACTTAAAGGCTTAACAGCGCCCAAGCTTTGATCGAGAAAAAATGGATTTTTAAAAACACCGCATTCAAATGCATCATGCCGGTCAATTGGGCAATTGGCCGGCTTTTTATTTTTTACAATTGCAGGCTTATTGGAACAATGGCGGCTTTATCCGCCGCGCAAGGCAGCGCTTAAAATGAACTGCTTTTTTTTTGCAGAGAATACCGCTTAAGCGCAGCAAGATGCTTCTTCGGCTAAACTTTATTCTCCCGCTTCTGCAGATGCAGATAAAAGCAGCGCTCCACCCTGAATAGCCAAAAACGATGGAAGCCAAAATGCCTGAACAGCTCATCGTGGCTCAGATAAAGGCGCCTGTCATTCCCCCCGCTCTTTGCTATCAAGCCACTTTTTTTCAGGCAATAAAAAAAGCAAGGCGCTATGCCTTGCTTTTTTAAATTTGGTGGGGATGAAGAGACTCGAACTCTTACACCTTGCGGCGCTGCGACCTGAACACAGTGCGTCTACCAATTCCGCCACATCCCCATTTAGGGTGCCAATTTGCATTGGGCTTAAACTTCCAAAAACACCAGCCAAGCATTGAATATTCTTCAATAAAAAGTCTTTTTTGACTTTGCCTGATACCTGATGGTGGGGATGAAGAGACTCGAACTCTTACACCTTGCGGCGCTGCGACCTGAACACAGTGCGTCTACCAATTCCGCCACATCCCCATTTAGGATGCCAATTTGCATTGGACTTTATTTTTTAAAAACATCAACTGAACATTGAAGTTTTTACAACATTAAGCTTGTTTTTGATCCAGCTTAATATTTGATGGTGGGGACGGAGAGACTCGAACTCTCACACCTCGCGGCGCTGGAACCTAAATCCAGTGCGTCTACCAATTTCGCCACGTCCCCATCAGGGTGCTGATATAACATCAGACTTTTTAAAACTTGGCAGAGGATCAAGGATTCGAACCTTGACGAACGGTTTTGGAGACCGTCATGCTACCATTACACCAATCCTCTGTAACTTAATACTCAAACTATTGCTTAAGCTTTAAGTGGTGGGGACGGAGAGACTCGAACTCTCACACCTCGCGGCGCTGGAACCTAAATCCAGTGCGTCTACCAATTTCGCCACGTCCCCGATGGCTGTGTATATTATAGAGATCACCTGGGCATGACAAGCACTTTTTATAAAAAAGCGCCTTGTTTGCTTAAATAAAAAACAAAATTGTGTTTTTTGTATTTTTTCTAAGCAATTTCAGTGATTAAGCGTGTTTTTACTTGGGAAAAATCACGCATTCTTTGACTTTTTCGCTTGGCCAACATGGCCAGCAGCATAGGCTGAAAGCATCGGAATTGCTGAGGAAGATCAATATTTAAGCGCTGGCAATGCAAATATGCCCAATCTTCATAATGCAGCGCCTCAAGGCGCTGTCCAGTCAGCCATTCATACAGCACAATGCCAAACGCATAAAGATCGCTTTGCAGGCTTTTCGGCCACCCCTGAAACAATTCCGGCGCCATATAGCGCGGTGTTGCATTCAGCACAGGCGGAGGCGGCGCATGAATGGACTGCGCCTGCTCCAAGTCAATCAGCCTGACCTGCCCTGCATGCTGCACAAAGTGCTCCTGCTTGATATCTGCATGCAGCCAGCCCAGCTGCGCAAGCTGATCCAGCGCATCCGCCGCATGCAGCAGCTTCGCTTGAATCTGCGCGGCGCTCAGCCGCCGCGGGTCAATGCTGAACAGCGGCTGCGCATCCGGCAAGATCAATGCCTGCGGATACAGCGCTTCTGCAGCATTTAAGCAATCGGCTTGAATAATCTGAAAAGGCAGCAGAAAGCCGGCGCGCTGGCGCTGCAGCGCCTGATACAAGCTTAACTCATGCTGAAAGCCGGCTTCCGCCTGCGCTGAATAATGAACCGGGCTGCTGGATGAATCACTGGAGCGCTGCGCTTTCAGCCAAAACAGCGGCTGCGCGCCGCCCAAGCCATCCTCCGCAGCCTGAAACTGATACAGCCTCCGGCCAAAAGACAGGCTTCTGGCCTTGGTTTTCAAAACAAACTGTGCAGACTGCAGCGCGCGCTCATTAAATTGCAATGTATTCTGCATGCTGCTGATCTGGCGCATTCTGGTAATTCAGCAGCTCCAGGCAGTGCTGAATGGTTTTCCCTACGCGCGCATGGATTTCAATCAGTGAAATTTTCGGCCATGTTGCGCGCTCGCCTTCACGCTGCAGAATTTTAAACAAATACGGGCGCGGATTCTGCAGCATATAGCTGTAGTGGCGCAGGCTGTGGTTGCCGACAATATTCACATTGCCGTAATAAAGCTGGTCCACCACGCCATAGCCGTGATCCAGCAGGCGGCGCACCGGCGGCACCTTGCCGACCCGCTCGCGGGCAAAGTCCATCACGCCTTTGGTAATGACCTTGCCCTGCCTGCGGATAATGCGCTCCGGCCAGCTCAGCATGTCTTTGCGGAAGCGTGAAACTTCATCCTGCATGAACGGCACAATGTGCGGGTTGACCTGGCTGGCAATGGTGTAATTAATATTGTACAGGCGCGCCATTTTTTCCTGCGGGAAGTCGCTGCGCACGCTGCCATCCACCCAGTGGGTCGCCGCCATATAGGGCGTGTATTCCCCATCATAGCGCTTGCTGGTCAGCCTGACCGGCGGGAATAAAATAGGCACCGCGCAGGACGCCAGCGCAGCGCTCCAGACCAGCAAGTCTGGAGATGTATAGGCATTCATAATGCGCGCATCCTGCGAAGCGTCATAAGGCGCGACGGCAATATTGATATTCAGCCCGGAAGCCTGCTGCGCCTCCGCAAACGTCATGTCACCCAAATTCTCCATCAGGAATTTTTTCAAATAGCGGACATCCGCCAGGCCGCCATTGCCTTTAAGCAAGTCGCTGAGCTTTCTGAAGCGGAAAGCCTCACTGTAAAAGTTCTGCCCTTTCAGTATCTCCATAAAGGCCGAAGGCTTGGAAACGCCCAGCATCGCGGTCATAATTGCGCCCGAGCTTGAGCCTGATAGCACTTTAGGCATTAAATCCTGCTCCATCAGCGCTTTGCATACGCCGGTATGAAACAGCCCTAAAGTTGCGCCGCCTGAAAACATCAGCGCCGGCTGGCCAAAAGCCTTCTGGCTCTGCTTAAAGAACGCGATTTTTTCCTGCACGGTTAAGCATTCGCACTGCTCTGAAGCAATAAAAGCCAGCCCTTCGCTGACTTCAGCCACATAATCTTCAATAATTTTTTTGGTGCCGACATAGGTCACGGAAAACAGCAGCGGATGGGCAATGTTGGCAATATCATAGGTCAGGCCTTCGCTCAGCATGTACATCAGGTCACGCGTGCGCTTTTGCGCCCTGTAGCGCTTCAGGAAGGACAGCCGGTACGCAATAATTTCCGCATCAAAATAAGGCGAGCGGTTATCCAGCTTCCACTCCTGCGCGCCCGACTCTTCATCTATTTTCAGCGCAATATCTTTCCATTCCTCATAGCTTTCCGCAGTTTCCAGCTGGCGCTTTAATTTTTTGATGCGGTACGCCTGATGCGGATTAATATCCCGTGCGAAATCTTGTAATAGCATATCTATCCCTCAGCGCTAGCTTTTTATACATTGCATTTCTCATCTGCTGAAACTGTTGCAAAATTCAACCTTCAGTTCAATAGCTAAAAGTTTGCATCAATTGGCACATTATGCAGAAATACTATACAGTGTTGCTGTAAAATTACATCTATTCATCGATTAATCACAAGCTGAATATTCATGGCAACTCTTGATTTACCTGATAATATTTTAAAATCTCTTTCTGATGTGCTTTTGCAGCTGCAGCAGGCTCTGCCGGAAATCAGGCAGGCTCCGGATTTTTCCGCAGGGGCCTATAAATGGCAGGACAAGCAGCTCAAAGCCATTCAGCAGCCGAAAAAGATTTATCTGGATGACCTAAAAGGCATTGAAAAGCAGAAAGGCAAAGTCATTCAAAACACCCTGCAGTTTTTACAAGGCTTGCCGGCCAATGACGTTTTGCTGACAGGCTCGCGCGGCACCGGAAAATCGTCAATTGTCCGCGCCCTGCTAACCGAGTATGAAGCGCAAGGGCTGCGCCTGATTGAAATTGAGCGGGATGATTTGTCTGATTTGCCGGAAATTCAGAAACTGATTGCCGGCCGCCCGGAAAAGTTCATTGTGTACTGTGATGATCTGGCTTTTAATGCGGAAGATGAAAATTACCGCAGCTTAAAGAGCGTTTTAGACGGCTCGCTGCAGTCAGGCGCCAGCAATTTCATTATTTATGCCACCAGCAACCGCCGCCATCTGCTGCCGGAATTCATGCATGAGAACACGCCTGTAACCCGCGCCGATGTGCCTCAGCATACGGAACTGCACCCGCAGGAAGCGGTTGAGGAAAAAATTTCACTGTCTGACCGTTTCGGCTTGTGGCTGTCGTTCTACCCGATGGATCAAAAGCTGTATCTGGAAATTGTGGCGCACTATTTGGCTAAGGCGGATATGCCGATGCCGGAAGAAACGCGCGCTGAAGCTTTAAGATGGTGCCAGGCCCGTGGGCAGCGTTCGGGCCGCGCCGCTTACCAGTTTTCCAAGCACTGGATTGGTTCGCAGCAGCTGAAAAATCTGTAATTCCTTTTGCTCTTTGAAGCAGCGCTTAAAAAGCTAAATAATGGAGCAGTGCCATTATTTAGCGATTAGGCTTAGAACACAATCAGCTTAAACCCAGAAAAACCATGCTGCAGCTTAGAGAGTTGACCAAAAATGCAGGCTAAAATCCTCTAAAGGTGCACTATGAGATTGCATAAATTTCATATACTTCTATTGATATTTCTACCTGCCTGCAACAGTTCAGCAAGCCAGGATACTAAAGAAAAAGCCCACCCCATCTTGGATAAGTAAAATCCCCACGAGCGGAATAAAAAAAAGCCAGCATTGTACGCTCTGGCGCACATTAATTCAGGCGCTTTGCCTCTATGCTGCCCCCTCTGCAATTTACTATGATGGGGACATAGAGAGCAGGATGCTCCAGATAAGAATAAGAACATAGATACGCACAAGGACTGTAAGGTACGGCAGGAGCTATACCGAGCGAACCAATACGGAAAACCCCGGCAGGATGCCGGGGGTTTTTATTTCAAATTTTCCGTTTTATTCAGGCCTTCTTTCAGATGCTTTTATTTGCCGCATCTGAATGCCTTAAACGCCCAATAAAAAAGAGGCTTCCGCCTCTTTTCAATTTCTACGCTTCCGCGGGATTGGTCAACTCCGTCATCGGCCAGCGCGGTGTAGTCGTCACAGACAAGCCATCATGCTGCCCCGCCTTTAAGCGCTGATAGCCCGCAAAAGCAATCATCGCGCCATTGTCTGTACATAAAGCAGGTTCGGCATAAAACACATGGGCGCGGATTTTAGCCAAATCTGCTTCCAAGCGTTCACGCAGGCGCTTGTTGGCGCTTACCCCGCCGGCAATCACCAAACGCTTTAAGCCTGTCTGCTTCATGGCTTTTACAGATTTTTTCACCAGCGTATCGACCAGCGCTTCCTGAAATGAAGCCGCAATATCCGCTTCACGGCCCTCGCCTGCAACTTTTTTCAGCTGTACAGAAACAGCAGTTTTCAGGCCGCTGAAAGAAAAGTCCAGGCCCTGATGCAGCATCGGGCGCGGAAATGCAAAGGCATTCATATCGCCATCGGCCGCCAGCTTGGAAATATTCGGGCCGCCCGGATACGGCAGTCCCATCATTTTGGCAACTTTATCAAAGGCTTCGCCGGCGGCATCATCAATGGATTCGCCCAGCAGCTCATACTGGCCAATGCCATAGGCTGCCATCAGCTGAGTATGGCCGCCGGACACTAGAAGCGCCACAAACGGAAACTCAGGCGGCTTTTCAGACAATAAAGGCGCCAGCATATGGCCTTCCATATGGTGTACGCCAATCGCCGGCTTATTCAGCGCAAAGGCTAAAGTTCGGCCAAACAGCGCGCCGGTCATCAATGCGCCCATTAAGCCCGGGCCGCGGGTATAGGCCACTGCATCAATCTCGGATTTCTTGATTTGGCTTTCTTCCAGCAGCTGGTTCATTAATGGAATCAGCTTGCGCACGTGGTCGCGCGAAGCCAGCTCCGGCACCACGCCGCCGTATTCCGCATGCAGTTTAATTTGGCTATACAGCACTTGCCCGCGCAAACCCAACTCGCTGTCATACAGTGCAAGCCCTGTTTCATCACAAGATGTTTCTAAGCCTAAAACGATCATTAAACTGCCTATAACCTGTATCAAATCTATTGCAAGGCCTATTATAGGCTTGTGATATGAGATGTAAATGAGTAAAATACTGACCTTCACTTGTGATCTCGGGCAATACTGCTCAGATCTTATCCATAACTTAATGAGGATTCTTCATGCCACAAGTTAAATTGAAAGAAGGCGAACCAGTAGACGTAGCCATCCGCCGTTTCAAGCGCTCTTGCGAAAAAGCGGGTGTTTTAGCTGACGTTCGCAAACGCGAATTCTACGAAAAACCAACTCAAGAACGTAAGCGCAAAAAAGCTGCTGCTGTTAAACGCTACCAAAAGAAATTGGCGCGCGAATCAGTACGTACTACTCGCCTGTACTAAGATTAATTTGTGATTGATTGACTCAACCTGGACAATAAAATGACTGCTTTAAAAAACCAAATCACTGATGTTTTGAAGGCCACCATGCGTGCCAAAGAAATGAATAAGTTGACGGTAATCCGCAGTCTGCAGGCAGCAATCAAGCAAATTGAAGTCGATGAGCGCATTGAGCTTGACGATGCTCAGGTTCTTGCGGTCATTGAAAAGCAAATCAAACAACGTAAAGAATCGGTTAAAGCCTTTGAAGGCGCTGGCCGAGAAGATTTAGCTAGTAAAGAACAAGCCGAAATTGAGATTCTCTCTCAATTTCTACCAGAAGCTATGACTGAGGAAGAGCTTGATTCTATCATTGCGCAAACTATTGTTGCGCAAGAAGCTACTAGCATGAAAGATATGGGTAAGGTGATGAACTCTCTGCGTCCGCTCATAGCCGGGCGTGCCGATCCTGCACAAGTTTCAGCTAAAATTAAAGCCAAGCTTGCTTAATCCCTGTCTAATAAAGTCTTATCTTTAGCGTTGAACTGCCTTTAATTGCAAAGACAGTTCTTCCGCAGCATTATAAAAATTCAATCAGCGCAAATCGCACTGCACATTATACTTTTTCAGCATCTGCATTTCTTTAGATGACATTACCTGCTTAATCACATCCTGCTTAGTAATGCCTGCATATTGACGGTCTAAATAGGCTCGGTTCTCATGCGCTGCCTGATACAGATTGTCGGCATATTGGCTGACAATTCCGCAAAATTTCGCCTGCTGCGCGCTGCTGAAGCCCTGCTGCATCGGATTGAGCGTATTGAAAAAATCCCGCGTGTCTTTTTTGTAGCTTTCATTGATCTGCTGCACCGCCAGCACATACTGCTCCGCACCGGCGGCCGAAGCCAGCTGCACACCCAAACCCAATGCAAATACTGCGAATATAAATCTTTTCATCTATTAAGTCTTTGTAATCAAATCAGAAAACTCTGCAGGGCGCATTGTAGCACCAGCTGCTTTCAGCGCATATCTCAAAGGCCGCGCATACAGATAAAAAACCGGCAGCTCTGCGCCTTATATGCCAATT
The DNA here is from genome assembly GCF_001696615.3 of Acinetobacter sp. WCHAc010034. Classification (NCBI taxonomy): domain Bacteria; kingdom Pseudomonadati; phylum Pseudomonadota; class Gammaproteobacteria; order Moraxellales; family Moraxellaceae; genus Acinetobacter; species Acinetobacter sp. WCHAc010034. Next base: position 3,370,007 of record NZ_CP032279.1, on the reverse strand, counting down.
CTTTAGTCTAAGAACCGGCTGCCTTGACTTCCAAGCCGCCCTAAATTTTCAATTGGCGCTCTTTCTGCATTACGCTCAGGCGCTGATTAATTGTTGCGAATAAGGCTTTGTTTTCCTTCGCCAAACGCTGCGCATGCAGCAGCGACTTGATTGCATTTTCTTCATAGCCCGACCAGAATTCAACTTCAGCGCGGTAGCGCAAGACATTGACAGGCCTTAACGGCGAAGCGCTGTCCGCATTCGCCGCCTGCTGCATCAGCCTCCAGCCATTGACATCGCGCGGGTTATTGCGCAAAAACGGCTGCACAGCGCTTTGCGCCTGAGCAGGCTGCTGATTGCGGATCAGCGCCTCCGCATATTTGTAATTTAATGCGCGGCTTTCCGGCATAACCGCCGCCGCGCGGCGGATGCCGCTTAAAGCCTCATCCAGCTTATTTTGCCCAAGATAAATGTCGGTTTGCAGCAAAGTCATCAGCACATGGTCAGATTTCAGCTTTTTTGCACGCTCCAATACCGCCTGCGCCGCGGCATAATCGCCATGCTGCGCCTGAAAAGCCGCCAGCGCCAGCATCCCGGCAAAACTGTTTTGATCCGCCAAGGACTGCAGCTGCTGTTCATTGGCTTGCCCGGAAATCACCCGGCTGTACCATTTAATGACATCAAAATCATCGTTGTTCAGGTTCGGCTTAACCTTAGGCAGCTGGTTCGCCCTTAATCGCGCCTCGCTCATGCGCTGCGTGGTTAAGGGATGGGTCAGCCAGAAGTCCGGCAAAAAGCTGACGCTGCTGGTCGCGCGGTGCATCACCTCAAAAAAATCCGCCATGCTTTGCGGATTATAGCCGGAGGCGTACATATACTGCATGCCGATGCGGTCCGCCTCACGCTCCTGATTGCGGCTGTAGGTCAGCTGCTTATCCATCAGCGCCGCCTGCGAACCCAGCATGACCGCCGCCCCAACATCACCGTCAGCCTGAGACGCCACCAAGGCGCCCACCAGAATTCCCGCCAGTGACAGCAGGCCCTGCCCCTTAAACGCCTCCTGCGAGCGGCTGTAATGGCGCTGCGTCACATGGGCAATTTCATGCGCCATCACGCCCGCCACTTCATCCATATTGCGCGCAGAATTGATTAAACCGGTATTTAAGGCGAACAGGCCGCCGGGAACAGCAAAAGCATTGATTTGCGGGTCATTGATAATCAGCAGCCCAACCGGCTGATTCAGCTGCGTCTGGCTGAGAATATGCGAAAAGACCGCAAACAGGCGGTCTTCCAGCCACGGATTCTGCGTGACAGGCATCTGCTTATTGACTTCGCGGAAAACTTTTTCGCCAATGGATTTTTCTTTTTGCTGGTCTAAAAGCCCGACACCGCCGCCGATATCCGGCACAGAAAATTGCGATGCGGCATTGAATTCTACAGTCTGGGTTTGCGCAAGACTTGAGCACAACCCCAAACCGCATGCCAGCAAAAATCTTTTCAATTTCAAATTCCGGTTAAGCCTGTTTAAAAGGAATATAGCATTGAAAATAGAGCAGTTATGAAAGAAAGTGTTATTAATTCTTTAACCGAAGCCGGGGTTAACCGCGCAGCGCGGCGCGCCGCCTTCCAAAGCATCCAGCAGATTTTGATAGGCCAATTCCGCCATACGCCTACGCGTCTGCACAGTTGCGGAACCGACATGCGGCAGCGTCACCGCATTATCCAGCGCAAACAGCTCTGAGGCCTGCAGCGGCTCTTTTTCATAAACATCCAAGCCGGCAGCAAATATAGTTTTATTTTTTAAAGCCTCAATCAGCGCCTGCTCATCAACTACCGAACCGCGGGAAATATTCACAAAAACCGCATGCGCCTGCATCAGTTCCAGCTCACGCGCGCCAATCAGCGATTTTGAAGCGGCGTTTAAATCCACCGCAATCACCACAAAATCCGAACGGCGCAGCAAGTCATCCAGCGCGCAGAACTGCGCTTTAAACTGTTCAGCCGCTTCAGGCTTTTCGCGCCGGTTATGGTATAGCACATTCATGTTGAAGCCGTAAAATCCGCGCCGGGCAACGGCTGCGCCAATATACCCCAAGCCGATAATGCCTAAGGTCTTGCCAAAAATATCCTGCCCGAACTGCTCCGGGCCGGCAGTCCTTGCCCACTGCCCCTGCTTGGTCCAGCGCTCAAGTGACGGCACTTTGCGCGCCGCGCTCATCAGCAGCGCAAAAGCCAAGTCCGCAGTGGTTTCCGTCAGCACATGCGGGGTATGCGTCAGCAGAATTTTTCTTTGATTTAAATAAGACAGGTCGTAATTGTCATAGCCGACGCTGACGCTGGAAATGACTTTTAATTTTTCCGCATGCTTTAAATTGCTTTCATTCAGCACGCGGCCGGCGCCAATCATGCCGTCTGCGTCCTGGCTCTGCGCTAAAATCTGCTGATTGACATCGCCCAGCTTAGGATGAACCTGAACTACATGATAGCGCTGCTGCAGCCTGGTCAGAATTTCAGAATCAATTTGGCTAAAAACTACAACTTTCTTCTTCATGCGTCCGTCAATCCCTGATTTTATTCTGCATAAATTGCCACAGGCGCTTTTTCAGCAAAGGCTGATCCAGCATGTCCTGCAGCGAAGCCAGCTGGATGCATTTTGAAGACTGCAAATGCGGAATTCCGCCCAGGCACAGCACATTTTTTTCCGCGCTGAGCGCATCCAAAAAGCCCTGCACATAAGACGCTGCGCCGCGCCCATCCTGCATGTTCGGCCATGCAAACGGCCACTGCAAGGCATGGAATTCCGCCTGAACCGCGCGCTGAATATTTTTCCACAGCTGCTGCTGCTCGGCGCTTATATGGCTGGCATCCACCAGCAGCACGCAATGCGGCAGGCTGACGGCTTCTATGGAAAATGCGGAAATCTGCAGCGCAGGCACCAGTTCAGCGGGCTCAGCCTGCTTGGGCGCAGCAGCCTCCGCGGCCGCCGGCTTTTCCGGGACAGCTTCAGCTTTGGGCGGAGGTTCCGCCTTGAATTGAGGCAGCGCCTGCGCTAGCCTTGCCGGCGCTTTAGGCAGAATGATTTCAGAAAGCGCTTCAGGCGGCGCCTGATCGCGCCATGCAGACGGCTGATGCGGCTGACACACTGCGCCCTTAGGAATCCAGACATCAATTCCCAATGCCGCCATTATGTCACGCTGATGCCCAATCATCATTTCATCATCACCAAATTCAGGCTTATCATTCTATCGGGAATAGCGCCGCTTTGCAGAACTTTTATCGCCATACAGCTTAATCTGTGCGCAGCTCTTGCCCGATTAAGCGCCAGCTGATTTTTGCCGGAAAAGCGCCGGCTGGCCGCAGGCGCCATCCCGCAATGCTAAATAATCGTCAGGCTGTTTTTCTTCTGCATCAGGTCAATCATCTCTGCCGCCTCAAAGCCCAGCCGCCAATACAGCAGTTCCAGAACATCCAGCTCATCCTGCGTGATGACCCGGTCATTCCACAGGCAGATTTCCGCCACCGCCAGAATACTGAAGCGGTCGCGCAGCAGCAGGCCCGAAATGTCATTGAGAATTTCCGCCAAATCAATCGGCTCATCAGAAATTTCACTGTACAGCTCCAGCTCCTGCTGGCTCAGAATGCGCGTCAGAATCATCTCGCGCACTTCCAGCTGGCTGTCGCTGTTAATCTGCTGCACATGCAGCAGCGCGTCAATCAGGCGCACAATGCTCGGCTTGACGTCTTCCAGCGCGGTTGCCGCATGAATCGGCATCAAATGCAGCTCAAACTTGACCCGCTCCAGCAGCAAGGCGTCCAGCAGGCCAATTTCGCCGTCTTCCTGAATAATCCGCGCCAGCTTCATCAGGAACTGGCGCGCAATGGTTGCCGGCATGCCGCCGATGTTCTTGCAGGCCTCCTGAAAAATCGCAATATGCACGCGGCCATCCAAATGCAGCAGCGAGTCCACAATGGCGCGGCTGACCTCAGCCTCAGTCGGAATAAACTCGCGGTACTGCCGGATCATCAGAATCGCCACCATGACTTCGCGCGAACCGGTTGCAGTCTGCAGCGCGCGGTCAATCAGCTCCGGGCGCTGCCAATTTTCGCGGATTTCCGGCTTCAATGGCTTAATGGCGTCTTTAATCGCGAAGCTGATGGGCGACAGCCTGAGCAGCGGCAGCGGCTGCGGAGAACTCCACGGCACAGCCAGATCAGGGCTGATCTCCTCCAGCGAGCGGAATAAGTTGAACAATGGCTGGTTTTTCAGCTTTTTCAGATTTTCCAGCTGCAGGTCCTGAATCATTGCGGGATTCAGCTCAAAAATCCGCTGCGCAATTTTGGGATGGATGTTCATCCAGCTTTGCGGGCTGAGCGCATTGGCAAAGCACATATGCGAAATCGCCTCCGCATATTCGCTGTGAATCTGCGAGCCTGAATGGTGCACATAAATGCGCAGCAGGGTCTGGATATTGGCGTCATTCTGAATCAGGCGCTTGGTTTTCTGATCATTTTTATAGGTCCGCCCGCCCAGCGTAATAAACTTAATGAAGCGGGTGATCAGCACCCCCAGGCTGCCGACCAGCCAGATGATGGCGCCAATGGCGACAAAGACCGTTTCAAATTTATTTTCACGCACATAGCCGCGGCGGTAAAAGCCGCGCTTGGCGATTTTGCTTCCCCACTGGCTGAAGCTGGTTAAACCGCTGTACAGGATTTTCAGACGGGTATTTTCAGCCGCTTCGCCGGAAAGGATTTTATTGAACTCATGGCTGAGCAAGCCATACAGCTCCATCTCATCCAGATTCTGCAGCGCGCCCCAGGTTAGAATGATCACTGTATCGCGCGGGTAAAAACCGGCCGTCAGCGCATTCACCCCGACTTCATCCGGCAGCACATACAGCGCGGGAGTATCAATTAAAAAGGTTTCCGCCAACCGCTCTGTAATTTTCAGCGCCACGCTTTCTTCCGGAACGCTCTCAATCAAGCTCAAGCGCCGCGCGCCAAGCTGTTTCGCTAGAGAGTGGCCGCCCATCCTGAAAATATAGAATTCGTACAAAACCGAAACCGACATGATCAGCAGCAGCAGCGCAACCAGATAAGGGCTGAGCACATGCCAGTACACCGGCTGGGTAGAATCCGTATAGAAAACCAGCAGCCCGGCAACCGCATTAATGATCGCTATGGTTAATAAAACCGCCGCCACGCAGATCGAAGCAGGCCAGAACATATTTTTGTTTTTTATAAAGCCGTAGCCAACTCGTTTCAATGCAATCCCTTAAAACAACATTGTCTTTTGTTCAGCCATCATAAATGAAAAAAGCGGGAAATTCCCGCTTTTCACAGAGTCCCGAAGCAATTATTCTTCGCGGACTCCCGTCAGGTCAACCGAGGCTGCATCGACATTGACATCAATATACTTGTCTTTCTTTTCCAGCTTCGCAGAATCGCTGCGCTTCTTCTCAAGCTCCGCCAGATAAGCGTCATCAATGCCGCCCGCCACGTAAACACCGTCAAATACTGAACAGTCAAATTCCTGCAGCGCCGGCACTTTGGTGGTGCGCACCGCAGCTTTCAGGTCTTCCAAATCCTGAAATACCAGACGGTCAGCGCCGATAATTTCACGGATTTCTTCTACGCTGCGGCTGGACGCAATCAGTTCAGCCTTCGCCGGCATATCAATGCCGTAAACATTCGGGTATTTCACCATTGGCGCAGCTGAAGCGAAGAATACTTTTTTCGCGCCGGCATCACGCGCCATCTGAATGATTTCATTACAGGTTGTGCCGCGGACAATCGAGTCATCCACCAGCAGCACGTTTTTGCCCTGGAATTCCAGCTCAACCGGGTTCAGCTTTTGGCGCACAGATTTTTCGCGCTGCTGCTGGCCCGGCATAATGAAGGTGCGGCCGATATAGCGGTTCTTCATAAAGCCTTCGCGGAATTTCACACCAAGCATATTAGCCAGCTCAAGCGCAGAAGTCCGCGATGTATCCGGAATTGGAATCACCACATCAATATCGTGCTCTTCGCCCCATTCGCGCAGAATTTTCTGCGCCAGCTTTTCACCCATTTTCAGGCGGGCTTTATACACTGAAATGCCGTCAATGGTGGCATCCGGGCGCGCAAAATACACATATTCAAAAATGCATGGGCGGTATGCCGGCTCAGCAGCGCACTGCTTGGTGAACAGCTCGCCTTTTGCGGTAATGAAAATCGCTTCGCCCGGCGCAATATCACGCTCGACTTTAAAGCCTAAAGCGGTAATCGCAACAGATTCAGAAGCAATGATGTACTCTTTGCCCTGCTCTGTTTCACGCGAGCCGTAAATCAGCGGGCGGATGCCATTCGGATCACGGAATCCGACCAGGCCCTGGCCGGTAATCATGGTCACCACCGCATAGCCGCCTTTGCAGCGCTCATGCACGCGCGCGACAACTTCAAAAATATCCTCTGCAGATGCAGTGAGCTTGCTGCGCTTCTGCAGCTCATGCGCAAATACGTTCAGCAGCACTTCCGAGTCTGAATCGGTATTCATGTGGCGCAAGTCTGTTTTGAACAGGTCATCATGAATTTCGGCAGCATTGGTCAGGTTGCCGTTATGCGCCAAAGTAATGCCGTAAGGCGAGTTCACATAGAACGGCTGCGCCTCTGCGCTGCTGGATGAACCCGCAGTCGGATAGCGCACATGGCCAATGCCGTAGTTGCCCTGCAATGCGCGCATGTGGCGGGTATGGAACACATCCCGAACCATGCCGGTATCTTTGCGCAGATACAGGCGGCCCTCATGGCAAGTTACGATCCCGGCGGCATCTTGTCCACGATGCTGTAACATCGTTAATGCATCAAACAACATTTGGTTAACGGGTGATTTACCAGCTATACCAACTACTCCACACATAGCAACCTCGCAGACACGCTAGGATTAATAAAAAGGATTATTTGTTGACTCACCTGACGGACGCTCTTTCCTGTTCAGCGTTTCAGGCGATGCAGCTGAAGATTTATGCTCATCTTCAGCATGAATATGATGCAGCGCTTCATTGGCCGCTTCCTTGGACATTTGCGCCGCCCAAGGCGCGTAGGGCAATAAAGCCTGTATGAATTTGGACTGTTTCCAGTGCGGCGAGCTTTCCACCCAGGGCCCAACACCCTGAATGGTAATCAGCACAACCAGCAGGCCTTTCAAGCCGCCGAACACGCCGCCCGCCAAACGGTTAAGCGGGCCCAGCTTCAGCGTCTTTAAAATGCCGTTCAGCAAATACGTCACCAGCCATGTCAGCACCACAATCATCAGGACAATGAATGCGAAGGCCGCAATTTTCTGCACCACAGGGTCTGAACTGAGTGAGCTCATCGAAGGTGCCAGAACGGATGCATATTTTGCCGCAACAATTAATGCCAGAATCCATCCCGTCAAGTTCGCAAAGGCTTTAATAAATCCTTGACGCAAACCGTTGAGCCCTCCAGTGAGCAGAATAATCAGTATAAAGACATCAATGGTGTTCATGATCTTTACAGCGCGTCTACGCAGTCTTTAATCAGCTTGGGTCCAGTATATATGAGGCCGCTGTAAATTTGCACAAGGGCTGCGCCGGCATTTTTCTTGGCCAGCGCGTCTGCGCCCGACAAAATGCCGCCGACGCCAATCAATGGAATTTGCCCCTGCAGCGCTTCCGCAAAGGCAGCCAGGCAAGCGGTGCTTTTGGCAAAGACCGGCGCGCCGGACAAGCCGCCGGCCTCATTGCCGTGCTCTAAATTCTCGACGCCTTCACGCGAAAGCGTGGTATTGGTGACAATCAGGCCGTCAATTTTAAAGGTCAGCAGCTGCTGCGCAATAAACTGAATATCTTCAGGCTCTAAATCCGGCGCAACTTTCAGCACCAATGGCACATAGTGCTGGTTTTCTTCCGCCAATTCAAGCTGGCGGTTCTTTAAAGTTTCCAGCAGCTCAGTCAGCGCATCACCGCTTTGCAGGCTGCGCAGGTTTTTTGTGTTTGGAGAGGAAATATTGACGGTAATATAAGAAGCGTAATTATAGACTTTTTCCAGGCAAATCAGATAATCATCTACCGCATCTTCAACAGCGGTGGCAGCGTTTTTGCCGATATTGATGCCCAGCACGCCTTTGAACTTGGAAGCTTTGACGTTTTCAACCAGCTGATCTACGCCGTCATTATTAAAGCCCATGCGGTTAATAATAGCTTTGGCCTGCGGCAGGCGGAACAGGCGCGGTTCAGGGTTGCCCGGCTGAGGCTTTGGCGTAATGGTGCCAATTTCAATAAAGCCGAAGCCCTGGCTGGCCAGCGCATCAATATACGCGCCGTTTTTGTCTAAGCCGGCAGCCAAGCCGACCGGATTAGGAAACTCTATCCCCATGCAGGTCACAGGCTTAGATGCAACAGCCTGGCGCATCAAGCCCAGCTTGTGGGATGATTTCAATAGGGATAATGTCAGCTCATGTGCACGCTCTGGTGCTAAAGTAAACAACAAAGGGCGGGCAAGAGAATACAACATATCTGCAAAAGTCTACTGCTTTTTAAGTCGCCGTATTATAGGCATAGCCCAGCGAAAACGCCATGCTTAGGCCTTCTTTATTTCCGCCGATTATTGTACAGAAGCTGTTAATTTAATCTGCCCGGCCTCTGAACTTAATTCCATTTTTTCAATACTTAGGCCCAATTGCGCCAGCTGCGTCAGAAAATTCGCCAGCACTGCATAATTTTCATGCATCACCGCAATCTGAATCTGCCCGCCGGACTGCTGCGAAGCGACCGAAAGCCCCTGCTGCTGCGCAGCCCGCTGCACCTTGTCCGCAGCCGACAGCTCAGCATCTCCCGCCGGCTTCATGGTGACCGCATTGCTTTGCATCCAGATAATGGTGTCTTTTAGGCCGTTTAAGCGCTTTTGCTGAAACTCGGCCGCCTTATGCATGTAAAACAGCGCAGAGCCGACAGCCGCCACAATCACAACAATGGCGGCCGATACCACCATGATGCGCTCGCGCAGCGACAGCCGCTCCAAATAGTCTGCAATTTTTTCTGCACGCTGATCAAGCGACTGCTGTATTTGTTCAAATGCTTTCATTATTGTATTTTCACCAATCCAACAACGCCGGAATTATTCGGCTGAATATTTCCCAGCTCCACCTTAAAGCCCTGCTGGTTCAGCTGCTGGGTCAGGTTCTGCAAAATTTCAGACGACCCCGCCTTCAGCTCCATATTCAGCGTAGAACTGTCATACGCCACGCGGTTCGCCACAACCTGATTCTGCATCAGCACGGGGCCGACCCGGCTGAGCAAAGACAAAGCCTGCGTACTGCCGGTCTGGCTTTGGCGCATCTGGCTTTCAAACTGGCTTTTCAGGGTCTGCTCCGTCACCGGATAGTTCTGCCCGAACCAGTATTTAAACTGCTCAACCGCCTGCGCGGCCATGGCATTGGCCACTTTCTTGTTCTGATGCCAGCGGATAGCGTCATAGCTGAACTGCACAACCAGCAGGCCCAGCAGCACGGCAGCGCAGGCTTTCCAGTAGCCGGATACCCCGGCGCTGCTTTTCGCTTTCGGCAGCACATTGAATGGATGCTGCTTGGCTTTTTTAATCTCCGGCACCGCATAATGAAAGCTTTCCAGCCGGTCCTGCGTGACCACAGCTTCCAGGCTATGCATCTGTTCTGCTGTTAGATTGGTGATCTTATAGGCTGGATGCTCCGGCTGATAATCCAGAAACAGCGCCAAATCATCAACAGACTGGCCGGAAAATTCATTTTCGCGCACCAGCAGGCGCCCGCCAATGTTGCCCAAGACTGTCTGCCCCACTTCCGGCGCAGGCAGCAGCAGAAAATCCGGCAGCAGGGACACGGTCTTGACCGGAATTAAAGTCAGCGCATGCTGCAGCGTTTCCACCGCAGAGTTTGCAATGCCTAAAACCGTCAGCTGATCCGGATTCTGAAAATGATGCAGCACCTTCATTAAATCCAAAGGCAGAATCACATACTCTTCCAGCAGATATTTCACCCCATCCTGCCCAAGCTTCTTGTACTGCGCTTTCGGGAAGGCCTGCTGAATGATCTGCACATTGCTGCTTGAAAAAAACACCACAGCCTCTTTGCCGTGATGCTCGCGCAGGTCTTGAATCAGCTGTTCAATATTTGAAGACTGCTTCCAGCACTCTCCATCCGACCATTGCCAAACCCCATTGGCCTCAGGTATCCATAAATACAACATCGGTGCTTTTCTGCCGTTTTAATTAATTTATTATGCTGCCGGAATAAAACTTTTTATTTGAGTGGACAGCCCTGATGCAATCACCGCCTGCTCATAGATGCGGGCTTCCGCCAGCGCATAAGGGTTGAATGACTCTGAAAGCAGAATGGACGCAATATGCGCCACTACATTCATATGGCAAACCACGGCAATTGACTCATAAGGCAACTGTGAAAGCCACTCTACCGCTGTTTTGGCATCATCGTCCGGCTTAATGGTATTGCACACCACCACAGGCACATCGGGAAAATGCTTCTGCAAGTGCGCCAGCGTTTCCTGCGCGCGCAGCAGCGGGCTGACTACAAACACTTCCGGGCGGATAATATCCTTTAAGAAGTCCGCAGTCTGCTCCGCCTGCAGATGGCCGCGCTCCGTCAGCGGGCGCGCGCTGTCATTGCCCATCACAGGCCGGGCTGCTTCCCCGTGGCGTACTAAAGTCAGTTGCATAAAATTTCCTTATTTACTGTGGCGCATTATATACATAGTTCATGACAATTCTGTTTTCATCAAGCGCTGTTTTATTTCAAGCCTGCTGATGCGGCAGCACGAATTCCACATCGCTGCGGTGGCCATTTTTCATTAATGACAGCGCAATGCTCAGAGGCGGCGCGCCGTTATAAATCACATCATACAATGCGCTGGTAATCGGCATATAGACATTCAGCTCTTCTGAGCGGGCCTTAACCTGCACAATAGTATTGATGCCTTCCGCAGTCTGCCCCAGCTCTTTCGCCGCCTGTTCCAGCGATTTTCCCGAACCCAAGGCGAAACCGACCTGATAGTTGCGGCTGAGCGGGCTGCTGCAGGTCGCAAACAAATCGCCAACGCCGGACAGCCCGAGGAAGGTCAGCGGATTGGCGCCCAGTTCCACCGCAAAGCGGCTCATTTCCGCCAGGGCGCGGGTTAAAATCATGCTCTTGGTATTTTCGCCTACGCCATAAGCCGCCGCCATGCCCATCGCCACGGCATAAATATTCTTCAGCGCGCCGCCCAGCTCCACGCCGTGCACATCATCGCTGGAAAATACGCGGAACAGCGCACTGTGCAGCGCCTGCTGCACCGCATAGCGCACCAGCTCAGACTGGCTGGCAATTACTGTTCCAGCCGGCTGGCCGGCGATAATTTCCTTGGCTAAATTCGGCCCGGACAGCACGCCATACGGCACTTCCGGCAGCACTTCACGGATAATGTCGCTCATAAAGCTGAAGGTTTTCGCTTCAATGCCTTTGGTTAATGACACCACGGCCTGCGAAGTGATGAAAGGCTTAATCTGTTCCAGAACGCTGCGGAATGAATGGCTTGGAATCGCGACAAAAATAATGTCGCGGCTGCAGACCGCCTCTTCCAGATTTGAAGTCGCATGCAGGCCGGCCTCCAGCTGGAAATCCGGAAGATAGCGCTTATTGATATGCGTTGCATTGATATCGGCAGCCGCTTCCCCATCCCGAATCCAGATAATAGTGTCGCAGCCGTTGCGCACTGCCGTATTGGCCATGGCTGTGCCGAAACTGCCGCCGCCCAGCACGGTGACTCTCAGGGCGGTTTTGTCCGCTGGCGCCGCCGTTTCGACTAAATCTGAAAATTTAAGTTCTGACATTGTTTTTATTTCCTGATGCGCTCTTAATGCTAGCGCTTATTTTTTCCAATCACTGACAAATTCTGAAGTCTGCATGGCTGCGCGGGGCGGAATCGCCTTAACCGCTGTGCCAATGTAAATAATGCCTGAAATCAAGTCCGCCTCGGTCAAGCCCAAAGCCTTCTTAAATAAAGCGGACTCCACCACTGCGCCGCTGCGCCACATGGTTGAAAAGCCTTGAGCCTGCAAAGACAGCAGGAAATTCTGCACAGCCGCGCCGGTGCTTAGAATCTGCTCAAAATGAGGCACTTTAGGATGCTCCTGCAGCTGGGTTAAAGCCAATACCAGCAGCGGCGCGCGGAATGGATGATGCTTCACGCGCTCCAGCTGTGCAGCTTCCGTCTGACCAGTATCCGCCAGCGCCTGCGACAGCAGCTCGCCGAACGCTTCACGCTGCGCTTCATGCACCACCACAAAGCGGGTGGGCTTTAAACGGTGATGATCCGGCGCAGTCAAAGCCGCTTGAAATGCCCTTTCCAGCTGCGCGGCATCCGGCGCCGGCTCAGCCAAATGCCCAATCGATTGACGCTGATGAATGTTTTGATGAACTGTTTCAACCGCTAACTCTGACATTGACATTTTATACCGCTTTAATAAATCCAACCCAAGATTAGCATATTCTCAAGCACTTACTCCATACGGTTGGCGCCGTGAAGTTTCAATTTATTCGGCCGCACCGCCTCACAGGCCGGCAATAAAAAGCAGCACAACTCATACAGCTTTCACGCGCTCATGCCCAGAAGCTGTGTTCAAATATAGAAAATTTACCAAACGGGGAAAAAATCATGAAAAAACAGCTGCTCACCTGTACCGCAATTGCATCTGCACTCCTGCTGAGCGCCTGCGCATCAAATGCGCCAACCAAGTCTTTAGCCATTCAAAAGCCGAACAATCAATATGAAGTCACTGCCGTTGGCAAAACCAGCCTTGCGGCCAAAAACAATGCCATTGCAGCAGCCAACAGCACCTGCGGCAGAAACGCCTCCCCGATTGTTGTCGATGAAAAAAGCAGCTACAATGGCGCGCTGAAGGGCGTTTTTGATGAAAAAACCGGTCAAATGGTGCAAGCGGCAGCCGGCATTTTAGGCTCAATCACCGGAAGCAATGCCGACATCAGCAAGGATGATGACTATCAAACCGTCCTCACCTTCACCTGTCAGGCTAAATAAGCATTCAGCCTGAAAAAGAAGCCAAAAAAACCGCTCATTTGAGCGGTTTTTTTATTGCAGAATGAAATCAGCAATAGCCTTCCAAGCGGGTTAAAGGCAATTTCTGGCCAATGGCTTTTTCAATTTCCGGCAGGTAGAACGCATCGTCTTCTGACAGGAAGCTGATGCTGACGCCGCGTGCGCCGGCACGGCCAGTCCGGCCAATGCGATGCACATAGTCATCAGACTGTTCCGGCAGGGTAAAGTTCACCACATGCGAAACGCCGTCGACATGAATGCCGCGGCCGGCCACATCAGTCGCAATCATAATGTTGTGCTTGCCGTTTTTGAACTGATCCAGCATCTTCAGGCGCTTGTCCTGCGCAATTTCACCGGACAGCATTACGGCCTGATAGCCGTCTTTCTTCAAATGATCATACAGGCGGCGCACCTGATCGCGACGGTTGGCAAAGATCATGACTTTTTCAATCGGCTCATCGCGCAGAATTTCCTGCAGCAGCTTGTACTTATCTGATTTCGCAACCATGTACACGCGCTGTTCCACGTCCGCATTGGTTTTCTTTTCCGGCTCAATTTCCACAGTCACCGGCTCGAACAGCCACTGCTGCGCCAAGTTCAAAACATCGTAACTGAATGTTGCAGAGAACATCAGCGTCTGGCGCTGCTCCTTGCGCGGAGAATAACGCACAATCCGCTTCACTGAAGGAATGAAGCCCATATCCAGCAGGCGGTCAGCCTCATCAATCACTAAAAATTCAATTTGATCCAGCCAGACTTCCTTTTGCTCAACCAAGTCGATTAAACGGCCAGGCGTCGCCACAATAATGTCGACAAAATTCTTATTGAGCTGCGCTCTCTGCTTGTCAAAATCGACGCCGCCCAGCAGCGTCACCACATGCAGATTGCTGAATTTGGTCAATTCTTTTGCATCACTTTCAATCTGCAAAGCCAGTTCGCGTGTAGGCGCCAGAATTAAGGCGCGCGGCTCGCCGCGGTAGCGCTGCTCTTGAACCGGATTATTCAGCAGATCATTGATCACGCTGACCAGAAATGCAGCCGTTTTACCCGTACCGGTCTGTGCACGGCCAATAGCGTCATGTCCAGCCAAAGTATATTTCAGGACTTTCTGCTGAATTGGCGTCATTTCTTTGAAACCTAAAGCATCAATTGCCTGTTTCAATTGCGGATGTAAATTTAAGGTTTCAAAACCAGATGACATATAAATGCGCTCGAACGTTAGTAATCAAGAAAACTTCAACCATTATAAACAAAAAACGCCCCAATTTACATTGGAGCGTTTTTCAGACTGCTTAGACGATTAGTCTAAAGGCTGAACTTCTTCAGCTTGGAAGCCTTTTTGACCTTTTACTACGCTGAATTCAACGCGTTGGCCGTCACGAAGTGAACGGTGGCCGTCACCTTGGATAGCGCGGAAGTGAACGAATACATCGTCGCCGCCGTTACGTTGAATAAAGCCGAAACCTTTAGTGTCGTTGAACCATTTAACAACGCCTTGTTCACGTGCTGTCATAAGTTAATCCTCATTGTATTGCATAAAAAGGACAACCCGGTGTTGCAAACAGCAGAGCAAACAAAGTTTAAAAATGTTTTTATTTCTAAGCTTGTAATCATTCTGTAAAACTATTAACAAAATCCCGGTTACATCCATTTGCATTTGGGCGAAAAACAACTTTTGTTTATCTGAAATCCCAAATACGCATCGAGCTTAACATGGGTTCATGACAATTAATAGATTTTTTTCATCATTCTTCATTTTATCTCACAATATTTTTTCACAAGCTTTGCGTTTGTTTTCCTTAACTGCTGATTATAAATAAATTGCAAATTGTTTGGGCTTTGCCGGCCAATTTGCTAATATTTCTGTTCTTTTTTAAAAACCGTGATTGGATTTTAACATGAGTGAAAATTCAGCCGCAGCCGCCATTGTTGTTGATGCAATGGGAAAACCGTGCCCTATGCCGCTCTTAATGCTCAAAAAAGCCTTAAAACAGCATGCCGGCCAGAGCTTTTTATTAAAGTCATCGGACCCGCACAGCCAGCAGGATGTTTTGCGCTATTGCCAGGTGCATGCCTTAGCCTGCCGGCTGGATAAAATAGCGGATAATGAATATCACTACTTAATTGAATCTTAAATATTTTCAATTAAACTTAAAGCCCTCAAAACTTTATTAAAGTTTACATTTCGCTACCCAATTTTCCATAATTCAGGTAAATATTGGATTAAGATAAAACTTAATTATTGGGCTAAACCCTTTTACTCTTAAGGAGAACACATGAGTGACAGCAGCAATCAATTGATGCCCCTGTCATTATCGGCACCCGGGGTTAATCTTGGTGCTTATATCAGTACTGTCAACCAGATTCCTATTCTGACAGCCGACCAAGAAAAAGAGCTGGCGGAACGCTATTATTACGATCAGGATTTAGACGCGGCCAA
This sequence comes from Acinetobacter sp. WCHAc010034, assembly GCF_001696615.3. NCBI lineage: Bacteria > Pseudomonadati > Pseudomonadota > Gammaproteobacteria > Moraxellales > Moraxellaceae > Acinetobacter > Acinetobacter sp. WCHAc010034. The sequence goes on along the minus strand of NZ_CP032279.1, from coordinate 3,354,503 downwards.
AATGCTGGTCATGTCGCATTTGCGCTTTGTGGTTCATATTGCGCGCAGCTATGCGGGCTATGGCCTGCCTCAGGGCGACCTGATTCAGGAAGGCAACTTGGGCTTAATGAAAGCCGTCAAGCGCTTTGACCCGAATATGGGCGTGCGCCTGGTGTCTTTTGCCGTGCACTGGATTAAAGCTGAAATTCATGAATATGTGATCCGCAATTGGCGCATTGTCAAAATTGCGACCACCAAAGCGCAGCGCAAATTATTCTTCAACCTGCGCAGCCTGAAAAAATCATCAAAAAAATTAACGCTGGCGGAAGCGCAGTCCATTGCTGACGATTTAAACGTGACCGCAGAGCAAGTGCTGGAAATGGAAGGCCGCCTCACCGCCTACGACGCCGCCTTTGAAGCGCAGGGCGATGATGACGATGAAGGCTCAACGCATGTTGCGCCGGCGCTTTATCTGGAAGACAACCGCTATGACCCTGCCCGTCTGATTGAAAATGAAGACTATGAGGAGCAAAGCACGTCTGCCCTGCATGATGCGATGGAGCAGCTGGATGACCGCTCGCGCAACATCCTGCAGCGCCGCTGGCTGGATGATGAAAAATCCACCCTGCATGAGCTGGCAGCCGAGTACAATGTTTCCGCTGAGCGCATCCGCCAGCTGGAAAAAAACGCCATGGAAAAAATTAAAGTGGCGATGTCTTCCAATTAGCAGCCTAGCCTGCGCAGGAAGCGCTTCATGATCCGCCCTTTAAAAACAGCCGCTGATTAAGCGGCTTTTTTTAGGGGCAAATTTATGCACATGGCGGGATGTGATCTTTAATCTGCTGCTCAAAATATGCTATGGTTGAGCGCAAATTTCGCCAAGGTTAGCTTGCCCATGTGGATCGCAATTTCAGCCCTGAATTTAGCCCTTGCGGTCATGCTGGGCGCTTTTGGCGCGCATGGCTTGAAAGCCCGCGCCACGGAAGCGCAGCTGGGCTGGTGGCAAACGGCTACAGATTACTTCTTCTACCATGCTTTAGGGCTGCTGGCGCTTGCCGTTCTCAGCAAAGTGATTCCCCAGCTTCCCATTAAAGCCAGTTTCCTGCTGATTCAAGTCGGCATTTTCTTCTTCTGCGGCTCCTTATATATTATGGCTTTGGGCCTGCCGCGCGGCTTAGGCGCCATCACCCCGATTGGCGGCGCGCTGATGATTGCAGGCTGGCTGGCGCTGGCTTGGAGCGCAATGAAATACGCAAAATAATACACCCGGAATTTTCTGAAATGCAGATTTACCTGAATGGCGAACCGCAGCAGACTTCATGCCGCAATTTACTGGAACTGATTCAGGAATTGGCGCTGGAAGGCAAGCGCTTTGCCGTTGAAAAGAATGAAATGATCATTCCCAAAAGCAAGCTGGAACAGACAGCTATTTGCGATGCAGACCGCATTGAAATCATACATGCCGTTGGCGGCGGTTAACTGGAGCTCCCATGGAAGATACATTTAAAATTGGTTCACGCACATTCAATTCACGCTTGCTGGTGGGCACGGGCAAATACAAGGATCTGCACGAAACCGATCTGGCCATTCAAGCCAGCGGCGCAGAGATTGTCACTGTCGCCATCCGCCGTGTGAATATTGGCCAGCACCCGGATCAGCCGAATCTGCTTTCTGTGGTGCCGCCGGAAAAATACACCATCCTGCCGAATACCGCCGGCTGCTTTGACGCCGACAGCGCTGTGCGCACCTGCATGCTGGCGCGTGAACTTTTAGACGGCCACAATTTGGTGAAACTGGAAGTTTTGGGCGATGAAAAAACGCTGTACCCAAATGTCACAGCAACATTAAAAGCCGCCCGCACGCTGATTGATGACGGTTTTGAAATCATGGTCTACACTTCGGATGACCCGATTGTGGCGCAGGAACTGGAAAGCATGGGCTGCGTGGCGATTATGCCTTTGGGCAGCTTAATTGGCTCAGGCTTGGGCATTTTGAACCCGCATACCCTTTCTATTATTAAAGAAAATGCCAAAGTTCCGGTACTGGTAGATGCCGGCGTAGGCACAGCAAGCGATGCCGCCATTGCCATGGAGCTGGGCTGTGACGGCGTGCTGATGAATACCGCCATTGCCGCCGCGCAAAACCCTGTACTGATGGCATCCGCCATGAAGAAGGCAGTTGAAGCGGGCCGTGAAGCCTTCCTGGCCGGGCGCATGCCGCGCAAGCGCATGGCGAATGCCAGCTCGCCGGAAACCGGCTATTTCTTTAAATAAGCCTGATCATGCTTCTACGCTTTAGCTAAAGGATTCTTCGGAATCCTTTTTTATAGCGCTGAATACCGCTGAACCGCGCTGATTCAACGAAAAAAAGCGTTAAACTGATTGAATTTTAAAAGTTAAGTAAAATAATATCGGATACGCAATTTAAGTTCTTCTTTGATTTTTGCAAAAATATAAATAACGGATCAGGATTAAATTCATGCTAAAACAGAAAATCGGCTGTCTGCTGACAACCTGCCTTTTAGCCAATACGCTGATCAATGCAGCGTGGGCAAAGGCTGAAACCAAGGCCGGATATCAGGCATTCATTCCCCACAACTGGAAACTTCTGGAAAAAGTTCAAGGCGATTTAAATGGCGATGGCCAGGCCGATCTTGCGCTCATTATTGAAAATACCAGCCCTGAAAATATCGTCAAGAATGACAGCCTGGGCAGCCCCGAACTGAATTTAAACCCACGGAAGCTGCTGGTTTTGTTTAAAAAGCCGCAAGCCTATCAGCTGGCAGCCAGCAACGACTTCCTGCCGTCCGAAGGCGATGCCGAATCGCCCTGCCTTGCTGATCCTTTAGCTGAAGGCGAAGCTTTAGCCATCAAAAATGGCCTGCTTAAAATTGGCCTGCATTACTGGCTCAGCTGCGGCTCCTGGTATGTGACCAATCATCTCTACACATTCAGATATCAAGATCAGTCTTTTAAGCTGATTGGATATGACAGCAATGATTTCCACCGCGCTTCCGGCGATATTACAGAGCGGAGCATTAATTTCTTAACCGGAAAAGTGAAAAGCACTTCAGGCAAAAATGAATTTGCAGAAAGCCGGCAGCCCGTCAAAACTGAATGGACAAAGCTGAAAAATAAATATTCACTCAACCTGGAACAGGTCAAATTCAATGAGCATTATGAGTTTAAATAAAACAGCCTGCGGAAAGGTAATGCCAGTCAGTTAAGGATTTTTAATCCTCCCCTTGCGCAGCAGTGCTGCTCACCTTTTTCAAAGGAGGGAGCGTTTTGAAATTCAATACCATATTGAATTCAAGAGTGTTCCCCTCTTTTTCAAAGAGGGGTTAGGGGAGATTTATCAATCAGTAATAATGAAATTACGCTTAACTGATCAGCATTACTGCAGAAAGGCTGTTTTCCTAATACTGCAAGCGCCTTAAACCTTTTCCAGAATGCGCACTGACACTTTAGACACCGCACCCAGCGCTGCCTGCTGATGCGCCTGCATATGGGCGCTTTGCATATGCCTTTCCAAATCCTGCGCAGTTTCCCATTTTTCATACATCACAATGGAATAAGGCACTTTGGTTTGCATTGCGCTTTCTGCAGCGGCATCTATATGCACATCATAGCCATGGCAGCCTTGTTCCTGCAGCACCAGCGGCCTAATGGTTTTAAAAGACGCTAAAACCGTTTTAAAGTCATCTTCTGAATAGCACAGAATTTCCGCAATAACCGTCAGCATGGCCATCTCCCTATTAGGCAAATGCCTGCATCAAGTGGCTGCGGTATTGCGCTTGATAGGCATCAGCCTCCGGCGCCTTAATCACATCATTGACCATGAATGTCGGCAGCGCCTGCATGCCTAAAAATTGATTGGCTTTATGAAATGGCAGATACACGCCGTCTACGCCGGCGCCATGAAAAAACTGATCAGGCGCGGAAAATGCTTCGACTGGCGCATTCCATGTCAGGGACAGCATGTATTTTTTAGCGTGAATCAGCCCGCCTGAACCGTATTTTTTAGATGCGTCAGAACGCGAGCGGCCGTCATTTGCATAGAGGCTGCCATGCCCGGCAGTAAAGACATCATCAATATATTTTTTCACCGTCCACGGCGCGCCCATCCACCAGCCCGGCATCTGATAAATAACCGTATCCGCCCAAAGATATTTTTGAACTTCCTCAGCAGCATCATACAGACTGTCTGCGCGCGTCATTTGAACGCTGTGGCCTAATTCACCTAACACCGCCTTTGCCAATGCAGCCAAGGTGTCGTTCAATTCGCCGCCGGAATGCGCAAACGTTTTAGCGCCATTGATAATTAAGATATTGCTCATGTAAAAAACCTTCAGCCTTGATTTATGCAGGCACTATAAAGGCAATTTTTATTGCAAAAAATACATCAGCAAGCAAAACATTATTGATTAAAAATCACGAATCAACCCCAAATATAAAAAAACGCCCGGAGGCGTTCTCTTGTCCGGCATATTTCCTTAATTAAGGAATTAAGCCTTCGTCGCGCATTGCAATCTGCACCGACTGGCGTTCTGCAATTTTATGGCGCAAAGCAATGATATTCTTATACGGCGTCAAGTCATGGCCAATGCCCTTCGACCAGTTGGTCAGCACAAATAAATATGCATCCGCCGGGCCAAAGTTGTCATCCACCAGATAACCGTTGTCTGATTCGCCGATGCTTTTCTCAATATAGCTGAGCAAGCGGTCAATCTCCGCATAGGCTTTTTCCTTCGCCTCTGCGCTGAGCGGCCCGCCAAAGAACACCGAATAAGCGTCATGCAGTTCAGAATTCAGATAGCCCAGCCATTCCAGCACCTTGGCGCGGCCCAAGCCTGAAGGCGGAATTAAGTCCTGTTTCGGATCATGCTGGGCAAGAAACGGCAGAATCGCCACGTTTTCAGTAAGGATCAAGCCTGGATTGATTTCCAGCGCCGGCACATAGCCTTTAGGATTAATTTCGTAATAATCTGCGCCTTTTTCTGTTTTATGTGTTTTTAGGTCAACGCGAACCAAATCAAAATCAACATTAATTTCATTTAAAATAATATGCGACGCTAAAGAGCATGCGCCCGGAGAATAATATAGCTTCATATCTGATCCTTGTTATTAAACTATTAATGTTTTAAATCGCTTCTGGCAAACTTTCAAGTAATCGAACCCGTAAATTGCAAAAAAGCGTAAATGCATAAAAAAACATTTACGCTTTGAATATTGTCTAAATCACGGAATTTTTCAAGTCAATCTGCGCTGATTTTTTCCAGATGATGATTCGCCATGCGCATGATTGCCGTTTGGCGGAAAAGGCGATGCTTTGGCAAACGCCGCATATTCACATATCCGCAGCGATGCGCCGGTAAATCCCCCCCTTTTCAGCCATAAGCGATGCAGGCCAGTAAGCAGGGCTGCGACCGCTGGCCGGCCTTAATCAAAAGCGGATTGATTGAATTTTCTTTTAATTTCAGCGCCGCATGCAGCGCCATCCAGCTATTCCTATTTGCAGACTGATAAAATTCATCTATATATTTTTCCTCAGAAAAATTATAATCCGCCACATCAGCATTGGATTTTGCTGCTTCATTCATTTTTGGCTCAGCAGCATCTTTATGCAGTTTTAAAAATAAATATAGGGGAACAAGTGTCATGGCGCGGGGATTCTCTCAATATTCATCAGAGCTGAGCCATTACAGCGCCATCATGCTGCTCTTCGCCTGTTTTGCCGTATTTATTCAGTTCCCCAGCACAGCATTTGCATCTGCGCCCGCTCAAAATAGCGCTCCGCCATGTCAGGCGGAAATACAGCGCATTGAAACCGCTAAAGGCGATTTAAAGCAGGAAATGCAGCGCCCTGCCGATGGCTGGGTCAAGCTTGGAAAAACGCTGGCCGGACTTTCACGGCATGGCGTGGTATAAAATCCACTTTAGCTATGAATGCGCGGATAATCTGCAAGACCAGCCGCTTTCCTTCGCCATAGAAGGCATCACCCAAAGCGGCAGAGTCTTTTTAAATGATGACCTGCTGTGGCAGGATCTCTCTGTAAAAGCGCCTGCATCACGCAGCCAATACGTGCCCCGCTTATGGAACCTTCCGGCATCCAGTTTGCGGCAAGGCCAAAATACGCTATGGATTCAAGCCTATGGAAGCTTTACCCAGAAATCCGGCCTAGGGCATGCCGTTTTAGGCAGTTATCCTGAAACTTACAAAATTTATAAAACATGGCTGCTGGAAAAGCGGACGCTGCCTATCCTCAACACCATCGTCAATATTGTCGTAGGTGTTTTTTATTTTTTAGCCTGGCTGGCCAACCGCAAAGAAAAGGCCTTTTTCTGGTTCGCCATGACTGGCGCAGGATAGGTCATTTACAGCTTCTGCTTTTTATATACCGATCCGCTCCCCTTTTTCACCGCCATCGGCATTGACCGCATGCAGAATATCACCTTCTGCTTTTATAGTGTTGCGGGCTGTTTAAGCGCATGGCACTTTGCACATAAACCGTTTCCGCGCATTCAAAAAGCGCTCTTTATGTTTTTAGGCGCAGCGGCCGTCTGCATTGGCTTGGCGCCGGCGGATAAAGTCAGCGCAGTGATGCAGCTGTTCTTTGCAGCAGCTGTCCTCATCTTTATCGCCAAATGCGTGAGCTATCCTGTAATTGCCTATAAATCAAAACTTCCGGAAACCTATTTGCTGGCGGTGATGTATTTCATCTATCTGCCGATTGCCGTCAATGACGCGCAGTTCATGATGACCATGGAAGGGCGCCCGCTGTCCCCCTATGCAGGGCCGTTTACCACTATGGCGGTTGGCGCCATTCTGGCGTTGCGCTTAGCCCGCAATACCCGGCAAATTGAGCGCTTCAACAGGACACTTGCGGAAAATGTCACGCAAGCCAAACAGGAGCTGACTGCATCATTAGGGCAGCAGCATAAGCTTGCGCTTGAAAATGCGCGCCTGCAGGAACGCATCCATTTATCGCACGATTTGCATGATGGCTTGGGCGGATCGATTGTCCGCTCCATCATCATGCTGGAACAGAATGATAAAAAAGTCGATAAGCCGCAAGTTTTATCAATTTTAAAAATGCTGCGCAGCGATTTGCGCCAAGTGGTTGATTCAGGCTCAAGCCTATCCTCCAAAGTGCCTGATACCCCTGTGGAATGGGGCGCGCCGATGCGCCATAGATTTGCGCAGCTGTTTGAGGAAATAGACATCCGTTCGCAATGGCATTTTGAACAGGCTTGGCAGATCTTGCCGACTGCGCTGCAATGCCTGACGCTGACCCGCGTTGCAGAAGAAGCGCTGACCAATATCCTGAAGCACAGTGAAGCCTCTGAAGTGAGGGTTGCTTTGACCGCAGCGGACAGCCATGAACTGGTCTTGCGCATTCAGGACAATGGCGTTGGCTTTGATCCGCAAACCGTAGAGGCCGGCCTGCATGTAGGACTGCAAAGCATGCAGGCGCGGATCAGCCGCCTAGGCGGCATTTTCAGCATTTCTTCCGCTGCCGGCCATACGGCCATTCAGGTCATTTTGCCACTCAAGCCGGGTCTATAGCTTTCCTTGTGATGAATAAGCTGCAAAGCTAAATTTAAGGCAGGAATGCAAAAAATCTCCCAGCGGTCAGCCACTGGGAGATTTTTAATTAAGCCTAGCCTGAAAAATCAGTCCGGCTGGACAGCCTTGCGGCGCCGAACCTGAGCAAAAACCGCCAGCCCCAGCATGCTCAGCATGCCGAACAGCCCCATGCTGCCTCCGACGCTTTTCTCGCTGTCCTGCGGCGGCTGCACAGCTGCGTCATTCAGCGCTAAATCGACAATAACCGGGTCATGGTCAGAGGAGCGGTACGGATCATCCTTAAAGAATAAGACTTTCTGCTCATCAGTTTTATATTCATCGTTGTAGTCCAGCGCCGTCGGCTCATCCGCGTTAATGTGCCATGCAAAGGCGCGCTTCACCATCGGGTAGAGGTTCGCATCGGCAATGGCGTGATCCAGATTGCCTGAGCCGCCATGGCCTTCCGCATTGCTGGCCACACCGAACACATAGCTGTACGCCGTTTTGCCCTGGCCGACTTTTTCATCATTCAAAAGCACTTTATAGCTGGCCTGTTCCAACGCGAGAATCGGGTCTTCTTTGGCATAGCTGTTCATGTCGCCCAGCAGCAGGAAGTTTGCATTCTGCTTTAACGCGGCCTGCTCTTTGGCGGCCCACTGCATCAGCTTGGCAACCGACTTGGTGCGCAGGTCATTCCAGCAGCCTTGGCCGTCACCCTGATCGGCATCCGGCGAAGCCTTATCTTTAGGGCAGCTGCCTTTGGATTTCAGATGGTTGGGAATGACCGTAAACAGCTTGCCGCCGCCCGCCGGCTTAAAGCTTTGCAGGAAGGTGACGCGGTTCATCTTGCTTTCATCATCATATACCGCCGGGCTGCCCACTGGCGTCACGCGCCTGCTGTTGTAAATCACCGCAACGGCAATCGCGTCACTGCCCAATTGATCTTTTGCAGGCGCAACATATTTCCAGTCACGGCCCAAGGCTTTGGTCAAATTGGCAATCGCGCTGTTTTCCCCATAGCCGTTATTGGCGATTTCCATCAGCGCCACCACATCGGCATCCATCGCTTTTAAAGCGCTGACAATTTTTCTGTGCTGCCTGTCAAACTCAGCTGCAGTGCTTGCGCCGCGCGCTGTGGGAAAGCCTTTTTCCGCGCCATTGTCATAATTCAGCACATTGAAAGCCGCCACGCGGATTTGCTTGGCGTCTTTCGCCGGCAGCGCAGCCCGCGGGTTCTTTTCCGCACTTACTGCAGGCTGATCTAAACTCGGGCGGGGCTGAATCCGCCATTGATCATAACGGTATTCCAGAATCCCCTGCACATTCTGCAGGTCATAGCCTGTACGCAGGGTATTGGCGGCGCTGAAATTCTGCGGCAGCCACGGCGTCCGGTTCTGATTGTTATAGCCGTCATCCAGCACAATTTTGGACAGCATGTTTTGCTTGGCCAAAGCCAGCGCTTCTGCAGATTTCGCCGGATAGAGATTGGTCGGAATGTAATGGCGTTCCGGCGTAAGCACCACTGAGCCAAAGCGGCCATATTCATAATTTTCACTGACGGTCAGCTTCTGCGGCAGCTTAACCAGCATGCCCTGATAGCGTTTCGGCGCATGGCCGGCGGGAGCGCTTAAGCTATCAAAGGGCAAATTCACTGCCAGCGGCTGCACCAAAGACAACGCGTTGTCCTGACAGGACACCACTTCGGTGCTTAAGTCCTGCAGCTGCAGCTGGTTTTTGTAATTGCTGAGCGTGCCTTTTAAAATAACTTCATCGCCCAGCTTGCCGCCTTTAACCGCGCTGCTGGCCGGAATATACACAAAAATTGCATTATTCACGCCAGCCTTGGCCTTGCTGTCCGCAGTCTGAATGAAGAAGCCATTAAAGCCATTGCTATAGCGGAAGTCCGCGGTAATCACGCCGCGCACTGCATAGGGCTGATCCAACGCTGCGCTGTGCAGGTCGGCAATGGCTGTGGTGCCTGAACTGCAGCTGATGCTTTCCGGCACCGGCTGGCTGCCGCCGCCATTGAACAGGTTTTCACTGTAAGCGCTGCGGTCAGACCATTTTGTCCATTGGCTTTCTAAATTGAAGGGATCTGCAGGGTTGACGCTGCCTGCGTCATTGCTGGCCTGAATCCGCGTCAGGCTGTTCTTGGCGCTGTTGAATTCTGCTGTACCCCAGCCATCGCCTGGATCTGCGCCCAATTGGCCAAAGCGGTCTACTGCTTTATCGCCCTTCTTTAAAATTAAGGCATCATCGCCATTAAAAGACACGCCCCTCTGCAGAAACTGCATTTTATCCGCATAGCCCGCCAAGGCTGCCTGCAGCTCTGAGCGCCCGACAATAATTTTCTGCTTTGGCCCTAAGTTTCCCGCCAGCGCAAATGTGCCGCTGGGCTTGTCTGAAGCGCCATTGCTGTATTGCAGAATGCTGTAGCCGGATAAGTCTACAGTTTTGCCGTCCGGGTTATAAATTTCCAGTCCTTTCTGATTGGATGCCCCGTCAATATACTGGCTGAACATGATTTCAGCATATACAGGAAATGAGCAGCCGCCCAGCAGCACGCATGCGGTTAAGAATTTTGGATTGAACGCCTTCATAATTTTTTATTGCTTGTTAAAATTATGATCAGGATAATTTTACCAAATGACATAGCCGTGAAAATTCTGTGACAATTTAACTGAGTTTTCCGCTGCTGGCGGTAAGATTGTTTCGGCTGATTTTCTGCAAAAAGTTTGACTTGTTAAGCTCAGGACTTAAAATACCGCATTCAATTTTTTTACCTTTGCCAAAGTTATGTCGAACGATCAATTAGACCAGCAAGTCGTAGAGCTGGACAACTTAAGCGAGCAGCGTGAAATTGTGACGTTTATGCGCCGCTCAACGCCGTTGAACACTTCTCAACGCACTGCGCTTGAACAATATGGTCACTTAATTTTGGAATACCCGGTTGGCGACCTGCGCCAGCATTTTGAACACCCAGAACGCCCTTTAACGGTAGAAATCGGTTTCGGCATGGGCCGCTCGCTGGTGCTGATGGCGAAAGCAAACCCAGAACGCAACTTTGTCGGCATTGAAGTGCATGTGCCGGGCATTGCGCAGTGCGTATATGAAGCCGGCATGTCTGAATTGAAAAACCTGCGCCTGCTGGACGCCGATGCGATTAAAGTGCTGCGTGAAATGCCGGACAGCAGCATTGATACCATTCAGCTGTATTTCCCGGACCCCTGGCAGAAAAAGCGCCATTTCAAGCGCCGCTTTGTATCTCATGACCGCATGCCGCTGGTTGAGCAGAAATTGGCAATGGGCGGCACGTTCCACTCAGCCACTGACTGGGAACCGTATGCGGAATGGATGCTGGATGTGCTGGACAACCGTCCAAATCTGGAAAATCTGGCAGGCAAAGGCAACAGCTACCCGCGTCCAGAATGGCGCCCGCAAACCAAGTTTGAACGCCGCGGACTGGAAGAAGGCCATAAAATTAATGACTTCATCTTCAAGAAAATCGGCTAAGCTCTTGTAGCAAATACCAAAGAAAGCGCTCAAATCAGAGCGCTTTTTTATGGCCCGATTAACGCAAAAACAGCCGGTAAATCCACATTTGAATCAATGTGCCGTATGGCGGATAAATCAGCCTCATTAAGCTGAATTTGGGCCGGACAAAAACAGACTTGGCATGGCTGAAGGTTTTAAAGCCTTCATGGCCGTGATAATGCCCCATGCCAGAAGCACCAATGCCGCCAAACGGCAGATCTTCCATGCCTGCGGTCATCAGGGTTTCATTCAGGCACACCCCGCCGCTATGGGTTTCCTGCAGGACTTTCTGCTGTTCCGCCTTGTTATAGCCGAAATAATACAGCGCTAAAGGCCGTTCACGCGCATTGATGTAGGCAATCGCCTCATCAATCTGCTCATAGCAGACAATCGGCAGAATTGGCCCAAAGATTTCATTCTGCATCAGCGCCATATCATCGCTGACATTGGTAACGGCAGCATGCGGCATGCGGCGCCCGTCCGGCGCAGCTTCGATCTGAATCAGCTGCGCTCCCTTTTGCTGCGCATCAATCAGGTAATGCTGCAGGCGTTCAAACTGGCGCTCGCTGACAATCGCGGTATAGTCCGGATTGTCACGGATGCTGTCGGGATAAAACTGCTGAATGACTTCAAAATAGGCTTGGATGAAGGCATCCTGCTGGCTGCGGTGCACCAGCGCATAGTCAGGCGCAACACAGGTCTGGCCGGCATTCATGGTTTTGCCGAAAGCGACACGGCGCGCGCTTTCCTTCAGGTCTGCATCCTGCGCAACAATGACCGGAGATTTGCCGCCCAGCTCCAAAGTTACGGGGGTTAAGTTATCCGCCGCCGCATGCAGCACATGGCGCGCGATTGCGGTTGCTCCAGTAAACAGCAGGTGGTCAAACGGCAGCTGGGTAAACTTCTGGGCAATTTGTGCATCGCCTGTAATGACACTGACATGACTTTCTGCAAATTCAACGGCTATCAGCTTCTTAAATAAGGCTGAAAACTCCGGGGTAAATTCGCTCATTTTCAGCATAACGCTGTTGCCGGCAGCCAGCGCCTGCGCCAATGGCCCGACTGCTAAGAACAGCGGGTAATTCCACGGCACAATAATGCCGACTACGCCCAAGGGCTGATACATGACATAGGCGCTGGCGGGCTGAAACAGGATGCCGACTTCGCGCTTGCTCGGCTTCATCCATTTTCTTAAATGCTTCAGGCTGTGCTTGATGCCGTTCAGGCTGGTCATCACCTCAAACAGCCGGGTTTCATCTGCGCTGCGGTTGGAGAAGTCGCGGCTGATGGCTGCGGCGATTTCATCCTGATGCTGCGCCACCAGCTGATACAGGGCTTGCAAATGCTGCCTGCGCTGTTCAAAACCGGGATAGCTTTGCGCCTTGAACGCCTGCTTCTGCTGCTGAAAAGCCTGCTGAAGCGCTAAGCCTGCCGCGTCAAAGCTGTCTTTCTCATCAAAAAGCTGCTGTTCCGCCGTCATCGCGTGTGTTCCTATTCTTATGATTATTTTACAAAATAAATGAAACTTAACATGCTGTCAGTACAATTCCGTGCCTGTTCAGGCCACTTGCCGCTGCCTGCAGGCGCGGCGGATCAAATCGGCAGCTTTTTCCGCAATCATAATCACCGGCGCATTGGTGTTGCCGCTGACCACCGCAGGCATAATCGAAGCATCCACCACGCGCAAATTCCGCACGCCATAGACCCTGAGCTGCGGGTCAACCACCGCCATGTCATCAATGCCCATTTTGCAGCTGCCTACAGGATGATAAACCGTGTCTGCGCGCTCGCGCAGAATCCGGCGGATATCGTCATCGCTGCGAACCTGCGCGGTGAATAGATCCTGCCTGCAGATTTCAGACAGCGCCGGCGAATGCATCAACTTCTGCGTCAGCTTGAAGCCCTGCACCAAGTCTTCCACATCTCGCTCATCGGCAAAAAAGTTAGGATCAATTTTCAGCGGATCGCTGATCTTTGCGCCGCTGAGCTGAATGGAGCCGCGGCTGCGCGGGTTCAGCAGGCAAACATGGCAGGAAATGCCGTGGCTGGCATGGAATTTCCGCGCATGGTCATCCACCAGCGCCACCACAAAATGCAGCTGCAGATTGGGAATCTCCAGCGATGGATCGCTTTTTAAAAAGCCGCCGCATTCGGCAAAATTTGATGCAATCATGCCGCGCCGTTCGCTGCGGTAGCGCTTGATCTGCTTCAGCAAGTCCAGCGAACCTGAAAGAGAGACGCCGAATGTGCCCTGAATATCATTGACGCTATAGCCAAAAATGAAGTCCGGATGATCATGGAAGTTTTTTCCGACGCCCGGCAGATGGTGTACGCTGTCTATGCCGTGCGCCTTCAGTTCAGCAGTATCGCCAATGCCAGACAGCATCAGGATTTGCGGCGACTGAAGCGCGCCGGCGCAGAGCAGCACCTCTTTTGCGGCCAGCAGCTGCCGGATCTGCCCTGCATGCGGCACTTCCACGCCGACCGCGGTTTTGTTTTCAATCAGAATTTTCTGCGTCACGGCATGGGTCAGCACGGTTAAATTCGGCCGGTGCAGATGCGGCTGCAGATAAGCGCGGGCCGCGCTGCAGCGTTCGCCGTTGATATGCGTGACTTGATAAACCCCTAGGCCTTCCTGCTCTGCGCCATTAAAGTCATCCAGTATTTTATAGCCTTCCGCCCGCGCTGCAGCGAGATAGCGCCGATGCAGCGCATTGTCTGAACGCACATCCGTAACCGAAAGCGGCCCGGCATTGCCGTGATATTCATTCTGTATGCGCTGGTTATTTTCAGACTTAATAAAATAAGGCAGCACCTCCTGATATGACCAGCCCGCATTGCCTAGCGCAGCCCAGCGGTCATAGTCGGCGCGGTTGCCGCGGATGTAAATCATGGCATTGATATTGGACGAGCCGCCTAAGCCTTTGCCGCGCGGCTGATAGCCTTTGCGCCCATTCAGGCCCGCCTGCGGCACAGTTTCAAAGGCCCAGTTATTGATTCGGGTCGGCAGGCTGACCACCGCCGCTGCCGGAACATTAACAGTCCAGCTGTCTCCGCTGCCGCCGGCCTCCAATAGGCAGACCGACACATTCGGATCTTCTGTCAGGCGTCCGGCCAGCACACAGCCGGCGCTGCCGCCACCAATGACAATATAATCAAACTTATTCTGCATTTTTATGATCCAGGCTATTTATTTTTATGATCTAAAAGTATGCCATTTTCAGGCAATAGAATAATTGATATTAAGAATGCCTTTTGGCGGAACAATCGAGAAGCTGCTGATTATCCCGCCGCAGCTTTAACGGTTTTTATTCATGGGCAATAAAGCCTTGATAGCACAAAATCTGGCTAAAGCGCTCCGCCTTGCCAAAACCCGCCTGCTGCAGATGCTCCAAGGTTTGCAGGTCATTTAACGCAAAAAAATCATCACGCATTCTATGCAGCATGGCTTGGGTCTGCTTTTCAGATAAGCCATTCAGCTCGCATATCTGCTTTAAGGCACCGGCTTCCAATTCAGATTTAAACTGCATTAAATCGAAGGTCATAAAAATCCCCTCAGCATTCAGGCACTGGCGGGCGCCCTGCATGAATTCCAGTTTCTGTTCAAAAGGCACAAAATGCGTGACCAGAATGGATAGAACCGCGTCAAATTTTGTCTGGCCGCTGAACTGCGTATGCTGCCCCAAGATGAAGTCCACGCGGTCCGCGGCATTCCACGGCGCGGCATAGCGCTGAGCTTTGTCCAGCATGGCCTGTGAAAGCTCCGTGACGGTAAAGCTGCAGTCTGGAAAATGCTGCAGCAGATAGCCCAGCTCATAGCCTGTGCCTGCGCCGATAATCAGAATATTGGCGCGCTCAGGCAAATGCGCTTTCAGCAGCGCCAAAATCTGCTGATGCACCACTTCATAGCCGGGAATTAATTTTCTGATGTGCTGGTCGTAGCCATCCACCACCTGCTGACTGCTGAAATCCTTAGCCAAACTTATTTTCCTTCTTATCCGGTTTAAAATATTTTGAGGCAATGCCGCTCTAAAGCGGCCCTCACGGCTGCTGATGCCGGCTTAAAATCTGCTCGCTGAACAGCGAATAAACCTGCTGCAGGTCTGTCCGCTGCTGTTGCTGCAACATCCGGGTATGCATGGCAATAATGTTATGGTCGCCGCGCATGGCAGGCCCGGTCTGCGTGTCTTTCGGGTCAGCCTTAAGCGCTTTTTGCGCCGTTTCCAGAATTAAGGGATACAGCAGGCTGAAATCGGCCTGTTTTTCATCCGTAATCTGCTTGGCCATGTCATAGCAATAGTTGGCGAAATTGCAGGCGTAGACGGCAGCCAAATGCAGGCTGAGGCGCTGCGCCGAAGAATATTGATAGACCCTACTGCTTAGGCTATTTGCCAGCTCGGTCAGCAGTTCTAAATCAGCGGGCGCTGCAGCTTCGGTAAAAACCGGCGTGCTGCCCCAGTCTATCCCGCGCTCCAGGCTGAAGGTCTGCAAAGGGTAAAATACGCCCGCCCGGCTATGCGCTTCCGCAAGCTTAGCGATATCGGTGCTGCCCGAGGTATGCGCAATTAAGGTCTTCGGCAGCTGCGGATGCACCGCCTGAATAACCTGCGCAATGGCGCTGTCACTGACCGCAATCAGCAGCAGATCAATATCAGCGCTTAATTCAGTGAAAGACTGCACCGCTGCTGCGCCAACGGCATCCGCCAGCTGCTGCGCATGAATATGGCCCTGACTGAAAATATTGACGATCTGATGCTGCTGCTTCAGCGCATGCGCCAAATGATGCGCCACCCGTCCGGCGCCGATAAAACTGATCCGCATAAATCCATCCGCTGTTTTTTTTACCGCCTACAGCATGCCAATAAAAAAAGGGCGAATCAATTCGCCCTTTAGTAAAAATGCGGATCTAATTTAATTAAAAACGTTATTTAAATACACTGCACGCTCTTTGGTCTTTTGAATAAAGCACTTGCTGTACTGAATGTCCTGATTCTGCTGATACATCGCCTCATTCCAATACTCCGCCTGCTTCTGGTAAGTTTCCCGCTCTTTTTCATCCAGCTCATGCACATTCTTCTGCGACAGCACCTTGCAGTCAATATCGCGCTTTTCAAACCAGTCGGACTGGTCCTGCTGCAGTGAGGTCTTCTGCTCAGCGCTGAAGCGGTCCCACGCCGCATTCAGGCGCTCAACGCTGGATTTTTTCTCATTTTCCAGTTCTTTCTGGCGCACATCCAAAGCCTTTTGCGCCAAATCACGCTGCGCGGCATTTTCCTCTACGTACTTTTTCGAATCTTCCTTATTCTGCGCATTGGCTTTTAAGTAGGATGCGTACTGCACCGCCAGCTGGGTCAGATAGGCTGCCTGCCCCACAACATAATGGCTTTCCATGGTCATGCTGATCTCATCTTTATCTGATTTTTCAATATGATAAATAAAGTCGATGCCATTTAAGCGGTCATTTTTCAAGGTCAGGCTGGGAAAAGACGTGCTGTAATGATCCTGCAGCGTATAGCTGCGGCTGCTGTTTTCTTCAGTTTCGCATTCTTCACAAGGCTCATCCAGATAGGCATTTTCGGCGCGCTTCTGCAGGCCTTTCGGCAAAACAGCGGTAATTAAGCTGCTGCAGTCCAGTGTTTTCGCCTGTTCGGGCTTTTCTGTCTTGGTGCTGATGTGGCTGATTTCAAATTTGATGTTTTTGCGGATTTTGTCCAGCAGCGCCTGATCGGCTTCATAGCCTGAATGGCGGATGCGCTGATCGACTTCTTTTAAATATTCTTCCTTCAGATAGTCCTGCATCTGCTGCACATTGTCCGGCGCGGTGCAGCTCCAGTCAGCCACTTCCGGAGTTTTGACTTCCGCAGCTTCCTGTTTTTTATTTTTAAAAAAATCACAGCCCGAAATCAGCGCTGTACTGCAAACCAGACCAAGAATAATGCTTTTGCTGTTCATTCTATTTAAACCATGCTGTTTTATAATTTTCCGCGGTATTTAACCAAAAAGCGCGCGATTAAGCCATCCTCTTGAGAAAAAATCCTGCCTTGCGAGCATTCAAGGCTCAATTTCCCTTGCTTAAAGCTGTCTCTGCTTTTCGCCTGTTCTCAGGCTATTTTCCCTTTTATCAGGAATAGAACAGCCCAATAAAAAAGCCAGCCGGAGCTGACTTTTCACTGCCATAAAAACTAAGCGGCGAAGGTTTTAAGCACCTTGCCTTTTACCGTTTGATTAATCAGCGGGGTATTTTTGCCGTTTGAAACAATGCTGTCTTTGCTCACCGTCCATTCCAGTGCAGGGTCAACCAGCGCCCAGCCGGCTTCTTCCACCCAGCGCGCATACATATTGGCAACGCGCGCCGGCGCAGCAGTCACTTTCTCAACCCATTGCAGCGGTTCAAACAGGCCTTCATCAATCAGCTGAATGCCAAACGGCACATAGGTGTCAAATGCGGTAAAGCCCGGCTGCGTTTCAGCAAACGGCGCCATTTTGGCAGAGCTGCTTAATGGCTCATGATGCGTGCTGATGGCATCAATAATGCCGTCTTTTACACCTTGGCGCAACAAGTCGCGGTCTGCTGCTGAACGCAGCGGCGGGCGCACATGCGCCAGCGAGTTAAAGCCGTCAATCAGCTGGTCAGTTAAATGCAGCTGATGCATGGCGACATCCGCAGTGACCGGCAAGCCTTTCGCCTTAGCAGCCTTAATCAATTCAACAGACGCGCCGCAGGACAACAAGCCAAAGTGCGCGCGCACGCCGCTAACTTCAACCATCAGCAGGTATTTGGCAATGGCGATAGTTTCAGCTAAAGCTGGAATCATCGGCAGGCCCTGACGCGACGCCACAAAGCCTTCATGCACGCAGCCGTCTTTGGCAATCTGCGGCTCTTCCGCATAGAACACCACCGTCATGTCCAGGCCAGCGGCGTATTCCAATGTGCGGAGCACCACATCATCATCCATAAATGGCTCATTAGCATTGGAAACCGCAGTACAGCCGCCTTTTTTCAGGCCCGCCATATTCGCCGGCTGCTTGCCGAGCAGGCCTTGGGTTTGCGCGCCGATCACCTGCAGATAAATGCCGCCGTCCAGCATGGCTTTTTCAACCAGGCCGTGAATTAAGGCGCCATTGTCCTGCACAATCGGCTGTGAATCCGGCGGCGTAAAGATATGCAGAATGCCGTTTTCACGGGCAGCTTTGCCTTCAGACTTCAGCGTGCCATGCTGCTGCTGGCCCGGCTCACGCAGGCGCGCGCACAGATCCACCATGGTCGGCATCAGCCATTTGCCTTGGCCGTCAATCACTTCTGAAGCATGGGCTGTTTCAGCAATCAGCTTGCCGTTTTCAATATAAACCGTCTGCACGCTGTCAGTTTTCTGGATTGGGTCCAAGACACGCACATTTTCAATTTTTACAATAGTCATGACTTTCCCTTAACCCGCAACCGCTTCAATTAAACCTTTTTCCTGCAGCTGGCCCTGCATGGCCAAAGCCAGCACCGCCATGCGCACCGCAATGCCATTGGTCACCTGATGCAGAATCACCGATTGCGCGCCGTCAGCAATGCTGGAATCAATTTCTACGCCGCGGTTCATAGGGCCGGGATGCATCACGATGCAGTCCGGTTTCGCCAAGGCCAGGCGCTCTTTGTTCAGGCCGTACATTTTGTAAAATTCCGCCTGTGACGATAATGCCGGCGAATCAATGCGCTCGTTTTGAATGCGCAAGGTAATGATCACATCACAGTCGCGGATGCCGTCTTCCATTTTGTTAAATAAGCGCACATCTGCGCCATATTCTGCAAAACCGTAAGGAAGCAAGGTATTCGGCGCAATCACGCGGATATCTTTACAGCCCAGCGTCTGCAAAGCGGCCACGTCCGAGCGCGCAACGCGCGAATGCTTAATGTCGCCGATAATCGCAACGCTTAAGTCTTCAAAATTTTTCTTGGTTTCACGGCGGATGGTCAGCATATCCAGCATGGCCTGCGTCGGATGTGCATGGCGGCCGTCGCCTGCATTGATAATCGCGACATGCGGGCAAACGTCTTTGGCAATGAAATGCGGCGCGCCTGAAGATGAATGGCGCACCACAAAAATGTCCGTGGCCATAGCTTCCAAATTCCACAAGGTATCGCGCAGCGTCTCACCTTTAGAGGTGCTTGAGCGGGCAATATCAATGTTCAGCACGTTGGCGGAAAGGCGCTTGGCTGCCGCTTCAAAGGTGGTGCGGGTGCGGGTGGAATTTTCAAAAAACAGATTCATTACCGTGCGACCTTCTAGGAGGTTATTGGTAATTAGCTGATTTTGGTCATTAAAAAAGGACTGCGCAGTGTCCAATATTTTTGTGAGGGTTTCTTTAGAAAGGCCTTCGATGGTCAGAAAATGTTTTAGGTTTCCATCTTGGTTGAGTTGAATCTGGCTCGGTGTATGCAATGCCGCCAAGTGCATGAGAGATTCCTTATCGTTAAGTTAATACATTATACAGAGAATCCCAGCCTTTGGCAGTTGAAGTTTTCAGCATTTGAACTGAATTATTGCAGAAATAAAAACGGAAATTAAAAAATTAATCCTGAATTCCTATGTATTAATTCAATGAGATAATTTAAACAGAGTAATTCATCCGGACTTTTTTGGCGCTGCGCTTTCCCCCTTGTTTTTGCTGCAAAAAATACAGGCGCCAAGCGGATCAAGCGCTTAACGCCTGCCTAAAAATTTGATGCTTTCGGAAAGCTAGCGCAGCGCGCCAATATAATGATGGGACACTTGCGCATTGTAGATTTCTTCCGGCGTCGCCTCCTCACGGTACTCAGGCTCCTCCTGCAGCTGTTCTTCCAGCGTTTCCTCTGCCGGTTCTGCCGCCGCGCTTAAATCCAGCAAGGCATATAGGCGCTGAGTCAGGCGCTCCAGTTCCGGGTCATTGGCCTGCTGCGCAATTTCAATGGCATAGCGCGCATATTCTTGATTTTCAGCCAGATAAAGTACATCAATCACACGGCCAGTCACTCTGCGCAGGCGCGCGTAAAACAGCGCCGCCGCAGAAAAAACTTCTGAATTTACAATACTTTCACCGCGCTCTGCATGCATCATTTCATTCCCCTTACCCTATTAGAAAACTTCAAAAAACCGAATGCATCTGCTTTTTACCAGCCCCAAGCGCAGATGCTTCAGTGAATAAGCATTCAAATAAGCAAAATGCATACCAATAACGTGATTTTTCTTTTTAGGCGGCGCTGCTGAATCTTTTGAGCACGCAGGCAATGCTTCATATTTCTCAAGCAACCGGTGCAGATGATGCGCCCAAATAGGTGAAAATAAGTTAAAATATCGGATTGCTTTTTTGCTTTTGGAAATTTACATGAATTCGAAACCCCGTCTTTCTTCATATTGGGTCACCTGTGCAGATGGGCTTGAAACCTTACTCCGCGAGGAAATTGAAGGTTTAGGTGTTCAAAATATTGAGCAGTTGCCGGGTCGGTTGATTTTCAAAGGCACATTGGCGGACGCTTACCGCATCTGCATGTGGTCACGCTTGGCTTCACGCGTTTTAATGCCTATTCATACCCATGAACTGGAATTTACCCATGACGCGCGCGATGTGGCTGAAGAGCTCTATGAAGGTGCGATCAGCTTTGACTGGTCGCTGATTTTTGCGCCGCAAAGCACATTTGCTGTGCGCCTGCATGTTGAGCGTGAAATTAAAGTCAACAGCCAGTTTGCGACGCTGCGCGTAAAAGATGGCGTGGTGGATTCCTTCATGGAAGCGGTCGGCAAGCGCCCAAGCATTGACATTAAGCAGCCGGAAATCACCCTGTATGTGCTGGCCGGAAAAACCGCGCATACCTACTGCCTGGATTTGTCCGGCGACTCGCTGCATAAGCGCGGCTACCGCCGCTACATGACCGATGCGCCGATTAAAGAAAACTTAGCTGCAGCCATTCTGCAAAAAGCAAAATTAAAACAGCGCGATCCGGAAATTATTTTAGATCCGATGTGCGGCTCAGGCACATTTATTATTGAAGCGCTGATGATTCTGACTGACCGCGCGCCAGGCTTAGTGCGCCGCTTCGGCTTCAACGGCTGGAATGGCCATGACCATGATTTATGGATGGGCATTAAAGCCGATGCTGCCGAACGCCACGCCAAAGCGCTGGAACAGCAGCTGCCGAAATTCTATGCCTATGATGCCGACTGGGAAGCAGTCAAAGCCACCAAGCAGAATATTATCGCCGCCGGCTTTGAATCGGTTCTGGATCAAATTAAAATTGAAGAGCGCACTTTAGCCGACTGGCCTGATTTTGAAGCTGCCGGCAAGCGCGCATTTATTGTCACCAACCCGCCTTATGGCGAGCGTCTGGGTGAAAAAGCCTCCAACCGCGCGCTGTACTTAGGCCTATCTGCGCTGTTGCAGAAGAATTTCCCGAATCAATATGCAGCCGTAATTGCTGCGGCCGTTGAGCAGGCTGACGTACTGGCCTTTAATGATCCGCAAATTCTGCGCCTGATGAACGGCAAATTGCCGATTTATGTCCGCTTCGGAACAATTAAACCGGCAGCGGTTACTCAGCCATTTTTAGCCACTTGGCAGCCGCAGCAGTTTGAAGCGATTGAAGGCGCAGAAGACTTCACCAACCGCCTGCAGAAAAACATGCAGGCATTGAAAAAGTGGGCTGTTAAAGAAAATATTTACTGCCTGCGCCTATATGATGCGGATTTGCCTGACTTTAATGTCGCGGTCGATTTATACGGCGACAAGCTGCATGTGCAGGAATATGCGCCGCCAAAAACTATCGATCCTGAAAAAGCCAAAAAGCGCTTCAACCTTGCGCTGCAGGCAATCCGCGCGGTAACCGGCTTAGGCCGCGACGCAATCTTTATTAAGACCCGCGCGCGCCAGGAAGGCAAAGCCCAGTACGCGAAGCAAAGCACAGCGTCCAAGCGCTTTATTGTGCAGGAAGGCAAAGCCAAAATCCTAGTCAACTTAACAGACTATCTGGATACCGGCCTGTTCCTTGACCACCGTCAAATGCGCCTGCGCATTGCTGCTGAAGCCAAAGGCAAGCACTTCCTGAACCTGTACAGCTATACTTCTACAGCCAGCCTGCATGCCGCTTTAGGCGGCGCAGCCAGCACCACCAGTGTTGACCTTTCCAATACCTACCTGAACTGGTCTAAAGAGAACTTTGTGCTGAACGGCTTAACGGTTGACCATGTCGATGAACAGCATCAGTTCTTCGCCAGCGACTGTTTTGAATGGCTGAAAGAAGGCCATGAGCAGTATGACCTGATCTTTATTGATCCGCCGACGTTCTCCAACTCGAAGAAGTTCTACGGCACATTTGATGTGCAGCGCGACCATAATTCTCTGCTGAAGCGCGCCATGAACCGCTTAACCACGGAAGGCACGCTGTACTTCTCAAACAACTACCGCGGCTTTGAGATGGATGAAGAAGTTGAAGCGATGTTTGACGTGCAGGAAATCAGCAATGAAACCATTGGCCCGGATTTCAAGCGCAATCAGAAAATCCACCGCGCATGGAAAATCCAGCACCATCCGGTTTAAGCTCTGAAAAAATGCTGAGGCGCGCTGATTGCGCTTCAGCACTGCAAATCCATCAGGAGAAAAAACCGCTCAGATTTGAGCTAATGCAAGTCAGTTAAACATTTTTAATCCTCCCCCAGCCCTCCTTTTCCAAAGGAGGGAGCACCTTAGATTCAATACCGTATTGAATTCAAAAGTGTTCCCCCTCTTTTTCAAAGAGGGGTTAGGGGAGATTTATCAATACGTAATAAAAATTACGCTTAACTGATTGGTATTACTCTATCTGAGCGGTTTTTTGCATTTCCCAGCATGGCTGCCGGCAGAAGGCTTTATTTATCCGGGTTCAAAAACATTTTCTGCCCGAATTGATAATCCATCAGCATTTTCAAGCTGTCGCCAGAGCGCTTGGCCTGCCCTGAAGACTCCAGAGAGCTGAACATGGTTTCAATGTCCTGATCCGTCATCAGCGGCGCGGAAGTCGCCTGCGAATAGCCGCTGCTGATGCTTTTCAGCAGGTTTTTATCAAATTCCAGATCCGCCCTAAATGACAGCAGGCTTGGCATCATTTTCACAAAGGACTGCACTGAGCCGTGATGCCCCGGCATCATTTTTCCGGTCAGATTCGCTTTGCCTACCCCGCTGCCGACACTGATCTGATTGCCTTCAGAGGCAAAATCAAAGCCTTCATTGACGATTTTAAGGAAAGCATCCGATGCATCCTGACGCAGTAATTCAGCGCTTTCGCAGCTTTTTTGCGCCTTGCGCATCACCGTCGACAATTCCTGCATGCGCTGCAGGCTAAGGTTCTGAATTTCCAGATTCATGACAATGTCTTTGGTCACCGGCGAATTCGGCACATTCAGTTCGCCAATCTTAAAGCTGCCGTCAAATCCGACAGTCTTCTCACCGACCTCTGTATTCCAAATCATCTCCATGTTCTTGATCCCGCCGGATAAGTCTGTATCCAGGCGCTGCACGGAAGCGACTGAAAAGCGCGTATGGCCTGAATCGAGCACGGCGTCATTCAGCCCTTGCGTGGTTTCAAACTGGACATTCTGCATCAGCATTTGGCTCGGGCCTTTTAAAACCGTAAATGCCGGAATTTCCATTTCTAATTTTGTCACTTTAGGCGCGCCGCTGATTGGCGCGGCCGCATGAATGCTGATGACGCTCGGATCAAGCCTGACTTTTACGCCTTCCGCCTGCGTATCGACTCTTGGAATGTTTACCGTCGTTAAGGCTCTGCCCAGCCAGTTGATTTTGGTATGCGCCTGCTGCTCGCCGCGCAACAGCGCTTTGGCGGCGGCATTGCCGGACTTGAAGACATAGCTGGAATCAATCTGATAGCCGTTCCAACTTTTGCGGATTTTATCCTGCCCCTGCAACACCAGCAGATCATTGGCCTTGCAGGGATCTAAGGCTAAAGTCATCACCCAGTCTGCCGTCCCCTGCAAAGCGCCCATTTTAAAATTGCTGTACTGGATTTTCACTTCATCATCCGCGACGGAGTGCTGCTCCTGCGCATAATAGGCAGCCAGCTTTTGATCTGCATACCAGTTTGCACCGGCTGCTGTGGCAGCTGCAGCCATAATGCTTCCCGCGGCCCAAATAATTTTCGACATTATTTGCTCTTTTTTTGATTGTTTTCATAGCAGTATAATCAAATAACAATTACAAAAAAACACATAATGCTATCAGGGAACAGAAATATTTTTAAATGGCTTCGCCAGTTTAAACCGGCTCTGCATAATGCGCCGCGCTGGCCGGCTTAAGCTTAAAGAGGCCCTGATTCCATTATGATTTCCGCAGGGCATGCCTGAGCAATGCGCATTCCTTTGCGCGCTGGCTTAGGCTTATCAGTATATTTTTGTTCTCATTTTTTTCAGCGGTTCCGGCCTGATGCTGCCTTCCAGCATGCCGTTGTGCAGCGCCAGCGACTTATAATAATGCCATGCGTCATCTACATGCTTAATTTCCGGCGCGTCCAATTGACCCAAGTCACGCGCCAGTTCATAGCCAAAGCTTTGCTTCAATTGCCGGTCCAGCTCTTCAACGCTGGGCTGATGCAGGCCATTGCCCTCACTCAGCAGAATATAGTGCGGCTTTTTCAGGCTACACTGCTCTATGCCCAGCAGGCTGACAGGCGCGTAGTCTTCCCGCTTAAAGCAGGCCAGCACCTGCGCCGCCATGCTCTGATCCAGTTTTTCTCCGGCTAGATCAACCGTCATTTTGCGGCCCAGAAATTTAAAGCACGGCACCTGCTGATAGAAACCGGTCACTTCCAGTTCATCTTCAATCAAATAACGGATTAAGCCTGCCCCTGATGTAATGACCGGACTGACAATGTCGCCCTGCTTCAGCTTCCAGCTTGGCACCAGCTGCTGCGAATCCTGCAGCAGAAATTCATAGAAATGCGATTGATAGCTTAAAGGATACTGGCCTTCAAACGGTACCGTAACCACAGCTTCGGTCGCCCACAACCCTTTCCCTTCAAAAGCCACGCCTGCAATACGCGCCTGCAGCTGGACTGCCCATTGCTCGGCGCTGGCGGTATCCCAGCTGGAAATTAAGCTTAACCTTGGCCAAAGCTTTTTCCATGACTGCGGATCTTTAAGGTTCAAATGCTTCAACTTATAGCTCTGCTCGCAGGATTTTGGCGCAGGCAGAAAAGCCAGGCTTGGACGCGGCCATTTACCGGTGGTCAGCACCGCGGTGATTTCAGGCTGATGCCGTTCAATCATCTCCAGCAGCTGCAGAGCGGAAGTCGGGCTCCTGACCGAAATCATGCCTAAGCGCTTGTCCGCTGCAAGGTAGACGGCTGTCGCAAACATGGCGTCATCGGCAGACTGCGCCATAGCGATTTCCGCAGGCACGGATTGCGTAATACTGTTCAGGATATGCCTGGAGGCATTCAGCAATGCGCTGTCATTGTTCAGATTGCTGCTTTCAAGCAACTGTCTTTGGCTTTCCGGCAGCCAGGACACCGGCCAGTAATGCGTTGAATTTTTCAGCTGCGGATGGCGCTGATACAGGCTGGCCAGCCATAAGCCGGCCGCCTGATCCAGCTCACTGAGGAATATTTCCGTATACGGAATAAATTTCAGCGCTTCACCGGAGCCGCTGGTAGGCTTAAAGCGGACAATTTTCCCCGCGCTCAGAAAGTTTTTGCCGCATTGGCGCGACTGCTCAATTTTGGCCTGCCAGTCGGCATAGCTAGTTAGGGGATATTTTTCCGCAAAGCGTTCATAGCTGATGCTTTGCCCGCTATGCTGCTTTAACAATTGGCTCAGCTTGGCGCGCTGAACCCGCTCTAACTGGCCGGCCTGATGCTGGAAGCGATGAAACGCTTTCCGGCAAGCCAGCGCGAGAAACCGGTGTGATGCAGCCAGCAACAGTCCCATATTCAAGCCACCTTTAAAGTAGGGTCAGGCGCGATATGCAAAGATGCGTTCTTTGGCTGAGCCAGGCAGTCATCTTTTCCCCGACAGTCATGTTTAATCAAAAAGCGCCACGCATGGCAGCGATAGCAGTCCGCCAGCAAAAAACCGCCTGCAGAACCCCGAAATCCGGCATTGGCGCGGCATTTTTGAGCCATGCCGCAAATAAGCATGGCCGCATGCACCGCAATGCCTGCTGCACGCCGATCTTCACCGTATGGCCCATTATTCAGGCGCCGCAATCGCTTAGACCCCATCATCGTGTTTATTCCCTGCTGCCCCTTCATCACCCAGAGCGCTATTTTTCTTGTTTTAACTGCATGCGCAGAAGGCCTGTTTTTGTGCAGCAGCGCATTCATCATATTAGTTCCATCATTTGAACAAATGCAATCCGCTTTGCGCATTTAAATGAGGAAATTCGACAAGTGCAAAATAAGGAACCCGGCCGAAGCCGGGTTCCTTATGGTGTTTTCAACAGCAAGCTGATTCAGCGCATCAGCTTAGCTTTAATTTTTCAAAGCTGAGATGGCCATTTTCACCCCGGACAACAATGGTGTCTCCTGCCTGAAATTCCCCGGACAGGATTTTTTGCGCCAATGTATTTTCAACCTGCTGCTGTATAGCGCGCTTCAATGGGCGGGCGCCATACAGAGGGTCAAAACCGGCTTCAATCAGCTGATCAAAGGCGCTGTCATCCACAGTTAAGCTCATATCCCTTTCGCTTAAGCGCGCGCGCAGGCGGGCCAGCTGAATATCGGCAATGCCGCGGATTTGCGCTTTTTGCAGCGAATGGAAGACCACCAGCTCATCAATACGGTTGATGAATTCCGGGCGGAAATGCTGCGTTACCGCGCTCATGACCACTGCGCGCACTTCATCATCCGTCGCGCCTTCACCCAGTTCACGCACATCGCTGGAACCCAGGTTGGATGTCATGACAATCACGGTATTCTTAAAGTCCACCACGCGGCCTTGTGAATCCGTCAAGCGCCCATCATCCAGCACCTGCAGCAGGATGTTGAAGACATCCGGATGGGCTTTTTCAACCTCATCAAACAGCACCACGCTATACGGCTTGCGGCGCACAGCTTCGGTCAAAACGCCGCCTTCTTCATAGCCGACATAGCCTGGAGGCGCGCCGACCAGGCGGCTCACGGAATGCTTTTCCATGAATTCGGACATATCGATGCGGATCATCGCGTCATCGCTGTCAAACAGGAAGCTGGCCAAAGCTTTGGTCAATTCAGTTTTACCCACGCCTGTAGGGCCAAGGAACAGGAACGATCCGCTTGGGCGGTTAGGATCTGACAGGCCGGCGCGTGAACGGCGCACAGCATTGGAAACCGCCACCACAGCTTCGTCCTGGCCAACCACGCGGTTATGCAGGTAGTCTTCCATATTCAGCAGCTTTTCACGCTCGCCCTGCATCATTTTCGCTACAGGAATGCCGGTGGCCGCGCTCACTACTTCGGCAATTTCATTGTCTGTGACTTTGTTGCGCAGCAGTTTCGGCGATTCATTCTCTTCCGCAGCTTCTATGCGCTCCAGCTGTTTCTGCAGGTCTGGAATCACGCCGTACTGCAGGCGTCCGGCTTCGCCCAAATCGCCTTCACGCTGGGCTTTTTCCAGAGCAATGCGCGCCTGATCCAGCTTCACCTGAATGTCTTTGTTGCCTTCAACCAGCGCTTTGTCGGCGCGCCATACTTCTTCCAAATCATTGTATTCGGTTTGGATTTCTGCAATTTGGCGCTCAAGGTTCGCCACTTCGGCTTTGCTGCCTGCATCATCATCTTTTTTCACCACTTCCAGCTGCATTTTCAGCTGAATCAGGCGGCGCTCCAGCTTATCTAAAGCTTCCGGCTTGGAGTCCAGCTCCATCTTAATGCGCGAAGCCGCTTCATCAATCAGGTCAATGGCTTTGTCCGGCAGCTGGCGGTCGGTGATGTAGCGGTGCGACATTTTGGCGGCGGCGATAATGGCCGAATCCAGAATCTGCACGCCATGATGCGTTGCATAGCGGTCTTTCAGGCCGCGCAGAATGGCAACGGTGTCTTCCACACTCGGTTCATCCACCAGCACTTTCTGGAAACGGCGCTCCAGCGCGGCGTCTTTTTCAATAAACTGGCGGTATTCATCCAAAGTGGTTGCACCCACGCAGCGCAGCTCGCCGCGCGCTAAAGCAGGCTTCAGCATGTTGCCGGCGTCCATTGCGCCCTCGCCCTTGCCTGCGCCCACCAAGGTATGCAGCTCATCAATAAACAGGATGACTGCGCCTTCCTGCTTGGCCAGATCTTTCAGCACCGCTTTCAGGCGCTCTTCAAATTCGCCGCGGTATTTTGCGCCCGCCAGCAGCGAACCCAGATCCAGGGATAATACCCGCTTGTCTTTCAGGCTTTCCGGCACTTCGCCGTTGACAATGCGCTGCGCCAAGCCTTCTACAATCGCGGTTTTACCGACCCCCGGCTCTCCAATCAGCACCGGGTTGTTTTTGGTGCGGCGCGACAGCACCTGCACCGTGCGGCGGATTTCATCATCACGGCCAATCACCGGGTCAAGCTTGCCGGCCAGCGCGCGTTCGGTCAGGTCAATCGTATATTTATTCAGTGAGTCGCGCTGATCTTCATGATTATTGCTCATGACTTTTTCATCACCTCGGATTTTAGTAATTACATTGCGCAAGCTGTCGGTTTTCAGGCCCGCGCTGTTCAATAGCGTTTTGGTCGCGCCGGTTTCAGCCAGCCCCAGCATGACCCAGTCGGTAGACAGAAACTCATCGCCGGCTTTCTGGGCAAAGCTGTCGGCCAGATTCAGCGCTTTGACCGCATCCGGACTGAGGTTGATGTCGCCCGTTGGATTGGCTAAGGTTGGCGCGTCACTCAGCGCCTGCTGCAGCTTTGTTTTCAGCTCCGGCAGGCTGGTGCCCGACTGCTGCAGCAGGCTTAAATTAGAAGCCTCTTCTAGCAAAGCCGACAGGATATGAATGCCTTCAATTGCAGCATGGTCTTTGCCCATGGCCAATGATTGCGCATCAGATAGGGCTTGCTGCAGGCGGTTGGTGAATTTTTCAAAACGCATTCTTGTTATTCCTCACAACAAATTTTGTACTTGATGGATATATGGGAACACTCAACGATTTTTCAACTAAATTTTTATATATTTTTCAAAAACTTAGCAAATTAGACTTTCTAGATATCAGTACTAATATTGGTCTGCTGAAAAATAATTTCAAGTCTTTTGTTCTAAAAATCCGATTAATTTTGCAGAAAGATTCAGTTGCAGCCAGATTCCGCGGCATTCTGCCCAATTTTTTGGCAAAGCCGAAAAAAATACCCTTAAAAATTAAGGGTATTTTTTATTGACAGCGCTTTATGGCGCCGGATTCGGCTGCCGGCGGTGAATTTCTTCAATGCCCTGCAGAATCTCTTCCGAAAGATTAACCTGAAACGCATCAATATTTTCTTGTAGCTGCTCCAAACTGGTCGCGCCAATAATGGTGCTGGTCACAAAAAACTGCTGCTTGATAAAGGCCAATGCCAGCTGGGTTAATGTCAGGCCATGCTGTTCCGCCAGCTGCGCATACTGTTCAGTGGCCCATTCGCTTTGCGGATTGCTGTAGCGGCTGAAACGGCTGAATAAAGTCACCCGCGCATTGGCCGGCCGCGCGCCGTTGCGGAATTTCCCGCTAAGATAGCCGAAGGCCAAAGGCGAATAGGCCAGCAGGCCCACGCCTTCAAATTTTGCAATTTCCGACATGCCGATTTCATAAGTCCGGTTCAGCAGGCTGTAGGGGTTTTGCACGCTGACGACTTTTTCCAGACCCAGCTTTTCCGCTAAATGCAGGAATTTCAATGTGCCCCACGGCGTTTCGTTGGACAGGCCAATCGCGCGGATGCGGCCTTTTTTCACTTCAGCGCTTAAAGCTGTCAGGGTTTCTTCCAGCGCAGTAATATCTTGAGCGCTGCCGGCTTCAGTATTGCCGTAGCCCAGCTTGCCAAAGAAATTGGCCGGGCGCTGCGGCCAGTGCAGCTGGTACAGGTCAATATAGTCGGTCTGCAGGCGCTGCAGATTGCCATCCAGCGCGGAGGAAATTTCGGCTGCGGTATAGCGGGTCGCGCCGCCGCGGATCTGGCTGCCGCCTTGCCCCGGCCCTGCAATTTTAGAGGCTAAAAACAGCTTGTCGCGCCCGCCGCGCGTTGCAAGCCAATTGCCGATGATGCGCTCCGTGGCGCCCTGCGTTTCCCGCTTAGGCGGCACCGGATACATTTCTGCAGTATCCCAGAAATTCAAGCCGCGCTCCAAAGCATAGTCCAGCTGCTGAAAGGCCTGCTGCTGCGTATTCTGCTCACCGAAAGTCATGGTGCCCAGGCAGATTTCCGGCACTGAAATGCCGGTATTGGCTAAAGGTTTAAACTGCATAACACTCTTAATCCTTGCTGTATTTTTATATCAGGCTGAATAGCTTCATCACTAAGACTAACCAATTTCAGCCTCTAAGTTAAATCACTATTTTGCCGGCTTGGCCGCGGTTTTCAGGAAAGCTGGGCATAAAAAAAGCAAACCCGAAGATTTGCTTTTTTTCAGTTCCTTAGAACTCATTCTTCATCATCAATATCATCTGATGAAAATTCATTGTTGGCTTCTAAAGATGCATCAAAAATCAGAATGGCTTTGCCGTCTGTTTCAATCATGCCCTGCTCTTCCAGCGTTTTCAGAACACGGCCGACCATCTCACGCGAGCAGCCGACAATGCGGCCAATTTCCTGGCGGGTAATGCGGATCTGGCGGCCATTCGGCAGAATCATCGCTTCCGGCTGAGAAGACAGGTCGATCAGGCAGCGCGCAATGCGGCCGGACACATCTATAAACGCCAAGTCAGTGACTTTGCGCGTGGTATTTTTCAAGCGGCGCACCAGCTGGGCAAAAACAGCATAGCTTAAATCTGGATACTGCTTGCTCAGCTCATGGAAGTTTTCATAAGTCACTTCGGCAATTTCGCAGACATCACGCGTGCGGACTTCCGCCGTGCGCTGCGCATTGGTTTCGAATAGACCCATTTCCCCAAAAAAATCACCCGCGTTTAAATACGCAACCACGATTTCACGCTCATCATCTTCACTTAGGATGATGGATACAGACCCCTTCAGAATCAAATACAGCGATTTGGATTCTGATCCTGCATCTACGATTGTCGTGCGTTTTGGGTAACGATTTATGTATGCACGTTTTAGTAATGCTTTAACTGACTCAGGAAGCTGACCTGGCGACAGCGCATCTGTGCTAAGTTGTGAAAAGTTTGAAGTCATGCTAACGGTTCCGGATATGGATAATTTATAGATCGCACAGACCTAAAATGAACTTGTCACACGTAAGAGATGAAATTCCTTATCAGCTCAATTTATGTTAGTGTACAGGCACTTCGTAAATCTATAGCTTTTTTTAGGTAGTTGCAATGCAAACAAGTGTTCATTGGCTAGAGAATGTCGCTTTTGAGGCAAAAACTCAAAGCGGCCACAGCATTATCATGGATGGCTCGGCAGAATACGGCGGTGAGAACCGCGGCCCGCGCCCGATGGAGCTGATTTTGACTGGCCTGGGCGGCTGCGCGTCTTTTGATATTGTGACCATTTTAAAGAAAGCCCGCCAGGACATCAGCGATGTGCGCTGCGAGCTGAGCGCCGAACGCGCCGACAGCATTCCTGCGGTATTTACCAAAATCCATTTGCACTTTGTGGTCAGCGGCAAAGGCGTTAAAGAAAAGCAGGTGGCGAAAGCGGTTGAGCTTTCTGCTGAGAAATACTGCTCCGCCAGCAAAATGCTGTCTGACGGCGGCGTTGAAATTACCCATGATTTTGAAATTTTAGAAGCTACTGAGTAACGCGTCTCAAATTGTTCCAGAATCAAAAAGGCCGCTGAGAAAGCTAATGCCAGTCAGTTAAGACATTGACTGGCTTTTTTTTAAATTCTAGGACATCTTAAATAGATACCTTTCATAAATCAACAAGTAACTATTAATTGGCAGTAAAATTAATATTGGAAGTTCCTTCTCCCTTTGGGAGAAGGTTAGGATGAGGGAATTTTTTCAATAAAATCCTCTCCCTACCCCTCTCCTTAAAAAGGAGAGGGAACTTCCATTACGAATTAAATATTGTTTAAAAATCAGCCTGATTAATACAGCTGCCCGCTCAGGCTTCAGCCATCACCGCTTATTCCTCAAGCCCGCCAAATAAGGTGTATTTGATTTCCATATAGTCTTCAATACCGTATTTAGAGCCTTCGCGGCCTAAGCCCGAATGCTTGACGCCGCCAAAAGGCGCGACCTCATTGGAAATAATGCCCTTATTGATGCCCACCATGCCGTATTCCAGCTGCTGGCTCATGCGCCATGCGCGGCCTAGGTTATTGGTATAGCAGTAGGATGCCAAACCGAAATCTGTATCATTCGCCATTTCTAGCGCCTGGCGCTCGGTCTCAAATTTAAATACAGCCGCCAGCGGGCCAAAAGTTTCCTGCGTTGCCACATCCATCTCCGGCGTGACATCAGCGATCAGGGTCGGCTCAAAGAACAGCGCGCCGGCAGCATGCGGACGGCCACCGCGAATCAATTTTGCGCCTTTATCCAATGCATCCTGAATATGCGACTGCACTTTTTTCACCGCATTCTGATTAATCACCGGCCCAATATCATGGCCGCCCTCCAGGCCGTTTCCAATTGAAAACGCCTGCATTTTTTCATTCAGGCGCTGGATAAACTGCTCATAAATGCCAGCCTGCACCAGAAAGCGGTTCACGCAAACGCAGGTCTGCCCGGCATTTCTGAATTTGGCGATTAATGCGCCGTTTACCGCATCTTCCAGATTTGCATCATCAAAGACAATAAACGGCGCATTGCCGCCCAGCTCCAGCGAAACTTTCTTCAAAGTCTTAGCGGATCTTTCCAGCAGCATTTTGCCCACAGGCGTAGAACCGGTAAACGTGAATTTCCTGACCTCATTGCTTGCAAAAAATGCATCGCCGATTTGGACTGCATCGCCGGTAATAACGCTGAAGACTTCTCCCGGCACGCCGGCCTGCATCGCCAAATCCGCCATAGCCAGCGCTGTAAATGGCGTTTCCGGCGCAGGCTTAACAATGCAGGGACAGCCGGCCGCCAATGCCGGAGCTACTTTGCGGGTAATCATGGCCGCTGGAAAATTCCACGGGGTAATCGCAGCCACAATGCCGACCGGCTGCTTAGTCACCACAATCTGCGCATCTGCATATGGGCTTGGAATCACATCACCATAAGTACGCTTGGCTTCTTCGGCAAACCATTCCACAAAACTGGCCGCATAAATAATTTCGCCTTTCGCTTCCGCCAAAGGCTTGCCCTGCTCGCTGGTTAAAATGAATGCCAGTTCGTCCGCATGCTGCAGCAGCAGATCATTCCATTTTTTTAAAATAATTGAGCGCTCTTTTGCCGTTTTGGCTTTCCACGCAGGCCATGCATCTTTCGCAGCCTGAATCGCTTGTTCGGCTTCAGCCTTGCCCATATTCGGCACAGAACCGATGACTTCTAAAGTTGCAGGATTGATGACCTCTGCCGTCTGCCGGCTTTGGGCATCGAGCCATTGGCCGCCTATGCAGGC
The DNA here is from genome assembly GCF_001696615.3 of Acinetobacter sp. WCHAc010034. Taxonomy (NCBI): domain Bacteria; kingdom Pseudomonadati; phylum Pseudomonadota; class Gammaproteobacteria; order Moraxellales; family Moraxellaceae; genus Acinetobacter; species Acinetobacter sp. WCHAc010034. The sequence goes on along the minus strand of NZ_CP032279.1, from coordinate 3,320,824 downwards.
TTTTTCATGGAATAAATTAAGCTGGTTCAATTGCATCACGCATTCCTTTCATCTCGGCACTATGCACGCATAAATGCCGATCAACGCTGTATTTCATGGCGGAACATAAAATAGGATAAAAATGTACGCCCGCCGCGGCATGCCGAAATGGCCGGCAGGCTAAAGTCCGCCGCCGCTTCCATGCATGGCTGCCGCTGTTAAGGAAACCATTGCTCCCGCGGGCCATCCGCCGCTTTTTTCTTGCCGGCTGGAATCTTGCAATGCCAGTCTACACCTAAATGGCGCGCATCATCCCTGCAGCCTGTATGGTTAATGCTGCAAAAACGCTTTGCCTGCAATGCTGTTTTGATTATTTTTTCAGAATGGCCATGTGATTTTGCTTATTTGAGCGCTCAAGCTGGCTGGAATGTTTAAAAACGGCAGGCCTTGCTACCATCCTCAAAACCTTCGATGCACCGATGCTGCGCGGCATAAGCGCAGGCCAGCGGCATCATAGATAAAACGCTCAATTAAAAAAGCCAGCCAATAATTAAATTGACTGGCTTAAACAGCGCGGACTGGCGTGCAGCCCGGCTGCGGTTAAAGTTTCGGGTCGCGCAGCTGCACTGAACCTGAATTGGCTTTCAGCAAAGTTTCAGCAAATTTATTCATCAGCGCCGGAACCAGCGCATCGGCCACCTGCGCAGCATGCAAGCCCAGCTTCTCGCCTAGGGTCGGCTTGCGGCGCGTTTCAATCACATAGATATCATGCTGCGGCAGCAGATTCAGCAAGAACTCGTCTGAAGTCTGCAGGCGGTCAACCAGATTCAGATCCAGCGCATCGTGCCCATACCAGTGCTCGCCGGTTGCCACTTTTTCCACATTCAGCTGCGGGCGGTATTTTTCCACAAAGTGCTTAAACAGCGCATGGGTCTGCTGCAGTTCTTCTTCAAACTTGGCTTTGCCTTCTTCGGTATTTTCGCCGAACATGGTCACGGTGCGCTTATACTGGCCTGCGGTATACAATTCGAAATCAATATGCTTTTCCTTCAGCAGGCGGTTGAAGTTCGGCACTTGCGCTACAACGCCTATGGAACCCACCACAGCAAAAGGCGCAGAAACAATCTCTGAGCCAATGCAGGCCATCATATAGCCGCCGCTGGCAGCCACTTTGTCTACGCAAACCGTCAGGTGAAAGCCCGCATCACGCAAGCGCACCAGCTGCGCAGCCGCCAAGCCGTAGCCATGCACCATGCCGCCCGGGCTTTCCAGGCGCACCACTACACGGTCCTTGCCGGCTTTAGCCGTGGCCAAAATCAAGGTGACTTCTTCACGCAGCTGCTCAACGGCCGACGCTGCAGTGTCGCCTTTAAAGTCCAAAACATAAATTTTCTGATTGGTTTTTTTGCGGGCGCGCGCTTCTTTGGACAGCTGCTGCGCCAGCTGGAGCAGCTCTAATTTGGAGGCCGTTGTTTGCGCGATTTTTTTGCGCTGTTCATTAATGCGCGCATTTAAATGGCTGACGCGGATTTCAGCAGGCAATTTAGATGTGTGAAATAGCATACAGATACAGGCCCGTTTAATTCATATTTTATAATGCATAAGATGCGGGCGGCGCCCCCGGAATTCAATTTATATTTTGAAAATAATTATCATTGCAGAAACTTATGCATCAAAAACTGTACAATGCCTTCAATTAAAACCGGAATCCGGATAAGCTGCTTTTTGCTATCAGCCCGGCAGCAATCCACCCTCTTTACAGGTAATTAGCGCATTATGTTCAATCTTCTCCTGCGCAGGCCTGCGCGCAGCGCCTTTCTTGCGGCCCTGCTCTCCGCCAGCATTTCCAGCCCTGGTTTTGCGCAAAGCCTGCCTGCAGCGCAAGCATACGCCGCTGAAGCTTATCAGTCAGATCTGCAGCAGTTTAAAGACTTCTCCGCTGCCCATTCGCCTGCGGTTGCGGCCCTGTTTTCACAAATTGATGCTGACGCTGAGCATGCCGTTACAGAAGCTCAATTTGCCAACATGCAGCTGCAGCTTGAAGATATGGCCGCCGCTGTGCAGAAGCTGGCGCTGCGCAGCCCCGAAGCGCTGCGCGTTCAAGCCGAACTGCTGACTTTGATGGATTTCTTTGCGCGCTATTTAACGGCTTTGAAAACATCTGACATCGGAACCATGCAGCAGCTGGATGCTGAAAAAGCGCTGCTGATGCAGAAGCTGAATGACGCAAAGGCGCAGCTGTTTGCACAGGCAGCGCAATAAAAAAGAGCCTTCCGGCTCTTTTCTATGCGTGGCTGAGATGCCGAAAATTAACCGAAACGGCCAGTAATGTAGGCTTCTGTCAGCTGATGATCCGGCTGGGTAAAGACTTTTTCAGTCGAGTTGACTTCAATCAGGTCACCCAAATGGAAGTACGCTGTGCGGTCAGACACGCGCGCCGCCTGCTGCATGGAGTGGGTTACAATCGCAATGGTGTACTGGGTAGAAAGCTCTGAAATCAGCTCTTCCACTTTCGCAGTCGCAATCGGATCCAGCGCAGAACACGGCTCATCCATCAGAATCACTTCCGGGCTGACCGCAATGGTGCGCGCAATACATAAACGCTGCTGCTGGCCGCCTGACAGGCCGGTGCCCGGCTGGCTTAAGCGGTCTTTCACTTCATCCCACAGGCCGGCTTTGCGCAGGCTGTTTTCAACAATTTCTTCCATGTCGTATTTGTCGCGCGCCAAGCCGTGCAGCTTAGGGCCATACGCCACATTGTCAAAAATAGATTTCGGGAACGGGTTCGGCTTCTGGAACACCATGCCGACCTGCGCGCGCAGCAGCACCACGTCCAGATTCGGGTCATAAATATCCTGATTGTCCAGCATCACCTTGCCTGTCACGCGGCAGGAATCAATGGTGTCATTCATGCGGTTCAAGGTGCGCAGGAAAGTCGATTTGCCGCAGCCGGACGGCCCGATGAACGCAATCACTTCATTCTCATAGACCTGCAGGTCAATGCCTTTGATTGCTTCCGCTTCGCCGTAGTACACATGCACATCTGAAGTGCTGAGCTTAACATTTTTCGACTTGGCGTCTTTTTTCGCGCTGGACTGGGTATCAAACTGCGATACAAACGAAGTCGATGGCTGCTTTTGCGCTTCCGGAGAAGCCGTAAATTGCTTTTGCTCTTGGTTCACTGCTTTATCCTGATCTAAGGAATTCGTTTTAGATGTTGCCGTTGCCATATTCATAATAATGCTCTCAATTACCAGCGCACTTCAAACTTTTTGCGCAGCCAGATGGCTAAACTGTTCAGGCCGATCATCAGCGCGAGAAGTACGATAATGGCAGCCGCGGTGCGGCCTTCGAAGAAGTTGCGCAATTCATTGCCTTGCCACAGGAAAATCTGCACAGGCAATGCCGTAGACTGATCCAGCGGCGTTGCCGGCACGCTGGCGACAAAAGCGCTCATGCCGATCAGCAGCAGCGGCGCGGTTTCGCCCAGCGCCTGCGCTACGCCGATAATCGCGCCGGTCAGAATGCCCGGCAGAGCCAGCGGCAGCACATGATGGAACACCGTCTGCAGGCGTGAAGCGCCCAAGCCTAAAGCCGCTTGGCGGATGGATGGCGGCACCGCCTTAAGTGATGCGCGCGTGGTGATGATCACCGTCGGCAGCGTCATCAGGCTCAGCACCAGGCCGCCGACCAGAGGCGCGGACAAAGGCATGTGCATCCAGCCAATGAAGATCGAGGCGCCCAGCAGGCCGAAGACAATTGACGGTACAGCTGCCAAGTTGTTGATGTTGACTTCAATCACATCTGTAATCACATTTTTCGGCGCAAATTCTTCCAGATAGACTGCCGATGCAACGCCGATTGGAATCGAGATCAGGATCACGATCATCATCATGAACAGCGAGCCCATGAATGCGCCGGCCAAGCCTGAAGTTGCAGGCGAACTGCGCGAATCCGGGCTGGTGAAAATATTGGTATTGAAGCTGTTGCTGATAATGCCTTGCGCTTTCAGCTGATCCGCCAGCTGGCGCACTTCAGGGCTCAGCTGCTGCTGCTCATCCGGCAAAGAACGGTCAATATTGCCGGCCAGCCAGACATCCACATTGGCGTCAGCCAGAACTTTAATGTCCTGCTTTTTGCCAATCAGCGACGGGTCAGCAAAGACCATATCGCGCAGGCGGTAGGCTTCTGAGCTAGTATACAGCGAGCTTAAATCGTCACGCTTGGCTTCCAGCGCTTTATCTTTCGCAATCAAGCCGTTGACAATCAGCGCATCCCAGTCCGCCATGCCCATGTCGGTTTGCCATGCAATATAGCGTTCCTGATAGTGCGCCGGGGACTCGCCCGCTTTCTGCACCGGCTTAGGGCCGGCGTTAATGATGGCCGGATCAAAATACACCGGCACCGTCATGCTGCTTTGCCAAAAAGAAGGCAAGCCTTTGGCCAGGATGCTGCCGAACAGCAGCGCGACAAAGAACAGGCCGGCAATCACCGCAGAGAAGCCGAAGATGCGGAAAGTTTTTTCTTTACGGTGGCGCTTCGCCAAAGAGCTTTCGATGGTTTTTTTACGTTTTTCGCGTAATTCAGCCGCAGCCCGTTGGTCCAATGCCTGATCCATAGAGGATGTGTTTGAAGTGCTCATTATTCGTATTGCTCACGGTATTTGCGCACGATGTAAAGTGCCACAATGTTCAAACCTAAGGTAATCACAAACAAGGTTAAACCGAGTGCGAATGCCACCAATGCTTGCGGGCTGGCAAAGTCTGTATCGCCAGTGAGCTGGTTTACAATGGTAATGGTTACGGTAGACACGGCTTCAAGCGGGTTGATATGCAGCAGCGGGCTGTTGCCGGCCGCCAGAACCACAATCATGGTTTCGCCGATTGCGCGCGAGGCCGCCAAAAGGAATGCGCCGATAATGCCCGGAAGCGCCGCCGGAATCACCACCTGGCGGATGGTTTCCGACTTGGTCGCGCCCAGGCCCAGTGAACCGTCACGCAGCGCGCGCGGCACCTGAGTGATAATGTCATCCGACAGTGACGATACGAAAGGAATGATCATGATGCCCATCACAAAGCCGGCTGTTAAAGCGCTGGTTGCATTGATGTCCAAGCCAATCAAAGCGCCCAGGTCTTTGGCAAACGGCCCGATGACCATCAGGGCGAATACGCCGTAAACAATCGTTGGAATGCCGGCTAAAACTTCAATCGTCGGCTTGGCCCAAGAGCGGAAGCGCGGTGAAGCGTATTCAGCCAGATAGATGGCGATCATCAGGCCCACCGGCACAGCAACCAGCAGCGCAATGCCGCTGACCATCAAGGTGCCCCACAGCAGCGGAAGCAGGCCGTAGCTGCCTTCGGCATTGCCTGATGTGCTGAAGCCCGGGTTCCATTCCGTGCCGAAGAAGAAGTCGAATGGGCTGACAAAGCTGAAGAAGCGCATGGCTTCACTGAACATCGACATCACAATGCCGATGGTGGTCAAAATCGCCACGCCGGAACACAGCGCCAAGGCTACGTTAATGATTTTTTCAACCTGGTTGCGTGCGCGGTACTGTTTTTCTACGCGGCGCTTCGCCCAAACCAGGCCAATCAATGCAGCGCAGATCACCACAGCCAGCTTGGCGAAAGAGGCAATATTTTCAAACTTAGCCAATTGCTGCGCAGCCGCCAGTTCATAGGCAGCCGGCGCATCGCTTACGCCAAAACCTGAAGCAAGGGCCTGAACGCGGTCAACCAGCACGCTGATGCTGGCCGGATCAAGCGTCGCTTTAATCTGTTCAGGCACATTATTTAAAACCACTTGCTTCAGAATGTTCGGTTCAACAATATTCCAAACAATCAAAATTAAAAAAGCAGGGATGCCGCACCAGAGCGCAACCAAGGCGCCGTAATAGCCTGGGCGCGAATGCAGCATTGCTGAGTTATTTCCCTGGCCTGCCAGTTTCCGGCTTTTGGTTAAGCCAATTTGATAGGCTATGGCAATAATCGCCAGCAATACACCTATAAGCAGCAGATTCATGTATTCTCCACCGTTTTTTCAATTTTCATTCTTTGAAAAAACTTTCTATTCGCAAAAAGCCAAAGGCAGGATCACCCTGCCATCAGCTCATTCAGCATTACTTATTTAACCGCTTTGCCTGCTTTAAAGCTTGCAAGAACTTGCGCACGCTCTTTGTCTGACATAGAAATCAGGCCGGATTTTTCCAGTTTAGAACCTTTGCCTGAAACTTTTTTGCTCAGGAAGAATTCTGTGTACTGCGGCAAGCCTTTGATTGATTTCAGGTGTTCGCCTTTCACGTAGAAGAACAGTGGACGCGATACCGGGTACGAACCGTTCAGAATGGTTTTCTCAGACGGTGCTACATTGTTTACAGTCGCTACACGCAGTTTGTCGCGGTTCTGGTCATAGAAGCCTAAGCCGAACACGCCCACTGCGCTTGGAGAAGTTTTTAAGCGCGCCAGTGTTTCAGTATAGTCGCCCGCAATTTCAATCACTTTGCCGTCTTTACGGAAAGTTGAGCATGCTTTTTTCTGAGCGTCTTTGTCCAGCTTGGCAAATGCTTCGTAAGTTTCACAGCCTGCATCGACCATTTTTTCCTGGAACACTTCACGCGTGCCGTGGTTAGATGCCGGAATCACTAAAGTGATTGGCTCATTTGGAAGCGATTTGTCAATTTGGTTCCAGCGCGTATACGGGTTTGCAACCATTTTTCCGTTTGAAGGAAGCTCAGCTGCCAGCGCGGCGAATACGTGCTGCGGGCGCAACTTGTAAGTGGCTTTTTTGACGTTTGATGCAAACACAATGCCGTCATAGCCGATTTTGATTTCCAAGACCTGATTTACGCCGGCTTTTTTGCAGGCAGCCAATTCAGTGTCTTTAATTTTGCGAGATGCGTTTGCGATATCAATAGTGTTGTCGCCCACACCGCTGCAGAACTGCTTCAGGCCGCCTGAAGAACCGCCAGAACCGACTACAGGCGTTTTGAATTGCGGGAAAGTATTGCCGAATTCTTCCGCTACAATACTTGCATAAGGCAAAACTGTAGAAGAACCGGCGATTTGGATTGTGTCACGCGCCGCGTTTGCGGTTGTCGCAGCAGCCGCCCCAGTAGTTAGTGCCAATGCAATTGCGATGTTTGTAAAGCGCATTCTCATCTCTCTTATTTGATGCAGTTTAGGAGTACGCCACTTTTTATTAAGTTTTGTACTTATTTCGATAACTGCATTTTGATTTTAGAATATGACAGATAAGTTACAGCTTTATGACGATTTGGTGATATTTGGATTCCGGCTTTTCGTTTTTATAAATTCATTTTAAATTCAATAACTAACACAAATATTTATCTGCAGGAGCTTGCCCGAAGATGCGGCTGGATCTGCAGCATTTCCTGCAGAGCCGCATTAAAAACGGCAATTCCTGCGCACTGACTGGCGCTGTTCCGCCCTATTTTCATGCATCTTTCATCCTGCTGTCATATCGCGGCAATAAACGCCGCTGCGCTTATGCGCCAGCACGGAAAAAAGGCCACCGAAGTGACCTTTTAACTCATCTAAATCACGCGATTGCTGGCGTATAAGTGCCGTCAGCAATTGGGCCTTTAATGCGCTCAGCTTCCGCAAGCACAAGCGCAAGCAGATTCTTCACGTTTTCAAGCGTCGCAACCGGGCTTAAAGTGGTCATTTTCAGAGACTGAACCTGGCCGACTTTAGTCACGCCGATATTGGCTTCGCCGCGCGCAAACAGCTCGTCCGCAACGTTCTGGTTCAGCGTATCCAGCAATTCAGCAGGATAGCCCTCAGGCACTACGCGGAACAGGACAGAAGCGAATTGCGGATCAACCAGCATTTCCAGGCCGTCAGTCGCATTGATGTAGTCAGCAACTTCACGGGTCAGCTTCACGCCATGGTCAATCATTGAACCGTAAAGCTCTTCGCCCAGCGATTCAACAGTCATCCACAGTTTCAGCGCGTCGAAACGGCGCGTCGTTTGCAGCGACTTCGAGACCAGGTTTGGAACGCCATGCTCTTCATCATAGGCGGAGTTCAAATACTCAGCTTCATAATGCATGAAGCGGTAATTCGCTTCGTCTTTCAGCAGGAACGCGCCGCATGAAATCGTCTGGAAATAATGCTTGTGGAAGTCCAGCGTCACCGAATCCGACAGTTCAATGCCGTCCAGCATAGAACGGTAGTCATTTGAAAGAATCAGCGCACCGCCCCACGCCGCGTCGATATGCATCCACGCGCCATATTTGCTGGTGATTTCACGGATTGCTTTCAACGGATCAATCGCGCCGGCATCGGTTGTGCCCGCAGTCGCAACCACGCACGCTACAATCTTGCCTTCAGCCTGCAGATGCGCCATGGTTTTTTCCAAAGCGTCAACGTCCATCTGCGCATTTTCATTTACAGGGACCGTAACTACAGACTGGAAGCCCATGCCCATCATCGCCATGTTCTTCTGCACAGAGAAATGCGCATTTTCAGAACAGATGACTTTGACATTGCGCATCGCGTCGGCAGGAATGCCGTCACGCTGCACAGACCACGGCTTGCCGTTTTCGTCTTTCCAGTTTTTCGCAATACAGGCATCACGCGCCAAAAGCACGCCCATCAGGTTCGACTGCGTGCCGCCGGAGGTGAATACCCCCGCCTGGCCTGCGCCGTAGCCGACTTTCTGACGGAGCCAGTCAATCAGCTGCACTTCCATCAATGAACCAGCCGGGCTTTGATCCCAAGAGTCCATGGACTGGTTGGTTGCATTGATCAGCACTTCAGCGATTTGGCTGGTGACCATGGTTGGACAGTGCAAATGCGCCAGAGAATGCGGATGATGCACTTTCAGGCTTTTATTCAGGAAAAGCTCAACCATACGCTCAAGCGACTTCTGCACGCCCAGGCCTTCTTTGGAAGGATTGAAAGAAATCGCTTCACGCAATTCCTTAATGCTGCCGCCGGTGTACATCTTGTCATTCTGCAGCCATGCTGCGACCGCTTTGGTCGCCTGCTCCATTGCTGACTCATAGTCAGCAATAGATGCAGCATCGTTGCAGAGCAGCGCTTTACGGTGTTCCGCGAAATCTACCATATTATGCGCCTCGAACTGCAACAAGAGCTTCCGCCAGCGCTTTTTTGAAGCGGACGATCACTTCTTCGCACTCAGCCTGATTAATGATTAGCGGGCAAAGTAAACGGATTACTGTGCCGTTGCGGCCGCCTTTTTCTAGCAGCAGCTTGTTGTTGAAGCAAGCTGTCTGGATTGCAGCAGCCAGCTGGCCGTCTGCAGGCAGTGAGCCCATATGGTCTGCAGGCTTGCGCTCATCAACAATTTCAACGCCAATCATCAAGCCGCGGCCGCGCACGTTGCCGATGCATGGGAATTCAGCAGCCAGCTTTTTAATTTCAGCCTGCAGGAAATCACCGCGCTCCTGCGCATTTTGCGCAAGGTTCTGCTCTTTGATGGTTTGGATTGTTGCAAGGCCTGTGCCCATTGCCAGCTGATTGCCGCGGAAAGTGCCCGTGTGGCCAGCCGGCTGCCATGCGTCAAACTTGCGCTTGATGCCCAGCACCGCCAACGGCAGGCTGCCGCCAACCGCTTTAGACATTACAACCACGTCAGGCTCAATGCCTGCGTGCTCAAATGCGAACATTTTGCCTGAACGCGCAAAGCCTGCTTGAACTTCGTCAAGAATCAGCACAATGTTGTGCTTTTCAGTCACTTCACGGATCTTTTTCAGCCATTTCACCGGCGCAGTTACGACACCGCCTTCGCCTTGAATCGCTTCAAGAATCACAGCAGCCGGCTTGGTTACACCGCTTTCTACATCTTCAATGAAGTTTTCGAAGAAGTAAGTCAACGCATCAACGCCCGCTTCGCCGCCAATGCCCAGCGGGCAGCGGTATTCATGCGGATACGGCATAAACTGCACGCCCGGCATCAAGCCGTTCACGGCATTTTTAGCCGACAGGTTGCCGGTCATGGCCAAAGCACCATGCGTCATGCCGTGATAGCCGCCTGAAAAGCTGATCACTGAACTGCGGCCAGTATAGGTTTTTGCAAGCTTAATCGCAGCTTCCGTGCCATCTGCACCAGATGGGCCGCAGAACTGCAGGCAGTATTCTTCCTGTCCGCCCGGAAGCTGTGACAGAAGCGCTTCAGTAAAAGCGTCTTTTAAGGGAGTTGTTAAATCTAAAGTATGCAGAGGAAGGCCACTTGCTAAAGTGTCCTGAATACTTTTAATCACCGCAGGATGGTTATGGCCTAATGCCAGTGTTCCTGCCCCAGCTAAACAATCGAGGTACTTTGTACCTTCAACATCGGTAACCCAGCAACCATGTGCTTCCGCTATCGCTAACGGTAATTTTCGCGGATAACTACGAACATTCGATTCCATCTGACTTTGGCGAGTCAAGTAGTATTCGTTTGTGGAAGTGGTGGCAGGGTTTACAGAAGTAACGCTCATATCGAATTACCATCTCTGATATGGGTTGAAAGAAATAAGTCGGGGGACTTGCAGTCTTTTGACTCGGTGCTTTATAGATATCCAGCCAGCCAGTTTCTGCCCGGCCAACTAGGAAGCCGGATAATACAGTTTTTTTCAGGAAAATAAACAACTTTTGCTGCCTAATTTTCCCAATTCCTGTCAAAAAAACAGATCTCACTTGCCGACAGGGTAAATTATCATCTTACATTGTGACAGCGCAAAGAAAACCCGATTATTTTAGCCTTTTTTAAGCATTCTTGGCATTTATTGTAAATTTCAAACAAATAATTCTGTAAATCTATAATTCTAAAAAATATATAGAATTAATTTTCCGGCATTTACTGATATTATTACTTACAATCTCACCACAATTATTCCGGAAAGTTTCCACATTCAGCGCTTAAGATTTTCACAAATGCTGATAAAGCTGCTTTTACAACAATAGGTTCAATTATGCGCACTTTAGCCCTCTCTACTTTATTTGCAGGCTTGGCCGGCATGGCCCTCAGCGTTAATGCGCAGGCTGCTGATTCACTGAATTACAATGTGGTCAACATTCAGGCTGACGCTGCCCGCCAGGTATCGAATGATGAAATGCATGCCGTTCTGTATATTGAAAAATCCAACAAGCAGCCGGCTGAACTAGCGGCGCAGATTAACCAGCTGATGACTCAAGCGGTAGGCACTGCCCGCAAATATCCAAATGTGAAAATTGAAACCGGCTCACAAAGCACATACCCGATTTATGACAATGACAACCGCAAACTGAAAGAATGGCGCGGCCGCGCCGAAGTCCGACTGGAAAGCACCGACTTTAAAGCCGCCAGCCAGCTGGTCAGCGAACTTCAGCAGAACTTCCAGACTGAATCCATCAACTTCAGCATTTCAGATGCGCAGCGCAAAAAAGTTGAAAATGAGCTGATGGTGGAAGCCTCTAAAAACTTCCAGCAGCGCGCCCAAACCTTGACGCAGGCGTGGAATAAATCCGGCTACAACCTGGTCAACCTGAACCTGAATACCAACAATTACTTCCCGCAGCCGATGAGCATGAGCATGGCTAAATTCGCCTCTGCTGAAGCCATGCCTGTTCAGGATGTTGCCGGCGGCGAATCAAAAATCACAGTCAATGCCAGCGGCACCATTCAATTCAAATAAGGTATCAGCCGTCAGCTTTTTCTGAAACCGCGCAATTGCGCGGTTTTTTATCATCAGCTGTTAACTCCTGCTTCAAGAAATATAATTAACCTGAGTTCAGCTTGATACAGAATCCCGCTTTTCCGTCCCGCACAAAAGCGCAAATTGAATGCAGCCTGAGCAGGCGCAGGGAAATATTTCAGTTATGCTGCATTAAATTACACAGCGGGTTTGCTATTTTGATACAGTTCTTGCCTATTTTCTGGTTATTTTTCATTGTTTTGCCATGTCACTTGATCACTTAAACCTGTATTTATTCAATATTCTGAATGCGCCTGAGCAAGCCTCCCCCTTTATGGTCAATTACGCCATTTTTGCAGCGCATGACCTGATTTATATATTGATGCTCATCTTTGCCGTGCTGTGGCTGCGCGGCAGCGGTCAAGTTAAGAAGCAGATCCTGAAAGCCTTTATCTTTACCTGCGCGGCGCTCTCAGTCAGTGAGATTGCCTCCGCCCTGCTGCATACGCCGCGCCCATTCGTAATGGACGTCGGCCGCACCCTGATTGAGCACTCGCCTACAGGCTCATTTCCAAGCAACCACATGACCATTTTCAGTAGCATCGCCTTTGCTTATTATTTTTCTGAACAGCGCCAAGTCGGCAAATTCCTGCTGATTTTGGCCTGGCTGGTGGCGTGGGCGCGGATTTATGTCGGCGTGCATTTCCCTATCGACATGATCGGAGCATTCTTCCTGGCCTTAGCCGTCAATGTTTCCGGCTTGGCGCTGTGGAATAAATACAAAGACCTGCTGATGGGCTGGGTCATGGCCGTCTACCAGAAAATATTCAATCCGCTGATTCAAAAGGGCTTAATTAAATAAGCCGGCCTATTTTAGGACTAGATACAAATAAAAAAATCCCGCTCGGAAGCGGGATTTTTTATTTTAAACAGAATCAGTAGATGGCCATGTGATTGCGGTGAATCATCTCCAGCGAACGCGCTTCGCCCAGCACCTGATAGACTTTATCTGAAGCCAAGCCTTTCACAATGTCTGCAGAACGGGAACTGAAATTCACCCGGCCCACAGCCACGCGGTGGCCGCTGCCGTCAACGCATTCAACCACATCACCGCGGTCAAAATGACCTTCAACGCCGCGCACGCCCACCGGCAGCAGGCTGCGGTGGTTTTCCTTAATGGCTTTCACCGCACCGTCATCAATCACCAGGCGGCCAGCCGTCTGCAAATGCGCCGCCAGCCATTGCTGATGCGCAGTCATGCGGTCATTGTCTGTAATGAACAGTGTGCCCAGCAGCTCGCCGGCCATTAAGCGCGACAGAACCTTGTCGCTTTCGCCGCTGGCAATCAGCGTCGGACAGCCGGATTTCGCTGCTAAGCGCGCAGCCCGCACTTTGGTCAGCATGCCGCCGCGGCCGAACTTGCCGCCGCCGCCCGCCATATCAAACAGGCTTTCATCCAGTGCGCGCACCGTATGGAACAGCTTAGCATCCGGGTTGGAGCGCGGGTCCGAGTCAAACATGCCCTGCTGATCGGTTAAAATAATCAGCAGATCGGCATGCACCTGACCGGCCACCATTGCCGCCAAAGTGTCATTATCGCCAAAACGGATTTCGTCTGTCGATACCGTGTCATTTTCATTAATGACAGGAATCACCCGCCAGTCAATCAGATTCTGCAAGGCATCGCATGAATTGAGGTAGCGGCGGCGGTCGGCCAAATCATCATGGGTCAGCAGCACCTGCGCGGTCTGAATTTTCAAACTGTCCAGCACACTGGACCAGGTCTGAATTAAGCCCATTTGGCCAATGGCCGCGCACGCCTGAAGACTGGGCAGATCGGTGGGCCGGTTCTCTAGCTTCATTCGAACCATGCCTTCAGCCACAGCGCCGGAAGACACGAGAATAATCTCATGCCCTGCATTATGCAGATCTGCAATCTGTTTCGCCCAGTGCGAAATTGCATCCAGATCTAAGCCTTTTCCGTTTGCTGTGAGTAAAGATGATCCGATCTTAACAACGACCCGTTTGCAGCCCTTAAGCTGACGCTGCCCATCCACCACTTCTATCATCTTGTCCTCAATAGCTCTTAAATCAGAGCTTAACGTACGTAGTACACTTCCATTTCGCCATCGTCTTCGTCATCATCATCGTCCTCGCCCAGTAAGCCGGCAAGGCGCTGCTGACGGCGCATCTCGCGATACGCTTCTTTGGCGGCAAGGGTCTGTTCACGTGTTTCAGCTTCAAGCTGGTCACGGAACGCTTTCATTTCCGCCGCATATTCTGGATCTTCAACTTCGCGCTCACGCTGCTGTTCAATCTGATCCATCAGGTAATACACAACTTCTTTTGTCCCTTCAGACATCAGGCCTGAAGTTTTGAATACCGAGCCTTTCCAGTCCAGTTCTTCAAGAATGTGATTGCACCATTCTTCCTTCGTGTCTTCATCCAATTGATCGAGCTTGTTCAGCACCAGAACAACCGGCAGCTTAGACAAAGTTGGAGAGAATTTTTTCAGCTCTGCCAAAATCGCTTTGGCGTTGTACGCCGGGTCGGAACCGTCAATCGGCTGCACATCCACAATATGCAGCAAGATGCGGGTACGCGCCAAATGCTTCAGGAAGCGGATGCCCAAGCCTGCGCCTTCAGAAGCGCCTTCGATCAGCCCCGGAATATCCGCCATCACAAATGAGCGGTAGCGGTCAGCATCGACAACGCCCAGGTTTGGCACCATGGTGGTGAACGGATAATCCGCCACTTTCGGCTTGGCGGCAGATACTGCGCGGATAAAGGTCGATTTGCCTGCATTCGGCATGCCCAGCAAGCCGACATCGGCTAAAACTTTAAGCTCAAGGCGGATTTCACGGAACTCGCCTTTAATGCCGTGCGTACATTGGCGCGGGCTGCGGTTGGTCGATGATTTAAAGTGGGTGTTGCCCAAACCGCCATCGCCGCCTTTTGCAACTAGCACTCTTTGGCCGTCTTCAATCAAGTCGCCAATAATGTCGCCGGATTCCACGTCCACAATCGTGGTGCCGACTGGAACTTTCAAAATAATGTCTTCACCGCCGCGGCCTGAGCAGTTTGCGCCGCGGCCATTTTTACCGCGTTCTGCGCGGAATCTGCGGGTATAGCGGTAATCAACCAGTGTGCCGGTGTCATCATCCGCCTGAATGTAAACGCCGCCGCCGCGGCCGCCGTCACCGCCGTCTGGACCGCCAAACGGTACGAATTTTTCGCGGCGAAAACTGGCTACGCCATTGCCACCGTCGCCAGCCTCTACGGTAATGACTGCTTCATCAACAAAGCGCATATTGCCAATCCTCTAAAAACTTTAAAAACCGCCTATTCTGCCATATTTTAAAGAATTTCTCGAATAGATTTATTCAGCAAATACTGAGTATTTTTGCTTTCCGCAGCTTCGGCAGCTGCATCATTTGTTAAAAAACATGATTTTGACTGCAGCCTGCCTG
Organism: Acinetobacter sp. WCHAc010034; assembly: GCF_001696615.3. NCBI lineage: Bacteria > Pseudomonadati > Pseudomonadota > Gammaproteobacteria > Moraxellales > Moraxellaceae > Acinetobacter > Acinetobacter sp. WCHAc010034. The sequence goes on along the minus strand of NZ_CP032279.1, from coordinate 3,305,734 downwards.
CAAAATAAGCGAATTGGCCCTTTGAAAAATCAGCGCTATTTTTTCCTGCTTGCTGACGGCTGCGCCGCGCATGATTCCGCAACGGCTTCCGGCCGGCTTCTAAAGGCTGCTTATTTTTTCCCTTCTAGAATTTCAGGCAACTTCATTTCAATCCAGCCCACCAGATACATGACTTTTTCCGCCGCCTGCGAGCCTGAAATAGTCAGCTGGTATTCCACTTTTGGCGGCACAACCGGATAAACCGTGCGCAGGATAAAGCCGTCCTGCTCCAGTGTTTTCAGCGTTTGCGCCAGCATTTTTTCACTGATGCCTTCAATCCGCTGCTTCAGCTCACTGAAGCGGTGCACGCCATCGCTTAAGCAGCGCAAAACCAGCACGGCCCATTTGCTGGTTAAATGTTCCAGTATTTTACGCGACGGGCACTCGCTGGATAAAACTTGACCTAATAATTTACTCGAAGCATATGCGCTCACTAAATCTCTCCAATGCGTAATTAGCTTACTTTTTGGTACGCACTTACAATTTGTAAGTTAGCAGATTATGATTGCACCATCAAGTACATTTTATCAGCACATCTTAAGGTTAAAATTATGAAAATCGTAATTACAGGCGCAACAGGCCAGCTTGGCCAATTGGTTATTCAGGCACTGCTGAAAAACACTGCAGCGGATCAAATTGTGGCTTTAGTGCGCAATGAGGCCAAAGCAGCTGACCTGAAAGCGCAAGGCATTGAACTGCGCCATTTTGATTATGATACGCCGGAAACCCTAGCGCCTGCCCTTGCCGGCATTGACAAGCTGCTGCTGATTTCAGCCAATGAAATTGGACGGCGCACAGCGCAGCATCGCGCGGTCATTGAGGCCGCGCAGCAAGCCGGCGTGCCTTATATTGCCTATACCAGCTTATTGCGCGCAGACACCTCGACTTTAGGCTTGGCGCAGGAACACCGCGAAACTGAGGCGCTGATTAAAGCCAGCGGCATTGCTTACACTTTCCTGCGCAATAACTGGTACAGTGAAAACTATCTGGCGGATGCCACCCATGCGGCTGAAACAGGCATCCGCTACGGGGCTGCGCAAGACGGGAAAATCAGCGCCGCGCCGCGCGCGGACTATGCCGAAGCAGCTGCCAAAGTGCTGGCTTCATCAGGCCATGAGCATAAAACCTATGAGTTGGCCGGTTCGGAAAGCTTCACCTTAGCTGACTTGGCGCACGCCATCAGCCTGGCTTCAGGCAAAGCTGTCACTTATCAGAATCTCAGTCAGGAAGACTATAAGCACGGCCTAATCCAGGCAGGCCTGCCTGCGGGCCTTGCAGAGGTAATTGCGGATGCAGACGCGCAAACCGCCAAAGGCGCAATGTTCAGCAGCAGCAAAGATTTGGAAAAGCTGATTGGCCGCAAGACAGTTCCGGTCAATGCGCAAGTGCAAGCGCAAGCGCTTTTTCAAGCGCAGAAAAGCTGATGATCTCGCCTGCTTGATCCACAGCGCATGCAAAACTTTAAATCAAAAACAGCATGAGTAAAAAAACCCGGCGGACGCCGGGTTTTTTTACTGCTGAATCAACTCATGCATTAAAAATTATGCATTGGTTTCAGCAGGAATTTTAGGATAGCTTACGCCGCCCATTTGTTCAGCAATGCGCAGCACTTGGCAGCTGTAGCCCACTTCATTGTCATACCAAACATAAGCAGTTAAGCGGTTGCCGGAAGTGATTGTCGCTTGCGCATCAAATACGCCGGCAGTGCGTGAACCGATAAAGTCAGAAGATACCACTTCAGTTGAGTTGGTATAGCCAATCTGGCCTTGCAGTTTCGAGCTGATCGAAATTTGACGGATGTATTCGTTCACTTCTTCACGGTCAACTTCTTTATCTAAAGTCAGGTTCAGAATAGCCAGTGAAACGTTTGGTGTAGGAACACGAACCGAGTTGCCGGTCAATTTGCCTTGCAGTGCAGGAAGCGCCTTAGCAACAGCTTTAGCAGCCCCAGTTTCAGTGATCACCATGTTCAGTGTCGCTGCGCGGCCGCGGCGGTCAGCTTTATGGTAGTTGTCAATTAAGTTCTGGTCGTTTGTGAACGAGTGAACTGTTTCAACATGGCCATTCAGCACAGTGTATTTGTCATGCAATACTTTCAGTGTTGGCGTGATCGCATTGGTCGTGCAGCTGGCAGCAGAGATAATCGTATCTTCATCAAGAATGTCTGCCTGGTTCACACCAAACACCACGTTCTTCATGTCGCCTTTGCCAGGCGCAGTCAAGATGACACGTGCAGCGCCCGGGCATTTCAGGTGCTGTGAAAGGCCTTCAGCATCACGCCATTTGCCTGTGTTATCAATTACTAATGCATTTTCAATGCCGTAAGCAGTGTAATCTACTTCTGCAGGGCTAGATGCATAGATCACTTTGATGAACTGGCCGTTTGCAATGATTGCTTCGTTTTCTTCATCAACAGAAATCGTGCCGGAGAACGGGCCATGGATAGAGTCACGGCGCAATAAAGACGCACGCTTTTCCAAGTCGCCGTCAGAAGACTTGCGCACAACAATGGCTTTAAGGTTCAAGCCGCGGCCCAGGCCTGACTGGCCGATCATCAGGCGCGCAAGGATGCGGCCGATACGGCCAAAACCGTAAAGCACTACATCACGGCCTTCAACTGAAGTCGGGCGGCCTTCAACACTTTTCACTGCAGCAGCGACAAATGCATTTACATCGCCGCCTTGCTCTTTAAAAGCAACAGCCAATTTGCCTAGATCAATTTCAGCTGTGCCAATGTTTTCGATTTTAGCCAAAGCTTCAAGAATCGGGAAAGTGTGAACAACTGAAAGTTCAACGTCCAGCATGCGGGTAAAGCGGTGCGCTTTTAAAATCTGGATCACTGAACGGTTAACTAAAGAACGTCCAAAAACTGAAACAACGATATTTTTTTCACGGTAAAGCTGACCGATCAAAGCGATCATTTGTTCCGCGATTTCTTCACGGTTTTTCCAGCGACCTTGGTGCTCTGCATGTAGGGCGATGATAGTCTCTTTGCTCACAGATACGTCCTCTAATTAGATAGTATGTCTAGGCATAAATTTCAAAACCCGACAATTGTAATGGAATTATCTGCAAGATAGAATCCAAAAGCCGATTCGATGCGCCTATTTTCCCCGATATTCACTATAATTTTATAAAATAGTTGTAATTATTTTTATGATTTTGCTTTTAAAAAGATTTTTACAGGCAGTTTGAACTATTTTTCCGCTTTTTTGTTTATTTGCTCCTTTATCAAACAAATTGATAATAAATAACAGTAATCATCACCAAGTTAAATCAAGCAATTCAATTCACCGCATCACTTTTCCGCCTTGGGCGCCACTGCAGGCTTCAGGCCAAAATAATGGCTGGAGAATGACGCAGCTTAAGCAAATAAACTGCAGATGCGCGGGTTCGCCGCCTTGCCCTAATCCTCCGCAAGGCGGCTTGCCTGAAAACAGCCCTATTCAGACTCCAAGCGCTTCTGCACATTTTCAACGTTGCGGTTCAGCATGTTTGCATTGCGCTTCTGCCGAATGAGATGCAGGCAGCCTTCTATCACCAGCAGAACCACCGCCAGCCAAATGGGAATATAAGTCAGCCATTCAGATGCCTCCACGCGCTCCCCCATCATAATTGAAGCGAAAGCCAGCAAAACCGGCTCCAGATAGCTCAGCAGGCCGAAAATCACAAAAGGCAGATAGCGGCTGGCCAGTATGTAGCTGCCTAAGCCCAGCGCGCTTAAAAAGCCCAAGCCAATCACCGCCCAGATCAAATGGCTGTAATCCAGCAGCAGCGCCATGCTGTCGCTGTAAACAAAGCCTAAATAGCAGGCTGCCGGCAGAATTAAGAATAAATCCCACCAGAAGCCGCCCAAGTGGTCGGTTTTCAGCGCGCGGCGCATGAAGAAGTACAAAGGATAGGCCAACGCCACATACAGCGTTTCCCAGGCAATGCCGCCGATGCGCCATATTTCATGGCCAACACCCAGCACCGCCAATGCAACGGCCGCCAGCTGCCAGCGGGTCAGCTTTTCTTTATACAGCACACAGCCGACCAGCACCATCACCAAGGGCAAGAGGAAATACCCCAGCGACACCTGCAGGCCGCGCCCGTTAATCGGCCCCCATAAAAACAGCCACAGCTGAGTGGTGCAGAGCACCGAGCTGAAAATCAGCCACGGCAGCATCCACGGCTGCCGGAAGATCCGCTTAAAAATGTCCGCAATATGCTTTAATTCGCCGGACTTCCACATAAACAGGGTTAAAAACGGCAGTGTTGCCAGCATGCGCCAGGCAAAAGTCTGCTCACTGTCCAGAGGCTTTAAAAACTGGGTATAAAAATACAGCACCCCAAAAGTGGCCGATGCCAATACTGACAAGGCAACGCCCTTATACATCTCTCACCTCTAAATTTACTGCGTCAGCATCCATGCTGCAGCGCCTGAGTTTTCAAGCAGGCTGCATGCAGGCGTTTCCGCAAAGGAAAAACCATGCCTAAGCATGGTTTTGAATAATAAGCTGAAAATCGAACTTACTTTCCGTTCTGCTTAGTCCGGATAAGGTCTTTCAGGTCATAGCCGGCTGATTTTGCATAATCCAAATATTCATCAACCACCTGCTGATCGGGATGCGGCGTGCGCGACAGCACCCATAAGTATTTGCGGCGCGGCTCACCGACCAGAACGGTCTGATAGTCGTCATCAATCTTTAAAATCCAGTAATCGCCGCGCCCGGCAGGCAGCCAGCGCACGGCTTCCGGCAGAAAACTGACTTTCAGCTTGCTGTTAAACGGCGCATTCTGCACAAAAGCTTCCCCCACCGAATGCACCTGCTTGCCGCCGGCCATCGCGCAGCGGTTATCCACCTGCAGATTGCCGTTTTCATTCAAGGTATAGGTTGCCGTGACATCACGCTCGCATTTATTCTGGAAAGGCATCGGCTTGCGCGCGACTTCGTACCAGACCCCTAAATATTTGTCCAATTCAATTTTTTCGGCCACCGGCAGCGGCTTAGCCTGCGCATAAGCCATCGCCGCCATGCCCAAGCCAACCAAAATCGCGCCACCCACGGCAATTTTCGCCAATTTCATCCCCGCATTCGGGAGGTTTTTCGCTGCCATAATTCTAATACCCTCAGCGTCATGTTTTCACGTTTTAATCACAAGCGATGATTTAAGATAGCGCGTAAAAAACATCCTGACTGTCTAGGTTATGTAATGATTTTCAATAAGTTTTAAAAACCGCTTCCGCAAGAAATCCTACTGCAGCATATGCAATTTCAAGCGCAGAATTTCATCGCGCAGGCGGGCCGCCTGTTCAAACTGCAGCTCTTTTGAGGCTTTCAGCATTTCCTTTTCAAGCTTGGACAAATGCTTGGCGAACAGTTTCGGATCAGACATTAAATGGCGCTCATCCGCGCTGAGGGCTTGCGCCTGGCCAGCAATTTCCGCGTCAATTGGATCTTCATACAGCGCTTCACCGTCATCCAGGTCTTTCACCACTTGGCGCACAGCGCTGCGCGGCACAATGCCGTGCTCCTCATTGAAAGCAATCTGCTTGGCGCGGCGCCGGTCAGTTTCATCAATAGCTTTCTGCATGGAATCGGTCATGCGGTCCGCATACAGAATCGCTTTGCCGTTCAGGTTGCGCGCGGCGCGGCCGATGGTTTGAATCAGCGAGCGCTCTGAACGCAGGAAGCCTTCCTTGTCTGCATCCAGAATGGCGACTAAGGAAACTTCCGGCATATCCAGCCCTTCACGCAGCAGGTTGATGCCGATCAAGGCATCATGAATGCCGGAACGCAGTTCATGAATGATTTTAGTGCGCTCTACGGTATCGATGTCCGAATGCAGGTAGGCGACTTTTACCCCGTATTCCTTTAAATACGCGGTTAAATCTTCCGCCATGCGCTTGGTCAAGGTGGTCACCAGCACGCGCTCATTCAGCGCCTTGCGGTTATTGATTTCTGACAGCACGTCATCCACCTGAGTCAGCACCGGACGGATTTCAATTTCCGGATCAATCAGGCCGGTCGGGCGCACCACCTGCTCTACAATCTGTTCTGATTTTTCCAGCTCATACCTTGCCGGCGTCGCGCTGACGTAAATTGTGGCGGGAACAATGCGCTCCCATTCCTCAAATTTCATCGGGCGGTTGTCCAGCGCGCTGGGCAGGCGGAAGCCGTAATTCACCAGATTTTCCTTGCGCGAGCGGTCGCCTTTATACATGGCGCCAATTTGCGGCACAGTCACATGCGACTCATCAATAATCAGCAGCGCATCATCCGGCACATAGTCAAACAGCGTCGGCGGCGCCTCGCCGCCCGGCCGGCCAGACAAATGCCGCGAATAGTTTTCAATACCGTTGGTATAGCCCAGCTGCTGCATCATTTCCAGATCATAGCGCGTGCGCTGCTCAATGCGCTGCGCTTCCAGCAGCTTGTCATTGGCGCGGAAAAAGCCCAGCCGCTCTGTCAGCTCTTCGCGGATGGTGCCAATGGCGCGGGTCAGGTTGTCTTTGGGCGTAACATAATGGCTTTTCGGATAAATGGTGACGCGCGGCACTTTGCGGATCATTTTTCCGGTCAGCGGGTCAAACCAGCGGATCGAATCCACCTCGTCATCAAACAGCTCAATGCGGATGGCATGCTGATCCGATTCCGCCGGGAAAATATCAAGAATTTCACCGCGGATGCGGTAGGTGCCGCGCAGGAACTCCAGCTCATTGCGGCTGTACTGCATTTCCACCAAGCGGCGGATAATGTCGTCACGGTTCAGCCGGTCACCCTGCACAACATGCAGCAGCATGCTCATATAGGCGTTGGGATCGCCCAGGCCGTAAATGGCTGACACGGACGCGACAATAATCGCATCGCGGCGCTCCAGCAGCGCGCGGGTGGCGGAAAGGCGCATCTGGTCAATGTGGTCATTAATGGAAGAATCTTTTTCAATAAAAGTGTCCGAAGACGGCACATAGGCTTCGGGCTGGTAATAATCATAATAGCTGACGAAGTATTCCACCGCATTGTTGGGGAAAAACGCCTTGAATTCACCGTACAGCTGCGCCGCCAGCGTTTTATTATGCGCCATGACAATGGTCGGGCGCTGCGTCTGCGCAATCACATTGGCCATGGTATAGGTTTTGCCTGAGCCGGTCACCCCCAGCAGCAGCTGGTCACGCAAGCCCTTTTCAACACCTTTGACTAATTTTTCGATGGCCTGCGGCTGGTCGCCGGCTGGCGCAAAATTGGTGACTAATTCAAATGGCTGGCTATCACTCATAATATTCGGCTAATCCGCTGCTGATTCATATCAACTTTATGAGGGCAAATGTGACTGATGCAATGCTGAAACTGAATTGTTTTTCAATTCCGCCAAACTGGCCGGCTGCGGGCTGCCCCGGCACAGCGGCGCAGCTCCAGCTTTTAGCGCATCAAAGGCGCTGACTGATTTCAAATCCAGCGTTCACCCTCAACTGCTTGCAATAAATTCTTTTAAATAATAAAAATAACTGTGTTCATGACTTGACCAAGCGCCTAAGCAATTGCACCATGATATAAAACCTCAGCTGAAGTGAATTATAATGACTTACCATTATCATGACGAAAGCATCGTTAAAAGCTTGCCTGAAGATACAGTCTTTGTTTTTGGCAGCAACATGGCGGGCACGCATGCCGGCGGCGCCGCAAAGACAGCGCATCTGCACTTTGGCGCGGTCAAAGGCGTAGGCCGCGGCTGGGCCGGGCAAAGCTTCGCCATTCCCACCATGAATGAGCATCTGCAGCAAATGCCGCTGTCGCAAATCCAGCATTATGTTGACGACTTTAAAATTTATACCAAGCACCATCCGAAAACCAAATATTTCCTGACCTCTGTCGGCTGCGGCGTGGCGGGCTATACAGTTGAAGAAATCGCCCCGATGTTTAAAGGCATTTCACATAATGTGATTTTCCCTGCCTCATTTCGCCCTTTTGTAGAAAAAGCCCTGCCGAAGCTGACGCAGCGCTTCCTGCAGGCGGTATTTACCGATCAGGTGATTTTTGCTGCCCAAGCCGATGAAGTGATTGAAGCGCTGGATTTATCTGACAATGAAAAAAGCGCGGCTAAAATTATTTTAAACACGCAGATTTACCCGACCGACAGCAATGGCCGCGACCGCATCTTTGAAATTGAAGATATTTTATATGCCCTGAAAGATAAAGGCTTTGCATGGCAAAACGATGCTGAAGGCGCAAAGCTGTTCGGCAGCGTGATTCTGGCCCTGCTTGAGCTGTACGGCATTAACGAGATGGATTTTGCCGATGTCTGGCTCGGCAAGCGCGAGATTGCTCCGCCCAAGTCCGCCAGCCGCGCGCGCAAATAGCCTCCTGAAAAGCCAGCCAATCTTGATTGGCTTTTCTATTTCTTCAGCTGCTTCGGCAGGGTCAGCATACAATATAAAAATTATCTTTTTTTGCTTTGCTAAAGGCATATTGAAATAGAGGCCGAAAATGATCCCGAATGATAATCCAATTTTTCATATGTCGCCCATTCCCTTATGGCTGGAAGACTTCAGCGAGGTTAAAAAGCAGCTGGACTGCTGGCGCGGGCAAGGCGTGCAGGACTTGCGCCAGCACCTGCGGGACAACAGCGCTGAAGTGCTGGAATGCGCCAGAAAAATTAAAATCATTCAGGTCAACCGCCGGACGCTTGAGCTGTATGAGGCCAATCACTTCGAACATTTGTGTGAAAATTTAGGCCGGATTTTTCAGCAGGACATGCTGCTGACGCATATTGACGAGCTGGCGCAGCTGTGGGAAGGCAAAACGCACTTCATCAATACCGCAGTGAATTACACCATTGCCGGCAAGCGCCTGGATATTCAGCTGCGCTGCACCATTTTGCCGGAATATGAGCATGACTGGTCGCAAGTCCTGATCAGCACTGAAAATATCACCCCTTATCAGAATGCCCGGCGCTTAGCGGAAAAAAACCGCCAGCTGGCGGAAGCGCGCTTCAATTTCTCCCCGACTTCGCTTTGGGTTGAAGATTTCAGCAGCATCAAGGCCAGGCTGGATCAGCTGCGCGCCATCGGCATTGATGACTTCAGCACTTTTCTGGATGTGCATCCGGACTTTATCCAGCAGTGCATCAAGGACATTGTGATTACCGATGTCAATCAGGCGACTTTGAATTTATTCGGCGCGCCAGACAAAGACACCCTGCTGAAAAATACCCACCGGATTTTCAGCAATGAAATGACCCAGACCTTCAGGAATCAGCTGATTGACCTGTGGAAAGGTAAAATTCATCATCAGCATGAAGCGGTAAATTACGCGCTGGACGGCAGTATCCGCCATGTGCTGCTGCAGTTCACGGTTTTCCCCGGCTATGAAGACACATGGAGTACGGTGCAGGTTGCGCTGGTGGATATTACCGCGCGGAAAAAAGCCGAAAATTATCTGGAATATTTAGGCAAGCACGATGTTTTGACCAAGCTATTCAACCGCACATTCTATACCGAAGAGGTGAACCGGCTGGAACGCAATCTGCAGCGCCCGGTTTCCTGCATTTTTATTGACCTGAACGGCCTGAAGGAAATTAACGACCATTTTGGCCACGATGCGGGAGATGAGCAGCTCAGGCGCATGGGGAACGTGCTGACACAGCTGATTCAGAATACTCAGTACACTGCGTCTAGAATCGGCGGCGATGAATTTGTGGTGCTGCTGCCGAATGCGGATGAGGCTTCACTGCACAGCAGCCTGCAGAGCCTGCGTGAGCTCATGATCATCGATAACCAGTATCACTCCATCCATCCCATCAGCCTGTCGGTTGGCCATGCCAGCTCCAGGCCGAATGAGCGCATTGAAGATACTTTAAGGCGCGCAGACAAGCATATGTATATGCAGAAGAAACAGTATTATGCACGGCTGAATCCGCAATAGCGGGCGCAGCTGGGCATAAAAAAACCTGCATATTCTGCAGGTTTTTTTTAATCAGCGCTTACCCATGGAGCGGCGCGTGCCGCGCGGCGGCATCCATGTGCGGTCAGCGTAGTTTTCAGGTTTCGGACGCACCTGATTATGCGCAGAATCTTGCTGTGCCTGATCAGCGCCAGCTATAGGAAACGGCAGTTTCACGGCAGCTTTTTTCTTGGGAGGATTTTGGGTGCTCATCTGATTCACTCAATCAATACTGCGCCTATTGTACAAAAAAATCGGTGCGGATGTGAAATGCTTTCAGCTCTTTTCTGCCTCTGCTGGCGCGCCTCCAGCAATCCGGCAAGGCGAAGCGCAGCCATTCAGCGCCCGGATAACCCGCTCAAACCAGCGCATTGAGCCTGCTTCAAAGCCGCCTTTTTCCGCCATGCCCGCCGCATGCACGCATAACAAAATTTTATCACATGGTGAAATTTATTTAATCGCTTCTGCAGAATTAATCGAATAACATAGGCTTACCGCGCAACGCATGGAAGCTTATGACCGACAGCCGTTTTTCCCGACCCCTTATTTACATGCTGATTGGCAGCGCCATTATTTTGGCTTTGTCACTGGGCATCCGCCATGCATTTGGCCTGTATCTTGTGCCCATGAGCCATGAATTCGGCTGGGGGCATAATGTCTTCAGCTTGGCTATTGCCATGCAGAATTTAATTTGGGGCGCCGTGCAGCCGATTACCGGCGCATTTGCCGACAAATACGGCAGTAAAGTGGTGGTTGCGGTTGGCGGGGCTTTATACAGCATTGGCCTGCTGCTGATGGCGGTCAGCTCCACCGGCGCGCTGCTGAACTTCAGCGCAGGCTTGATTCTGGGGCTGGCGCTTTCCGCAACATCCTTTCCGGTGCTGCTTTCCGCCGTGGGGCGCGCTGCGCATCCGGACAAGCGCAGCATGGCGATGGGGATTGCCAGCGCAGCCGGATCTTTCGGCCAGTTCATTATGCTGCCCTCTACCCTGCTTCTGCTGCAAAACATTGGCTGGTCGGCAGCCCTTGCAGTCAGCGCGGTTTTAGCTGCCTTAATTGTACCCTTGGCCTGGATGCTGAAAGCGCCGATGTATGCAGCGCCCAGCGCAAATCCGGCGCAGAATAAGCCCAGCCTAAGCTTTAAAGACATTTTAATTATCGCCAAAAACCATAAGCCGTTCTGGTTTCTGGCGCTGGGCTTTTTTGTCTGCGGCTTTCAGGTGGTTTTCATCGGCATTCACCTGCCCGGCTATTTAATTGATCATGGCTATAGCGCAGCCACCGGCACTGTTTTCCTGGCCTTAGTCGGCCTGTTTAATATTGTCGGCACTTACAGCGCCGGCTGGCTGGGCGGAAAATTCTCCAAGCCGCATTTGCTGATGTGGCTGTATGGGCTGCGCGGCATCACAATCATAGGCTTTTTAACGCTGCCTTTAAGCCTATGGACAATTTACGCATTCGGCGTCATCATGGGTTTATTATGGCTGTCAACTGTGCCTTTGACCAATGGCATCGTCGCCAATATGTTTGGCGTTAAATACCTGACCACGCTCAGCGGCATTGTATTTTTCACCCATCAGATCGGCTCGTTCTTCGGCGGCTGGCTGGGCGGCCTGAACCATGACATAGCCGGCAACTACAATATGATTTGGGCCGGCTCTATTGTACTGAGCGTATTTGGCGTGCTGGTGCATCTGTTTGTAACTGAGGAGCATGTGGTTCATGACTGATTCAATGCTTGGATTAAAGCTGGCAATTGCTGGCGCTTTAATTGCATTATTCGCGCTGGCAATCGCTTTATGGCTGCAAACACCGCAGCTGTTTGAATACTTCAATCAAGCTTTTTGCGCGCATTAAGCGCCCATGCAAGGCTGATTCCGCATCGGCCTTGCCAACTCAGGCTCAGGATTTACCCGCCAGCCAATCAATCTTTACAGCTTAAAACCCTAAGCTGCTCATATGAGTAAAGCGCCCTTGCCGGGTCTGATACTGGTCAATCTGGGGCACCAATCTCTGGAAATGCTCAGACTCAACATGCGCATCTAATGCTGCGCGGCCCGTCCATTCTTCAACAAAAATGAAATGGCCTTTCAGCTTAAGGTCATGGTGCAGCTCATAGGAAATGCACCCTGGTTCAGCCCGGGTCTTTTCCACCAGCTCTTGGTATAAAGGAAGCACAAGGTCAATTTTATCTTCCTGTATAAAGTCTTCCGCAATCAATTTCAGCATATTCAACGCCAGATCATCCATCAGTTTTCATCATAGTAAAGAACCGCCCTGTTTTTCCATTACTTTTAATAGCTTTGGCTGCTTTTGCAGTGCAGCTGCTGCAGCGCTCAGGCTGCATCCAATAGACATTAAAACTGTAAAAGAACTCATTTCACTGCAAAACGCATCTGATAGCCAAGCTCAGTCAGCTCCGCGGACAGATAGCGGATATCCTCCAGAGGCAGATGCTTTGGCCGGACGGGACAGCTGCGCATAAAAAATCCCCCGCATTGGAGTAATGCTGATCAGTTAAGCGTAATTTCATGATTACTGATTGATAAATCTCCCCTAACCCCTCTTTGAAAAAGAGGGGAACTCCCTTTAATTCAATACGGTGTTGAATTTCGAAACGCTCCCTCCTTTGAAAAAGGAGGGTTGGGGAGGATTAAAAATGCTTAACTGACTGGCATTACCGCATTGGAGGGATTCTTTACTTAGCAGCAATCAGCGCGGCAATGGAATATATTGCGACTCAGCATTTTGCTCCTGCGCTTTCCTTTCGGTAATGGTCACCGGCAGCGTCATCGGCTGTTTGTCGCGCTCAATCGACACTTGAACCGTGCTGTTCGGCGCCTGCAAAGCGACATAATTGATTAAGTGCGATGCTGAAGTAATCACTTCATTATTCACTTTCAAAATTTTATCGCCGCGCTTCAGGCCGGCTTTGGCAGCCGGGCCATTCGGCTGCACATGCGCCACAATGACTCCCTGCTCTTTCGGCGCAAAGACATTTTCCTGCTCAATTGGCAGCAGGCTGATGCCTAAGTAGCCGCGCACAACACGGCCATCTTTTAAAATCGCATTCAGCACTTGCTGGCAGATTTTTGCAGGAATGGCAAAACCGATGCCCAATGAGCCGCCGGATTGCGAGAAAATTGCCGTATTCACGCCAATCAGGTTGCCCGCAACATCAATCAGCGCGCCACCAGAGTTGCCCGGGTTAATGGCTGCATCGGTCTGAATAAAGTCTTCATAGGTATTGATGCCCAAGTCTGAGCGCTCAGTTGCAGAGATGATGCCCTGCGTTACAGTTTGGCCCACGCCAAACGGATTGCCAATCGCCAGCACAACATCGCCGACTTCATTGCCGCTGAGCTTGAACGGCAGCACAGGAAGCTGATCCATTTCAATTTTAATCACCGCAAGGTCGGTATCCGGGTCTGTGCCGACCACTTTGGCTTCGGCCCGGCGCCCGTCATTCAATGCCACAATAATCTGATCAGCCTGAGCAATCACATGATTATTCGTCAGAATATAGCCGTCTGGGCGCACAATCACTCCTGAACCCAAGCTGTTTTCATTCGGGTCCTGCTTCAGCTGATCCGGCAGCTGATTGCCGAAAAACTCGCGGAATGCCGGGTCATTCAGCAAAGGATGATCCAGCTGCTTGACTTTCTGCGTGGTAAAGATATTCACAACCGCCGGCGCTGCCACTTTAACCGCTGCGCTGTAAGACACAACGCCGCCTGTGCGCGAAGTGTCAATCAGCGGTTCGACTTTTTCTGCAGGCAGTTTCACCCCGTCTGGAGAAACAGGCGCTTTGGGCTTCTGCAGCTGCTGCCAGCCCAAAAAGCCAATAATAACAACTATCAGCAACACCCAAGGTAACCAAGTAAACGTCCGGCGCACGGCTGTATCCTCTAAAATTTTTTATTTGTTGATGGTTCAATCATTTAAGCCGTATTGTAATGCAAATTTCCAGCCTTCCTTAAAAAAAAACGCAGAGTTTTGTGCTGCTTTAGTTACAATTAAATGCATGTTTAAATAGTAAAATTTGATTTTGAATTGGCGGAATGCAGATGGCTCAATTAAACGACATTATTCAGTGGTGCAATCAGGCTTTAAAAGCGCACGAATTTAAAGACTATGCGCCCAATGGCCTGCAGATTGAAGGTAAATCCGAAGTCCGTAAAATTTTATGCGCCGTCACTGCATCGCAGGATGCTATTGAGGCCACGGTGGCGCAAGGCGCTGACCTGCTGCTGGTGCATCACGGCTATTTCTGGAAAGGCGAGGCCTATCCCATTACCGGCATGCGCGGCAAACGCATTAAAACCTTAATTCAGCACGATATTTCTTTGGCAGCCTATCACCTGCCCTTAGACAGCCACCCGGTGCTGGGCAACAATGCCGCCATTGCCGATCTGCTGGAACTGGAAAACATTGAAGCTTTGGACCCAAGCGAACGCAATCCGGTTGGCAATATCGGCTATTTAAAGCAGCCGATGGCGCCGGAAGCATTTCGAGCCTTTGCGTCAGAGCGCCTGGGCTTCAATGCGGTTCACCTGCCGGCAGCTCCAGCCTTCATTCAGAAGGTAGGCTTCTGCACAGGCGGCGCGCAGGACTACATTTCAAAGGCTGCCGAACAGCAGTGCGACGCCTATATTTCAGGCGAAGTCAGTGAGCGCACCTTCTATGAAGCGAAAGAGCTGAATGTGCATTACTATGCCTGCGGCCACCATGCGACCGAGCGCCATGGCGTTCAGCGCTTGGCAAAAGCTATTTCAGAACAGTTCAATATTGAGTATAGTTATTTCGAATTAAACAATCCGATTTAATTTAGTTGAAGCCTGCTTTTGGCATTTTTCTTTATCGGGATAAATTCGGGCCTTATTCTGTATTCTTATTTATAAGCAATGCGCAATTTCGCCCAAGAATCTATTACAATAAAGCCGCTTAATGTCAAAACCCAGCAAAATGCAAGGAATTGAAACACATGACAACGATTACTTTACCGGCCCTACCGTACGGTTACGAAGATCTTGCTCCGCACATCAGCAAAGAAACTTTAGAATATCACCACGACAAGCACCACAATACTTATGTTGTTAACTTAAACAACCTGATTGCGGGCACTGAGCTTGAAGGCAAAACCCTAGAAGAAATCATCAAGGCGGTTGCCGGCGATGCAGCTAAAGCGGGTGTTTTCAACAATGCAGCGCAAGTTTGGAACCACACATTCTACTGGAACTGCATGGCGAAAAATGGCGGCGGCAAAGCGACTGGCGCTTTGGCAGCTAAAATTGACGAAACTTTCGGTTCTTATGAAAAATTCGCTGAAGAGTTTGCTGCTGCTGCAACAACTCAATTCGGTTCAGGCTGGGCTTGGCTAGTTGCTGACGAAGTAAACGGCAACCTGTCTATCCTTAAAACTTCAAATGCTGACACTCCGCTTGCGCACGGCAAAGTGGCTGTGCTGACAATTGACGTTTGGGAACACGCTTACTACATCGACTTCCGCAATGCGCGCCCTGCATACATCAAAACTTTCCTGGAAAGCCTGGTGAACTGGGACTATGCAAATGCTAAATATGCCGGTCAGGCTGCTGGCGTTGAAAAATAAGAAATAGGCTATTTCTTATTTTTATGCATAAAAAATCACCCATTACGGGTGATTTTTTTATTTCCCGCCAAAAAATGAATATTTATAAAGCAAACAATTCATTTCCCTACAGTATTTAGTTGACGGCCGCAGCTTTCATCCCTAAAATGCGCATCAGATTCTCCAATAGCTCAGTCGGTAGAGCGACGGACTGTTAATCCGCAGGTCCCTGGTTCGAGCCCAGGTTGGAGAGCCATCTATTCTTCCATAGCTCAGTCGGTAGAGCGACGGACTGTTAATCCGCAGGTCCCTGGTTCGAGCCCAGGTGGAAGAGCCAAGATTCTAAAAAGCCCATGTATTGCAACATGGGCTTTTTTTATGCCTCAGATTTAAGATGCATCACTCATACGCACAAAATGCGCGCGACATGTTTAACCTGATGAATTCATTGTTTAGTTTTAGTTCATTCAGCCGTATTCCACCCTGTTTTAAAGACTTTAAGCTTGACCATTGGGCTTTCAATGCCTACAATCCCTTCCAGATTCTCCCATAGCTCAGTCGGTAGAGCGACGGACTGTTAATCCGCAGGTCCCTGGTTCGAGCCCAGGTGGGAGAGCCAAAATTCTGAAAAAGCCCATGCATTATGACATGGGCTTTTTTTATTCCAGTGTCCCGCCCTGAAGGCGCTGCTCAAAAGCATTTAGCGCATG
The DNA here is from genome assembly GCF_001696615.3 of Acinetobacter sp. WCHAc010034. NCBI lineage: Bacteria > Pseudomonadati > Pseudomonadota > Gammaproteobacteria > Moraxellales > Moraxellaceae > Acinetobacter > Acinetobacter sp. WCHAc010034. The sequence goes on along the minus strand of NZ_CP032279.1, from coordinate 3,289,472 downwards.
CAATAAAAAAGCAGGAATATTATTCCTGCTTTTTCAGAACATCAAAAACTTCAGCCCATCAAGCAGGCGCGCCGCTGTGGAAGCGGAACAGCTCATCCGGGCTTAAAATCAGCGCTTTTTCCACTTCACGGATATGCTGAATCCGATCCTGAATGTCTTCCTGCGGATTTTTCAGTTTCGCCGATTCCGCAACATCCCGCGCCAGCTTCAGATAGTCTTCATAGTGGCGCGATTCAGACTTCAACAGGTAACGGTAGTAACGGCCCAGCTCGTCATCCACCCGCGGCGCCAGCGCATAGAAGCGCTCGCAAGAGCGCGCCTCAACAAAGGCCCCGATAATCAGGACATCAATCAAAGCTTCCGGCTCATAGGTGCGGATTTCCTTGCGCAGGCCGCCGGCATAGCGTCCGGCGCTCAACCCTTTCAGCTCCACGCCGCGCTTTGCCATAAGCTCCAGCACCTGTTCGTAATGCAGCATTTCTTCACGCACCAGCTGCGCCAGCCTCACCTGAAGATCTGTCAAAAAGCTGTAGCGGAACATCAGGTTCATTGCCGTACTGGCGGCTTTCTTTTCACAGTTGGCATGATCCAGCATCAGAATATCAAGATTCTGCACGGCTTTATCCAGCCAGGCTTTCGGGGTTTCACAGCCGAGGAAGCCGATCACCGGCTTCATCAGCTCATCATAATCAATATTTGACATATTTCTGCATCAATAAAATTAACGCGCAGCCTGAATGGCAGCTTTCATCTGCTGCACAACGTGCGCCAGGCCGGAAAACACAGCATCCGCAATAATGGCATGGCCAATATTCAGTTCATGAATTTGCGGAATTCTGGCAATCGGCGCGACGTTTGCCAAATTCAGGCCGTGGCCCGCATTCACCACTAGGCCTTTAGAAGCTGCGTATGCCGCGCCCTGAATAATGCGCTCCAGCTCATGCTGCTGCGCTTCCGCGGTGGCCGCATCAGCATAGGCGCCGGTATGCAGCTCAATGGTCGGCGCGCCGCAAGCCACTGCTGCGTCAATCTGAGCGATATCCGCATCAATAAACAGAGAAACATCGCAGCCGATGGCAGCCAGTTCCTGCGTGGCCCGCTTGACATCTTCAAAATGGCCGACCACATCCAAACCGCCTTCAGTGGTCACTTCCTGACGCTTCTCAGGCACTAGGCAGACATGCTGTGGCTGAATCTCTTTAGCGAATTCAACCATTTCCGGCGTAACCGCCATTTCCAGATTCATCCGGGTTTTCAGCACGGAGCGCATGCGGCGCACGTCGTCATCCTGAATATGGCGGCGGTCTTCCCGCAAATGCAGGGTAATGCCTTCCGCGCCCGCCTGCTCGCAAATCAGCGCAGCCTGCACAGGGTCAGGATAAGCAGTGCCGCGGGCCTGCCGCAATGTTGCCACATGGTCAATATTTACACCAAGTAGTGCAGCCATAATATTTTCCTAAATTACGGTTATGTTTGAGAATTCTGTATCCACAGCTGACGGCTTTTCAATGGGCGTTCACCCAGCAGCGAAGTGATCATCTGCCGGTAAAGCCTGGACAGCAATTGTAACTGTTCCGGGTTAAAATCCCCACCCTTTTCATATGCGCGCATGGACAGGATCTGCTGCCCGGCCAATGCCGCGCGGGAGGCCTGCGCAGAAGGCATAAAGCCTTCATTCAGCTGGAACAGATACTGCTGCTCCGGCGTGATTTCCTGCTGATTGGCATCGGTGAAAAAATCCAGCGCATAGCCAAGATCTTCCAGCAGCTCATGCTCAAATCTGCGCAGAATCTGCTTGAGAAACTGATGAGGCTGATCCTGCTCAGACAAATGCTGCAGCTGCGCCAAAGTTTGCGCATACTGCGCATAGGCCTGCGGCATTTCAACTTCCAAGGGGCAAAGGCGCAGCAGAATTTCATTCAAGTAAAAGCCGGAGAAAAACGCATCGCCAAAAAAGAAGACCGGCTGATTGACAATTTCCAGCTTGGTGAAATTTTTCAGTTCAGACTTGCCGGAAGCCTGCAGGCAAATCGGCTGATACTGCGGCGGCGGGGTTTGCCTTAAGATGCCGTCGACACGGCCATGCTCCTGCGTAAACAGATGCACAATATGGCTGCGCTCGCGGTATTTCCGGTGATGGATGAGGTAACCATGCAGAACTTCATTACGCATGATGCAGGCGCTTAGCTCTAATCTTTATTCTTTTTAGCATCCGGCTCCCCGTCTTCGTCATCCCCGTCAGGAATAACTGCGCCGACGACAGCAGCCGTGCCTTTCACCACGCCTTTGGTGGTTTTATACGCGACTTTAACCGGAACGGTAACGATTTTCGTAATGCAGCCCTGCAGCAACAGCATACAGACTATGACAGCCAATACTTTTATCATTACCGCCCCCTTAAAGTTTCAAGCCTGAACAGCGCAATCAGATGTCGCTGTAGCCCAAGCTCTTCAATGCGCGCTCATCATCAGACCAGCCGCCTTTCACTTTCACCCAAAGGGTCAGCATGATCTTCTGTTCAAACATTTTTTCCATGTCAACACGGGCATCCATGCCGATTTTCTTCAGCTTGGCGCCCTTTTCACCAATCACAATGGCTTTTTGGCCCGGACGGTCAACAAAGATTGTGGCGTCAATATAAGTGCAGGCAGCTTTTGGACGGCCAGTTTTTTCATTAATCGTGGCTTCTTCAGTCTTGAAGGACTCAATCTGCACGGTTAAATCATATGGAAGCTCTTCGCCCAGCTGGCGCATGATCTTTTCACGGATCACTTCAGAGGCCAGGAAGCGCTCTGAACGGTCGGTCAGCTGCTCCAGCGAATACAGCGGCGGCTGGAAAGGCAGATAGTTTTCAATAATATTGCGCAAATGATCCAGGTTTGCGCCGCGCAATGCAGAGACAGGAACAACCTCGGCAAAATTCATTAATTTTGCGCGTTCCTGAATCAAAGGCAATGCATGGTTCTTATTTTCAAGCGTATCAATTTTATTGATCACCAAAATAACCGGCATATCTGCATTTTTAAGTTTTTCCAAAACAAGCTCATCATTTTGAGTCCACTTATCGGCATCAAGCACAAACAACACCAAGTTTACATCACGCAATGCAGAAGATGCCGCCCGGTTCATCATTTTGTTGATGGCGCGCACTTCTTTTTTATGCATTCCCGGGGTATCCACAAATACCGCCTGGGATTTTTCGCGCGAATCAATCCCGACAATTTTATGGCGGGTAGTTTGCGGCTTGCGCGAAGTGATGGACAGCTTCTGCCCCAGCAGATGGTTCATCAGCGTGGATTTACCCACATTCGGACGGCCGACAATGGCGACAAAGCCGCTGCGGTAATCCGATGGAATTTCAGTTCCCTGTGAACTGAAAAATTGACTGATTAAGTCGTCGCTGCCGCTTTGCGGCTCGTGATCAGCATCGTTGTGATCGGAATGAGTAGTCATTAAGACTTTTGCTCCAAAATTTTTAAAATATCTGCCGCTACTGCCTGTTCAGCAAAGCGGCGGCTTGATCCTTCACCGTATTTCACCGGCATGCTGTCCACAATGCATTCCACTTTGAAATGCTGATTGGGCGCATCACCTTGAATATCCACAACTTCGTAAACCGGGAGAGGCTTTTTACGCGCCTGCAAATATTCCTGCAATCGCGATTTCGGATCTTTGAGCTGATCGGTCGGCTCAATATGGTCTAAATATGGCAAGTACCACTTCAGCACAATGGCTTCCAGAACTTTTAAGTCATGGCTGTCCACATATATTGCGCCGATAATCGACTCTACGGTATCCGCAAGTATAGACTCGCGATGATGACCGCCTGATTTCAATTCGCCCGTGCTTAAAATCATGCTTTGGCTTAATTTCAAGTCATTGGCGATTTTGCCTAAAGCTTCCTGACGCACCAGCGTGGCGCGCATGCGCGTCAGCCGGCCTTCATTTTCATGCGGGTAGGCATGATAGAGATAATTAGCGATAATCATCCCCAGCAAAGAGTCGCCCAGAAATTCCAGGCGCTCGTAGTTGTGCTTATGGCTCACCGATCGGTGGGTCAAGGCCAGCTGCAGCAATTCAGGCTGTTTAAACTGATAACCGATTCGACTGGCTAAACGGGTTTCATTTAGCTTGGACTGAGCTTTGATCAAAACTTTTCTCGAACTTCAACACAATATCTATATTCAATAAGAAAGGCTTTCTTATTTCATAATCTTTTTTCACTTGCAGGCCGTCCACATTGGTGACTTGGGCCACGTCCGCAAACTTAAGCTCGCGGACATTATTCATTTGCAGGCGCTTATCTATTTCGTCCGCAAACTTGGATGGGCTTAAATCCTTAGGCCCATTCTGCAGCTGCTCTGCAATCTGCTTGTCGAGCAGGCGGTCATCCAAATACGGCGCCCAGACTGCAACCAACACTTTAACCATAAAGGCCAAACCAATAATTGCAACCAAGATTGCAATATACGATGCCCCGCGCTGATGTCGCATTGTTATTTTCCTAATGATGCGTTAATCAATCTTGCCGTTACGGCTAAATGACGGCAGCTTAAAGCCAGGCTCTTTATGCATCCATTTATAGAATGCGCGGCCTGTCAGATTTTCTTCAGGTACAAATCCCCAGAAACGGCTGTCAGCACTTTGATCGCGGTTATCCCCCATCGCAAAGTAATGCCCTGCCGGAACTTTCACTTCCCAATATAAACCATTTCCGCTTGAATATTTACCATTATCTACATAATTAAGGAACGGCGCCTGGCGGGCAATATTCACCCCTTCAAGCTCGCGCATGGTAAAGGTGTGCTCGCCCAAAGTTTCCTTATGGTAAATGGATGCTGGCGTATCCAGCTTGTCTTTCTCGCGGCTGAATTCCACCGGAACTTTCGGCACTTTCTTGCCGTTAATGCTCAGCTGGCCATGGTCATAGACAATATGGTCGCCCGGCAGGCCGACAACGCGCTTAATGTAGCTGATGCTTGGCTGCGGCGGATAGCGGAACACAATCACATCGCCGCGCTCCGGCTCGCTGACATCAATAATTTTCTTATTGACGATAGGCAGGCGGACGCCGTATTCAAACTTATTCACCAGAATGAAGTCGCCGGTCTCTAAAGTCGGCACCATCGAATCTGACGGAATGTTGAATGGCTCATACAGGAAAGAGCGCAGCACCAGCACCACCGCCAGCACCGGCCAGAAATCATATGCCCATGTAATAATGACATTTTCATTGCCCTTGCCTTTGGACTGCCTTTGTTTCCAGACCAGCTTATCCAGCAGCCACACGATAAAGAAAATCAGCGTGACGGGTACAAGGATTAAATTAAAATCAAAATCCATGAGCGTAATGACCTCTCGTTATTATCTTTCTACTTTCAGCACAGCAAGGAACGCTTCCTGCGGAATTTCCACACTTCCGACCTGCTTCATGCGCTTCTTGCCTTCCTTCTGCTTAGACAGAAGCTTTTTCTTGCGCGACACGTCGCCGCCGTAACACTTAGCCAATACGTTTTTGCGCATAGCTTTCACAGTTGAGCGGGCAATGATTTGCGCGCCAATGGCCGCCTGAATGGCCACATCAAACATCTGGCGCGGAATCAGGTCTTTCATTTTCTCAACCAGCGCGATACCGCGGTGGCGCGCATCGTTGCGGTGGCAGATCATCGCCAGAGCATCAACCTTATCGCCATTAATTAGCACGTCAACCTTAACCAGAGATGAAGATTCGAAACGGATAAAGTTGTAGTCCAGCGATGCAAAACCGCGTGAGCAGGACTTCAGCTTGTCAAAGAAATCCATCACCACTTCGGCCATTGGAATTTCAAAGGTAATCGAAACTTGATTGCCCAAGAATTTCATGTCTTTCTGCACGCCGCGGCGCTCAATGCACAATGTCATTACATTGCCCAGATATTCCTGCGGCACCAGGATATGGCACTCCGCAATCGGCTCGCGCAGGTCTTCAACCGTTGAGCCGTCCGGCATTTTAGACGGGCTGTCAATATACACCGTTTCGCCGTTTTTCATCACCGCTTCATAGATCACTGTCGGCGCAGAGCTGATCAGGTCTAAATCATACTCGCGCTCCAGGCGCTCCTGCACAATTTCCATATGCAGCATGCCCAGAAAGCCGCAGCGGAAGCCGAAGCCCAGCGCATCAGAGCTTTCTGGCTCAAAGAACAAAGCTGAGTCATTGATTTGCAGCTTGTGCAAAGCTTCGCGGAACGGTTCAAAATCGCTGGCGTCAATTGGGAACAGGCCGGCATAAACCTGTGGCTTCACCTTTTTAAAGCCCGGCAAAGTCGCAACATCAGGCGTCGCCGCCAGCGTAATGGTATCGCCCACTGGCGCACCGAAAATATCTTTAATGCCGGCAATCACAAAGCCGACTTCACCCGCTTCCAGCATGCCGGTTTCGGTATGCTTCGGGTTGAAAATGCCGACAGAGGTAATGATGTGCGACTGGCCGGTCGATTTCATCAGCATCTTGTCGCCTTTGCGCACGCGGCCCTGCTTGATCCGCACCAGCGATACAACGCCCAAGTAGTTGTCGAACCAGGAGTCGATGATCAATGCCTGCAAAGGCGCTTCGCGGTCGCCTTCAGGCGCCGGAATAATATCCACCAGCGCCTCTAAAACAGATTCTACGCCCAGGCCGGTTTTTGCGGAACAGGTTGGCGCATGCGTGGCTTCAATGCCGATAATTTCTTCAATTTCGTGAATAACGCGCTCAGGCTCAGCCTGCGGCAAGTCAATCTTGTTCAAGATCGGCAGCACTTCCAGACCCTGCTCAATGGCGGTATAGCAGTTGGCAACCGACTGCGCCTCTACGCCCTGCGCCGCGTCTACAACCAGCAAAGCGCCTTCACAGGCAGCCAGCGAGCGCGAAACTTCATAGGAAAAGTCCACGTGCCCCGGGGTGTCAATGAAGTTCAGCTGGTATTCCTGACCATTGGGATGCGTATAGTACAAGGTAACAGAGGCGGCTTTAATGGTGATGCCGCGCTCACGCTCAAGCTCCATAGAGTCAAGCACTTGCGCCTGCATTTCACGGGCCTGCAAGCCGCCGCACATCTGAATGAAGCGGTCCGCAAGCGTCGATTTGCCATGATCGATATGCGCAATAATCGAAAAGTTACGAATGTTTTTAATATCAACAGATTTTTTAGCTTGCGCCATGGGTTACCTTGAAAGAAAACGCGCTATGCACGCAATTGAAAATGCACAGCAAAAACCGAATGGAAATTGCGGAGGATTATAGCAGATGGATTTTTCAATGTATCCATATTAATGAACTCCTTTTGCGCTTTAAACGCCGGTGTTCAAGCCTTTGCTTACTAAAATGCAAAACAGAAGCTGCAATTCAGGCATTGTAGATGCTGAAGTCCATCGGGTTCTCCGCCTCGGAAAGCGGCTGGTAAGCCTGCATGAATGTCGGCGACATGCGCTTTGGCCGCCCGGTCGCAATTTCAATGCAAGCCCACTGGGTATTGCCCATAAACAGCACGGCTCTGTCGCTCGGCCGGTAAAAGGCATACTGGCGGAAAGAATACAGCGCATTAATGTCGTTCAGCCATGTGCGCAGAATAATCTCCTCGCCCTGCAGCGCAGCTTTGCGGTACTGCACATGATGCTCTACCGCCACCATGGCGTGCTTCAGCTCCAGATATTCCTTAAGGCCCAGGCCCAGCGCTTCAATATGCGCAGTGGCCGCATCCTGCATCCAGCTCAGATAAACCACGTTATTGACATGGCCCAGCACATCAATATGCTCCGGCTGCACGGTGATTTTCAAATCAAATACAGTGCTCATGAATTCCCGCCCTTTTGCCTTTAGTTCTATCCACGCCCAGCAGTCTACGCGAAATCTCCATCCGGTAAACTGCAAAAAAAGCAAACCGCTCAAAATGAGCGGCCTGCATTCAGCGCTGGTTATTCAATGCGCATGCCGACAATTACCCGCTGGCTTTCGCGGATAATCGCGACCCGCGCTACGCTGTTCTTTTTCAAATCTGCAACCGCCGCTACAAAATCCCGGGTATTGCTGATGGCTTTGTTGTTGATCTGCGTCACCACATCGCCCGGCATTAAGCGCGCCTGAGCTGCAACGCCGCCGCGGCGCACATCCTGAATTAAAATCCCGCCTTTGGTGCCCAGCTGATTCAGCTCGCTGGCGTTCAAGTCCCGGATGCTGATGCCCAAAACCGGGCCTTTGCTTGGCTGCTGCGCGGCATCGGCTTTGGCCGGCGTATCATCCGGCGCCGTGGACAGCATTGCTGAAATATTGCGCCGGCTGTCATCGCGCAGCACTTCCAGCTGGATGCTTTGATTCGGCGCAGCCCGGTTCAAATAGTTCAGCAGCTCAGATGTTCTGGAAATCGGCGTACCGTTGAATTTCAGAATCACATCACCGGCTTTAAAGCCGGCTTTGGCCGCCGGGGAATTCGGCGCAACCTGCGTAATCAAGGAGCCTTCCGGCTTAGACAGCTTATAGGCTTCCGCCAGATTGCGATCGATGTCCTGCAGGCTGACGCCCAAATACGCACGGGTGACTTTGCCGTGCTTTTTCAGCTGATCGGCCACATCCATCGCCACATCAATTGGAATGGAGAATGACAGGCCCATATAGCCGCCGGTGCCGCTGAAGATCCGCGAGTTCACCCCAACCACTTCACCGCGCTGATTGAACAGCGGCCCGCCGGAGTTGCCGGGGTTCAAAGCCACATCGGTTTGAATGAACGGCACTGAAGTTTCGCCCATCATATTGCGCATTTTGGCGCTGACAATGCCGGCGGATGCGGAATAGTCAAAGCCGAAGGGAGAACCGATGGCCAAAACCGGCTCGCCGACTTTCAGCTGACCGACATTGCCGGTGCGCAGCTCCGGAAAGCCCGAACCGGCCACTTTCAGCAAGGCAACGTCGGTGCGTTCATCGCTGCCGACGACCTTCGCGTCAATTTCCCGGCGGTCATTCAATACAATGGTGACTTTAGAGGCGTCTTCCACCACATGGTGGTTGGTCAGCAGGTAGCCGTCCTTGCTGATGAAAAACGCGCTGCCGTAGCCGGTCTTTTCTTGCGGGATCTGCTGCTGCGGAATAATCACCTGATTGCCGAAGAAGCGCTTCAGAATTTCCGGCACCTGCTGCTGCAGAAGCTCTTCCTGACTGAGCTTCTTCACCACATTCACGCTCACGACTGCCGGGCTGACCTGCTCAACCAAATTGGAAAAATCGACCGGCGCCGCAGCCTGCGCCTGCACAGCCGCCGCGGTAAAAACAGCTGCGTATAAACCCTTTTGCATGTATTGATTTTTCATATCAGGCATTCACTCAAATTATTGATGTTTTGGAATATGACTGGTTTTATCATAAAGCATGTAACTGCTTCGTAATAATATGTTGGATTATATTTTTATAAACAGCAGCTTAATCATTCCTTAAAATTTGCATCATTATTAATATTATTCATCATGCTGAAGCATTTATGCTCTTGCCTTTTGCTGAAAAAAGCGGTGTTATTACCGGACTTTTTTTCAAATTAGCTGATGGATATGCCTAATTTAGAAACAACGCATCATTTTGATGTGATCATTGTGGGAAGCGGCGGCGCGGGCTTGAGTTTAGCTTTATCGCTGCCGGATCATTTCAGCATTGCGGTTTTAGCCAAGTCGGGCCTGACGGATGCAAGCACCTACTATGCTCAAGGCGGCGTGGCTGCGGTTTTGGACGAAACCGACTCCATTGAACAGCATATTGATGACACCATGATTGCAGGCGCGCATTTATGCGAGCTGGATGCCGTCAAGCAGACCGTTGAAGGCGGCAAGCCATCGGTCGATTTCCTCTTAGAGCACGGCGTGCAGTTTACTCTGGATGAGCAGGAGCAGCTGCACCTGACCCGCGAGGGCGGCCATTCGCAGCGCCGGATTATCCATGCAGCCGACGCAACCGGCCGGGCGATTTCAACCACGCTGGTGCAGCGCGCGCAGGAAAAATCTAATATTGAAATTTTTGAAAACTATATTGCGATTGACTTAATTACTTCTCAGAAGCTCGGCCTGGACGGCGCAAACCGCGCCTTGGGCCTGTATGCGTTGGATGAAAAAACTGAAAAAGTGCATACCTTCCTTGCGCCGTTTACCGCGCTGGCCTGCGGCGGCGCGATGAAAGCTTATCTGTATACCTCCAACCCGGATATTGCCACCGGTGACGGCATTGCCATGGCCTACCGCGCCGGCTGCCGCGTCGCCAATATGGAATTCAACCAGTTCCATCCAACCTGCCTGTATCACCCGCAGGCGCGCTCGTTTCTGATTACCGAAGCCATGCGCGGCGAAGGCGCCTATCTGCGCCTGCCGGACGGCGAGCGCTTTATGCTGCGCTTTGATGAGCGCGCTGAACTTGCGCCGCGGGATATTGTCGCGCGCGCGATTGACTATGAAATTAAGCGCCTGGGTATCCGCCATGTCTGGCTGGACATTACGCACAAGCCGGCGGAGTTTGTCAAAGAGCACTTCCCGACCCTGCATGCGCGCTTGCTTGAGCTGGGCATCGACATCACCAAAGAGATGATTCCGGTAGTTCCGGCCGCGCATTACACCTGCGGCGGCGTAGTGGTGGATGAAAACAGCGAAACCGATATTGCCGGCCTGTACGCCATTGGCGAAACTTCTTATACCGGCCTGCATGGCGCCAACCGGATGGCCAGCAATTCACTGCTGGAATGCTTTGTTTACGGCATGGCGGCCGCCAAGCATATTGAAGCCGGGCTGCAGCCGGACTACCAGCCGCCGCAGGTGCCGGCATGGGATGATTCGCAAGTGATGAACCCGGATGAAGACGTGGTGATTCTGCAGAACTGGGATGAGCTGCGCCAAACCATGTGGAACTATGTCGGCATTGTGCGCACCACCAAGCGCCTGCAGCGCGCGCTGCACCGCATTGAAATGCTGAAGCGTGAAATCACTGAGTATTATCAGGATTATCAAGTCAGCAAAAACCTGATTGAACTGCGCAATCTGGTTTTAGTTTCGGAAATGATTGTGCGCTGCGCCATGCAGCGCAAGGAATCCCGCGGCCTGCATTTCACTCTGGACTATCCGGAGCTGGGGCCGGAACTGCGCAAAACCGTGCTGACGCCGCCGGATTTTCAGGTCGAGCAGCCCTTAGTCAATGCCTAGCTGCACGCTGCTTGAAGCGAAAAGCCGAATCTGCTGAGATTCGGCTTTTTTGTCCTCCCCGCCTGCGCCTGCAGGCGCTAGAAATAAGTTTTGAGCGCAGCCTGAAAAGTCAGCAGGTGCAGCTTGACCAGATCATCCAGCGGCTGATAGCCGCCCGCCAGCACAAACATGAGCGGCAGCTGATGGCGCTTGGCTAAGCTGAACACCATTTCTTCACGCTTTTGAAGCAGCTCGGCGGTAAACCAGCTGGAACCGAATGGGTCAGCCTGATGGCAGTCCATACCCGCCTGATAGATTACTAAATCCGCGCCCCAGTCCCGCGCCTGCTGCAGGCCTTCATGCACAGCCAGCGTATACTGCGCAAAATTTCCCCGGTCTTTATGGATATGCCGCGTTTGCGCGCGCGCATAAGTCGGGCAGCCAAACGGCAGGCCATAAATGCTGAAATTAAACAGGTTATCCAGCCGGCGGGTAAACTCCGCCGTGCCGTTGCCGCCATGCTGATCGCAATCCAGCACAAAAATTTTCTTCTGCGGGAACTGCTGCGCCACCAGCGCCAGGCCATTAAAAGTGCAGAACGAACCGCCGTATTCATATACGGCATGATGAAAGCCTTGCGCCATATTGGCTGCAATGCCTTTCTGCATCGCCAGTTCGGCGGCCAGCAGCTGCCCAGCGTTAATATGCAGCACAGCATCGCGCAGCTGCTCCGTCCACGGCTTAAATCCGGAAAACACCGCCAGCTTTTGCGGCGTTCCTGTATTGAAGGCATCCACATACGCCGGATCATGCAGCTGCTTTAAAACCTGAATATCCAGAATTTCAGGCGCATGAAATTGCACAGCGCCCGACGCGCTGAGCGCATCCGCCACAGCCTTGAGCTTTTCCATGCTGTTGGTATGCGTTGCGGAAACGTAGTGAGGCGAATAGCAGACATCCAGCATAAACAATTACCTAAACTGCGCCAGCGCGACATCCAGCAGCTGCTGAATTTGGGTGCTTTCCGGGCTGTACAAGCCATTCGCAACCTGCTGCTCAAAATGCGTACTGAATGCGCGCCTGCGGTTTTCCGGCGAAACCGCCAAAGTGGTCAGGCGCAGGAACCAAAAGCCGCTGACGGCCGTATACGGCATAATGAAGCCTTTGAATTCTTTATTGGCCTGCTTTTCCGCAACCGCTTCAGGCGCATAGTCGGCGGAAAACAGCGAGCCTGCAGGCAGGCGCACGCCATTCATCAATACCGGCTTTAAGCTGATGCAGGAATGGTTATCGCCCATATTCAGCTTTTCCAGCAGCAGCGGCTGGCTGTGCTCATCGACAAAAATATTGATTTCACCGCTGCGCAGCACGCGCCGGTGCGCAATTTTCAGAAAGAAATTTTCCGCCATTGGGCATGAGCCGACTTTCGGACGCTCCTGCAGGCTGTGCAGTTCGGTCAGGCCGGTCTGCTGCTGATTTTTAGGCAGCAGGATATCTTCAATTAAGCCGCACAGCAGCCGGCTTTCCTCCAGCGCCGCCTGCTGGCCAAGGCCTCTCAGCTGCTGCTGCCGGCGCACTTCACTGTTCAGCAGCTGCTGATACCCGCTGGCCGGCGCATGCCTTAGAAAATCCTGAATTTGGCTGTTCATATCCAGATTGCGCCAGTCCGCAATCTGCAGGCCATACAGCTTCTGCTGCGCTAAAATCTGAAGCAGGCGCTTGCCGTCTGCAGCGTCAAAGAGCTTTAAATCCTGAAAATCATCCGCCTTGCGTTCAGCGTTGATGTATTCCGCTAGAACCCGCGTGGCTTGCGTATAGCCGCAGCCGCGGCGCTCAGTTTGATGTGAATAATGCTCGTTCAGCATTTCGGTCAATTTGCCTGATAAGGGCTGAGCCTGGCCGCGGAACAGCTGAACTACTTCATGCTCTGCATCCATGCTTTTTCCTGCTTGAACACCTGTTTTCATTATAGTTTTTTTTAACATTTTGGCGATTTGACACATTCAGCAGCTTCAGGAAAATATGCAGCAAGCTTATCAATTCCTGCTGAATATTCCAAATAAAGCACAGTAAATTCTGACGGCCGCCTTAAAGTTTTTAATGATTGGCTGATAAATCCGGAATTACGCCGCATTCTTTTGCGGCGGAATGGAATAGGTGCCTGTCACATGCGCCACCGGGCCATCTGAATCAACCGAATAAATCCAGACTTCGGCGACTATCAGCGCTTTGCCGACTTTCATCAGCTTGCATACGCCGCGCAGGTTTTGACCGCCGGACGGCTTGCGCAAAAAGTTGATATTCATGCTGGTGGTTACCGCCAGCCCGACAATGCCGATTTCCCCTAAAATCGCCACATACATGGCGAAATCAGCCAAGGTCATCATGGTTGGGCCGGAAATAGTGTTGCCCGGCCGCAAATCATTTTCACTGACCCGCCATAAAAGTGAAGCGCCCTTTTCGCTCACGGCTTCAATTTCACAATTGGCCAAGCTCGGGGGAAAAGCCTGCGCTAAAAACTGAATAATTTCCTGTTTTGTACTTTTCATAAAAAAGATCATCCATAATTTTCATTTATGCATGATCTTTTAAATCAGTCTGCGCAGGAAAGCTATGGCATTTTAGACCGATTAAAAATACTGCAGCGCCTGCGCAAAAACCTGTTCAGGCGTCTGTGCGGCATCCAAGCGCTTGACCCGTTCCGGATGGCGCTCAGACAAGGTCTGATAGCCGGCCCTGACTTTCTCAAAGAACGCGGCTTTTTCCTGCTCAAAACGGTCCAGCGCGCCGCGCGCGCGGGCGCGGTTCATGCCCAGCTCAATCGGCGCATCCAGCCAAAAAGTCAAATCCGGCATGCGGCTGACAAAGCTGTCATTCAGCAGCTGCAGCTTGGCTTCGCTGAGGCCGCGTCCCGCGCATTGATAGGCGAAGCTGGCGTCCGTAAAGCGGTCGCACAGCACGGTCTTGCCTGCATTCAATGCCGGCAGGATCACCTGATCAACATGCTGCGCGCGGGCCGCGTACATCAGCAGCAGCTCGGTATCGCTGCACATTTTCTCATCGTGATTCACCGACAGCAGCAGCGCGCGGATCTGCTCCGCCATCGGCGTGCCGCCCGGCTCGCGGGTCAGCACCACGTCCTGGCCCTGACTGATCAAGCGGTCATAAATTTTGCGGATGAGCGTGGTTTTGCCAACCCCTTCGGTGCCTTCAAAACTGATAAACATGCTCACTCCTTAATTTTTTGAACGCATGACAGCAAGATATTCCTGCACGGCGCGGTTATGATCCTGCAAAGTCGCAGTGAATTTGTGGCCGCCGTTGCCCGTGGCAACAAAGTAGATATTGCTGGACTGATCCGGATGCATGGCCGCCTCAATGGCTTTTTTGCTTGGCAATGCAATAGGCGTCGGCGGCAGGCCGCTGATGGTATAGGTATTATAAGGCGTTGGCGTCCGCAAATCCTGCCGGGTAATATTGCCTGCATATTTATCGCCCATGCCGTAAATGACGGTCGGGTCGGTCTGCAGGCGCATGCCCAGCTTCAGACGGCGCGCAAATACCCCGGACACCTGCTCCAGCTCGCTGTCCAGGCTGGTTTCTTTTTCCACAATCGACGCCATAATCAGCGCTTCATATTTATCCTTATACGGCAAATCCGGCGCGCGGTTTGCCCAGGCCTGATCCAGCGCTTTCATTTGGCGCAGATACAGATCTTTCAGAATTTTTTTGTCTGATTCGCCCTTGGCGAAAAAGTAAGTGTCCGGCGCAAACAAGCCTTCAGGATGCTCATAAGGAATTTCCAGCGCAGCCAAAATCTGCGCATAAGGCAGATTGCTGACCTCATGCGTGACCAGATCATCTTTTTTCAGGGCGTCTATCAGCTGCTTAAAGGTTGTGCCTTCAATCACTAAAATACGGTTCATCTGCGCGTTGTCGGCATTGGAAATCATCTGCATCACTTCCCGCACGCTCATGCCTTGGCGCACTTCATACACGCCGGCCTTTAAGGTGTCGTGAATCATCAGCTTCTGATACAGCTTTAAAATAACCGGAAAGCTGACTTTATCTTCCTTGGCCAAGCGGTCAATAAAGCCGGAATAGGTGTCTCCTGCGCCAATCGCCAGCATCTGCTTCTTGCCTTCTACAGGATAGGGCTTGAATAAGCTTGACCATAAAACAGTGCACAGCAGGACAGCCAGGCCGGCAGCGGCCAGCAGAATGGCTTTGGGCTTGTTCTTTTTCGATTTTTGCGGGGCAGAAGACATATTAGCGGATCTGATTCAATTGAAGAAGATGGAAAAGTTCAGTACAAGGCTGAACAGCTAAAGGCGCGCCATTTAAACTGGACGCAATTTTCATCGGGCTGAGCGCATTGCAGAAAAACAGGCTCTGGAAATCTGCAATTTCATTCAGATCTACACGGCGCTGCGTACAGGCAATGCCCTGCGCCTGCATGCGGGATAAAATCTCAGCGCGCATTACGCCATGCACGCCATTATAGCGAAGTTCCGGCGTAATCCATGCATTGTTTATGCGAATAAAGCAGTTGCTGCTTACGCCTTCCGCAACCGCGCCCTGCACATCAGCAGCCAAGGCTTCCGGCCAGCCGTTCAGATCGGCTTCACGCTTCAGCATGACCTGCTCCAGGCGGTTCAGCGATTTCAAGCCGGTTAAATCCGGCATGCTGAGGCCAATCGCCTGCTGCAGCACCCCACACTGAATCAGCTCATAACTGAAATCTTCCGCCGGTTTAGGGTAATAAAATGCCCATACATCAGCCGGATGCTCCGGCAGGCTGTAGCCGCGCTGGCCTTCGCCGCGGCTGATGATGATTTTCAGCGTTCCTGATGCGTCCGGATGCTGCTGAATCAACTCAAGCGTCTGCTGAATCAGGCTTAAGTCTGCATGCAGGTAAAGACGCTCATTGGCGTTATGCAGGCGCGCCAAATGCCGGTCATGCAGTTCAATGGCGCCACCGCGCAAGCGCGCTGTCGTAAAGCATCCATCGCCATAATGAAAAGCGCGGTCCCACACTGAAACTTCATTGACTGCCTGTGCATTCTTAAAACATGGCATATCAAAACATCCTGCAAATAATCAGCTAGTTTAAGAACAGCGCCGCCGGTTTGATAGCTTTTTTACTGATATAAAATTCGTTTCTTATTATTTTTTCAACATTAAAGACAGCGCTATTCTTCGCCATGTCAGCAGAAATCAATAATTCAAATTTAAAGGAGAGCCAAATGCGCTCATTAAAAATCGGGGTTTTAGCAGCACTTGTTTCAGCAGCATCGTTCAGTGCGCTTGCAAAAGACTTTCTCAACGTTTCCTACGACCCTACCCGCGAACTGTACGAAAACTTCAATAAGGAATTTGGCGCCTACTGGAAGAAAACCACCGGCCAAGACATTAACTTCAAGCAGTCGCATGGCGGCTCAGGCAAGCAGGCGCGCTCCGTTATTGACGGCTTGGATGCGGATGTCGTGACTCTGGCGCTGGCCGCCGATATTGACGCCATAGCGGAAAATTCAAATCTGCTGCCGAAAGACTGGCAGAAAAAGTTTCCGAACAATTCTACGCCCTATACTTCCACCATCGTATTTTTAGTGCGCAAAGGCAACCCGAAAAGCATTAAAGACTGGGGCGACCTAGTCAAGCCGGGCGTAGAAATCATTACCCCGAACCCGAAAACCTCCGGCGGCGCGCGCTGGAACTATTTAGCAGCCTGGGCATGGGCCAAGCATCAGGCCGGCGGCAATGACGCGAAAGCGCAGGCCTTTGTCCGTCAAATTTACAAACAGACTAAAGTGCTGGATTCCGGAGCGCGCGGCGCAACCACCACCTTTGCCGAACGCGGCATAGGCGATGTGCTGCTGGCTTGGGAAAATGAAGCGCATCTGGCCATCCGCGAGCAGCCGGGAAAATTTGAAATTGTGACGCCATCGCTGTCAATTTTGGCCGAGCCTCCTGTCGCGATTATAGAAAAGAACGCCAAAAAAGACGGCAATGAAAATCTGGCGAAAGCCTACCTGAACTACCTGTATTCACCGACTGGCCAAAACATTGCCGCCAATAACTTCTACCGTCCGCGCAATACAGCGGTGCTGGCCAAGCATAAATCCGTCTTTAAGCCGCTGAAGCTGGTCACTATTGATAAAGAATTCGGCGGATGGGCTAAAGTTCAAAAGCGGCATTTTGAGAACGGCGGCGTATTTGACCAAATCGTGAAAGCCAACAGCGTCAAATAGCCAAACTCAATCCTATATGACCAATTACCTAGATAGTTTCAGAATTTAGCCATATATATTCAAGAAATCGAGTATTGATTAAACATCAGCACGATCATTTATAGCTAAGTTTGCTTAAACTGCCCGTGAAAATCATCTTTGGCATTCTAACTCTGAGTAAAGTCAATTTCGGATACGCGAGTGCGGCATGGATGCCGCACGTTGCCCATCACGGCAGGGATGCCGTGTATGGGCAACGAAAGACTTTTGCTTCCTTGTATCTTAACTCACATAGTGATTAGCTCTCACTATACGCAAACAGCAGAGTTTGGTTGCTCCTAAAACTTAGAGTTTGGCCCAAAGATAAAACCTGCTGCTTGCCCTGACCGCCTGCACAACTCTGGACAGTAACTAAGCACCTCGATGCTGGATTCGCAAGAAAAGACGGCGGTTATGCTGAAAAAAAATAATTGAATAAATAAGGCAGGTAAGATTATGTTTTATCTCGGTATTGATGTCGCCAAAGCTAAAATTGACTGCTGTTTGATTTTAGAAGATTCTGCAGGCAAAAAGAAAACCAAAACCTTTCCGAATACGCCCAAAGGCTTTGAGCAGCTTCAGGCCTGGCTGAATCATCATGCTGCAGGCCCTGCGCAGGCCATTGCCTTAATGGAAGCCACTTCTGTCTATCATGAACGCCTAGCTAGACATTTATTTGATGCAGGCTTTCAAGTCTGTGTGGCGAATCCCGCCAGAGCCCGGTATTTTGCTCAGAGCATGTCCAGGCTGAATAAGACAGACAAGGCTGACAGTGAAGTTCTGGCCCGGTTTGCGATGACTGCGGATCTGCATTTTTGGCAGCCTCTGCCCGGACATATTCAACTGCTGAACGCTTTGCTGGATCGAAGGGCTGTGCTTGGTGAAGATCTGCAGCGTGAAGAAAACCGTTTGGAAAAAGCGGAGTCTACCTTCACGATAGAACCGGTACTTCAGTCGATCCATAAGAATATTAAGCAGTTAAGCAGGCATATTCAGGATCTCGACCGGCAGATTGATGACCACATTGATCAGCATCCTGATTTAAAAAATGACAAGGCGCTGCTCAGCAGCATTCCGGCCATTGCAGACCGGACCAGTTTATTAATGCTCAGCTTCTTGCGCAGCCATGCTTTTGAAAGGGCGAGCCAGGCGGCGGCCTTTGCCGGCCTGGTGCCCATTCAAAGGCAGTCGGGCAGCTCCATTCACGGCAGGAGCCGCCTATCCAAAGCCGGCCCGTCGAAAATACGGGCCGGCTTATATATGGCGGCGATTGTCGCAACCCGGCATAATCCCCACATAAAAGGGATGAATGACAGGCTGCTGGCCAATGGCAAAACCAAGATGATGGCGGTTGGCGCTGCGATGAGGAAGCTGATTCATCTGTGTTATGGCGTACTCAAGCACCAGCGGCCGTATCAGGAGAATTATTGCGCCAATTCTCAATAATCCTCTTGACCTCTGAGACGGTATCTTTGGGTCTTTCCAAAGGAGGATCTTGCCTGCGCAAAGGCATTTAAACTTCTAAAAGAAAAATGAGGCAGTGCAAGCGCCATCCGTTAATTTCCTAAATGGTTAATACGCCAAAAACCTAATGAAATCATATTTTATAAGAAATTATATGTAATACAGAATTTAGCTATAAAAGCGCCGGCATTGTTCACTGCTCCGGCGCTCAGGGCGCAAGATCAGCTTTATTGCTTTTTTATTCATATAAAATTCATTTTTTATTATTTTTTATGCATAAACACTCAAGCTATTCTTGCCCCATGCAATAAATTATTGAAAAAATTGAGGCCCGCATGAGCATTTCAGCGAAATTAAAACTTGGGGTTTTGGCTGCAGTAGTTTCCGCTGTGTCCTTCAGCGCCGCCGCCAAAGACTTTTTAAATGTTTCATACGACCCAACCCGTGAGCTGTATGAAGATGTCAATAAAGAGTTCGGCAAGTACTGGCAGAGCCGCACCGGCCAGCAAATCAACTTCAAGCAGTCGCATGGCGGTTCAGGCAAGCAGGCGCGCGCCGTCATTGACGGGCTGGATGCGGATGTCGTGACTTTGGCATTGGCTGCCGATATTGACGTCATTGCGCAAAAAACCCGGCTGCTGCCTGCGGACTGGCAAAAGAAGCTGCCTCATAACTCTACGCCCTACACCTCCACCATCGTATTTTTAGTGCGCAAAGGCAATCCCAAAGGCATTAAAGACTGGGGCGACTTAGTCAAGCCGGGCGTGGGCATCATTACCCCGAACCCGAAAACCTCCGGCGGCGCGCGCTGGAACTATTTGGCGGCTTGGGCCTGGGCCAAGCATCAGGCCGGCGGCAATGACGCGAAAGCGCAGGAATTTGTCCGCAAAATCTATAAAAACACCAAGGTGCTGGACTCTGGAGCGCGCGGCGCAACCACGACCTTTGCCGAGCGCGGCATAGGCGACGTGCTGCTGGCTTGGGAAAATGAAGCGCATTTGGCCATCCGCGAGCAGCCGGGGAAATTTGAAATTGTGACGCCGTCGCTGTCAATTCTGGCTGAGCCTCCTGTCGCCATTGTCGAAAAAAATGCCGAGAAAAACGGCAGCAGATACCTCACCCAAGGCTATCTGAACTTCCTTTACTCGCCGCGCGGCCAGCAGATTGCCGCGGAAAACTTTTACCGCCCGCGCAATGAAAAAGTGCTGGCGCAGTATAAAAGCGCATTCAAGCCGCTGAAACTGGTCACTATTGATAAGGAATTCGGCGGCTGGGACAAAGTGCAGAAAACCCACTTTGAAAATGACGGCATATTTGACCAAATCGTGAAAGCCAACAGCGGGAAGTAAGTCCCCGCTTAACCTGCCTTAAAGGAGTACAGACATGACCCATACCTTAATCGTTCCGGGTGTCGGCGGCAGTGAGAGCGCTCACTGGCAGTCTTGGCTGCAGCGCCAGCTGATGTCGTGCTCCCGCGTGCAGCAGGCAGACTGGAACCAGCCGGTTCTGGAAGACTGGATTGCGCAGTTTGTCAAAACAGCCGCGCCGATTCAGGATGACCTTCAGATTGTGGCGCACAGCTTCGGCTGCCTTACCGCAGCGGCGGCGCTGGCGCGGCATCCGCAGCTCAGCAGCAGAGTCAGGAATCTGCTGTTGGTGGCGCCGGCCAACCCGGCCCGTTTCGGCAATGCCGGCTTTGCCCGCAGTAGCCGGAATGACTACGCGGCTTATTTTCACCAGTTAAAAATCAATGCGCCCGCCGCCATGATCATCAGTGAAAATGACCCTTGGCTGGCTTTTGATGACGCGCAGCGCCTGGCGCAGTCGTGGCAGCTGCAGCCGGTCAATTTAGGCTTGGCCGGCCATATCAATACCGCTTCCGGCTACGGCCCTTTTCCTGAAATTTTTGACTATCTGATGCCGGAAAAAAAACCGCAGCATATCAGCGCTGCTGATGAGCGCAAGTACTTATTTAAATTTGCAATTTAGCTTCTGCAAACTATGCTGGAGCCGGAATTTTATTTTCACCTTCCGCTGGCTGCTTTCAGCCAGCTTTCTCTCTTTGAGGAGCAATCATGTCGCAGCGATCCCGAGTGCTGCCAGGATTCGGCCTTTCCCTAGGCTTCACCCTAGCGTATTTGTCATTAATCGTGCTGATCCCCTTATCTGCGGTCTTTATTAAATCGCTGGGCATCGGCTGGGACGGCTTATGGGAAATTTTAAGTTCCGAACGCATTCTGGCTTCTCTGCAGCTGAGCTTCAGCGCTGCCATTATCGCCGCCTTAGTGAATGTGGTCTTTGGCCTGCTGCTGGCATGGTGCCTCGTGCGCTACAGCTTTCCGGGCAAGCGCATTATTGATGCGCTGGTGGATTTGCCTTTTGCCCTGCCCACCGCAGTTGCCGGCATCGCCTTGACTTCGCTGTATGCGCCGACGGGCTGGATTGGCCAGTACCTGGAGCCGATCGGCATTAAAGTCGCCTATACGCCCATCGGCATTACCTTGGCGCTGATTTTCATTGGCATTCCCTTTGTGGTGCGCACGGTGCAGCCGGTGCTGAGCGATCTGGAAACTGAACTGGAAGAAGCCGCCTCGGCGCTGGGCGCCAACCGCCTGCAGATTGTCAGCAAAGTCATCCTGCCGATTTTATTCCCAGCCCTCATTACCGGCTTTGCCTTGGCTTTTGCCCGCGGTGTCGGCGAATACGGCTCGGTGATTTTCATTGCCGGCAACCAGCCTTTTGAAACTGAAATTGCCCCGCTGATGATTATTTCGCGCCTGGAAGAATATGATTATGCAGGCGCAACCACTATTGCGGTGGTAATGCTGGTGATTTCATTTGCCATTCTGTTTGTAATTAACTTGATTCAGGCATGGGCCAGCCGCCGCACCGGGAGAACTGCACAATGAGTTCACATACCAACAGCAACGCTTTAGCCAAAAAGCTGCAGTCGCGCGATGCAACCCGCGAGCCGCTTTGGGTGCGCTATCTGCTCTTGACCATTGCGCTGATCTTCTTCTTAAGCTGCCTGATGCTGCCGCTGATTCTGGTTTTTGTCGAAGCCTTCAAGCAGGGCGTTGGCGTGTATTTCCAGGCGCTGGTGCATCCGGATACCTTATCTGCGGTAAAGCTGACTTTGCTGACGGCGGTTATTGCCGTGCCGCTGAACGTGGTGTTTGGCGTGGCGGCGGCATGGTCGGTGGCTAAATTCAACTTCCGCGGCAAGTCCATTCTGACCACCATTATTGACATGCCGTTTTCGGTTTCTCCAGTCATTGCCGGCTTAATGCTGGTGCTGATTTTCGGCACGCAGGGCTGGTTCGGCGGCTGGCTGATGGATCATGACATTAAAGTCCTGTATGCCGTTCCCGCCATTGTGCTGGCAACCATCTTCATTACCGTGCCTTTCGTTGCCCGCGAACTGATTCCATTGATGGAAGCGCAAGGCACAGAAGAAGAGGAAGCCGCGATTGTGCTGGGCGCCAATGGCTGGCAAACTTTCTGGAAAGTGACCCTTCCGAACATCAAATGGGGCCTAATTTACGGCGTAATTCTGTGCAACGCCCGCGCAATGGGCGAGTTCGGCGCAGTATCGGTGGTTTCCGGCCATATCCGCGGCGAAACCAATACCCTGCCGCTGCACGTCGAAATCCTTTATAACGAATATACCTTCAGCGCAGCCTTTGCCGTGTCATCACTTTTGGCCTTGCTTGCCATTGTGACCCTGATACTGAAAACCTGGGTGGAAGTCCGCCAAGAACGGCAAGACAAGCGCAATGATGATTCAACAGTTTCCTAAGGAATGACCTCATGAGTATTCAAGTTAAAAATATTGAAAAACACTTTGGTGCATTCCATGCGCTGAAAAATATCTCTTTAGATTTTCCGGAGGGCCAGCTGGTGGCCCTGCTTGGCCCTTCCGGCTGCGGCAAAACCACGCTGCTGCGGATTATTGCCGGCTTAGAATCTGCAGACGGCGGCCAAGTGATTCTTGAAGGCGAAGATGCGACCAAAGTGCACGTGCGCGAACGTGAAGTCGGCTTTGTATTCCAGCATTATGCGCTGTTCCGCCACATGACCGTATTTGAAAATATTGCCTTTGGCCTGCGCGTGCGCCCGCGCGCTACGCGCCCGAATGAAGCGGAAATCAAAAAGCGCGTAACCCGCCTGCTGGACTTGGTGCAGCTGGGCTTTTTAGCTGACCGCTATCCGGCGCAGCTTTCCGGCGGGCAGCGCCAGCGCATTGCCTTGGCGCGCGCGCTGGCGGTTGAGCCGCGCGTGCTGCTGCTGGATGAACCCTTCGGCGCTTTGGATGCCAAAGTGCGCAAAGAACTGCGCCGCTGGCTGCGCACGCTGCATGATGAACTGCACATTACCTCTATTTTTGTCACCCACGATCAGGAAGAAGCGCTGGAAGTTGCGGATCAGATCATTGTGATGAATAAAGGCAATGTCGAGCAAATCGGCTCGCCGCGCGAAGTCTATGAAAAGCCGGCTACGCCCTTTGTCTTTGACTTCCTGGGCCAGGCCAACCGTTTTGAAGGCCAGAACAGCAACGGCGTGATTCAGATCGGCGAAGACCGCATCCAGCTGCCGCAAGCGCCGAATGCGCCGCAAGGCGCTGTAATCGCCTTTGCCCGCCCGGATGAACTGCGCATTCATGCGCAGCCGCAGGAAAACGCCATTCAGGCCACCTTCCTGCGCGAAGTCTGGATTGCCGGCAAAGTCCTGGCGGAGCTGAATGACCGCCAAGGCAACCTGATTGAAATCTCATTGACGCCGGACGAAGCCAAGCTGCATCAGTTCCGTCCAAACCAGACCGTATGGCTCAGCGCTTCCGCTTTGCATTTATTTGAAAACCAAGTCGCTTAAGGCTTTATGATGGGGCCAGAAAGCCCCATCAATTTTGAGGTACGCAGAACCATGAATTTCCAGCAGCTAAGAATTATTAGAGAAACCGTTAGACAGAACTTTAATTTAACTGAAGCTTCCGCTGCGCTTTACACCTCGCAATCGGGCGTGAGCAAGCATATTAAGGATTTAGAGGATGAATTAGGCGTGCAGCTGTTTATCCGCAAAGGCAAGCGCCTGCTCGGCCTGACTGAGCCGGGTCAGGCTTTGCTGGGCATTGTGGAGCGCATGCTGGTCGATGCCGACAACATCAAGCGCCTGGCGGATGACTTCAACAAAGTCGATGAAGGCACGCTGACCATTGCCACAACGCATACTCAGGCGCGCTATGTGCTGCCGCCGATTGTCAATCAGTTCAAGAAAGAATTTCCCAAAGTACACCTGATTCTGCAGCAGGCCAGCCCGGTGGAAATCACTGAAATGCTGCTGCAGGGCGAAGCGGATATCGGCATCGCCACCGAATCATTGACTGCGGAAGACAACCTCGCCAGCGTGCCATTCTACAACTGGCAGCACAGCATTATCACCCCGCAGAATCACCCGCTGGCGGCCAAGAATGACATCAGCATTGAAGATCTGGCGCACTACCCGATCATCACCTATCACGGCGGCTTCACCGGCCGTTCCAAAATTGACAAAGCCTTTGAAGATGCGGGCTTTGATGTGGATATTGTGATGTCCGCTCTGGATGCCGACGTAATTAAAACCTATGTGGAACTCAACATGGGTGTGGGCATTGTCAACGATGTGGCCTATGATCCGGAGCGCGATTACCGCTTAAAGCAGATCAAGACCGATATTTTTGGCGTCAACACCACCTGGATTGCGGTGCGCAAAGGCCATCTGCTGCGCGGCTACGGCTATGAGTTTATTTCACTGTGCTCGCCAAATGCAGATATTAAGGCGCTGAAGCGGGTCGCCTACCCGGAAGATTAATAAAATAATCCATTAAAAACGGGTGCTTGAATGCGCCCGTTTTTTATTTGAAATTTTTTATTGTTTTAATATTTCATTTATCCGCACTTATTCTCTACACTAGCTCCTGCATAACAATAAAAACCGAATCAATTACAGCTTTCCGTACACCAGCCAGGGCAACATGAGAACGAAATTCATCTATACGGCAGCTTGTATCATTTGCCCATTGCACACGCTGTATGCAGCAGGCCTTGAGCGCACAGATCAGAGCATCGCCGCTTTTTTAGAACCCGGTAATTATGCTGAAATCAGCCTTGCGGTGATTAATGCCAATATCGAAGGTGAAGTGCAGTATAAGGACTTCATCAGTGAGCTTGGCATAAATGACTTCTCTACAGGCAATTTAGCTGAACGTGAATTTTTAGGAAAACTGGCGCTCAAGTTCCAGCCGCATCCGCAAATTTCAGCAGGGCTGATATATGAACAGCCCTATATGGCCAATATCAGCTATGATTACAGCCCCGCGCTGCCGGACGGCTCAGTCATTGAAATCGAATCTGCAGATATTTCCTTTAAATCAAATAATTTAACCGGACTTATAGGCTATCAGCCGCATGCGCATTGGAATATATACGGTGGATTAAGCCTGCAGAGCTTTAAAGGCAAGCTGCACATTACAGGCCAGCAGTATGATGCACTCAATGGCTATGACGTGCAGTTCAAAAATGACAATGCGGTTGGCTGGCTTGCCGGTTTAAGCTACCAGCGCCCTGAATACGGAATTAAAACCAGCATCACCTACCGCTCTAAAATCAAGCATAAAAATAGCACAAGTGAATCCACATTTTATTCGAATGGCCCATTCACGATTGTGCCTGAAACCCAGACCGCGATAGAAACGCCGCAATCCGTTAATTTTGAATTTCAAACCGGCCTCAATTCAAGCAATTTGATGTATGGCGCTGTGCGCTGGGCGAATTGGCAAAACTTTGTGATACAGCCGCCCCAACTGGGAGCGGTGCTGTATTGGGCTTCGCAAGACCCGCAATACAGTGAGCTTGCTCAATTGAAGCTGATTTCCTATAAGAAAGATCAATGGTCAGGCAAGCTGGGAATTGCCCACCAATGGAACAGCAGATGGCTTAGCGCGCTGGAATTTGTCTGGGACAAAGGCTCCGGCAATCCGGCATCCACCTTGAATCCAAGTGACGGCTACCGGGGGCTTGGCTTAGGCATCATGTACAGCTTCAGTCCGCAGACGTTTTTAGCATCGGGCGCGTATTATCTTCAGTTCAACAAGCCTGATATTTCATCCACACCGCTGGCGCCCCAAATTTCAGGCTTATCAACGGTTGCAGATAATGATGCCTTGGTTTATGGGCTTAAAGTCGGCCATCATTTCTGAATTGCCATTTAACTTGAATATTACTCAAATAATTAGACATAAAAAACGGGCCGAAGCCCGTTTTTTATGCATTATGCTGTCAGCATTCAGCGCTTACCAGTAATAGTTTACGCCCACTTTTCCGACCGGCATCCATTCGTATTTATCATCATTGCGGATTTTTTGCTCTTCCGCCCGCAATGCTTCCTGGAAGTCCTGACCACCGGTTAAGGCATCGCCGCTGCCAGTCAAGGTTACCGTAGGATTGCCTGTGTAGTAGGCGCCAACTTCACCAAAGACGCCCCAGTTTTTGCTGATTTTCGGCGCAAAGCCTAGACCAAGGTAAGGCGCAATATCATTTTTATATTCCATCTTACCGTTGATATTCACGCCAGAGCCATTTGGATCCGCAATAAAGTTGGTGTTGTTAACTTTAAATGCTTCACCAGGATTAACCCGGCGGTCCAGCCCGTAGTCATTATCCAGATAAGCCGCGCCGGCTGCCACATAGACGCCTTGCGCCCAGCGGTTCGCGCTGGCGCCCCAAGGGCGGATTTCAGCATTTAAATAGACATTGTTATTGTCCATATCTAAATCATAGGTTGAACCATTGACTTTCACATCATCAGACCATGAAACATCACCGCCGTTATAGCCCAAAGCCAAGCCGACATAAGGGTTTGCAGTCCACAGCAGCGCGCCGCCATAGCCTGTTGTGCCTGCTTCAACGCGGGCGCCTGTCGGCATCAGCTGGTTGCGTTCAAAAACATAGCCATCCTTAACCACAGATGTATCCGCCATTGCCGCGCCTGATGCTGCCAACACAGATGCGGCTAAAACTGTACGTAGCGTTTTCATTGCGTTTCTCCTCAAGTCAAAGATTAAATTGTTGAATTATTCATGTTCTGTATGATGTGAAATATACAATATAAATCGATCATATTTTATTCAAAATTTGCTTAGTTTTTGTTATTTTTTGATACATTTCCAGTTTTACTGTTGATTCTTAAAAAATTATCTGCTGATTTATTCGCCGGCCCCGCCGGTTGACAGGAAGTTATCCGGCTTTTAATGATTAATTCCGATCTATTGCTCATTTTCCATCTATTCTTAGCTCAATATAGTGTAAAATCTTGGAAAATTTTTTTCTGGAAGGAAGATCATGACTCAGCTTTCTGCAATTATCGAGCAAGCGTTTGAAGACCGTGCGAATTTCACAGCAGCAGACTGTTCTGCTGAAATCCGTCAAGCAGTTGAAACCGCAATCGCTGGCTTAGACAACGGCACTCTTCGCGTAGCTGAAAAAATCGATGGTGAATGGGTTGTTCATCAATGGCTGAAAAAAGCGGTACTGCTGTCGTTCAAACTGAATGACAACAAGCCTATCGAGTCATGCGACCTTCGCTTCTATGACAAAGTGGATACTAAGTTCAAAGGCTGGACTGAAGAGCAGTTCAAGGCTTCCGGCGTGCGCGTTGTGCCGCCTGCTGTAGCCCGCAAAGGCTCTTTCCAGGCTAAAAACGTGGTGCTGATGCCGTCTTATGTCAACATTGGCGCTTATGTCGATGAAGGCACAATGGTCGACACATGGGCAACTGTAGGCTCATGCGCGCAAATCGGCAAAAACGTGCACTTGTCCGGCGGCGTAGGCATTGGCGGCGTGCTTGAACCGCTTCAGGCTAACCCGACCATTATTGAAGACAACTGCTTTATCGGCGCGCGTTCTGAAATTGTTGAAGGCGTGATTGTAGAAGAAGGCTCTGTCATCTCTATGGGCGTGTTCATTGGCCAGTCAACTAAGATTTATGACCGCGCAACCGGCGAAGTCCATTACGGCCGCGTGCCTGCAGGTTCTGTAGTCGTTGCCGGCAGCCTGCCGTCTAAATGCGGCACGTACAGCTTATACGCGGCCATCATCGTGAAAAAAGTTGATGCCAAAACCCGCGCCAAAACCAGCCTGAACGATTTATTGCGCGAAGACTGATTTTTTTATTCATTTCTTTGCGGAACCTTAACCGTTCCTCATCTCTACGGCCAGCAGTGGCCGTAGAGATTTTTGTTTTTCTATACTGTGGTTTAATTTTGCTATGACATCCCTCCGCTCTTCCGCTATTCCTGTTTCCGATCCGTCTGCGGGGTTACGCATTACGGAGATTTTCTATTCATTGCAAGGTGAAGCCAATACAGCGGGCCTGCCGACCGTTTTCATCCGGCTGACAGGCTGCCCGCTGCGCTGCACGTATTGCGATACCACCTATTCTTTTGAAGGCGGCGAACGCCGGTCTTTGGATGAAATTATTCAAACCGCGCTGGACTTTAAAACCCCGCATATCTGCGTGACCGGCGGCGAACCGCTGGCGCAGCCGAATGCCCTGCCCTTGATGCAGCGCCTGGCGGATCTAGGCTGCGAAGTATCGCTGGAAACCAGCGGCGCGCTGGATGTTTCCAAAGTGGATGCGCGGGTCTCTAAAGTTTTAGACTTGAAGACGCCGGCTTCCGGCGAATCTGCGCGGAACCTGCTGAGCAACCTCAACTATTTAACCGCGCACGATCAAATCAAATTTGTGATCTGCAGCCGTGAAGACTATGAATGGTCTAAGCAGCAGGTGGAGCTCCATAAATTAAATGAAAAAGCCGGCACGGTTTGGTTCTCGCCTGCATTTGCCGTTGAAAAAGGCGCTGCCCGCCTGCCGCAGCTGGCGCGTGACCTTGCGCAGTGGATTTTAGAAGACCGCCTTCCTGTCCGTTTCCAGCTGCAGCTGCACAAGCTGCTGTGGAATGATGAAACCGGCCGTTAAGTGTATTGAAGATTATTTGGAGAATTGAACATGCGTCCTCGCGCTATTGTACTGCTATCTGGCGGCTTAGACTCAACAACCTGCTTGGCATGGGCTCAGGCGCGTTATGAATGCATCGCGATCAGCTTTATGTATGGCCAGCGCTCAGCAACTGAATTGGCGGCGGCGCGGGCGCTGACGCAAAAAGCCGGCGTAGAGCACCGCGTCATCAATATCGATTTGGGCAGCTTAGGCGGCTCTGCGCTGACTGACCACAGCATTGATGTGCCGGATCATGAGTCTGAAGGTATTCCTGTAACTTATGTTCCAGCGCGTAACACAATTTTCCTGTCTTATGCCTTGGCTGCGGCTGAAGTTTTTGACGCGCAGGCGATTGTTATCGGCATCAATGCCGTTGATTATTCAGGCTATCCTGACTGCCGCCCGGAATTTATTGAAGCGTTTTCCAACATGGCGAAACTCGCAACCAAGGTTGGCGTAGAAGGAAAACCGCTTAAATTCGAAACACCTTTGTTACATTTATCCAAAGCAAATATCATTCGCCTAGGTGTGGAACATGGCGTAGACTATAGTCAAACAGTGTCTTGCTATCAGGCAGATGACCAAGGGCGCGCTTGCGGTAAATGCGACAGCTGCCGCCTCCGCAAACAAGGTTTTGCAGATGCAGGTGTCGAAGACCCAACCCGTTATATACCGAAATAACAAGGTAAAGTTTATGAAAATTTTGAAGTCAAACATTATTCTTTCCGCTGCGGTTTCTGCAGCTGCACTGTTTGCATCGGCTGCCCACGCAGACAATGACAAGCTGCAGCAGGCGTATAAGAGCACCAACGTAAAATCTGCTTTAATTAATGTTTGTAAAGAAGAAACGGGCAAAAGCAAAAAACTGGCCGCTGCTGAAGTCGGCAAATACTGTTCTTGCGCTGTAGAAGCGGATGGCCGCTTGACCAATGCGCAGAAATGGGAAATTCAAAGCGCCATCAATCAAAAGAAAAGCCCTGCAACTTTAGCCTTTGTACAGAAGCAGAATAAAGACCTGCAGGCATGCTTTGGCCCGCAGCTGACAGGCAAGCTGAAAGCTTTGACTGAAGAAGCAATGAAATCTGCTCAGCAGCCAAAAAAATAAGCTGACTGACTGTGAGAAAGCCTGCTTTTTGCAGGCTTTTTTATTGACTGCTTTTTTAAACGGAATTTGGAAAAAACAATGAGTGAATCGTGGAAAACAATGGCGCCGGGGCAGAAATTTGTCGCCTCCTACAGCGGCGGAAAAGACAGCACGCTGGCGCTGTATCACGCTTTAAAGATGGGGCAAGCCACAGGCCTGATTGCCATGCTGGAAGAGCACGGCCAGCGCTCGCGCTCGCATGCCATGCCTTTGGAAATCATTCATGCGCAGGCGCAGGCATTAGGGCTGCCGATTCTGCTGGCCAGCGCCAGCTGGCAGAGCTATGAAGCAGAATTTCTAAAGATGCTGTCCGAAGCCCGGCAGCTGGGCGCGGAAGTCCTAGTCAATGGCGACTTAGACATGCCTGAGCACGGCTGCTGGCATGAAAAAGTCGCAGCCCAGGCCGGCCTGCAGCTGTGCATGCCTTTATGGCAGCGCCCGCATCTTGAAGTCATTCAGGAATTTATTCAGCTGGGCTTTCAAACCATGCTGGTCACGGTCAATCTGAAGCTGGGCATGACCGCAGCCGATTTAGGCAGAATCATGACGCTGGATTATGTTGATGAACTGCTGCTCAGAGGCATCGATCCCTGCGGTGAAGGCGGCGAGTTTCATACCACCGTACTGGACGGCCCGCTTTTTAAAAAGCCAATTCCTGTACGGCAGGGCGAAATTCTGTATCATGGCGACTATGCCTTTTTAGCGCTTGAATTAGAACATCATTGACTATTTTGAAGGAGCATCTCATGTCTGACCTTAGCTTACCGAATCAATCCTTCCCTGCCACTGCCGGCGAAGTGAACTTGGCGGAAGCGCCTGCAGAATGGCTGATTGTTTATTTTTACCCTAAAGATTCCACACCGGGCTGCACCACGCAGGCCATCGGCTTTTCCTGCCTGAAAGATCAGTTTGATGCGCTGAATGCCGCTGTGATCGGCATTTCACGCGACTCGGTAAAAGCGCATCAGAACTTCACTGAAAAGCAGAATCTGAGCATCAACTTAATCAGCGACAAAGAAGAAGTGCTGTGCAAGCACTTTGATGTGATTAAAGAAAAAAATATGTATGGCAAAAAAGTTATGGGCATTGAACGCTCAACCTTTATTTTCCATAACGGCAAACTGGTTAAAGAATACCGCAAGGTAAAAGCCGCCGGCCATGCGGAACAAGTGCTGGAAGACCTTAAAGCGCTGCAGGCTTAAAATAGATTTTGTGCAGACAGGGGCAGTTGAGCTGCTCAACTGCCCCTGCTCTCGAACATCGGTTAAATGATTTTATCTAATCGTATAATCATGCGGATTTTTCCAGGAAATCACTTTAAATTTTTTACTGATTTTCCCCAGCTCAACATAATATCTGACCAGCTCTGCAGGACTCCAATCCCTTCCACTTGAAAATAGCGCGCCCAGTTCAATTAAAATATCTATAACTAACAGCCGATGATCTTCATCACGGATTGCTAAATTAAAAGTTGAACTTTCATTGATTCCAAATCCTATTGATATCAATTGAGCCGCAAGAAATAAATTTTCAGTTTTAACTGCCGCCCTATCTCCGGCAAGTTCTGCAACAATCACAAATTCCTGCTCCGGGTTCATCAGCCCAATCCTAACACTTTAAAATTTAAGCGCTCACAGCAAGTGAAAGCGCAATTCCCCACATAACTAAAGCAATCGCCCCATCCAGAATATTCCATGCTTTAGGCTTTTCAAACACAGGAATCAAAACCCGCGCGCCATAGCCCAAGCTGAAGAAAAACAGCCATGACGCCGTAATGGCGCCTAAGGCAAAATACAGCCGGGTCTGTTCAAACTGGGTGGAGATGGCCCCCAGCAATATGACGGTATCCAAATACACATGCGGATTCAGCCAAGTCAGCGCCAGGCATAGCAGAATGATTTGAGCGAAGCGGCTCTCCTCAGTCTGGCTGGCTTGCAGAGCCTGCTGAGATTTGAGCGCTTGCACCGCATGCTGAAAACCGTACCAGAGCAAAAACACCGCCCCGCCCCATTTTGCAAACTGAATGATTTCAGGATAGCGCTGCAGCACCGCCGAAAAACCGGCTACGCCAAAGGCAATTAAAATGGAGTCGGAAAGCGCGCAGGCAAAGCATACCCAAAAAACCGACTGCTTTTTCAGGCCCTGCTTCAGCACAAAGGCATTTTGCGCGCCAATGGCGACAATCAGGCTCAGGCTAACCGCAAAGCCCTGCAAATAAGTATTCAGCATAAGCGCACAACATATGAAATATCTTCAGCGCATTATCGGTTTATTTGCCTTAAATTGAGTATTATTTAGAAAATATCAGCCTGGCTAAATTATTTTTAGCTGGATAATGGACGGAAAATGCTTAACCATAAACAGTGCGATGCCTTTTTTGCCGTGGCGGAAACCGGCAGTTTTGATCTGGCTGCGGCGCGCCTCTGCATCACCGCATCCGCAGTGACCCTGCGCATACAAAGCCTGGAAAAAACCTTAGGGCAGCTGCTGATTGTGCGCGAACGCCCCTGCCGCGTCACCCAAGCCGGCCAATCGCTGCTGCACTATCTGCAGCATGCGCGCCTGCTGGAACAGTCGCTGATTCAGGACTTAACCGGCAAAGCCTCCGCCTCTGATTTTTACCGGCTGCAAATTGCCAGCAATGATGACTCGCTTGCGACATGGCTGCTGCCGGTGCTGCGCCAGACCCTGCTGGAAGAAAAAATTGCGCTGCATTTGCAGGTCGATGACCAGAGCCAGACTCATCACCTGCTCGAAGCCGGCTTGGTGAATGCCTGCATTTCAACAGAAGTGAACGCCATGAACGGCTGCCTTGCCCAGCCTTTAGGCGCCATGACCTACCGCATGGTAGCTACGCCTGAATTCAGCCGGCAGTGGTTTACCAAGGGCATTGGCAGAGAGGCCTTAAGGCAGGCGCCTGCTGTGATTTACAACAGCAAAGACCGCCTGCATACCGATGTCATTTTAAAAATATTCGGCCTGAGCGCCGAAAGCTATCCGCACCATTACATTCCTTCTTCTACCGCCTTTACCGAAGCGGTTTTCTTAGGGCTGGGCTTTGGCATGGTGCCGGATTACCAAATTGCGGGCCGGCTTGAAACGGGCCAGCTGATTGAAGTTATGCCGGAAGCGCGCTGCAATATTCAGCTGTACTGGCACCACTGGAAGCAGCAGTCTGCGCAGCTGCAGAAGCTGACCGCCGCCCTGCTGCAGCATGCGCATAAACATATGAATTGAGCTGCGCCATTTTCAGCATGGCAGCGCGTGAATCATTTCGCCAGCCATTGGCCTGAGAGCTGAATATTCACTTTTTCACCAACGCCGCCCAGCGCCCTTTTCATGCCGAAATCACTGCGGTTAATCACCGTGGATGACTGCACATCCAGCAGTTTAGGGTTGGACGGATTCGGCTTTAAATACATATCAAAAGTAACTTCTTTGGTGACGCCGCGCAGGGTCAAGTCGCCTTTCACGCTGTAGCGGCCATTGCCCAGCGGATGAAATTCCGTGCTTTTAAAGGTCGCGGTTTTATATTGCGCCGCATTGAAAAAGTCTTCCCCTAAAATCATATTCTTTAAGGCCGGCTTGCTGAATGTCAGGCTGTTGGCGGCCAGAATCAGTTCAGCCGATGCATTTTTGGGCGCGCCGGCATCAAAAAACATGCGGGACTGCTGCTGATTGAAAGTGCCCTTCACCACCGACAGCCCAACCGCTTTAATATCAAAACTGACATGGCTGGCTGCCGTCAGCGTCCAGCCCTGCGCCGGCGCCTGCAGGCTTAAAGCCGCAAGGCCGGCCAGAAGGCACTGTGTTATGCGTATTTTAATCCCCATGCCTTGCCCCTTAGTCGAAGCAGATTGCTGTCCGAATAACAACAGCTTAACTAAAGATCAGGGCAGATTGCTTTTGTCTTGGGTCAGGAATTTGTCTTGCAATTGTTGATATATAGAGGTGTTTTGAAAACTCTGTAAAAAATTGATAGTGCCTGCCGGAAAGGCATCAGCCTGAATATCGCCGCGGTAATAGGCTTCGCGCACGGGTGTGGCCGACATCGAACCCTGCATGCTGTCCAGCTCCACCATTTCCCACTCAGGGAAGAACTTTAAGTAATAGGATGAATCATCCTTAAAATGGCCAATCAGGCCAATGCGCTGATGCGGCTGCGTAATGCCGGCCACCAAAGACTTCACCAGTTTCTGCCATTTTTCATCATTATAGACATCAATCACTTCCACAAACTTGATGCGCTGCTGATCGGCCGCGGAAAAATTCGATAAAATCATCTTCTCGCGTTCGCTGGCGGTGAACGGATTTTTAATATTGCGCTCATTCTGCGCGGAGCCTAAAGCTAAAATGACATAATGGCTTTGCTGCAGCGCAATTTGAATGGTTTGCATATGCGCCAGATGAAAAGGCTGAAAGCGGCCAATAAAAACCAAATAATCAAATGCATATTTCATAGCGGATCATCGTTTTTTTATGAACTCACCAGTTGCGCCGGCACGGAAAAAATGCGACATAATGGGCCCATAAAAATTGAATTAAGTTAAAGCAAGGATAGTACGATGACACTTAGTTGTATTCAACAGCCTCATCAACATTTGAATGCGAATTTAGACAATGGCGTGCTGACCTTAGCCATTAACCGCCCGGAAGCCAAAAATGCCTTATATGGCGAACTGTATTTGAAAATTGCAGAAGCTCTGGATCAAGCCGATCAGGATAAAGCCGTCCGCGTGGTGATTCTGCGCGGCGAAAATGCAGACTTCAGCGCCGGCAATGACATGCAGGACTTCATGAAGTTCATTCAAGCCCCGCTTGCAGGCAAAGCCGGCGATGCGCCGCCGTTTGTGGTGCTGAAATCCGCAGCCAGATTTTCCAAGCCGTTAATCTGCGCAGTGCGCGGCGTGGCGATTGGCATTGGCGTAACGATTCTGCTGCATGCGGACTTGGTTTACAGCGACAATACCGCTCTGTTCCAGATTCCATTTGTCAGCCTGGGCCTGTCGCCGGAAGGCGCTTCCAGCAAGCTGCTGATTCAGCAGGCGGGCTATCATAAAGCGGCGGAACTGCTGTTCACGGCGCAGAAATTTGACAGCGAAAAAGCGCTCAGCGCCGGCATTGTCAACAGCATTGAAGAAGCCCCTTATGCAAAAGCCCTGAAGCAGGCGCAGATTTTAGCCGCCTTGCCGCTGGCGTCACTGCGCCAGACCAAAGCGCTGATGAAGCACAATCTGCAGGAAATTGTGGACTGCATTGATGATGAAGCGGTAATTTTCATGAAGCGCGTGTCTTCTCCGGAAATGGCTGAAGCGGTCGCGGCCTTTATGCAGAAGCGCAAGCCGGACTTTACCCAGTTCAATTAATTTCAGCATTGGCTGGATAATGAAAACCGCCTGGTTCACGCAGCCAGGTGGTTTTTTTATTTTCCGCCCCCACATGAATTTTAACTCAACCGCTAAGATGCCAACTTCATGACAAGCCAAAACAAAACTGAAAAGAAACGCTATTTTGAGCCTGCGCCGCAGGATATTGATGTAGAAAATTTCCGCAAAGTCATTGAAAGCCGACGCTCTGTGCGCAAGTTCAGCACCAAGCCTATTCCAAATGATGTGCTGGACGCCTGTCTGGATTTGGCGCTGCTGGCGCCGAACTCCTCGAATTTACAGCCTTGGAGCTTTTATGTGGTGCAAAGCCCAGCCAAGAAAAAGCAGCTGGTGAAAGCCTGCCTGAATCAGTTGGCAGCTAAAACAGCGCAGGAATTGATTGTTTGCGTTGCGCGCACCGACCGCTTGGACGAAATGGCAAAAATGAACATCAGCGAGTTTCCGTTTCCGGAAGCACCGGCTGCCGTGCAAAAGTATTACCGCATTATTCCGTATAATTATAAAACCGGTTACTTTAATTCACTGGGTAACTTTAAGAAAGTCGCTTTCAAGCTTGCCCGCTCATTGGACAAGCAGCTGCCCGTTACCGCATTCAATCCGGCAGATGCCAAGCTTTGGGCGACAAAAACCACTGCGCTGGCCTGCGAAAACTTAGTGCTGGCTTTGCGCGCTTACGGTTTTGACAGCTGCATGATGGAAGGCTTTGATGAGCCGCTGGTGCGCAAAATTTTGAATCTGAATGATCAGCAGTATCCGGTCATGGTGATTGGCGCAGGTGAGCGCGCAGAAGACGGCGTGTTCTTCCCGCAGTACCGTTTTGACCGTGAGCTGTTCATTCAGAAGGTTTAATCTTGATTCTCTCAATGGAATCTTTTCATTAAAGTTTAAATTTCAGGAAAATGAGAAGTGAAGCTTCGTAAGAAAACCACCTTGCGGAGCGCTGCTTCTCATCGCAAAAATCGTTCTATTCCGCCTTCTATCACCTTAGCCGCAGATACTTTATCTGATCAATTAAGTCCTGCCTCAGACAGTTGCGAATGACGTTAACGCGTATCCAATATATTTTTAAATTCAGCATTAAAGAACATCAATAATTTGAATAAACTCAAAAGCTGGCTCTTCATAAGGATGGCTTGCCTTTAATGCTTTTGCGACGGCAGATGCTTTATCTTCAAGCACAATGGTTTCAACGCGCCATTCAGGCACCTGCTCCAATGTATCCAGCGCGCCAATAAACGGATTTGCGCCTTTCAGCGGCTTAAACTGCCCTGTGCCTAAGACCTGCCAGGCGCAGTGTTCATAATTGCCTATGCCGCCAGCGCCTGCTTCAAAGACTGCAAGCTTGCTGGATTCGAGGTGAGATTCAGGAACGTAGTAGATGAGTTTAAGCATTTTCTGTTCTATGCTGCAAATAAATTGATTCTACTGAAAGCGGCGGAGAATTGCCGTGAATTCATGGCGCATGCGCATGAATTAATTCCAGTGGCAAAACCTGAGCCTGCGCCCGCGATGCGCCAGCCAGAATCGCCCAGCATTGTTCCACTCTCTTAAATTATTAACTTTTACTACACCAAAGAATCTTAATTGATCAGCAAAACTGATCATTCCGCAGGCTGATTATTTACAGGAAACTTCCTTTTTACCGGCCTTGATCAGCCCTTTCTGGACAAAGATTTCAGACTGTTTCACCTAAAATCCCATCAATTAAAAAGAAGTAAAAGTCCAGCAAACCCTATTTGCAGCCAATGCATTAAAGCATGAAGCTTAAATGAAACTTAAAACAGAATGGCAAATTACAATTGTATATTAATAATTCATAAATATTACCAATTCATAAAATAAAGATATTAATCAATATCTTGAAAACAAAAAACCAGAAACATTCAGCAGGTGAAGCAGGATTAAGATAAAAGGCATTTTGCTCAATTGACCGGCAATTTACATTTATTTACACTCTGCGAAAATCAGAAGTCAAATGATAGGCGAAATGCTAATGCTTCTTAATAGTAGTTGACGCTGCTCAATCTTCCGATGCCATAAACGCACTCACACCCGGGGTTTAACACTTAATGAAACGCATTCTGTCCGCTGTTTGTATTTTAAGTTTATCTGCACCAGCCTTTGCAGATGAAAATTTATTTGGCTATGTCCGCGGCGCAGAAACACTGCCCCAAGGCGGCCAGGAACTCTACCAATGGGTCACCAACCGCAGCGATAAAGGCGCGGGCCATTACTCGGCTTTTGACTATAAAACAGAGTATGAGCGCGGCATTACCGACAAATTCAATGCATCCGCAGCCGTCAAATTAATGTCCCTCGATACTTCAGGCATTGTGATTGACGGCTACCTGCCGGAAGATAAAAAAATCGGCCTTAAACTGTCCGGTTTTGAAGCAGGCGCTAAATACAACTTCCTCAGCCCGGCATCGAATAACATCGGCTTATCCAGCCAGTTTGAACTCAGCTACGGGCTTGTAGACCCGCATTCCGGGCAAGACAAGCAGACAATTTCTTTTGAGAATATGCTCATCGCCCAGAAATATTTTATGGATGCAAGCCTGATTTGGGTCGGCAATTTAGGCTTTGAAGGAACCTATGCCAAGCGCAAGAATATTGACAACCTGCCGGCAGACTTTGACTGGCCAACCAAGCCGGAAATGGAATTAGAAATTAAATTAGGAACAGGCCTGAGCTACCGTTTTGCGCCAAACTGGTATACCAGCCTCGAAACCCAATACGAAACTGAATTTGAAACCGAAGTTGGACAGGAGCGCTGGACGCTGTTCCTTGGCCCATCTATCCACTACGGCTCTAAAGACTACTGGCTGACAGCAACCTGGTTCCCTCAGCTTGCAGGCGGCCGTGAAAAATTCGATGCGCAGGATGATAAAGACCTGCATCTGATTGAAAAAACGAAAAATGAATTCCGCCTAAAATTCGGCTATAACTTCTAATCAGGATGAACCAATGAAATGGATGCCTTATGCCAGCGCCTTGTTGTGCGCTGCGCCCATCGTATGCCAAGCGGCCAGCTATCTTACGGTTGATCAAGCCAAAACGCTGATGTTTCCGCAGATGGCGTTAAAAAAAGTAGAGCTCCGCTTAACGCCGGATCAAATCAAAAGCTTAAAGAAGTCTTCCGGAATCTTTTATCCGCTGAAAACCGATCAGGTTTACCGAAGCAGTGACGGCGGCTGGCTGGTAATTGACAAGGTTTTAGGCAAGCATGAAATGATTACCTATGCCGTCGCTTTAACCGCAAAAGGCGCGGTCAAGCAGGTTGAGATTCTGGAATACAATGAATCGTACGGCGCCCAAGTGCGCGATGCTGCCTGGCGCCAGCAGTTCAGCGGCAAGACGCTCAACTCGCCGGTTGCCTTGAATCAGGATATTAAAAATATCAGCGGCGCCACGCTTTCCTCCAAGCACATCACGGATGGCGTCAAAAGGATTCTGCAGCTGCACGATTTGGTATTGAAGTCATTAAAATAGTCAGGGCCCGCCCATTATTAGGCACAGTCGTTGAGATAAAGCTGAACAGCGTTTTATCTCAGCGCCAAGCGCACCAGGCCATTGATGCGGCTTTTGGCTGCATCGAGGCCATTCAGAATTTAATGAGTTTTCATGATCATTCGAGTGAACTCAGCCTGCTCAACCGCGAAGCGCATCTCAGGCCGGTGAAAGTTCACCCTTGGACCTATGCTGTTTTAAACCGGGCGCAGCGCGTTCATTACGCTTCGCAGGGCCTGTTTGACTGCACTGTCGCGGACGCTTTAATGCACTGGCAATTGCTTCCCAAGCATGATTTTCACCCTGAGCATTTGAATGTGTCGCAAGCCCAGCTGGAATTGCTGCCGGATGGCCGCGTTTATTACCGCAATCCGATTGCCATTGATTTAGGCGGCATCGCCAAAGGTTTTGCTGTTGATGCCGCTGTGCAGTGCTTAAGGCAGCACGGCATCGGTTCAGCAGTCATCAATGCCGGCGGAGATCTGCGCGTCTTAGGCGCCGCGCCGGAACAGATCCTGCTGAGGGATCCGAAAAATCCGCAGCAGCTGCAAAGCATGGGAGAACTGTCTCAAGGCGCGCTTGCCACCTCATCCATTTATTATTCCCAGCAGCAGCATCAAGCCAAGCGCGTCAGCGCCTTGGTTGACCCAGCCACCCGCCAGCCGATATTAAGGCCCCACAGTTTCAGCGTTATCGCCCCTTCCGCATGGGCTGCAGATGCTTTAACCAAAGTAGTTGCGGTCAGCGCCAATCCGAATCATCCCTGTTTAAAGCAGTTCTCTGCCGCGGCTTTTATTCTGCAATAAAGGATATCCATATCGTGAATTTTTCCATCCGCCTCTCTAAACCGCACCGCTGGGGGCTTTATGCAGTCTGGTCTATTGTGGGCATCACAGGCGCTTCTTTTGCCTATGCGCAGGACTGGCAAATGCAGGAACCAACCGAATGGACCGTCAACACATTGAAGCTGCACGGCCTCTCGGCTGCGGTGATGCTGCTTCTTGTCGGATCACTGCTGTCTGTGCATGTCCGGCTTTCGCTGCACCGGAAGCGCAATGTCGCAAGCGGCTTAATGATGCTTTCCTGCATGCTGGTGCTGATATTTTCAGGAACAGGATTATATTACAGCCCGGAGGACTGGCATGAAAATATGAAATGGCTGCACATCTGGATTGGCCTGCTCTGCTTGCTGCTGCTCCCCGCGCATATTTTTATTGGCTATTTTCTGAGGAAAAGAACGCCTAAAAAGAAAAGCAAACACCGCGATTTATAATATTCCACTTCTACCGGCTGCAGCCATCATGCTTATTCTCATTGATATTGTTGATATTCTTAAAATCCAGCCCAAGACTATAATCAAAGTTTTCCACTTGGCCGGTTTAGCGCTGGGGCTGGGCGGCGCAGTTTTGCTGGACATGCTGGCCATCAGGTTTTTAATCAAGCAGAAAATCAGCGCAGAGTTCTACGAAATATTCAAGCACAGCAGTCAAGTGGTTTTCTGGGGCCTATGCTTATTATGGCTGTCTGGAATCGCCTATCTTATCTATTATTATCTTGCAGACTATCACAGCCTTTTCAATCAGAAAGTATGGGCGAAATTATTTATTGTTGTCATCCTCAGTGTGAATGGCTGGTGGATTCACCGCCGGATTCTGCCCCTCATGCAAGGCAGCATTAATGGCTATCTGTTTAAAGCACTGAGCGTAAATCAGCGCCGGGTTTTATTATGCAGCTCAGTTATTTCTATTTTATCCTGGGGAATCCCCCTGCTATTGGGCGCCTGCAAAGAATTGAATTTCTGCATCAGCGCGTTCACCATTTTATTTATATATTTCAGCCTGCTTATTGTAGGCTTAATTACCGCTTGCGCCCTGCCTAAATATGTTCACGGCTTTAAATGAAATACGGCGCGCTTGCAGATAAAACTGGCCTATGTGCTGAATATTCAGCAGGCGTATTTATGCGCTCAAGGGCCGGCGCAAAAAGAAGCTCGCCCCGCCGGATAAAAGCAGCCGGATGAATTGAAAAAAGAAC
Source organism: Acinetobacter sp. WCHAc010034 (assembly GCF_001696615.3). Classification (NCBI taxonomy): domain Bacteria; kingdom Pseudomonadati; phylum Pseudomonadota; class Gammaproteobacteria; order Moraxellales; family Moraxellaceae; genus Acinetobacter; species Acinetobacter sp. WCHAc010034. Next base: position 3,248,469 of record NZ_CP032279.1, on the reverse strand, counting down.
AAGCCAGTAAATTACTTAACTGGCCTGTTCTTTTGCAACCTAAGCCTGAAATCAAGACGCTTCCTGATAGATCCGGCCGCCGGGCAGCTGGCTGAAATACTGCTTTAAAGCATCCAGGCAGCGGTGAATTTTTGTCGGCTGCTGCTCGCGCTTTGACATAACCGCATACAGCGTAAATGCCGGCAATTTCCATTCCGGCAGAACCTCAACCAGCGAACCGCTGACTAAATCCTTTTGAATATCCAAATATAAAATCCGCGCAATGCCGTGGCCCTGCAGGCACATGGATTTTGCAACTAAAATATTATTAGTCGAAAATCTTGAATCCATTTCTATATGAATATTTTCACCGCTCACCCCATGCTGAAACGCCAGATGATGATGGTTTTTCATAATATTCATAGCCAAAAGATCATGCTTGACCAGATCTTCAGGACGCGAAATTAGCGGCGACTGATTAATAAAGCTTGGCGCCGCGACCAATACCTGCTCCACATGCGCCAGCGGTACGGCATGAAGCTGCTGATCGTCAATTTTAGGACTCATGCGCAAGGCGATGTCAATGCGCCCATCAATCAAGTCAATATACTGATTGTCCGCTTCCAAATGCACCGAAAGCCCGCGGTGCGCTGACATCCAGTGCGATAAAGCCGGAATGACATGATTCGCGCACAGCTCTGGCGTTGATGCAATGCGCAGCTCGCCGATTAAGTCATCGCGCAGTTCATTAATGCGGATTTTGCCGCGCTCGGCGGCGGAAAGCATCTCTTGACAGCTGTGGAAAAAAGCCTGTCCAGCTTCAGTTAAACTCAGCTTCCGCGTAGAACGGTGAAGCAGAACCACTTCCATATCCTGTTCCAGAGAACGAATTTGCTGGCTTACGGCGCTTGTTGTTATGCCCAACTCCCGCGCCGCGCCGCTGAATGAGTTTTTCTCCACAACACAAGCAAAGACACCCATTGCCCGAAGTTGATCTAACATAAATTCCCCTCTAAAACTTATGAGATGCCTTTATTCTCTGATAAAAGCAACTCATTGTATTATACGGTGAAATTAAAGATTTGTATTAGCAATATTTAATTATTCGGTAAAACAGACGCCGGATTGACTGGCTTGCCGTCTAAGCGCACCTGAAACTCAAGCATGGTGCGGGTTGTGCCGGATGAGCCCATCTCAGCAATCTTCTGCCCCGCCTTAACATTCTCCCCGCTTTTCACATTCATTTTACTGTTATGCGCATAGGCGGTAATGTAGCCGTTAATATGCTTCAGCAGAATCAGGTTGCCGTACTCTTTCAGGCCGTCAGCGGCATACACCACCTGCCCTTCAGCGGCCGCCAGAACCGGATCGCCCGCATTGCCGCCGTAGCGGATGCCTTTAACATTGGACGCCAGATTGAATGTGCTGATCACCGGGCCATTCGATGGCTTGACCCAGCGCAGCGATGAGCTTTGCGCGCTGACTGCAGGCGCAGTCCTTGCTGGAGCCACAGCAGCATTATTCTGCGGCAAGGCAACAGTCTGGCGCTGAATTGGCGTGTTCTGCGCCATGGCCTGCGTTGAAGCCGCGCGGCGCGAGCCTGAGTTTTTCAGGCGGATGGATTGCCCCACATAAATGCGGTAAGGCGATGCAATATCATTCATTTCAGCAATGCTGATGTAGCTTAAGCCGTAGCGTCCCGCAATGCCGCTCAGGGTGTCACCGGAGCGCACGGTATAAAAGTCCGGCGCTGCCGCATAGCGTGTCGCATTATTAATTTGCGGCTTGGATGCACAACCACTCAAAATAACGGTCGAAACAGCAGCCGCAGACAAAATAAGCGTCTTAAACAAAGCTGCCGGAGCTGCAATTAAGCGATAGTGTGACACCAGGGACATTATCTTCCTCTCTAACACAAATAGTAAAATGCTGTGAATACGCTAAGATTAGCAAAAAATACCCGCAAAAAAGCTGCACTCCCTGCATTTTCACAAAGTTATAACACTACTTAGGCCTTTTTAGAAAATTGCGCATGCAAGTTGTTCAAAATGCCGTAATTTGTTGCATCCATCTGAATCGGCGTGATGCTGACAAAGCCGTTCGCCACCGCAAAAAAGTCCGATTCGATTGCTGTTGCGCCTTTTTTCGGCTCTGCAACCGCCTCGCCGGACAGGCCAATCCAGTAAACCTGGCGGCCGCGCGGGTCAACATGGCTGGTGATCGGCTTAGACTGGCTGCGCCGGCCCTGATAGGTGATTTTTTCGCCCTGCAGCGCAGGCACATCTGGAATATTGATATTCAGAATATGCCTTGCAGGCAAAACCGGCAGGCCCTTGGCGATGAAGCCATGCACCCACTGCGCAGCCGCGGCGTAATGCTCAGGGCTTTCATAGGCGCGCACATTCGGCCCCGCCAGCGATACCGCAATGGCCGGCTGCTTCATTAAGCGCCCTTCAAAGGCTGCGCCGACCGTGCCCGAATACAGCACGTCATCGCCCAAATTGGCGCCGCTGTTGATGCCGCTGACCACTAGGTCAAATTCAAAATCAAACAAGCCGTTCATGGACAGATACACGCAGTCCGCCGGCGTGCCGTTGACGGCCCACATATCCGGGACAATTTGCACCGGGCGCAACGGCCGGTCTAAGGTTAAAGCGCTGGAAAAACCGCTGCGTTCGCTTTCCGGCGCGACCACAACCACACGGCCCAATGGGCGCAAAGCCTGCGCCAGCGCCTGAATGCCGGGAGCAAAAACGCCGTCATCATTGGCAATTAAAATATTCACGGAACCCCCATAGCGGATAAAACACAGGTCAAAGAATGACTGGCAAGAACATTTTATTGAAATATATCAGGAATTCTATATATTTAGAGCCCAATATCCATCATAAATGTGTGACTTCAAAATGATTAAAACTATATCATTCCGCAGCGTATTGGGTTTAGGTTTTGCGGCTTTTTTTTCTCAGGCAGTCATGGCCAATGAGGGGCTGACTCAGGCGGAAGCCAACACCATCGTGAAGGAAGACATTGCTTCCGCGCAGGTGATGGCTGAATTATGCCCGGCGGCTGTGGGCAAAAGCGCTAAATTTGACGGCAACATCAATACATTAATCCAAGGCTATCTGGCGGATTATTCAGACAAGTCGATGACTTATGAAAAAATCCAGTCCGACAGCGAATACAAATCGCTGCTGAATGAAGCGCGCGAAGCCGCCAAGGAAGCTTCAAGCAGCGAGCAGAAAGAAGTCTGCGATGATGTCCTGAGCTATCAGGCATAATCCGCAAGCTGCATCAGGAAACAGGCCGGCGGCTGCATAAAAAGGATAATGTTTTCAGGCATGATCCTTTTTTTATGCATAATTCTTCAGTTTTTCAACAGCTTCAATACAAATCCGCACTGTTAATTCTGCAGAATCGCTTTAATCTAGCTTCATTGCTCATCTGTATTGAATTATTAAGGTTGTTTTGCATGAAAACTACTGCGCTTAAATCCCTGGCTGCCTTCTCCCTCGCCGCCTTTGCATTCGCCGCCGGTTCCGCCTACGCTGCGGATGAAAAAATAGAAGTGACGCCGACGCCGAAAGTCACCCATCAGGAATTGGCCGCCATCTATGTGCTGTCTGAAGTTTGCCCAAGCTTAGTCAGCGACCAGGCGAAGTTTCAGCAGGGCTACGCAAAGCTGGCCAAGGAATATTTGCCTAAAGAAAGCAGCCCGGTCAATGCGCTGCAGCAGCTCAGCAAACAGAAAAGCTTCAGCAAAATTTTAGGGGAAGCGCAGTCCGATGCAGCCAAAGCCGGCGCAGAGAAGAACAAAGCAATTTGCCAAGAACTCACCACATACGCAAATTAATTCCGCTTGGTTACAATACTCTTTAAATAAGCCATTTTCACCGGTGGAAGTCCGCCTGTCTTTGTCCTAGAATGCTAGGCTCTTTGTGCTTAAATCAAGTTATTGGAACCACAGAATGATCCGAAACACTGCCCTTGCCGCATTACTTCTTGCACCCGGCTTTACGTATGCGGCAAGTGTCTTATCTGCACCCCCAGAATTGAACAATAAATCTTATGTGCTGATGGACTATGAAACCGGGCAAATCCTTGCTTCGAAAAATGAAAATGAAAAATTAGCGCCCGCTTCAATGACAAAAATGATGACCAGCTACATCATTGAGCAAAAGCTGCTGAGCGGTGACCTGACAGAAAATGAAAAAGTGCGCATGAATGAGTCTGCCTGGTGCCGCGGCAGCAGTACAGAGTCTTGCATGTATGTGCCGCTGAACGGCACTGCAACCGTGCTTGAAATGCTGCGCGGCATTATTGTGCAGTCAGGCAACGACGCGTCTAAAGCTATGGCCGAGCATATTGCCGGCAATGAAGGCACTTTTGTGCACATGATGAATCAGGAAGCGAAACGCATCGGCATGAACAGCACGCAGTTCGCCAATGCGACCGGCATGCCTGCCGAAGGCCATTATTCAACAGCAAAGGATATGGCGACACTGGCGCAGCACATCATTCATGACAGCTCAAAGTACTATCCGATCTATTCTGAAAAAGAGTTCACGTTTAACGGCATTAAGCAAGGCAACCGCAACGCCCTTCTTTATACTGACCCGAGCGTAGACGGCTTGAAAACCGGCCATACCGATGAAGCCGGCTACTGCCTGACCACTTCCGCCAAGCGCGGGCCACTGCGCTTGATTTCTGTGATTTTTGGCGCGCCAAGCATGAATGAGCGCGCATCGCAGACCCGCGACATTTTGGCCTGGGGCTATGCAAACTTTGAAACGGTAAAAGTGCAGCAGGCTAATCAAGTGCTGGCAAAAGCCAAAGTCTGGTACGGCACAGAGAAAGACGTGCAGATTGGCCTGGCGGAAAATTTCAACGCCACCATGCCGAAGGGCGAAGCCAACGCGATCAAAACCCAGCTGGTGGTGCAGCCGAAACTGACTGCGCCTTTAAAGCAGGGCCAGGTTGTCGGCAAATATGTTGCGACCTTAAACGGCAAAGTGATTGCTGAAAAGCCGCTGATTGCTTTAAAACCGGTTGAAGAAGCCGGCTTCTTTGCCAAAATGCTGGACCATATCAAGCAGTTCTTCGCAAACTTATTCTAATGTCCTGAGTTTCTAGAATTTTCTAGAACTAAAGTCAAAGCATCCTTGTTCCGGCACGGGTGCTTTTTTATTTTATACTGAAGCTATTTTTATAACAGTGACCGCCGCCATGAAAAAGAATATCCGCCCTTATTTAGGCCATCATCCTAAAATTGATGCGACTTGCTATGTTGATGAAATGGCCGTGGTGATTGGCGATACCGCGCTGGCCGAAAACGTGTCCGTTTGGCCTTTTGCGGTCATCCGCGGCGATGTCAATTCAATTAAAATTGGCAAAAATTCCAATGTGCAGGATCATGCCATGCTGCATGTCAGCCATAAGAATGATGCCAAGCCGGACGGCTCCCCGCTGATTATCGGCGAAGATGTAACCATCGGCCATCACGTCACTTTGCATGGCTGCACCATTGGCAGCCGCGTTTTAGTCGGCATCAACAGCATTGTATTAGATGATGTGGTTATTGAAGATGATGTGATGATTGGCGCAGGGTCTTTAGTGCCGCCGCGCAAGCGCTTGGAAAGCGGCTATCTGTATGTCGGCAGCCCGGTGCAGAAAGTCCGCCCGCTGACGGATAAGGAAAAAGAATTTCTGCCGTATTCCGCCCGGCACTATGTAAAGGTTGCGGACAATCACTCAGGCTCAGCCAGCCAATGATTTAATTTCACGGCATAGCGAAATAGCGCTTTTATTATACTATTTAATATATTATTATTTTATATATTGTTTAATTAATAGAGGCGCCTGCGATGAGCTATCAAGATCTTACCCAGTCAATTTCTAAAAATTTAAAAACCCTGCATCAGGAATCGCCGGAATTAATGCAAGGCTTTGGCCTTTTAAGCCAAGCGGCTTTAAAAGACGGCGTATTGGATAAAAAAACCAAGGAGTTCATTGCCTTGGCGATAGGCGTAGCGAACCGCTGCGATGCCTGCATTGGCTTTCACACGCAGGCGCTGGTTAAATTGGATGCCAGCTTTGACGAATTGAAAGAAGTCCTCAGTGTCGCGATGATGATGGGAGGTGGCCCATCGCTGATGTATGCCTCTAATGCGATGGATGCCTTCAGCGAATTCAGCCAGAAATAATTTTTAGGGTAAAAGAATTCAGCTGGGTTCGGCAGAAGATGCCGGAACATGCAAAAGCCGATCTGAAACAGATCGGCTTTTTTCAGCTGCTGCAGCATGTGAAATATCTAAAATTGCGCAGCGGTGGCAATACGCCAGAGCGGTTCCGCATTTGGCTTCCGGCAAGCCGGCTTTAAACCGCTTGCCTGCGTCCTGCACTCATCACGCCAGACTCAGATGATAAAAATATTCGCGCAGTAAAACTTAAGCAATAATTCTTTGTATGTGTTGCTTGCCTTTAAAGCTATAATAAAATTTATTTTAGTTTCAGGTTTAATGGAAATGTCCTCAAATGAGAGCCCTTCTAAGCTAGACAATCAGCTGTTTTTTGCGTTTTATGCAACTAATCTCTCTTTAAATAAATACTATAGAAAGCTGCTGTCGCCTTATGGCCTCACCTACCCGCAATATCTGGTCATGCTGATTTTATGGGAAAATGACCATCTGACCGTTTCAGAAATCGGCAAAAAGATTTTCCTGGAATCTTCTACGCTTACCCCCTTATTGAAAAGATTAGAAAGCTTAAATTTGATAGAGCGCAAGCGCTCTTCCAGTGATGAAAGAATGGTTTTAATCTCAACAACTGAAAAAGCGAAAGATTTAGAAAAAGAAGTGGCTTCAATCCCTGAAAAGATACTGGCTTCTGTAAAGTGTGATCCAGAAAAAACCTGTGCATTAACAGAAGACCTTAGAGTCATTCGCGCCAATATAAGCAAAGAAGAATAAGGCTTGAAAGGCTGAAGAGGATTCCTGCGGAGCAGCTTAAGCTGTCATGCTGTTGATTAAAGCGTTGCCGCATTTCCTTAATATTAATATACAGCTGCAGCAGAAAACCTGTGATCTGCTCCGCTGAATTTAGCCCGCCGCTTTTTGGCATGCTTGCAAAATTAAAACAGCTCTGCGCCATGCATGCGCCAAACCGCCGCATAACCGCTCCATCCGCGTGCTTTAAGCGCTGCATTTCTGCCAGTACAGCGGCGCAGATATTGCGGTAAATCGCGCCCACTCTCCCTAAGCAGATTCTTGCTGATTCTTTTACCGTGAATAAAAAACCGGCTTTTACAATTCAAAACACTTATGCAAGCTTAAGTAAATAAGTTCTTATTTACATATATTTATGCGGTTTTCCAGCTGCTTCGCGCAAGCCAGCTGCCGTTTTAAAGCGGCTATTTTATAGAAAAAATCTTGACATACATCGTGCACGATATAATCATAGGATACTTAATAGCACAGTATGCTAATCATCTAAGGTTCGGCAAAGCCAGCCCCAATAGGTCAAAGCGAGTTTTCAAATGAATCAGGCATTGCAAGGAAAAAAAGTTCTAGTAACCGGCGGCAGCCGCGGCATTGGCGCAGCGATTGTCAAAAGGCTGGCTCAGGAAGGCGCAGATGTTGCGTTTACCTACCACAGCCGGGAAGAAGATGCTGAAAAAACGGCGAAGTCAGTGCAAGAGGCCGGCCGGAAAGCCGTAGCAATCCGCGCAGACAGCGCTGACCCTCAAGAGGTGATTGGCGCAGTTCAGCATACTGTGCAGGCGCTTGGGGGAATTGACATCTTAATTAACAATGCCGGAATAGGCACTTTCGCGCCGGTTGACAGCGTCAGCCTAAGTGAGCTTGACCGTATTTGGGCCATCAACGTCCGCGCTGTTTTTCTGGCGTCGCAAGAAGCAATTAAGCATATGCCGTCAGGAAGCCGCATTATCAACATCAGCAGCTGCAATGCTGACCGCATGCCTTTTGCCGGCGGCTCTATCTATGCAATGAGCAAATCAGCATTAACCGGTTTAGTGAAGGGCTTATCGCGCGATTTAGGGCCGCGCGGAATCACCATCAACAACATTCAGCCGGGCCCTGTTGCAACAGAAATGAATCCTGAAGACGGCGAATTTTCAGATCTGATGAAAAGCGCAACAGCAGTATCCCGCTACAGCATGCCTGAAGAAATCGCCGCTTTTGCCGCCTATTTAGCCGGGCCTGAAACAGGCTTTATCACAGGCGCCAGCCTTACTATTGACGGCGGTTTAAGCGCTTAAAACTCAAGCAATAAATTTATAGCGGAACTGCTGAATTTTAGGCACGGCATCCGCCCAGAACCAGCTCCAGCATCATCAGGAAAAAATATGAATTATCGAGCTTTTAAATTATCAAAATATCCGCAAGGCAAAATCACCATGGATATTTTTGATCAGGTTTCATTGCCAATGCCGGCCTTAAAGGAAGGCGAATTTCTCGTTAAGCAGACGCATATGTCCCTTGACCCGGCAATGCGCACTTGGCTGCAGGAGCGGGATGACAGCTACATGCCTCCAGTGCAGATCGGAGAAGTCATGCGCTCTTATGGCGTCGGTGAAGTCGTTGAATCTTTAAACCCGCGGTTTCCGGCCGGTTCCCGCGTGGTCGGTGTAACCGGCTGGAGCGAATACGTGCTCGGCAATGAAGAAATGACCATCATCGACCCCTCAGTATCTGCAGAAGCAGTCCTGTCCATCTTTTATATAACCGGTTTAACCGCTTATGCGGGCTTAATGAAAATCGGCATGCCTAAAAAAGGCGAAACCTTAGTCGTCACCGGCGCAGCGGGTTCAGTCGGCTCACTGGTGGGCCAGCTGGCGAAGGCTGAGGGTCTGCGTGTCGTGGGTATTGCCGGTTCCGATGAAAAATGCAAATGGCTGGTAGATGAGTTAGGCTTTGACGCAGCCATCAACTATAAGTCTGATAATCTGGAAGCGCAGCTCAGTGCGGCTGCGCCAAATGGTGTCGATATTTTCTATGAAAATACCGGCGGCCCGATTCAGGAAATTATTTTCAATCAATTAAACCGCTTTGGCCGCGTCATTGTATGCGGCGTGATCGCGGATTATGACAGTGCCATTCCCGCCAAAGGGCCAAGCTGGGTGGATATCAATTTAAAAAGCCTGCGTGTGCAAGGTTTTATTGCAACTGACTATCTGGAAATCTCAGATGAAGCGGTGTCTGTGCTGGGCAATTACCTGGCGCAAGGCAAAATTCAGTATAAAACACATACAGTAGAAGGCTTTGAAAACCTGCCTGAAGGCTTGATGATGCTATTCAAAGGCGAAAATACTGGAAAATTCGTTGTGAAATTCTGAGATAAAAACTTGATGGGCCTGTAAATTCTTTTACGCAGGCTCCATTTTTTATAAATGGCGCCGGCTCAAAGCTGGCCTGACAGCTGCTCATTTTGCCGGGCCTGCCAGGCTGAATTTGAGCCGGCGCTTTATTCCCGCTCCGCGGCTTGCGCTGAATAATCGGCTAACCCCAATACCCCAAAACAGCTGATATAGCTATAAGCATCTGTATACTTAAAGCAGTATATTGAATCAATTTTTTATATTTAAAATTGCTTTTAGAAACAAATATAACGATAACAGAAAAAGTTATGATTAATGACTGCAGCAATGATCCAGAACTCATAATTAAAGCTCAAATAAAGTCATAAATTAGATTTTTTTAAATCCACCGAACCCAGTTTATCCGAAACCCCACTCTATTTATATAAAAATCATCTGCTTAAATTCAAATAAAAACTCACCTTTAGCAGTTTTAATTCCGGTCAGTAAAGCCTTAAAGAAAAAGCCAATCCGCATAGCCACCGCTCCCTAAATTTTGTAGAATACACCTTTTACCCCATGGTGCTTTTTTATGACCGCTTGGACTGCCCACGTCACTGTAGCAACAGTTATTGAAAAAGACGGAAAATTCCTGTTTGTAGAAGAACATACCGCTGGCGTTACGCATAGCGTGTTTAACCAGCCGGCAGGCCATGTAGAATGCGGCGAATCCATTGTTCAGGCTGCGGTGCGTGAAACTATGGAAGAAACCGGCCATGCGGTAGAAGTCGATGCGCTGCTGGGCATCTATACTTATACCCCGCCCATGTTTCCAGACCGCACCTATTTCAGGTTCTGCTTTTTAGCCCATGTGCTGGAGTATTTTCCAGAAGCTGAACTGGACAAAAACATCATTGGCCCGAAATGGATGACGCCGGATGAGCTGCTTGAAACCGCCCGCGCGCGCAGCCCATTGGTGATTAAGGCTGTACAAGATGCGCTTTCTGGTCAAAAATATCCTTTATCGCTCGTTTATGAGCACCAAAACTCTCCCTTAATTTCAAATTTGGATGCCTAATCCTATGCAACAACGTGTCATCGTCGGTATGTCTGGTGGTGTAGATTCTTCTGTTTCTGCAGCGCTTCTCCTTCAGCAGGGCTATCAGGTGGAAGGCCTGTTCATGAAAAACTGGGAAGAAGATGACGGCACGGAATACTGCACAGCCATGGATGATTTGGCGGATGCGCAGGCGGTTTGCGATAAAATCGGCATCAAGCTGCACACAGCCAACTTCGCTATGGAATACTGGGACCGCGTGTTTGAGCATTTTCTGGCGGAATACGCAGCCGGCCGCACGCCGAACCCGGACATTCTGTGCAACAAGGAAATCAAATTCCGCGCATTTCTGGATCATGCGGTAAATTTAGGCGCAGACTTTATCGCCACAGGCCACTACTGCCGCCGCGGCGCCAGCACAGCCAACTCTAAAGGCGAAGAATATGCACCTTTGCTGCGCGGCGTAGACAGCAACAAAGACCAGACTTACTTCCTGCATGCAGTGCATGGCCGTGAAATCAATAAAACCCTTTTCCCGGTCGGTGAAATTGAAAAGCCTGAAGTCCGCAGGATTGCGGAAGAGCTGGGCTTGGCGACGGCCAAGAAAAAAGACTCAACCGGCATCTGCTTTATCGGCGAGCGCCGCTTTAATGACTTCTTAAAGCAGTATCTGCCTGCGCAGCCTGGAAAAATTGTCCTCGACAACGGCAAAGAGGTTGGTGAACACCACGGCTTAATGTACTATACGCTCGGTCAGCGCGGCGGGATCGGCATTGGCGGCCTGAAAGGCTCCGAAGAAGGCGCCTGGTTTGTGCTGCATAAAGACATTGCAGGCAACCGCCTGGTTGTTGGCCAGGGGCATGAACATCCGCTGATGCAAAGCACTGTGCTGTGGAGTGAAACTGTAGACTGGGTTGCCGGCGAACAGGAAATTCCTGAAACCGGTTTCCGCTGCACAGCGAAAACCCGCTACCGCCAGCCGGATCAGGCATGCACGCTGTACAAAGACCCGGACGCGCCAAATGGCGTGCGTGTGGAGTTTGATGAGCAGCAGCGCGCTGTCACGCCGGGTCAAAGCGTTGTGTTCTACTCAGGTGAAGTTTGCTTAGGCGGCGGTGTGATCCATCATACCAATGCACCTAAACCGGATTTTATTTAAAAGGATTGTTTCGGCATGACAGAGTTACCGTTTCAGCAGCCTCAAACTCTGAATGTTCGCCAGAACCGCGCGCTGGCGCTGGCGGGCGTTTTTCAAGCCGCCCAGCTGACGCATATGACTGCGCTGACTGGACGGCAGAGCATCGGCGAAAGCGGTAACTTTTATCTGGAACAGCTGATTAAAGCCAGCCTGAATATCCGCCCCAGCGGCAAATGCAGCGCGCAAACCTTAGATTTTTTCAATCAGCTGGCCGATATTTCCTTAGGCCTGAAAACCTTAGAAAGCAGCATCAACCAGCCCTTCAATACTTCGCCCACTTCCAGGCTGCCCAAGCTCTCCAGCACCAAACTGCCGATGAGCTATGCCATGGCGCTGCTCCAATTAGAAAAAAAAGTTTACAGCAATCCTAAATTTGTCGAAATCATTGAACAGTCCCAGCAGAAAATATTAAGACAGCTTTCGTTTTTTGATAACAACTATCTGCACCCCAGCGTCATTGCCAGCCTTGCGCAAACCTACGTCGACACCGCCGGGCAGATTAACCCGCGCATTATGGTGCGCGGCAATGCCGAAGCCTTTAAAGATTCCTCGCATACCAACCGCATCCGCGCTTCGCTGTTTACCGGCCTGCAGATGGCGCATTTATGGCGCCAGCTGGGCGGCAGCTCGTGGGGCATGATTTTCAGCAAGCGCAAGCTGCTGCAGGATATTCAAGATCTTGCCCGCTTACAGTATCAGGTGATTTAGCTTGAACTGTTCCGGGCCCTCTGTTTTACGTTTAATTCCAAAGTTTAAGGAATCGCTATGAACGCTTTAACCGCACTTTCTCCATTAGATGGACGCTACGCCAGCAAATGTGATGCGCTGCGCCCTTTCCTCTCTGAGTTTGGCCTGATCCATGCTCGTGTGACTGTTGAAGTGCGCTGGTTACAGGCGCTTGCCAACCGTCCTGAAATTACGGAAGTTCCGGCTTTCTCAAGCGAGACCAATGCAGCGCTGGACGCCATTGTTGCGGATTTTTCTGAAGAAGACGCCAACCGCATCAAGGAAATTGAACGCACCACCAACCACGATGTGAAAGCGGTTGAATATTTCTTAAAAGAAAAAATCGCGCATATTGATGCGCTGAAAAATGCCGGCGAGTTCATTCACTTTGCCTGCACTTCTGAAGACATCAACAACCTGTCGCATGCTTTAATGCTGAAAAGCGGCCGTGATGTTCTTGTTGCCTCTATGCAGCAGATCATTGACTCAATTGCCGCTTTAGCTGAGCAGCATGCTGAGCAGCCAATGCTGTCGCGCACGCACGGCCAGACTGCCAGCCCGACTACTTTGGGCAAGGAAATGGCCAACGTGGCTTACCGCTTAGCGCGCCAAATCAAGCAGTTCAAGCAGGTTGAACTGCTGGGCAAAATCAATGGCGCGGTCGGCAACTACAATGCGCACTACTCCGCTTACCCGGAAATCAACTGGCCTGCGCACTCTCAGGCATTTGTTGAATCTTTAGGCTTGGCGTTCAACCCGTACACCACGCAGATTGAACCGCACGACTACATGGCTGAACTGTTTGACGCGCTGCGCCGCTTCAACACCATTCTGATTGACTTCAACCGCGACGTTTGGGGCTACATCTCTTTAGGCTTCTTCAAGCAGCGCCTGAAAGAAGGCGAAGTCGGCTCTTCAACTATGCCGCACAAAGTCAACCCGATTGACTTTGAAAACTCTGAAGGCAACTTGGGCATCGCAAATGCCGTATTGGCGCACTTGGGCGAAAAACTGCCTATTTCCCGCTGGCAGCGTGACCTGACTGACTCAACTGTGCTCCGCAACATGGGTGTAGGCTTTGCGCAAAGCCTAATCGCTTTTGAAGCCTGCGCTAAAGGCATTGGCAAGCTTGAACTGAATGCTGACCGTATTCTGGAAGACCTGGACAATGCTCAGGAAGTTCTGGCTGAACCAATTCAAACCGTTATGCGCCGCTACAACGTTGAAAAGCCGTATGAAAAACTGAAAGCGCTGACCCGCGGCCAAGCCATGACCCGCGACATGATGGTTGATTTCGTCAACGGCAATGAGCTTGAAGCTGTGCCGGCTGCTGACCGCGCGCGCTTAGCGGAAATGACGCCTGCAACCTATACCGGCAATGCGGCTGAGCAAGCGAAGCAAATCAAAGATTTAATTGCGAAAATCTAATCCGCATTTAAACTGAAAAGCGGAGCTTCGGCTTCGCTTTTTTATCGCCTGAACCAATACAATGAAAGAAAACAACAAATGATTGAATATCAATTGACTGCCAAGCACTGGATTGTCCTTGCCGTTTTAGCGCTCTGCACCGTATTGGCAAGCATCAACCCGCTTGAGCTTGAATCTTACCTGCTGCATCAGGCCGGCACTGTGGTGATGCTGATCGCGCTGTTTTTCTGCCTGAAAAAAATTGGCTTCACCTTTTGGAGTTTCCTGCTGTATATCGGCTTCCTGCTGATTCACATCTTAGGCGCGCATTACCTGTATTCTTATGTGCCTTATAACGAATGGGCTATTCAGTATTTAAATTTTGATCTCAATCAGGCATTCGGCTGGCCGCGCAATATGTATGACCGTTTTGTGCACCTGGCTTACGGGCTGATGCTCTATCCGGCATTTTACCGCCTGTTTCAGGTTTGGCTGCCCTCACTGAAGCCCTTTAGCCTGTATCTGCTGGTCATCCAGTTTGTCATGGCCACCAGCCTGATTTATGAATGGCTTGAATGGCTGATTGCCATTGGCCTGTCGCCGGAAGATGCGGAAAACTATAACGGCCAGCAGGGCGATATGTGGGATGCGCATAAAGACATTTTCCTAGCCACAGCAGGGTCCGCTATTTCCGGCTTGATTGTGCTGCTGAAGCAAGATAAAAAGCCGGTGTAGGCGCACTAATGCCTGTCAGTTTCTTAACTGACTGGCTTTTTCTTTTTAAATTCTAGACTTCATTTGATACGCGGAAGCGTCATCCGCAACCTATCTGACCTTTGAAATGAACTGTTTTTGCAACAAAATTATTTAAGTGCAGAAAGTGAACAGGTTTCGCGGATGACAAATGCTTTTGGTTCTTTTGGCGAAACAAAAGAACAAAACGAGCTCCAAAAATTCGATTTAAAAACGGTAAGGCTCCGCTGTGAATAGCCCAAAAGGTTAAGATGTTTATGGCGAAACTCCTTAGCTTATTAGCATTCCGTGTAGGCGCACCGGCTTCACCTCAGCGCAAAGCGCGCTAAGCTGAATAATAGCTGCTGCGCTTTTGCGAAAATTTTTCCAGCTGCTTTAAAAAGCCTTCAAAATAGCTTTTGTCTTTTTCTTCACTTCTGTAGCCGGCATACAGCGTGCGGCGCAGGCCATTCGGCGAAACGCAGGACAGGCGCCGTGACGCCACCCAGCCTTTCTGCTCATATTCATTCACTACCCAGTCCGGAAGTGCCGCGATGCCCCGCCCGCTGGCCACCAGCTGAATCAGCATTTGAGTCAAGTCGGTAGTGCGGATGCTTTTCGGCTGAATGTTGGCGGGCATAAACAGCTTGGCCATAATATCCAGGCGGTGCTTGTCTACAGGATAAGTAATTAGGGTTTCTTCCGCCAAGTCCTGCACGGTAATGTTTTCCGCACGCACCAAAGGATGCGTATGCGACAGGACCAGGCGCGACTCGTATTCGAAAATTGGAAAGTATTCAATGCCTTTCAAAGTAATGGGATCGGCGGTAATCAGCAGGTCAAATTCGCCGTTCTGCAGCAGCTCATGCGGATTGGCCTCAAAGCCGGAAGCGAAGTCCAAATCCACATCCGGATAGTGCTGGCGGTACAGGTTCAGCAAAGGCATCAGCCAGTCAAAGCAGCTGTGGCATTCGGATGAAAAAGTGATGCGGCCCGTTTGGCCATGCACAATGCGGGTAATGTCTGACTGGGTGATCTGCACTTGCGGCAAAACATCGTCAGCCAGTTTCAGCAAACGCTGCCCAACATTAGAAAATGTCACCGGCCGGGTGCGGCGGTTCACCACTTCTACGCCGTACCAGTGATCCAGCTCTTTCAGCTGATGCGAAATCGCCGATGGCGTTAGGCACAAATCATTGGCAGCCGAAACCAGTGAGCCATGCTCCCTCAATGCAGTCAAAGTTTTCAGATGTCGGATTTCTAACATGTGTGGTATTCCTGCATGCGCTATTGGCTGGTTCCAAGTGAAAAGCTGTCAGTTTTTCACTTTTAAAATTGAATTTTACTCATGTTATCACTGTTTAAAATAATTTCATTCATTTTTTAAATTCAACTGCGGGCAAAACCGCCAATTGAAAATGCGCAGCCGCGCTGCTGCTTTAAATTCAAATGCCCTGCAAATCATGCTGCTTATCCAATTGCCGCCTCATAGCCGAGTAAAATAAACTGCGGATACGCGGCTGCGGATACGCGGCTGCGGAATGGCTGCCGTGCATAGGCAGCCTTAGCTACAATTCAGGCAGTTTCTTGCCGCAATGCGGGCAATAGGCATACTGCTCGCGCTCCTGCTTGAGCGCTTCTTCGCGCTGCTCGCGGATCAGCTGCAGAATAATGTCGTGGGTTTGCTCCGTCGTCAGCCCGACCTCTTTGCGTATTTCCTCAATTTTTTCCTGATCCGCCGCCAAGTCAATTTCAGAGCGCTGCAGCAGTTCCCTGAATTTCAGCTCCAAAAACTGCTTGCGCTGCTGCAGCTCATTGGCTAAGCCATTAGCCAGAATACCGGCAGGCAAGGCCGCCAGCCCGACCCCCAGAATAGTGATAATTGCCCCTAAAAAGCGCCCTAAAGGGGTAATCGGCGTGACATCGCCATAGCCGACCGTGGTTAAAGTCACTACGGCCCACCACATTGACGCCGGTATGGAGTTGAACACCTCCGGCTGGGCTTTATTTTCCACCACATAGACGCTGGCCGCCGCCATGACAATCATGATGCTGAGAATAAAAATAACCGCCTGAAAGGCGCCTTTTTCCCGCTCAATGACCCGCAGCAAAATCTGCAGGGAAACAAAATAGCGGGTGAGCTTCAGCAGCCGCAATAAGCGCAGGATTCTTAAGAAACGCAGGTCGATCGGCACAAAGAAATTGATATAGGCCGGCAAAATCGCCAGCAGGTCAATCACCGCGCCGCCGCTCTTCACCCATTTGAGGCGGTTTTTCCATGCCGACTCAAAAGGCTCATGCTCAGCCGCCGACCAGATCCGCAGCAGATATTCAAAGCTGAAAATAGCAATGGAGATATTTTCAAAAAGGTCAAAGAATAACCGGTAGGACTGATAGATATCATTGACCGATTCCAGCAGCACGGCGGCCGCATTGCCGAGAATCAGCAGAATTAGAAAATAGTTGAGGCCGCGGCTGAATGCTGTTTCATAGTCATCATTATGCAAGTTGTTATAGACAAATTTTCGAAGCGTGTACCAAGCCGTGAGCGCCATAATTGTAAAAATGGTGGTTTAGGAATATTCCCCAGTTTAACTGATGCTGCTCAAAATGGAATAAAACAGCCCAACTAATTGCCTGAAGCGCCGGGCCGGTTCAGGCAAAGCCAGTGACGGCTAAAAAAGCGAAGGCGCTTATTGCAAAACGCCTATGCTGATCCACATTAGCTCAGCGGCCGGCTTTATTCCACAAACAGCAGCGCCAAGCGCACTTGATCATAGCCCATGCGCGGGCTGGTCTGCTCAACAATTGGACGCAGCTTAATGCTGCCGTCATCATTGAAATGCCCCGCTTCCTGACGCTTGCTTAAACGCTTGTAGATTTTACGCACCTGCTCAACCGCTTCTTCGCCGGGGTTAGCGACCGAAATGTCCAGGCCCTGCTCTTT
Organism: Acinetobacter sp. WCHAc010034; assembly: GCF_001696615.3. Classification (NCBI taxonomy): domain Bacteria; kingdom Pseudomonadati; phylum Pseudomonadota; class Gammaproteobacteria; order Moraxellales; family Moraxellaceae; genus Acinetobacter; species Acinetobacter sp. WCHAc010034. Next base: position 3,231,107 of record NZ_CP032279.1, on the reverse strand, counting down.
CTGCAGGCGGCCCAAGTGGTTGATAATGGTCGCCGGCGTCAAGCCGCGCTCCTGCGCAATGTCCGGAATATCATAGCCACCTTCAAACAGCGCGCGCGTTTCATCCAGCGTTGCGGAAGCATAATTCTGCTTGCCGCCAGTTTTCGCCAGTTTCTTCTCATTACGCTCAATTTCATATTCATTCAGCGTGCCGCCGCAGTGCCGGATAAAGGCCTTATGCTGCGCGGTAAAATCCGCTTCAGCAAAGTGCTCATCGGCTTCGGCGGACAGCTCCTGAAAACGGCGGTCAGCTTTAATCGCCAGACTGTCCAGCTCCAGCGCCTGATCATTCAGCCCCAGCAGCTTTAAGCCATCCAAGGTCTTCAAGCGGGACAAGGCAACATAGCCTTGGCCTTTTTCAAAAGTGTTGGCCAGATTGATTTCAGCCTGCTCCAAGGTCATGCCCTGCGATTTATGGATGGTAATGGCCCATGCCAAGCGCAGCGGAATCTGCTGGAAGCTGGCAATAGTTTTGCCTTCATCATTATCCACCGACCAGGTTTCCGGCTCGACCGTTAAAGTCGTGCCGTCAGTCAGCTTGACTTTCGGCAGCACGCCATATTCGTCATCTTCTTCAAAGGCAATCACTTCGCCCAAGCTGCCGTTGATATAGCCCAAGTCAAAGTTGTTTTTGACAAACATCACTTTGGCATGCTTTTTCAGCGTCAGGTTTTCCGGCGCGCGCACCGAAGATTTCAGGGTTTCAACCAGTTTGGCATTGCCGTCGCACTGCGCATCAAACTGGCGCGATTCCTGATCAATTTCATTCAGATGCTTAAAGTTGATGCTGTCCACATCCATATTGTGGGTATACAGGCGGGTAAAGGTTTCGCCGATATTCTGGCTGCGGGTCTGCTTCAGCGCCTGCAGATGCTCCTGCGTAATGCTCTGCCCGCGGATGGCGTTTAAAATATCATTCAGATAGTCATTGCCCTGGCGGTGCTGTTCGCTCAGATAGCACACGCGGAATTTGGCTTCGACCCACGCTTCGGACATAAAGCAGAATTTGTCGCGGTTGCGCTCATCATTTTTGCCGACCGGCGGCAGCTGGAAAAAATCTCCGGCAGCAATCACCTGAATGCCGCCAAAGGCCTCTTCGCTTTCCTTAAAATATTTCAGCACTTTATTGACCAGATTCAGCTGCTTGGCATGCAGCATGGAAATTTCGTCAATAATCAGCACTTGGGCATTTTCCAAATGCTCTTTCAGGTATTTGCGCTCTTTCATACGCTTTAAGTCATCATCAGACAGCGCATCTTTAATGCCGATGCCCGCCCAGGTATGAATGGTCATGCCGTTCATGTGGGTGGCTGCGATGCCTGTCGATGCGGTAATGGCGACAGGCACTTTGCGCGCTTTTAAATAGTTGATGTACTGATTAAGCGTATAGGTCTTGCCTGCACCCGCTGAACCGGTTAAGAAGACGTTCTCGCCCGCTTTTAATAATTTGAGTGCAGTTTCCTGTTTCATATGGCCCATACCGTAAAAGAACGGCTATAGCCTAACGAGTTTTGGCTGAAATGTTAAGCGCGATCAGACGCCAATCATGCAGCGGCATGCCTAAGCTGTTAATTTTCCGAGCTTTGATTTTGATTCAGCCAATCAACAAAGCGCCGGGCGGCCTGCATAGACAGTTCATCGGCTTTGGCGTTATCCGGCAGCTCCAGCTGATCGAACAGCAGCCGGCCATTTTCACGCCGGCAGCCCAGCGTCATTCTGTGCGGGGCCTGCGCATGCGCCATATGAAACGCAACATATTCGCCTTCAATGATGCGCTGCGCATAGCTGGCCGCCAGGCAGTGCCGGAACCTTTTAGACTCTTCAATAATCCGCTCAATGCTCTGCAGCTCTTCAAAGCGCCACTGTTCAAATTCCAGCTGTGGCTGCGCGCACACCGGGCGCCACGCCGCCAAGGAAAAATCCTTTTTCAGCTTGGACAGGATTTCCTCTTTCTGAATCTGATCATGCCAAGCCGCGGCCTGATGAAACAGCCCCATCCAGGTCACGCTTTTCGGCACAGTTTTATGGGCTGTAAAATAGGCGCTTAAATAGTCGCGCACATAGGCGTCAAACACGGTTTTGCGCACGGCGCCGGCCTGCAGGTAAAACTGCTGACGGAACTTGTCCGGCGGCATTCTGCGCCGCTGCAGCGCCGTATAAAAGCCGCGCTCCTGCTGCCGTTCCGGCAAAATAAACGCCATGAGGTCTGCAGGCAGAGCCGCGGTTATTTTTTGCAGATGCAGCATAAAGGCCTGCATCACCCGGCTGAGCCTTAAATGCACCTTTTTCAGGGCGGCGCCATCCGCTTTGGCAATGCAGCCGGCCAAAGCAATCCATTCATCCAAATACAGAATGGAAGGCCGGATCGCCGCCCTAGTGTCATCAACGGCTTGGCGCGTGCCCTGCAGCACCGCTGCGGTATTCTGCGGATGCTCAAACCAGTTTTCCTGCACGGCGATGTCGTGGCAGCTTTGAATAAACAGCCGCGCGGCCGCATGCTGGAAATACTGCAGCGCCGCCAGAATCACCTGCGGATGCATTTGACTGCTGTCAATAAAGCTCAGCGCGGCAACTGCGGTGCGGACGCTGCCGTGCTGAATATTCTGACTGACCCAGTCCAGCACCTCCGCCGGCTGCCTGAACAGCCAATTGACCGGCCGCGTGCCGTCAAACAGGGGCAAAACCGCAGCTTTTTTCTGCCAGATGCGCGGGTCTGCAGCCAGAAAGTGCTGCTTAGACAGTGCATCGGCGCGGCGCCAGACTTCGCGGTTCATCAGCCGGACAAAACCCAGCATATGCGGCTGCTCCCGCGCATGCGGATACAGCAGCCGGATGTCATCCTCATGCTCAATTAAATCATTCAGGCTGAAGTGCTCGCGGAATGACAGCGACATGATCCGGTAAATGGCCGGATCTAAAAACTGCGCGGCGCTGAAGCAGAAATCATCATAGCTTTCCATCAGCGCCTGCAGGGGCAAAATCTCCTGCCCCAGCGCCGCGTCTAAGCGGAACATCTGCTGAAAAGCCTGCAGAGCCTCGGCCGGCAGCGGCTGCCGGCGCTGCACCCAGTCCTGCATTGCTGCGCCGCGGCTGCCTTCCGCCTGCATCATCAGCTGATCAATCAGCTCCGCCTGCGCCAGACTCATGCCCTGCAGCGCCTTTTTCACCCGTTCCGCGCCATCCGCCCAAAGGTAAAGCTGCTCAAGCAGCAGTTCCCTCAGGCGCTGGGCCTTGCTGCGCAAAAACAGCGGATGCTGCGCTTTTAAATCGCCGGTCAGGAAGTGCACTTCCTGCAGAAAAAATTCTTCCAGCAGCTCAGCCTTTTGCCCGGCATAGCTAAAATGGCAATGCGCCAGCCCGTGCGAGGCATCTGCAGGCGGGCAGTCTGGCGTAAAAAACTGCACATAAAACAGCTGATGGCCGATTTGAATCTGATGCTGTTCCTGCGCAATTTTAAACAGGCGATGCGCGCTCAGCTTTTCAGCAAGCTGCAGCTGATCCTGCACAATCTGCTTAAGTTCCGGCGATATGCGCTGCAGCTGCCGGGCAATTGCAGCCTGCCGGGAAACCGCCTGCTGTTTTTGCATCTGCGCACCTCGGAGCCGTGATTGATCTTGGCTTTAATATAGTCAAAGTTTCTGCGCGGCTCTACCTATTTATCCGCGGCACATAAAAAATGGCTGCGGCCCATATTGCGGACCGCAGCCATTTGCTGCCGCCGGCGGAAACAGCCGGCGTTAAAAGCGCTTAGGCAGCTAATGCTGATCAGTTAAGCGTAATTTCATTATTACAGATTGATAAATCTCCCCTAACCCCTCTTTGAAAAAGAGGGGAACTCCCTTTAATTCAATACGGTATTGAACTTCGAAACGCTCCCTCCTTTGAAAAAGGAGGGTTGGGGAGGATTAAAAATGCTTAACTGACTGGCATTACTTAGGCAGCGGCTTGTTTCTGCACCAGAATAGAACCGACCGAATAGCCGGCGCCAAATGAGCAAAGCACGCCGTATTCGCCGTCATCCACCTGATCCGCGCTGCGGTTCAGGGCAATAATCACGCCTGCAGATGAAGTATTGGCAAACTCATCCAGAATAATCGGCACTAAATCCGGCTGCGCATGCTCTTTGCCGACCACCAGCTTCAGAATCAGCTCATTCATGCTGGCATTGGCCTGATGCAGCCAGAAGCGCTTCACATTGACCGGCGCAATCTGATTTTTTTCCAGCTGCGCGGTAATCATTTTCGCAACCAGCGGGCAGACTTCCTTAAACACTTTGCGGCCGTCCTGGCGGAAGCGGTTATTGTCGATATCCGCCTCTGCTTCGCTCATGTTCAGGTAGCCGAAGTTGTTGCGGATATTGTTGGAGAACTGCGTGAACAGGCTGATGTCCAAGACTTCAAAGCCGGCTTTGCTTTCGGTTTCTTCAATGATGGAAGCCGCAGCCACATCGCCGAAAATAAAATGGCAGTCGCGCGAACGGAAGTCGGTATGGCCTGAAGTAATTTCGACATTCACCAGCAGCACGCGGCGCGCGCCGGCTTTAATGGCGTCATAGGCCTGCTTAATGCCGAAAGTGGCAGCGGAACAGGCGACATTCATGTCATAGGCATAGCCCTGAATGCCCAAAGCGCTTTGGATTTCAATCGCCACCGCCGGGTATGCGCGCTGAATATTTGAGCAGGATAAAATCACCACATCAATGTCTTCAGCTGTGACGCCGGCCTGCGCCATCGCCTGCTTGGCGGCATTGATGCCCCACTCCGCCTGAATGGAAAGCTCGTCATCTGCGCGCACATGCAGCAGGGGGCGCAGGCGTTTCGGATCTAAAATGCCAGATTTTTCTGCAACATAGCGCTGCTTTACACCCGATGCTTTTTCGATGAACTCGGCGCTTGAACCGCGGCGCTCTTCCAGTTCGCCGGCTGCGATTTTTTTCGCATTGTCCTGATTGTACTGTTCCACATAGGCATTTAAACCTTCAACTAACTCTTCATTGGTAATGACGTGCTCTGGGTGATATACGCCCGTACCGGTAATGCGGATGCCCATGTAAAACTCCTGATTGAAATTGCCTGCTATGAACTGATTCCAAGCCGTTCCCATGCTTTCTGCAAACGGGCTGGCGAAACCGGCATCTTGGTTTTCATCGGCTGAGAAAACAGTGAAATGCGCAGCTCCTCGACCATGAAATACAATTCTTTAAGGTGGGTGTCATTTTTAAACTTGAATAATTTTTCCATCCACGGGTCAACTTGATCAATGGCGGCGTTGTCCCTTTGCAGGTTATTGGGCAAGCGCTCTAAACGCAAGACCAAGGCCTTCAAATAGCGCGGAAATTCCTGCCACACATCGGAAGATTTTACATAGACAAAGTCCGCAAGGCTCATCAAATCCAGCTGATCTTCAATGTCATCAATGTTTTTTCCAAACACAGAATCGTCTGCAAGCAGCAGTTTGCGGCGGATATCCTGCCATTGAATGTAAATCTCAGTTAAAACCTGCAGCGCCTGCTGCCCATGCGTTAAGAAAGATTTCCTTACATTTAAAACCAAGCTTTGGAACTCTTCCGCATTGACAGGAAGCTCATTTATTGCAAGCTGCAGTGTAGCATAAACTAGCATCTGCTCCAATTTAGCTTTGTCGCCCAATGGTGAATACGCCAACGCCAGCGGCTTGGAAATCTGCTTTTTCAGCTGGCGCACCAGGTCGCCCAGCTGCATATGCACCAGATGAATCACCCCCTGGCGGTGCTGCTTGATGGCCTCGTTCTGGTCATTGAAGGTTTGAATCACCACGCCGGTTTCATCTTTCTGCTCTAAGTCCGCAAAGCTTTTGCCGGGCACCAAAGCCTGATACTGCTTCACCACTACGCCAGTCACTTTTTGCGAAGCTTCAAAGACAAAGCTTTCAGGAAAGGCCTTGAACTCGCCTTTCAGCTGCTTGACCGGGCTGTGAGTTTCGGTGCGGCAGCGCGCTTTCAGCTCGCTTAAGTCGCGGCCCTGCTCAATCACGCGGCCTTTTTCATCAATCACTTTAATCAGCGGCAGCAGGTACTGCTCTACGCGCTCAAAAGAAAAGTCTTTTTCCGTGATTTGCTCGCCGCGCAGCTGAAAGGCCAGAAAGCTTAAAATATGCTGCTGCAGATTGACCGCATCAATGCGTGAAACCAGTTTGCGCGCGGTATCTGGAATCGGCACCAGGCTGCGGCGCTTATCTTTAGGCAAAGACTTCAGCAATGCTTCAATCAAGTCCTGACGCCAGCCGGGAATGCCCCAAGACCACAGGTTTTCATCCACCTGCGGCAGCGCCTGCACGGGAATGCGGACCGTTGCGCCATCTTCATCATGGCTGGGGTCAAAACGGTAGCTGGCCGCCAAGCGCAGTTCGCCGTTGCGCAATGCGTCTGGAAACTGCTGCGTCGCCGGGCGGTCATTCATCCACAGCGCATCGTCATCGACAAATAAATAGCGCGGATTCTGCGGCTCTACCGTTGCGCGCCAGTCTTCAAAACTGCTCCGGCTGGCCACTTCCGGCGGCACTTTCGAAGCATAGAACTGGTAAATGGTTTCTTCATCCACCACCAGATCACGGCGGCGCAGCTTGTCTTCAACCCGCTCCACTTCTTCCAGCTTCAGCAAGTTATGCTTTAAGAATGGCGGCGTGATGCCTAAGTGGCCGGTGGTCAGCGCATCGCGCAGGAAGATTTCATGAGCGGCCGGCTGATCGACTTTCTCATAATTGATGGCGCGCTTCGGCTCAATAATCAAGCCGAATAATGAAATCTGGTCATAGGCATTCACCACGCCGGCTTTTTTCGACCAGTGCGGTTCAAAATAATGATGCTTCAGCAGATCCGGCGCCGCCAGCAGAATCCATTCCGGCTCAATTTTCGCCAATGTGCGCAAATAAACCTGAGAAGTTTCCACCATTTCAAAAGCCATCACCCACGGGGTATTGGTTTTATGCAGAGTTGAAGCCGGGAAAATCCGCGCTTTTTGCTGGCGCACCGCCATGAAGACATTGCGCTCATCGGTCTTATTGGCAATAAAGGACAGCAGCCCGGTCAGCAAGGCGCGGTGCAGGTTTTCATAGCTGGCTTTTTTATCATTGAAGGATAATTTCAGGCCTTTAGCCAAATCGACCAGCTGCTCATGGGTTTTCTGCCATTCGCGCAGGCGCAGCCAGCTCAGGAAATGATTGCGCGCAAAAGTCCGGCGCTTATTTTCGCTCATGCTTTCGCGGTTATGGTGCAGCGTTTCCCACAGCCTGATGTAAAACAGAAAGTCCGAATCCGCCTCGCGGAATAAAGCATGCTTTTGATCGGCCTGCATCTGCTTGTCCGCAGGGCGTTCACGCGGGTCCTGCACGGCCAGCGCTGCCACAATCACCAGCATTTCGTTCAGTACACCAAAATGCGCGCCGCCTAAAATCATGCGCGCAAGGCGCGGATCAATCGGCATTTTCGCCATTTGCTGGCCGATTTTGGTCAGGGAATCGCCCTTGTCCTGAGGCCCGCCTTTGGCAATGGAGGATTTAGGAGGATTGGATGCTGCAGAATCTCCCGCAGCCGCTTTTTCAGCAAAAGGAGCTTTCTTTTCAGTCATCGCCCCCAGCTCAATCAGCAGCTTGCGCCCGTCATTCACCAGGCGGAGATCCGGCGGCTCAATAAAATCAAAATCTTCCAGCGCGCCCAAGCCCAGGCTCTGCATCTGCAGAATCACCGAAGCCAAGTTGGTGCGCTTAATTTCCGGCTCAGTAAATTCAGGACGGCTCTGGAAATCTTCTTCGCTGTACAGGCGGATGCACACGCCCGGCGCAATACGGCCGCAGCGCCCTTTGCGCTGATTGGCCGCGGCCTGCGAAACTGCTTCAATCGGCAGGCGCTGTACGCGGGAACGGTAGTTGTAGCGCGAGATCCGCGCAAAGCCGCTGTCAATGACGTAGCGGATATTCGGAACGGTTAAAGCAGTTTCCGCCACGTTGGTGGCGATAATAATGCGCCGCCCGCCGCCCGATGGATTGAAGATTTTCTGCTGTTCGCCCAGCGCCAGCCGGGCATACAGCGGCAGGACTTCGGTATGGCGCGGGCCATGCTTCTGCAGGGTTTCCTGCAGCTCGCGGATTTCCTGTTCTGTGCTGGCGAAAATCAGGATATCCGCATATTCAGGATGGCCTTTCTGCTGCGCATCCTGAAAGCATTCTTCCACGGCAGACACTACAGCGCGCGGCAGGTTTTCTTCAAAATCATCAAATTCATCATCATCGCTGCCGCCAATATTCAGTTCAGAAATCGGCCGGTAGCGCAGCTCTACAGGGAAGCTGCGCCCTTCCACTTCAAAAATCGGCGCGCCGTTAAAGTAGCTGCTGAAGCGGTTGACGTCTAAAGTCGCCGAAGTAATGATGACTTTCAAGTCCTTGCGGCGCGGCAGAAGCTGCTTTAAATAGCCCATGATGAAGTCGATATTCAGCGAGCGTTCATGCGCTTCATCGATAATAATGGTGTCGTATTTGGTCAGATAGCGGTCATGCGCCAGTTCCGCCAGCAGAATGCCGTCAGTCATCAAGCGGACAATTGAGTCCTGCGAGCCCTGCTCATTAAAGCGCACTTTAAAGCTGATGGCCTCGCCCAGCTTCTGGCCCACTTCTTCCGCAATCCGCTGCGAAACGCTGCGGGCCGCCAAGCGGCGCGGCTGGGTATGGCCGATCATGCCGGTCAAGCCGCGGCCGGCCAGCATGGCAATCTGCGGCAGCTGCGTGGTTTTGCCTGAACCGGTTTCACCGGCCACAATAATGACCTGATTTTTTTGAATCGCTTCAATCAGCTTGTCCGCCGACTGGGTCACCGGCAGCTCCTGATTCAGCTTTATTTTTGGAATGCGGCTCAGGCGCTCCAGCACTTTAGCATGGGATTTTTCAACTAATTCCTGATGCTGCTTTTCATCGGCATCTTTCCCTTTACGAAGTCGATTTAAACGATGACGGTCACGCGCCATCACCAGATGGTCAGCATTTAAATGACTCTGCACAGAACAAGATTCCTAATAAAAACAGCAATAGGCCATTTTACGCTGTAATGACACGCAGCGGAAGAACAGAGATTTTGTTTAATTTTAACTTTTTTAATTTTTACCCTTGAATTTTGCCATTAGAGGCATCATGTTTGAATGCAAGTTGAAGAACCGATGATTTTGTCATTTAGTCATCACATTATTCATGCTCAATGGGCGGAATGATCAAGCTTGATGAAATGGCTCTTTTAATAACCGTTCGGTTTTTCCGATCTGTATAATGCAAAAATACCATTTCATCAATAATTAGAAGTTCGATACTCTACTGGAAATCAAATACAAACCTCAATCATGGAGACAATGATGAGCTTAATTAATACTGAAGTTAAACCATTTAAAGCGCAAGCATTCCAAAACGGCAAATTCCTGGAAGTGACTGAAGCTGACCTGAAAGGCAAATGGTCAGTTGTATTCTTCTATCCAGCAGACTTCACTTTTGTTTGCCCGACTGAACTTGGCGACCTTGCGGACAACTACGCTGAATTCCAAAAATTAGGCGTTGAAATTTATGCAGTGTCTACTGACACGCATTTCACGCACAAAGCTTGGCATGATTCTTCTGCAGAAATCAAAAAAATTCAGTACGTAATGGTTGGCGACCCAAATTGGACGCTGTCTAAAAACTTTGAAGTATTAATCGAAGCTGCCGGCCTTGCTGACCGCGGTACTTTTGTTATCGACCCAGAAGGCAAAATCCAAATCATCGAAATCAACGCTGGCGGCATTGGCCGTGACGCGCAGGAACTGCTTCGCAAAGTGAAAGCGGCGCAATACGTTCACGCTCACCCAGGCGAAGTTTGCCCAGCTAAATGGAAAGAAGGCGACGCTACGCTTGCTCCTTCAATCGACCTAGTAGGTAAAATCTAATCTGCCTTAGATTAGACTGATTGAAAAACCGCGCTTCTGGCGCGGTTTTTTATTGGCCAGACTATTCGGCTTCCCGCTGACGCCCGTACAGCCACACAAACAGCAGCAGAAGCATCAGCGTTAAGCTGGAAATCTGCAAAACCAGCTGATACGCCGAAATAAAAGCCTGATTTGCCAGCGCCTGCACCGCCGAGGCTGCGTTTTCATCGGCGCCTTTCAGCATGCGCGCCGTTTCACCTATCGAATGCCTGGCAATCTCATAATCCTGCTCCGGCATCAAGCCGCGGAAATTGGCTTTGCCGCTGTAAAAAAATGAAGCCAGCAGGCCAAATACCGCTACACCGAAGCCTGTGCCCAGCTCATACGCCATGCTTTCTATCGCGCCCGCCGCCGCAGCTTTATCGACCGGGCTGGCGGAAATGATCGCGGATGTCGCCGCCAGAAAAGCGGACTCAATGCTGATGCCCAGCAGCGCCATCCAGAACCACGCCCAATGCTTTTGCTCCATGGCGCTGGTTTCCGCTAAGCCTAACAATGCAATAGCCGCCGCGGCAAGCCCCCACAGGCTGACGGCCTGCACCCCAAAGCGGTTAACCAATGCGCCGGCAAAAAGCCCGCTCAGGCTGACGGCAAGCATAAAGGGCAGAATAAACAGCCCTGCCTGCAGCGGGCTTAAGCCATAAACAAACTGCAGCTCTTGAGAAATCAGCAGCTCGAACCCGACCAATGCCATCATGGCAAAAATGCAGATCAAGAAGCCGGTTTTGACCGCTGTATGCTGGAACAGCGTTAAATCCAGCAATGGCTCTGCCCTGCGGCGCTGCAGCTGCATAAACAGATACAGCAAGGCGGCGCCGGCAAGCCCAATCAGCAGCACATTCAGGCTATACGCTTTTAATCCAGCTTTCAGCGCATAAATCAGCAGCAGAATAGCAGCCGTCAATAATGCGCTGTCCAGAATATTTATTTTCTTCTGCGCATTCATCTCCTGATCCGGCAGGATGAAATTCCCTCCTGCCAGAACCGCGCCGATGATCGGAATATTAATCAGGAATACCGCTCCCCAGTGATAATGCTCAAGCAGCGCGCCGCCAATAAGCGGGCCAAATGCAGCCCCGCCGCCGCCGGCAACAACCCATAGGCCTAAGGCAAAGTTGCGCTGATTTTCATCCAGGAAGGTGCTGCGCAGGCAGGCCAGCGCCGCAGGCAGAATCATGGCGGCTCCGATGGCCAGAATAATTCTGGAAAAAATCAAAACCGCTGCTGACGGCGCAAAAGCAGCAAGCAGCGAACCCGCGCCAAAAACCGCCGCCCCGGCCAGCATCAGTTTTTTATAGCCGATGCGCGTGCCCAGCGCACCCATAGGCAGCAGCAGCCCTGCCATCATCAGCGGATAAATATCAATGATCCAGAGCATTTGAGCATTGCTGAGCTGCAAGGCTTGAATCAGGGTTGGAACTGCAACATGCAACACAGTCGCATCAATGGAAACCGGCAGATAAATCAGCACGACTATTGCTAAAATATACCATTTACGTAACATGAATAACCTTTGTACATGTAAATTTGAACATATGTCCAAATTATACTGCGTCAAATTGAACACCCGTCCAACTTTATTGTAACGGCATGATTAATGAGCTATCTGAATAAGCAAGACCGGAAAAAACAAATCACCGAAACTGCAAAAAAAATTGTTTTAACTGAGGGGTTTAATGCCCTGACTGTGCGCCATCTGGCGCAAACTGCAGAAATATCCACCGGGCAGGTTCATCACCATTTCGGCTCGATTTCTGAGCTGAAAACTTCCATTTTCCTGTCCTTAGTCCGTGAAAATTTAGATGCAGAGCCGCTGCAGCTGCAGAACAGCCATTTTGACTGCCTGACCTATATGCTCGGTTTTACTGAAAGCGCAGAAGACCTGCCCTACCTGAAGCTTTGGAATGATGCCGAAAACAGCATTCATGCCGACCACCAGATTAAGGCCGCTTATCAGGAGGCCATGCAGCTCTGGCACCGTGCCGTTTTAGCTATTCTTGAGAATGGGCTGAATGCGCAGGAATTTTCTTTTGATCCAAAGCAGATCGACGCAATCGCTTGGCGCTTGATCGCCACCTCATGCGGTTTTGAGAATATTGTCCAGCTGGAAATGGCCAATTTAGACGCGCAATTCTTCTTTCAGCAGCTGAAAATCATGATTCAGCATGAAGTTCTATAGCTTTCATGCGCCATTTAAGCCTAAGGTTATCTGAAAATTTTATTGGCAATGCGCCTGCCAAGCGCCTAAGCTGAAACTGCAGACGGTTGATTTCAGCCAGGAGACAGCAGCGCTTGAGCGCCTGCAATAAAATGGCTGGAATATTTACAAAACTGTCCTATTCGGCCATTCAAAAACCGTCTAATTTCAAAAGGTAACAGGCTTAATCTGCGAATAATAAAATAACTTATGCGAGGTGCTTATGGGAACACAGCTTGCCGTGAAATCCTGGAAATACAGTGCTTCATCACGCTACCTTAAAATTTTTTATACCAATGGAACCGGCGACCTGTACCACCCTGTTCCCGAATTCATCTACAACAATATGATGCGCTGCCACGACAAGGCAGCCTTTGTGCACAAATACTTAGAATATGACCTGCACTTTACCCGCATCAGCATTCAATAATAAGCATAAAAGCAGCCGTCAAAACGCAGGTTTTGACAGCTGCCCGCACCCGCACTTGGCCCTGCAGTTAAACCGCAGTGACCAGCAGCAGCCCTGCGCCAACCGGCAGGCTGGCGCAGGCAAAGCGCTTATCCGCCTCAATCAGGCCAATAAACTCAGCAACTTCCGATGCATGTGACAGCACATTGTCCACAGCTAAAAGCCCGCCCTTGGCTTGCATAAGCTGCGCTAAATACGGCCAGTAGGCCACGTAGGCATCGCGTTCGGCATCCAGCAGAATAAAATCGTAGCGCTCAGTACACTGCTGCAGGAATTCCAGCGCATCGCCGACTTTAAATTCCACTGTATTCTGCAGATGCAGCCGTGCGGCATGCTGCTGCGCCTGATGGCTGCGTTCAGCATCAATTTCAATGGTTGTGACCTGGCCCTGCGTGCTTTGGGCAGCATTGGCCAGCCACAGCGTTGAATAGCCTGTAGATGTGCCGATTTCCAGAATTTTCCGTGCCTGCTGGGCGCGGATCAGTACGCCCAAAAGGCGCGCAGATTCAGGCTCGATATTGCGAAAGCGCTGCAGCCGGTCTGACTGCAGGGCGTCATGCGCCTGAAAATCCTGATAAAGCGCATTAGCCTGCGCCAAGAACTCGTCGGTTAAACTCATGCTTCCCTCTTTTAAATTATAGTTAGCTCATCCGCTTGCCGGCCGCGCTGCAGCCCTATGCCGCTCAGGTTTCCTGAATCAGCTTAAAGCGTTCAACGGTTTCGCCTTCAATGCTGACAGTTTCCATGAACATCTCCAGCGGCCGCACCCACATGGAATAGTCGCCGTACAGGCATTGATAGACCGCCAGCCGCTCTCCTGTTTCGCTATGGGTTGCCACATGAAATACCTGATACAGCTGGCCTTTATAGTGCCGGTAAATGCCTTTTTTCAACATCATTCAAAGTCCGAAATTAAACCTGCAGACTATAGCATTAAATGCAGAAAACCGCTTTGCGGCGCAGGCAAGGGTGTTAAATGCAATATAAAGGAAATAAAGCGATATGCTGGAAAATGCTGAAATTTTTCTTATAATTTTTTGGCGCTGAATGCCGGCTGCAATAAGCAAACGTACAGCAGAGAAATCTATCTCTGCTGTACGCGCTTCTGGCTTGCCTGTTTAAAAAAGGCTGTATGAATTATGAAAAATCCAGTTCTTTTTCAAATGCCTTCAGCTCATAGCGTGACATTGCTAAATTTGCCTTAGAGCGGTCTAAGACCAAATATAAAAACAGCGCTTCATTTGAATCCAAAGGACGGATCAGGTGATACTGCTTGCCAAGGGTAATTAAAATATCCTCAATTGTGTCATTTAATTGAAGCGCTTTAGCGACTTTACGCTTTGCGCGCAATACTTCAGTATTTCCGGCTGCAGCAAGTTCCAAATCAACAATTCCTGTTCCCTGGGTCGCCAGGGCTAAACCGCTTTCACTGTCAACCAATGCCGCTGCAATAAAGCCATCAATTTCCGTCAGTGTATCTAAAGTTACTTTTGCCATCGTTTTTTCTCTTCTCAAGTAAGGGGAAAACCCCAGTAAATTTTTAAAGGCCTAATTTCTTGCGCAGCTTTCCAAAAAAACCGCGCAGCATCTGCATCTGGCCTGATGCCTGCCCCGTTTCAGGCGCAGCAAAGCCCGCTTCTGATTCTTCAATAAATTGCCCCAGCCTGAGCAGCACAGCCATGGCCACAAATTTTTCCACCATTTCAGGCGAAATGGCTAAGTGCGCCGCAACCGCTTTCAGCTGCGCTCCCTGCGCAAAACAGGCAGCCGCCTTCAGCAGATTTCTGCGCTCAAAGCCTTTCTCAAATTGCGGCCAAATCTGCAGTTTAAAATACTGATTTCCCTTCACTTCTGGCAAAGCCAAGCCATTTGAACGGTTGACAGTGCGCCACAGCCAAACTCTCAAATCCTGAGCGCTTAACTCTTTTGCAATATCCTGAGCGAATTGATTGGTGGCATAGGTTTGAGTCAATGTTTCATTAAATGTGATGCCGCTGCCGTCCTGCTTGACCCAAACACGCTCGGTCATGGTATCAACCAGCGCAACAAAACCGCGGGAGTCCAATAGCTGAATATATCCGTTGCGCGGGGTAAACATTTCATTGAAAACATCATCCGCTGCAGCATACCTTGCCACGGCGGAAAAAGGCGCGCCTAAGGCCTGATAGGGCGGCTCATATGCATAATCAAGCAGCTGCTCCTGCATCCATTCGGTCAAACTGTCGAGCCGCGTAAAGGGATAAGCCAACCGGTCATCTTCCACCAGTCCCGCATTTTCAGCCTGTTTAATCAGGCGCAGATAAGCGCGCGCATGCTGCTGAATGATGCGCTGAATATTATCCGAGCTGAAAAACATATCATTTACAAGCAGCAGGTCTATTTTCTGTTCAGCAATATTCACCCACTTAATTTGAACATGCGCGGGCACAGCCAGCAGAATCTGCTTTTTCATCTGATCTAAGACTTTTAAGCTTAGACCAAAAATTGCGATATTAAGAACTTGATTCATAAACTAATACTTTAATACAGACGATTATCCGGCAGTGCGCCGGAGAAAATAAGCTCTAGTGTTGAATTCAAGCAGCGTCATTCATTGATGCAATATTTCCAGCAGTTTTTTTAATGCTGTACAGCAACTGCCCCAGCAGAACATCTTTAGGTGCTAAAGCGACAATCAGCATAGGATATTGAGGGTGCGCAACTGCCGATAAAACGGCTTTGCCATTATCAGCATCCAGCGTAATGGTCTGGCAGCCCTGAAGCTGAATTTCCGACACAAATGCCGAAACCATCGCCAGGATGGAGCTGCCTACCGCAGCAACTTTCCCCGGATTGCTCAAGTTCTTTTTAGACGCTAAAGCCAGCTCAAAACCATCTGAAGAACACAGCATGACAAAATCTAAGCCCGGCACTGCATGCAGCAGCTGCTGAATTTGCGCTTGCCCTTTTTGGACTAAGTCTTGCGGCGCTTGACGCGGATTTCCAGTGAAAGACATGAATGACTGATCCAATAGTTAAGCAGTTTGAATTTCTACAGATGCTATTAATGATTCAATCATCAATAAAACATCATCTTTTTGACGCGCATCGGCTGCAAACAGCGGATAGCAGCAGCCATGTATGGACATCCAGTCACGGTAAATTTTCAGCATCTGATCATCCTGCTGATCTAAATGCGTTATGCCGACCACAATATTTGAACCATAGGCTTGAAATGCGTTCAAATAAAATTCCAAATCATGCAAGCGCTCCGGGCGCGTATGATCAATTAAAATGACGGTGCCAATCGCGCCCTTGCATACAAGTGGCCACATAAAGTCAAAGCGGTCTTGCCCCGGCGTGCCGTAAAGGCCAATTTTGATGCCATCCTCTAGATGGATTTCCCCATAATCAATGCCGACGGTTGTTAACAATTTAGCATGCGCTTCAGTATCAGTATTCACCGCTTCTGTGGCAATCACCGGAATGTCTGACAGAGTTTTTATGGCTGCTGACTTGCCTGCGCCCATTGTCCCGCCAAAGACAATCTTATACTGCTGCAAAATCATCAAAACCTCTTTAACTTAATGACTTAAGTCACACTATTTTCAGGGATGTGAAATCTATCACACTCCAGTAAAAAGTAAAATATTTTTAATATATAAATGATATTTAATGTTTTTTATTTAAATTTAGGCTAAAACTTGCATGCAGACCAGCTTTGGCTGTTCTCTGATTTATTGCTTTTTTATCTAAGAAACCGCTTTAGCCCTCAAATCAATCAAATATTCTTCAAGTAAAAAGCCGATAAACGCTTATAATTCAGCAGCCTTATTTTCTGCATGCTGAGTTTAAAAGCCAATTCTGCCGGCGGTTTAGGCCACGGCGCCGTGCAGGCAGCAAGCCCCTATCCGGCCGCAGTTTTTCAGAACATCAAATTGTAACTATTTCTTCAGAAATGCTGCTGAATTCAATTTTAAAAACATAGCTTTATCCATTTTTTCTGATTATTTTATTTTTGTGACTTTACAGATTATTACCGCTGTCTTGTATGCACACAATTACTCACATAAGATAAACAATCAGCCCTGCATTCATGGCTGAAAATTAAAAAAAGAACAGCTGCGTCAGATAATAAGGAGAAAAATATGCACTATCAGTACCACTGTGCCTGCTGCAACAAGGTCGTTGCTTCTACTGACAAAGAATGTACCCGCTGCGGTTCACACACGATTCAGAGCCCTTACGGCTTCTGGATTTTCTGCATTATGGCGTGCTTGGCTGCAGCCCTGATATTCAAAGCAGCGCATATCTATTTGCAAGACCGTCAGGAAATACCTGTGCAGCAGTCACTTCTGGATGTGCTTCAGCAGGACAGCAAATCTGCCAAATAAAAAATTTACAGAAAAAACCTGATCCGGCATCAGGTTTTTTTATGGCCCAGCCCTGCGCCTGCTTTCGCCTTCTCAAGCGGGCAGCCTTAAAGACGGCCTAAGCCAAGCGCAATCAGCATGTTGCTCTCCGCGCTTTTGCATTAAACTAAGCGCATTGATTTGAGGAAAGCATGATGGTGCAATTAATTAAAAAAGGCGGCCTGCGTGAACGCGCCAACCGCAGCCGGAGCTATCAAGGCTCTGAAAATACTGAAGCTTCGCTCAAGCCGAACCGCTACCGCCTAGAGGAAAAAACTGGAGAAGACCTGAAGCCTTCCCCTGCTGAAGCGAAGCTGCCGGCTGCTGCGGAAACTCCAGAAGCCTAAGTCATAAGACCTGAAGTGCATCAAGCCACAGCCAAACTGCAAAGGCCAAAAACAGTGCGCCGGAGATGATGTCGATATAGCTGCCTGAACGCTGATACAGCGCTTTGATTTTCGGCATGGATAAAATCAGCATCAGCGCGCTGAACACCAGAAAAGTCTGAATTGGAATAATAAACGCCAGCTGGGTTTTAAGATCCTCGCCGGCGGAAGAACTCAGCGCCAGCGAAAATACGCTACTGAAATAGATCAGCGTTTTCGGGTTGGACAGATTGGTGAATAAGCCCAGCATAAAATAATTATCCGGCTTTTCAGCTTGCCCAGCGGCCTCCAGCTCTGCCTCCTGCTTCAAGCTTTTTAAGCCGCCGTTCAGCATGGCCCAGCCCATTTTCGCCAAAAACAGGCCGCCGATAATCATTAGAACCTGCTGAATCCACGGCAGCTGTTCAATCAGTACAGTAAAGCCCATTAAGGTCAGCGCGACCCAAACCACAATCCCCGCCGATATGCCGGAAATAATTTTCAAGGTATTGGCCCGCGTGGTCGAGGCTGAGCTTTTTGCGATCAGCAATACGTCAGGGCCGGGGCTCAGCTGGGCTACAAAATGCAGCATGCAAATGGTTAAAAGAAGCGACATAGAAAATCAGCAGAATGCCTAAAGCGCGCATTATATCGTTTGTTAAAAACAAATACGCTGCCTGCATGAATTTACTGCAATAAAAAAGCCGGATCAATTGATCCGGCCTGACTTCTTAACTGATCAGCATCAGCGCCGCTTAGCGCTTATTGACGTCTTTCAGCTCAATCTGTTTTGCGTCCGGCGCCACTTCGCGCGCTTCGCCGTCAATGATGCTGGAATCGCGGCCGCCTTGCTGGTTCTGCATATCCTGCATCTGGCGCATCATGTCTGCAAACGGGTTCTGGCCTTGCGCGCCACCCATGCCGCCCATATCTCCCATCATGCCGCCCATCATTTTTTCCATCATGGCTTGCTGGCGCTTCATCATCACTTTCATCATGGTGGCTTTCAGCGCATTCTGCACAGGCGGAATCAGAATCAGTACGGCAAGCACATCTGAGATCAGGCCCGGAATCATCAATAAAAAGCCTGCCAAAAGCTTAGGAAGATTGCCGGATAATGCCGGGTCAGCGCTCATTTGGCCCGCCTGCATCTGCTGCATTTGCGGCATCAGGCCGGCTGATGATTTCCGCACAATGCTCACGCCAATGAAAAACGCGACGATGAACCAGAAGAACACATACCACATGCTGCCGACAAGGTCGCCCACGCCAATCCAGACAAATACTTCCAGAACTAAGCTTGCAAGGATAATTAGAAATAATTTCATGAAAATTAATCAAATCTCAATTAAATAAATAAAGTGCATCAAGCCAGCGCTTAAACTCAGCATCAAGCTTTTTTGATCCGCTTATGTAACAATATGGGCGTTATTTTATTTTTAAAGGGCCGGCATGGCATTAATTATCGGTATCGACCCGGGGTCGCGCCTGACCGGCTACGGCATTATTGAGCATGAAGGCTCCAAGCTGCGTTTTGTCGATGCCGGCACCATCCGCACCGAAACTGCCGAAATGCCTGAGCGCCTGAAGCGCATTTTTGCTGGGGTTGATCGCATTGTTAAGTTTCACGGCCCGACTCAGGCTGCGGTTGAACAGGTTTTTATGGCGCAGAACCCGGATTCAGCGTTGAAACTGGGCCAGGCCCGCGGGGCAGCCATTGCCGCTTTGACCAATTTGGATCTGCAGGTGGCTGAATATACCGCGCGCCAGATTAAGCAGTCTGTGGTCGGCTACGGCGCTGCTGACAAAGAGCAGGTGCAGATGATGGTGATGAAGCTGCTGAACTTAAGCATCCGCCCGCAAGCGGACGCGGCCGATGCTTTAGCAGCGGCCATTTGCCATGCGCATGCTTCCGGCAGCATGAGCAAACTGGCCGTGCTCAATGCTTTGGGCGGCATGGCGCGCGGACGCAGCCGGGCCAGTTCAAGACGGCGCTAAGCCTTCAAGGCAGGGGCTGATTCTTTCTTTTGCCTTGCATGAGTCCATCAGCTTCAAGGCCTGAATTTCCCAGTAAAAAGGCAGCTTTGTTAAAAGCTGCCTTTTGCATTTACGGCTAAGCCAAAAGAACTCAATAAGGATAGTTCGCCACCGGGCCGGCCGCTGGAAGCGTTAGCCAAGTCCCCTCATTCAGATGATTTGACCTGTTGACCGGCTGGGCATAGAAATTCAAGGGCGCCATCGGCAATTGCAGCATCGCAACCGATGCATGCGCAGTTTCCGTCACCGGCACGCCGTAAAGCCTGAACATCTCTTTTAAGTCATAGCCCATAATTTTTGAGCTGAGCACATAAATCATGTCCGGCCGGCTCAAGTTTTTCTCAGTAAATGCGCCTAGGCCCAATTTATATTTATCCGCCGCAGCTGTCGGTTTAGCAAAATCAATTTGATTGTAAAGGCGCTGCGAAATATTCAGCAAGCGCATAAACTCATACACGCCTTGCAGGTCCGGCTGTGATTTGCCTTGATGCAGCCGGGTATAATTATAAGCCAGCTGCATGTGAAACGCCTGCTTGGCGTTGTCATCGCCTTGCCATAGGCGGTTTTCCATCTCAGCGCGCAGCGCTTCTCCGCTCAAGCCGGTACTGCGGTTATCCTTGATGTTGCCGTATAGCCGCGGATGGTGGAAGTTAGCGCCATTGCTGTCTAAAGCGTAAATTTCATACTTTCGCAGCATGCTTAAGCCTGCCAGAATATTGTTATTGCATTCGGTGCCGCAGCCGATCGTCTTCCCGCTCTCAGTCGACGGGAATGTCATGGTCAGTACGCCTTGAACTGTGTTATGCCCAAGCTCATGCACCCAGCCCCAGCCGATATCCAGCCCGGCCGCGCCGTCCGAAGGGTTGCCTGAGCACAGGAAGCCGCAGGCCGCCAGCCAGCCGACAAAATGCTGCACATTCGGCGCGCGGTGAATCTCACCGGTACAATCCCAGCCTAAAGCATTGCAGTACTGCTGGGTGCTGCTGTCCAGCGGCATATTGCGGTAGCCGTTGGCCATATGGTTGCTGTCAAAAATAACCGTCTTAATTCTTTCAATGTACGCATCGGGTGTTAAATTGCCCATCGCTTTGAGCGCATAAGGCGTAATCTGCTGAATTTCACCGCCGGTAAACTTAAAGGTATTCCAGCCAAATTCCCGGCTTTGCAGGCTTGCGCTGGCCGCATTCATATCGGCAGCGGTCATCGGCTGGGTAAAGTCAAAATGCGCGTATTTTGCGCTGCCTTTGATTTTCAAGGTGACGGTGCTGCCCGCCGCTGCATTGCTGTAATTCAGCATCAGCGGGCCGCCAAATGGGCTGATGAATTTGTTCTCCGCTCCCGCATTCAGCTTTACGCTGAAACTGTTTGGACGCAGCGGGCGCTTATAGCCGCTGTCATCAAATGGACTGCCCCAAGTGCGGATATGGCTGGTTTGCACCGCCATGCTTGCGCCCTGCGCATCCGCAATCTGAATATCCACGGCTTTTGCAGGAATGCTGGCGCGGCCAATCGCGGTTACGCCGCTGCTTTGCGGAATCGTCACTGTGATGGTTTCCCAGTCACTGCTGACCGCCATGTCTTGCGCAGCGGCCGGCATGTAATCGCCGGCCCCGGTTTTGGATGCTGCAGCTGTACTGCGGCTATAATCCAGCCATGCATCAGATGCATAGGTTTTCATAAAGGTGAGCGGATCGCTGTTTTTGCTTAAACCGGTGTAATTGACATCCGGACGCCATAAGTCCGCAATCAGCACCAGTGCCTTCAGCACGGCGTTGGCATTATCTTCGCTGAATGCAGACCGCCCTTGGGCATTCAAGCCCTGCAGCGCGCTGGAATGGGTGCGGATGCTTTGAATCAGGGCATTGCTGCTGTTAAGCTCACCCAACGTCACCGATGCAGGATCAATAAAGTACTGCAGGGTTTGAATCAGGTCATCCACCTGGTTCATCCGCTTCCAGCGCTCCTCAATGCTCATGGAGTTTGAGATCCGCAGTGTATTGGGATCACGGAAATAGTTATGATTTGACTGAATGCCGATTGCATTGAAAACTTTCTGGGTATTGCTTCCAACATCCCAGTAAGAGGCCTGAAAATAAAGCGGCTTACCTGCGCTTAAGTATTGATCAATAAGTTCCTGATCAAATTTTTCAGACTCAATGCTCTGACCAAGAACAATCAAATCAATATCTTGCCAGCAGGCATTGGCAGGATCCAGCACATTGCAGGATGAGATGTTGACCGCAGCGCCTAATTTTTCTTCAAGATAGCGCTTCACGTTCGCAGCGTTTGTACCTTTCACCGCGACATTCAGTGATTTTTTCAGCTCCTGATGCGCATCGCCGGCAATCAGCCAGCGCAGGCTGTTATTCATCACTTCAGTAAATTGCGTGAAGCCGGCGTCATTGCTTAAAATTTTGCCAAACATCTCCTGGCCATAAGCCAAAGCCCGCCCTTTGCCAATTTTGGCGGCAACACCCAGGCCGCAGCCTTTGCCGGCCTGCAGGCCAAGAGGCGAGCCGCAGGCGCCATCCGCCATGGCAAATGGCATGCCGGTGCTTAAATCGGTGGGATAAAGATTTAATGATGCATGCGGCGGCGCCTGTAAAGATGGCTGTAAAATATTACCGGACGCATTGCTATACAGGGCGCCAAGCAAGTTTTTCTGCCAATAGCGCTGCTGTTCAGCCGTACTGAGCGCCCATTTGAGCAGCGCCGTCTGATCCTGCAGCGTCAGGCTGGCTGCGCTGCCTGTGCTTAAGGCCGCGCTGATGCGGGCATTGATGAAGTCTTCAGGCTTTGAGGCGGGCGGAACGGCTTCCGTCCATGAATCACTGGCGGATTCCCCGCCTCCGTCACCGCCGCCCCCGCAGGCAATAAGTCCTATTGATAATGATACCGTCAATAGCGCATTTCTGAATGCTGAAGCGCGTGCAGTCACAATGATTCCCCAATACAAAGTCAAAAAACAACGGCATTCTGTTGCAGATGCCGTAAATAATATGCCGAGATTATAAAGCTGAAAGGAATAAATGCGAGCTGTATTTCTAATATAACTAATTGTTTTTTAATTTAATTATTTTGCAAAAAACTTATTTACTGTGATGCGTTTCGGGCTAATGCGGATTTATTTTAAATGCGCCCCATCTTCAAGTCAGGCAACTTCGCACAGCCGGCGCAGCGGGGAAGCAATGCTCAGCGGTATATTTTTAAGCCGGTTAAATTCAGCTCCAGCCAATCCAAGGCCGTTTGCTCAATCCTCAGCACACCGGCGCCGATAGCCTACACCCTGCACTTTGCCCTGAATCAGCAATTTTAACGCCTGCATTGCCTGCCCCCTATGCGTCTTTACTGATTGACCGCCAGATATACAGCCTGCGCCATATCTTGCGCCTGCAGACCGCGCATGCCGTTCTGCGCCAGATAGTCGCCCGCCAGCGCATGCAGCGTGACAATCTCATGCAGATGGACAGCTTGATGAAACTGGCCCTTTAGGCTGGCAATCATGCCGGCCAGCACATCGCCCATGCCGCCTGTGCCCATGCCGGCATTGCCCGCAGTGCAAATCCACAGCCGGTCTTCCAGAACCAGGCTGCCTGCGCCTTTCAGCACCCATTGCCCGGCGTATTTCCGCTGCAGCTGCTGAACCGCCTGCACGCGGTCTGCTTCTACGTCCTGCGTATTAATGCCCAATAATTTCGCCGCCTCGCCGGGATGCGGTGTCGCATAAGTCTGCGCCTTCAAGGTTTCCGGCTGCTGCGCCAGAAACCACAGCGCATCGGCATCCAGCACGGTTTCCAAAGCAGACTGCTGAATTAGGGGAAACCAGTTCTGAAACTGCTGCTTTGCCCAGTCATCGCGGCCCAAGCCCATGCCGAAACTGACGGCATCGACATGCTCAATCAAAGCCTGAATCTCCTGCAGTGACAGCGCGTTAATGTCGCGCAGCATGATGTTCGGCGCGCGGGACAGTATTGCTATATGGTGCTTGGCATCGCAGGCCACGGTGACTTTGCCTGCGCCGGCATGAAAGGCCGCTTCTGCCGCCATAATCACCGCGCCGCCCATTTCGGCATGGCCGCCGGCAATCAGCACATGGCCATAGCTGCCTTTATGGCCAAACGCCTGGCGCTTGGGCAAAGAAACTGCAGCTGGCGAAAGCTGCGCCATGGGCTGCAGTTCAGCATCCGCGGGAATGCAGTCAATAAGCTGAAGCTGGCCGCAGAACTCCTTGCCTTGTCCGGTAAATAAGCCGGCTTTCAGGCCTAAAACCGTCAAGGTGTGATCCGCCTTGACCGCGCAGGGCAAAGGCTGGCCCGTATTGGCATTCAGGCCGCTGGGAATATCGATGGCAATCTTCAAGCCCGGCTGCGCGTTGATGCTTTCAATGATTACCTGCCATTCTGCATCCAGCCCGCGGTTCAAGCCAATGCCAAACAGCGCATCAATCCATGCATCATATTTTTCCTGGAATGCAAAGCCGGATCTGATCTGCAAACCCGCCTGCCGGGCTTCCTGCTCCGCGCGGTGCAGATCCTGCGAAGCGCCCAATTCGGCCGCATAAATATCCACCTGAAAGCCCGCCTGACTGAGGTATTTAGCCGCCAGATAGCCGTCACCGGCGTTATTGCCCTGCCCGCAGCACAACGCAATGTTCGCTATGCCTTGCTGCTTGAACATGGCAATCAGGCGCTGGGCAATTGCCCATGCAGCCTGCTTCATCAGGCCATAAGAGCTGTTTTGCTGGCTAAACCAGCGCTGTTCCCATGCTTGAATATCGCGGCTATGATAAACTGGCTGCTGCATTCCTGTTCCTTCCAATGTTTTATGGCAACACCCGACCAAGCAAAAATTCAGCTCAATCAAGACGATCCTGAGGCCCTTAAAGCCTGGATTAAAGCTCAAGCTTTGGCTTTGGGTTTTGCAGATTGTGTCATTGCCAAACCGGATGCTCAAGCGGAATTGCCGCGCTTTAAGGAATATTTAAAGCGTGGCTATCACGGCGACATGAAGTTTCTGGAAGAAAATTTAGACAAGCGCGCTGACCCGACTTTGCTCATTCCCGGCACCAAAAGCATTATTTGCGTGCGCATGGACTATCTGGTTGAAACGCCCAAGCCGCGCTATGTGCCTTTTGAACCGGACGCCGCCATTATTGCCCGCTACGCCCGCGGCCGCGATTACCATAAAACCATGCGCGGACGCTTAAAAACACTGGCGGCCAAAATACGTGAAAAAACGGGCGATTTTGAATCGCGCCCATTCGCCGACTCTGCGCCGGTTTTCGAAAAATCCCTGGCGGAAAATGCCGGCATGGGCTGGACAGGCAAGCATACCCTGCTGATTCATAAAAAATCCGGCTCCTTTTTTGTCTTGGGCGAGCTGTTCACCTCTCTGGAGCTGCCCTTTGACAGCCCTGCCACCAAGCATTGCGGCTCATGCACCGCCTGCATTGACATTTGCCCAACGCAGGCGATTGTTGAGCCTTACATGCTGGATGCGCGCAAATGCATTGCCTATTTAACTATTGAATATAAAGGCATCATTCCGGAGGAACTGCGCCGGGGCATCGGCAACCGCGTCTTCGGCTGCGACGACTGCCAGCTGATTTGCCCGTGGAACGGCTTTGCTAAAAAAACTACCATTGAAGACTTTAATCCGCGGCATAATTTGGACAATGTCACCCTGCTGGATTTATGGCAGTGGGATGAAGCCGCTTTTTTGGCCTGCACAGAAGGCAGCCCGATCCGGCGCACCGGCTATCAAAGCTTTATGCGCAATATCGCCATTGGCCTGGGCAATGCCGGCTATTCGGCGCAAATTGTTCAGGCCCTGCAGCAGCACCGCGCGCGGCATGATGAGATTGTGCAAGTCCATATCGACTGGGCGGTTGCGGAACAATTAAGCAAGATAAAATAATCTGGCATTTTCAGCGCATTTCCGCAGCCTATTCCAGTTCTTGGTCAAGTTTGCAAGATTTCACATAGAAGCCCGCCTATTCACAGCAAAGTTGATATTCATTAAAACAACTTTGCAGGCATTGTTCAGAAAAAATAGGCGAGTTTGCAGCTAAATTACGATCTTATATTTTTAAATCATTTAGGGCTTTAATCGAGAGATACTATCAAAATTGACATTTTATGCCTTTGGCTTTGCCATGATTTCTGTATGATAAATAGCATGAAACAACAATGATGATGGAAGCAATCATGACTTTACGTAATGACTGGACGCGCGAAGAGATTCAGGCCCTATACGAACAGCCTTTTTTGGATTTAGTTTTTGAAGCGCAGCGCGTGCACCGCGAGCATTTTACCGCCAATACCATTCAGGTCAGCACGCTGCTGTCAATTAAAACCGGCAAATGCCCGGAAGACTGCAAATACTGCTCGCAGTCGGCGCGCTACGATTCCAACCTTGAAGCGGAAAAGCGCATTGCTGTTGATAAAGTCATCTCAGAAGCAAAAGAAGCCTTAGAATCAGGCTCTTCACGCTTCTGCATGGGCGCCGCCTGGCGCAATCCACATGAGCGCGATATGCCTTATGTGCTGGAAATGGTGCGCGAAGTCAAAGCGCTGGGCTTAGAAACCTGCATGACTTTAGGCATGCTGAATCAGTCGCAGGCGGAGCGCCTGAAAGACGCCGGCCTGGATTACTACAACCACAATCTGGACACTTCCCGCGAATATTATTCGCACATCATCAGCACCCGCACTTTTGATGACCGCCTGAATACGCTTGATCATGTCCGCCAAGCCGGCATGAAAGTCTGCAGCGGCGGCATTGTCGGCCTTGGCGAAAACCGCCAAGACCGCATCGGCCTGCTGCAGGAACTGGCGACTTTGCCGATTCACCCGGAATCTGTGCCAATCAACATGCTGGTGCCGATTGACGGCACGCCGCTGGCGGATGTGGAAAAGCTGGATGTCACCGAATGGATCCGCACCATTGCCGTTGCGCGCATCATCATGCCGCACAGCTATATCCGCCTGTCTGCCGGCCGTGAATCGCTGTCTGACTCAGATCAGGCGCTGGCCTTTATGGCGGGCGCAAACTCGCTGTTCTCCGGCGAAAAATTGCTGACCACGCCAAATGCCGGCGAAGGCAAAGACAAGCAGCTGTTCCAGAAATTAGGACTGGTTGCTGAAAAAGCCAAGCCGAATGCCGCGCAGCTTTCTATCGATGCCATGGCCAGCTGACTGCTACTGCCGGCATAAAAAAAGCCCCGCATTCACGCGGGGCTTTTTATCATTTAAGCATTAAGCTTCAATCGTTTGCACGGCAATCTTTTTGGCCGGATCAGTTTTGCGGCGCACCATCGGCACAGGCTCGCCGTAATACTGACGGTCAGCAAAGTAGCTTGAACGCACCATCGGCGCCGCCCAAATATTTTTAAAGCCCAGCTTCTGGCCGTGCGCAGTATAGCGCTCAAACTCTTCCGGGGTTACAAAGCGGTCAATCGGCGCATGCTCTTTAGACGGCTGCAGGTACTGGCCAATGGTCACATAATCAACATCATGCGCTCTCAAGTCATCCAGCAGCGCAAGCACTTCTTCTTCCGTTTCACCAATGCCGACCATTAAGCCGCATTTAGTTGGAACATCCGGACAGTATTCTTTAAACATTTTCAGCAGATTCAAAGAATGCTGATAATCAGAACCCGGACGCATGGCTTTATACAGGCGCGGCACGGTTTCAATATTGTGGTTGAACACATCCGGCGGGCACTCGGTCATAATGCGCAGCGCAATGTCCATGCGGCCGCGGAAATCCGGCACCAGAATTTCCAGCAGGGTTTTAGGGCTGAGGCCGCGCGCTTCTTTAATGCAGTCCACAAAGTGCTGCGCGCCGCCGTCCAGCAGGTCATCGCGGTCTACCGATGTAATAACCGCATATTTCAAGCCTAAATTGGCAATAGTTTCCGCCATGTGGCGCGGTTCATCCTGATCGAGCGCGTTTGGACGGCCGTGGGCCACATCGCAGAACGGGCAGCGCCGGGTGCAGATATCGCCCATGATCATAAATGTCGCCGTGCCGCCGCCGAAGCATTCAGGCAGGTTCGGGCAGGCAGCCTCTTCGCAGACGGTATGCAGCTTTTGCTCGCGCAAGGTGGTTTTAATGCGCTGCACTTCATCCGGCGCCGCCATTTTCACCCGAATCCAGTCCGGCTTGCGTGGCGCTTCAACCGTAGGGATAACTTTTACAGGAATACGGGCGACTTTTTCTGCGCCGCGCAGTTTGACACCCTGTTCTGGTTTACGGTTTTCAGACATATTCAACTTTTCCACTGTTTTGACGGGGAGATATTCTAAAAAAATAGCATCTTTATTATAGCGGAAATGCAAAATGATAGGGCAAAAATACTATTCATTTACTAAATGGGGCCATCACTTAATATATGTGAGCTAAATACAGCAAATTGCGGTTAATTGAGTCATAATACCCGCAAGATAAATGAAAAATTATTTTGAAGGAGCGTTGAATGCCACGTAAGAAAGAGGTCGTTAGTGGGACTTTCGTTAAGTACGATGCGGTAGTTCTCGGTTCAGGCCCTGCGGGTGAAGGCGCGGCGATGAAACTTGCTAAATCCGGAAAACGTGTTGCGATTGTGGATATGCGCGATCAGCTTGGCGGCAACTGCACGCACGTCGGCACCATCCCAAGCAAGGCGCTGCGTCAGACAGTATCCAGCATCATCCGCTATCAGCGTGATCCAATGTTCCAGAAAGTCGGTGAATGGAAACAGTTCACCATGAAGCAAGTGCTCCGCAACGCGCATAAAGTGATTCAGCTGCAAGTCGACACGCATTCACGCTTTTATGACCGCAATAAAATTGATATTTACCACGGCCGCGCCTATGTGCAGGACAAAAATACAATTCTGGTGTTCAGCGAAGACGGCTTTACCGAAACAATTGTGTTCAAGCAGCTGGTGATTGCGACCGGTTCGCGCCCGTACCGCCCGGACATTCTGGACTTCAACCATCCGCGGGTTTTTGATTCAGACAAAATTCTGGATCTGGACTTTTCAATCAAAAAAATCATCATTTACGGCGCGGGCGTCATCGGCTGCGAATATGCCTCTATTTTTATCGGCCTGGATCACAAAGTTGATTTGATCAATACCCAGCCGAAGCTGCTCAGCTATCTGGATGATGAAATTTCAGATGCCCTGTCTTACCACTTGCGCGAGCAAGGCGTACTGATCCGCCATAATGAGCAGATTGACCATCTGGAAACGCACGATGATCATGTGGTCATGCATTTGCAAAGCGGCAAAAAGATTAAAGCCGACGCGATTCTGTGGTGCAACGGCCGTTCAGGCAACACCGACGGACTGGGCCTGGAGAACATCGGCCTGAAGCCGAACAGCCGCGGCCAGCTGGCTGTCAATGACCAGTATCAGACTGAAGTTGAAAACATCTATGCCGCCGGCGATGTCATCGGCTGGCCGTCACTGGCCTCGGCTGCCTATGACCAGGGGCGCTGCGCGGGCGCCAACATGAGCGGCGAACAGGACGTTGCGCCAGTGACGGATATTCCGACAGGCATTTATACCATTCCGGAAATTTCTTCTATCGGCAAAACTGAACAGCAGCTGACCGAAGAAAAAATTCCTTATGAAGTTGGCCAAGCGTCCTTCCGCCATCTGGCGCGCGCGCAGATTACCGGCGACACCGTTGGCGAACTGAAGATTCTTTTCCACCGCGACACTTTGGAAATTTTGGGCGTGCACTGCTTCGGCAACAACGCGGCTGAAATTATCCACATTGGCCAAGCGGTGATGAACAGCCCTAAAAATACCATCAAGTATTTTGTGGAAACCACCTTCAACTATCCAACCATGGCGGAAGCCTACCGCGTTGCGACCTTGAACGGCATGAACCGCCTGTTCTAAGCGGTTTTCCAGCCTAGCTATGATGAAAGCCTGCAAGCCTCCGCTTGCAGGCTTTTTTCTGATGCGGTAAAAATAAGCGACAATCCGCCCAAGCCAAAACGCCCAGCCGCCTGAGAGGAAATTATGGCCATACGTTCCGTTTCAATCCAAGGCTTCCGCTCAGTCAGGAATATCTGCCTTCCTTTATCGCAGCTGAATATCATCAGCGGGCCAAACGGCTCCGGCAAGTCAAATCTGTACAAGGCGCTGCGCCTGCTGCATGAAGCCGCCAGCGGGCGCCTGTCCGCAGCCATTGCGGAAGAAGGCGGCATGCAGAAAGTCATGTGGGCCGGCGGGCAGCGTTATGGCGACCTGAAGAAAGCGCACAAGCGGATGATCCTGTCGGCGGAAATGGAGCATTATGAATATCAGCTGGAAATCGGCTTTCCTGAGCCGCTGATCAGCCTGTTTGCGCTCGACCCTTTAGTGAAGAAAGAAGCGCTGTGGCTGAGCGGCTATCAGCGCCGGCCGGCCAGCATGCTGATGGAGCGCCTAAATCAGGCGGCCTTCCTGAAAAATGCCGATGGCGAACGGATGGCTTACCCGGCGTCACTGACGCAGGAAGACTCGCTATTTGGGCAGCTGTCCGACCCGCATTTGTATCCGGAAGTTTCTCAGGTGCGCGAGGCAATGAAAGGCTGGCGCTTTTATCATGAATTTTCGGGCAGCGCCCGCTCCGCCATGCGCACGCCGCAGGTCGGCATACGCTCGCCGGTGCTGGCGCATGACGGGGCAAATCTGGCTGCCGCCTTTGAAACCCTGCGTGAGCGCGGGCAGACTGAAACTTTATTTGCCGTGCTGGAGCAGGCTTTTCCCAACAGCCATTTTTATGTTGAGGAGCTGGGCGGGCGCTTTCAGATGATGATGAAGCGTGAAGGCATTTTGCGCGCGCTGGAAAGCGCGGAGTTTTCTGACGGCACGCTGCGCTTCCTATGCCTGGCGGTGGCGCTGCTGAGTCCAAGACCGCCGAAATTCATGGCGCTGAATGAGCCGGAAAACAGCCTACATCCCGATTTATTGCCAGCTTTAGCAATGCTGATTGCGGAAGCCAGCCGCTATACCCAGCTGTGGGTGACCAGCCATTCGCTGGCGCTGGCGGAAATGATTAAAGGCTATTGCGCGGTCAGCCATTTTCAGCTGGATCAGCAAGCCGGTGAAAGCATTGCGGTTCAGCTTGCCTAGGCGGAACGGATTTAACCTCGGCTGCGCCTGACCTGAGCAGCCTGTTCTATTTTGAATAAATTAAGGCTTGGCAAAATTATGCGCCGTAATCAGCAGGCCGTAACTGGCGTTCAGGTAATCCCCCGCCATAATGGTGTCCTGACCGTTGGCATGATGCACCACCAGCTCCTTCCGAATGGCGTCATAGCTGAATGAATCAAAGCTGTCCTGATGATGGCAGAGCCAGGCTAAAGTGTCCTGCAGCCGGTCATCGACGATATAGGTATCCGCCTGAAAGTTTTTAGACATGAGCATTCAGCATAAGAAAAATAATCCGCGCTATTTTAACCGCTTTGCGCTAAAGCCGGAAGCTCAAATAAAAAGTGAGCTTGCGCTCACTTTTTCATCATTTTGTCACGCCGCATTTCCGGCATTCCTTGTGTGCTCCAATCTCTTCCATTTGTTCATACTCATAAATGTGCATGCAGAAAATTTTTCTAAATAATTGAAGCATATTATTCAAACTCCTGTTTAATTTTATAAAAACGCTTCCTTAATATTTCATCCTGAAATATTGCGATTCTGAAATAAAAATCACTCTTACTTATTAGCATATGTTTCGGTTAAATCAAATATCTTTCATCTGATTTCATCGCTTTTTAATGCCAATAAAGCAGCGCTTTTTATTTAAAATGCTCATAACTGGGCAGAAAGCCTGCTTATCTGCAGCTAAAAATCATGCTTGCGCTCAAATTCTACTCAAAATATCGAGGAAAATTCATGAAATAAAGCGGCGCAGAAAATTCTGCGCCGCCTGCTGTTCAGCCGGGCAATGCCGCAGCCCTTAAGGCACTGTCGGCGCCGGCTTCAATGCATTGATAATGCTGGTTACCTTGCCGCCAATTGCGTCTTTCATGTTCACAGAAATGGTCTTCTGGCTGGAATGCTCCGAGTTATTCGGATCATTCAGGGTTAAAGTTTCTGTGGACTGCCGCGTTTGCCCCGCCGTACCCGTTCCTGCATATGCATCCTTAATCGTGCGGATTTGCCTTAAATCGCCGCTGTCTATGCTGCCTTGCCCGCCCAGCTCAAAACCGGACTTCTGATCTTTTTTAGTCTTCTCAGTGACCTTGACTAGAGATGTATTGGTTTGATTAATGGACGCGTCCTCAATAGGCTTCCCTTTGCTATCCACTGCTAAAGACTGAAATTTTACATTTTCCATCGTCGCTGCCGGTGTCACTGCCGGAGCGCCCTCCAGAGCATTTGGCGGGCTGACAATCTGGAATTGCTTAGCCGTAATCACTGAACCTGTATATGCCGTTTTATTCGACTTTTCAATATCAAACCCTGCTGAAACGCCGCCTGCCTGCCGGACATCATTGGCGGGGCCAGACGCATTATTGCCTGTCACTTGCCGCTGCACATTCTCATGCGCTTTTGTGCTTTTTTGGGCGTTTTCAAAGCTGGCGCCGACATTAAAGCCTGTCGAACTGCGGCTGCTGGTGCTTTCCGCAACCTTAAATTCCGTATTGCCGGACTGCACCGTTACCGCATTTCCGCTGCTGAATTGCGTTCCTTCAAAACTCGCGCCGTCATTCGCTGCAATATTGATATTTCCTGCGGCGTTCAGCCCTCCAGCAACTGCAGTAGACGAACTGGCCTTAGATTTATTTTGGCTATAAGCCGCGCCCGCTTCTACATCCGGCGTGCCTTTAATATCAATGCCGACTTTGGCATTGACATCAATGCTTCTGCTGGATGAATCCGATTCATGCGTATCATGAACCGCGTTGTAAGCAAGTTTCGACGCTGCTAAATTTATGCCGCCGCCGGAAGAAAACTGGGTGCCGTTCAGCTGCGTTTCACCGCTGGAAATAGAGGTAATATCGCCGGAAGATACAAAAGATGAGCTTCTTGCCTGCGTATCTTTGCTGTTCGCCGCGGAAGATTCCGAACTGTACTGCGCTGAAATGCCCACCGCCAGCTTAGGCCCGGGCTTGCTGCTGCCGGATGCCGGGTCGCGTTCAGTTGCCCCGCTCGCCTGCTTTCCTGCGCCGGCCGCTGCCGTTGCGCCTAAACTGGCTTGTGCCGAAACGCCGGCGCTGACGCCCGCTTCTGCATACAGGCCAATTCTCGCTTCATGTGACTGGCTGCTGCTGCGGAACGTCTGGCTGTCTGCAACAGCTTCATCTTTAATGCTGGCGGCGCTTTGATATATGCTGCCCGCGCTCACTTGCGTTGCCTGATCCAAAATCGAGTTTTCAGCAATCCGCACAAAGCTTCCGGTTGACTTAAATGCATTGCCTTGATTTGTGACGGTGCTGTAAGACTCATCGCTGTTCTGTATTGCTGTTCTTAGGCCCGCACCAGCCTCCGCAGAGGCGCTGGCGGAAGCGGAAGCGCCTGCGCTTAGCGGGTTTGGATTAGTCACGTCAGCCGATGCGCCCGCTTGCGCGCCGGCCTGTGCTGAAGCATTGCCACTGATATAAATGCCCGCCAGCTTGCTGGAGCTGGAGCGTTTTTCATCATGCGTGTCCTGAACAGCCAGATTCTTAATGTCTTTGGCTTCAATTCTTAAGCTGGCTGGCGCGCCTATCGGCTTTCCGTCCTTATCCCACTGTCCTGCCTGCACATCTGCACCTTGGAAGGTTGCGCTATCCTGCACCTTGATCAGCATATCTGAACCGGATTTCAAGCTGGACTTGCGATGCGTCAAGCTGTTTACCGACTCTGATTCTTTTTCATGCTTGGCGCCAAAGGTTACGGTGCCGTTGGCTTCAGCGCTGGCGCCGGCACTGACACTGGCGCTGGCGCCATTGACGCCGGCCTTCACGCCGGCTTGCGCGCTGGCCTGCGCATTGGCGTCGCCTTCTGCAAAGATGCCGACAGATGTCCGGGTCATGTCGCGTGATGTATAGGAAGTATTTTTACCAGCTTCCACCAGCAGGTCTTTCGCCGCAATCGCCAGCGCCCCGTCTACGTCAACATTTGAACCGCGGACATTCACCAGGCCATCTGACACAATGGCTAGGCTGCCTGCGGATGTAATATTTGAAGCGACACTGCTGCTGGAACCGCTTTTTTCAACAGTTTTGGTCTTTTCCGAAATTTTCAGCGCCGCCTCGCCTTTTGTTGAGGCGGAAGCGCCAGCCTGCGCGCTGGCCGACAATTTAGTGACTTTCGCGCCCGCAGACGCTTTCACTTCGGTATTCGGCTCATCTTCCGTTGAGCTGCCGTATAATTTCT
This sequence comes from Acinetobacter sp. WCHAc010034, assembly GCF_001696615.3. Classification (NCBI taxonomy): domain Bacteria; kingdom Pseudomonadati; phylum Pseudomonadota; class Gammaproteobacteria; order Moraxellales; family Moraxellaceae; genus Acinetobacter; species Acinetobacter sp. WCHAc010034. The sequence continues at coordinate 3,197,291 of NZ_CP032279.1, read as the reverse complement.
GCGTAGAATTGCCCTGATAATTGCCTTTTTTATCTTTTTCCAAACTGTCCGCCGCCGCGCCATAAATCGGATCGCCGCTGCTTGAGCTGCCTTTGGTCGATTTTAAATAGGCGGTGGTCGTGGTGGTTTTTTCATGGCGCTCTTCATCTTTGCCATCCAGAATATCCACACCCTCTGCGCCGCGGATTATGCTGAAGCTGTCTTTATCACGGATGCCGATATTCGAGCCTTCAATCACTGCCTTGCTGCCAGCATCGATGATCAGGCTGCCGGCATTCAAATTGCTGGCCTTATTTTTCCCTTGAAAATCTGATGTTTCTACAGTTTCTGAACCCCAAACGCCGCCTCCTACGCCAAAGCCCGAACGCGAGGTCACGGTCTTGGTTTCTGAAGTATCCTGATCGGCTAAAAGCTTAAAGTCGCCGCCGGTTTTCGCATACAGCACGCCGCCGGCCGTGGCGTCACTGCCTTTAATTACGGTGTCCTTGCCGCTGTCAAGGATCAGATTTCCGCCTGCCTCTATCACTGAGCCCATATTCGTCACGGTGCTGGTTGTGCTGCGCCCGTTTTTAATCTTCTGGCTGGAAGCTTCGCTGTCCTGAATGGACAGAATATTAATGTTTTCACCGGCTTTTAATGCAGCGGCGCCGCCCGCCTTCAGCTTGGCGCCAATATTATTGATATCCTTGGCAGCATCCAGCACTAAAGCGCCGTCACTGACGATGCTGGATACGGCGCCAATGGAGGTCTTGCGGTCTGCATCGCTGCCAGCTGTATGTACTTGGGTAATGTTATTGATGGAGCCTTCCTTAGATGTCAGGAAAACATTGCCGCCTTTAATCTGCGCGCCAATATTATTGATGTCTTTTTTGGCATCCACCACAATATTGCCGCCGCGGATTGCGGCATTTTTATTGTCCAGCGCATCCACTTCCAGATAGGTCAAATTCTTGCCGGCAATCACAGCGCCGGAGCTGCTGATGCTGTCAATGGTGGCCTTGCTTAAATACACCTGAGGCACAAGAACTTTCTGGCCGGCTACTTCCTTAGCCACCATCCAGACAATATCCTTGTCCAGGCTGCTGATCTGGCTCTCTGTCAGCGCCTTGCCGTATTCAAGTTTTGAAGATGCGGAAAGATCAGCGGCCTGATCAAAAAGCTTCTGCATTTGATCGGACATGGAGCTGTTGGCATACAGCACGGCTGTGCCCAAGGACGAAATCAGCTGCTGGCGCACCAAATTCATTTCATAGCCATTGTCGCCTAGGCGCTTCATCACGGCATCCGGGTTAATGCCAAGCTTGTTCTGCAGGTAGTCTGAGCCGATAACATTGGAATTTTCGCCATACAGCGGGTTGGATTCGACCAGATATTTAGCCTTTGGATCTTTCACCGCAACATATTGGCCGTAATCCGAAACCGGCAGCGTCAAATCCAGCGCCGGAACCTGAGCGATTGGCTGAACGGGCTGAATGCGCACATCTTCAGTGTATTTAGTGCTGTCCACCTGTTTCTTCGGCGCATCTGCATCCGCAGCACTGTCAGGCGCATCTGCATTTGCTTTTTTATCTGCTGCCTGCTGCTCAATTTGACAGGTCAATCCAAGGTTCTGGCAAAGTTTTTTATCATTATTTAAAGCCAAATGATTGAGATTGCTCTCAGATTCATTGGTCAAATTTTTTGCTTTTATATAAACAGTGTTACCCGTAACAGTGGCTTTAGACTGCGCAGTATCAGTTTGAACATTTTTAGGAAGCAATGCTTTAAAGCCATCAAGTTTGACTTTATTCCGAATCGCATCAATTACATTTTTAACATTATAGGTAACTGTATAGTCATCATCTGCCCTATCCGTCACAGTCGTGTATTTAGCGGTATTGCTGTCTTGATAAGAATAATAAATTCCCGATAAGCCTTTTATAGCATCAATATAATTATTTGAGCGATTGAAATCTCCATCATCATCAATATTATCTAATTGAATTTTTCCTGGATTTTTTGAATCCAACGAAACAACTGCTCCAGCTCTGTTGCTGTGATCGGTTAATAATAAATATTTTAATTCAAAAACTTGATCACGATATAGGTCAAGAGATTGGTTAGTGAAATTGTTAGTTCCATTTATATTAACGAGTCCAGCGCCATTACCCGCGGCATAAATTTTACCGCCGATGTTTTTTGAATCATCTGCATAGTTGATAATAATATTTCCGTTATTTGCGCCAATTTTGGCTTGGCCTATATCTCCATTTAGGTAATTTTTGATTGTATTGTAATCACGCTCCGCACCCGCTTGTACATCTGTGCTCTTTTTCCAAGTCTCCGTGACTATGCTGCCTTGCACGCCATCATCACCGCCGCCTTTAATTGCCACTTGCGTGGTATAAATAATTGTATTGCTCGCACTGTCATTAAAAGATTCATCCCCCCAGTCATTGTCACTGGTTAAATACATCTGCGGCGTTTTCCACGTTTCAGTGATATTGATTTTATGGCCGTAGTAAGTCCGTTCATTTTCAAACTTGCCTGACAGCACAAGCTGAATATCGCCTGCATTGGCCAGCACATTATAGTTATTGATAAAATTATGCCCGTAAACCGTCAGGCCTTTGCCAGCCTGCAGATTGCCGCCGGAAACCTGAGCCATATTGGCATTCATTTTATTCCAGACATCGGTTTGCTTCGCTTGCGCATTGCCGATGGTTAAAATATTGGCAGCATAGATATCACCTGAATTTTCAAATGCATTTTTTCCAGTCAGCACTGTATTCAGATTTAAATTATTTAAAGCAATAATGCCTGATTTTTCAGCATTCTTCAGTGTTTTGGCGTCTAAATATAAATCGCCTTTAGCATGAATCAGCTTATTGTTCTGAATTGCATTTGAAGCCTGAATTTTTGCCGTGCCTGATGCTTTAATGGCATTATTATTTTCCAGATTGACCGCTGCAATGCTGGAATTATATAAATTAATCTCGCCGGCATTCTTTAAATTGCCCGCCTTAATTTCAGCGTCATTCAGCGCATTTAATTTGCCAGTGTTATTGAAACTGTTCGCGAAATTCAGCTTTGCCCAGTCAATATTTAAAATGCCGCCAGCATTGTCTAAATCCGCAAAACTGATCTGAGTGTCAGCCAGCGCATCCAGTCCCTGCACATAAATTTCGCCGCGGTTGACTGCCTTACCGCCCTGCTGGCTGAAATTTGCATGATTGCCTAAGAATAAATAAGCGCCATTTGCATTATTCAGGCTTTCAGCCTGAATGAGCGAGGCATCCTGCGCGCCGTTTAAATTGACATACAAATCGCCGGCATTATTCAATGCGCCCAAATTCTGCGCCTGCAGGGACTTGTAGATGTAAATGCCGGCATTATTGGCCGCTTTGCCTGTATTGCTTAATGCGGTTTTCTGCAGCTGATTTGCCGAAATTACCGCGTCATCTGCGGAAATTTGGCCGTCATTCGCAATACGGTCGGCTTTCAATTGCAGCGTATTGGTGCTGACAATGCCGGCAGGCCGGTTTTGAATCTGCTGCGCCGTCAAGCTTACAGCGCCTGCCTGCTGCGGATTAACCGTATAAATCTTGCCGCTATTGGCAATATCCTGCGATGCGCTTAAATCAATCAAGTCCGCTGCAAAAATTTCACCGCTGTTTTCTAAGCTGCCGGCGCTGTTTTTATTGGCTTTTAGATCTACAGTGCTGCCAGAAATATTGGCTGTATTTTTAATCTCAGCTGCCGTGACCTGAACTTTGTCGGCATTCACGGCGGCGTTATTGATGAACTGCTGCGCATCCAGCTGCAGCTGCAGGCCGGCTGCAAGCTGGCCGCTGTTTACGACATTGGCCTGCTGCGCATTGACGCTCAGCTGATTTAACGCCGACAGGCTGCCCTCATTGTTCAGGCTCTGCCCGCTCAAATGAATGGCAAGGCTTTGATTGCTGGCAATTTGCGCGCCTTTTGCATTTTCAAGCTGCAAGGCGGCAATAGACAGGTCCTGATCTGAAATGATTGCGCCGCTGTTCTTTAAGCTGTCCAGGCTGGAAAGCTTGAATTGGCCTGAAACAATCTGCCCCTGATTCTGCAGCCTTTTTAAATTGGCATCGGTGGCCGCCTGCGTGCTGATTTTGCCGGTATTATGCAAAGCCTGCGCTGCCAGGCTTAACCGCCCCGCTGTAATTGCAGAAGCGCTTTCAGCCAGATGAATGGCATTCTGCGCTGAAATGCGCTGTTCATCCGCATAGGTCGCGCCTTGCAGATTCACATCGGCAGTTTCAGATTTCAAGCTCAATGTCCCATTCGACTGGATGGCTGAATCTTTGCCTGTATTGAGATTATTTCCAGCTGTCACGGTCACCGCATTTTCCGCAGCAGCTTTCCCATCCAGCTGAATATCCTGCGCGCTGAGATCCATGCGCTCAGAACTCAGCAGCTGCGCCTGCCGGTTCACAGTCAAATTCTGCAGGGCATGCGCTGCAAGCTGCTTTCCGGCGGCGGATTTTCCATGCAGATCAAGCGCGCTGGCATCCAGCCGCAAATTATTCAGCGCGTATAAATTGCCTTCCTGCCTGAGCAGGCTGCCGGCTTTAAAGCTTAAATCCGCGGCTTCCCATGTGCCGTTTAAATTCATGTTCTGCGCATTGACCGCATTTGAATTCTGTACCGAAACCAGCGCGCCGGCGCCGCTGCTTAAGCTTCCTGCAATGTTAATTTCCGCATCGCCGCTGTACAGCGCTCCCAGCACATCCGCATCGGCAGCTGCAATTGAGGTCTTATTTTGGCTGATCAGCGCAGCATTCTGCCCAAGCGTCAGCTTGCCCTGCGCCTGAATTTGCGTATTCAGCGCCGAAGTTTCAGCATTCACCGCCATCTTGTCCGCTTTCAGGCTCAGCTGCTGCGCAGCTTTGAGTTTCACCGCATCTAAGGTGAGGCTGCCCGAAGCGGCCTGCACTGCAATATTATTGGCGGCTGCCTGAGTATCCGTCAGGATTAAGTCCTGCTCACTCTGCAGGGTAATCTCTTGGGCAGCGCTCAGCTGCGTGCCATTGGCGGTCAGCTGGCCGCCTTTCAGGCTCAAGTTTCCGGCATCAATATGCGAGCCCTGCAGGCTGGCGCTGGCTGCCGAACTGAGATTCAGGTCTGACTTGGCCTGAATTTTGGCATCTTGCGCAGTCAGTGAATGGCTTTGAACATCAATCGTGTTTTCAGCGTAGAGTGTTCCATGATTAAGCTTTACATTCAGATTGCGCTGGCCGGCCTGTCCAAGCGCAATATTAGCGGCGGTCAAAGCGCCATCAATATTCAAGCTTTGCTGCTGCGCCGAATGGTTTTGAATGCTGATCTTCTGCTTAGCGCTGATCTTATTTTTTAATTCAATTTCACCTGCGGCATTCAGGGTGAAATCTGCAGCGCTGGCTGCCGCATCGCCCGCCATGCGCACGCCCACCCCCTGTTCTGTCGCAATCAGGCTGATCCGGTTGGCGTAAATGCCGCCCAATTGCGTTGAATCAATTGCGTATTGCGCCGCAGCGCCGGTGCCGGCCAGCGCGGCTGTTTTGCCCGTCGCATAATCATATTGATGCGCGCCGGCAACCGCCTGCAGATTCTGCGCATTGATTTGGCCGTCCACATTTAAGCTGCGGGAAAGCAGGCGCAGCAGGCTCGCGCCGTCTGCAGCCAGCCCTGCGCCACTCACCGCAATATTGCCTTGGGTAATATTGAAATTGGCGATGCTGCCGTCTGCATTGAATTTTGGCGTGCCTGTGGTTAAGGTTGCCTGATCGGTATTGATAAAGCCGCAGCCTGCGCAGGTAATGCCGTAAGGATTGGCAATAATGACATCCGCCCTGGCGCCTGCAACTTCAATGTGCCCATTCAGCGCGGAACGGCTGGCGCCGGTCACCTCATTTAAAATCACTCTAGCGCTGGCATTCAGGTTGGCATTGGTCATGATTTTGCCCGCCAGCTCAGTCATTGCTGTCAGCTGGCCGGGCGTCTGCGCCGCGTTATTTAAAACCTGCCCGGCTTTGTCTACGTTATAGTTCAGGTAGCGGTTGTGTGAAATGCCGGCAGCATTTGCTGTCGCAATATCAATCACCTGCACGCCATTATTGGCATTATGCACTTGAGTGTTGCTGCCATCCACCGTGACATTGGCAAAAGCCGCCTGCACAAACAGCATGGCAGCCACGGGAGTCAATACGGCAAGGAAATGGGAGGTTTCTTCAGAACTGCCTGCGGACTTGCCTTTGCTGCCTGAAGTCTGCTTGCCTTTAGCGCCTACATTTTCAGCCACCACATCAAACGCATTTTTAGCTTTATTCCAAATGGTTTTATAAATATGATTCATTTTCTTATCCTTTTAAAATGTCACGGTGGTTGAAAAAAAGAAGTCGGTATCCGGTTTTTTCATAAAATCCGGCTTGCGCACCGGCTGCGTCACAATCAGCTCCAGCGCGACATTGCCGATATTGAATGCGCTTCCCAGGCTTACTCCAGCCAGTTCCCCAACTGAACTGCTGTTTTCTCTGTTATCCACCTTGCCGTAGTCAAAACCCAGATAATGCCGCGCAATCAATGGACTGCCGCTCATGCTGTAGGCCTTGTTTAAATTCAGGTCATTTTTAAATGAATAGCCATTGTCCCCGCTCAGCGTGCTTTGATTGAAGCCCCTCACGCTGTATAAGCTGCCGATGGAATACTGCTCAGAGCCATACAGCGCATCAAGCGCATACTGGCCGGAGAAATTTGAAGAAAAACTGAAGTTTTGCCCCCATGCCTGAAACGGCTTAAAGTAGCTCAATCCGTAAGTCAGCTTTTCAAACTGCGCCTTGGGCATTTCCGCAGGCAGGCCGGATGCATCCTCCAGCGCATTAAAAGCCTTTAGGCCCCGGCTGTAGCCCGCATTGACATTGACCACGCCGGCCAGAAGCAGGTCGCTGTAGCTCAGGCCGGCGTCCAGCACTGACAGCTTGCGGCTGCTGACCTCCAGCTTGATGTCTTCTAAAAATGCTGCGGTATCTTTATGGGTCAAGCCGATATTGGCCCTAAGCTGGCTGTTTAAGCCGCGGTACAGCAGGCTGTCTAAACGGCCTGTATAAGTATTGGTTTCACCGCTTGAATGCAGCTGATTGAATGCAGTCCGCAGCGTTGAATCATATTCAGAGCGTGACGCGCTCAGGCTCAAAGTTTGATAGCCCAGCGGCACAGTGTAAAAAAGGCTGCCGGAAAATGAATCTTCACGGTTTGGCTTAAAGGGAAGCGAACGGTTATACGAAATATTCAGCAAATCATTCAGGCCAAAGGGATTATCCAGCCCCAAGCCTAAGGCTGCCTGATTGCGGCCTGTAGCGTCCTGTCCTTTATTGTCGTAGCTGAAATAGCCGTTCCAGCGCTTGGAGGGCTGATTATCAAAAATCACAATGCTTTCCCCCTGCCGCTCACCAGGATAAATATTCATCACGGCATTGTTGGATTGAAGCCTGTTGATCTGATCCAGCGCCTGTTCTAAATCGCGCAAATTCAACACTTCGCCTTTGGCGCCAATCATTGCTGTTTTGAGCGACAGCGTGCCCTTTGCCCGCTCAGTCAGCTGCAATTGGCTGAGCTTTCCTTCTTCTACGCGCAGCTTCAAAACGCCGGCTTTTAAGTCCTGTTCAGGCAGATAAAAGCGCGCAGCGGCGTAGCCCTTGCTTAAATACAGCGCTGTCAGCTTGCCCATGATTTCTTCAATGCGGTGCGCATCAATGCAGGTATTTTCATAGGGCCGGGTGATTTTGCTGATCCGCTGCTGTGAAATAACCGCAGCGCCATCCACCGCAATCTGGCTAACCGCAATGCACGGCCCGGCTGCAGCCTGCTTCGGCTCAGGGGCTGCGATTTCGATGCGCGCAGGCGGTTTGGAAGACTGCAGCAGCTGTTCCTGCTCATGGCGCAAACGGTCCTGCAAGTTCTGCTGAATCCGGTCATTTTCTTTGGCGGCCAAATCTATTGCAGGCGTATTGGCAAAGGCGCTTGGCAAAGCTGCGGAAATGAGCGCGCACAGCAGCAGCCGCTGAGTATGAATGTTCATAAGATGTCCCTGACAAAAGCATTGATGGCCCAAATCATTTTTTTGCTTAGCCATCAAAGTGAATGTGTGGAAACATAGCGTTAAACATCTTGTTTTTATATCGCTAGAATTAGGTATATTTATTTGATATTTAAGCGGAATAAACTTAAAAAACATGATGACTGCTGATTATTTTAAAAAATATTTTTAAAAATCAGCGATTAATTTTTTTAAATGGCGTTTTTCTGCTTTAAGGGAAAAAGCATCAAAAACAATGATTTCAATCTGAAATACAGCGGTAAAAGTCTCTCGCCAAGAAAATATTCAATTCAGGGCTGCCGGCAATGCGCCTATATTTACGGATAGCTTATCTTTGCTGATATACGGCGCGAACTCGTGGCGGATAAACTTCCGCCTGAAAAATGCGGCGGCTGAAACCCGGAGCTGATTTTTTAGCTCAGCCCGCAGGCAGCGCCTTAAAACCGGCGCTCCAGCTTCAGACTGACGCTGTGCTTGTCATAAGAATACAGCCAGTCCACATTGCTGCGGTTTTTATTGTATTGATAAGTCAGATTAGGCGTTAAGCCGTACAGCTCCCACTTCGGCGCGCTGAAAACCAGCGTGTAGTTCTGTTCAAAGTCATGGCGCCGCGCATCAAAGCCCAGGCCCGCAATGTATTGATCAAATTGCCGCCAGCGGTAGGAGCTGAACAGCGCCGCATTGAAGCCAGCGTTAAACTGCTTGCTCAGGCCTAAGCGCATTCCCTGCTGCTCATAGGCTGTAAAGTACTGTTCTTCGCTGTTATGGTCGACATAATCCAGGCCGCCAAACAGCGTCCACTGCTGCGGCAGCACTTTCCAGAACGTGGCGAAAACCGAACTTTCCACCCCGCTTTGCGGCGCATATTTCAAGTGATGAATATCCTTGATTTCGGCTTCCAGCTTAAGGGCTTTATCCTGGCCGATAAAGCGCATCCACTCCGCGCGCCCGCCCAAAGAATTATAGTATGCCTCATGCCCATAATATTTATATTCAAATACCGGGGCTGCCAAAACCTGATTGCGCTCATCCTGATAGCTGTAGCCGGCATTTAAATTAAGGGTCAATTCGTCATAATCGGACTGCTCAGGATAGGCTTGCCCATACAGCAAGCCGCGCGCGGCGATGCCGTGATTGCCAGACAGCGTCCAGCGCTTGGCTAAGGCCGCTTCATAATCTAAACCAGCAGCAGCGACGGCGGCCGGAGTGCCCTGCTGCACTTCAGCCACGGGAATGCTTGCGCCGGTGTCCGGATCTTTTTGATAATATGTAATGGTTTTATGCCGTTCAGAGGCGCTGTTTATATTGCCGGCATAGCGCGCCCCAAAGGCAGCCGAGCCTTGCCAGCTGTCACGCTGCTTCAGCCCCTTTAAGTAAAGATCGACCGTTTTGATAATATTCTGCGCTGTTTCATCTGAAGATTGCGCCAAATGATCTTTGACGGATTGAAACAGCTGCTCCGCTGCTTTATTTTTTTGACGCTCTGTCAGCACGCGGGCCAATTCCAGCTTAATCATCATATTCTGAGGCTGCATGGCTGCGGCTTGCTGGAACTGCTGCTCCGCCTGCTTCAGATTGCCCTGCATGCGCGCTAAAGCGGCCTGCGCAAACAGGGCCAAAGAGGGATCATGGCCTTCCAGCTTAAGATAGGCCTGCAGGTAAATTTGCGCAGCCTGCCATTGCTTTTGCATGACGGCGATATATAAAGCGCTGCCGACATCCGCCGCATTCTGCGCTATTGCAACCGCTTCGCCGTTAATGACCATTACGGGCAAATCTTCCGGACTGGGCTGCCGGAGCTGCTGCAGGCTTTGCTCCTGCTGAAGCTGCTGCTGATGCAGCTGCTGTTCTAAGCGCAGGCGCGTGTCGTCATTTGCGGCATGAGCGCATTGCAGAGCAGAACATAGGGCGCAAAATAAGAGCTTTTTTTTCACAAACGAATATCCAAGCCAGATCAAATTGAAATAAGAAAGACCTGCCGCGGCAGGTCTTTCTTCAAATTATTTAGTTTTTCGTCCCGCCAAAGGCAACATCCTGATTGCGGTCCTGGAATTTCACTGTGCCCGCTACACCGGCAGCGCCTGTGCCGAAAAAGTCGCCTTTGACCAGGCCGCCCGTTCCGCCGCTGCTGACAACGCTCGCCCCGGTTGCTGTGAAGCTTGCCTTGGCTGCGTCAATTGAGCCATTGGCAAAGTTGATATCGCCTGCCGATGAAACTTTGCGGCTGCCGAACTCTGCGGTTAAGGTACTGACCGGCAAAGCGCTATCCGCCGCATAGTTATTGATGGTGCGCACAGTATAAGTCGCTGTGCCGGCCGGCAGCGTGCTGGCTGCATTGCCTTTCTCGCCCACATAGAATACCGTGTGCGCGCCTGCAGCCTTGCTGCCTTGAGCTGCGCCTTCTTTATCCCATTCGCCGAACCAGACGTCCTGCGCGCCAACTTTCTTGATTGCCCAGACGCCTAAGCCGGAGTGATCCGCCGGCCATACCCCCGGCGCTTTGCCGTCTGCAACAATTTGCTTGCCGCTAAAGTCAATCACGCCGTAAGCATTGGTATAGCCCAGCGTGTCAAAATGGCTGACAGCCGCTTTAACCCCAAGCAGCACGCCATTTACACCGACACCCGCACTGCCGGCTGTGCCAATCGGATACAGGCTGCTTCCTGTACGGAGGCCGCCAGATTCTGTATAGGACTGGCTGCTGACAACCGCAGCCTGCGCAGCGCCGATCATGCCAAGCGAAGCTGCCAATGCGCATGCAAATTGATTCAATTTCATCTTTTCTTTCCTCATGGTTCAGTTTTATTTTTCATCAAAATTATTTTTAACAATAATCTTAATGATTCTTATTTAAATAAGCACCTTATGCATTCTCATTTTTCGTAGGACTTAAGCTGTAAAAATGGGAAGGATAAGCGCTTATTTCAGGCTATTGCGTGATTACACAATCACCTGTCTTCATCATTCTGCCGCCTTGAGTTATAAAAGCTGAATCATTCATATATTCATGCCGGCAGAATCATGTCCGTTAAATCTAGTGGCGTCTGCGCCGGAACGCATCAGAAGCTGTAGGTCAGCCCCAGCTTAAGCGTTCTGCCCGGCGCCGGATAAGAGGTGCGGCTTAAAGGGTCAATATAGTAGCGGTTGGTTAAGTTGGTGCCGACCAAATCAAAAGACAAGTCCGGCCGCGGCTTATAATTCATATAGGCATCCACCAGCAGCAAGTTGTCCCAGGACAGCGGCGCGTTGAAGAAGCCGCTGTCGACCACCTGATCAATCTGATTGCTGTGCTTGGAATGCCACGTCAGGCGGCTGCCCAATTCCAGTTTTTGATCCAGCAGGCGCGTACCTAAATTCAGGTTGGCGGAATATTTCGGCTGCGCCATGGTCAGCAGATAGCCATTCACAAAACCGTGATCTACGCATTTTTTATACAGCTCCGGATTTTTGTAAATGGATTCGCCAACCGCTTTGGTTGCCGATATGTCATCGCACACTTCATTTTTCTGGTTGTAAACCAGGCTCAGGTCAGTGAAAAACTTGCCGCTGTCATAGCGCCCCTGCAGCTCCCAGCCGGCAAGAGTCTGCTTGTCAATATTGGCAAATCTGAAATTATTGTCACGCTCAATCACATCATTGGTTAAGGTATAGAAATAGGCCAGCTTGATGTCGGCATGACTGGCATCCAAGTACCTGCTCAAATCATGCACATAGGCAGCTTCATAGGCATGGGCATGCTCAGGTTTCGGATTGTCGGCATAAAAGCCGCCAGAAAAGCCCAGCGTTCCCTCAAACATGCTTGGCATGCGCAATGCTTCGCTGTAATTCAAATACAGGCGGCTTTCCGGACTGAACTTAACCGCGGCTGAAATGAACGGCACCCAGCCGCCATGGTCTTTTTTCTTATAATTGTTTCTTTCCACCCGCTGGATCAGGTCTTCTGTCTGAACTTTGTTCTCTTGCAGGTTATCAACCTTCGACAAATCAATGGTGCCATTCAAATAAGGATTATTCTCCAAATGGAAATCGCCGCTTGAGTCCGCCATCCAAAGCGAATTCATGCGCAAATTGTCATGGGCCTGGCCCAACTGGTACTGCAGCCCAATTTTTTCAAACTCCATCGCGGTGTTGACGCTGTCGGTAATCGCCTGCAGATCCATCTCATGGCCGTACAGCAGCTGCTCTTTCTGAATCCGGAATGCTGTTTCATGCTGAACCCAGCTGTCGATCTGTTCCTGCGTCAGATTGTCAGTCCGGAGCGTATGCGTCAGCTCTTTTGCCAGCCACTTTACGGTATATTGCGGCTTTTCCTGCATCCGCGATTTCAGCAGGTCATCTGTCAGGGAATAAGACACCGTCCTTGCGCCGGCGGAAACACTGAGCCAGTCTGCAGGCATCCAGTCCAAGTTGAAGCTGTATTCATGCTCTTTGCGCTGCCCGCTTCTAGGCGCCATGCGGAAACCGGCTTCACCCACCTCCGGATAAGGATCAATGCTCCTCAATTTTTCGGTTTGGAAGCTGCCGCTCAGGGTTAAATCCAGCTCCTTGGTTAAATTCATTTTATTGCTGATATTAAAGCCTTTGCGCGTATTCTTGGTGATCATATGCGCAGTGTCCTTAATCAGATAAGGGTTCGGCTGCCCGGGCGGCACAGGCGTGCGGCCTGCATTCGGCTTAAATCTCCAGTCAAACCGGCCCACCGCATTCGGGAAACCGCCTGAATTATATAAGTCAGAATCTGCATCGGTCATCCAGAAGCTGGTGTGCAGGTCGACCCACCGGTTCTCCGCCGGCGTATATTTGTAGTCTAAATTATAGGCTTTAATGTCAATGGTGCTCAGCGGCCACTGCGGAACAATGGTTTCCCCGGCCTGCGTGGTGTCGCTCCACGAAATCCGGGACGGCATAATTTCGCCGTAGGTGTGCTGGCTGTCGCGGTAGCCGGCTGAAATTTCCTGCTCATCGCTGATATTCCATTTGCCTTTCAGCAGCCAGGACTCCATTCTGCTGGAGGTGTTCGGAACTTCATCTCCCGGCTTATAAATACGCGCCATCATCGGCACAAAATCATAAAATCCCGGGTCACCCTCCTTGTCATAAAAGGCCGAGCCTTTTTTGCCGGAGAAGTAATTGCCGCGCTCACGCCAGGCATAGGCGCCAAGCAGCTCAAAATTGTCCTGCTTAGTGGCTAAGGCGATGCGCGCAGCCTGATCTTCCATGTTTAAAAAATCATTGCTTGAACTGCTGCGCAGCGGCTTATACAGAATCGGGTCCTGCCGCTGCTGCGAAGTCCATCCGGGCAGCCCCAATTCTTCGACTACATCGCGGTAATCGCGCCCGTCATAAGATGGCGACAGGCGCTCCTTGATTGTATTGTTGCTGCCTTCCAGCTTGATTTCACCGCCCCAGCTTTCGCCGGCTTTGACAATATCGCTGGCGCTGAGCGTATTGACCACCACGGCGCCGCCTATCCCGCTTTTGACATCCCGGACCTGATTAGGGCCTTTAATCACCTGCATGCCGCCAATCAGGTTCGGGTCAATATAGTTGCGGTTGCTGACGCCATTATAGCCGCGCCATGCCGCCAAAGACTGCTCTGTGCCGTCTACGGTCAAGGCAATGCGCCCCGGGCCCTGAATGCCGCGGATATTCGGATCGACCGCGCCAGAGTTGCGGGCGTCGCCGCTGTAGACATTCGACATACCTTTAAATAAATCTGCAGGCGATGAGCCTTTAAAGCGCTCAATTAAGTCTTTGCCGGCATAAACCGTGGAATAGTTTTTTTCATAAACATCATCATAGCCTTGGCTGTCGCGGTCTTTAGCGCCATATACCGTAATCGCGTTCATCTTCACTGCAGGCTGATCGGCCGGGCTGCTGACAAAGCCTTCCGGCTGCGCCGGCTGCTTTTGCTGAAGCTGCACCGCGGGGGAAGCCGCGGCCTTCTTTTCCACAATGGCATAGACGCTGCCCTTCTTCTGCACAGTCAGATTTGTGCCCTGCAGCATGGCGTTCAGCGCCTGTTCAACAGAGACTTTGCCTTTAATCTGCGGCGCAGTTTTATTGCTTAAAGTGCTTCCGGCGGAAATGATTTCTGCGCCGCTTTGCCTGGCCAGCTGCTGGATTGACTGCTGCAAAGGCTGGCTCGGCAGGTTCAGTTCCACATGCTGCGCATGCAGCGGCGCGGAATAAATTGCAGCTGCAATCACAAAGCTTAATGTCGTTTGCTTAAATGCCGGCCTTCTGCTGCGCCGCTGCCCTGCCTGCTGGTTATGCCCCATTTCACACCCGTGTCAATAAAAATGCTTCTCATTTACAAAGACGACTCATGATCAGCAGATGTAAACCTGCAGAATTTATTTTTTTGCAATTTTCCATTCTTTGGCTGCCGTCTGTTCTACTCGGACGGCCGCCACATAAGGCAGTATCTGCATGAAATGCTGATAATTGTGAATTTTGAATTGCCCGTTAATCTGCAAGTCTTTCAGTTCGGCATCCTGAATCTGCACATTAAAGTCGGCATAGCGCTGGAAATTTTTAAGCGCCGCCGGCAAAGGCGTCCGGTCAAATACAATATGGCCTGTCTGCCATGCCTGTACGGCATCCAGATTAGCAAGGGCCGGCGCGCTGAGGCGCCGCTGCTGATTGCTTAAAGACTGGCCTTTAGTTAAATGAATCATCGGCGCTTCAGCTCCTTTAATGCCGACGGCGATCTCGCCGTCCAGCACGGTCACCGAAGCGTCTGCCGCCGAGGGCTTCTGCACATTGAACACCGTGCCGATGTCAATAATCAGCATTTCTCCGGCGCTGACCTGAAAGCTGCGCTCAAAACGGCGCAGCAGCGGATGTTCCGCATGCGCCACATGAAAGCCCGCTTCGCCCCGGCTTAAAGTAATTTCGCGGCTGCGCAGGCGCTCCTGCACCTGCACATGGCTGTCAGTATTCAGCATGATTTGACTGCCGTCACGCAGCCGGATGCTGGCCTGTTCCCCGCGCGCGGTCGCCAGCTCATACTGCTGGTACGCCGGGTTATAGCAATACGCGCCCAGCAGCAGGCCGCACAATGCCAGGGCCGATGCCCCGGCAGCTTTTTTCTTCAGCTGGCGCTGCCTGGCCCTATGCAGGATTTCATCTTTAGAGGCGATATTCGGCAGAATGTCATCTTCAAAACTGGCCAGCATGCGCTGAATATCGTGCAGGCTATGTGCTTTGGCATGCCTGCTTAGCTTTTTATGATCCATGCTGTTTATCAATAAAAACCGGAATGAAGGACTGCAGCGCTTTGGTGAAATGCCTGATCACCATGGTTCGGGAAATGCCCAGCTGCTGCGCCGCTTCCACCTGCGTCATGCCGTAAAACTGAATCAGCAGAAAAACATCCTGGCAGGCCGGCGGCAAAGCCGCAATCTGCTTTAAAATCAGCTGCGCATACTGCTCGCGGGCAACGCTCAGTTCCTGCTCAGACAGCTCGCTGAATACTGCCTGCGCATCAATTTCATTATGCTCCAGCGCTTCAAAATGCTTGCCGTAAGTTTTGTCTTTTCTTAAATGATCCAGCGCAATGTTGATGCTGACCTTTTTTAAAAATGCAATCGGATGCATTAAATTCAGGAACTGCTCCGGGCGCTGCAACACGCGCAGGTAAGTTTCCTGCACTGCATCCAGTGCGATTTGCCGGCTGCCTACTTTTAAGCTGATGTAATCCACCAGTTCATCGTAGTGCTGAACAAGGCTGCTGCCGCTGGAGAATACAGCATCTTTCATATTGACTGCCACAATCTAAAAATGATTATCATTATCATTTAAAAGCCGTTAATTTTCAATCCGGATTTGCTTTTTCCCGCTTTGTTAATGCGCTAACGGCGCGGATGGTCAGGCTGCTCCGCCGCATTTTCAGCGCAGCAGAAGCATTTGGGCTTTTCCAAGGTCAGATGATAGGAACTGGCGCCGTGAATCAGAATCAGCTCCTGAATCTGCAGCTCAAACAGCGGGTCGGCAATCTGTTCCAGCCTGCCGCACTGCCTGCAGCAGATGCGGATATTGGCCTGCGTATTTTTAAAGGAATACAGCGCCTGCTCATCGCCCAGCTTGAATTTGGCCACCAGCCCGGCCCGCTCCAGCTGCCTGAGCGCCTGATATATGCCGGCGCAGGACAGTTTTTTCAGCTGCTGCTGCGGGCTGTATAGAATTTCCGTGACAGTCAGCTCCCTTTGCGCGCTGCGCAGAATATGTAGAATGGTGAGGCGGGTCAGGGTCACTTTTAAATCCGCTTTCAGCAAGAGCGCTCTCAGTTCCGCTGCATTTTGCTCATAGGCCAGCATATTTACACCTGCATTCATTTAGGCTTTCAGCCACATCCACAATTGCACAAAGGCCATCAGGGCAATCACCGCGCCGACAGCCCACGGGTGCGGCACAGTCCAGACCAAAATGCAGGCCGCCATGCCCATGCTGGCCAGAGAAAACAGCTTCACCTTCAGGGGCAAAGTGCGTTCCGCATGCCACTGCTGCAGAATCGGCGCAATCACGGCGTTATTGACAATCCAGCCATGCAGCCGCTTGGAGCCTTTGGCGGCGAATACGGCGGCCAGGAAGTAAAAGTCAAACGCCGGCAAGCCCGGCACCGCCAGCCCCAGCGTGCCCAGCGCCAAACACAGCCAAGCCAGCGCAATGCACAGCCAGCGCATCAGCCATGACTTCGCCAGTTTCGGCTCAGGCATGCGGGCGGCGGCGGTTAAGTTCGGCTCTGACTCAGCGTGTTTCATGTGCGGCTCACCTTTATTTCCGGTTTATTTAAGGTCTTTCAGCTGCGCCAAAAGCGCGCCAAAACGCTGAAAGCCCTGCAAGGCGCCTTCAATAATCTGCTGCTGCTGCTGCGGGCTGAAATCCGCCTCATCCAGCGTCTGCTTAAAGCGCTTCCACACCACAGCGCGGCCTTCCGGATAAGCCGCCAGATTGCGGGCAGCAAAGTCCGCGCTGAAGCCGAACTTGGCCTGCGCCTCTTTAAATAAAAAAGCCGCCCCCAAAGTTGAGCCTTCAGACACATAGATCCAGCCCAAAGACTGCGGATAGCTCACCGCTGCGGTAAAAATGCCCTGCTGCTGCGGCTCCAGGCCTAAATCCGCCAGATCCTGCAAAGCTGCTTCAGAACGGCCGCGCACATCCAGGTCTGGAATGAGCTGCTCCACGGCCGGGTCCTGATACAGATGCTCAACATCCTTTTGGAAGTAGTATTGCGACAGCGTAAACTGCGCGTAATTTTCCTTGCTGGCAAACGCTTCTGAGCGCTGCATTAGGCTTTCCATCCGCTCATGCTCTGCAGCGGTTTCCTGCTTTAAGCGCTGCATTAAGCTGCCTGCTGCGGTGTTCTCTGTTGATGCGTTCATAAAAACTCCTGAATAAACCTCTTGCCGGATGGCCTGCGGCGCTGTGTGCTTTCTGAAACTGTTTGCCAGCTTCACCGCCTGAAGGCCGGGCTGCCAATCATTTCAGGCAGAAAAATCTGCCTTTACCCCTATAGACGGATGAGCAGGCCGAAATGCGTTATCGGAAAATGTAAGCAATTGTAAAAAATCAGCTGCCATCTTTTGGCTTTGGAGATTTGCAAGGCGGGGAAGCAAGCTGCGCAGCCTATTGAAGAACCGCAGCTGGACGAATGGAAAGCCTAGTGCGTGGCTATGGCGTAAATGACATTTGACAGAGGGGCTTAGGCCGCTTGGCGGCAGCATGCCCGTTAAAAAGGCATGCAAAGAAATTTATGCCGGCATTCATTCTGCGGAGTTTTTAATTATTCCAAGCGCTTAGGCCAGAATACTGACCAAAATTTCACGGGTTCTGCCAGGCTTATACCGCGGCCAGATTGATAAACAGCTGGATAAAATTATCCAGCAGTATATGTAGAATGCAACTGGCTAAAGAGGAAATGCAAAACGCCCGATGAAATTCATCAGGCGTTTTACTGCAAAAGCGTCAAGCTATTTTAGGATTAGACAATAACCCGCATCACTCCGCCTTTGACCATGCGCCATAACTGACGTTGGGCAGCACAATAAAACGGTCGCCAAATTTTTCCCGGTTTTGCGCCACCGCTGCAGCGCGCTCGGCAGCGGTCTGCTGATTGCTGAATGCCCCTGAAAAATCATGCAGGGTATCGCCCAGCAGCAGCACAATTTCATAATCCTTGCTGATGCTTTGACGGCGCTGCTCCTTCGGTGTGCCATACAGCAAAATCTGCCGGCTCTGTACCTGCGGCAAATTCAGCCGCTTCATCATCGTCATGGCGGATTGACGGTATTTTTCAGCGCGGTCAGAGACATAGAAAATCTTAATGCCCTGCTGATCGGCAAACTGCAAAAAATCCAGGCTTCCTGGAATCAGCTTCGGCTGCCCTGACTGCTCCCATGCATCCCAGGATTTCCAGTTGGTATAGTCTTCACAGCGCTTCAGATCATTGACAAAAACATCCGTATTGTCTAAAACCGTTTCATCTAAATCTGTGACAATCGCTAGGTTTTTGGCCTGCGGATTGGCCTGCAGAATTTCCTTAAGGCGGTGCTCTGCCAGATTATAGGCCTGCAGCTGCAGCGCCTGAACTTCTGCAGAACGGTTTTGAAATTTCAGGCTCATGCCGTACTGCTGCACCGCAGGGCAGCTCGGCGCTTCTTTGGCCTGCAGCTGCGCGCCGGAACACGCCGCAATTGCCAAAAGCGCCGTGTATGCATGCTTTCGCGTTAAATTCATATTCAGTCTCAATTCCAAATTCAGCCTTCAGTTTTTGCCTGCCGGCGCATCATCATTTGCAGTGAATAGGCCTTGGGCGGTCAAGCATTTTGCTCAAAGCTGAGCGGCTACCTGCTGGCCGGCCTGCCACTGCTTTTTCCACATGCGCCAGCCATTCAGCGCCAGCAGGATAAAAATAAAGTATAAAAATGCGGTTAAGTTCAGCGACTTGTGCAGGTACATCAGCACATAAAGCGCATCCAGCACGCACCACATCGCCCAGCTTTCTATATATTTGCGCGCCGCCCAGTAGCTGGCAACCAGGCTGAATGACGCCAGCATGGAATCCAGCCAAGGCAGGGAAGCTTGGGTATAAGTCGAGAACAGCAGGCCTAAGAGCAAGCCGGCCGCAGTGCCGGTCAGCAGGCTGCGCGCCATCACCGCCTTATTCATATAAGCTGGATGCACAGGCTGCGCTTGGCTGGCGCCCGACCAGCTCAGCCAGCCGTACAGCTGCATGATGATAAACACGCCCTGCAGCATGGCATCGGCATACAAATGCACTTGATAGAAAATAATCATGTAGAGAACAACCGCGGCAATATTGACCAGCCAGCAAATGCGGTACTGTTTGGACGTCAGCCAGACGCCCAGCACATTCAAAATAAACGCGGCGATTTCTAAATGCGACATACTGAACCTGCTTAGAAATTCAATTTCAGCGCAAGGCTGGCAGTGCGCGGCGCGCCTAAGAATAAGTAGTCATCGCCGCCGGATTCACCCACGTCGCGCCAGTATTTTTTATTCAAAAGGTTGTCAACATTGAAGCGCAGTTCCGCATCAGTTTTGTTCCATTTAAAGGCATAGGCTGCGCCTGCATCAAAAACGCTGTAGCCGCCGACTTTGGCTGATGCTTCTTTATTGGCGAATTTGCTTGAGCTGTAGCGGCCGCCGGCCATCAGCTTCAGGCCTTCAACCTGCGGCAGATCATAAGTCACAAAACTGGCCGCGCGGAATTTCGGCGCATTCTGCGCTTGATGGCCTGAATAAGCCGTATTGGACACATCTTCCAGACGGACACGGCTCAGCGCCATAGTGCTATGCATGGCCAAGCGTGAAGTTAAATTGCCCGACAGCCCCAGCTCCAAGCCGCGGCTGTGCTGCTTGCCTTCCTCAATAAAATAGTATTTGCTGTCCGCAGGGTTCAACGCCGTATATTGATTGTCCTGGCGCAGGTCAAACAGCGCTGCCGTGAACAGGAACTGACTGATTTGCTGCTTATAGCCCAGTTCATATTGCTCAGAATGAATCGGCGCCAAAATGGCATCACTATTTTCTGCATACCATGCTGCCGAACGGCCATCCGACAAGCCTTTGGCGTAGGATGCATACACCGTTGCATCTGCTGTTGGGCTGTAGCTCAGCGCCAGCTGCGGCAGGAATTTGTCAAAATCAGTATCGCGGGTTTGCACGCTTTGTTTGCTATAAGCCTGTTCATCCAAATGAATCCATTTGCCGCCCAGAAGCGCCGACCATTGCGGGCCGAATTCAATGCGGTCAGATACAGTTAGGGCCGTCTGCTTGCTGTCTAAGGCTTTATGGCGCGGGCCAAGGGGTTCCGTTGTTGGCTTTAAATCCACTGTATCTTCGTAGATGTTTCCAAAACCGATAGATTCATTCACGCTGTCATAGCGCTTGCGCGACTTATCCGTCTGCGCCAGTTCAAAGTTCAGATGATGCAGGGTATTGGCCAGTGACCACTGCCCTTGTAGCTGGCCTTTCAGCTGATTGGTGACGTAAGTATCATCAGGGTTTTGATAATCATAGATATCGTAATTGCCATTCGCATCGAAGCCATTGCCCAGTCCGCTGTACTGGCAAACGCTGCTGTAGCAGCCCCAGGCAAAGGTGGAATAATCATCCACTTTGGCTTTGCTGTGTGAGCTGCTTAGATTTGCCGTCCATTGCTCATTCAGCGCATAGCTGTATTTCAGGCTGGTGTTTAAGCTGTCGATGGTGACCGGCTTGCCCCAGCTTTGATAGGCCAGCAAGCGGTCCTGCTGCACATTTTGCGGCACTTTGCCGTCCAGCAGCTGATAGCCGGGCACTGAGCGCTGCTGCTGGCGCTGCGATTCCAAATCAAACTGCAGCTTGGAACGGTCTGTCATTTGCCAGTCCAGCGCAGCAGAACCCAAATAGCGCTTGCCGCCGACATGGTCGACATAGCTGTTGATCTGCTCATTGACCAGATTCACGCGGTAGCCCAGCTGCTGCTCGCTGCCCATAAAGCCGCCTAGGTCGGCTGCTGCGGAAAACTGCCCGTATTCATCCGCGGCTAGAGTCAAAGACTTGACCTCTTTCGGGCGCTTAGACACATAATTCACCACCCCGCCCGGCGTCGACATGCCGCTTTGAATCGCGGAAATGCCTTTTAAAATCTCAACCCGCTCTTTATTTTCCAAAGACAGATTCTGTTCGCCGCGGACCGCATGGCCATTCAGCAAATAGCTTGAGCCCAGATCTAAAGTGAACCCGCGCGATACAAAATTGGAGTAATAGCCAATCGGCGCATAGCTGTCGCCGACAGCGGCGTCATTTTTAATGATATCCGCCAAAATGCGCGCATGCTGGTTTTCAATCATTGCAGCATTGACCACGGCAATAGAAGCAGGCGTTTTCTTTAATTCCTGAGTGCCGAAACCTTCCAGCGCGACTGTATTTTTTTCTGCAGCTGCAGCCTTTGGCGCCGCAACAACAATTGTGTCCAGCGTATTGACGGCATCAGCGGCAAAGGCCGCAGGCGCGATGCAAAGCTGTGAAATCACCGCAGCTTTTACCGCGCGCACCAATGGATTCTGCTTAAATTGAAGATTCATGCTTAACCTTTCTGTCTGTCCCTAAAGCGCCGCTCACACAATGCCTGATATGCACACTGCCGGTTTTGCGCTGAAAAAAATTGAATTGAAATAATGCGGAGTGAATTGCGCGGCGCAAAAAGCGCAATGCTGCCTGATAGGCGGCAGCCGATGCATTCACAAAATATTGAAAAATCATGCCGCTGCCTGCTGGATCAGCAAGGCCAGCTTTTGGCAGAATTGCTGCCCCTGCGGCTTAAAAAACCAGGCCGTATGCGCAATCAGCCAGTCATGGTAGGCCGCGTCTGTATGCTTGAAATTGCGGGTAATGCCTGCAAAATATTCAAGCTCGGACACGGCAAAGTCGGTATGCACAATTTTGATCAGTTCCGGCAAAATAGCCAGTTCCTGCAGAGAATGCGAATGCTGCGCATAGGCCTGAATAAATGCCTGCAGCCCGGCTTCATCAATATGAATGTCCTGCGTCTGATTTAAGGCCAGCCAATCAATAAAGTTGCGCTCAACCGTCACCGCTAAATCATAAATTGCGGAATTGCAGTCACTTAGGCCAAAGTCAATCACAGTGCTGATTTCAGCCTGATCGCTGTTTTCGCTCCACAGCAGATTGGAAGCGTGAAGGTCATTGTGCGTCCAGATTTTTGGCGCGCGCTGCATGGCCGTTTTGACCTTTTCATGCACATGCGCCAATTGCGACAGCCAAGCCTGATCAAGCTCCTGATCTGCAAAATATGCGCTTAAAGCAGGGCTATTTCGGATGCGCTGGCGGATTGCCTGCGCAATATCATCGCTCAGCAGCAAATCCTGATTTGAAATCAGCTGCTGCGCGCTGCGGCCCTGCACAGCCGGATAATTTTCTGCGGCCTTATGCAGCGCCGCCAGCATCTGGCCGGCTTTAGCGGCATGCGCTGCGCAGAAAAAAGGCTTCCAAGACAAATGGTCAGCATACAGATCAAGTCCATGCGCTTTCTCATGCACCTCATAGCTCCAGCCATCCAGTTCAACCGCTGTAGCGCCGTCTTTTGAACAGATGACCTTGGGGAGCGGCAGGCGCTGTTCCGCCAGATGCTGAATCAGCTGATGTTCCTGCTTTAAATCCGCGGCGGTGCGGAAACTGCTGTGGCTGCGTTTAATAAAATAGGCAGCCTGATTGACTTGAATCAGCATGGCCGATGAAAAAGGGCGCGGGCTGCGCCACAGCACCGCCGCCTGCCCCTGCAGCTGCGGATACAGCAGCTGCAGCTGCGCTAAGTCCGCTGCGGATATGTCTTTCCAATCTTTAGGTTCAAGGCTTTCCCCCATGCCATGGCCAAGGCTCTGTTCCGCCATCAGCATTTTTCCTGATGCATTGCGGCAGACAATGGCTTGAAACAGAAGCTTTTGCACACTAAGTTCAAGCGGTATAATTTGCCGCAGCAGCAATTATGCGTCATAAATCATTCAATACCCGATAAAAACAGTGCGGAATGTAGTAGATATAACTGGTACATACCAATATTATTTATTGATAAAATTCTTTTTTTAAACTATTTATCCGATAAAAAAATTATTTTTATTAATTTTCTGATTGATTTAAAATCTGCGCTGTTTGGCCCGCAAATAAATTATCATTATTCCCTGTTCATTATATCTGGTTAAAAACAGCACGCTAAATTATGTTAGGCATTGATATCTAAATTCATTTCTATCTTGTCTTGCGGCCAGATTTCGACATCATACTCAATCACCTGGCTATCTGACTTTGAAATCCGCTCTATGCGTATGGCTGTTTGGCTTGGCGGAATGCCCAGCAGTTTTCCGCCAAAGGCTTCCGCTGCTGTATTTTTTATTTTCAGCTGACTGCTGCTGTATTTTAAAGCATAGTGGTTTTTAACCACTTCTTCGACTGAAGGAATGACATCAAAATCTAAAAATCCGGGAAATAAGGCCACAGGCAAATAATTATACTCAAGCAATACCGGAACATTATCTGCGTAGCGCAAGCGGATAATTTCAAAAAAACCAGATTTTCGGATTTCTGAATCAAAAGCATCAGCGCCTTCAAATGATGAATCTATTTGCTTGGCTGAAATCAACTCAGTTTTAGCGCTAAAGCCCTGTGTTTTAAGATAGCTGTTAAAGTTGGCCGTTGAGGCTGGATAATATTGGATTTTTTTGTTGCTGACGAACCAGCCTACATTCTGGACTTTATAAATTTTGTCTTCCGCCCGCAGCTGCTCATAGGCTTTGCGGACGGTTTCCCTTGAGCAGTCATATTTCAGCGCCAGATATCGCTCGGATGGAATCAGCTGATTGGCAGCATATTTTTTTAGCTCCTGCCCGATCAAATCTCTGATTTCCATATATTTCATGTTTGAGTCCTATTTGAAGCAGAGCTTTAGATCAATGGCGCTTTCAGAAGATGTGAATTTATGGGGCTAAAACACCGCATCAACTGCCGTAAATAGCGATGCACATAGATTATAGAATAAATGGCTGCAGTTTATAATTACCTAAGGGAGCTGCTGCAGATTATCATAATGTTAACCTGCTGCAGCTCCAAAATTTATTCTTTTAATTTTAAGAGCCTGAAAACAATTCCTCTCTGCGCAGAAACTCAAGAAATGTTTCTAGAATTTTTCCTCTATACTGTTCACCATTCCTATGCAGCATGCCTCACTAATTCATCAGCTAATAGCTCAGCTTGCTCAAGCACAGTTTCAGTTGCCAGCAACTCCATATCAGGCGGATAACCATACTTCTTAAGCAAACGCTTCACAACTACCCTCAGCTTAGCCCGTGCGGCTTCCTTAATAGTCCAATCTAATGTCACATTATTTCTAATACTATTTGTCAGAACAACTGCCAGCTCCCGCAAGATCTCTTTTTGCATGAGCTCTCTGGCACTGTCATTGTCAGCTACCGCTGAATAGAAAGCATATTCATACTCCGTCAGGTTAAGTTCCTGAGCTAGCTTATCTGACTCTTGGATCGCCTTTGCAAGTTTTATCAGCTCATCAATAACCTCAGATGCTGTGAGGATCTTGTTCTGATAGCCCTTGATTGCAGATTTAAGCATATCCATTAGCTTCTTACCTTGGGTTACGCTTTGATTGGCCCTTGCCTTAATCTCATCGTTTAACAGCTTCTTAAGCGCTTCTAATGCAATATTCTTATGCTCATAACCTTTCATCTCTTGCAGAAATTCATCTGACAAGACTGAAATGTCTGGCTTCTGTATTCCCGCCGCATCAAAGATATCTACGACTTGATCTGTTACTAATGCTTGATCAATCGTTTGTTTAACTTTCGCTTCAAGCGCTGCATTCGTTAATGATGCTCCATCACCGCCGCCTGCAAATTTAGCGAGACGCGCTTTTACGGCTTGAAAGTATGCAACCTCTGGAGTTGCTTCCATCGCCAGAGGATGTGGTGTTGCAAGCGCATATGCTTGAGACATGGCTGCTACAGCATTCAGGAATCTGATTTTACCTTCGCCCTGATCCAGCCCGAGAATATGATTTTCAGACTCAAGAATGATTCCCAATTTCCTAGAGGTGCTTGCAGTGAAATACTCTTTGTAATCGTACCCGTACATAATCCCTTCAAGTACTTCCAGTTTTTCCTGCAGGATTGTTGCCGCCTCATCCTGCACTAATGCAGGATCACCCTTACCGCCAGCTTCTGAATAAAAAGACAAGGCTTCTTTGAGGTCTAATGCAATACCAAGGTAATCCACAACCAAACCGCCCGCCTTGTCTTTATAGACTCGGTTTACTCGTGCAATTGCTTGCATAAGATTATGGCCTTTCATTGGCTTGTCGATGTACAACGTATGCATGCTAGGCGCATCAAAGCCAGTAAGCCACATATCACGAACAATGACGAGTTTCAGCTTATCATCGTTATCCTTCATGCGTTTCGCCAAGTCTTGTCTTTGCTTCTTGGTCGTATGATGTTTTGCAATATCTGGCCCATCTGATGCAGATGAAGTCATAACGACTTTGATGACACCATCATTTAAGTCATCGCTATGCCAATCTGGTTTCAGCTTTATGATCTCATTGTAAAGGTCAACAGCAATTCTGCGGGACATGCTTACAATCATGCCCTTGCCTTGGCTTGCATTAGCAATCAGCCGCTGCTCAAAGTGAGTCACAATATCCTGAGCAATGGCTTTGATCCTGTCTTTGCTGCCAATCAGCCCTTCGACCTTAGCCCACTTTGCACGCTCTTGCTGGTGTTGGCTTAAATCATCTTCTGAGTAAAGATCATCAAACTCTTTAATGAGCTTTTCACCCTCTTCACTAATTCTAATTTTTGCAAGGCGGCTTTCATAGAAGATGCGAACAGTTGCTCCGTCTTCTACGGCTTGCGAGATGTCATAGACATCAACATAGTTACCAAAAACAGCAGGTGTGTTAACGTCCGTTTTCTCAATTGGTGTGCCAGTAAATCCAAGATATGCAGCATTCGGCAACGCATCGCGCATATACTTAGCAAAACCATACACTGTACGTTTACCGACAATCTTGCCAGCATCATCTTTTACATCAATTTCTTTAGCGTTGAAGCCATACTGCGAACGGTGTGCTTCATCTGCAAGCACTACAATATTGCTTCGGTTGGACAGCTCCTCGTAAACACTGCCGCCATCGTCTGGCTGGAACTTTTGAATGGTCGTAAAGATCACACCGCCAGATCCAACCTTGAGCAGCTTTTTAAGTTCCTCCCTGCTTTCTGCCTGTTTTGGTGTTTGCCTTAAAAGCTGGCTTGATGCTGCGAATGTTCCAAAAAGCTGATCATCTAAATCATTACGGTCTGTGATGACTACAACAGTTGGATTATCCAAGGCCAATACAATTTTGCCTGTGTAGAAAACCATAGACAGAGACTTGCCTGAGCCTTGGGTATGCCAGACTACACCTGCTTTCTTATCGCCAACTGCCAGCTGCTGAACCAGCTCCAGTTTGCTCCGGCCTTGATGCTGCAGAGCAGCCTCAGCAGACTTCGATTCGGCATTAACCGCTGAAGCCCGGATCGTTGAAAGCACCGCAGCATTCACAGCATAGTATTGGTGATATGCCGCCATCTTCTTAATGGACTTAATGGTGATTAAGCCATTAACATCTTCTTCTTTAGTCGACTCAAAAACGATAAAGTGCTGAATCATATCCAGCAGAGTTACTTTATTCAGCAAACCCTGAATCAATACTTCTAATTGGGGCTGTGTCTTAGATGCCTTAGATTGGCCATTCGCAGTCTTCCACGCCATGTAACGGCTTAGATCTGCCGAGATTGTGCCTGCTTTCGCCTCCAAACCATCAGAAACAATATTAAAAGCATTGTATGTAAAAAGTGACGGGATCTGCTCCTGATAGGTCTGGATCTGATTGTAAGCGCCATCTACAGTGGCATTTTCATCCGCCGCATTTTTGAGTTCGATAACAACTAAAGGCAAACCATTTATATACAGGATTAAGTCTGGCCGCCGTGTCCAGCGGTCTTCTTTAATGGTGATTTGGCTGACTACCCAGAACTCATTGTTCTGCGGGTTATCGAAATCAATTAGCCAAACATATTCGCCCTGGGTATTTCCATCTTTACTGACTTCAAGATTAATACCTTCTGTCAACAATCGGTGAAAAGCTTGGTTATTACTGAGCAGCTCTGGTGACTGCAAATTCGTAATTTGCTTGAGCGCTTCAACGCATTTGTCTTCACCTAAATGCGGGTTTAAGCGATGCAATGCTTCCAAGACTTTGCTTTCTAAGATGACCTGCTTATAACGCCTTAATGGATGTGCTGCTTTAGGCTCAATGTCTGGACCATATACATATGTCCAGCCTAAGCCCTGAAGCTGTTCTATTACCATCTGCTCTATATCTGATTCAATCATCTTAGACATTCTTTACCCCTCTTTAAGACATATTTATTTTTGCAAGACGCTTAATCTTTATTCTTCTGCTTGTACGTTATAGCCATACTGCTGAATACCCGCCCCCATCTCTCCAGTGTAGTTATGGCATGCCTGCATATAAGTTTCTGCATCTGACCACAATACACCCGGCACACCAGAGTCATTTAATGGAACAACGGTTACCTGATCACCAATCTGCAAAGTTGGCTTAGTCAATGAACACTGAATCTGAATTTTGTGCGCATCATGATTCCATTCAATTTTTTCAGCATCCCACCCTCTGCTGCCACCCACCAGAGTTAACTCTATATTTGATTCAGCTGGGGTTTGGCTTAACTTCTTAAACGCTATAACCCGGCCAATGGTACATGGGTCATGATAGCAAGACTCCAACTGCGCACCTTTCTGCACGCCAGAAAAGTCAAATGCTGCCGCGGGCTGCTCGATAATGGCAGGTGCCTCGACTTCTGCCGGTATTTCTTCCGCAGGCAAGGTTGGCTGCGGTGCTGCTTGTTGCGGCTTCATGTCATTCATTGGAACAACAATCTTTTTCACTTTCCAGCTTAAACCATCACGCTCCATGATCACTTTCAGCTGTTTGTCGTTGTCTGGATTCTTTAGCGTTACCTCAAATAAATTCATCGACAAATAACGAGTGCTGTAATCCAGCTTTTCTTTAGATGATGATTGCTCAGATGATTCTTCGAAGGAATGCTTTAAACTATCTCTAAAGTCTTTCCCCTGAAGCATCAATGTCACGCCTTCTGGAGTAATAACAGCATCCACCATTTTATCGACCATAGTCGTTGCTATCATTGTTCCCAATGCCTCCCAACCATTAGTATCTTTAGATGCTATGTCCTTAACCATATAAGTATTCATTTGATCTTTGAAGCTTTGGCGGACACTTGGGTAGTCAATGTATGCGGAGAGTTTCTCGCTGTCTCCTGCCTTTGCTGCACTCTTGATACTACTGAGTACAAGGTATGGCGAAGCGTAGTAGTAGCCCCCAGCCAGCAAGACAACAACTGCAATTAACGCACCTATAATTTTTTTATTCATATTCAGCCCCCTGAATGTAAAAAAGGCGAAGCCATAAAATGACTTCACCTAAATGTTATGCAACGTCTTCTGTTTGGTATTGGACTCGAACTTCACCGCTCATGAGTTTAGGAAGTAAGGTGTCACGGAGTTTTTCGAGTGTTTGGATTTGCTTCTGATTGGATCTGATCTTCCCAAATAGCTCTTCTGTCTGATGCTCAAAATCTTTTATAAGATCTTTATTTAAAGGAAGAAGTATGGTTATTTCCTTAATATCTGATTGTCTGATCAACGGCTGTGTACTTCCAACATTGTAATCTGGATAATTGACAGTTTTCAAATGAAAGTAAGTAAAGTAAAAATACTCAACATTCCTAAATACAAGTGTGTTATCCGACAACCAAACTGGTTGGCCTTCGACTATTGAAACTTTACCTAGAGTTCCCACTCTTCCTGTATAGATGAGATGTTCTTCAAATAAAATTTCATCAGTAAACCCTATTTGACCATTTGCACCTAAAATAGGTATTGAACCCAATTCATTGAACTTTTCCCGCTTTAGTCCTTTCCCACTAGAGATTGTAAAAAGGCTTCCTAAACACACCTCCTCCCAATCCTCTTTTGCTTCCTCAATAAGCCATTGACGAAACAGTGTTTCAGCCATGGCTTCCAAGGTCTTATTCTGACGATGCAATAAGTCGATCTTGTCATCTAATGATGACAGTACTGAGGCTATGGCTTTTTGTTGAGGGAGAGGTGGAAGCAACAATTTAAATTGCTCTATCAATCCTTTAGTTAATGCATTTCTTGTCCCACCTATTTCTGATAGGATCAGCAATTCTTCTTTAGCCGCTAAAAGTGCATATTTTAAGAAACTATGATTCAAAAGATCAGGATTACTTCTTAAGATTGCCACATGCTGATTTACACGAGCAGGAAGCCAACTCTTTGGAGCACTACAGCATCTGGCTACACTATCGCCTGTAATATTAAGTAATACATCATTTTCTTCAACAGTAACGCCTCGTAAAGCATAAGCTTGATCATCATCAATAAATGCTAAACCATCTTTTGTAAACTTATAGTCCAAGACGTTCTGGCTACGAATGAGAGATATACCATCTTCTTTGTATGCCCCACTTCCACCTGTTGGAGTAGAACCACTTCCTATTTTCACCGTTATATCTTTAAGATGGTAAGTTTTCCAGCCGCGGCTCATACAACCACCTTTGCCAAGTTCTCAGCAATGGATTGGTTTAGCTTGGCTTCTTCTAGAAGCTGCGCCTCAAACTCAGCTTTCAAGCTCGTAAAGCATTCATTAAAATCAAACTCATCTTCATCATCTGCTAACCCCACATAACGGCCTGGCGTCAGTACATAGTCAAGCTCTGCCACTTTCTCAAGCGGTACAGATGCACAGAAACCTGCAACATCTTCATACTCACCGCCTTGGTTGCGCCAGTTGTGGTAGGTGTCGGTAATCAGTTTCAGGTCTTCTTCTGAAAGCTCTTTGGTTCTGCGGTTAATCAGGTGTCCTAAGTTACGCGCATCAATAAATAGAATCTCATTGCTGCGGTCTTGGTATTTGCTTGAACCTACACGGTCACGGCGCATAAACCATAAAGCAGCAGGAATCTGAGTATTCAGGAATAGCTTGGCAGGCAAGTTGACAATACAGTCGATGACATTGGCTTCTGAAACCAAGGCTTTACGAATCGCACCTTCACCACTGGTTTTAGAGGTAAGCGCGCCTTTCGCAAGAACAACACCTGCCTGACCTTTAGGCGACATGTGATAGAGGAAATGCTGCATCCAAGCGAAGTTCGCATTGCCTGCAGGCGGTGTACCCAACTGCCAGCGAGCATCACCAACTAACTGTTCACCACTCCAGTCAGACACGTTGAATGGTGGATTGGCAATGATGTAATCTGCTTTTAGGTCCTTGTGTGCATCATTCAAGAATGAACCTTCAGAGTTCCATTTCACATGCTCAGAGTTAATGCCGCGAATCGCCAAGTTCATCTTCGCCAAGCGCCATGTTGTTTGGTTGCTCTCTTGACCATAAATCGAAATGTCATCGACTAAGCCTTGATGTGATTCAACGAATTTCTCAGATTGAACAAACATACCGCCTGAGCCGCAGCAAGGATCGAAGACACGTCCTTTGTATGGCTCCAGCATTTGAACCAATAAGCCAACAATAGACTTAGGCGTATAGAACTGTCCGCCTTGCTTACCTTCAGCTAAAGCAAACTCACCAAGAAAGTACTCAAATACATGCCCTAAAACATCCGCAGAGCGAGATTTCGCATCACCTAATGCAATGTTGCCAATAAGGTCTATCAATTCTCCTAGGCTCGTAGGATCGAGATTCTGACGTGCATATACTTTAGGAAGCACTCCCTTCAGTTGAGGGTTTTCACTCTCAATGGCTTCCATCGCCGCATCAACAATGACACCAATGGATGGCTGCTTAGCTTGGCCAAGCAAATAAGACCAGCGCGCAATTTCTGGAACAAAGAATACGTTGTATGCCATGTACTCATCACGGTCTTCTGGGTTGGCACCTTCAAACTCACCTTCACCTGAAACCAATAAACTGTAATGGGCTTCAAATGAATCAGAGATATACTTCAGGAAGATTAAGCCAAGGACGACATGCTTATACTCTGCTGCATCAATATTCTTGCGAAGCTTATCTGCAGCCTTCCACAGCACGACTTCTAAAGGTTCTTGTTTGGTTTGCTTTGGAGCACGAGCCATGTTGAATCCTGAGTACAAAGTTGATGTATTGGTTATAAGTATGAATAGTAACGAATTATGAGTATGTACGTAAGTAGATAAAGACATGAATTGTCACGGATCACACTATACTTTTTACTGTTATACACTCGCTTTACGCCCCGATGGTTTAGATCGAAGATGATGTATCTAAGCTGCAGATCGAATGGAAAGCCAGATGCTGGAAAATACTCAGCGGGGGGAAATAAACTGCAATTGGGATATAGACTATCGGACTATTGAACAAATGAATCACAAAATCAACCGAAAAATCCGATGGTCTAAAAATAACAGGCATTAAAAAACCTCATAACTCAAAGAGTTACGAGGTTGAATTTGGTGGGCCCACACAGACTTGAACTGTGGACAAACGGATTATGAGTCCGTTCACACCAAGATCAAATATCAACAAGATATACAAATAAAAACTATAATATCATATATTTACAATTTTAATAAAGTTTATTATTCACTCTTTTTGTTGATTGATATATATTGATTTTAGGTACTATTTGCTTACTAGATGCTTACTAGAATGAAATTAACAAAACCCTTTATAGATAAAATTGACTGTTCAGAGAGCTATAGTCATTTGTGGTGTATGAGGGGAAAAGAGGGTGGCGTATCCTGTTGATTGTTTCCTCCAAGAAATAATTAACAGTAGAGCGATACGCCATGACAAATATTACCCTGAATGTTCTTTCACAACCAGATGAAACTGGCACTGATGTGCTAACTGCTTTATTGCGTAATGGTGCTCGTCAGCTCATTGCGCAAGCAGTTGAAGTAGAGCTGCAGCAACTGCTGCAAGCTCATGAAGAACTGCGTTTACCCGATGGCCGCAAAGCTGTGGTGCGTAACGGCTATTTGCCTGAGCGCAGCATCCAAACGGGCATTGGCGATGTTGATATCAAGGTGCCAAAAGTGCGTGATCGTAGCGGCTCTGGTATTCGTTTTACCAGCGCACTGCTACCGCCATACCTCAAGCGTGCCCGCAGCGTTGAAGAGTTATTACCGTGGCTGTATCTCAAAGGTATTTCCACT
The DNA here is from genome assembly GCF_001696615.3 of Acinetobacter sp. WCHAc010034. Lineage (NCBI taxonomy): Bacteria > Pseudomonadati > Pseudomonadota > Gammaproteobacteria > Moraxellales > Moraxellaceae > Acinetobacter > Acinetobacter sp. WCHAc010034. Next base: position 3,164,845 of record NZ_CP032279.1, on the reverse strand, counting down.
GGAGACTACCAAGAAGCCCTTGCAGCCTTGCTGGGTGAGAATGCCAAAGGTCTGTCAGCTAACACCATTTCCAGGCTCAAGGAACGCTGGATTGATGAGCACCGAGAGTGGCGACAGCGCGATTTGAGTGACAAGCGCTACGCGTACCTTTGGGTTGACGGTATTTACAGCAACGTCCGCCTCGATGACCGTTTGTGCTTGCTGGTGGTGATGGGCGTGACAGAGCATGGTCGCAAGGAGCTGATTGCCGTTGAGGAAGGCTATCGCGAGTCTGAAGCCAGCTGGCTTGAGCTGCTGAATGGCCTGGTTGCGCGTGGGCTTACGACCTGCCCAAAGCTGGCAATAGCTGACGGCGCCTTGGGCTTCTGGAAAGCCCTGAGTAAGGTCTATCCGCAGACCAAACAACAACGCTGTTGGGTGCATAAAACGGCCAATGTGCTCAACAAACTGCCCAAAGCAGTACAGCCCAAAGTAAAAGAAGCACTGCATGATATCTGGATGGCAGAGACGCGTGAGAAGGCTCATAAAGCCTTTGATATAGCGCTGGAAAGGTTTACTGCTAAGTACCCACGCGCAATGGAATGCTTAGCTAAAGACCGTGAGAGCATGTTGGCTTTCTACGATTTTCCAGCAGAACATTGGGTGAGTATACGCACCACCAACCCAATTGAATCTGCCTTCGCTACAGTACGTTTAAGAACCAGCAAAACCCGCAATTGCGGTTCAAGAAACACAACCCTAGCAATGGTTTATAAATTGCTGCAATCAGCGCAGAAGCGCTGGAACCGCCTGAAAGGATTTCAACTGCTAACCCTCGTGGTCAATAACGTTAAATTCCAAGACGGCGAACAAGTAATGGAGCAATCAGACAGGAAAACCGCCTGATGCTCGTACACCAGATTTGACCATAACTCCTGTTCAGATAAGACCAACCCAACTTTTTTTTGGGATGAAAGAACACCTGGATTCGGCGTCAAAGTTACACCTAAAAATAATAAAAGCTACATTTTCCAAGGCCGTATTGGACTCCAAAATCGCCGTATCAAAATTGGCAATGTCGATACATGGAAATTAGACGATGCTCGTAAATATGCACAAGAATTAGCTATTATGTGCCATAAAGGGATTGACCCATTGATCGAGCGCAAGAAAGCTTTAGCTGATAATAAAGAACTGCTAAAACAAGAAAAACGCAAAACTATTAAATTTAAAGATGTATGGTTTGAATATTTAAAAGCAAGACAATCTAATTGGCGACCAAGAAGTTATCAGGACCATATCGAATTATCTAGAGGTGGTTACGATCCTGAAAAAAATAGTGTTTATACCAGTCAACCCATTTTTCAACTGTTTGAGTACAAACTTTCTGAGTTAACTGCAGATGTATTTTGCGATTGGCTTGATCAAAATGACTTCCGCCCAACAACATCAGCTAAAGCATACCGACTTACACGAGCTTTCCTGAATTGGTGTGAGGAACACAAGGATTATGAAAACTTAGTGCCTCCAAAATCATATAACTCTAAAAAAGTTAAAGATAAAGTCCCTTCCCCCAAAGCCAAAAATGATTGTTTGATGAAACAGCATCTAAAACCATGGTTTGAAGAGGTAAATAAATTAACTAGTAGAAAAATTGCGATTTTTTTGATATGTAGTTTAATCACTGGTTGCAGAAAGAATGAGCTGCTTTCATTAAAATGGACAGATGTCGATTTTCGTTGGAAAACAGCAAAAGTCAGAGATAAAATTGAAGATGAAGGTCGCCTAATACCTCTGACTGCATATGTTGAAAGCCTATTATTAGAACTAAAGAAAAATTCTGATTCTAAATTCATATTTAGCAGTAAGGACTCTGAATGTGGGCATATTGTTAATCCCTACGATAGTTTAGAGAAAATATGTAAAAAACTAAATATTGGACTTACTCCCCATGGATTGAGAAGGTCATATAAAACGTTAGCTATATGGGCAAAAATCAATGAAGGATCTTTAGCACAGATATCAGGTCATAAACCAAGTGCATTAGTTGAAAGACACTATATAGTCAGACCAATGGATATGCTGCAAGAAACGCTACAAGAATATGAGAATTGGATTTTGCAACAAGCGCGAAATGGCATTAATTGAAATACCCCCATTTGACTAGCATTCTTACGTTTCCAGAAAACTTATAGGTTCCTTTTACTTTGTTCTTAAAATAAAAGGGAGACCATTACCAATAATATTACCGCTGTGATCAATGCGCCATTCATTGGTCACAGATAACTCTCTTGTTTCTATTTCAGAATTATAAAACTCACTTAGATAATGAAATCTCTGATTAGTTGAACCAACCCAATTTCTTACAATCTCAGTATTTTCTATCTCATATTCTCCATCAACGAGCACATCTGTCGCAGCAATAAGTTGAGTTGCTCCTCGGAATTTTATTTCTGTTAATTCTTCTAGTAAGTATCCCGTAAATACCATAACAGACAAGTCTAATTGATGTGCAAACTCGGCAAGTTGTGATAGACTTTCTGCTTGTAAAAAAGGCTCCCCGCCTAACAAAGTAATACCCTCTATCTGATACTTTTCTTTTGCAGCTTTAATCCTTGACATCACTTCTTTAACTGGAACCAGTTCAGCTGGTTGTATTTTTAGAAACTGACCATTACAGCATCCTTTACAGCGTTTTAGACAGCCTTGTACCCAGATTGCTGTACGCAATCCAGGTCCCTCAGCTTCGGTTACCTCAATAATTTTTGCTAAATTTATCCAAGCCATGTCATTAGCCTTTAGATAATATCAAAATCAAAAGACTTACCTGCCTGAATCACACGTATAGTTCTATTCTTCAGTTGCTCAGCATGCTGAACATGTGTAAATAAGAAGTCTGCCAAGGGGTCAAATAATTCCTTCGTTAGCACATTCAATACACCACGACCACCATGCTGTCTATTTACTTTATCAACTAAAGTTTGTAATGCTTTATCTTCATTTTCAAAAACGAACGCATTGATCTTCCATTTTTCAATTAAACGGTTTTCCAATGGCTTAAGTTTAGCTCTTGCAATATTCTTAAGAATATTGTCATCTTCCATAAAATTAAATGGAATGATGTTCGCTTCACCAATACGACCCAATAATTCTGGACGTTTAAGCTCTTTTTTGAAATGAGTCTGGACGGCAATTTTGAATTGTTCAGCTACATTTTCAGGTGATGAAGGAACGATATCACTGGCACCAATGTTCGAAGTAAAAACAATAAACGTATCAGAGAATGATATTGTTTCGCCTTTACCATCTGTCAAACGACCATCTTCTAGAATTTGAAGAAACTTGTCTAAAATACGTGGATGTGCTTTCTCGATTTCATCGAATAGTAACAATGAAAATGGGCGTGATTTTACGGCATTCGTCAATTGCCCCCCTTGCTCATAACCAACATAACCAGGAGGAGCTCCAACTAAACGCTGATCAGCATGTTCATGATTAAACTCAGACATATCAAAGCGGATGCATGCTTCTTCATCCCCAAACAAAAATTCTGCTAAAGCTTTCGCTAATTCAGTTTTACCAACACCTGTAGGCCCCACAAAAAATAAGGCTCCTTTTGGTGTTTTTGCTTTTGCTGAATGCTGTAATCCTGATAACCCTGTATAAGCACGTATCAAAATTTTATTCACAGCATCAACAGCCTGATCCTGTCCCTTTACTCTTAGTTTTAGCTTATTTTTAGTATCCTTCAGCTTCGCATGATTTAGCTGCTCCCAAGGAGATTGACGCTTGCCATACTGATAGAGTGATACAAGATTATTTATTGATAAAGTTTCATTTTGTTGACGTGATAACCTTGCCATATTATAGATATCACGAATCGTTAATCCATCTGTTAAAGTCACAAAATCTCTCAATCCTTGACTTGAAGGACTAAGCTCTTCTTGAACTTGAAAGACAAAGTTAAACGAAGAGATAACTTGCTCCCGTTCTGTAATACTTGGCAATGGAATATTTACTTCGCTAAATAAAGGATTATTCAAATAAAGACTTGGAGGTAACACTGTGGCACCAGAGCAAAGAAATATGAATAGACTTTGCGGCTTATCCATTTCTGTTGCACTCATGTTCAGTTCAGCATCACGGATACTTTTCGAGATCTGTTGCAGCCACGCCCTTTCAGCATCACTTAAGCTATTTACTTGCCCAAAAAGATAATTGGACCAATCTACAACAAACGCAACTTTTAATTTAGATTTTAAGACAACCTGTTCTGCAACAGCGAAAAAATCTTTCGGCGTGAGTTCTGTTTGTCCAACATTTTGTTGCTGTGCATGATTTGGGCTCGACTCTCCCATATCATATTCATCTCCACCAAAATCATCCTGTTGGTGACCAATATTTTGTAAATCTGACCATTGCTCAGGAGAAATTCCCGAAATCCCTCCAACACGTGAGTAGTAAACAACATGCTGGAAACCCTGATTTTTTAATGTTTCAGTAATAATCTGATTAATAGGTTTTAATTCCCGCATAGCAGAAAAAGATAGATCTATAATATTGCCGGATATAACGATTGCACGTCGAATCAATGACTGGCGTTGAAAATTATCTAACCAAGAATTTATATATGGAGTTTGCATCTTTACGTACTTCTATTATTTCATTAGTGATGGTTCACATTGTGTGGAGTAATTGGCTTCATTTCCTGATCCTCATCATCTGGATTGGACCAAATTACTCTTTCATCAGATAAATCAACTCCATAAATCTCAGATAATCGAGGTAGGACTTTAACCATATCCTCTTTACAAGATTGTCCTCTATAGTTATCAAATTCGTAGCGGACTTTGCCATCCAGTTCGATTTTAAACTTAGCCTGATTTCCTGAAGGACGTCTTGCCTGAATCACCACAATATCTTCCGAATCATTTTTGGTGCGTTGTGGTTTCAAGACACTGAAACCTGCATATTGAAGTGATTCATAAACAGCTTTTACCATTTCACGACGGATACTTTCATCTTCCATCGCTTTGTCAGCCTTTTGAATTAAGCTCTTTACTTGCTCAAACGATGCTATTGGCTGATTCAACATTATGTTCAGATCTGCATTCAATGCCTGAGTATCAGAGATAGGTAAATTTAACTGTTTTACCTCTTCAGCTAATTGTACCAGCATTTCTTTTGCTGCTTCCTGCTGTGCTTCTTGAACATCAACTTCTCGTCTTTTTTTAGCCTTATTTTCAGCATCCTGTTTAATATTTAGCATTTCTCTTTGGATTTGCTCAGGTGTATATGTACTATTTTGAACAAATATCTTTTGCTTTAAGTTTGATAATTCCTTAAGAGCTAAATTCCTGGAGTATTTATCCGTCCATACTCCCCATACTTCTTGCCAAGCATTCTGTAATGTCTCGTGTTCCTGACGTAATCTTTCCTGTTTTTCTCTTTCACGCTCCAATCTCTCATATTCAGCATTATGTTCCTCAACTTGAGCCAACTGTCTTGCAATCCTTGGTAGAGCATGAATTCGTTGCCCGACTTGAATGCTGAGTTCTCGTGCTTCAAACGCATTTCTAGTAGCGATTGAGCGTATTTCATTGATTTGAGACTTGATCAGCTGAATATCTTCACGAACATATTGTGAAAGACCCTGTTGAACCAAATCATTTATAATATTTTCGTAGCGCTCTACATACTGCAAAGTCGTTTGTCTAACACGTTTCTGAGCAACTTCTCTCTCTCGTTGCAAGCGATATCGTCTTTCATGAATTGCACTCATATATTTCCCTCTTGTATATACTTAATTATTCTGAGTTTTCACATTAACTGACTTAGCTAAATTACAGAGGCTATTATCACGGCTATACAATTTAGCCGAATTTAAACGATGATATAATGCAACCGATAGAATTTGTTCATCATTACTTAGCCCAGTATGGTTTTGGCTTTTGTTAATAAAATGACTTAATTCCAACCGACTTGGCTCTATATGTTCATGTGGTAAATCCTTTATAACCCTTATCGCTTCCCTTGCCTTATAAGCTTTTTCTTGATCTTTACTTAATTTATTTCCTTCTAATTCAGTTATAACAATTTGAGGGATAATAACAAAATTATCTTTAATAATTTCTTTTACGCGATCACTAAAATCCATTAAATAACAAGAATCTAAAATGGCCACTGATTTATTATCTTCGCGTTTAGGTGCAAAATGCTGTTCAATTTGTTGTTTTAATAAAGTTATTCCAATAAATTGTTGATGGATTTTTTTACAGTCTTTGATTAGATCAGGAATTTTTTGGTTTGCCTGCTCATAAACATCTAACCAATGATCAAGTACGGTCATATCTTTTGCAGCAATTTTACTAATATCCATTTTCTGATGAGCAATAACTTGTTTAAGCAAGTCCTGGTGGATTCTGCTATTCAAATCTTTATTAACTTTAATCAATGGTTCAAGAATTGGATCAAATTCCGTCTTAGAGATGCTACCTTTTTCAAAAGCTGTATCCAAAACTTGTGTCAGTAAGGCTGAATCTAGCCAAATTTTCTTCAATTCAACATTTGGGAAAATCTTTCTAAAATAATTGAGATCTTCCATTGTTTCCAAGGTTTGAATTTTATCTTTCCATAATATATTTTCTAGACCGACTTTATGGGTTTTTATCATGTCCTCATGCAGACTGTAAGCTTGCTTAGCAGTCAATAAAGGAGCATATCCAATTAGTTGAGATTCAGATAAAAAGCATCGAGCAAAGACCAAGGGTATCAATTGATTGACATTGATCAATTGCAACAATCTTGTTTTTAATTTATCCCATATCCCCTGATCCTTTAACCGTAATTGTAATGCAACTTCTCTAGGCTGTTTGGCATGATATATTTCAGTATTACCTTGAAACACAACTGAACTTTCAAGATTTTGATCAACATACAATGCTCGAAATCCAGATACGGGATTAAAAAGCATTGGAATAGTTAAAGTTTTACCACTGATCTTAGGGACTAAGCATTTTTGAGATAAAATAATTTCATATCCCTGTACAACCTGATTTGGGCTCTCATTTAAATATACACTTACTTTCGCAGAAGACATTTTCAATTCATTCTCAGGTAAACTCACCCCAAGGACTTGCTGCCAATCTATTTTTGGTAAATCATTTTCTACTGTTTGAAATACTGATGAAATAATATTATCCCAAAGTACTTCTGGTTCAGCCTGTTTGAACCATGCTGAAAATTTTGAAGCACTCTCACCATCTCCAAGTGCATGGACATCTATATTTGCATTTTGATCTAAACTAATTTCTACAGCCAAATCCTGCCAAATAATTCGTTCTATTTCATTTTGAATTTGAGTGACTTTAACATTAGGTTTTTTCCATGCAAATGTCTTTTCATCTGCACTATTAACAATATCATCAATTAATTGACCAATTTGATCTAAATTTGCAGGGAAAATGTCTTTAGATAATGTAATTTGTTCGTCACTCTTATATTTTGCCCAGTGATTTTTAGCTTTCACTAAATTTTGAAGCAATGGGTCATAGTGACAAGGAACTGCCTCTGTTTTGGGGGTAGAAGGCATTTCATTTTTATGAAAAAGATCTCGCCCTAATTTAGTGATCTTAAGCTGTTTAACTTTTATATCTTTTAGATAACCAGAAACGCTTTCCAACACATCATTATTCACCATGGTTTCTAAGGCATTTGCTAAAAAATTCTGTTCGATTTTAAAAACTTCGCAAATTTGCTCCAAATTAAAATCGCCTAATTTTTGTTGATGCTGTACGGTAAGGTTTAAAAGTAATGCTTCAAAAACTGTAGGTTTACGAATTGATTGATAACGGATAGCAGACTCTACTTTATAAATTGGTAGCCATACTTTAGTTTGAATCAATGGGGTATTCATTTATATTCCAAGTTCAATATTTAATTTTAGTAAAAAGGTTCTATTAATTTGAGCATGCCTGCATAAATTCTTTGACGGAGCAAATACGAGCCTCACGATCAAGTCTTTCAAAAATATCTTTATATACTTTCTTTGTACTAGATCCATCTTTATCCATATTTGGCAAAATAACGTCCCGCATTTCCAACATATTCCTTGCACCAAACACCATGAGTAAATCCTGAGCCCGAGACATCGCAACATTGATAAATTCAAATCTCGCTATGTTGGCATTAGAACCACGACGATGATATGTTTTCTCCTTACCATCATTTCGTACAAGACTAATTAAAATAATTGGCTTTTCTTTACCTTGATAACGAATCACTGTATTAATTTCTACATCAATAGCATCAAATTTCAGATTACCCTGATTTATATTTTTAATTGCTTCACGAATGACACGACATTGAGCTTGATAAAATGAAACAATACCTACTTTCTGTTTACCTTTTGGAGCTTTCACATTAAAGCCATTTTGTCGCATTTGCTGATTAATCCTGACTAAAGCCTGAGCGATCAATTTTGCTTCAGTGATATTTGTACGATCATCATCACAGCATGCTATTCCTTTTTCATCATAGGATGTATCGACCCAAAGCAAATGTTTATCTGATGTAACTAAATCATTATATTTACTCTTGAACGTCAAAAAATGCTGATGGTCTTTTGGTTCTTCCGTATACGTCAATTGATTGTCATAAAAACAGTTAATCATTTTCATGATTTGTGGGTGCATACGAAATTGTACAGTTAAACGTTCACGTAAACTTTCAGGTGCTTTCTCAAAAAGCTCTTTAAACAAGGATGCCGTCACCAGTTTTTCATAACGTTCAAAGTTTTCTTTGGTTAGCAACGTATCACTTTTACCTTCTTCCATCTCTTCGTTTACCATATCTTCTAAGGTATTGGAGACATCCTGACTTTCTTGAAATAATGGAGGTAATTGTCGATGATCACCCACTAAAATAGCTTTACGCGCTCGCATCAGTGGTAATAATAGTTCTAAAGGTGTTGCTTTTGATACTTCGTCAATAATCACCACATCAAAGCCATCGAGTCCAGCCTCTGTCAGTGTTTGCTCTCTTTCGTTACAAGAAATCGCAACCAAATTACAATTTGCAGGGTAAATGTCCTGTAATTGTTCCCAATCTTGATTCGCCTGATCTTCCTCTTGAAGAATTGCTCTCCATTGCTCAAATACTGGTTGCCACGCCTGATTACGTTCACACAAATTGTTAAATTCTATTTCTAAAGTCTGTAAATGTTGTTTAGTCGCATTTAATGCTGATGCAAAATCAAAACTAGAGGCAAAATTTTGTAATTGGAGATGTTCATCTCGCTTATTATTTAAAGCACGGTAATGCGTCTGTAGCAATTGATACTGCTCACGCAGAGCATCTACTTGTGCCTGCTCATACTTTACACTCTCACCATTAGGTACCGATGTATCAATCTGAGCTATCGTATTATTTAAGCCAATTAAAATTATTGACAAATTACTATGAAATTCTTTCTTTATACCTTTTAACACTTCCAAACGACTGCTTAAAATTTGAGAAAGTTCTCTCGCATCATCGATACGTACATATCGTTCTGAATCATTAAATAGTGTATAACATGGATGTGTTAACCCATCAGAACCCAGTTTTAACTCTCTCAATTCTCGACGTTTACTTTTCCATAATTCAACAACCTCATCTGAGTCATCTATTTCTATTTGATCAAATAAACGATTAATTTCTTGAGTCAAATCATATATACGCACTTGTGTTTCGATACTCACTAAACCACCTTGACCCGCTTGATTCAAACGCTGAATATCGTTAGTTATTTGCTCTAAATTAGCTTCAAGCTGTGACCAAATATCAAATAGAGCATTTAATATCAGCATTTGAGATGTAGGATTAAATTTAAAGTCATTCCAGCTAAATGGTACATTCACATTTGCTTGAGACATCAAAAACAATATTTCAGCTAAAACATGAGTTTCTTGCGGTAGTTGTATATTTTGAGGTGCTGGGCCACTCTGTGTTAGAAAAGAAGATAACTGAACTAATTCTTGTTTTAAATGCAATTTTTGATCATATTTTTGTAGCTCTTGATCGTATTTTTGCTTCTCAAATTTCAATAATTCAGCATGATGAATGCCATCTTCTTTAATTTTTAATAACTTCTTTTCAGCATTTTGAATATCTAGTAGCAAAAATTCGGCTTGCTCTAGCCATTTTTTTAATTGATCAATGTTACTTTTTTTCTCGCGCAAAGGCCTCAAGAAACGCTGATCAATATCTTCAGCTAAAGCATCATAATGCCGAGCAAGTGCTTGCTCACCTGCAAATTGTTTACCCTCATCTGTAATTTTACTACGACCACGACTCTCTTTTGCTAAACGAATCGCACGTAATTCAGGTTTGTTTTTAATCCGTGATAAGGCATTATCAATCGCATCATGCGCTTGACTTGCAAGCAACACGGTTTGTCCTTCTTTTGCAAATTGAAGAATAGCTTCTGCAATGACTGTAGTTTTTCCTGTACCAGGTGGCCCTTGGATCAAGCATAAGTCTGGTGCTGATAACATTTTTTTGACAGCACTCTGCTGAGCAGGATTTAATTGCTCATTGTACCAATGGTCCACTTCTTGAATTTGACGGGGTTCTTTGGCTTGAGTAATATCGAATAAATAACTCGACAAATATGGAGAATAACAATTTTCGTTTTGTTTAAGATTACGAATACTACGTTCCTGACGCTTAATAAGCGCCCAATCACCTACAAGTGAAAAAGATATAAATCCCTGATCTGGAATATTTTTAATAAATTTGCCTAAAATTTCTTGATTATTAAACAAAGTTTCTTCATCAGTTGATTCAGTATCAATTGCATCGAGTCTATTTTTCCAATCTTCACTAATATCAACACGCAACCAAGCATATGTCGCCTGATTAAAAGGAAACTCTGACTCTTGCATTGTTTGATGCTGGATTGAACTCAGCTTAGAAAAATGGACAATCTCAAGAGTTTTCTTTCCGCGTGAAACCTGTCCTAACTCTAAACTCGATTTTTGTGGTTTTTTATCATTATCAAGCTCTGGTAAAGCGAATTTCCAATCATTTTCTGAAATATTCAGATCAAATAATTGTAAGTTTTGGCGTAAGAACCCTCTCCTTGCTTTTTCTAAATAAGCGGCATTTGGAGCTGCTACTAACAGTTTTAATTGGCTATTTTTATGATCGTAATCATATCCAATATAACGTAAGCCTATGGTTTTTTGACGAATTAACCGACGTTTAAATTGTAGAAATGAGGACCAATTTTCAAGTCTTTGACTTGTTAAAACGGAAATTTTAGGTAAATCGTTTGCTAGCTGACGGTTTAACACATTCGTAACATTTCGGTCAGGAAACTTATCTCCATCAAGTTGTTTATAAGCACACTCAATCTCGTGTTCATATTCAGTTGCTTCTATATCATTATGCGTGACCATAATTTTTTCAGGTGTAAACCATGGTGAGCTCGTCGTCAAGTTCCAATAGCCAATTACTGCAATCGTACTATGGATATCAAGATATTCACGAAATTCAGGATGTTCTGGAATACGTAAAGAAAGATTTATCTTTTGGAAAGATTTATCCTCTAATGATAAGTTTGCGACATAGCCTGGAGGTGGGATTTCAATGGTCGTAAAAAACAATGATAAAAAACGACCTAATTTATCTTCAACATCCTCAAATAGTTTTGCTAATTCAGGTTTAAACTTAATAATATGATCTAAATTTTTTTTTAAACGTTGATTAACATGGTCTTGATTGGATAATTTCCAAAATAAGGTTGCAGACATAAATTAATGACCTAATTAAAGACTAAATTTGAATAAATGAAATTTTCAGGGAATTATCAGAACTAGTTTGATTAAAATCGAATATCTTTGGACATTTAACATCTGGTTCATTTAAAGAACCCGAAGAATAAAACCCAGCACCTAAACACCCACCATTACAAAGTTTTTTATATCGACAACTATTACAAATCGGGTGATCAATCTGATGAGCTGATACTTTTAAGTGCTTGGCAGATGAAATAATATTATTTATATCTTGATACTTTAGATTTCCAGATGGTTTTTTTTCATAACAAGTACAAGCTAAAACATCTAAATTGGGATAAATATATATTTTTGAAGTACCACTGCCACAATTTTTTATTACATTGGATTCTACATATGATAGTATTGTGTCATCTATTTTTTCCAAAGGTTCAAAATCATACATTTTTTGAATATTGATAATATTTTTAGAATCTAAACTTTTGACTTTATCAACAATTTCATTCCATTGATTATTACTTAAATAATCAAAATCATCACTACTTGCTTCCCCAGAGTATGAAACTCTTTTAATATTCCAGATTGAAACGTAATCCTCTAGATCTCTATATAGATCAACAAAATTACTCATAAAATTAGCATTTGATACAGTTGTGGAAACAATAATTTCAGCATTTTTATAAGTCTTACAAATCTGAATATTATTTAAAGTTTTTTGATAATTACCCTTGCCACGTATTTGATCATGTACAATTTGAGCACCATCAATTGAAAATTGTATTCTTACTTTATAATGCTCAATAATCTCTTTAAATTTTGTCGTAGAAAAATATTTATTTGTCCCATTGGTATTGATACTAACTTTTTTGAACTTTTCACATGCCTTTTTTAAAAAGTAAGTAAAATTTTTATGAACAGTAGGTTCACCACCTGAAATAATAAAATTAGATGTATGCCAATATTGCTTTAATCTCTCAATAATAAGATCATAATCTGGTATAGATAGACTATTATCTACATTATATTCATAGTCTCTTATGCAGAAATTACAGGATAAATTACATTTTTTTGTAATAATTAAATAAATTTGTTTCATTAAATCTTTTTAATCCTGCTAAATTAATTCAATATTGGTATATTGATTTTTGTATATTTTTAAAAAATTAGAAAATTCTATAGAATTAAATTTTTCATCAACTGATTCATTTAATTTAGATATTAATTCATCAACTACAGACTGATATTTTTTTTCATCTAAACCGTAGACATTAGTTTGACCATATTTTCCTATTTTTTGCCTAATGAATTCATTTAAAACATCATGAATATTAGGAGGAGTTAAACCAAAAGCAATATGCAAAGAACTTTTTTCCGCTGTTGTCTCGGTATAATGCCAGATTCCTTTTGGAATAAATAAAAATTCACCCTCTTCCAAAAGAATTGTTTCAATAACTACTGAATTAGAATCCAAAATTGGCTTGATAGAATGATCATTTTTTTTAGATATATCCTCTATAATATTCCTAACGAAATGCCATTTTTTTTGTCCGTGTATTTGAATTGCCAACACATCATGCTGATCAAAATGTAAATTGATACCGGTATTATCACGAAATGTATAATAAAGATTAGAGGAAACTTTAGCATTTAATCCATTGGATAAAGCACGGGAAAATATTCTAACATTTTGGTTAAATACATCTATACCATCCATTATTAATGTATCCCCTTTTGCTAACCTATATAGGATACTTTTCAGAGATAATTTTGTTTCCAAATTATTTAGATGCTTATTATTCGTTTTCTCTATAAAATCCAATCTTGAAGTTGTATTTTTATGATTATTTAATCGAATATAAGGATAGACTAAATTCTGAAAATTGATATCAGAGTTCATTTGATCTAAAGAATATATTTTTTTATAATCTTCTTCAAATTTAAATTTATGAATCTCATTAATATTAAGAATCCTTATTAATTTATTTAAATCTTTTTCAACTAACATATAACCTCAATACCACGACTGATCAACTTTTTTAAAACAAAGTCATTACTGCTTAAATTAACACAATGTTTAATATCTAATTTCTTTAGGTTGTTTAAATCAAGTATTTCTTTTGGCAAATATTTAATATTAGTTACAGCTATATTAAGATGTTCAATATCCTTTAGTCCAAATATTTCCTCTGGTACATGAAGCATTGGATTCATACCAATATTTAAGTATTTAATTTTTTTAAAACAATTCAACCATTCAAAATCAATCAATCTATTGTTAAATAATGCCAAACTTTCAATATGATGATAGTTTTTTCTTTTATCTAATAGAATTTTATTAATAGTGTTTTTTGAAAAATTAATCCTTTTCACACCAGAAGGGAAATTATCAACCTCTAATTCTATAATTTTGTTAGCTGAAAAATTAATAGTTTTTAGATTAGAAAAATTACTTAATTTAGGGGTGTTCTGAATTAAACAAGATTTAAAATATATTTTTTCTAAAATATTATTTTCGATTAATTCATAGTTAAATCCACTTAAATCCACCCTATTACAAATGATTATTTTTTGCGAAGATAGCAATAAAATCTGGTGCAATACTTGATATGAATTAATATTTTTTACATTTAAAAGATTGGAAAAACCATCAAAATTACAAGTCAAATTCAATGTTTCAGCATCATAAATTTTTGGTAACTTTTGGTTTATATGAGTTAAACTTAATATTTCTTTATGAAATAAATATTCTGCTATATTTTTACTCTTTAAATATAATATAAACTCTTTTACTTCATTAACATTTAAATTAAATTTTGATATTTTTTTAGGAAAAATTTTTATATACTGATTATGCATTTCCAAATAATGATAAATTTGCTTAACTATTATTGAATTTTGATCAATATAATCATCATAAATACCAAATAGGAAAACTACTACTCTCTTTTTGTTTATAAATTGGCTTTTAAGAAGAATCTCCCATTCCGTGCTTAATTCTTCCTCACCAGATACATTAATAAATAAAATAATCAGTTCTGTAAGAGTAGGCTCATCCAAATTAATTTTAGATACTTCTAAAACTTCAATATTAAGAATTTTAGACAGTCTGTGTGTCAACCCACTCGAAGTGGTCGAATTACTATTATAGATAATCATAAAACTAGACTTCTAAGCTAGCCAATGAACCATTGGCTAACTGAGTATGCTATTTAGTCGCCTTCATACCACTGACCAAACATAGCATTCAAATCTTGTTCTAGTTTTTCACGCTCATTGATATCAATTGTTACACTGTTAACACATGCTAATTTAGATGTTAATTGCTGTACTTCTTCGATATTCAATTTGTCATCTTGAATTTCCATAGAACCCTCTCTTAAAGTATTCTTAAGTTATTTAAAATATTTCTACTATTAGAAATATAAACTTAAATATCTATCAAAAAAATAAAAAAATCAATAGTACTAAAGGCTTAATTTTACTTTAAGTTCAAGTATTCAGCTCAATAGTTCTTGAGAATATCTTCGATATGGACTGCCACCGCTCTCGTAGAAAAATTTCGTTTATTGAACTAAAGATTACTACTGTAATCTTTAGTTAGGTATCGGATTTAATAAGAAAAGAGTACTACAAAAATTTATTCTTCTTCTATTTCTGAATCATCAAGCACATCTTCTCTAATGTTAACTAAAGACAAGATATTTTGATCTGTTAGCATGAAAACTCTTTTCTCAAATCTTTCTTTCAGAGCCTTTCGTCTAGCACGATAAAACTCTTCAAAACATTCGAATTCTAAAGATATTGTTTCATCAATTAATAGATCCTTCACTACAAATCCATGTTGATTAGACTTAATCCACTCTCCTAATAACATGCCATTTTTCGACATATTTAAAGAATCATTTAAGAGATGCAAATTGGCAATTGAGTTCCAATGACTAGCATTGGTATAAAATTCTTTTTGCTCTATGGTAAAAGCATCATATTTAGAAATATTCCTCTTAGTAAATAACCATTGTGGATGTAAGTGATCCATATGGAAGTTTTCAGTCGCTTTTAGTTCTGGGAATAAAAGATGTAAGACAGATCTACATCTCGCTTCGCCATACTGAATATTTAACATGCTCTCGATATAAGCATCATCAAATCTTAAATCTTTGTTAGTAGCCTCATAATTTTTAATGATTTGTTCTAACGGAAATAATGGCTCTGCCATATTTGCTTTCAGCACTCTTCTCATCGTTGAGATGATTGAATCTGCCTGACCACCAAAAATACCTTTCAGTAAAACCATATAGAACCATTGGCTTATCTTGGCACGCTCTTCATTATGTTTAGCAAGATCATTAATTGTTAAATATAGCGGATCACCATTTTCATCACCCTTCTTGTAAAGGTAGTAACATATTGGTATTACTGCATTCTTAGATGTAAGTGACTGTGCATTGATTCCAAACTTTCTAATTAACTTAAAAGTTTCCTTGATACAAGCTTTGATTGTATCCCATTGTAATTGAATAGTTTGAACTCGATCTGCTGTAAAATTTTTGACTTTAAAACGTACATCTTCATCAATTAACATTAATGAGGTTTTTAATATCCAATCACGTTCTATGTAAAATCCTAAATCTTGCGATTGATATAGCCAATTTGTTAGGTTTTCAATTTCTTTCCTGAAATCTCCTTGCCAGTTAGCTACCGCAATAGACATGAGTAAATCAGAAAAAGATAACTTAGTACCACCACTGTTGGTACGGATAAACACATCAAGAACATGATCTACTTCTTGACTTTTTTCATTAAAGTAATGAATTAATTGTTCTTTATGAACCGCCATATAGAGTTTCAATAAGGTTTCTGATGCAAAATTATTGGTCGCCAAATTACGACGAGCTAGTTCCGGTAGAACTACTTTTAGAATAGCATCTGCCAAATCTACATTTGGCATATTCAATATGTCATGTAAGCACAACCAATTCTTCATTGCTGAACTATTTACTTGTTTAAATTGTTCATCAGTCAAAAATTTTAAGTTGTAATGCATCATAGATTCGTCATCATTATCTATTGGCTTTTCTAGATCTATATACAATTTTCTAGGCGGTAATACATCCTCATCATAAGCTGTCGGCCACCAAACACGTGGTTGCTTATAAGCATATGTACTGCATAAGCCAATGTACAATGATGTTAATCGTTGTTGTCCATCTATGATCGCTTTAAAATTCTTAGTACTTGCATTTACATCAACATGTGGGTTTTCTTCATTAAATCGCTGGCAATACTTCGTCAAGAATTGATAAAACTTATAATTTTTTTTAATTTCTGGGTCTGTAATCTCCCACATCATAAATGAATTGATTGGATAGCCTCTTAAAATAGAATCAAATAATTGGCATATTTGATTACTTGACCAAACAAATTTCCGTTGAATGGCTGGGAGTAAAAAATCATTGCATTGAATCGCATTTACCGCTTCTTTAATCGTTAACGGTTTTTCGTACTGGCCTGACATGTATAAGCTCTTTATAAATTAAGGTTAGTGTCCATAATTCACTCATTTGGACACGTTATTATCTGGATAAATTAAGCCGCAAACTTCATCTGTTGCTCTAAAATTTTAGCAAACAACTGATCCAAATAAGTCCGATCATCTCCCACCATAAACAGCACATTGCGCTCCGCATATTCTTCCTGCGTCAGACTGTTGTTGATGATGTCCTTCATTGGCGTGATCGACAAAATAAAGCTATTAAGCACTAAGTTTGGATCACCCACTTTAGCCTCAATGCTTTTAATCTCTTGATGCAATTTAATTTTGGCATGATCATGATCCATGTTACGTAGACCTTTTGGATCAACTAAGGTTAAATACTGCATGCCCGTTTCTTTATGTACCAACCACAATAAAAAGTCTGGATAGAAGTTACCCGCCAAGGCAAAACCTAAACCTTTATATTTGCTGTCAGCATTACGAAGTAAATACAGACTATAGTTTTTTAACTCTTCAACATGCTTAGCTTGATTAATATACGCTTGAAGATCCATGACAAATTTCACTTCACTACTTTGCGTACCTTTGGTGTAGTCAAACAACATAGGTGACCATGTAAATGGCAGGCTTTCATCTGTTTTATCAAAGAGTGGATAGAACAAATGACGATCAAACGTAATCGCTCTAAAGCTACCATCTTGTTTCCAAGGCGCAAGTTTCTCTACATCGCCTTTCGCCACTAACTCTTTAAGCTCGACTAAACGTTCAAATGCCAGTTCTGCATCTTCATTGCGATCAGGTTTCGCTGTTAATGTATATTGCTTACAAATATCAATAGGTAAGACATCATCATTAAGATCAAATTCTTTGACTTCGTAGAATTGACCTTCATACGCATTTTTAAGCGCGTTATAGAACTTATCCATATACGCTTTTAACAGCTCAATCAGAATGCCTTGTTGCTTCTGAATACCTTTCATGTCATTGCTTAATTCAGAAGCATCCACCTTCAAGGTGTACCAATCATTCTGTTTTAATGACATATCACGGCCACAAAACTCACGTAAACCTTCAATATATAAACGCAAGTTATGATAACCACGTTGAAATTTATACTGCTGTAACTGTAAATAGATGTCGTCGAAATCAAATAAGCACATAATGTCTCGCGAGATATCATGTGTTTGGCGCTTATCTACAGATTCTGCTGTATTCAGCTTTGACTTATCGGTATGTAATGCTTGCAGTCTTGGATATAAGTCTAATACCACATGTGGCTGTTTGATCTTTCCTTCAAATTCCTTCGGAATCTCAAACATTGATAGCTTACGCTGTGCCTTAAATCCATTCGCCTGATTGTCCTTATAGCCATCTTTTAGCACTAAGGTTTTTAAACGTGTGGCATGGATTTTATTGGTTGGAAAATCTAAGGTTACGAGATCTTGATTCAGAATAATGCCTTCATCTTCTAAGTAGGCTTTAAACTGTTCCATATAGTTCGCACGTAAACCAAAGATATTCAGCGTTTGCATCAGGTCTAGATGTAGGCCTTTATGTTCTGCTTTTTGGCAAATTTCTCTTGGAGTTCGTTTCAGTGAAAAGTTCTCACCTTTTAAACGCACGCCACGACCAAAGAGCTGAATAATTTGCGCACCTTCGCCTGTCCCCATGTTTAACAAGCCCATGGTAGACACACGCCAACTGCTCCAGCCTTCGGTAAACTTACGCGAACCAACTAATAGATGGGTTTGGCTGTCGTCATCATTTAGAGTTGGGAATAACGATGGAGAAAAGTCGTCAGTACGTGCATTAAGATAATGCGTTTTTTCATTCTCTAAGCACATGTCATAGAGGCCTTTTTCATCCCCTACATTAATCACTGCAAAAGGTGTATTTTCACCGACCTGTAAACGTAATTCGCCTTTGTTGGCGGTAATACGAATTACATTTAAACGTAAGTTTGCTGTGGTATTAAAGAAATGCTTTAAGATCTCTTGATAGAGTTGTTCCGGCTCTTGGCCATGCAAAGCAATAAAGCGATTGGTGAAAATATTATGGCCATTCGCATCTACCAAACGTGATGTATTACGAATCAAGTCTGTTAGCCAACCCATAATTTTGGCTTTGTTTTGTGGATCTAAAAATTCAGATAAGAATTTTACGATGGCCAAGATATCAGAATCATCATCATTGACCTTGTTACCCACAAATACCCATAGCGGTTTTTCAATATTAAATTGAGCCAGCTTGGTTTTGTTTTTTTCAAACAAATATTGCTGTTGGTAGAAGCCCAAGAGACAAGCAGTGAGATAAAGATTGCGCTCATCTTCTGCTTGGTAGTCTTTCATATTGAGAATGCTGACTTCTTTACCATAACCATCGGCATAGAAGTAACGATATGAGTAATCAAACAAAATGCTCTTTGCATAAACTTCGCGTAATGCTTCACGGCGGAACTTTTGTTTTTCTAAGTCATCCAACTGAACCTGTTCCAGTTGAGCATCAGATAATTTTGAGAATGTTGTGCCATTAAACAGCATCTTGGCTTTTTGCTTTTTGACATCTTCAAAACGTTTATAGACGTTTTCGGCCTTACTCACCGCCTGACCAAAGGTAGCAGAATATTCAAAACTAAAACCATTGCGTGTCAGTACATCACGACGTTCCATCCATACACCAGCACTACTGGTGCCTCGATGACCTTCATCAATCAGGACTAGATTTTTACCTTCTAAAGTTTCTACGGCAACGGTTTTATCACCATCTTTTTCGGCTAGTTTATTGATATCGATAATCTGGATCTCATTTCGATACAAACCACTAAAACTCTTTTGCTTATCAAAGAATGTGGCATGTAGACCTGAGTCTCTAAACTCTTTAAGATGCTGTTGGCTAAGGCCTTCGTTTGGGGTCAATAAAATGATTTGTTCAGGATAGCTATTCCCACCGTGCGATGCTTGGTAATAGTCTAAAAATTGCAAAATATTGACGTGCATCAGCAGTGTCTTACCACTGCCCGTCGCATTCCAAAATGCAATTTTATTGAGGTCATCAGCTTCATAAGGTTGAAACTGTTCACTCATCGCCTTTTGCGCTTGGTTAAATTCCGCTACGGCGTGATTTAACTCATCAAGCATGGTCTGTTGATGATTAAAATATTGGTCCAAATAGAGTTCAGTGAACAATAAAGATAGATATTGGAAGTACTTTAAATTCAGCACTTGCCCTTCAATCTCATTACGCTTAAGACTAATACTTTCCCAATGTTTGACAATATTTAAGTCATAACGGCGCAATGTATCGGTATCAATATGATGCTTACCGACTAAATCTCGTGTCAGTTCGACAAAAAATTTGGTTTGACCTGCTTCTTGTCCTTCAGTTTCTATACCTTCAAATTGCGGATGATCCAAACTGTCACGCATGGCTTGTAGGTAGTTTGGATTAAACTTGGCCCATGACCATTTGCTTAGAATAAGCTGGTCATGAAAATTGGCTTTTACCGCTTTTTGTGTTGTTTTCGTTGCCTTTGCCATCTTTAAGCCCCCTCAAACATACGCGTTAAAAATTCTTTTTCTATTGAACGCACTTTGAGTTGTTTTTCTTGCCCATCCTGCGTGGTATAGCGGTTGGCAATGTTGTGGTCACCATTAATATAGATTAGTTGGTATTCGTTGTCATTTGGATTAATTTTAAGCTTTGCTAATAAAGCATCCAGTTCTTGGTAGCCAATTTTTTCGCAGTCACGCCATAGCACTGTGGTGTATTCACCAGTACGTAAATGACCTGTGATTTGAACATAACCTTTTTCAAGTTGGTAGTCGGCATAATCGACATACATACCAATCAGGTAGTTAAAGGTTTCAACCAAGTCCACATGACGGCGTTCGTATGCACCAGCACTATCTGTGGTGATATTCATTTGGTAGTCAAATGGTTTTAGGAAATCTTTGACATTAAGCAATGAACCTTTGCTTTCGATCTCAAGCATATAGTTCATGAGATATTGGTCGAATCGTTCCTGCCCTGAACCCTCAAATAGTTTTTGTTGTTGGCTAGTACGTACCAACTCTAGGTTATTTAAGGTGTCTTCATAGCTTTCAAGTTTAAGGACTTTTAAACAATGGCTAATGCCGGATTCAGGATTAAGGGGGTTACCATCTTTCCAATCTGAGGCATAAACGACCTTTTGAATACGTGGTTTAATGACTGTATCAAAATACTCACCTTGTTCTATTACTATGAATTTCCTTGTTTTATTTACGTCATCTTCTCTATTATTGTTGATAACAGCATGAGCAGATGTCCCTGAACCGCCAAAGAAATCAATCATTTGATAATCTGACTTCCCATAAGATTGCATCCAAAAAGTTAATTCAAGGGTTTTTATAGATTTTGGATAATCAAATTTCCCTCCTAAGCCTAAAGAATCTAGTATGTTAGTTCCTTGTGTGCCTGCATTGAAATCAGTACCAATCCAGTTACTAAAAAGCGTTTCTCTCTTATCTTCATGGAAAATCTTCTGCTTAACAGCCCCTCTATCAGTTAAAAATATTTCATTATTTTCAACTCTTCTCTTTCCAGTCTCATAGGACGATCGCCAGACTCGTTCTTCATTTTGAGAATTTATTGGATAAATTCGCTTCAACCCATCTTCTGTTTCACCCAATGGATAATCTTGTCCTAACAGAGGTGTGAATAGCCACCGATTTTGTAGACACCTTTTAGTTAGATAAAATGGCTAATTAACGAGGTGCTTATGAGCAGTAGCAAACGATACCCTGAAGAATTCAAAATTGAAGCAGTAAAGCAAGTGACTGAAAAAGGTCATAGCGTGGCTGAAGTTGCCGCACGTTTAGGTACAACCACGCATAGTCTTTATGCTTGGATCAAGCGTTATGCTCCTCAAGAACCTAAAATCACAGACTCTAGGGATGCAGTTTCAGAATTGGCAAAGCTAAAAAAGGAGTTGCAAAGAGTTACTGAAGAAAGGGACATATTAAAAAAAGCCGCGGTGTACTTCGCAAGCCAGTCCAAATGAGGTATGCCTTTATTCAGGACAATCAGCACATATGGTCTGTTCGTCGTTTATGTTCGACTCTAGATGTTCATCACAGTGGTTATTACGCATGGTTGAAACAACCCACTAGTAAAACTGCGAGGAAACGACAACAGCTTTCAGGATTGATTAAACAGTTCTGGCTGGAATCTGGCGGAGTCTACGGCTATCGCAAGATTCACTGTGATTTGAAAGATGTTGGCGAAAATTGCGGTATCAACCGGGTGCATAGGTTAATGAAAGCGAATGGGCTTAAATCACAGCGCGGCTATCGCAAGCCTAGATCTTATGCAGGTACGCCAAGTATTGTTTCCGCAAACACCTTAGAACGACAGTTTAATCCAACTCAGCCTAATCGGAAGTGGGTAACAGACATTACGTATATTCGTACACATGAAGGTTGGTTATATCTTGCTGTTGTAATTGATCTATTTTCACGCCTTGTTGTTGGGTGGTCTATGAAATCAAGAATGACTACAGATCTTGTGCTAGATGCGTTATTGATGGCTTTATGGCGGAGAAAACCAAAGAACAAGGTTTTGATTCATTCTGACCAAGGCAGCCAATATACCAGTCATGAATGGCAAGCATTCCTTAAACAACATAATTTGGAATGCAGTATGAGTCGTAGAGGCAATTGCCATGATAATGCTGTTGCAGAAAGCTTTTTCCAGCTATTAAAACGGGAACGAGTTAAGAAGAGAAACTATGCATCAAGAACTGAAGCGAGGTCAGATATCTTTGAATATATTGAAATGTTTTATAACTCAAAAAGAAGACATGGTTCCAATGGACAACGTTCTCCATTAGATTATGAAAAGTCCCATCAAAAGATGGTTATGTGTGTCTAGAGTTTTGGTGGCTATTCAGTGGTTGTTCTACGCCTATCACTTTATTCTTTAAATCTACCAATAAGGCATAAAAACTTCTCCAACGTCCATATCTGAAGTTATTCTCTCCAGTACCACTACGCATGAAGCTTCTATCCTCTTCTTTATTATCTTTAGGCTTACCTAATAATGCAGGACAATTAGATGGCGACGCATGAATAAAGTATTCGTGTGTTCTAGATAATCTTCCACCAGAACCTTGAGGATGATGATTAATAACGATAGGAGAAACTTCATCATAAGGAAATAAATCATAAGTTAACGACAAAGCATTCTTTACTTCATAATCATCAATTGCCATACCAAAGGAATATCGTTCTTTATTTATTAATTTTTTTGCGTTTTCAATTGACTGATTTAATAAAGTTAACCAACTAGAGTGTTCGAAATTATTTTTATATAGAATCTTCGAATGTACCGTATTGTATGGTTATATTTACTTAAAAAAATATTTAAACACCTAAGACATTGTTTAAAATGAAAATAAAAATTATAAATTTACAATTAATTTATTTTTCGTAAATTTAACTATAAATACCGCAAAAAATCGTTCATAAATTTACACTTTAAGCCGTCGAAGATAAATTAAAAAAATTAATGTGGGTGAAATAATAAAATTATTTCTTATTCCAACTGAACCACCTGTTCCTTATGAGCCAACAGAGATTAAAATAATAAATAGAGCCTATGAATAGATACCACCTTAATTATTAGTTAGAAGATACTTAAAGTTTTCATAAATTTGAGCAGCAGCTTCATTTGAATTACTCCTCCATAAGTCCGCAAGTTCATTAATAACTGGTTGAACCTGACCTGGCAATAAAGGAGTACCTGTTTTCACAATGAATGGACCATCGGTTTCCGTAAGGATCAGATTTTTTGGTATATGCTGAACTAACTGTCGTCCTTTTTCTGTTTTTAACATTCGCTCATTTATTGAAAACCAACATCCAGCTTTCAAAGCCTCTCTTAACTCAGAAAGATTGCCTGTAAACCAATGGAGCACTGGTATACCGTTATCAAAATTTTCATTTAAGAGTTCTATAACAGGTTTTATTGCTCTAAGACTGTGTATTGTTAAAATTTTAGCTGATCCGCTATTAGTTTTTTTTAATATATGTGAAAAAACCTTTTTTTGTATTTCCGCATGTTTTCGGAAGTTGGGTGAACCATCTAGTCCGATTTCACCAATGTATCTAGTTTGATCAACTAATGAATCAAATAGCCCAAGTTCGTCATAACGTTCATGAGCTATTTGAGGATGTAAACCCAATGCTGTTTTGATTCTTGAACCATGACGAGTTAATTTATCTGTCCCAAACCACGCTTTAGGTGTTGTTGTTACAGATAATATATAACTTTTAGAATCTCCACATGCTTTCGCTACTGCATGTGGATCATCATATAAATCTAAATGGCAATGGAAATCAATGTAAGGGTAAATCAAATATTAACACCTAAAGATTGTGACTTTAAATAGTCTTCGACTTCTTTAAATCCTCGAACCACTGTATCTAAAATTTGATTTCTGATAGGCTTTGTTGCACAAAGATTTGAAATACAAAGCCCCCTAATTGAGCCAAATTTAAGGCGTAACTTGGGTAAGTGGTCGACCTAATTCCGTAAATCTGTTGAGGACTGCTACACGTGCATGAATTTCATTGACTTGGCTATCAAATTTTCTTGCACTGAGTTTATCCCCCAATAATTTGATGCAATGCATCTTAGTTTCGACCAAACTTCGGCAATGATAGCCGGACCATTTTTTCCATAATGTCCTGCCTAAACGTTTAACTGTTCGAAGTAATTCATTTCGCGCTAGCGAGCTGATCTTTGTATCTTTCCATGGTTTCGCATTTTTTCTAGGTGGAATCACCGCATGCGCTTGCCGATCTGCAATGACCTGACGGCATTGCTTGGTGTCATAAGCTCCATCGGTATAAACAGAGTCAATCTGCTCATCTTGTGGAATCTGATCGAGTAAATCACCAAGCACTTGTGAATCACTCACATTATTTGTAGTGAGTTGAATGGCGCGTATTTGAAGGGTTTCAGCATCTATACCAATATGAAGTTTACGCCATTGGCGACGATATTCAGGTCCATGTTTCTTCCTTTTCCATTCACCTTCACCTAAAAACTTTAGACCGGTAGAGTCTACCAGCAAGTTAAGCCCACCACTGCTTTTTTGATAATTAATCGCAATATCAATATGTTTTTGTCTTCTGCAAAGCGTACTGTAATCTGGTGCGGTCCAATTTAATCCACAAAGTTTAATCAGACTTTGCACAAAGCCAGTGACCATACGTAAAGATAGACGGAATAAGGATTTAATCATTAAGCAGCATTGGATAGCTGCGTCGGAGTAGGTTTGATTTCGCCCTTGTTTGCCTTTTGATGGAGCATACCATTGCGTAGCAGGATCAAACCAAATGGCAATATTTCCGCGACTCATGAGTGCTCGGTTATATGCGGGCCAATTGGTTGTGCGATAGATTTTGTGTATAGGCTTCTTCATTTGAAAATTATATCGCTGAAAAAGCCTTTACAGATAGGTTTGTGCAACAAAGCCTTTCTGATATGTAAATCAGTAGGCAATGCTCCTGACTTAGAGATCCAAATATTAGGGTTTCTTGCCTTTTTCAATTTTCTAATAGCTAGAATCATTGACATAAGATCATCACGATTATCTGGATCTTTTATTACTAAATCCAAGTGTTTATAAACGTAATCTACTGTTTGATCAGGTATAGCTGCTGAATTGAACGAGGCTCTTCTTATTATACATGGAACACACTTGCCGCACTGAATTCCTGTTCTTTTCCACTTACCACAAGACACCGTATCTTTGGCAATCTGCTTCAAAACTATCTTATTTGAACAGTTTTGCATCATCTCACCTTTAGTCATAAACTGGTAAGGATTTTCTAAAAACACTGGTAAATGAACTCGCTTAAACAATTCGTTTAAGAGGTTCATATAATGAGGATGAGTTGTTCTAGTGCTCAAAGAACCAATTCGGCGAGGAGTAAGAGGTGGATTAATAGAGATCAAACCATTTTCTGGCACATATAAGGTCGTTACTTTACCTGCTTGATGATGTTGGCTGATTGCGGTACTGATTAATGCGCCGAAAGCTATAAAATTAAAACTTCTTGTCCTCATTTGTACGTCAGTTGGAATATCACCAGCCTTTCTTGGATATGCAATAACTTGAAATTTCGAATTTTTCAAACCCAATAAATTATATAGATTATCTTGTTTAGATTTATCTCTAGCATAAGCATGACTGATTAACACAGGGTTAATATTTTTCGAGGTTAAATCAATAATGCCAATAGCACTATCTAATCCACCTGAAAAAAGACATGCAGAGTCATGCCCAGCTAGAGGTATTTTACGACCACGTTTGATCTTATCTGGCCAAACAAAACTTCCTGTCCTAAATTGAAAATGCCACAAGTCTCCACTCAAAAAGTGCATAATTTCTTTCAATAATTCAATTTGTGGAAGCCATAGATTTGGATTGATAAGTGGAATTGAAAGCTTAAATTCTCGACACCATCCATCTTCAGCTTGTTTGTTTCTCTCAACAAATGTATCAGCTGCAGTAATGGCCATAGCTATAGTCAAAAAATCTAATGCAGTTTCATCTAAATCCTCTTTGATCCTTTTTATTTCATTCAATAAAGGGCGACCAATACTTGCATATTGACCATTTTGTGCTGGGGAACCATATAGATGAACAGGAATCAAACTATCTGATAAAGGAGGTAACTGAGTGTTATCTGTATCAAAATAGAGCTCAATCATTTAAGTTATCCTCCCATTCACTCCAAATATCTGTAAGCGTCCGCTGAATCCCATACCAATTTTAATTCGATTTAGGTTTCCAGCAGTGTGGCAGTAACTCTTCAATCTGGGTCACTTTATGTGTCGGCAGCCTTTTCAGCACATCACTTAAATAGGCATACGGATCCAAGCCATTCAGCTTTGCTGACTGGATTAACGTCATGATGTTTGCCGCTCGCTGACCACTGCGCAGCGAACCTGCAAACAGCCAGTTCTTGCGCCCCAACGCCCAGGGACGCATCTGATTCTCGACCCAATTATTGCAAATAGGTAGATTGCCATCATCCAGATAGCGGCTTAAAGCTGGCCAACGCTTCAGAGTGTAATTGATGGCCTTGGCGGTGGGAGAACTCGATGGCACTGTCAGATGATGTTGGTTGAGCCATTCATATAGTTGTTGCATCACTGGTTGACTATGCTGTTGTCGGTATTCGCGGCGGTCTTCCGCTGTACCATCGGTCTTTTTCCTGAGCTCTGCTTCTATCGCATACAGTTTCTGAATCAGCACTAATGCCTGTTCAGCGACCTGACTTTTCCCAGTTACATGCAGTTCATGGAATTTACGACGTGCATGGGCCATGCAGCCCACCTCAATGACCTGGCCTGATTTAAAGCGTGCTTTATAACCACTGTAATCATCACAGACTAGATAACCCTGCCAGCCTTTCAAGAACTCTGCAGCATGCTGGCCTGAACGACTATCCTGAAAGTCATAGATCACCGCCTGAACTGGATTGTACTGTGTAGTGGCATAGGCCCAGACATAACCTTTCTTCGGTTTTTTATCATTCTCACCCATCCGCATGATGGTGACCGGTGTTTCATCTGCATGCAGCACCTGCTGTTGTAGTACCACCTCTTTTAAGGCATTGGCTAGAGGTTCCAGTTCTACACCGCAGCGACCTATCCAGTCAGATAAAGTTGATCTAGAAAGTTCGATTCCCGCCCGCTGATAGATCAGACGTTGACGGTACAGCGGCAAATGATCGGCATATTTCGATACCAAAACATGGCTGAGCAGTTCAGGTGAAGCAATGCCTTTATCAATCACATAGGCGGGCATCGCTTGCTGAGTCAGGGTGTCACACTGATCACAGACCCATTTACCACGCACATGCTGTTCCTTATAGAACTGTGCCGGTCTGAAATGCAGTTTTTCACTGACATCTTCGCCGATACGACGGAGTTGGCAGCCACAAGCGCATTGGGTTGATGCAGGTTCATGCTCAATACGGATGGTGTGTAGATGATCTGGCAGTGGTCGACGTTTAGGTTTATTGGTTTTGGCTTTCTGTGTCGCTGCATCGGTTTTATCTGCATTTAGCCGTTCCAGTTCTAGATCAACCGCAGCAATATCTTCTTCAACCGCTTCATCCCACAGGTGGATTTGTTTTGCAGTGAGATGTTCGTTTTTACTGCCGAATTTGTGCTGTTTAAATAGTGCGAGTTCATGCTCGTATTTTTGATTGAGAATAGAAAGATGTTGAACTTTAGAATCTAATTGCTGATTGGTGACTTCAAGATGTTGAACTTTGGCATCCAATTGCTGGTTTGATTTTTCTAATTCTTGATTTGATTGTGCTAGAGACTGATGCTGCATCGCCAACTGTCTGGTGAATTCCAGCAGTTGTTCATGGGTCAGTTGGCTTAAGTCAGGCAGCGTATTCATGACCGCAGTATGCCTGAGGTCATGAGAAGAATGAAATAGAACGTTTGGAGAATAGCAGAATGGAACAGCCTGGTTTAAAGCATCGTCACCACCTGCTGTCGTCCAATGCGCTGCCAGGGCAAACCTTGGATCAGTGCCTGTAACTGTTCCGGGCTGAGGGCCACGGTTTCACCTTGGTGAACTTGAGCCCAGTGAAATTTGCCCTGTTCCAGCCGCCGGGCACACAGCCAGATGCCCAGTCCATCATGTACCAGTACTTTCATGCGATGGCCACGTTTATTACAGAACAGGTAAGCACAATGCGGTTTGATGTAGCCAAAGGCTCTCACCACCTGAGCCATGGTCGTATCCATACCTGCACGCATGTCCATGGGCTGAGTAGACAACCAGATTTCATCAATGCGGATCATGTTGCAAGTGCCTTGAGTAATTCTGCCAAGGCAGGTATTTCTGATGTCTGCCATTTTAGCTGAATATCATTATTCGTATGAGGCACGGTGATACACAACGTGATCCTCTCATCAATAGGTTGGCTGATTGCAGCAGTGTAAGGCAAAGCAATAAATGCTGGATTCACATGAGTAGGATCCTGCACGGCACCCTCATGATGGCTGAAGATCCTGATCCAACGACTGACAAGGTTGGCATTAATACTATGTTGCAGTGCGACCGAAGCGATCGAGGTATTAGGATTTTTACAGGCATTGACAATACTGAGTTTGAATTCTTTGCTGTATGTTCTGCGTTTTTTAGCAACAGGAGGTGTTGCTGAATATATATCCATGTTCATGGATTAAGTCCCCACTTGTTTTTAGGTGGGAACTAAATTAAGGCTTATAGGATCGCTTGGTAAGGCTGTGTTAGCCGGATGCTTACAAATATCTTGGATCGCATTTTTTTGTATTGTTTCAATATCTTGTTTGTTAAGTGTATTGATGTTTTCTAAATGTATTCCAAAATTCAAATCAACTGATGTTTTAATTAATTCCAATAGGCTTGATTCAATCATTTCTACTTTTTCTGGTGTATCAGCTTTATCTAATGCTGTTTTCGAATCTAGAATAATTTGTTCAAAAATACATTGGGTGAGATAATTAATCATCATATCTACAATAATATCATCGGTAATTTTTGAAAAATCGAAAGTCGAGAATCCATCTAAAGCCTCTGCTAGAGCTTCATTCATTGCAGCTCTAATACGCTCTGAGTCTCCGTTAATATCGATAATAGAATCAATGATTTGATCAATTACGACATCTACAGGTTGCCCTTGTAAATCAGAAAGATTTAGAAACTTAGTATCTGAACCTGATTGCAAAGACTTTAAGGTATCAAATAAACTACCGCCGGCTCCCACCATAGAGCTAAATCGTCTAGCTCCATTAGATTTACCACCAGTAGCACTCTTTGCATAATGACCAAGAGCTTTTTTTAGACTATTTGTATTTCCCCCGCTAGCTGAAGCGGCTTGTCCTAAGGCAGCTCGAAATCCTCTGAAACGTTGTTCTAATTGATTGTTACCTGGACCTTGACCATCATTATCAGCCCATGAAGGCACTAATGGTGATTTACTACCTGGCCCTTTACTTGAGGTAGATGTTCCCATAATTTATATCCCCTTAATTTTTTGGAAACCATTTTTCTTTACTTATCAATAGGCTAAACCATGGAGTTTTTTCCACCATGACCGTGTTCATGAAATGTATAAACTGAGGTCTAGTATCTTCTAGTTCTCTAGCTAATAAAAATGCGCCTATGAAGCCATTTGGTTTTGCCCCCCAATGAGTATGTTTATTTAATTCATCTAATATTAGATTCATAACTAATGACTCTTCACCTACAGGAATATTCCCAATAGCTTGAATTGCTGCTTTGGAAGAAGAATTCGTAACTTTCAATAAAGTTTTTAATGCAGCTTCACCATCACTAGATAAGCCTTTTGTTATAGTTCTTAAAGGTACAGTCTCTTTGCTCAAATATACTAAAGGTCTAAGGTTTACACCTTTTAGCTTTGGTTCTAGGCTAAACCAACTAAATAAGAAATCATGATGTTCTTCCCATTCCTTCGGTAACTTACTTTTAAATGTATCTATATCATTTGTTAATTCTTCTAATTCTTCTAATATTTTAGGTTTACCATCTGATGAACTGTTAATTGTATTGTATAAAAGAGAGACACTTTTTGAATTACAACATCTTTCGAATAAAGCCATTTTGGTGATTAACCCAATATCGTTAGGCATTTTTCTAGCGCTAGCAATCATTTGACGCATACTAATGACATTAAGCATTCTTTTTACAATTCGTGGATTACCCTCAATGTATTTATTCTCAGCTAGAAGATGTGCTATACGATCAGAGACATAAAAGTTGTTAGAGAGATTAAGTGTATCAACTGCCTGTTCATCTAATAAGGCAAGGGCATCTTTAACCTTAATTGGATCATCTTTCCAAGAAAGCCTCAGATTTGATTCCAATCCATTTCGAAGATTTTCTAGTTTAGCTGTTTCTGTTGCATAGTTTTCATGGATAGATGCATACAATAAGAATAAATAAGCTCGCACTTCTCTTGTACTAATACGAGGTACTTTTACAGGAAACTGAATAAGTTTATCTAGATAGTCGGTTATATGTCTTTCATCTATCCCATTAAAATGATCTTTGACAGCAAATCTCACCATTTCTTCGTCAGCAGCTATAACAAAAGCTGTATTCTTCATGAATAGAAATAGTCTTAAAGATTCAAGAGTCTCAATTGTCTGCTTTGGAAGACATCGATCTAAATTGTCAACAAAAACAATAACTTTTTTGTTTAAAGATGCCAATAAATCTTCAAATTCATTTTTTAAAGCTGTAATCTCTTTTGGTGCTGAACTTTTTTCCTCATTAAGAATATCTTTTAAGCTTTCTTTTCCTTTATTAATAGCTTCAGTGACGTGTTGTGCATCTTCATCCCCAGCACTGCCATTGATTCCATTGCCAATAGAATCAATGGCTTTTGAGAGTAGACCAAATGTAGGAACGCCAAAAGCAAGAGCTGTGCCCTCAGCAGCCCAACCTAAAGCTCGCAATTTATTAATTCTTTTTCCAATACTTAAGGCTTTTTCATATAATTTTTCATCTTGTTTAACTAATTTAGAAATTTCAGTATTGATGACCTCTAATAGTGAAGCCCTAGCATCATCAAAACCCTGATATAACCAAGCATCAAATCTAATAATTACATAGTCATCATGATTTTCAATATGTTCTAGATTGTTTTCAATTAGATTTAAGATCGTAGATTTACCAGTTCCCCATGACCCAAATACGCCTATTGAGATAGGCAACATTTGAGGATTTTGAAGAACATTGATAATAATTTCTGATGCTTCAGAATAGTTTAAAAAGTCTATCTTAGATTCTATATCGGACCACATAAAAATTACCGAAAATTTATATTTTTCGAAAATTTACTTTATTTTTGTGGATTTAGATACTGTTAACTAGAGATTAAATAAAATTTAGATGTTTTTGACGTCTTAGCAATCAATATTTTTATTTAGGAAGTAAGTCTCTAACATGAACTTCTAATGTGTTTGCAATTTCATATAATTTTTCGACAGAAAGATGATCCTAGACAGTATCGTGGACAACAAATCCCTCTAAATTCTTAAAATATTTCTTCTCAAAGGCTTACTTGGACATCTTTCAAATTGATTGCTCAGAATTCAAGTATGACTCATTTACTTTCTAAGTTCTTCGTGAATTTTTTTCCAATGATTTGATAGCTGCTTCTTAACAGATAGATCATTCATTACTTCCGATGCTCTATATGTATAAGTTATGAAATTACGTTGTTTACGCGCTAAATGGCTATACATTCGATAGATTTTTCTACGATAAGTTTTTGAGCTATTTCTTCGAGCTTTATTTTTTGATGCTCTAATTTTGGAGATTAAACGTCGATAATAATTTGATAGGCTAGATGACCTGATCAAAATTTCTTGACCATTATATATAAAGCCAAGATATTGTAGAGGCTTGTCCACTTTAGTATCTATGTCAACGGCTTTCAGCTTACCTAAAATACAAGTAAATTTTATTTTTTCAACCTTACTTGGATTTATCTTTAACTCTTTTCCTCCATGATTAAGCAATAACTCTTCAAGAGTTTTATAAACATCGCTCATTTGAATGTTCTGGGGGAAAACTAGAATAATATCATCGCAATAGCGTCTATATATTCCACCCAAATTATTTGCTAACTCACAACAATATTTGTCAAAGTCCAACATATAAATGTTTGAAAGTATGGCAGACATAGGAGAACCTTGAGGAATTCCATATCTTTTCCCATCGATTTTATTTGGTTTCTGGATTAGGTGTCTAATAACACCATCAGCATCAGTAACTTGTTTTTTTCGAATGCTTCGAAAATCACCTAGGGCTTGGTAAGGCTTGCTAGTTTTTTTTCTCAAAGGATTTGGAGTTTTTTCATCTTTCTCTTTTCTTTTTGACTTATCAGGCCATCCTAAAGCGACCAGAGATTCCTCTATATCTAAAAATGAGTAATTAGTTAAAGATTTAAAAACAATATAATGATCTTTAGATAAGCAAGGTACGCCAGTAACACGCTGCCATTGTTCTTTCAGTATTCCATGATCTAAAGTATCAAAAAAGCTTGATAGATCAATTGTGAGTACATTACATTCCTTTATTTGACTGATCCAATCAAAAATCTCTTTAGCAAATTCAATGTTTGATTTACCCAATGAGCGATAGGCTAATACTGAGTTTTGTAGAGGAGTATCTTTTATGAAATTTTCATATTTTTCAGTGAGAAGATATGAATAATAGGCATAAATATAACCGTCTTGGTTAGCTGCATATCTTAAAGGTCGTTTTTTAGCAGCTCTACGACTTAAACCATTATGACTTTTAATTTTTCGTGTACGTTGTTCAAATCCGATAAAAGGTAAAAACCAATGTTTAACCACATTATCTGGCTGAGAAACAAGAGAATAAGCGTGTAGAGCATCAAGTGGTGTATCAAAATGAATTCTTGATTTAGGGATTTTTTTATTCTGAACTCTTAGAATATGTTTTTTATCATAGATTTCACTTTTATATTTTTCAAAATTCAATGCTAATCCCTATTTAGCAGATCCGTAAGGGCTTGTGTCGCGTCCCACGTTACGCCCTTACGGAGTCTTTAAACTTTGATCTGAAAATGTTCTTACTTCTTCAAATCCAGCACTAATTTTACCGAAAAACATCTTCGGATAACGCATTAACTTAATATGCTATACTATTGGAGCTAGTATGATGAACAACTGTGTAATGATACTATTGGAACAACTAACAACCTTGATGGTTCAGTTCTTTATTACAATATTTCTCAATAAACTGCTGGACAGTTCAAACTGCATCCCTCTGCGAGCTGGATAATCCACTCCAAAGGCATAGTGAATTTACACAAAAAAATCATTAAAATCAATATATAGTTTTATCAATATCTTTTGAGAATACCACTATCTCAACTCAATCTCTTTCTTAAACTTATTGTATTGATAACTCATGATCTGCCCATTTACTAATAACTCAACGGCTTGTTGAATTACTTCTAAAGGTGCAATAAACCACTCTTTCGGTTGATGATTTTTACCATCTTTATCTGCCACTAATAGATCAAGGCAAGATTCACCAAAAAAGGCATGTAGGTAATATTCAAATTTTTGAGGATTAATATTGAAAGCTTGATATTCAGCAATGACTTCAACATCAGCCATCAAATAAGTAGGCTCTTTTTTTGCATTCGCAATACGTTTTTCAACAGTTGTCGTGGCGAAACCAATTTTGTAAAGATGATCGTATGATTGGATACGTGGATCTGTACTTTTAGATTTCAGAATATAAATATAACCTGTCGATGTATCATCTTCAGTGATACCGCCAAAATTAGTATAAAAGTTAGAGTTTTCTTGTTCGTTGGTCTCTGAAACAATACGCCCATCTTTATACAAGACTTTAGCCAATGAGCGGTACAACATAGTTGATTCAGTGCCATTCTCAAAGATAGTACGAGTACGCCCATCTTTACGAAAACGTTTACCATCAACTGTTTTCGCTTCGGAAGTAAAATTAATATCTGCTAAATAAGCTAATAAGCCGTTTAAAACATAGTAATTACCTTCAACCAGTTGATAACCCTTATCATTAAAGGGTAAGAGCTTACGTTTCCCTTCTCGAAGCTCTCTGTGAACATTTTTAAATAAATGCTCAAACTGATCAAAGTCCTTACAACGTTTACGTTTAGCAACTTCATCTGCTGCTGCACGTTGGACAGGCACATGCTTAATTTTAAAGATGTCACCATCTTTATCATCATCAAGCAAACCTAGATCATCATCGTTAAAAATATCTTCAAGTGATTTAATATCTGACATATCTTTAATCCTGATGTTGTGGCAGCAAATTATGTTCATCATAATCTGCTAAAGCCATGTATTGCTCTGGATTGGTTTGAATTGCTTCTAAACGGCTCGCAAGCATAAACTCAGAAATGTTTTTCATATCCTTAGCAGGTACACGCCCATGCTGTGTCACAAAATTATTAATTTCATTAAATTTAGAGACCAATTGTTCATCAGCCGTTAGACCAGACGTCTTTTTCTTTACGTTTAAAAGACCTAAGTCATCATCAGCAATCATATCTTGAAGCCAGCTAAAATCTTCCACGTATTACACTCCAGCTCTTCTACGTTGCTCACGAATATAGATTAGGCATTCAGCTAATCGTTTTTCAATTAAGTTGTTTGATTCTAGGCTAGGCTCACGACCAAACTGAACTTTGAAGGCTTTTAACTTAGGCCATAGCTCAATGGCTTCTTCTTGAGTCATACTAATCTTAGTTGCTTCAATTGCTTCCTTAATTAATTTTAGTACATTGACTGTGACTTCTTTTGATAGAATTTCAAAAGCTTTTTGGAAAGGATTTACAGATTGAATTAAATCAATATTAAGGTCTTCGATATTGATAAATTTATCCGCCATACGAATAAATTTTTTATCACCAACTTCTTTGACTTCTGCTGTGCTAATCACTGAGTCTACTACTAAATATTGACTCACTTCTTCAAGTTCAGCTTTCGTTAAGTCAGGATATTTTGTTTGGATAATCTTAGGGATAAGGACTTTATTCACCACTTCAGGTTCAACCTTGCCTGCTGAACCTGCAATCACCTTAGCATCTTGAAGAATAGCTGCTTTGAGGTCCACAAGATCATTTTCAATAATTGCCTTTGTTTTTGCTGTACTTGGTTCTTTAAAGCCTTTGATTGTGAGCGTACCCGGTGGAACAATATCTTCATCATCTCGTTTAGTTTTAAATTTGAAGTTTGGTGCAAGTATTTGTTCCATTAACAAAGATGCAGTAATTGCTTTCAGCATGTTGTTTACTGCAAATTTCACCTCGGTATCTTGTGCATCGGGTTGAGCAATCAGGTTGGTAAATTGCGCATGTGATTTGTTCGAACTATCTCTTGTACAGCGTCCCACAATTTGCACAATTTCAGTTAAAGAGCCACGATAACCAATCGTTAAAGCATGTTCACAGAATTGCCAGTCAAAGCCTTCTTTTGCCATGCCGAGGGCAATGATGAGATCAAGATCATCTACAGTTTTAATATTACGTAGATATTCAACCACTTTATCACGCCCATCTTCTTCAACGAGGTCAGCTACTTTTAAAATCTTACCATCTGCTCGTTTGACGGTGATAATTCCAGTATCAGGATCTTTAGCGACAAATTCACCAATGATTTCAAGGATTGCATCCACTTCATCATATTTATCTTTAGTTGATTCACCTGAATTCACATTTGGAATATGAATGATAGTTTTTTTATCGGTATCTAAAACTTCTGCAATTGCGATAACACCTTCATCATCTTCTGCAAAGTAGCGCCCTTTATAAAAGTGGTAGCCAATGCCTAAAGATTTTAAATAGTTATAGCCATTCAGTTGTTCGTAATAGTTAAAGGATACTTTATCAAACTTTGCTTCGTCTTCAGGTGTAAGTACAGGAACACTATCGCCACGGAAGTATGAACCTGTCATCGCAACAATATGAGCCGTGGTATTGTCCATTAAAGATTTAAGTACTGTACCTAAAACATTACCTGCATCTGCTGATACATGATGAAACTCATCTATTGCAACCAAACAGTTATTAAAAACTTGATCTTCAAGTCCATCAAATGCATTTCTTAAAGTGCTATGAGAACATACTAAGATTTGATCAGAGCCGACCATAAAGCGTTTAAACGCTTTTACTTTGCTTTTCTCGCCACCAGCAGTACATAAATTATTTTCAGGTTTGATGTCCCAATCTACAAAAAAGCCATTTTCGCTCAGCTTAGTGCTGGCAAATGAACCTCCAATAGAGCGTTCAGGTACGGCTACAATAACTTTTTTCAACCCTTGGTTATGTATCTTGTCTAAACCCAAAAACATTAATGCACGAGACTTACCTGATGCAGGAGGTGCTTTTAATAATAAATACTGACTATTGCGAGATTGAAAGGCACGAGCTTGCATAGCTCGCATCCCCATATTATTGATTGAGGTGCTTTCCCCAGTTTGTTGATATGTAATATCTACAAGATTCATAAATTATTCCCTCTCTAATAAATTAGTTTCGTAAAGTTCAATTAAAAAATCTAGTCTGCTCTTATCACTATCAAATCCTTTCTTGTTATACAAACGTTCTACATAATTATCATTTTTTTCATGAGCGTCTTTTAAATCCTTAGGCATTAAATCTGGATCATAAAGCTTAGCTAAAGTCTTAGTTGGATAATTTTCTCTAACACTTAATATTTCAAATGCTAATTCAGTTAGGTCATTTTTTTGAATATCTGAAAGCTTTGGGAATGGGAAAGTATTGTAGACTAATGAAGAAGAATATCTGTAATCTGATTTTAATCGCCCTGCAACAGTTCTAATCCATAATGTATGCATAAATGATGAAATTAAAGAGAATAACCAAGGTTCGGCGCCATATACTGCTGAGGCTGCATCTGAAATGATTGTATCTGAAGCTAAGTAACCTATTGGTAAATAGTCTCTTCTTTGCGAAGTAGTTCTAGGCACAATAATCGAACTAGTTTCATTGTATGATTGAAAATAAAATCTATGTGGGGTTGCGCCCGCAGCCCTAGTACTAGACTCTGTGCTATTTAATCTATGTTCTTCGACCTTCTCTAATCGATGGTTTATTTCAAAATACTTCTTAGCTTCATCTAAATCTGCATCTTTTATATAAAAGCAATATCGTTCAATTCCATTAAGGAATTCTCTTGCCCCAATATATTTTTTAATAAACTTTTTGAGGTCTGGAAATCTTAGAATTAGATCAGAATATTCTTCAGAAGATAAAGTTAAAAAACCAGAGTCATTTATTAAATTTCCATATACCATTTGAGGATAGCCGTGAGATATAGGAGTACTTCTTCTCAATATATTAATATTTTTATTTTCAGTTAAGTAGGGTGAAATATAAGTCACTCTCTTTGCTACTTTTTCTTCGAATATAATTTTTTCGGAGGATGATTTAGATTTGATTCCTATAATTACCACGATAACAGCAGCTGGATCTTTAGCACTATTCTTCCATTGGAATGAGGTGTGTGCAAAACTAATCTCTAAAATATTTTTTAGAATTTTTGGCCATAATAAAGCAACTTGTTCACCCTGAGTAATAGAATTGGTAGATACGAATGCACAAGCAGTCGATGGAAATTTTTCTATAAATTGAGAAGCTTTTAAAAACCAGCCTGAAACATAATCTAAACTTTTATATTTAGTCTTAAAAATATTTTTGAGATCTTCTTTTTGGTCACTTGTTTGATTTCGTGATCCTTTATAAGGAGGGTTTCCTAAAATATAAATATAATCTTGTATTTTTGCCTCACATATTTCTACCCAATCTGAGCTCAAAGCATTATATGAATATATATTTCCTGAATTTTTTAAAGGTAAAGATGGGAGTATTTCTCCAAATTCATCTTTAAATGTAAGATTCATTTGATGTTCTGTCAGCCATAAAGACAGAATTGCAACTTCATGAGCAAAATCATCAATTTCTATTCCATAAAATTGAGAAACCTGAATCACTGAAAAAGGTTTTGAAAATTGACCTGTCTTTTCTAATTCTAATTCTTGAATACGTTTTAAAAGCTCCATTTCAAACTTACGAAGCTCTTTATAAGCAATAATTAGAAAATTTCCCGAACCACAGGCAGGGTCAAAAATCTTAAGTTGCCCTAAACGTTGTTGTAATTTTAATAGCTTATTAACACTATCTTGATTTTTTTCTAACTCTTCATAAAGATCATTTAAAAATAATGGTTCAATTACCTTCATAATATTGGGAACAGAAGTGTAATGCTGTCCCATCGTGCTACGCTGTTCAGTGTGAACAACTGCTTGGAACATAGAACCAAAAATATCAGGGTTGATATCGGACCAATCTAGATCTTTACCACACTCAATCAAAATCCTACGTGATTTACGTGTGAATTTTGGAACTTGAATATCATCTTTAAACAAACCACCATTTACATAAGGAAAATCTGCTAAGTAGTCAGGTAAATCTGTTTCACGATCTTCACGGGACTGGTTTAAGACTTTAAATAATCGACTAATTAGAGAAGATAAATCTGAACCATCTTCATTACTCTTTGATATTGCCGAAGTAAACTGTTTGTCCTTAAAAATCTCTGTATCTTCAGCAAAGTAACAAAATAGCAGTCGAGATAAGAAAATATTAAGGTGATGTAAGTTCTCTTTATTGTTTAAGTCGTCTTCATTGAAATTATCGGCTTTAATTTCGTCAAATAGCTTTGCTAGTTTTTCAGCAGCCTTAACATCCGCAGGGTTTTCACCTTGATATACAGCTTTCTCCATCCCAGCCCATGGTAAGAAGAAATCAAATTTTTTAGCTAAATCACCAAAAGGAACATCCAATGTATCTTGTGTTTTAGTATCTATGGCCAATAGAGTTTTGAAGTCAGTTACGATCAAGAAGCGAATCTTATTGCT
This sequence comes from Acinetobacter sp. WCHAc010034, assembly GCF_001696615.3. Classification (NCBI taxonomy): domain Bacteria; kingdom Pseudomonadati; phylum Pseudomonadota; class Gammaproteobacteria; order Moraxellales; family Moraxellaceae; genus Acinetobacter; species Acinetobacter sp. WCHAc010034. The sequence goes on along the minus strand of NZ_CP032279.1, from coordinate 3,125,037 downwards.
TTCAGTTCGCTTTTCATTCTTCATTTGATCAATAAGACCATGCAAATCATGCTGTTTTGTAATTTTGGGTGGTGTATCAAAAAGTATGCTAAAAAAAAGCAGGTTGAATTTTGATAAAATAGAGAAATGCAAATAACTCTAGAAATCAAATGTCCAACCTGCCTCAGTGACAGTATAAAGAAAAATGGCATCAAAGTAGATGGGAAACAAAACTACCAATGCAAAGACTGCAAACGTCAGTTTATTGGTGACCATGCTCTGAGCTATCTAGGATGTAATTCTGGCATTACTCGTAAAATATTACAGTTAATGGTCAGAGGCAGCGGTATACGAGATATCGCTGAAGTTGAGCGCATTAGTATCGGTAAAGTCTTACGGACTTTAACTGAATCGGCCTATCAAATTCAGCCTAAACAAAGTCATTATGAATCTCTCGAAGTAGATGAATTCTGGACTTTTGTTGGAAATAAAAATAATAAACAATGGCTTATTTACGCCTACCATCGAGAAACAGGTGAGATTGTTGCTTATGTTTGGGGTAAGAGAGATTTAGCTACAGTCCAAAGGTTGAAGACAAAGCTTAAACAATTAGGTATTCACTACACCCGAATTGCAAGTGATCATTGGGACAGTTTCATCACTGCTTTTAAAAACTGCAAGCAAAGTATTGGTAAGTTGTTTACTGTAGGAATTGAAGGTAATAATTGCAAAATAAGGCATCGAATAAGGCGTGGTTTTAGAAGAAGTTGCAATTTCTCCAAAAAGCTTGAAAACCATTTTAAAGCCTTCGACTTAACCTTCTTTTACATCAATAATGGCTTCATTTAATGTCAGCATACTTTTTAAAACACCACCCACCTTTGAAAACATGTACATGAGGTAGTTTATCGGCGCAAGAATCGTTGAGTGATCGAAAAATTGACGATAAAACGAGTGACGAACCTTCCCACGTTGCTGAATGTAAAGTGCAGAAAGAATAAAAATCGCCAGAATGATCCACTTAATCATATGAAAACCTGGAAACCAAAGAAAACGAAATAAAAGAAAAAGACCGGTATTCGGTCTAGACTGCGAATTGTAACATAGGCTGCAAAGTACGTCCTATTTCCAGCTTTTCATCACAAGTTTTCATTCTGTTTGGGTTTACCTGCAAGTGCAGCATTGACTAAATTGCCAAAATCGGCTCAAAGATCGACTTGAAACATAAGGGCGCGGTCTAATCGTTTTTTGATCACTCATCCATAAAAAATCTTAAATGAAACAAAAACTTCACTCTATTTAGGCCGCATCATTCAAAAATACATCACGCAAGCACACGAAATAATTGAATAAAAATAGATGACCCTTGCGTCACGGCTTGATACAACTTGTTATGTTCTTTTTCGATATAGTTATCGTAAGATTGGCGGAGCATAGATGTACGTAGGAATGACGTACTCGCTTCACAACATCAACTTAGAAGTCCTCCAAAATAAAGGAGATCAGGCATGATCCACGCTGGCAATGCCATTACCGTCCAAATGCTTTCGGACGGAATTGCAGAATTCCGCTTTGACTTACAAGGTGAGTCGGTCAACAAATTTAACCGTGCAACGATTGAAGATTTCAAAGCTGCAATTGACGCTGTTAAAGCAAACGGTGACATCAAAGGCTTAATCGTTACTTCGGCTAAATCTACATTTATCGTTGGCGCAGATATTACTGAATTTGGTGCAAACTTCGCTCAAGGCGAACAAGCGATTGTGGATTGGGCATTGCCTGTTCACGACATCTTCAACGCGTTTGAAGATTTAGAGATTCCTAAAGTTGCAGCGATCAATGGTATGGCATTGGGCGGCGGCTTTGAAATGTGTCTCGTGTGTGACTATCGTGTGATGTCAGAAGCGGCTCAAGTCGGTCTTCCTGAAATCAAACTGGGCATCTTCCCTGGTTTCGGTGGTACGGTTCGTTTAAGCCGTCTAATTGGTATCGACAATGCAGTTGAATGGATGGCAATGGCTAATCCTAAAAAACCAGCTGCAGCACTGAAAGACGGTGCGGTTGATGCGGTTGTTGCTGCGGACAAACTACAAGACGCTGCGATTGACTTGGTTAAACAAGCTCTTGCTGGCCGTGTAGACTGGAAAGCAAAACGTCAGGAAAAACTTGACCCAGTTAAATTGAACCCAATCGAACAAATGATGGCGTTCAACTCGGCAAAAGGTGCGGTACTTGCAAAAGCAAATCCTGCTCAATACCCTGCGCCTAAACTTCTTCTTGACTCATTACAAGCCGGTGCAAGCCTTCCACGTAATGAAGCACTGCAAGCTGAAGCAGCTGGTTTTGCAAAAGCAGCGATTACACCACAAGCAGGTGCATTAATTGGTCTATTCATCAATGACCAAGTGGTGAAGAAAACTGCGAAGAAATATGAAAAAGGTGCGCACCCTGTCAACCAAGCGGCTGTTCTAGGCGCGGGTATCATGGGTGGTGGTATTGCTTACCAAGCGGCAAGCAAAGGCACACCAATCATCATGAAAGACATTGGTAATCCACAACTTGCTTTGGGTATGAAAGAAGCCAATGGCTTACTGACCAAACAAGTTGAACGTAAGAAGATGAAACCTGCTCAAATGGGTGAAACTCTTGCGCGCATCCGTCCAACTTTAAGCTATGACGAGTTTAAAGAAGTGGACATCGTGATTGAAGCAGTAACTGAAAATCCAAAAGTAAAAGGCATTGTACTTGCTGAAACTGAGAAGAATGTTCGTGACAACACGATCATTGCTTCAAATACTTCAACCATTTCAATCACACGTTTGGCTGAAAACCTACAACGTCCTGAAAACTTTGTCGGTATGCACTTCTTTAACCCAGTACACATGATGCCATTGGTAGAAGTGATCCGTGGTGAGAAGACTTCGGCTGAAGCGATTGCGACCACGGTTGTTCTTGCTCAGAAAATGGGTAAAACACCAATCGTTGTGAACGACTGCCCAGGTTTCCTTGTAAACCGCGTCTTGTTCCCTTACTTCGGTGCATTTGACCTTCTATTGAAAGACGGTGCTGACTTCCAACAAGTCGACAAAGTGATGGAAAAATTCGGCTGGCCTATGGGTCCTGCTTACCTAATCGACGTTGTTGGTATCGACACGGGCGTTCATGGTGCAGAAGTCATGGCTGAAGGTTTCCCTGACCGTATGAAGCCTGACTTCAAAGGTTCAATCGAAATCATGTACGAAAACAAACGTTTGGGTCAAAAGAACGACGTTGGTTTCTACAAATACGAACTTGACCGTAAAGGCAAAAAAGCCAAAGTGGTTGATCCAACTGCGTATGAGCTTGTTGCTACTGTGGCAACTGCAGAAAAACGCGAGTTTGATGCTCAAGAAATCATTGACCGTATGATGCTGGCTTTCTGTAACGAAACTGTTCGTTGCCTAGAAGACAACATCGTAGCGACTGCTTCTGAAGCAGACATGGCAATGATTATGGGTGTAGGTTTCCCTCCATTCCGTGGTGGTCCATGCCGTTACATCGACCAAACTGGTGTTGCTGAATACGTTGCACTTTGCGACAAATACGCACACTTAGGTAAGGCTTATGAAGCGCCACAAATGTTGCGTGACATGGCTGCTAACAACAAAAAATTCTACGGTTAAGGAGCAACGTGAATGGCTACTTTAAATCCACGTGACGTTGTCATCGTTGATGGCGTACGTTCAGCAATGGGTAAAACCAAAAACGGTATGTTCCGCAATGTACGTGCTGACAGCTTATCGGCTGAATTGGTTCGTGCTTTAGTTGCTCGTAACCAGTTTGACACCAATGAAGTTGAAGACCTGATCTGGGGCTGTGTAAACCAGACTCTAGAACAAGGTATGAACATTGGCCGTAACATTGGTTTATTGGCTGATCTTCCAAAAACTGTGGCAGGTCAAACAGTTAACCGTCTTTGTGGTTCATCTATGCAAGCGCTTCACACCGCTGCTGCACAGATTGCAACCAACCAAGGTGATATCTTCATCATCGGTGGTGTAGAGCACATGGGTCACGTAGGCATGATGCACGGCATCGACCTCAACCCAGAAGCGTCTAAGCACTATGCAAAAGCGTCTAACATGATGGGCTTAACGGCTGAAATGTTAGGTCGTATGAACGGCATTACGCGTGAAGAACAAGATGCGTTCGGTGTTGAATCTCACCGCCGCGCTTGGGCTGCAACGCAAGAAGGTCGTTTCAAAAACGAAGTCATAGGTGTTGAAGGTCATGATGCCAATGGCTTCAAAATCCTATGCGACATCGATGAAGTGATTCGTCCAGATGCAAACCTTGAAGCATTCAAAGGTTTACGTCCTGTATTTGACCCGAAAGGCGGTACAGTCACTGCGGCAACGTCTTCTGCGCTGTCTGACGGTGCTTCTGCAATGTTGTTGATGTCTGCTGAACGCGCTCAATCACTTGGTTTAAAACCACGTGCTGTGATTCGCTCTATGGCGGTTGCAGGCTGTGACGCTGCAATCATGGGTTATGGTCCTGTACCTGCAACTCAAAAAGCGCTTAAACGTGCTGGCTTAAGCATGGCGGATATCCAAACCATCGAGTTAAACGAAGCATTTGCTGCTCAAGGCTTATCAGCCATGAAAGGTCTAGGCGTTTATGACAAGCAAGACATCATTAACTTGAATGGTGGCGCGATTGCATTGGGTCACCCATTGGGTTGTTCTGGTGCACGTATTACAACCACGTTGTTGAACGTAATGGAACAACAAGATACACAAATCGGTCTTGCGACCATGTGTATTGGTTTAGGTCAAGGTATCGCGACGATTATCGAACGTGTTTAATTAACACTAAGATAAAATAAAAATCCCCCTTGTTGGAGTATATAGTAAAAACAGTGTCTATTCGCGTGTGAGTGAGTGACAGGGCTTTACATATAACGTCAGCGGCTTTAATTTCAAACGTACATACTGTGTATAATGGTATGTACGTTTTTTATTTGCGCCGAGTCCTTCGGCGGTAACCATTCATCCATGAATTTTTGTTCAGTGTTTAATTGCACCTTGTGAGTGCGACTTGTTCCAACAAGTCGGGAGAGATAGGAGTTACGTCATTGGTTTAGCAGGACGGGGATAGTTATTTGCGGCAAGTACAGAGTTGTCGCCGCATCCATGCGGCTTTGACAGTTCAGTTGTTCACTCATTGATTCACCTTCTTGATTAATTGCACTTAATTTACCACCACATTGCAACCGCTCCTTACCACGTGTTGCAAATTAATCGCACCACAACTTTCACGGAAAGTACCACTTCGTCGGATCTCGGCTTTGTGCCAAAAGCTGAAATTCACTGAGATTCGACAAAATCGGCGCTTTTCACTGAAAGCGGACATTTCTGACAATCACGGAACTGAGACTCTCGAAAATTTCGAGATATCAACGCATTGCCATAAAGTAAAAAATGAGTGCATTATTCATTTCGGGTTTCAAGAACGCACCGTTTTTCAGACTATATCGATGTGGCCAAAAATAGTTGACCACTACAGTTTTTGAATACTGTATTTTGCCTTTTTAAGACCAATGAAGTGATATTATTTAGTAAGGCACGTACTTGAAGCACTTATAAAAGGTGTTTTAAATGATAAAAATAAAGGGTTTCTAATGTGTTTAGGAACCCTCTAACTTAATAGTTGTTTCGGGTTCGGCTTATTTGGTTTTGTGCTCCAGTGCTGTAAGTGATGTACCTACGATAAATATAGACACGACAAACAAGCCTAAATCTTTTAGCAAAAACTGGCCAGGAACCACAGAGATCGCAGGAAACCCAAGAGATGCCTCAAAAACACCGGGTGTAGTCAGCATGAACGACAATGTCGTAAAAAAGAGTCCGGTTGAAAGTACACCGCCCAAGATTGCGAGCTTAGGGGAGAAAACTCGTGCAGCGATTAACAGGCCAACTGAAATTTCAAGCACACCCAGAAAATTTGAGAATCCTTGAATGCTGAGGAAGCTATACATCCACGAAAGCAGAGGGCTATTACTAACAAAACCATGTATACCGTTTGCTTCGTAGCTAGTGAATTTCATGCCACCAAACCACAAATATATTATCGTCATGGCAACGTAGATGCCACCTATACCAAACTTAGTGATTTTTGCACCGAGATTATTACTAAGGGTATTGGTAGTCTGGACACCATTTTCAATTTCGGGAATAGTCATCTTATATCTCCAATTATTTTTAGCCATGTGGACTCACTCTATGTAGCCCACTAAAATGATATGACTCTTGAGAAAAACTATATGTTTACTCGAGTCGAACCTAACTTAGGTAATTGCTGTAGTTGAGCACCAATGGATTAGACATCAATGCCTAGTGGTTGAACGGCCGGGAAGTCGACCTCGGTCTGTGTCACTTCGTTAACGTAGTTAGTGAAAGTGTTCAGGGCAACAGCCAACAGAATATCCACTACATGTGCATCACTGTAGCCAGCGTTCAGCACCGCTTGGACCTGGTCATTGCTGACTTGCCCGCGCTGGCGGACTACGGCGGCAGCAAAACGCACGGCTGCGTCGGCCTTAGGGTCATTTGATGCACCGCTGCGGTTGGCAGTGAGTTCAGCATCATCAAGCTTGGCCACCTTACGGCCTAGGAAGGAATGGGCAGCAAGGCAATAATCGCAGCCGTTGATCTCAGCGACGGCTAGGGCAATACGCTCAAGAGTCGCTGTACCCAAGCCGCCCTGTGCTGATGCTGCGCTCAATTGCAGGTAGCCAGTCAGCGCAGCAGGGCTGTTGGCAACGACGCGGAACATGTTAGGAACGCGGCCCAGTTGTTTTTCCACAGCCTTGAGTGAGGTATGGGTAGCAGTAGGCGCGGCGTCGATTGTGGTAGGGGTGTTCAAACGTGACATAAATTTCTCCTAGTGATTTGAAAGACAGCACGCTGTATTGGCGTGGAATAAATTGTATTTAAGAAGGTTCTGCTTGATAATCCGTTGCTATCAGACAGCTCATCTTCACGTCTTGCGCAGTCGCCATTTCAGTGCCACTACACACCTTCGTTGACGTCACGCCGTCCTGATTTCTAAGGAGGTCTTCGAGACCCCAAAAACACCCTCCGGCAACGATCACATAATCTAGTTTCATAAAGCCTCCTTAGTTTTCATCCACTTACTGATTAGACTGACTTTACAGCATGTAAAATAGATATAATATGTTCAATAGTTCGTATAACATGACCTATTGGACAGTTTACGTAGGGGCTATGTATGGATGCAGACTTTGGATATCAGATTAAAAGAGTTGTGAAATTAAGGGTTCACGAAAAACTGCAAATATAGGGCAAATCAGATTGTCTATACCCATAATTTAGAGCGCCCGAGCATCAGGAACTCACTGAAAGCAGACGTTTCTGAAAATAAACAAGGCACAGCGCTTGAAAATTTCGAGACATCAACGTTTTGCCAAAAGGCTAAAAATGCGTGCACTACTCATTTCGCATTTAAAGAGAGCATCGGTTATTAGGCAATAACGATGTGGCCAAAATTTGTCGACCACTACACTATCTCGTAAACGAGTTTGATAGACGTCAACTAGTACGTATTTTTAGTGTAAGGTCATATTAATGCACGATGCTAAACTCTGCTGTGAGCTAGGTAGGATGTATAAATACCATAAATATTTCAATGCTTTACTTTTTAAAGCTCAAGTGAGTTACTCAGTTCCGACTGTTGGTGGCAGATTTGGAATCTCGCGATTTGTCTTAAATGTCAGCCAAGCAAGTCTCTCGCTAATAAAGTGTTGACTATCCCTGACAAAGTAACAATTTCTTGCCATAATCAGACTTAAGCACTTTACTTAGAGTGTATGTGCGCCGCTTAATGCATCAATGCTGCTAATTCCCTGATTGACATCAATCACTTTGTTTCCTGTTTGATACTCTGAGATAAACAAGATCGAATGATGCAAAAGGGGACTATTTAAATACTGAGGGAACAAATGGCAGTAGATTTGAGCATAGAAACCGCTCTGCTCCTAGAGCGCTGGCAAGGCATTGTAAACTCGATGGCTCAAGTCGCGGAAGTGCCTTGTGTGCTGATTAATCGATTAGATAAAAACGAAATTTGTCAGGCTGTTGGCAGTGTGTCAGTACCAACTTTTTATTGCGGTGAACCTGTTCCATTGGCACTTAACACTTATTGTTCCCAAGTCATTTCCAGTAACCAGCCATTACTAGTTGAAAATGCAATCGGTACCCGATATGAAAACAATAACCCAACATTTGCAGCAGGCTTTAGTTATTACTATGGCCTGCCATTGCTTTGGCCTAGCGGAAAAACTTTCGGTACTTTGTGTATGTTGGACTTTTCAAGCCCAGATCGGGCATCACAACACTGTTCCTTACTCACACTTTTTAAGCAGGCCATTGAATACGATTTACAGATGCTTCAACAACAGCAAGATCTGCTAAAGCGTGAGCAACAAGCAGACAAAAAATTTATACAACTATTCAATGAGATGTCAAATAGGATAAGACCGGTAACTAATAATAAGTTGCTTCAATCTGAGTTGTTTGTACTTTTGACAAGCCAATACCAATACTGGCATCAGGAACTGGATAAGCAGCTTAATCAAACCGTCCTGACTGATGAAAACTCCATTCATATAGCGGCACTGGTTCGAATTTGGTCAAATTTGTTGGCGATTGCCCATGAAACAGAATGGTTGAGAGCTACGGCAGTTCTAGAACCTTATAGTTGTGATGCTGTTGCGTCACTGGTCAATGCAACTCCATTATTAGAACAAGCAGTGTATAAAACAGCGCTGACCCTTGGTGCTGATCTCGTTTTGAGGAGTCATTTGCCTAATCCACTGTTACTAAGTGGGAAACCAGAGTTATGGTCTCTGATAGGACTAGCTATCACGAGCTTTTTAGTTGTTGGCGCCAGCGGTACAAGTATAACTATTTTTGTCAGTAACCGATTAAAAGGTAAGTACAGAGTTTTGGAATGGTCCCTCCATGTAAAAGGCCAGACGATGCCACTGCATTTTACCCGTGATAATCAAGCGCTTTATGGTTTTGCTTCCGTATGTGCCGAGCTCGCTGGTGCTGTGTTGGAATCTGGTGAGCAGCAATTAACTGAGAGTATTCATCAACAGAGTAGTTATCTGAACTCGAATCGTGATCACGTCGACGACATTGAAAGCAGGAATGCTTCAAGAACTCGGTTTATCTGCTTATGGATACCGGTGGTGGGAGACGATTTATAAACTCTCAGCGATGAAAGTCGAAGTTGTGTCTTAGATTATCATTTTTACGCCATTTTAGAATTTTCCTTTCTATAAGCACTAGGAGTTACGCCAATTTTTTTCTTAAATAATTTTTGAAAGTGTTCATGTGCCGGATACCCAATGGCTTCACTCACTTCAGGAACAGATTTACCGGTTTCTTTAAGCAGCTGCTTCGCTTTTTCAAGCCGACAATAGGTTAAATAATCAAGAGGTGTCATGCCAGACAGTTTCTTAAACTTAACGCTGTAGTTCGTACGCGACATTCCAGCAATCTCAGCGAGATCGTCAAGACCCCATTTTTTATCGAGACTATGATGGATAGCTTCCAAGGATTTGCTGAGTTGCGGATTTTCGATCAATTTGAAAAATCCTACATTTTTGTTGGATTTGTACATGTGAATTCTTAACGCTTGCACGAAGATAATTTCGGTCAGCTTCCTGACTAGCGTGTTGCTTCCAGGAAGCCCTGATTTTGCTTCCTGCTCTATAATACTTAAAAGCATGGTAAGCCAAGGCGAGTGGGAGTTCTCAGTACTCTTGATATGCACGACGTTTGGCAGCGAATTTAAGAATGGATGATCGGGTCCGCCATCAAAACAAAAATGTCCGCAAACGACGTTTGCTTTGAGCTTGCTCTGATCACCATATTCCAGAACTTGAGTTTCAGTGAGGTTGGCCTTGGATCTAAATTCGACCGCGGGCTCGGCCTTGATTTTTGGTGCACTGGTCATGGTGTGCTCCATCCCTTTGAATAAAATCAAAATATCGCCTTGCTCCGCCAAAGCCTTAAGTTTAAGTTTTGGCACCTCGTACCAAAACTCGCCATGGGTCACGATGTGAAATCTCGCTAGATTCTCTTCCTGCGGGAGACTGATGCCCCAGTCTCCTGCAAATGATGTTCTATACCAGTAGCTACTAGTAAGCTCTACCTTATCTAAAATCTCACTGAGAACATCCATACTTAGCTCCTACGCAAACTGTCTAATAAGTCACATTATACGAACTACTGGGCATGTTATATCTATTATACATGCTGTAAAGTCAGTTTAATCAGTAAATAGATAAAAACCAAGGAGGCTTTATGAAACTAAATTATGTGATCGTTGCCGGAGGGTGTTTTTGGGGTCTTGAAGACCTCCTTAGGAATCTGGACGGCGTGACGTCAACAAAGGTGGGCTACTCTGGCGGAGATTTTGATGATCCTACCTACGCCGATATTAAAACAGGGAAAACGGGTCACGCCGAAGCTGTTCGCGTGGAATACGACCCAGACGAAATATCTCTCGAAGAGATTCTACATTACTTTTTCAAGATCCATGATCCAACTACGAAGAATCGCCAAGGGAATGATGTTGGATCTTCGTATCGCTCTGCTGCGTTCTATCGTGACGATGCCCAGAAAGCGATTATCGAAAACGTGATTGAGGAGGTCAATGAGATCGGTCGCTTCGAGAATGAAGTAGTTACGACCGTCGCCTTGGAAAAAGAATTCTACGACGCTGAGGCATATCATCAAAACTATTTGCAAAGGAATCCCAACGGATACTCTTGCCATTTTGAAAGAGACTAAACCATAAACCAAATGAAAGAGGAAATTATGAAAACACTTAAGAATGTTGTCATCTATACGAAAGACCATTGTCCATTTTGCGCACGCGTAAAGAATTACCTAACTTCTGAAAAGGTTGATTTCAAACAAATTCGCGTAGACGACGATCCGAAGACTTACTTGGAGTTGAAGGAAAGAACAAATCTTCAAACTGTTCCGCAAGTTTTTGTGGATGGAGAATTCATTGGCAGTGCTACAGACTTCTTCTCGTGGATTGATGGCTAAAGAGCAAGCCCTAAAATAAAGGATCAAATATATGTTCAATTGGAAAAGCATTTACAGCTACCTCGATAACGGCACTCCAGCACCTCCCAGAAAAGTTGAAAGGAGCGAGGAAGAGTGGAAAGAAATTCTGACGCCCGCGCAATTTCGGGTTATGCGAATGAAAGGCACCGAACGCCCGCACACGGGAGGACTCTGTTCATTTTATGAAGCAGGTAGATACGCCTGTGTTGGCTGCGACACCGAACTCTTTGACTCGAACCTAAAGTTCGATTCGGGAACGGGATGGCCGAGTTTTTCTGAGCCTGTCGCCGACAACGTAATTCAATATGAACTGGATACGACGTACGGGCGCAGAATCGAAGTGTTATGCAATGTGTGCGAAGCCCATCTGGGGCACGTTTTTCCAGATGGCCCTGAGCCATCAGGGGTCCGATTCTGCATTAACTCTGAGTCATTGAAGTTTGTAGAATAATTTTTAAATTGAGGAGTTTTATGAAAGTGAACCTTTTGGAAAAAGAAGCCGTTGTGTGTTGATCAAGCTGTTCGGTCATAAAGACTGCCATAAAACCAAGATTTACCATTCGTACTTGACAGAAAAAGGGATCCAGTTTGTTTTTTGGATGTTCATGAAGACGACCGTCGGCTGCTGCTGATCTGCGAATGGGAGTGGCTACAATTCTTAAAAAGTTAGGTGAAAAATATGTCGGATCTAAAAATGAATAAAGAAGACGATGTTGAAAGCTATGAATTTGCGACCCCTGAAGCTATCGAAGAAGCATTGAAAACCGGAAAACTTAGTCAAACGGTTTTTGGCACGGGCTGCTTTTGGGGACCGGATTCAAATTTTGGAGGGACGCCGGGAGTAGTGCAAACACGTGTTGGCTACGCTGGAGCATCAACTCTGGATCCGAGTTACCGCAACATCAAGGGACACGCCGAAGTCGTCAGAGTGATCTACGATAAAGACCAAATTAGCTATAGAGAACTTCTTGGAGGTTTTGAGTCATGGTTTGTTCATGTCAGAAAGCAGGGTCAGTATCGCCAGATACTTTTTGTCTTTGATCAGGAGCAAAAACAAGTCACTGAAGAACTGATCCAAGCGATTGGAAAGGATAAGTCTCCCGAGGTGATTGAAGCCGGACAACAAAATGGTTATTTTTGGCCAGCCGAAGATTACCATCAAAAGCATCGTCTTCGCAGAAACAAACAGCTTGTAAGTCTTGCTGAAGTAGATTTCGGTCCTCGCTGGGATGAACATCTGTATTTTACTAAATTGAATAGTACCGACAGAAAAGGCTTCAGTCTTTCAAACTGGTTAAAAAAGTTGTCTCCGCAAATGCAGAAAGCTTACCGAATCGGCTAATCTGAAATTGTGCTGGCTAAAGCACTCTATTTTCGCTACGCAATCAATGTGCCGGCCAACTTTAAATAGAGTCCCACAGTGTACAAAGAAGCTGTGCAAGTGGCATTTTACCGATGTATTTAAACGGACTAATTATTGCCCATATGAGACCAGCTTATCTACCAGTTGTTAGGTGATCCCCCTCAAATTAACAGAACACACTGGTTTGATTGCGGCCTTGGGCTTTAGCTTTGTATAACATCTGATCGGCGGCTTCGAGCAACTGCTTTTTGTCGTTAAATAAATCAGCGCTGGCCAAACCGATGCTGACCGTTAATTGTCGTAATGGCCATTCATGGTTAGCCACTACCAGCCTTAATTTTTCCAGTGTTTTATTGGCCGACACGATGTCTGTGCCTGGCAAGATCAGCACAAACTCTTCACCACCATAACGGGCGAAAAAGTCATAGTTCCTGCTATGGCGCTGAAACAGAGCCGCGACTTGACTCAGTGCCTCATCTCCTGCGGCATGACCATAGCTGTCGTTAAAACTTTTAAAGTGATCAATATCAATCAGCGCCAACACAAATGACTGGCCTGTTCTTTGCCTGCGAGCAAATTCAGCTTCAAACCTGAGGTCAAATGCTCGTCTGTTGTTTACCCCTGTCAATGCATCTGTCATGCTGGTTTTGTGTAGTTGTTCGCCGACTTTTTTCAGTTCAAGTATGGCGATCACTTGCCTGGACAGAGCCTGTAAAGAGCTTATCTGCCGCTGATTCAGCTGCTTAGGCACATGATCATAGACACAAATTGTACCTATCACTACACCTTCGGGATCAATCAGCGGCGAGCCAGCATAAAATCGGAAGCCAGGCTCAGTAACCACCATCGCATTAGTACTGAATCTGGGATCTAAAGTCGCGTCAGGGACCACCATTACCGCATCAGGTGTTTCCATGGCATACACGCAAAAGGACTCTTTAATTAATACAGAGGTACCTGAAATACCAACTTTGGCAATTAAATTCAGCTTTGTGTCATCGATTCGCGTCACTATAGCCACCGGCACATCGCAGATATAACGCGCCAGTTCAGTGATATCCCGCAGGTTCTGATCTGCTTCAGCAGGATCTTTTAGTGTGGTTTCTGCAATAGCTGTTGGAGCTAAACTAATGGTCATATGCTTCTCCGTTTTTCTGCTGCATTTTTCAAAGTGATGTGTGCTGAATTAGCAGGAGACTTTCACTTGGGAGATTCTAGGCAGCTAACCGATAAAAGTCTTCTGCCATTTGATTTGGTGTCTTAAAATCCAAGCCTTTTTGAATTCTTCGCTGATTATAAAATAACTCTATATATTTTGTAATATCCGCTTTGGCTTCTTCCCTTGTTTTGTAGTTGCGATGATGGACTAGTTCATTTTTGAGTATGCCCCAGAAACTCTCTATCGGTGCATTATCAAAGCAGTCGCCTTTTTTGCTCATTGAACCCTGAAAATCAAATTTCTCAAGTAAGTTTCGATATTCATTACTGCAATATTGGCTGCCTCTATCTGAATGTACAATGAGATCTTTAGCAGGTTTCTGATTGCGAATAGCCATATTCAATGCATCACAAACAAGCTTGGCTGTCATGCGCTCATTTAAGCTATAGCCAACAACCTGTTTCGTGTAAAGATCTTTGACAGCTGCCAAGTACAACCAGCCCTCAGCCGTCCAAATGTAGGTAATGTCACTCGACCACGCAAGATTAGGCTTCGTCATTGAAAACTGTTGCTTGAGTAAATTGTCATAAATAGAACGGTTGTGATCACTGTTCGTGGTTCTTTTGAAACGCTTATGGCGCTTACAATACAACTGATTTGATTTTTTTATTTGGCGCACAGCATACGTACTTATTTTGATACCTTGCGCTTGTAAATGCTTGGTTAATCGAACATAGCCATAGCTTTGTTTGGTTTCTTCATGGGCTATTTTGACCAAAATTGTCTGCTGATTTCGCTGAATTGATCTTTTACTCATGCCTCGCTTTAGCCAATCATAAAAGCGAGAAACGGATACACGAAGTAATCGAGCCATTAAAATAATCGGAAATAAGTGGCTTTGCGATTTCATATAGGCGTACCTCACTGACTTTCTTTGGCAAAGTACGCTGCTGCCTTTTTTAAAAATTCACGTTCCATTTCAGCTGTTTTGAGCTGTTGTTTAAGCTTCTTATTTTCTTCGAGTAAGGCGTTTAGATCGGGCGAATACTGTTTTGTGCCTGCTAAAGTTCCAGCCTTTGCTTTGTTATTCCAGTTCGAAAGGGTTTGCATTGAAATGCCAAGTTGTCTAGCGGATTCCGATACATTACCTTGGTTCTCTTCAATGGCTTTTATGGCTTCAGCTTTAAATTCTGCGGTGTAAGTCTTCTGTTTCTTGCTCATGGTAAACTCCTAATGAGTATGTATAGTTTACCAAGTTAAACCCTCCTGTTTTTTAAGCACACATCAAAGATCCTGCATGGAAAAATGGGTGGTGTTTTAAAAAGTATGCTGACATTAAATGAAGCCATTATTGATGTAAAAGAAGGTTAAGTCGAAGGCTTTAAAATGGTTTTCAAGCTTTTTGGAGAAATTGCAACTTCTTCTAAAACCACGCCTTATTCGATGCCTTATTTTGCAATTATTACCTTCAATTCCTACAGTAAACAACTTACCAATACTTTGCTTGCAGTTTTTAAAAGCAGTGATGAAACTGTCCCAATGATCACTTGCAATTCGGGTGTAGTGAATACCTAATTGTTTAAGCTTTGTCTTCAACCTTTGGACTGTAGCTAAATCTCTCTTACCCCAAACATAAGCAACAATCTCACCTGTTTCTCGATGGTAGGCGTAAATAAGCCATTGTTTATTATTTTTATTTCCAACAAAAGTCCAGAATTCATCTACTTCGAGAGATTCATAATGACTTTGTTTAGGCTGAATTTGATAGGCCGATTCAGTTAAAGTCCGTAAGACTTTACCGATACTAATGCGCTCAACTTCAGCGATATCTCGTATACCGCTGCCTCTGACCATTAACTGTAATATTTTACGAGTAATGCCAGAATTACATCCTAGATAGCTCAGAGCATGGTCACCAATAAACTGACGTTTGCAGTCTTTGCATTGGTAGTTTTGTTTCCCATCTACTTTGATGCCATTTTTCTTTATACTGTCACTGAGGCAGGTTGGACATTTGATTTCTAGAGTTATTTGCATTTCTCTATTTTATCAAAATTCAACCTGCTTTTTTTTAGCATACTTTTTGATACACCACCTCTTTTATTATTTCATCTTGCTGCTTTTTTACTGCGGATTCAGCGGTTATGTTTGCACTCTCTTCAGAAACAATCCAATCTACCATAATACTTACCTCACTTTACAGATTGCTCAAGGTCTTGCTCTTCAACACTCTGATACGAAGATGAACTATTCATTAAAGCATGCCCCCTTCTAAATGCCAATTCTTGCTTAATCTCTTGCTCCGCAATACTGGTCTCGCCATAATTTTTTATGTATTCAGCTCGTTTTTGCATAAATGCTCGCTCACGCTCTTGAACGCTGGAATTCAATTCCGTATTTTCCACTTGACGAGTAGCTATATAAATATAAGTAATGACTCCGCAAAGTACGATGAGAAAAAAACTGAGTTGCCTCTTTACACTTCTACTCACAAATAATCCTTTCATATCCAGTTAATACTGAAGTTATCATGTACTCACACTGATGAATTTAAAAACTATAGCGGATGACACACTATAAAAGTTCATTACTCATCTCTGGGGTTAAAATCTTTAAATTCATCAGCATTGCTAGCAAATTCAGCAAAAAAGTTATGCCATGCAAATAATGACTCTAATTCCTGTTTATTTTGAATCGGTTTAGGCAACTCATATCCAATGATCCAGTATGGTGCTGTATAGCAAACATGCTCAGGTATAAGGACTTGCTGTAAGGCTGTTTCAGCACTTAAAAAATATAAATTATCGTTTAAGTGGACAATATTCCCTTGTAAAGCCTCTTGAATACAATGATCTACATCTATATACGTATGCTTCATTTAGTCCGCCTCCATTTTTTTGAAATCGCACTCTTAAACCTGTTAAATTATTTAACGCTGTGATTATTATTTCAATTGCATTACACCATTTGACAACTCTTATATACTACCTAAAAAATTCAAACAATTGATTGATTCAAAATTTCAAAACACAAACTATGTGAAGGTGAATGGAAACGTAAGAAACATCAACCTGAATATCGACGTCAATGGCGCAAGCTCCACATTGAAATAGATGCTAAAACTCTGCAAATACGGACTGTACAGCTCACAACGAATAATATCAGTGACTCACAAGCCCTTGGTGATTTGCTAAATCAAATTCCCTCTGATGAGCAAATTGAATCCGTCTATACCGATGGAGCCTATGATACGAAATACTGCAGACAGGTGATTGCAGATCGTCAGGCACATGCTGTTATTCCGCCAAGAAAAAATGTAAAACCCTGGAAAGACAAGAAATTGAGATTTTTAGAGAGGAATGAATTATTAAAAACAGTCAAACGTCTAGGAAGAACGCTTTGGAAAAAGTGGTCAGGTTATCATCTAAAAAGATTGATGGAAACTAAGATGGATTGCATCAAATTATTGGAGGAGTTATATATTAAATTTATAGTGTTTAGAGTAGCTCTATCTTTCTAATCTTTATACAACCAAGCCACTAAAATGTTAAAAAAATTTCCTCTTAGCTAAATTAAAAACTAGAATCATCATTTTAAAAATACTAAAAAATCTTTAATTAAAATCAACTCTTCAATTAGCTTTCCAGAACTCTTAAAAACCTATTTAATATAGATTAATATTAAACCAAATTAATCCTTTTACTACCAGTAAAATATATTATTCAGATGAATAATAATTCCAGATCATTTTATTAATTTTAGCGTAAATTGAATATGACATTAATTCTCAAGGAAATTTCCGATTCTGAATAAAAAATGCTCAAAAAAGGCTAAAAATGGGGATAAGATTTCCACCCTTATTTACCCAGTTTTTGAGAGCTAAAACCCGGGTTTTTTCAAAAAACACGGAGGAAGATAAAACTAAAAAATTCAAAACAACAATATTTATTTGTTTTTATTTACTTTAATTTTAAAAGATTTCCGTTCGTATGCGTAACCTCAGGTAGAACCCTGAGCTATCTTTTTGGGACGTTCTTGATGCTCTTTCACCTTATAAAAAATGCTTTGCAACAGCATCTTTTGAATAAAATGATTATCTTTTGGTATTTTATTATTACGGATTACATATTTTATTATTTTGATTTTACCCTCTTTTAAATCATTCAATATATTTGAATCAGGTTGCTCCCATTCTAAATATGATGTACCTTCTGAATAGATTTTATCAATACAATCTATAAACTTATGGTAGTCATTCAGATCTTTTTCACAGGATACCTTAAAGGTTAAAACAGGACGATCTTTTACCAATGAAATGTTATTTTCTAAACAGGAAAGGAAATGTTTAAGATCTTTCTGGGTTACATTTTCATTTAACCTAAAAGGTTGATCAATCCGATATTGATCTGACCATTTTTCAAGTCTATCCCAAGTGGAACCAATATAATCCACACTGTTACCTTCATTTTTTACCTGCTTGGTGTAGATCATAGAGGGTTGACTGATCGATTTAATCAACTTCAAGAAGTCAACATCAATCGTTGTGCATTTATCTCTTTCTCTCCACTTTCGGTAATGCTCTAAAAATATTTTACGGTATAAAAATTTATCCTGCTGTTGAGGTGGTTTTTGCTTTTGAGACCGTTTTTGCTGTTGTTGGTTTTGGAATGCATCAGATTGACGATCAATTTGTGGAAGGTGATGAGATTTCTTCATCGATTTTAAAATGTCTCTTTCATTTGACTGAAATTCAATTTTGAAGCCGCAACACATCAACTGACTATTTCCTAATAATGCTTTGATCAGTTGGGGTGAATATTCACGGTTGGCTTGATAAAACATGTCAGCAATCAGGATCTGTAGATGATGTAGGTATTGTCTAGCAGTCATCCGAATGTCTTCATGCCCCATCAAATGCGCGAGTCGAGACCAGGCCTGGGCACTATGCGATGAAGCATCCTTAATATTGGGCAAAATGTGCTTTTTAAGCTCACGTCCAAACCTAGAATTTGAATCGGAATCATAGTCAGTAAAATAACGTACCAGTGCTCTGCTGCCTTTTAACAGGATAGCCAAATGTGAAGCGGTACTATGCCTGAAGGCATGAAAGGTATATTGATGATCGTTTGTTCCCAATACAGCATTAAACAGCTGCTGGGTAAGTGTGGATAAATTTGTACTGGATAAGGGTTGTTCACCCAGCATAAAAAGTTGTTTGGTTTTTCTTTTACGAACGGCTGCAGCCGCTTTAGAGCCAGGTAACAGGTTTTGATAAAAGCGACAGAACCCTGTAAATTCGTCCGGTGCTAAAAAATAAGCCAAATCAAACTGGCGGTTGGCATTGTCACTTTTCAGACCACGCTCTGAATTCAGACGAATCCTGAGGGTTAGATCATCGATATCACCCGTTGTTTTATTCCTTTTCTGGTCAGACCGATCACCATTCTGCTGATCCGAAGGAAATTCGAATACATAATAAAGCTGTCGATTGTCCGGATGTTTACGCAGCTGTGGAGATACAAAATCATCGATACAAATCCTGGCAGCCTCATCAATACGTAAGCCCAGTCTAAATGCCAATATATAGACCCATTGCAGACAGGTTGCATCCTGCTCGGTCAGGCCTAGAGCCGCTGGATACTCTCTAAGAATTCGCATCATCCATCCAAACATCTGAGGACTAATCAGTCTGGTTTTCAAAAATAAGCCATCACTTTGGCGTTCATATAAATATTGCACAATGGGTGCACGATGTTTATGAACCAAGTACTGGTGGAAGGCTTTCAGCCGGTCGAAGGCATCACCGGAGGTATTGTGTTTTTTATTGTTATTGGTTTTAGCGGTTTGTTTCTGTTTCCCCTGATCATTCAGCAGTTTTTCTTCAACAATCGTGCGGTACATTTCCTCAAACTGATCCTCGGTAGCGGTTTCTAGATTGAGCTGCTGTTCTAGGACATAATAAAGCAGGTTAAGTACGAAACTGCCATAGTAACGTTGGATCGTCGAGACCTTAAGGACGCTTTTTCCCGTCTTCTCTTGATAAACAAATTCGCCTTTTAACCACTGGCATATGCGTAAATGTGCAATGGCAACCACATAATCCAGATACTCGCCATTTCCAGCTTCATAAGCAGATTTATAGTCCTCGGATTTTTGGATGCATTCTTGGAGTTGATCCTCGAGCTTTTTGAGTTTGATGCCCTGATGAAAAGATAAAAGCCAGGATTTCAGATTATGTCGTTTACCAATGCGTCGATCATGAAACGTTTTGACCGTAACTGTAGGCATCTCCAAGTCTAAAGCGGGAGGATTTTTTTCAAGATTTTTGATTTTGGCTTGAATGGTTTTCCAGCGATCGGGTTGATCATAGAGCTGTGTATACTGCTGATAGATTAAAGGCGAAGTGATGATCTGATTGTTCAGTACACTGGTGCTGAACACATCCAAATCGGGAATCTCTTGCCACAAGACATAATCCATATGTTTAAAAATGGCAAAACCAGTTTTTTCCAGACCTTTTAAAAACAGCTGCACGTGATGATCAAGCTGTTCAATTCGTACTTCCTCAGGCGATTTTTTAGAGGCTGTCCCATCCTTCTCCTTCCCTGTATCCTCTTCCTTTTCCGGATTCAGCACATTATTGAAATGTGTTTTGAGTCTTTTCAGCAGTAAGGCTTCACGCTGCATCGGCGTTTCAGCCTCACTATATTCTTTTTCCCAGCACTGCAATGGTGACGTGTTTTGTAATTCATACGCTTGTGGTCCATTGAGTAGCTGCTGGATCCTTCTGTAACATAGCACCGCAAAGGCATTGAAATAGATGTGCTGAGTTTGCCATAACTCCGCCTCTTTCTCACCATACTGCTGATAGATGTTGCCATACTTTGTCGAGGGCAATGTACATGAAAAGACATAAGCCTTTTGAACCTTTTGCGCACCTGAATAAATCGGGAGCAAGCCACTATCCAGGTTCACTTCAAAAATCGCATCATGAATGGCCATCAACCGTTCAGGTTGAATACACCCCTGATCAAAAATTAATGAAATACACAGACATTCAAACAAGGTATTCACTAATTTTTGTTGCTCTTTGGCCGTAGAGTCTAAGAGGATACCTTGGGTTTGTTGTTTGAGATAATCCGCCCAATTCACATACAGTTTTTCTTTTACCTCGGCAAGCATAATGCCCTGCTGTAGTTTGCAGTCAGAAAAAACATTGTCATAGCGTTTAGCTGCGTAGACTGTCCAATCTGGCAACTTAATCTCATAGCTTTGGGCATAGGAAGGGTAATCCTTTTGCCACTGCTGATTGCTCTCCTGACTAAACCGTTTCACCTGTTTAAAACAAATTTTAAAGTACGCTGCAGCATGCACCTTCAATTTAGATGTTTGGCAGAGCTGCTCTAAAACTGTTCTATAGACAGTAAACTTATCCAAAATTTGTTGATCAAGGCGTTTAAAATCAATTTGATCAGGGGCAGAATTTACATCTATATATGTCGCAGTAATCAGCTGAGAAATTTCCTTAAAAATGTCTGCGATTCCGCTTTGAATGGCATTTTCTAATTGCGTAATGATCGATTGATCGAGTGATGTATCAGACACAGTTGATCCTTTAAAGCACTTCAAGCTTTGTGATTTCTAGCTTGTTGAGCAAGCTTTCAATTTGTTGCTGAATGTCTTTTTTGTAGAGATAAGGACTTAATCCAGAAATATGCGCGAATCCCATGCTCTGCTTATCATGGGCATACAGCGTATTGTGAATGTCACCACTCAGGGCGAGATGATTTTTAGTGAAATGCCTTGGCCAGTTTTTATAAATCTGCACGGTCTCTTTAAGGTAATTCGTGACAAAATCAGCAGACATGGGCTGCAACTCCAGATGATCTGCGACTTCCGCAAGATTCACCGGACGTTTCTTGGACTTGATGCGAGAATGTGAGATGACATAGAGTATAAAACCATCGTTTTCTAGTTGCGCTTGCAAACTTTTTATCCCGAGTGATTCGATGGTTTGCGTCAGATATTTTCGATACGCATTGAAATGATCCTGCCAGTAGCCTGCAACAGGAACAGGACGTCCTACTTTTCGTGAATCAGTTTTTTTATCATGCACGTAAAGCAGTTGTGCCTTAGGATCGTAATGTTTCAGTAACCCCGGCATGCCGACTATTGGACGCACCGTCAGGCAGATTAAGGAAAGATGCCACATCCAAATGCTGTAAGCATTCAGCTTCTCGATCCGATTCGCTTGAGCGTTCGCCAAGGTGTTTTTGACAGAATGATAAAGCTGATTAAAAAATTCACTCGCGGCCTCTATAGTCCAGCAGCGCTGACTGCCGATACGTTCCTCACGATGAAAAATATAACCAGGGTGTTCATGCTCAATCCATGGATCACCTTTTCTACGGTCTAATAGAACATTGATATAGCCTTGAAAATGCTGGTCGATTTGATCGATCTGACGCCCTTCATAGTTCCATTGCACGATATGATGAGTATCTCGATTAGCCAACAAGTGTGCGACCAGGTTATCACCAGTCTCCATATCCAGATGGAAATAGATTTGTCGCTCTAACATCCCGCAGGTGATTTCACCAATCTGATACTCTTTAAAGACTTCCCGCAAAAAATTATTATATTGAATCGCACAAAATTCACTTTGCTCTAAATTCTCTAAAGCCTTTAAACTAGTGATCCATGGTACTGGAATATACCATTCTAGAGTTAAGGCTCGATTATAACGCTGTGTTTTATCCTCCATGGCACCGGAATGATTGGCATTAAGCTTGGGATCAATCACCCAGTAATAATGAATGACTTTGTTGATTGATTTTTCTTTGATTCTGCCACCCTCAATCAAATCCTCAACCTTTTGAAAGACCGTTGGACTCAGACCCGTCAAGAGACACATCAGACCACATACAGCTAAAGACGATTGATATGGATCTTTGCTGATCTTTTCTTGATAACATTCCTGCAATTGCTGATAGGCCTGATGTAGTAAACTGGGTTTCAAATAAAGTGGACTCGTTTTATAGGGTAAATTACGTCGTTGAATTCGCTTTTCCTGCTTTTCAAGCTGTTCCTGATTTTTCTGCTGGTCATAAGAAAAAATCTCCTTCTCCCGCTTGGCAATCTCATCCTGTTCAGGATCAGAAATATTGGCGTCCGTATCTAGACCAGTATCCTCATTCTCCACATCCAACGATGATGTACCAGAATCAGATTTATAGGTCATGCCCTTTTTAATGTTGTCAATTAAAGCCTGAACATTGATTCCTGATGAATTTAACCCGGACTTGATGAGTTCATTACACACAATAATAAATTGTTGGATATGACGGCCCAAATTGAGTTGTTCAAAGGTTTGTTTTAACGCTTGCTGCTCTAAAAAATCTTTGAGTTCAACGGCATCAAGTTCATCCATCCCCTGGAGTTTTTGTGTGATGTCTGCATACAGTTGTTCATTTTCCTTAGCGTAGGAAAACTGCTTTTGCAACAAAAGCTTTAAATCATAAGCGACTGTATTGATCTTATTGTTATTTTTACACTGATGTAAAATAACCCGTTTTTCTGTCTCTTCAGTCTTTTCAGTCTTTTCAGTCTTTTCAGTCTGAGACTCTAAACAGAAGATTCTCTTCAGTATTTCACACAAGACTGCAGTCCAAAGATAGGAATAGATGAATGCTGCTTTTTGTTGGTCGTTTAGTTGTCCTATAGATGCACTTTTAGCCCATTGCGTTAAGCCTGCCAATAATTTCTGTTGTGTCACCATCCGATTATTTTTAATCACCACATGTATCTCGTGAGCAGCAGCATACAGTTCCTGTGCCTGCTGATCTTGCGCCAGGAGCTGATTCAAAATTTGTTTTTTTTCGCTCAGGGACTGATTGACCCATTCTTCCAATAATTTGGTTTCTTCGTCTAACTCTGACGATTTATCATTTTGACTCATAAAATCACCATAATTTTTTAGGGTAAAAATTGAGGTGGTGTTTTAAAAAGTATGCTGACATTAAATGAAGCCATTATTGATGTAAAAGAAGGTTAAGTCGAAGGCTTTAAAATGGTTTTCAAGCTTTTTGGAGAAATTGCAACTTCTTCTAAAACCACGCCTTATTCGATGCCTTATTTTGCAATTATTACCTTCAATTCCTACAGTAAACAACTTACCAATACTTTGCTTGCAGTTTTTAAAAGCAGTGATGAAACTGTCCCAATGATCACTTGCAATTCGGGTGTAGTGAATACCTAATTGTTTAAGCTTTGTCTTCAACCTTTGGACTGTAGCTAAATCTCTCTTACCCCAAACATAAGCAACAATCTCACCTGTTTCTCGATGGTAGGCGTAAATAAGCCATTGTTTATTATTTTTATTTCCAACAAAAGTCCAGAATTCATCTACTTCGAGAGATTCATAATGACTTTGTTTAGGCTGAATTTGATAGGCCGATTCAGTTAAAGTCCGTAAGACTTTACCGATACTAATGCGCTCAACTTCAGCGATATCTCGTATACCGCTGCCTCTGACCATTAACTGTAATATTTTACGAGTAATGCCAGAATTACATCCTAGATAGCTCAGAGCATGGTCACCAATAAACTGACGTTTGCAGTCTTTGCATTGGTAGTTTTGTTTCCCATCTACTTTGATGCCATTTTTCTTTATACTGTCACTGAGGCAGGTTGGACATTTGATTTCTAGAGTTATTTGCATTTCTCTATTTTATCAAAATTCAACCTGCTTTTTTTTAGCATACTTTTTGATACACCACCAAAATTGAAAGTTAGGTTTTGCTCTAACTTGAGGTTCAAGTCTTTATGCAACTTGAAATATTTTTTATAGGTGCTGGCACTCAATTGAACACAACGCTGTGGATGTCGATCTATCCTCATATGTTGAGATAACTGCAGAACCAAGGCATCGGACAATTGAGTAAAAAAACAGCTAAAAAGCAAGGCGTGTATCTGTTTATGTTTGTGCTTTGGGATCTGCTTAAGATCTAGAGAAATGTTGTGGATTAACCATTTCAGGATCTCAAATTCATCAATCACTTGATTGGCTCTAGCATCCTTTTTCAAGGTTTTTTTGATATAAACATCCAGCTTGTTTTTTAAATTCAATATAAATACATGAATAAAATCTGGTAAATCTAATATCAAAACTGCTCTGAGTTTCGTCAGGACTTCAAATGATTTTTTTTGCATGTTCAATATTTTTCTATCTTCACCATCTCACCTAATCCTGACCTTGCAGGCTCTTATATATTCTCAAAATATTGAGTTTTCAAAGGTGAAAAATAGTTAGAATTAAGTTTTAAAGCCGTCTCATACATTCCGAATGAACTCTCAGTTAGCCTTTAGATTTACCTAACTCGGTAAGCAATCTAGTGAATAGATATGAGCAATTAGCCCATACCATCTTCAAAATCAGTCTTCTTTTAAGCAAGCAAATTTGTAGACTTCCGCCTTACTCCAACGAAGAGTACGTCCATGCCGAATAGGATTAATTGGGCCATTTTCATATAAAGCCCACTTACGTAAAGTCTGTTCTGCATACCCTAAAAGCCTAGCTGTCTCTCTAGTGGTCAATAAAAGCCGATCATTTGTAATCGGCTTATGTTTATGCTTAAACGTCATTTTTTTCTCTTTAGGATGATTTATAGTTATAAAAACATATTCCGAAGGGGATAGAAAAGAAGTATAATTTTAAAATAACTTTACCCCAGCTTTAGTATGGAGTAGCAAAATTTGGGACGCAGAGCTCGCGGTATTTTGGAATATGCCAAAACAATTACTTGGTATGATTATTTATTCAATGAAGCTAAAAAATTGAAGGATTTAAAAATAACAAATGAATACCAGTTTTATAAATTCATGTATTCAAATTCTAGACATTCACCTGAAGATAAATTATTTAAAAAATATAAATTTGGTTTATCTACACCTCAAAAATCATGGAAAGAGAGCTCTGAGGAAATTATACCTGGTGCAACCGATATTATTGAACATCCCATTTGGAATATTGAAAGTATTGAACTAAATTCAGATAAAATTATAAGCGAAATGCACAATTTAGCTTTAGATATTCGCGAATATGTAATATGTGAAGGAATGTATTCTCCACAACCAATATCATATTCAATATTAAACAAAATTTCTTCTTTTAAAAATCTTGATGCTATTTATGCTATTTATCTTTTATATCAATGGGGATTAATTATTAACAATCATCAATTGTGTAATTATTGTGCTCAATCTCTTGAAAAAAACTTAACAACTTTCTTATTAAATATTAACTATCTGTATAGATCTCACATTTTTTTATTCGACATTATTTTCGATAAAATAAAAAAAATAACTTATAAAGGCTTGACTATAGCTGAAGTCACTAATATAAATTGGCGCCAGCTAAGAGGTACTAATTGGAAAAGTGATATTCGAATGAACTCATATATATCTGAATATAATTTAAGTAAAAACTCTGTTATATCAAAAAAATTAGAAAATAAAGAAATTTACATTTCTTATTCTGATTCTTTAATATTGAATGCGAAATTTGCTACTGATCCAAATGATATAATCACCCTTAACTTTAATGATTTTTTTCCTTTCCACATCATATCGTATATCCCAAAAAATAAAACTGAAACTCACAATTAAAATCTATGCATAGAACTAAGTAAAGGAGTGTCTAATATCTCCACCCAACGTTGCAAATGTTATACAGGTCAAGAAAAAGTACAGTTTTTTCTATGACTATGCAACCTGGATCAAATGCTAGTTATTGGAAAATTAAGCGAATGAAATTTACAGAGAGAAATAAGTTATTGAAAATGCTAAATCGTCTACGGAGAAGCATTTGGACAAAATTGTCTAAGGTATCAACGGCGTAACTTGGTTGAAACAAAAATGCATTGCATCAAATTATTAAACGATAAACTCAGTGCTAGGGATTTTGACAGTCAAGCCAAAGGGATTCATACACGTGTGACAGTCTTAAATAAATTTACGATATTAGGCCGCCCCATACCCACCACATTGTCACTTGAATTTGATTACCTACAGAAAACTCTATCTTTAAATCCTTTGTTTATCAGAACCAATTGAAAATAATGTTGATTCATTCCGCTTACCATTTGCTTACCAGAATCTAAAAACAAAAAAACCACTTAGGATTAATACACCTAAGTGGTTGTTTTATATGGTGGGCCCAGACAGACTTGAACTGTCGACCAACGGATTATGAGTCCGCTGCTCTAACCAACTGAGCTATAGGCCCTATATGCTGAACTTGTTACTTATCAATAAGTAAGTTCAACCGACTGAGAATACTAGCGAAGATTTTTTCAAAACACAAGCACTTTTCATCCCGCTTGCACACTATCACAGCAACTCTAAAAACAGGCCAATGCAACAGCAGGCTTTCTGCTCAAAATAAGAACAGCCCGCTTTAGGCAAGCAGCCAAAAGCGGGAAGCCAAAACATAAAAACTATTCAAATTATAGCTTTTAAATATTAATTAAAGCGCATCAGTATACGCTTCAAAAACATAGTAAAAAGAAATAAATGCAGTCCAGTATATTCACAGCTCATGCAGAAACCAGCCTTTCATTCAAACTGGCGCTGTTTTTTAACTTCCGCATAAAACTCAAACAGCGACCACAAAACAACCGCAGCCAATAGCAGCAATGCAAACAGAAAAGCCGTTATATAGGTCATTTCTTCAGTCTCCGCGAACCATGCAACAGAACAAAATGCAGGCCGTTCCCTCTTCCAGCCTGCGACTAAAGTCTAATGCGTGCTTGCTGCCGTGCATAGCCATAAAAGCGGTTTTTTAATACTTAATTAATATCAGTTAAGATCTTATTTCTATTATTTAACCTTCACTTAGCCATTTAAGGTCTAAGCAGGCCTCGGCCAGAATCCCGCGCCATTTCCTCTACAGCTGTATTTTATTTGTCGGCTTAGGCGTATTGACTATTGACTGCCGGCAAAAACAGGCAGAAATTAGCGCTCTCTGTGACTGATAGCCTTTGCTTTTGTATGCTGAAAAAATTTATTGGTGAAACCTCTTTCAAACTGGCGGGCTGGCGCTATGAAGTCACGCCTGGCGTGCTGGAAGACAAACAGGTCATTGTCGGCTTTGAGCATACCTCAATGATGGATGCCGTGCTGTCTCTCGCGCTGTTTCAAATCTATGACCTTAAAATTCATATCCTGATTAAAAAAGAACTGTTTAAAGGGCCTTTAAAGCCCATTTTGAATACCTTGGGCGGCATTCCTGTAGACCGCAAGTCTAGCAAGGACATTGTCGCGCAAATGGTCGGGCATTTTGAACAGAACGCCAAATTCAATCTGGTGATTGCGCCTGAAGCGACCCGTGCCGAGCGCGGTGAAGCCCGCAGGCCAATCCGCACCGGGTTCTGGCATATCGCAAAAGCCGCCGGCGTGCCGATTGTGCTGATGTACGCCAACTCTAAAACCAAGCGAGGCGGCATTTTCGGCAAAATCTATCCGACCGAGCTGGATCATGATCTTGCGCTGATGAAAAAGCTGTATAAAGAAAATGTCGGGCTGGATATTATTATCCCGGAACCGAAAAACCCGCTTTAATTGTTTAAAAACTCGAAAGCAGGCCCTTTATCAAAAAAAAGGGCTTATGGTAGAATTTGCACAATCTGATCGGCATAAGGCCAATCTACAAGGAGCATATTTCGCATGGCGGGTCATTCCAAGTGGGCCAATATTAAGCACCGCAAAGCTAAACAAGATGCGAGCCGCGGTAAAGTTTTCACGAAATATATCCGTGAATTAACGACTGCTGCCAGATTAGGCGGCCCTGATGCCGCAAGCAACCCGCGTTTACGCGCCGTAATCGAAAAAGCGCTGTCGGTAAACATGACGCGCGACACCATCAACCGCGCCGTTCAGCGCGGCGCAGGCGGTGAAGACAACGACGACTTAAAAGAAGTAACCTATGAAGGCTACGGCGTTGGCGGTGTTGCAGTGCTGATCGAAACTATGACTGACAACCTGAACCGCACCGTTCCCGATGTGCGCCACTGCTTCTCTAAAACTAGCGGCAACTTAGGCACGGCGGGTTCTGTAGCCTATCTGTTCACCAAGCGCGGTGAGATTACTTTTGAAGATGTATCTTTAGAAGATAAAATCATGGACGTGGCTTTGGAAGCGGGCGCAGAAGACATTGAAGTCGGCGAAACTGAAATTGTCGTTGTGACAACACCGGAATCTTTCGGCGATGTTCAGGATGCCCTGCATGCTGCCGGCTTAAAGTCAGACAATGCGGAAGTGGTGATGAGCCCATCGACTAAGGCTGAAATCAATGATGTGGATCAGGCCAAACTGATCATGAAAATGATTGATATGTTTGAAGATCTGGATGATGTTCAGAACGTCTATACTAACGTTGAATTTACAGATGAAGTATTGGCTCAGCTTGAAGACTGATGCTTTGACTGCTGAAAAAACGCGCTGAACAGCGCGTTTTTTTATGCGCTGTTCTTTAAACCCTGCTCAGCAGGCCGCTGCAGTTAAAGACATGCTTATATTCCTTAATTACAAAGCTGGAATGCAGCGCCACCACATGCTCAATCTTGCCAATGCGCTTCAGCAGGATTTCACTGTAATTTTCCATATCGCGCGCCACCACTTCCACTAAAAAATCGGCGGACTGCCCTGTCACTAAAAAAGCATTGATCACTTCCGGAATGCTTTCCAGCTCTTCCAGAAACTTGGCAAAGGTGTCCGTATCGTGCTTGCTGAGCGATACCTGCAGAATCACATGCAGGCTGAAGCCGAGCTTCTGATAGTTGATGTCGCGCTTCAGGCCGGTAATAATATTGGTGTCAATCAAATGCTTAATGCGCCTGTGCACCGAGCTGACCGAAAGATTAATGCGCTCTGAAAGTTCATTCAGGTTCAGATCTTCATGCGTTAAAATTTCAAGTATCTGCTTATCAAAACGGTCCAATTCCATTCTTCGCTCCATTGCCTGCTGAATCAATCCAGCAGCCAATTCAGTTATTCATTTTTCAGCGCAGACGCATATACCGGATGCATTTCAGGCCGCTGGCCATTAAACATTCAATATAAATAAGTCCGCAATTTTTCAAAATTATTTTCATGTATTGTTCATATATAAAAAAATAATGGAGCATTTGCAAATTATTTAGAATATTTTCTCAGGCGCAGGCCTGCAGGGCGTGGATTCAGCCGCCCGGGCAGGCAGCTTTTGCAACGTCCGGCTGCCCTGCCAAGGCATTCACCGCCGCTTTACACCCCGCGCCAGTCAACGCGGGCATTGCGCTCGGTCTGATAGATGCGGATTACATACTGGCCCAGCGGCAGTCCAGTCAGATAGGCCTTATAGGCTTTAAACTCTTCGGAGCGGTTGTCCGCATATTCCTTTTCCCAAGGCGTGCCGGCAATTTCCAGAATTGGCGCCAGCATTGAACAGACCGCAATATCGGCCAGGCCCAGGCGGTCGCCGGCAAAATAGCGCCCGCCCTGCTGAATCAGGCGCGCATTCAGCTCGGCAATCAAATCCTGCATGGCGCTTTTAGACTGCTCCACTTTGGCTGAATCCAGCTGGTAGCCTTTGGACACCAGGGCTTTAATAATCGGCTTGGAATATTTTTCAAACTGGCGCAGGTAGCCCTTTTCGCCAATCAGGATATCCAGAGATTCATCGCTTTCGGCCAGAACATGCGACAGCCCCCAGCGGCGCACATGCCGCCCCAGCTCTACCGACAGGCGGTCAATTTCCAGCGCCTGCTGGCGCAGCTCCGGGTCTGAGCGCAGCAGCGCGTGTTCCGGATAATGCTCATCCAGATACAGGGCAATTTGCGTAGAATCCGCAATCCACTGCTCCTGATCGCGCAGGATCGGCAATTTATTCTGTCCGGTTTTCAACTGCGCAAAGGCGCGGTGCACGCCAGGCATCAAATTATGCGCAATATATTCCAGCTCTTTGTGGTCCAGCAGCCAGCGCGCCTTTTCACAAAAATGCGAGAGTGGAAACTGGTATAAAGTACGCATAAACGCTCCGAATTTATTTTTCACCTGGCGCAGCAAAGCCAAGTATTTTAGTTGGATACTTTAGTCACACCGTTTTAGAAAAACAATATCCTTTTCACTGCAGATGCAAAGTTTAGCCACCCGCCCGCGCGCTGCCGGTTATCTCTATTTCCCGCTTGAATATCTTAAATGCAGATAAAGCGCCCGGAAGCCTGCGGCGCGGAAAACAGTATTTTACAATATAGCTTTTTAATTCAAATGGTTAATTTATCATTTTCAGTTCAATCGCCAGCAGGATTTTTCCTAAACACAGATTCTGATAATGAAATAACAATCGCGCATTTAATTTCTGGGCTGAATTTCAGTAGCGTTTTGATATCTAGAAAAGGTGTCATTATGTCTCGTTTAATTGCCGAAAATGTTCATATTCTTGAAAACGGCCAAGATGCTATCAATGCCGCATACCAGGTTGCCGATTATGCGCTGGAAGGCCGCAATCAGCGCGATCAGCAGCGCCTGCTCCCTTTTGCCGAAATTGAGCTGTTCAGCCGCCGCGGGCTGGGCGGCATGCGCATTCCGCAAAAATTCGGCGGCGCTTATGTTTCCCATAAAGTTCTGGCGCAGGTATTCCGGATTTTAAATAAAGCCGATTCCAGCGTGGGGCAGATTCCGCAAAATCAAATCAGCCTGCTGCATCTGATTGACCTGATCGGCTCAGAGCAGCAGAAAGCTTTTATTTTCAATGAAATCCTGCAAGGCAAGCGCCTGGCCAATGGCGGCCCCGAACGCCATACCAAAGACACTAAAACCCTGGCCGCCGCGCTGCGCATTGAAAACGGCCGCTATTTCATTGACGCTGAAAAATTCTATTCGACCGGCAGCAGCTTCGCGCACTGGCTGGCAATTAAAGCCATTCATCCTGAAGGCCATACGGTGCTGGCCCTGATCAGCAGCCAGGCGCAAGGCGTAGAAATTACAGATGACTGGGACGGTTTTGGCCAGCGCACCACCTCCAGCGGCACGGTCAAGCTGAAGCGTGCCGAAATTGACCCGTTTTTAATTTTTGATGAGCGCCAGCTCGCCGCCCAGCCCAACTGCCGGGGCGCCTATTCGCAGCTGCTGCAGGCGGCCATTGATGTCGGCATTGCGGAAGCGGCGTTTGCCGACACGCTGGCTGCCGTGCATAAAGCGCGCCCGGTTGCCGACGCCAACGCCGCCAAGGCCAGCCATGAGCACTACACCCTGCAGGAAGTCGGCAAGTCCGCGGTGCTGCTGGACGCCGCGGTTCTGCTGCTGGACGAAGCCGCCGAATATCTGGATGAGCTGGATCAGCTGCCGGCCATCAGTGAACAGCAGGCGGCCAAAGCCTCGATTCTGGTGGCGGAAGCCAAAATCTACGCCAATGACGCGGCCCTGCATATTGCGGAAAAGCTGCCGGAACTCGGCGGCAGCCGCTCCAGCCTAAGCATCCACAATTTTGATCAGCACTGGCGCAATGCCCGCGTGCATACCCTGCATGACCCGGTGCGCTGGAAGCTGCACGCGCTGGGCGACTATTACCTCAACGGCGCGCTGCCTGCGCGCCATGCCTGGATTTAAGGACAACCCTCATGACTTCATTTCAAAATCCGGTTTCGTTTCAGCGCCAAACGCCGGCGCATATTATTCAGTCCGATGCTGAAGCCCTTGAAATTGCGCAGAACTTGGCGGAGCAGTTTAAAGCCGGCGCCGTCCAGCGCGATGCGCAGCGGCTGCTGCCCTTTCAGGAAATTGAGGCTTACAGCCAGTCTGGGCTGTGGGCCATTACCGTGCCCAAAGCATACGGCGGCGCCGAGGCCTCCAGCTATACCGTGGCTCAGGTCATCGCCCTGATGAGCGGCGCAGACGGCTCAATTGGCCAGATTCCGCAAAACCATTTTTATGCGCTGGAAGTCCTGCGCAATACCGGAACCGAACAGCGGAAACGCAAGCTGTATGCCGAAGTGCTGAACGGCGCGCGCTTCGGCAATGCCCTGGCGGAATTTAAAACCAAAACGGCTTCGCAGAAGCAGGCTTCCATTCATAAGGCAGGCGCCGGCTTTGAGGTTAATGGTGAAAAATTCTACTGCACCGGCAGCCTGTTTGCGCACCGCATTCCAGCGCTGGTTAAGGATGCTGACGGCCGCGAGTTTTTAGCCTTCATCCCGCGTGAAAGCCAAGGCCTGGAACTGATTGATGACTGGTCTGGCTTTGGCCAGCGCACCACCGGCAGCGGCACCGTCAAATTCAGCCATGTCGCGGTCAGCGCGGAAGATGTGATTCCTTTTGACACGGCGTTTTCCGAACCGACTTTGGTCGGCCCTTTTGCGCAGCTTATGCACGCCGCAATTGAAACCGGCATTGCCCGCGCGGCTTTTGAGGAAACCCTTGCGCGCGTGCGCCAGGCCCGGCCCTGGATTGACTCCGGCGCAGACACGGCTGCCGATGACCCGCTGACCAAGTATGAACTGGGCAGAATCATTGCCGATGTGCGCGCCAGCGAAGTCCTGCTGAAGCAGGCTGCCCGCGCTATTGACGCTGCCCGCCCGCAGCCCTCAGCCGCCAATATTGCCAAAGCCTCTCTGGATGTCGCCAAAGTCCGCGCACACAGCACGGAAACCGCGCTGAAAGCCTCATCCAAACTGATTGAACTGGCCGGCAGCCGCGGCAGCCAGCGCGCCGACGGGCTGGACCGCTTCTGGCGCAATGCCCGCGTGCATACCCTGCATGACGCATCACGCTGGAAATACTATTTCATCGCCAATTTCTTGCTGAACGGCGTACTGCCGCCGCGCCGGGGGACCCTGTAATGACCAATTCTGCAACGCCGGCCGCGGCGAAAAAAATCCTGCTGAATGCCTTTGACATGAATTGCGCCGGCCACATCAACCACGGCCTTTGGACGCATCCGCGCGATGAATCGCACCGCTTCAATGAACTGAGCTACTGGACAGATTTGGCCCAGACCTTGGAACAGGGCCTGTTTGACGGCCTGTTTCTGGCGGACATTACCGGCGTATATGACGTCTATCAGGGCAATCTTGATTTAACCCTGAAAGAATCGATTCAGCTGCCGGGCCACGATCCCAGCACGCTGGTGTCCGCCATGGCCGCCGTGACGCAGCATCTGGGCTTTGGCGTGACGGTCAATCTCAGCTATGAGCTGCCGTATCAGTTTGCCCGGCGCTTTGCCAGCTTAGACCATCTGACCCAAGGGCGGATTGGCTGGAATATTGTCACCGGCTATCTGGACAGCGCGGAACGGCTGATTGGGCAGAAAGGCTTGAAAGACCACGACCAGCGCTATGCGCAGGCCGAAGAATTCCTTGAGCTTTGCTACAAGTTCTGGGAAGGCTCCTGGCAGGATGATGCTGTGCGCAAGGACAAGCAGCGGCGCATTTTCACCGATCCGGCCAAAGTGCATCAGATTCAGCATGCTGGAAAATACTACCAAAGCCAAGGCGTGTTTCAGGTTTCGCCGTCTGTACAGCGCACGCCGGTGCTGTTTCAGGCAGGCGCTTCGCCGCGCGGCCTGCAGTTCGCCGCCCGGCATGCAGAAGCGGTCTTTATCGGCGGCGACAAGCCGGAAAAAATCAAAGCTCAAGTGGATAAAATCCGCAGCCTAGCGCGGGAACAGGGCCGCGCGGCAGTTAAGATTTTCCTCGGCATCACTGCCGTTACTGCCGAAACCGATGTGCTGGCGCAGGAAAAACTGGCGGAATACATCCGCTACGCCAGCCCGGAAGCCGGCCTGGCGCATTATTCCAGCTCCGTGGGCATTGACCTTTCCCGCTTTGCGGATGATCAGGCCATCCCCTATCAGCGCACCAACAGCATCGCTTCGGTCAATCAGAAATTCAAAGAACAGCAGATCACCCGCAATGATTTAAAAGCGCAGCACATTCTGGGCGGGCGCTATCCGCTGCTTGCAGGCAGCGGCGCTTCAGTTGCCGAACAGCTGATCCAGCTGCTGGATGAAACCGGCATTGACGGCTTCAACCTGACCCGCACCGTTGCGCCGGAATCGCACCGGGACTTCATCCGGCTGGTGATTCCTGAACTGCAGCAGCGCGGACGCTACAAAACCGAATATGCAGCCGGCAGCCTGCGCAGCAAGCTGTTCAATCAAGGCGACCGCCTGCCGGCCAGCCATCCCGCAGAGCAGTTCCGATGTGCGGCCTCAAAGCCATCCGCCGCCGCTGAAAACATTCAAAAACAACTGGCTTGATCCAAGCAAAACAGTATTAATTCATCTATGAGGTGCATCATGGCGCAAAGCGCAAAATCCAAGCTGGCCATTATCGGGGTCATTGCGGCCATCGCCATTATTGGCTTAGCGATTTGGACACAGCATAAAAAACCGGAAAATCAGGAACTGGTGATCGGCATCAGCCCCTCATTCGCCAAACCGCTGCAGGCTGCGGCGGCGGAAGCGGAACAGCAAGGCATTCATGTCAGGCTGGTGGAATTTTCCGACTGGAACACGCCGAACATTACCCTGAATCACGGCGACATTGACGCCAACTTTTTCCAGCATCAGCCTTTTTTAGACAATGCAAAAAAAGAAACCGATTTTAAAATCAAGGCTTTTGATGTCGGCGCTGCCACGCATGTCGGCTTATATTCCAAAAAATACCAGCGCTTTGAAGATTTGCCGGAAAGCGCCAAAGTGGTGATTCCGAATGATCCGGTCAATCAGGGCCGCGCCCTGCAGCTGCTGCAGCAGGCCAAGCTGATCACGCTGAAAAACCCGGAAAATTACCTGTCCAGCCTGAAAGACATTGCAGCCAATCCGAAAAAACTGCAGTTCACCGAAGTTGAAGGTCCGCAGACTGCGCGCGCGATTGACGATGCTGATCTGGCCTTCGGCTACCCGCACTATTTGCGCATGGCCAAAACTGCTGACCCGGAAAGCGCCCTGCTGTTTGACTCCAACACCGACAAGCGCTTTGCAATTTTATTCGCGGTCAAGGAAGGCTATCAGGACGAAGGCGGCAAGCTGCGGAAATTTGTCGACATCTACCAGAACTCCCCGAAAGTCAAGCAGGCTCTGGACGCAGACTTCGGCGCCAAGCTCTGGTTCCCGGGCTGGAAATAAAGGGGCTGCCTCATGTCTAAGCGCATAAAGAACAATGCAAAACTCTGGGCGATTGCCGCCGCGGCGGCTGTACTCGTCATCGGGCTGGCCGCTTACCGCTGGGTCAATTCCGCCCAGCACAGCAATACGCTGAAAATCGGCATCAGCCCGCCCTATGCCGAACTGCTGAAAAGCGTGGCGGACGATGTCAAGGCGCAGGGCATCAATGTCGAGCTGATTGAATTTTCTGACTGGCAGGCGCCGAATGTGGCTGTGCAGAATGGCGATATTGACGCCAACTTTTTCCAGCAAAGCGTGTTTCTGGCCAACGCCATTCAGCAAACCGGCTATGACCTGCACGCTTTCGCTGCCGGAAGCGGCAGCCATGTCGGCTTATATTCCAAAAAATATAAAGCTTTGGCGGATTTGCCTCAGCATGCGCGCGTGGTCATCCCCAGCGATCCGGTCAATTCCGCGCGCGCCTTGATTCTGCTGCACCGCGCCGGCCTGATCCAGATCAGGGACATCGGCAATCAGCTTTCCACCCTGCAGGATATTGTGTCCAATCCGAAACAGCTGCGCTTTTTGGAAGTGGAAGGCCCGCAAACAGCTTTGGCCTATGATGATGCCGACCTGATTTTCGGATTCCCGCATTATCTGAATATGGCGAAAAAAGCCGACCCGCACAGCGCCTTATTCTTAGACCCTGCGGATAAAAAGTACGCCATTTTATTTGTCACCCGCAAAGACTATGCCGATGAAGGCAAGAAACTCGAAACCTTTGTCAAAGCGTTTCAGAACTCTACAAAAGTAAAAGCCATTTTAGACCGCGATTTTGGTCAAAACATGTGGTTTGAAGGCTGGAAATAAGGAGAACGATGATGGTCAGTTTTGGCGCTCAGGTGGATTTTGCCGTGCCGCACATCAAAATTAAAAACTTAAACAAGCACTATGATGTTCAGGGAACGCCGGTGCATGCGCTGAAAAACATTAATCTGGATATTCCAGAAAGCAAAATTTTCGGCATCATCGGCAAAAGCGGCGCGGGGAAATCTTCGCTCATCCGCACCCTGAATGGGCTGGAATCCATTTCCGGCGGCTCAATTCATATTCACCAGCAGGACTTATCCTGCCTGAACCATGCAGAGCTGATTCAGCTGCGCCAGCGCATGGGCATGATCTTTCAGCACTTCAATTTAATGTCCGCCAAAACTGTCCGTGAAAATGTCGCGCTGCCGCTGAAAGTCGCGGGCTGCAGCGCTGCGGAAATTGCGCCGCGGGTCAATGAAGTGCTGCAGCTGGTGGGCCTGACTGAAAAAGCCGATCACTATCCGTCGCAGCTGTCCGGCGGGCAGAAGCAGCGGGTCGGCATTGCCCGCGCGCTGGTGCATCATCCGGAAATTCTGCTGTGCGATGAAGCCACGTCCGCGCTGGACCCGGAAAGCACCGCTGCCGTGCTGTCTCTGCTGAAAGAAATCAACCGCAAGCTTGGCATCACCATTGTGCTGATTACCCATGAAATGCAGGTGATCCGCGAAATCTGCGACCAGGTGGTGGTGATTGAGCGCGGTGAAATCATTGAGGCTGGACAGGTCTGGTCAGTTTTTTCCGCGCCGCAGCAGCCGCTGACGCAGGAACTGCTGAAGCTGGAACAGCTGGATTTGCCGTTTGACCTGCATGCGCTGCCGGATGCCCATTCCACCCATCTGATTTTAAAGCTGCGCTATGCGGCCGCCGTCAGCCAGCCGCCGGATTTAAAAGAAATTCTGGATCTGCTGGATGGCCCTGTGCAGCTGTACCAAAGCCATATCGACGCGATCCAGCAGCATTTAATTGGCGCATTGATTGTCGCTGTTCCGGCTGCGCAGCAGGACATCGGCGCACTGCAGCAGCGGCTTAAACATCATATTGCGCAAATTGAGGTACTTGGCTATGCACGACCAGCTCATTGATTTACTGCTCACTGGAACGATTGACACCCTGCTGATGGTCGGCGTATCGGCGCTGATCGCGTTTTTAGCCGGCTTGCCGCTGGCGGTGGTTTTGGTCAGCACATCCGGACACGGCATTTATCCCTCAAAAAGCATCAATCAGGCTTTGGGCGGACTGGTCAACATCACCCGCTCAGTGCCTTTTTTAATTCTCATGGTGGCGCTGATTCCGCTTACCCGCTGGATTGTCGGCACCAGCTACGGCGTCTGGGCGGCGGCGGTGCCGCTGACGCTGGCGGCCACGCCGTTCTTTGCGCGCATTGCGGAAGTCAGCCTGCGCGAAGTGGATCAGGGCCTGATTGAAGCGGCGCAGGCGATGGGCTGCAGCCGCCGGCAGATCATCTGGCATGTTTTGCTGCCCGAAGCCCTGCCGGGCATTGTGGCCGGATTTACCGTAACGCTGGTCACCATGATCAACTCATCAGCCATCGCCGGCGCGATTGGCGCCGGCGGCTTAGGCGACATTGCCTACCGCTACGGCTATCAGCGCTTTGACATGCAGATCATGTTTGCCGTGATTGCGGTCCTGGTGGTTCTGGTGATGTTTGTGCAGTACACCGGAGATGCCATTTCCAGCCAGCTGGACAAGCGCAAAGCCTAGATTACGCTGAATTGAAGCCATTTTCATAAACATGGAAGCCATGACCTGACTTTGTCACGGCTTTCATGTAAAATCTCCTGCAATTTTTATATAACACGCTGTGAGTTTTACATGGGTTTCAATTGCGGTATTGTCGGCTTGCCGAACGTTGGTAAATCTACCCTTTTCAATGCATTGACGAAAGCTGCAATTGCGGCGGAAAACTTCCCGTTCTGCACCATTGAGCCGAATACCGGCATCGTTCCGGTTCCAGACCTGCGCATGGACAAGCTGGCTGAAATTGTAAAACCGCAGCGCGTAGTGCCAACGGCTATGGAATTTGTAGACATCGCCGGCTTGGTTGCGGGCGCATCTAAAGGCGAAGGCCTGGGCAACCAGTTCCTTGCCAACATCCGTGAAACTGACGCGATTGCGCATGTCGTACGCTGCTTTGAAGATGAAAACGTGATTCACGTCAACGGCAAAATTGACCCGCTGGATGACATCGCCACCATCAACACTGAACTGGCGCTGGCCGATTTGGAAACTGTAACTAAAGCCGTAACGCGCTTAGCCAAGTCTGCCAAAGGCGGCGACAAAGAAGCGCTTGCAACGAAAGCGGTTCTGGACAAAATTCTGCCATTGCTGGACGAAGGCAAGCCTGCGCGCGCAGCCAGCCTGGACGATGACGAGCGCAAACTGGTGCGCGGTTTCGGCTTAATGACTTTAAAGCCGACCATGTACATTGCCAACGTTGCAGAAGACGGCTTCGAAAATAACCCGCATTTAGAAGCTGTGAAAAAGTTAGCAGCTGAAGAAAATGCCATTGTAGTGCCGCTGTGCAACCAGATTGAAGCTGAAATTTCTTTGCTTGAGGATGCAGACCGCGCTGAATTCCTTGAAGCGCTGGGCATGGAAGAACCGGGCCTGAACGTTGTGATCCGCGCAGGCTACAACCTGCTTGGCCTGCAAACTTACTTCACTGCCGGCGTGCAGGAAGTCCGCGCCTGGACGGTGAAAATTGGCGCGACTGCGCCGCAGGCAGCCGGCGTGATTCACACCGACTTTGAAAAAGGCTTCATCCGCGCTGAATGTATCGCTTATGATGACTTTGTACAGTACAGCGGCGAAGCGGGCGCGAAAGAAGCCGGCAAATGGCGCTTAGAAGGCAAAACATACGTGGTTCAAGACGGCGACGTGCTGCATTTCCGCTTTAACGTATAACAGCTCCGTATGAGAAAAAGCTCCGAAATCCGGGGCTTTTCTCTTATTAGAATAACAGCCAAGATGAAGCCAGCCTTAAGATTAATAATTCAAAAACAATGATATAAAATACTTTTGCTTTTAAACAACACAGCAGCAGCTTAACTTTTCCGGCAATTGCCATAATTTAAGCAAAGGCGCTAATGCCTTCTTTCGCAGAATAAAGAAATGAAAAAACTCAGCACAATCCTAACAGCAGGCATTTTCACCATGCTCAGCGCAACAGCATTCGCTTGCCCGCAAGGCACAGCATTAACCGGCGGCACAGGCGCAAATCATAAAGGCGGAAAATGCACGGCTGTTGAAAAGACTGCGAAGCAGCATGTTCAAGCGGCAAAACATGAAGCAAAGAAAACTGAACAGCATGCTCAAGCGCCGGTAAAAGCCGCCCACCCTGCTGAAAAGCATCAGGCCATGGCAGTTCAAAAAGACATTAAAAAAGCGGAACAGGAAAAAGCCAAAGCAGCCGCCGAAACTAAAGCGGCTAAACACAGCATGAACAAAGCCAAAGCGGACATGCACCCTGCTCAGCATGACGCCAAGCCGGCAAAATCTTAATTTTGTACCGCAATCAAGTCCTGATAAATCAATGCCAGCCAGTTAAGCAATTGGCTGGCATTTCCTTTTTTAATTGCAGGCAATATCCGATATAAAAAGCAGCTCTTTGCAAAGGACAAATGAACGCAGGCTATTTTATTTAAAGATCAAGACTCTTCCGTGAATATAGCTAAATTCTAAAATCTGTTAACGATGATGCTTGCACTGCCTCATTTTTGCTTTACAAGTTTTAATGCCGTTGCGCAGGCAAGATCTTACTTTGGAAAGACCCAAAGATACCGTCTCAGAGGTCAAGAGGATTATTGAGAATTGGCGCAATAATTCTCCTGATAAGGCCGCTGGTGCTTGAGTACGCCATAACAAAGATGAATCAGCTTCCTCATTGCAGCGCCAACCGCCATCATCTTGGTTTTGCCATTGGCCAGCAGCCTTTCATTCATCCCCTTTATGTGGGGATTATGCCGGGTTGCGACAATCGCCGCCATATATAAGCCGGCCCGTATTTTCGACGGGCCGGCTTTGGATAGGCGGCTCCTGCCGTGAATGGAGCTGCCCGACTGCCTTTGAATGGGCACCAGGCCGGCAAAGGCCGCCGCCTGGCTCGCCCTTTCAAAAGCATGGCTGCGCAAGAAGCTGAGCATTAATAAACTGGTCCGGTCTGCAATGGCCGGAATGCTGCTGAGCAGCGCCTTGTCATTTTTTAAATCAGGATGCTGATCAATGTGGTCATCAATCTGCCGGTCGAGATCCTGAATATGCCTGCTTAACTGCTTAATATTCTTATGGATCGACTGAAGTACCGGTTCTATCGTGAAGGTAGACTCCGCTTTTTCCAAACGGTTTTCTTCACGCTGCAGATCTTCACCAAGCACAGCCCTTCGATCCAGCAAAGCATTCAGCAGTTGAATATGTCCAGGCAGAGGCTGCCAAAAATGCAGATCCGCAGTCATCGCAAGCCGGGCCAGAACTTCACTGTCAGCCTTGTCTGTCTTATTCAGTTTAGACATGCTCTGAGCAAAATACCGGGCTCTGGCGGGATTCGCGACACAGACTTGACAGCCTGCATCAAATAAATGTCCAGCCAAGCGTTCATGATAGACAGAAGTGGCTTCCATTAAGGCAATGGCCTGCGCAGGGCCTGCAGCATGATGATTCAGCCAGGCCTGAAGCTGTTCAAAGCCTTTGGGCATATTCGGAAAGGTTTTGGTTTTCTTTTTGCCTGCAGAATCTTCTAAAATCAGACAGCAGTCAATTTTAGCTTTTGCAATATCAATACCGAGATAAAACATAATCTTACCTGCCTTATTTATTCAATTATTTTTTTTCAGCATAACCGCCGTCTTTTCTTGCGAATCCAGCATCGAAGTGCTTAGTTACCGTCCAGAGTTGTGCAGGCAGTCAGGGCAAACAGCAGGTTTTATCTTTGGGCCAAACTTTAAGTTTTAGTAAACAACCAAACTCTGCTGTTTGCATATAGTGAGAGCTAATCACTATGTGAATTAAGATACAAGTAACAAAAGTCTTTTGTTGCCCATACACGGCGTCCTGAGCCAGTTTTAAGCACTGCTTTTAAACGCAGCGCAAGGATGGGCAACGTGCGGCATCCATGCCGCACACGCGTATCCGAAGTTTATTTTACTCAAAGGCCTAGGAGGCTGGAAGCTAAGGGGAATTTTCACAAAGTCGTTTAAGCAAACTTGGCTATCTATATAGCTAAATTTTGAAATCTATACCGCACATAATTTCCCATAAAATATGATTTCATTAGGTTTTGTGTGGTAGCTATTTAGATAATTAGCTATAGCCATTTCCCAGCTTTTAGCGCTTCCGCACAGCACTGGCTATGCTGAAGCCTGGCGCCCCTTTTCAGCATCCATCAACGCCCGCTGCTTTCTGGCTTCAGCAAGCATGCGCTGCTCAAGCGCTTTTCTGAAGCCCAGCATAAACACCATTTCAGCCAAAACAAATAGCGGGCCTACCGCCAAGCCAATCACATCATCCATAAATGCCGGCTTTTTCTTTTCATAAAAATGCCCGACAAACTGAAATACCCAGCCCACTGTAAAAATGCCGATGCTGGCGCTGAGCCATGCGCCCATACTCCACTGCGCCACGGCGTAGGCCAGCGGATAAGCCAGCGCAAAAACCGCCAGCATGATCAGGCCGAAAATTTTATCCAGACTCAGGTAATAAATGGCCGTCACAGCCAGCAGCGCCAAAGCCAAAGTAAGCTCTATACCTGAAACGGCCACGCCCGCCCTTGCGGTTAAGCAGATGATGGAAAAAACAATTAAAGGAATGCCGATAAAATGGGTCAGAATATTTTTATGATCCAAATGGTAGGCCGCATACTGGCTCAGCAGCTGTTCGAGTTTCGTCATGGTATTGCCTCCTTGCAGCGGTTATGCTTTCACTATATAAAAAGATAAGCGCGCAAGCTGTCGGCTAAGCGACAGCTTCAAAAAAAATCGTAAAAGGAATTTACTGCCGTGCTGGATGAACGCTACCTGCCCCATTTAAGCAATAACCTCTGGTATTCGCAGCTCAGCCCTGTTTATCAGCAGTACCTTTTAGCGCATGCGCAGACGCTGCAGGTGCAAAAAGACCAAAGCATTTTCCTTTCCGGCGATGCCTTTAATGGCATTTATGCGGTTTTAGAAGGCGCAGTCCGCTTAGGCTATATTGATATTCACGGCAAAGAAGCCGTGGCGGCGATTGCCGAACC
Organism: Acinetobacter sp. WCHAc010034; assembly: GCF_001696615.3. Taxonomy (NCBI): domain Bacteria; kingdom Pseudomonadati; phylum Pseudomonadota; class Gammaproteobacteria; order Moraxellales; family Moraxellaceae; genus Acinetobacter; species Acinetobacter sp. WCHAc010034. The sequence goes on along the minus strand of NZ_CP032279.1, from coordinate 3,082,131 downwards.
GATTATGTGGTTTGGAGAAATTTCATTAGTCGATCAGCAGCCGCGCTCGCATGATGCGGTGGCAGCGCAGAAATCGGCCATTCTGTATCTGCCCGGCTCCAGCATGCATCAGCTGCTGCATGATCATCCGCAGTTCTGGTTTCACATTGCCCAGCTGGCCAGCCAAAAGCTGCGCTTTGCCTTTCTGGAGCTGATTTCCATACAGACGCAGCAGATCGGCCAGCGCTTAGCGCAGCGCCTGCTGTTTATTTTAAATGGCTACGGCAATCATCTATCCATTGAGCAGCGCTGCATTCATTTGTCGCAGGAGCAGCTGGCGCAGATGCTGGTCTGCTCGCGGCAAACCGTCAATCAGGAATTGCAGGAACTGGAAAAGCAGGGCGTGCTGAAAGTCGCCTTCCGCAAAATTGAAATTTTAGATGCTGCGCGCTTGCACCAGATTGCGCATGCATTGCCGCAGGCTTGATTTTCGGCAGGAAAGCTCACGTACAGTTTCAGTGCAATGCTGTGCGCTATTTTAGATCAGTTTTGAAATTTGCCTTAAATCTGCGCGTTTATCTGCCGAAAGCGAAGCGCTGCATCTGTGAAAAACAGCATTGAAGATGCCAGGCATGCCCGCCTGTACCTACGCCTTGGCCAAAGCCGGCCGTAAAATGTCTATTGCAGTTACAGCCGCGCTGGATTAAACGCCGACTTTCTTCGGATCGGTGTTGCCTAGATCCGGGTTATCAATCGCGCCATGGCACTGCTTTTTGTCGCGCTCATAATCCGCCTGCTTTTGGCTGACGGTGCTGGCGCCTTCAATGGTTTCACGCGCCCAGATTTCCAAGCTGGTCAGCGCCTTGCGGCACAGCGCATATTTCCCTTCGGTCACGGAATCGGTCATTTTCACATTAATGCGCCAGTCGGTGCTGAGCTTGCGCGCCGGCTTGCGCACCTGATCTTCCAGCTGGTCGATTTTTTTGCTGTAAACCAGGCCATCCACTGCATTTATGAATTTCCAAGCCTCATTCGCATAGGCGGTTGCATCATTGCTGAGTTTTGGCGCAGGCTTAATCACCACCTTTTCTTCAGGCGCGTCAGGCCCATTTGAAGGGTTGCCGCAGGCTTGCAGCAGGAAGGCGCCGGCGGCAAGAACCGCAGCTTGAGCCAGGCCATTTTTGAGCGTAAACATATTTCAGCCGCCTATACAAACATTTCGGCACTATGCTAGTGAATTCGGGTAGAATACTCAATCTAATTTGACCTATTGATCAACTCTCCGGCCAAGGTGTGTCGTGTCAGAACACAGAATTCCTCTAATAAAGCCTGCTGGTTTTTGGCAAGGCGCTAAAGACAGTCAAGCCATTATTTTCACCTATCTTCCTGTTTCCTTTGCCTTTGGCGTATCCGCCACGCAGTTTGGCTTCAGCGCATGGGAAGCGCTGTTTCTGTCCTGCTCCATGTATGCAGGCGCCAGCCAGTTTTTAGTCGTCGCGCTGCTCGGCAGCGGCACCTCCATCTGGATGACAGCCCTGACTGTTATTGCTTTAGACATCCGCCACCTGCTGTATGGCCCTGCGCTGCAGAACCTGATTCAGGACCGGCTGAATTTAAAGAAAACCGCGGTTTGGGCCTGGGGCCTGACCGATGAGGTTTTCGCTTCCGGCATGATCAAGCTGTCGCAGCGCCGGCAGGAATGGTCTGAGTCGTGGATGCTGGGCCTGAGCTTATGCAGCTGGCTGTCCTGGGCGGCCGGTTCATTTCTCGGCGGCCTGTTTGCCGATCAGGTCAGCAATCTGCCGCAGTTCCTGCAGGCGGCGCTGGACTTCCTGCTGCCGGCTTTATTCCTCAGCTTCCTGCTGGCGGCCTTTGAGAAAAAGCACAGCTTTGTGGTGGCGGTTACCATTATCGTTTCAGCGGTTTCCTGCTACTTCATTGATCTGTCGGCGGCTATTTTCATTGGCATTTCATCCGGCATTTTAGCTGGCCTGTTTAAGCATTATGTATTGAAGCAGCCTGACCCTGAGCATGCTGGAGGCTAATATGAGCTTGGAAATTATTTTGGTCGGCATTTTAGTCGGAATCGCAAATTTCGCTTCGCGCTTTGGGCCGTTTTACTTTATTCAGAAATTTCAGCAGGGCTCGCAAAAGCGCGGTTCGCTGTGGCTGAAAATCGCTTTAGGCTCGATCGGCATCGCCGCCATCAGCTCCATGCTGGTGGTCGCAACCCTGCCGCCGCTGCTGGAAACGCCGGATAAAAGCGTGGCGATGCTGGCGGGCTTTATGGTGCTCACCGGGCTGTATTTTAAATTCAAAAAGATTGTTCCGGCTACCCTGACCGCTGCCTTGGCTTATGGCTTAGTCTATACTTATCTGCCAATGCCGTTTTAGATTTTGCGCTGCCGGCGCCGGCAAGCTGGCGCTGTATTCGCAGCCGAACCGCGCCTTAAATTCCCGCATTCAGTCATCAAAAAAATTGTTGGACAATATCACTTATTTATGTGAATCGGCGCTTAATCCATCAGCCAGTTCTGTTATGCTAAAAGCCCATAAAATCAAGCGTGGATGATTCACATGAGCGTGACTATTGGTACCCCACTTCAATCTTCTGCTTTTAAGGTTTTGCTTTTAGGCTCTGGCGAACTGGGTAAGGAAGTGGTGATTTCTCTGCAGCGCTTAGGCGTAGAAGTTCACGCCGCCGACCGTTACGATCATGCCCCGGCCATGCAGGCTGCTCATTATTCCTATACGCTGAACATGGCGGATGCCGAAGCGCTGAAGCAGCTGATCAATCAGATTCAGCCTCATTTAATTGTTCCTGAAATTGAAGCGATTGCCACGCAGGTTTTAGCCGAAATTGAAGAACAGCATGCCGCCACGGTTATCCCTTCCGCCAAAGCCGTCAGCCTGACCATGAACCGCGAAGGCATCCGCCGGCTGGCAGCAGAAGAGCTTGGCCTGCCGACCTCCGCTTACCGCTTCGCTGATTCGCTGGAATCTTTCCGCGCAGCCTGCGACGACATCGGCTATCCAAATTTTGTCAAGCCAGTCATGTCATCTTCCGGCAAGGGCCAGTCGCGCGTTAAAAGCTTTGCAGAAGTCGACGCTGCCTGGGACTATGCGCAGACCGGCGGCCGGGTCAATCAAGGCAAAGTGATTGTTGAATCGCAAATTGATTTTGATTTTGAAATCACCCTGCTGACCGTGCGCGCCAAAAATGCTGAAACCGGCGAAATCGAAACCTCTTTCTGCGACCCGATTGGCCACCGCCAGGATGCCGGCGATTATGTGGAAAGCTGGCAGCCGCAAGCCATGACGCCTGCCGCTTTGGAAGAATCCAAGCGTATTGCCAATAAAGTCACCGTGGCGCTGGGCGGCTGCGGCATTTTCGGGGTGGAACTATTTGTCAAAGGCGACAAAGTATGGTTTAGTGAGGTTTCTCCCCGCCCGCATGATACAGGCCTTGTCACGCTTGCTTCGCAATTCCAAAGCGAATTTGAGCTGCATGCCCGCGCCATTCTCGGCCTGCCGGTAAATACGGCCCGCCACAGCACGGCAGCCAGCGCAGTGATTTATGCCGGCGTGGATGGCCAAAACCTGTCGTTTTCTGGCTTGAATCTTGCTTTGGCAAATCCTAATACCGATTTGCGCCTGTTCGGCAAGCCGGAAGGCTTCAAGCGCCGGCGCATGGGCGTTGCGACAGCGCGCGCAGAGACAGCTGATCAGGCGCGCGAGCTTGCGCTGCAGGCCGCGCAGCAGGTCAGCGTGCATCAAAACTAAGCTTGCAACATCACAATGGATGACTGTTCATGATCAATACTTTACCGCTGCTGAATTACATTAAAAGTAATCACGACATTCAGGCAATCAACCAATGGCGCACCGATGTTGAAAACCAGCTGCAGGAATGTTTTGATCATGGGCAGTCCATCCGCGATGTGATTTTGGCGCGCTCCAACGTCATTGATGAGGCGCTGCAGTTCCTGTGGACGCATGCCGGGCTGGATCAGAGCAGTTTAGGCTTGTTCGCCGTCGGCGGCTATGGCCGGCGCGAAATGCTGCCCTATTCTGACGTCGACATCATGATTCTGTCTGAAGACACGATTGCGCCGGAACAGGAAAAGCAGATCTCCACCTTTATTTCTTCGCTGTGGGATGTCGGCAACTTCAAGCCCGGCATTAGCGTGCGCACCATTGCAGACTGCGTTGCGCAGGCCACCAGCGACCTGACGGTCGCTACGGCGCTGATTGAAGCGCGCCTGATTACCGGCAATCAGCATTTGGCCAAATGGCCGCGCCGCATTGTTTCGCAGACATGGACAGATAAAACCTTCTTTGACGCCAAAACTCAGGAACAGGCCAAGCGCTATGCGCAGCACAACAACACCGAAAGCAATTTAGAGCCGGACATTAAAAATGCGCCGGGCGGCATCCGCGACATTAACCAAATCGGCTGGATTGCCAAGCGCCATTTCCGCGTCAACCGCATTTACGATCTGGTGCATCTGGGCTTTATTTCAGAATTTGAGCTGGGCGTTTTAGAAGAAGCCGAAAGCTTCCTGTGGGAAATCCGCCACCATCTGCACCGCCTGACCAAGCGCGATGAAAACCGCCTGCTGTTTGACTATCAGCGCGACATCGCAGCCAAATTCGGCTATGTGCGCGAAGAAGACAAATCGCCGAACTATCCGATTGAACAGTTCATGAAGCGCTATTACCGCAGCGCGCAGCAGGTTTCAACGCTGAATGAAATGCTGCTGGCGTATTTCAATGAATCGGTGATTACCCCGCGCCTGCCGAACTATGAGCGCAAAATTGAAGAAATTAACGCAAATTTCAAGCTGGTAGACGGCAAGCTGGCGGTGCAGCACCATAAAATATTTTCTGAAAACCCAAGCGCGATTTTGGAAATTTTCTACCTGCTGGCGAACCGCCCGGAAATTTCCGGCATCCGCGCGCGCACCCTGCGCCTGCTGTCCCTGGCTGCCAAGCGCATTGACCAAAGCTTCAGGGACAATCCGGCGCATCAGGCCATGTTTATGGCGATTATCCGCTCGCCTTACCGCCTGTACGACACCATGGTGGCCATGAAGCGCTATGGCGTGCTGGGCAATTATATTCCGGCGTTCGGGCAGATTATGGGCCTGATGCAGTATGACCTGTTCCATATCTACACGGTCGATGCCCATACCCTGCTGCTGATCCGCAACCTGAACCGCTTTAAAGAGCCGGAATTCGCCAAAGATTTTCCGGTGGTCAGCTCAGTCTTCCAGCGCCTTGCGCGCCGAGATATCGTCTATCTGGCGGCGATATTCCACGACATCGCCAAAGGCCGCGGCGGCGACCACAGCGAGCTCGGCTCTTCTGACGCCATTAAATTCTGCATTACGCACGGCTTTACCGAACGCGAAGCCAACCTCGTGGCGTGGCTGGTGCACAACCACCTGCAGATGTCCGTGACCGCGCAGAAGCGCGATATTTCCGATCCGGATGTGGTGCGCGCCTTTGCCGAAAAAATGGGCGACATGGAGCATCTCGACTATCTGTACGCGCTGACCGTGGCGGATATCAACGCGACTAATCCGACGCTGTGGAATACTTGGCGTGCCTCGCTGATGCGCCAACTGTACACGCAGGCGCGCGACGTAATCCGTTCCGGCTTGGGCCGCCCGGTAGACTATCAAATGCTGATTGAAGACACCAAATTCGCCGCCAGCGAACTGCTGGTCGAAGACTTTTCACTGGATGACGTGGAAAAAGTCTGGCAGGAACTGGGCGATGAATACTTCATTAAAGAATCGCCGGATGAAATTGCATGGCATACCCGCGCCATTCTGCAGCATGGCGACAACCCTGCGCCTCTGGTGCTGATGCGCGCGCACCGCAAATACGCGCAGGACGCGGTGCAGATCTTCATCTATACGCAGGATCAGCCGAATCTGTTCGCCACCACCGTTGCCATTTTAGACCGGATGAATCTGGACGTGCAGGATGCGCGCATTATCACCGCAGTCAAAGCCTTCAGCCTGGATACCTATGTAGTGCTGGACCGCTTCGGCACCCTGCTGACCGACCCGGAGCGCGAAGAAACCGTCATTGACGCGCTGAAAAAAGCGCTGAGCCAGCCGGATAAATATCCGGGCCTGATGCAGCGCCGCATTCCGCGCCAGCTGCGCCATTTTGATATTGAGAACACCGTTGACGTTACCCTGAATGAAGCCCTGCAGCAGAACATGGTCGAAATCGCGACGCTGGATCATCCCGGCCTTCTGGCCAAAGTCGGCGGCTTATTTATGATGCAGGGGCTGGACATTCACTCCGCAAGAATTGCCACACTGGGCGAACGCGCCGAAGATATTTTCTTTGTGACCAAGAAAGACGGCTCGCCGATGACCGAAGCAGAAGCCGAAACCTTCGCTGCCCAGCTTAAGTCAGCGCTGGATGAAGCTTCCAGCCAGGTCTGCAGCCAACATTAACCTAAATTGACCGGTAACCACTCCATGAACTCTAGCTTGTCATTACTGCACCCTTATCCCTTTGAAAAGCTGAACAAGCTTTTTCAGGATATCCAGCCTGCCGATCTGCCGCTGATCCCGCTTTCCATCGGCGAGCCGAAGCATCCTGCGCCTGAGTTTGTAAAGCAGGCCATTATTGACAGCTTCCAGCATTTATCCACCTATCCAAACAGCAAAGGCCTGCCGGAGCTGCGCTGCAGCATTGCCGACTGGCTGACCCGCCGCTTTAAGCTGAGCAGCATCAGCGCAGACAGCCATATTCTGCCGGTTTCAGGCACGCGCGAAGCGATTTTCTCTTTTGTGCAGGCTGTGGTGAAGCGTGAAGATGCGCCTTATATAGTGATGCCGAATCCGTTTTACCAGATTTATGAAGGCGCAGCCCTGCTGGCCGGCGCGCAGCCTTATTTCGTCAACTGCACGGAAGAAAACAGTTATTTAGGCGATTTTGATGCGGTTCCGGCTGAAGTCTGGCAGAAAACCGCGCTGCTGTTTGTCTGCACGCCGGGCAACCCGACAGGCGCAGTCTTATCCAAAGAGCAGTTTAAAAAGCTGATTGCCTTATCTGACCAATACGGCTTTGTGATTGCTTCGGATGAGTGCTATTCGGAACTGTGGTTTGACGAAGCGCCTGCGGGCTTGCTGGAAGTCTGCGCGGAAATGGGCCGCGACGACTACAAAAACTGCGTAGTGTTCCACTCGCTGTCTAAGCGCTCCAACCTGCCGGGCATGCGTTCAGGCTTTGTCGCCGGCGATGCAGCTTTGCTTAAGCCGTATTTGCAGTACCGCACCTATCACGGCGCAGCCATGCCGGTGCAGCATCAGATTGCGTCAATTGCCGCCTGGAACGACGAAACGCATGTGGAAGAAAACCGCGCGCTATACCGCGCCAAGTTTGAACTGTTCCAAAATGAGCTGGGCGGGCTGCTGCCGCTGCAGAAACCGGATGCGGGCTTCTACTATTGGCTGAAAGTGGACAATGATGAAGCTTTCGCCAAAATGCTGATGGAAAAAGCCCATATTAAAGTGCTACCTGGGCGTTATCTGTCACGCGATACAGCACAGGGCAACCCGGGCGAAAATCATGTGCGCATGGCGCTGGTGGCCGATATCGCGCAATGCGAGCAGGCGATTCAGCGCTTAAAAGCGGTTCTGTAATTTCTGCAGGCTTATAGACCAGCCAAGCGCATGCTGGCTGGTCTGATGCAATAGGAGCTTTGGCTCTTTCCAGCCTTTTAAGCCTGCCTGATGTTTTTTATCCTGATCAGGAACGTAATCCAGCACCTCCCGCCCCTCCCTCAAATGCAATCAAGCTTAAACCTAATGCATCAACGCCAAGCCCAGCGCAAACACGCTGAAACTGAAACCGGAAAACCCGTAAATCCACTTTGATTTGGATTTCAGCCGCATCATCCAAACATGCTGCCCCAAAAGCTGAACCAGCAGCAGATTCCAGATTAAAACTACAGCTGCCATCCAGACACTGATCATCAGCATCTCCAAACGCCGATCATCCGCATAAACCAGCAGCATTAGGCTGCTGTAAAACATGATATTTTTTGGATTCAACAAACTGGATTGCAGTCCTGCACAGAAATCTGCAGCTTTGGAATATTTTTCTGCCGGCCTTAATTGAGCATCCACATCTAAAGCCTGATCCAGACTAACCTGCTTAAAGCACTGCCAAGCCAAATACAGTAAATAAGCAATCCCAAGCCACCGCATATAATCTAAAGCGGCGGAATGGACACGGCCTGCCAGCGCTATGGATGCAGCAATAAAGATCAAAATCACGGCATTTCCGGCCGCAATTCCCGCGCAAACCCAGCGCGCTGAGTTTTTTCCCTGACGGATTAAACGATTCAAAATCAGAAAAAAATCAGGTCCAGGCGACAATAATGCCAAGAAATGCGTCAAAGCAATAATTAAAAAAAGTTCCATATCAATCCTCACTGAAGCAGGATTAATTAAACTTTACTGAGCCAAGCCAAGCTTGTAGAAAATTGCGCGCTTTATCCTCGCAGGAAGCACTGCTGCTGATACTGCTTTGGACTAATCCCTGCATGCATTTTAAAAACATGATGAAAATGGCTTTGATCTGCAAAGCCTAAATCATGCGCAGCCTGAAGAACAGATACGCCATGTTTCAGCATCTGTCTGGCTTGATTAACTTTTTGATTAATTTGATAAGCATGCGGCGTCAAGCCGAAATTATTTTTACACAGCCGAATAATCGCATAGCGTGAAATGCCGAATTCCTGACTTAAATCCTGCAATGACCATAGCCGGGCGCTGTCATTCAAGCAGCGGCCCAGCCTTGCGATATGCTGGTTAAAGTATGCTGATTTTTTTAATAGCTTAAATTCAAATTCAGGCAAAAAGATTTCAGTCAGCACTTCAACAACAGCCTGCTCTTTCAGCCCAATGGGAATTTCAGGGTCAAACAATACGCGGTTTAAAGCTGAAAATGAATGATATAAATCTATGTTCTGAATGACTTGAGGAGCAATACAAGGCACAAACTCAGACTGAAATGCGCTCAAATCTCCGCTCAACTCGCTGAACAGCTGCGCAATCCAGCTGGCATCAAAGTGCATCATCTGATAGCTCCATTCACCGTTAGGCAATGGATTGCAGGCATGTTCCACATGGGCAGGAATCACAACAAGCGCGCCGGCTTCAATACGCCGCGGCTGCGCAAAAAAACTGCTGAATACGCTCTGACCGCTATCCACCGCGCCAATCGAAAAGGTCGGATGGCTGTGGGCTTTATAGCAGACCCGGCTTTGGCATGCCCTGCGCGTTTCAACATAGGGCATGCGGCGGTCATTCCAGAATTCGGCAGCAGGGCCTTCCGGCATCATCTTCAGCTGGTTTTGAAAAAGTGAATTCATCCCGCCAAAGCTTTTTCAATATCTTCCTGCAGCGCTTCCGGCTTGGTGGTCGGCGCATAGCGGTTCAGCACCAAGCCGTCCTTGCCTATAAGGAACTTGGTGAAATTCCACTTAATGCCGCTGCCCAATACCCCCTTGGAATTGTTGGTTAAATAGCGAAATACCGCATGCGCCTCTGGGCCTTTCACGTCCACCTTGGCAAACATCGGGAAATCCACCCCGTAATTTTTCTGGCAGAATGCGCCAATTTGATCATTCGATCCTGGGTCCTGTCCGCCAAATTGATTGCATGGAAAGCCTAAAACCAGAAAGCCCTGATCTTTATACTGCTGATACAGTTTTTCCAGTCCTGCAAACTGCGGCGTAAAGCCGCATTTGCTGGCGGTATTCACCACCAATAAAACTTTGCCTTCATAATCGGCAAAAGATTTATTCTTTCCATCTAACAATTCAGCTTCAAACTGATAAATGTTGGTCATGGATAAGTTTCCTCGTCGCTTTTTTCTTGTGTTTTTAATTCTAATGAAGCCGAATTCACGCAATAGCGCAATCCAGTCGGCTCTGGGCCATCGGGAAAAACATGCCCTAAATGCGCGTCACAATGATGGCAGACAATTTCCGTCCGGACCATGCCATGCGCTGTATCCTGATGCTCTTCAATGGCGGAGGCATCTATCGGGCGGTAAAAGCTTGGCCAGCCGCTGCCGCTGTCATATTTTACGGCTGAATCAAACAGCGCTGCGCCGCAGCACCGGCAAACATATGTGCCCTCCTGCTTGCTGTTCCAGTATTTTCCTGTAAATGCAGGCTCTGTCCCTTTTTGACGGGTGATCCGGAACTCTTCCGGCGATAACTCTCTTTGCCATTCTCTTTCTGTTTTATTGAGTTTTCCCATCATTAACTCCTTTAAATCTTTGACATTCAATGTCATGCTTCAGTACTTCCATATTTACGCTAGAGTTAAAAAAATTTCTAGCTAAATTTCAACATAGATTGTGAGATTTCAGTAATCTATATTTTTTCAGCATCAATATTTAATTGGATGGAAATATGTCCGTTTTAGGTAACACCACGCCACGCGAAATTAAGAAATCGTCTAAGCTCGAGCATGTATGCTACGACATTCGCGGACCTGTGTTACGAGCGGCCAACGAAATGGAAGAAGCCGGGCATAAGATTATCAAGCTGAATATCGGCAACCCCGCCCCTTTTGGCTTTGAAGCTCCGCAGGAAATTATCAACGATGTCGCGCTGAACCTGCCGAATGCGGTCGGCTATACCGACTCTAAAGGGATTTTTCCTGCGCGCAAGGCCATCTGCCAGTATTACCAGCAAAAAGGCATCCTCAACATGCATGTCAATGACGTGTATGTCGGCAATGGCGTGTCTGAACTGATTGTCATGGCCATGCAGGGCCTGCTGGATGACGGCGATGAAATGCTGGTGCCGATGCCGGATTACCCGCTATGGACAGCTGCCGTAAACCTGTCTGGCGGCACAGCCATTCACTATAAATGCGATGAAGAAAACTTCTGGTATCCGGACATTGCGGATATGGAAAGCAAAATCACGCCCAATACCCGCGGCATTGTGGTGATTAACCCAAATAACCCGACCGGCGCCGTTTACCCGCGCCATGTCTTAGAACAGATTGTCGCTTTAGCGAAAAAATACGACCTGATTTTATTTGCCGATGAAATCTACGACAAAGTCATCTATGACGGCATTGAGCATGTTGCTGTGGCGGCCTTAGCCGGCGACCAGCTGTGCATTTCATTCAACGGCCTGTCTAAAGCTTACCGCATTGCCGGCTACCGCTCCGGCTGGATGGCGATTACCGGCGATAAATCCCGCGCTGCCGACTATATTGAAGGCTTGGACATGCTGGCGTCCATGCGCCTGTGCGCCAACCATCAGGCGCAGTACGCGATTCAAACTGCGCTCGGCGGCTACCAGTCAATTAATGACCTTATCCGCCCGGGCGGCCGCCTGTACGAACAGCGCAATATTGCCTGGGAAATGCTGAATGAAATTCCGGGCGTGTCTTGCGTGAAGCCTGAAGGCGCAATGTACTGCTTCCCTAAGCTGGATCCGGACGTTTATCCGATTCAGGATGACGAAAAATTCATGCTGGATTTCCTGCGCGCGGAAAAAGTGCTGCTGGTGCAAGGCACCGGCTTTAACTGGCCAACGCCGGATCACTTCCGCGTGGTGTTCCTGCCGGCGGAAAATGAACTACGTGAAGCCATTACGCGCTTAGGGCGTTTCCTGTCAAAAATGCGCTAAGCTGCTGAAACAGAAAAACCGCACATTGTGCGGTTTTTTTATTTTCCAGAAAGCCTATGTTTAATAAGCATGCCTGATGATCAAAGCAAGAAATTGGCGCCTAAACGCTAATGCTGATCAGTTAAGCGTAATTTCATTATTACTAATTGATAAATCTCCCCTAACCCCTCTTTGAAAAAGAGGGGAACACCCTTGAATTCAATACGGTATTGAATTTCGAAACGCTCCCTCCTTTGAAAAAGGAGGGTTGGGGAGGATTAAAAATGCTTAACTGACTGGCATTAGGCACCTAAGCGCCGGTTTCTGCATAAAGTTCTAGCGCCGGCCAATCAGCCCTTGAGCCACTTGTCCGCTTTGGCCTGATCCGCCACTTTAAGCTCGGCAGCGGTCAAATCCGTTTCAGCACCCTGCACATCAAACTGCATCAGCTCATCACGGCGGAAGGCATGCACGGTAAATGCGCCGGCCTGTTTCGCGTATTGCGCCAGCAGCTTTTCAGAAGCCTTTAAGCCGTCTATGGCGATAATCACATCATTGGCGGAGAGCCCTGCCTTAGCTGCTGCGCCGTCACGGCGGGCTGACTGCACCAGCACGCCTTCCGGCTTGTCCGCTGCTTTCAGGCCAAACGGCAGCGTTTTGTCATGCTGCAGAGCATAGCTCAGGCCAAACTCCGGCAGCAGCTGATCCAGAGGCAATTCATCGGTGGTATTAATCAGATGATTAATCTGTTCCACCCAGCTGTCGCCGGTGAGCTCCTGGCACAGCTCAAAGACCGTGCGCTCATGCACTTGAATGCCGTTCTGCGCATTTTCATACAGCTTGCGCATTAAAGCGTCCAGGCTGGAACCGCGCAGGCGCAAGCCTAAGTCCAGGCAAAGCGCCACCAGGCTGCCTTTATTGTAGTAGCTGGTGCCGGCATTATTGGAGTTTTCATCCTGACGGTAGAACTTTACCCACGCGTCAAAGCTGGATTCAGATACTGACTGAATGAAGCGCCCCGGATTCTGCAGATAGCGGTCAATCTGGGTTTTCAGCAGGGCCAGATAAGACTCCTGATGAATCACGCCGCTGCGCAGCAGCATCAAATCATCATAATACGAAGTGAAGCCTTCAAAAATCCACAGCAGAGAGGTGTAGCCTTCCCGGTTCAGGTCATAGTTGACAAAATTTTCCGGGCGAATGAATTTCACCAGCCAAGCGTGGAAATATTCATGGCTGCACAGGCCCAGAAAGCGCTGATAGTCTTTCGACGGCTCTTCAGGCTCATCTGCTTTCGGCAAGTCTTCACGCGGGGTAATCAGGCTGGTGCTGTTCGGATGCTCTAAACCGCCGTAGCTGCTGCCTGTCGCCATGGTCATAAAGGTATAGTCTTTAAATGGCGCTGAACCGAACATGGCAATGCCGGCGCTGCAGATTTTTTCAAGATCCTGCTGCATGCGCTGCGCATTCATGGCGTGCTTGCCGGAAATGACAAACTCATGCGCAATGCCATTAGCCTCAAAGCTGAAACGGCTCTGCTCCGCCAGCTCAAACGGCGCATCAATCAGCTGGGCATAATTATCCGCATATAAGGTATAGCGCCCTTTCACCAGGCTTTTAGACTTCAAGCCTGTGGCCAATTGAAAATGCTTCAATTCATCCGGCAGGAATACCTCCACCTCAATGGCCTTGTCCTGCTGCCCGTCCAAGCCAAGGCATGCGCAGGCCGGATTGACATAGAAGCGCGTCTGATCCGCATAGGCGCCGCGCACCGACAGATCATAGGCGTACACATCATATTCAACGGTAATCAGCTCATGATCGGTATTGAACAGGCGCCATTTATTCTTTTCAAATTTCTGAATTTTCAGCAGCCGCCCGTCTTCATCATATGCGCGCACAGCTTCAATATGCTTGGAAAATTCACGGATTAAATAGCTGCCCGGAATCCAGGAAGGCAGGGAAAGCACCTGCGTCGGGTCTGCCAGAAAGCGCGCGGTAACATGAATAAGGTGCTGACGGTAATCGTCAAATTCGATTTGATAATGCAGCATAATGGGCAATACAAAATAAAAAAAGATAACTTGGCTATAAGCTTAACATTTTTTGCTGCAGTGATGCGGAACTGCGCCAATTGTCAGCAATTAAGACTAGTCAGCAGAAACAAAAAGGCATAGCATTCCTTAAATTTTTTGCATTTTTGGGCTCAGGGATGGGCCTTAAGGAATTCCATTGAAACGCGTGATCTACTTTATCGTGGCGCTGTGCGCTTTATGCTCCACGATAGCCAATGCTGCCCTGCTCAACATCAACCCTGCAACCGTAGAAGCCGAGGCTTGGACTATCCTTGACCCGCAGTCAGGCCAGATCATTGCCGAACACAACAGCCATGTTCAGCGCGCCCCGGCATCCTTAACCAAAATGATGGTGGCCTATGTTGCGCTGAAAGAAATCAAAGCCGGCCGCCTGAATAAAAATGAAGTGCTGACGGCAACCCCTGTGGTGAATATGGTGCAGTGGGATGAGTCGCAAATGTACCTGAAGCAAGGCGAGCAGATTACAGTCGATCACCTTTTGGCGGGCTTGATTGTCATGTCCGCCAACGACGCTGCGGTCACTTTGGCGGAAAAAATTTCCGGCGGCGTTCCGCAGTTTGTTGAGCGGATGAATAAAGAAGCCAAGGCGCTGGGCATGAATGACACCCATTTTCAGAATCCGGCCGGCATCACAATGCCGGAGCATTATTCCTCGGCAGCCGACTTGGCGCGCTTAGGGCGCGCCCTGGTGCAGGAAACGCCTGAATACCTGACGTATTCCAAGCAGACCAGCTTCAGCTACAACAACCGCTTTCACAGAGCGACCAATATCCTGCTGAATCAGGACCCGACGGTCGACGGCATGAAAACCGGCTTTACCAAGGCTGCCGGCTATAATCTGGCGCTGACCGCCAACCGCCCTGCTGGCCTGTACAACCAGCCGGACCGCCGCCTGATTGTAGTCGTGATGGGCACCAAAAGCGCCGCCAAACGGGCTGAAACTGCGCATAAGCTGATGAATCTGGCCTATACCTATACCCGCAATGAAGTCGCCATTAAGGATAAGCAGCTGATTGCGGAACTGCCGGTCATCAAGTCCACGCTGAAAATGTTCAAAGTTGAAACCAAGCAGCCGCAGCTGATTACCACTTCGCTGTATGATCCGGCATTAACCATTGACATGAACACTTTTGACCAGCCGCATCAGCGCATTATGCTGGATATGGGCAATAGCATTGTGCAGAGCATTGAGCCGCTGCAGCAGACCCAGACCCACATGAATGTTGAAATCAATGAAAAGCTGCTGACCGCGCCCTTGGCGCAAGTCATGAAGCTGGCGACCATTAATGTTTATCAAAATAATCAGCTGATCAACAGCATTGATATTGAAGATGACGTCCATATTGAAGAAGCCAATGTTTTTGAACGCTTCCTGTTCTGGGTCAAGAGCTTATTCGGAATCTTCTCCAGCGATACCCGCGCGGTAAAAACCTACCCGCTGCAGTAAGCGGTCCGGCAGCGCAAACGCAAGCCCCCTAAAAAATAAAGACGGCTCTTCCTGCCGTCTTTTTTATGCAAAAACATCGGCTTTGAACACTGTAAATAAGCAAGAACGCGCTGCGCAGAATTGCGGCCGACAGCCAGGCCGATGAGATGCGGCTGACCGCCTGCATCGGGCGCCAAATTATGGCTATAGCTATGCAGGCCGGCCCATCGCTCAAGACTTTTCAAGCAGAAAAAATGGCCAAAGAATAAAATGGCATTGAAATTTTCAGATTCGCCCTTATTAATGAAAAAACCATCATATAAATGCTGAAAATGCTTTTTTTTCGTAAATTCGGTCTACAAAAAAGCAATTTCACTTTATGATGTACCCTTAAAAAATTGAATGGATCAATAACATGACTGCTATTGCAAATGACCTTGTGGTTTCTTTCCACTACACATTGACTAATGCTGAAGGTGAAACGCTTGACCAATCTCAAGGCGAACCACTTGCCTATTTGCACGGTGCAGGCAACATCATTCCTGGCCTGGAAAAAGCATTGGAAGGCAAAACTGTAGGTGAAAAATTCACAGTAAACGTTCCTGCAGCTGAAGGTTACGGCGAATACAACCCAGACCTCGTGCAAGAAGTTCCTGCGCAAATGTTCCAAGGCGTTGACAACATTCAAGCCGGCATGCAGTTCCAAGCGCAAACTGATGACGGCGTTCAAATTGTGACTGTTAAAGCAGTTGAAGGCGACAACGTTGTTGTTGATGCAAACTTCCCGCTTGCTGGCCAAGACCTTACTTTTGAAGTTGAAATCGTAGAAATCCGCGACGCTTCTCAAGAAGAGCTGGATCACGGCCATGTACACGGTGCGGGCGGCCACCACCACTAAGACCTCAACAGTCTGACAAGAAGGCAAAGCCAGCGGCTTTGCCTTTTTTTATGCCTGAAGATCGGCATGCGCATCTGCGCAGCGCACTTGAGGCAATAAAAAAGCAGAGGCGATGCTCTGCTTTTCAGCTGAAATTTGCACTGCAGCTTATCTGCGCTGATTGTAAATCTGCTGCGCTGCCGGCAGGTTTTTGCGCATCGCTTCAATGCGCTGGCCATTGGATGGGTGAGTCGACAGGAATGCAGAGCCGCCGGCGCCTTCCAGCTTGTTCATTTTTTCCCATAGCGTAATGGCTGCCTGCGGGTTATAGCCGGCTTTCGCCATCAGCAGCAGGCCGCCTTGGTCGGCGCGGCTTTCCAGGCTGCGTGAATACGGCAAGCCAATGCCGATTTGGCTGCCCAGCTGAGCAGCTGCCGTTCCAAACTGCCCAACACTGTCCCCTGCGGCGCTTAGGCCAATATTCAGCGCTAAATCCGTCAGCGCCTGCGCGCCAATTTTCTGCTTGGAATGCTCTTCCAGCGCATGCACCATTTCATGGCCCATGATCGCTGCAATTTCAGCATCGGTTAAATTCAGCCGGTTCACAATTCCGGTATACACAACAACTTTTCCGCCCGGCGCAACAAAAGCATTCAGCTCATTGGACTTCATGACCGCCAATTGCCATTGGAAGGCTTGACCGGTTTGGTTCATTTGGTCTGCATAAGGCTTCAGGCGCAAAAAGACGCTGTTTACGCGCTTATAGGTGCTGGAAGACATATCCAGCTGATTCTTTGATTTTGCGTCCGCAACCATTTTCGTATAGTTTTGCGCAGCGGACGCATTCAGCGTAGCAGTATCCGCCCCGGCCATTTCAGCAACAGTTGTACAGCCGGAAAGCGCCACAGCGCCGGCTGCGCAGAAACTCATCAAAATATTCTTATTCATTATCCAGGACTCCAAAACCTGCAGGAAAGCATGATTAAATTACCGCAATTATATTCTTTAGCTTTGGAGGTTAAACGGAGATAAAGCGCATAATCATAGGAATTATGTAAAGATATTATGCTAAAAATTGAATATACAGCCAGTAGGCCAGGCAGCCGCCATTTAAAACCAGATAAAACCGGCACAAAGGTTCAATCCGGGCTTCCAGCACTTCATCCTTGCGCTTGAAAAACAGGTAGGCATTCTGGATTAAAATCAGCGGCACCAGAATGCAGGCAATAATCACCGACAGCCCGATCAGCGCATTGTAAATAATGGCGGGATTCTGCGTCTGCGCGCGGATGATCATCATTGCGATGGTCGGCGCGCCGCCCATGGCAAACAGCAAAGAATAGAAGATGGTTCCGGAAATATTTTTCTGCATCCTGCATAGCCTGAAATATGACTCGCCTTGATTTTAGCAACTCCGCCCAATCTGTACAGCAGGCAGTCCTGCAACTTTAGTCTTGACCTGCGCGCCCGCCGCTGCCGGAGCATCCGCAGCCATAAAAAAGCCCCGCAACTGCGGGGCCTTCGATCAGCTCAATTCCAGCGGATATTAAGCCTGGAACGGATGGCGCAAGATCATAGTTTCTTCACGGTCTGGACCGGTAGAAATGATGTCGATTGGGCATTCAATCAACTGCTCAATGCGCTTGATGTAATCAATTGCATTTTGCGGCAGCTGATCAAGGCTTTTCGCGCCGAAAGTCGACTCAGACCAGCCCGGCATTGTTTCGTAGATTGGCTTCAAGGTTTCAAATGCCAGCGCATCGGAAGAACCGACACAGCCGGAATCCGCAGCTTCGTAGCCTACGCAGATTTTCACTTCTTCCAAGCCGTCAAGAACGTCAAGCTTAGTCAGGCAAATGCCGGAAAGCGAGTTTACATCTACAGAACGGCGCAGGATTTCTGCATCGAACCAGCCGCAGCGGCGCTGGCGGCCAGTAGACGCGCCAAACTCAGAACCTTTGGTGCCGAGGTGCTTGCCGATTGCATCGCCCACGTCATTGGCAGCGTCATAAACCAGTTCAGTCGGGAACGGGCCTGCGCCTACACGCGTTGTATAAGCTTTGGTAATACCCAAGACATAGTCAAGGTGCAATGGGCCAAGGCCTGAACCAGAGCTTACGCCGCCCGCAGTCGTGTTTGAAGAGGTCACATACGGATATGTGCCGTGGTCTACGTCAAGCAGTGAGCCTTGCGCGCCTTCAAACATAATGTTGTCGCCGTTTTTACGGTAGTTATGCAGTTCAGAAGTCACATCTACAACCAGCGGAGCGACAACTTCGCGCCATTGGTCGCACAGCGCAATCACATCTTCCAGCTTAACCGCTTCTACGCCGTAGAATTGAGTCAATTGGAAGTTATGGTATTCCAGCAGCTCTGTCAGCTGAGCTTTCAAATGCTCGCCGCCGCGAACCAAGTCCGCAACACGGACTGCGCGGCGCGCAACTTTATCTTCATACGCAGGGCCAATGCCGCGGCCTGTAGTGCCGATTTTTGCATTGCCGCGTTTTTTCTCACGCGCCTGGTCAAGCGCAATATGGTTCGGAAGAATCAGCGGGCAGTTTGGAGAAATGCGCAAGCGCTCTTTAACCGGCACGCCTTCTTTTTCAAGAATGTCCATTTCTTCGATTAAAGCAGCAGGTGAAAGCACCACACCATTACCAATTAAGCACAGTACGTTTTCACGTAAAATGCCTGATGGAATGAGGTGCAATACAGTTTTCTTACCACCAACTACAAGTGTGTGACCCGCGTTGTGCCCGCCCTGATAGCGGACAACCGCAGCCGCCTGATCTGTGAGCAGGTCGACGATCTTGCCTTTGCCTTCGTCGCCCCATTGGGTACCCAGTACCACAACATTCTTGCCCATAATAGCCTCATTACATCATGCTGTTAAAATTGAAAGCGGAACTGAATGACATGAACATTCAGCTCTGCAATTAAACTGTTTCGACTGTCCACTCGCCGGCTGCAAGAACCAATTGGCGCGTTGCATTCGGCACAGAGCTTAAATCGTCATTACCTAATAACTGAATCACGCTTGAGCCTTGCGCGCGCACGGCGGCAATGGCTTGAAGCAATGCCTTATCTGCGCCCTTCGGCGCAACAACGGTTTCAATCTGCTTGAACTGGCCTGCGCACAGCGCATACAAGTCGCAAGAAAAGCCCGTTGCAGGACGCGCGCGTCCAAAATGCTCGCCAATGCCGTCATAGCGCCCGCCTTGAGCCAATGGCGCTGCGCGGTTTGGCGCATATACCGCATACATTAAGCCGGTATGGTAGTGGTATGAGCGCAGCTCCACCACATCAATGCCGATATGCAGCTCCGGCCAGCGCGCCTGAATTTCTGATTGCGTTGTTTTCACCGCATCAAAAGCGTGCTTGAACTCTGCGTCTGCAATAATTTCCGCGCTTAAATTCGCCTGAAGCGCATCCAGATCGCTGGCGTAGCGGCCCAGCGTGTAAAAATCTGCGCCGAACTTTAATTCTTTAGTAAATTCAGCCAGTTCCGGTAAAGCTTTGCGCTGATACAGATCTGAAAGCTGGCGTTCCTCCGCTTTGGATAAGCCCGCCTGCTTCACCAGGCTGCGGAACAGCCCGACATGGCCCAAGTCCAGATGGATGCCCTCAGCCAAGCCTGCGTTTTGAATCAGGCTGAGCATGAGGTCAACCATTTCAACGTCTGCATCAATGCTGTCAGAACCGAACAATTCAGCGCCCAGCTGCAGCGGCGCGCGCGTAGTATTAAAGCCCTGCGGCTTGGTATGCAGAACGGTGCCGGCATAGCAGTAGCGCGCTACGCCTTCGACCGGATGCACATGCGCATCAATGCGCGCCACTTGCGGCGTCATATCGGCGCGCACGCCAAGCAGACGGCCAGAAAGCTGGTCAATAACTTTAAAAGTAGCTAAGTCTAAATCTTGATTCGATTCTGAAAGAGAAGAAAGAGATTCAATGTATTCGATAAATGGCGTGTACACCAGCTGATAGCCCCGGGATGCGAGGAAATCCAATGCTTCGCGGCGCAAAGTTTCAATTACTTGCGCCTGTTCTGGTAATACGTCAGCTACACCATCAGGTAATAACCATGTCTCTGAAATGGGCATGTTGTAAGCCTAAATACTGGTCAGCGCGGAAATAATCCGCATAAAAAAATCGGGAGCACACCCGATTTCTCCTAGTGTAGCACGTTCGTTTTAGCCATGCACCCGCCAATTCAGGAAAATTATGATTTATCGCCTCAAATCCGCCCGGCAGCGCCGGTCCGGCATAAGCTGCTGAAAAAGCCAGGCAAAATCAGCGCTTCCCTGCTTCCGAAAAGCCAGCGCCAGCACTCCTGCTGCGCCTTGACTGGCGGCGTTTTTTTATGCAATAAAAAATTGCTTCCGGGAAAATTTACCCTATAATCCTTGTCATTCAGGCCCAATAAACAATCAAATCCAACAAGTATATTTAACTGATTTTCAAGCCTTAATTTTACAGGGGAACATCATGGAACTGCACAGCAACTTATATTACAGGCACGCCGATGCTGAAATCATGGCGAAGCTTGGCCGCCTCTTTGAAACCCATCAGGGCGATGCGGACAAATTCATTGCGCTCGCCAGCGAAATCAATCCGCAGCACGGCGCCGAGCTGGCTACAGAAATTTTAGACAGCGTGGACAATCTTGAATACGACCTGGGGCCGGAACTTTTATACCCTGTCGAAGGCTATTCAGTTGCGCATTTTGTGCATGGCTCATCCGGCGATGAATTTATGGAAGCCATTCTGTTTTTCATTAAAGCGCTGGTTCCGGACATTCATGCTCAGGCCTGGGGCTGCGGCGATGACGATCCTTGGGAATTCTGGTTTAAGTTCGAAGGCGATGAGCTGATCCGCGAAGATGATGAGCCGCTGAATGATCCGGAAGAAGACGAAGAAATCAAAGCCAATATTTACGCATGGTGGCATGCGGATATGCCGGCGAAAATCAAAGAAGGCTTTTTAAACGGGAAATAATAGCTCTCTTTCATAAGCCAACAGGTGATAATCGATTGGCAGTAACATTAATATTGAAAGTTCCTTCTCCTTTGGGAGAAGGTTAGGATGAGGGGATTTTTTAATAAAACCTTCACTCTGAGCAGTACTCAGCGCAAACCTCCTTAAAAAGGAGAGGGAATTCCGATTGCGAATTAAATATCGTTAAAAAATGACGTATGAAAGAAGTCCAGTACAGTCCGCCTTCATGCTGCATTAAAGCAGCGGCAGCGCTGTCGTCTGCTTGATTTTCTGCAGGGGAATTTCAGTTTTGACATTCTGAATGCTGGCAATTTTATTCAGGCGCTGAATCTGAAATTTCCGGTAGGCATCCAAATCCGCCACCATAATGCGCAGGAAAAAATCGCAGTCGCCCGCCATCAGCTGGCATTCCACCACTTCCTCCATGGACTGAATGGCGTCGACAAAGGCATTTACGGTTTTTGCATCCTGCCCTTTCAGCCAAATCCGCGCAAAAACCGTCAGGCCTAAATTCACTTTCTGCGGATTCAGCAGCGCGACATATTTTTCAATAATGCCGTCATCCTCCAGCTGCTTGACGCGGCGCAGGCACGGCGACGGTGACAGCCCGACAATTTGCGCCAGTTCAACATTCTGCAGCCTTCCGTTGCGCTGCAGCGCTTGAAGTATTCTTCTATCAATCTGATCCATCTTGAAGCCGGCACCTTATGCTGCTTTTTATAAATTTAGCGCAATTTTATGCTAAAAACAGCGCTTTAAAAATAAAATAAAGCGCCCAATGCCAAGGCCGCCGCCCTAAAATCAGTGCTTCAGTTTTTTTGATTGGGCAGAACCTCATGCTGACGTTCCGGACCGCTGCGGCGGATTTAACAGCATCGGATAGATTTTCAGAATTCAAGCGCGGCCTGAAAATATCCATTCCGCTGCTGCTGGCCATTATTCCCTTTGCCCTGGTGCTTGGCGCGCAAGCCGCGCAAAAGGGCTTTTCAGCGCTAGAAGTGCCGCTGCTCACCGGGCTGAATTTCGCCGGCGGCTCTGAATTTGCCATTTTAGAGGTCTGGACCAATCCGCCCAACATCATCATGCTGATGTTCATTACTTTTTTAGTCAACAGCAGGCATTTATTGATGGGCGCCAGCTTGGCGCCTTACTTGCGCCACTTGCCCAATAGAACTGCTTTTTCCGCGCTGTTTTTCATGTGCGATGAAAGCTGGGCGCTGGGCCTGGCCGATGCGCAAAAGAAGCAAAGCTTTCTGGGCCGTCAGCGCGCGTTCAGCATGATGTTCTATGCAGGCCTATGCGCCGCTTTATACATCATGTGGGTCGGCTTCACGGCTTTAGGCGCGGTGATTGGCCCGGTACTGGGCGACATTAACCGCTTCGGCTTTGACATGGCTTTTCCGGCGGTATTTTTGGTGCTGCTGCGCGGCATGTGGAAAGGCCTGCGGGCAGCGCGCCCGTGGCTGGTCAGCTTAGCGGCGGCGGCTTTGGCCTATCTGTACCTGCCTGCGGGCTGGCATGTGCCTATAGGCGCGGTCTGCGGCATTGCTTCCGCCCTGTTTTTAACCGGAGATGACGCATGATTCATTCCGCTACGCTGACCGCCATCCTGTTTATTGCAGCCACGACCTACCTGACCCGCGTCTTAGGCTATGTCCTGCTGAAAAATAAAACCCTGAGCGCTAAGCAGCGCCAGATTTTAGAAGTGGTTCCGGGCTGCGTGCTGATCTCGGTAATTGCGCCTTATTTTGTCAGGGACAATCCGGCTGACCTGATCGCCATTGCCGTTGCCCTGCTAGCAGCCTCGCGCTTTTCCCTGCTGCCGACGGTTGCCGTCAGCATGGCCTCGGCAGCCGTGTTAAGGCTGGCCTTGGCCTAATCCATAAAAAAGCCCCTTTGCCGATCATACAAAGGGGCTTTCAACGCGTTTATTTTCAAAATAATTTAAGATTGAATCAGTCTTTAGGGCTGACCACCTTCGCCAGCAAATTCACCAGCTCCGCATTCTGCAGCTCCACCTGCTGCAGCTTATGTGAGGTCTGATCCAGCGCTTCCTGCTGCACGTGCATTTTTTTGGCCAAGTCCTGCATGATTTCCAGCGTTTTTCTCAGGTTCTCTTCCAGATGCACGATTTTTTCTTCCAGATGAAAGTTCGCTGCGACTTCCGCATTATCTTCCTGATTCTTGAACTGCAGCCAGATCAGGAAAAGAACCGCCAGCGACAGCAGAAAAATAAATCCCCATAATAAAATCATCGGCGCTACTCTTTATAGATTTAATAAGGCTTATCTTAACCAAAATCCGCGTCAATATTCTGAGAAAAAACAGCAATTCGCCATTTTTGCGATCAAAAGCAGCCTGCCCGGCCCGCACAGCTGCTTTCAACCGGCTCCGCACATGCTTTGCTGCGCGGCGCTGCATATGGCTCATTATGCAAAGGATTCGCACAAATCCAGCAGCCGGTTTGCATAGCCCCATTCATTATCATACCAGGCGAATACTTTAGCCTGGCGCCCAACCGCCATGGTCTGGCTCAAATCCACAATCAGCGAATAAGGCGAATGGTTGAAATCGCTGGACACCAGCGGCTCATCGGTCACGGCCATAATCGAGGCATAATCCTGCGCAGCGGATTTTACCAGCACTTCATTCATTTTATGCACAGTGACCGGCGACTGCGCAATAAAGGTCAAATCTATCGCCGCCACATTAATGGTCGGCACCCGGATTGAAAAGCCGTCAATGCGGTTTTCCATTTTCGGCATCACCTGCTTCAGCGCGCCCAGCGCGGACGATGTGGTCGGAATAATGTTCTGCCCGGACGCGCGCGCGCGGCGCAGATCGCGGTGCGCATGATCCAGCACGGACTGATCTGCCGTCACCGCGTGAATTTCCGTCATCATGGCGGATTCTATGCCGAAGGCGTCATCAATAATTTTAACCAGCGGCACCAAAGCCTGCGTGGTGCAGGACACACTGGAAATAATCTGATCGGCAGCTTTTACATCATGATGGTTGACGCCATATACAATGGCCGCATCTACGCTGTCAAAAGGCGCTGCCCCGATAATCACCCGCTTGGCGCCGGCTGCAATGTGCTGTGTCGCCGCTTCGCGCGAGCGGAACAGCCCGGTGCATTCCAAAACCACATCAATATTCAGTTCCCGCCACGGCAGCTGCGCCGGCTGGGCTTCGCACAGGATCTGCACCCGCAAGGCCGATGCGCCCGCCTGGATGCTTAAATACTGCCGGCCCTCTTCGGCCTCTATGGCCGCAGCGCCGTGAAAGCGCCCGTGGGTTGAATCGTATCTGAACAGATGCAGCAGCGTTTCCGCATCCGCAATATCATTGATGGCGGCAATTTCAAAATGGAATTGTTTAGGATTTTCAAACCACGCGCGCAGAACGTTGCGCCCAATTCGGCCAAATCCATTAATTGCCACTCGCTGCATGACTTATCCTTCATTTTGGAACAATTACAAAGCGCCTATATGTTAATGGATTTCCTGCGCAAACCGTTATCATTTATTCAATTAAGGCTTATTCAGCCTAGCTGCATTTTCCACCCTGCAGCCCGCTTTGCGCAAAATATCCAGCCGCCGCAATGCAAGCGCTTGAATTTTATCAGGCTGGACAGCCATGCAGCGCGCAGCCTGAAGCCAACCGCAGGCGCCGCGGATATCTGGCAGGCGGCGCAAAAAGCCCTGCAGCGCCGCCGGAATTGCCGCCGCTTTCAATTGATTTATCCGCTTTTTCCGGCGGAATAGCCGGATTTTTTGAATTCCGCAAAAAGCAGCATAGTTCATTGAAAAACATTGGTCGATACAGCTTTTTCCGTTATAATTTGGCGTTTTAAAAATTTTAAGCCAGTCTCTCAAGCCAGCCTGATAAAAAGCCAGCTCCGCCTGAGAAACTATAAGCCAAACCGGAAATTAAGGAGTGACTTGGTTGTGAGTACTCGTATTATGACAACTGCTGAAATACGTGAAGCATTTTTGCGTTACTTTGAATCGCAAGGACATACACGTGTCGCGTCGAGTTCACTTGTACCTGCCAATGACCCTACTCTGCTTTTCACCAATGCAGGGATGAACCAGTTTAAAGACTGCTTCCTTGGATTGGAAAAACGCGATTATGTGCGCGCAACAACATCACAAAAATGCGTACGCGCGGGCGGCAAGCACAACGACTTGGACAATGTCGGCTATACAGCGCGCCACCATACTTTCTTTGAAATGCTGGGCAACTTTTCGTTTGGCGACTACTTTAAGCGCGACGCCATCAAATTCGCCTGGGAATTTTTAACCGGCGATGAATGGCTGGCGCTGCCGAAAGACAAATTATACGCCACCGTTTACCATACCGATGACGAAGCGTTTGAAATCTGGAACAAGGAAATTGGCTTAGACGCCAGCCGCATTATCCGCATTGGCGACAATAAAGGCGGCAAATACGCATCAGACAACTTCTGGGCAATGGGCGATACTGGCCCTTGCGGTCCATGTTCTGAAATTTTCTTTGACCATGGCGACCACATCTGGGGCGGCCTGCCGGGCACGCCTGAAGAAGACGGCGACCGCTTTATTGAAATCTGGAACAACGTATTCATGCAGTTCAACCGCACTGCGGACGGCGTGCTGCACAACCTCCCTGCCCCTTCTGTTGATACCGGCATGGGTTTAGAGCGCATTTCAGCAGTTCTGCAGCATGTCAATTCAAACTATGAAATTGACCTGTTCCAGCACTTATTGAAATCCGCCGCTGAAATTATCGGCGTAGACATGAGCCAAGCCGAAGCGGATGCCCAGGCGAAAGGCGCAGTGGCTGACTACCCTGCATCGCTGAAAGTTGTCGCTGACCATGCGCGCTCATGCTGCTTCCTGATTGCGGACGGCGTGAACCCGTCAAATGAAGGCCGCGGCTATGTGCTGCGCCGCATCATCCGCCGCGCAGTGCGCCACGGCAACAAGCTGGGCGCAACCGGCTCATTCTTCCATAAAATGCTGCAGCCGCTGATTGATGTGATGGGCGCTGCCTACCCTGAGCTTGAAGCCAACAAAGCGCGCATTGAAGCGCAGCTGCTGAAAGAAGAAGAACAGTTCGCTAAAACTTTAGAGCAGGGCTTGAAGCTGCTTGAAGGCGAATTGGCAAACTTGAAAGGTTCTGTGATTGCGGGCGAAACCGTATTCAAGCTGTATGACACTTACGGCTTCCCGACAGATTTAACCGCTGACATTGCCCGCGAACGCGGTTTAACCATTGACGAAGCCGGCTTTGAAGTTGAAATGGCCGCGCAGCGCCAGCGCGCGCGCGATGCAGGCAAATTCGCCGTTGACTACAACAGCATTGTGAAAGTTGAAGGCGAAACCCAGTTTGACGGCTATGACGCAACTCAAGGCCAAGGTCAAATTATTGCCCTGTATAAAGACGGCGAACAGGTGGATGAAGTCGTTGAGGGCGATGAAGCGCTGATCGTGCTGAACCAGACGCCTTTCTATGCGGAAAGCGGCGGCCAAGTCGGCGATACCGGCATCCTCAAAAATGAGACCGGCATCTTTGAAGTTCAGGACACTAAAAAGTCCGGCGGCGCATTCGTGCATCAGGGCATTGTGACCGTGGGCAGCCTGAAAGCATCGCAAAGCGTAGAAGCGGCTGTGGAAGCAGACCTGCGCGCAGCCACTGCGCGCAACCACTCTGCGACTCACCTGCTGCACGCTGCGCTGCGCCAAGTTTTAGGCGCGCATGTACAGCAGAAAGGCTCACTGGTTGCCAGCGAGCTGCTGCGTTTCGACTTTGCCAATGACCAGCCGGTGACATTTGAACAGCTGCAGGAAATTGAACGCATTGTTAACCGCGAAGTGATTGCCAATACGGCCGTATCTACCGAACTGCTGGACATTGACGCGGCCAAAGAAAAAGGCGCGATGATGCTGTTCGGCGAAAAGTACGGTGATGAAGTCCGCGTCCTGTCTATGGGTTCAGTTATTGAAGAGCAAAACTTCTCGATTGAGCTTTGCGGCGGTATTCACGTTAAGCGCACAGGTGATATCGGCCTGTTCAAAATCACTTCCGAAGGCGGTGTAGCTGCCGGCGTGCGCCGCATTGAAGCGGTTACAGGCGTGAAAGCGCTTGAAGCTGCGCAAAAAGCTGACCGTGACATTCATGCAATCAACGATTTGCTGAAAGCGCAGAAAGATCAGACTGTGGAAAAAGTTGAAAGCCTGGCGTCTACAGCCTCCGGCCTGCAGAAGCAGATTGAGCAGCTGAACCAGAAGCTTGCCAGCTTCCAGGCGACGGAACTGCTCAGCCAAGTGCAGACCATTGCCGGCCGCGCGACTTTAATCACCACGGTGCAAAACACCGACGCAAAAGCGCTGCGCAGCCTGCATGACGGCGTTAAGTCCAAGCTGGAAAATGCCGTGATCGTGATTGCCGGCGTAGACGGCGACAAAGTCAGCTTAATTGCTTCGGCTGCCAAAGAATTCACGGCTGCAGTAAAAGCCGGCGACATCATCAAGCACCTGAGCCAGGAACTTGGCGGCAAAGGCGGCGGCAAGCCGGACTTGGCGCAAGGCGGCGCGCCGCTGAGCGATAAGCTGGCTTCTGCAATGGCCGGCCTGAACGCTTGGCTGGAGCAGAAACAAGGCTAAAATTCAATGCCAAGGCTGGGCCTGCTGAGCGCCGCTTTAATGCTGATAAGCCCCCTGCTTCATGCCGGGACGCATTATCAGCTGACAGCGCCAAGCAGGCCGATGCCCTATTGCGAATTCATGCCGTTTGACTATGTTGAAAAAAAGATTGTCATCCGTGAAGTCTACAATCGAATTTACATCAGGCAGCCTGTAAAACTGGAATTTATCCGCACAGATTCCAAGCCGTTAACAGGACTGCAGTTATGGAGTCCAAAGGGCCGGGTTCAAGCAACCCGGCTCTCTGACACAAGGTATCAATATAAGCTTCCCGTTTTGAAAAAAGGGGAAAATTATGTGCTACGTGGTATATTGAAGCCGCCGGCTCAAAGCGGTTTTAAAATATGTGTAAGTGCTTTAAGTCTTTAGACTTATTTACTTGGTAAGGATAGTTATGGCATTAATCGTTCAAAAATATGGCGGCACCTCTATGGGTACTCCCGAGCGCATTTTAAATGTTGCTCGCCGTGTAAAGCGCTGGCATGATCACGGCCACAAAGTTGTGGTTGTCGTATCAGCCATGAGTGGCGAAACCAACCGCCTGCTTGCTTTAGCGAAAGCCATTAGCGAAACCCCGGATCCCCGCGAACTTGACCAAATGGTGTCTACCGGTGAACAGGTGACGATTTCCATGTTGGCGATGGCGCTGAATTCGATTGGCGTTGAAGCTAAATCACTTACAGGCCGCCAAGTCGGCATTAAAACCGACAGCGCATACACCAAGGCCCGTATCGAAGCGATTGATACCGATGTCATGACCGGCCATTTAGATGCAGGCCGCGTCATTGTGGTTGCAGGCTTCCAGGGCTTTGATGCGGACGGTAACACCACCACATTGGGCCGTGGCGGTTCAGACACCTCCGGCGTAGCGCTGGCGGCGGCGCTGAAAGCGGATGAATGCCAGATTTACACCGATGTAGACGGCGTTTATACCACCGACCCGCGCGTTGCGCCTAAAGCGAAAAAAGTTGACCGCATTTCATTTGAAGAAATGCTGGAAATGGCATCACTTGGCTCTAAAGTCCTGCAAATCCGCTCTGTAGAATTTGCCGGCAAATACCAGGTGCCTTTACGCGTATTATCAAGCTTTGATAATGACGATGATGGCGCATTCGACGAAGAATTTAAAAACAATGTCGGAACACTAATCACCACTGAGGCGGAAGACAACATGGAACAACCAATTATCTCAGGCATCGCGTTTAACCGTGACGAAGCAAAATTAACTATTTTAGGTGTTCCTGACGAACCGGGCATCGCCTCTAAAATCCTGTCTCCGATTGGCGCCGCAAACATCGAAGTGGACATGATTATTCAGAATGTTGAAGAAGACGGCACCACCGACTTCACATTCACAGTAAACCGCGGCGAGCTGGCAAAAGCCAAAGCGATTTTAGAAGCCACCGCAAAAGCCATTGGCGCGCGTGAAGTTGCTACCCGCGACGACATTGTCAAAGTTTCAATTGTTGGCGTAGGCATGCGCTCGCACGCCGGTGTGGCCAGCAAAATGTTCACCGCTTTGGCGGAAGAAAGCATCAATATCCTGATGATTTCCACCTCAGAAATCAAAATTTCAGTGATTATTGAAGAAAATTACTTAGAGCTTGCCGTGCGCGCATTGCATACTGCATTTGGCTTAGACCGCGAACATGGCGAGTCAAGCGTACGTGCGTAACTAAATGTGTCGAAAAATGTCATTGTTAGACAGTTTTTTAAAAACACCATAAAAATGCTGGGCCACTATAGTTTTTTTTATAGTGGCTCTGCTATATTAACCCTGAGGATTTTTTAGGAAATTCAATCAGCGCTGCATCTGCAGCCGTCTATTATTTATGACATCTGGTAAAATTTCCTTTGCTTTTTCAGGTTTATATTTTTATATTTTAGATCAATTGCAGGTTTAGCGTTTTGCAAGGAGATAAACATGCTGATTCTGACTCGACGTGTCGGAGAAACATTGATGATTGGGGACCAAGTCAGCGTGACTGTGCTTGGGGTTAAAGGCAATCAGGTGCGTATTGGCGTAAATGCTCCAAAAGAAGTATCCGTTCACCGTGAAGAAATTTACCAGCGCATTCAGCATGAACGCGCTATGCACGAGCATCTTCAGCATCTTGATCAAGATTACCAGCCTTCTTTTGAAGACGATAATCTCTCACAAAATAACTTCAATCGCTAAGATTAAGTATTTTGCAGAAAATAAAGCGGCTATTCAGCCGCTTTAAATTTTTCAGCATCAGCCGGCTGCCCCGCCTTCCATCTGCTCCAGCGCCTTGCGCACCGGCCCAAAACTGCGCCGGTGCTCAGCAATCACGCCATGCTCGGCAATCGCATCAAAATGCGCCTTGGTCGGGTAGCCTTTGTGCTTGGCAAAGCCGAATTGCGGATACAGCCGGTCCAGCTCAGCCATTTCACGGTCGCGGCTGACTTTCGCCAGAATGCTGGCCGCTGAAATTTCAGGATGAATGGCGTCGCCGCCAACCACCGCATCGCAGCTCACACTCAGCCCTTGCGGAATTTTATTGCCATCCACCAGCACATGCGCCGGCTGCAGGCCCAGCTTCTCTACAGCCCGGCGCATCGCCAGCAGCGAAGCCTGCAGAATATTGAGCTCATCAATTTCCGCGGCCGAAGCTTCAGCAACCGCCCAGGCCAGCGCTTTTTCCTGAATTTCAATAAACAGCTTTTCACGCTTTTTTTCACTTAATTTCTTTGAATCGTTCAAGCCCTCAATCGGGTTTTCCGGATCCAGAATAACCGCAGCAGCCACCACAGAACCCACCAAAGGGCCGCGGCCTGCCTCATCTACACCAGCAGTTTTCATTATTTCCACCTATACAGCAGCAAAAAATAGGCTGAACCTGTCAGCCTATTTGCAGTTTTTACAATGCTTAGCGCACAGCTTCCTGTACGCAGGCATTAATGGTTTTCGATACGGCGCTGCTGACCATTGTAGCACGCGCAGCAGGGTCCATTGCAGCCACAGCCAAATCGACCGCAGTCACGCTTTCCGGCGCTTTTTCACTGACACAGCCGCAAATCTCAGCCTGAATATTCTGCTTTTGCGTTTGCGTCATCAGTTTCGTCGCAGTCTGCCATGCAGGAAGATTATTGATTTCAGTTGTGCATTTTGCATTAATTGCGATTTTAACCGCAGCCGAGCCGAGCTGCTGCGCCGCAGCCTGCGTTCCTGCCGTATTGGCGCCGGTAGATGTGCCGGTTGCCGTACAGGCCGACAGAATAATGGCAAGCGGCGCCATCACAGCAATTAATTTTTTCACGCTCTTTCCTCATCTTGCTTGAATTGAATGCGGCTATTTTGCGTAAAGTTGCATCCGGAAGAAATACTAAATTCATCAATCCGCGCCATTTGCACATTAAAAACACATCTGGAAGCGTTGCAGAATTTCAACGCTATGTTGCTGAATTGCGCTTTTTATCCAGCAAAAAGTAAAATACCATTTATCAATCTGAAATAGCTCGATATTCAAAATGAAAAACACCACGGGATACTACACACGGACGGCGCAGCTTCTGCATTGGCTCATGGCCATTATTTTTATTGCGGCCTGGCTGATCGGGTTTTACAGCGGAAATTTTTTAAGCTATGAAACCGACGGCAGCTTTAAAGGCGATGTCATTACCCTGCACAAGAATATCGCCACGACCATCATCTTTTTAGTGGTAGTCCGGATTTTCTGGCGCTACACCCACCCTGCGCCTGAACTGCCGGACAGCATGTCGCCGATGATGAAAAAGCTGGCGCATCTGGGGCATCTGGGCCTGTATTTTGCGCTGCTGGCTTTGCCTATTACCGGCTGCCTGTTCAGCTGGAGCGCGGGCCACCCAGCCCCTGTACTGTATTTATTTGATATTCCGCGCTTAGTGCAGGAAGATCCGGATATCCTCGCGATTGTTAAACCGCTGCATATTTATATCTCATGGGCAGCCGGCCTGCTGCTTGCGGGCCATATTCTGGCAGCCCTGAAGCATCATTTTATTGATAAAGACAATGTCTTAACCAGCATGACCCGACAGGGCAAATAAGCAGCTGCCGGGTTCAGCGGCCAATGCTTTGCGCTGGGCTGCGCCAGCTGTTTAATTTGGTTTTCATTTCAGGCATTTGAAAATAAAAAAGGCAGCCAAGGCTGCCTTTTTTACTATTAAGCAATTACCGCAAAGCTTAAGCCAGCTTCTCAATCTGGGCTTTCCAGTGCTGCTTTTCCGCATCGGAAATAAACGAAGCTTCAAAAGAGTTCACTGCCAGCTGCTTCAGTTCTTCGTTGCTTAACTCCAGCGCTTCAGCAACCGCAATGAAATTATCATTCATATAGCCGCCGAAGTAGGATGGATCATCCGAATTTACTGTGACCTGCACGCCCTGCTGCAGCAGGCGGCGGATATTGTGCTTCGCCATGTCATTCACCACGCACAGCTTCAAGTTACTGAGCGGGCAAACCGTCAGCGGCATCTTTTCCGCAATCAGGCGCTGCATCAGCTGAGGATCTTCTTCCGAACGCACCCCATGGTCAATGCGGTTCACTTTCAATAAATCCAAAGCTTCCCAGACATATTCAGCCGGCCCTTCTTCGCCTGCATGCGCTACAGTCAGGAAACCCAATTCGCGCGCCTTGGCAAAAACCCGCTCAAATTTCGACGGCGGATGGCCCAGCTCGCTGGAGTCCAGGCCGACAGCAATAATCTGCGCTTTAAACGGCAAAGCCTGCTCTAAAGTTTCAAAAGCAGCTTCTTCGCTCAGATGGCGCAGGAAGCACATGATTAAGCGCGAACTGATGCCCAGCTTCCGCTGCGCGTCGTCACCGGCGCGCTGCAGGCCATTGATCACGGTTGCAAACGCAATGCCGCGGTCGGTATGGGTTTGCGGGTCAAAGAACATTTCCGTATGCACAACATGATCCGCAGCGCATTTTTCAAAATACGCCCAAGCCAGATCATAAAAATCCTGCTCATGAATCAGCACATTTGCGCCCGCATAGTAAATGTCTAAAAAGGACTGCAAATTATGAAAGTTGTACGCCTGCTTAACTTCTTCCACAGACTGGTAAGGAATGGCAATCTGGTTGCGCTGCGCGATTTCAAACATCAATCCGGGCTCAAAAGTCCCCTCAATATGCACATGCAGCTCTGCTTTCGGCAAAGCGCGAATCAGCTCAAGTTGATTCATCTGTTGTCCTCATATCAATAAAAAAAAGGGCGCAAACTGAGTTTACACCCTTTGTCCAGCTTGGCGGATCAGCCGCCAAAGACTGCAAATTTTATGGCCCAAAGCGCAGCAACAATCCACACCATATACGGCACAGTTTTCGCCTTGCCGGTAAACAGCTTAATCAGCGCATAGCTGATGAAGCCCATGGCAATGCCGTCAGAGATTGAATAAGTGAATGGCATAAACACAACGGTCAAAAATGCCGGAGCAGCTTCAGTGATGTCGTCCCATTCAATATGAATGATGCCCTGAATCATCAGCACGCCGACAAACAGCAGCGCCGGCGCAGTAGCAAAACTTGGCACAGACTGCGCTAATGGCGCTAAAAACAGGCACAGGATGAAAAGCACTGCAACCACCACAGCGGTCAGGCCGGTGCGGCCGCCGGCAGCTACGCCTGCAGAAGACTCAATATACGGCGTAGTCGAAGACGTGCCCAAAGCAGCGCCGGCGACAATTGCGGTAGAGTCTGCAAACAGCGCTTTTTTCAGGCGCGGCAGCTTGCCGTCCTGCAGCAGGCCTGCACGGTGCGAAACCCCGACCAGCGTGCCTGTCGAGTCAAACAGATCGACCAAAAAGAAGACAAAGATCACGCCAATCAGGCTGGCTTCAAATAAGCCGGAGAAATCCATCTGCATGAAGGTCGGCGCAATCGAAGGAACTTCTCCCACCACGCCTTTAAACTCATTAAAGCCGAAGGCTGTGGCAATCGCGGTAATCAGCAGAATGCTGATGATGATTGCGCCGCGCACTTTGAAATGATGCATGATCACAATCAGCAGGAAACCCAGCAGCGCCAGAAGCACCGAAGGCTGACTCAGGTCGCCCAGGCCGACCAAAGTGGCGTCATTTTTAACAATAATGCCGGCGTTTTTCAGCGCGACCAGCGCAAGGAATAAGCCGATGCCGCCGCCAATCGCCAGCTTCAGCGACATTGGGATGGAGTTGACAATTGCTTCGCGGATTTTAAACATGCTGATCGCAATAAAGATCAAGCCGGAGACAAAAACCGCCGCCAATGCCGTTTGCCAAGGCACGCCCATGCCCAGGCAGACCGAATAGGTAAAGTAGGCATTCAGGCCCATGCCGGGCGCAAGCGCAATCGGATAGTTTGCAATCAGGCCCATCACCAGGCAGCCGATTGCGGCGGCAAGGCAAGTGGCTACAAAGACAGCCCCATGATCCATGCCGGTTTCGGACAAAATCATTGGATTGACAATAATGATGTAGCACATCGCAAGGAATGTGGTTACACCTGCGAGCACTTCTGTTCTGAAGGTGGTTTTGTTTTCACTCAGCTTGAACAGCCGCTCCAGTATATTTTCTGAAGATGGATTAGGAGTCGTCATGACCTAGCCCCTATTTAGTAAACTTTCTGCCTTAAGCACTCCGCAAAATTAATCATAATGATGATTATCACTAATTTTGCGGATGTTCTAGCAATCTGCATGCCAGCACTTTCGTACTGCAGGAAAATATATTTGAATAATCAGTCGGTTAAGCATTGCGCATTGAATTGCTTAAACAGCGTCAACAAAAAAGCTGCATAACTCTTATGCAGCTTTATTTACCTGAATTAAATCAGAAGCTTAGCAAGCCATAGACCGATCTAATAATACATAGCGCGAATTATAACACATTGATTTTTATTGTTTCTAAATTTTATTTTCTGGATAAATAAAATATATTTAACATATTGGTTTTATTTAAAAGATATCAATTTTCTAAAGAAAAAACTGAAAACCATTGCCCGGCGCTGCGCTTAATTTTCCGCGGCTTCCAGATGTTCAGCATGAATTCCCTGACCGGGCGCAATGCGCCTGTGCGGCTGCGACGATTCATGAATCAGCCGGTTCAGTTCCGCCTGCTTTTTTGTTTCGGTATCCTTATAGACCATAAAACCGAGCACGCCCACGAGGAAGATAAAGATTGGAATCATCAGACCTTTCATAACCATCCCTTTTTTTATTGTTAACATTTTTTTTCATTATAATAACAAAATAAAACCCACTATGCGCTTAACGTCACATTTCCTGTTCTTTTTAATGCTTTATTTGTGGCAGGGAAGGATATTTTTTCAATTATTTTTTGAGGAGAGAAATCTGCAGCCGGCTTATTTTTCCTGAACCAGCTGCGCCGCTAAATTGCGCTTAGCCTGCCGCTCAAAGCGCTGCTGAAAATACGCGGTCTGGTATAAAGGCTGAGTCTGATAAAAACCGCTAAGCACTTCGCGCCTGCGCCTTTGATACTGCGCGGCATCCACCCAGGCATATTCCTTGCGGATTTGGGCTTCGTACTCCGCAAAACGGGCAGCGCCGGCGGCCAAAACCGCCAGATCAATATCCAGCAAGTACTGCAGATCCGGCTCATCGGTGTATGAATGCAGCTTGGTGGCCGCAATCCAGGCGGATGCCTTACGCAGCTGCGCCTCCGAAAGCAGGCCGGCGCACGACTGCATCATCAAAGCGGCGCTGCGCTCTTCATTGTCAGGCGCTTGAGGGTCATAGACCGCATCATGAAACCACAGCGCCAGAGCCAGGCTTGGCACATCGTCCAGCAAATGCTGAATCTGGCTGTACAGCGCCAGGCATTCAGCAATGTGCTGCGCCGTATGGTAATGGCGCTGCGGCTCAGCATAGGCCTGCTGCAGCAGCTGAAAAACAGCTTGGCTGCGCTGCTCCGGAAAATCGCAGCGCTTGGAAAGCTCTTTCCAATGACGCCTCAGCTGCTTCAGGCTGTCCTGCATTGAATGCGCTCCCAAACTGGATCAGGCGGCGGCCTGTTCATCGCGCTTAAACACCAGCTCGCCTGGCAGCGAACTGTCCGCATCGAAATAATAGCCGCCGGCATTGAAAGCTTTTAAAGCTTCCGCACGGTCAATTTTGTTTTCAATGATGTAGCGCGCCATTAAGCCGCGGGCTTTTTTCGCATAAAAGCTGATGACTTTATACTTTCCATTTTTCTGGTCTAAAAATACCGGCTTAATAATCTCCGCCTGAATTTTGCTCTCTTTGACCGACCTGTAATACTCATCCGATGCAATATTCACCAGCAGCGCTGAACCGGCGGCAGCCAGATCCTGATTGATCATTTGGGTGATTTCATCGCCCCAGAATTCATACAGATTATGGCCGCGCGGATTCTGCAGCCGGGTGCCCATTTCCAGGCGGTACGGCATCATTAAATCCAGAGGGCGCAGCAGGCCGTACAGGCCGGACAGCATCCGCAGGCGCTGCTGCGCGCTGTCAATCTGCTGCGCATTCAGGCTGTAGGCGTCCAAGCCGGTATAGACATCGCCTTTGAAGGCGAACAGCGCCTGGCGGGCATTGGAAAAATTCAAGTCCGCCTGCCAGTCTCTGAAGCGCTCAGCATTCAAATGGGCGATTTTTTCACTGACGCTCATTAAATTGGCGATATCTGAAGCAGACAGCTTACGACTAACGTCGATAAGCGCTTGCGAATGCTCCAGCAGTCTTGGTAATGTACTTTTATCTGTCGGCAATGCCGTACTGTAATCGAGTGTTTTGGCTGGAGAAATAAGAGCGAGCATAAATAACTTGATTAAAATATAAGTAATCAAACTATAACAGTAGACTTATTTTATTGCCAATCTGTGTTTTCGCTGAACAATATCGGTAGAATAGCGCCCTTTCTCCTGCTATCTAATCTATTTTTTATGTCTGAACAAATTTTCATTCAGGGCGCTGCTGGCCAAATTGAAGTTTTTGTAGATTATCCACAGGGTGAAGTGAAAGGATTCGCGGTTATTTGCCACCCCCATCCTCTGCAAGGCGGCACGCCGCAGCATAAGGTTCC
The DNA here is from genome assembly GCF_001696615.3 of Acinetobacter sp. WCHAc010034. Lineage (NCBI taxonomy): Bacteria > Pseudomonadati > Pseudomonadota > Gammaproteobacteria > Moraxellales > Moraxellaceae > Acinetobacter > Acinetobacter sp. WCHAc010034. Next base: position 3,045,349 of record NZ_CP032279.1, on the reverse strand, counting down.
GGCCCTGCTTGCGCAAATGCTGCAGGAATCCGGCTGCATTGTTTACCGTCCAAGTTTCCGCGGTTCAGGCCAAAGCGCCGGCGTTCATGATGAAGGCCATGGCGAAACAGATGACATTCTGCAGCTGATTGAGCATGCGCGCAATCTGCATTCAGCCTTGCCGTTCTATGCCGGCGGCTTCAGCTTTGGCGCGCATGTCATGGCCAAAAGCTTCCATGCATTGCCTGAGGCATTGCGCCCGGTGCAGACTATTTTATGTGGCTTGCCGACTGCAACTGTTGCCGGCGTGCGCCATTATGTAACGCCTGCCATTAAAGGCGACATTCTGTTCATTCACGGCGAAGCCGATGAAGTGACCCTGCTGCCGGATATGATTGCATGGGCCAAGCCGCAGCGCCACCTGGTGACGGTTCTGCCCGGAGCAAACCATTTCTTTACCGGCTATTTAAAGCAGCTGCGGATTGCGATTTCACGCTTTTTGATTCCAGCCTGAATGCGCAAGTTGCCTGCTTAATGCTGAAAGCCATGTTGATCATGGCTTTTTTTATGGCCGGCTTTCCGCCAAACACAGATTTTTCCGCAGCGGCGGTTTGATTCCGCAATAGGAATGCCGAAATTGCATATGCTAGAAAAAGCACAATGCCGCACTTCAGCGGCTGCCGATGCTCTTCATCATTCTTTATTTTTGCTGAGAAAGTTATTATCCGTTTTTACCTCACCGTCATTTAAACGCAGTTCTATGACTGGACAGCGGTCATTTTGGGAATAAAACTCATCTGCCTGAATGGCCTTCAGCACCTCCATCTTCAGCTTTCCCGCATAAAAGGCCTGCTTTTGGCTGTCACTCAGCCTATAGCTCACCAATCCGCAAGGCACAGGCTCTAATGTGTCGCGCCGGAAAGTTTCTATCTTCAAGCTGTTTTCAATATCCTGCGCATGATATTCCGTTAATGACCCTACCGCTAAATACTTGTCAGAGCATAGCAGCTGCGGACTGAAGGTTTTCGTATCCAGAAAGTTTATTCTTTTCCCCTCAAACTCATAGGTATTGTGCGCCAGTTTTTTCCAGCTGCACTGTTCAGCCAGCTGTTCCAGCTCATCCAGCCTTGCATGAGGAATGAAACTGCCGAATTTCCGATCTGGGCTGCCGGCATCCAGCTCAAATACAGCGTTCAGTTCCTGCTTATAGCCTTTGGGGAAGTAGCTGCATTTTTTAAATCCGGAATCCACCAAAAGTTTTTGTTCATAAAGCACATGCTGATCTGACTTCCGAATCAGCTGCAGCAGCGTATGCTGCTGATCCAGATTTTTAGCGTGGTAAATGACTGCGCCTTGCGCATCGCTGGGATGACCGACGGCGACATCGCCTGAATTAAAGTAGCGTATCCAGGCATAGCCATCCTGCAGGTATTTAGGCGGATAAAATAAATCATGCTGCTGATTGGGCTTCAAGCTGCAGTTCAGTTTTTTATCTTTATTACTTGGAATATCTAAAGTTTCGCCAAAATCCAGCTCGATCGCTTCCTGCAGCAGAAAAGCCAAATCCAGCGCTTGAGGATCTGCAGGAATTTTCTGAGATATGCGGTAAGCGTTATTTTGCCGCACCTGCGTCAGCAGCGGGATCTCCGCTTGGCTGTCTTTGGGCTTAAACAGGTAATGCTTCAAATCAAAGCTTCGGGGACTTTGATAGCGTGACTGCTTTTTTTCATATACATACAGCAGACAAGCGCCGGCCAGTATAAGGATGATCAGCCCCAGCAGCAGAATACGCGCATGGGCTTCCGCAATTCTTTTAAAGCCCAATGAAGCCAGCAGAAAAATCGACGATAACAGCCAAACCAATGCGCCCGCATTGATTTTCGATGATGCGCTGATAACTCCGATCAGCATCAGCGCAAAGGTAATTACTGCATAATTCCGCCCTTTTTCGCTTTGCAAGGAATAGCGCTGATAGTTCTTGCAGGCCAGCAAGAAAGATATATTTGCCCAGACCGGAAAGACGATAGGTATAGGGAAAATCATGAAATGATAGGCGAAAGCCATCAGCATGACGCCTGCGCCGATCACTCCTTCGTACGCAGGCAGGCACCACGACAGGAAAAATAAAAATACCGCAATATAAAGTGAAAATTTAGAAGCCATTTTCTTATTTTTAAATTTTAAAGGCTTTTATCTTGACTGTTCTTCCACTGAAACTTGCTGAATGACTCATCTTCCTTCAAGGTATTTTCAACCGCCTGCGCCAGCTGATTCAGCAGGCTCTGTTCCGTAATGCGCTCCAGCCAGTCCTGGCCTTCATCTGGATAAGAGGTGATTTCACATACCAGCTGGCCATCCTGATCATGGCCTTGGCAGGTAATCGACAGCGGCAGTGCATGATTGTCAACACTGACTGCGACTTGATCACCGCTTTGCGGCAATGTTTTGAAGCCGTATTCGCCCAGCCGGCTGACCAGCAAGTCAGCGACCTGCTTCTGCGCAGCGCAGCGGCCGTCCGTTTCAGCCTGATGCTTGCAGTCCGCCGCAAATTGTAATTTTCTCATTGCTCTATCCAAAGGCATTATTGTTCTATGGTTTTAGAATAAGCAATAAACGCAAAACAGCCAAGCAAAAGCTTGGCTGTTTTTCAATAAATATTCAATTTTACAAGATTTTTTATTCAGTGACCTGAATCGGCAATCCAGCCTGAGCAGCCAGCTCAGTAAATGTAGGGAAGCTGGTCGCCACGGTTTCCGTGCCGGAAATGTTAATCTCGCCAGCCGTGCGCAGGCCCGCCATGGCAAAGCTCATGGCGATGCGGTGGTCATGATGCGACTCAATTTCACCGCCGCCAAAGACTGCAGACCAGTCGCCCGCCTTGCCTTTGCCTTCAATAATGATGCCGTCATCCGTTGGCGTGCAGTCAATGCCCATAATCTTCAGGCCATCCGCCATCACTTGAATGCGGTCAGACTCTTTAACGCGCAGCTCAGCGGCGCCAGTCAAAACCGTTTGGCCTTCCGCGCATGCAGCGGCGATGAACAATGCCGGGAATTCATCAATCGCCAAAGGCACCTGATCTTCCGGCATGTGAATGCCTTTCAAGGTGCGCGTGCCGCGGATGCGGATATCCGCAATCGGCTCGCCGCCGGCAATGCGCTCATTTTCAACTGTCAGGTCAGCGCCCATCTGCTTCAGGATTTCAATCACGCCGGTGCGTGTCGGGTTGATGCCGACCGCTTCCAGCGTCACATCTGAACCTTCGGTAATGGCCGCGCCCACCATAAAGAAAGCTGCGGAGGAAATATCCGACGGCACCTGAATTTCAGTTGCGGTTAATTTTCCGCCGCCCTGCAGTGAAATGCGGCTGCCTTCTGTTTTCACTTCATAGCCGAATGCGCGGAGCATGCGCTCTGTATGGTCGCGCGTCGGCTCCGGCTCTGTAACTGACGTTTCACCTTCCGCCCAAAGCCCGGCCAGCAGGATGCCTGATTTCACCTGTGCTGAAGCCATCGGCAAATCATACTGAATGCCTTTTAAAGGCTGGCTGCCGGTAATGGAAACCGGCGGCGTGCCGCGCTCGCCTGTGGTCTGAATCTGCGCGCCCATTTCACGCAAAGGCTTGGCGATGCGCTCCATTGGGCGCTTGGACAGCGATGCATCACCGGTCATCACCGAATCAAAGCGCTGTGCAGACAGCATGCCGGACAGCAGGCGCATGGAGGTGCCTGAATTGCCCATATACAACGCGCCCGCAGGCGCTTTCAGGCCCTGCATGCCGACACCGTGAATCGTCACTTCACCGTTTTTCGGCCCTTCAATGCTTACGCCCATATCGCGGAATGCCTGCAGAGTCGCCAAAGCATCTTCGCCTTCAAGAAAGCCGGTGACATGCGTGGTGCCTTCCGCAATCGCGCCAAACATGATGGAACGGTGCGACACAGATTTATCGCCTGGCACGCTAAACTTACCTTGGAACGCTTTCTGCCCCGGTAAAATCCTGAACTGCTGTGTCGTCACTTTGTTTTTCTCCATCAGAGGTTTGTTGGCGAGCATATGATTGAAGTGCTGGCGCGCCGCCTGAGCATGCCCGAGCAGGCCCATCAGCGCCTGCGAGTTTTCATCCTCAATCAGTTTGCGCAAAGTCGCAAGCTGTTTTTCAAAGCCGTCGACTGCATTTAAAATCGCCTTTTTATTGGCAAAAAAGATGTCATGCCACATTTGCGGGTCGCTGGCCGCGATTCGGGAAAAATCGCGGAAGCCGCCGGCGGCATAACGGAATATATCTAAATTGTCTTCGCGGTTGGCCAGCTGCTCCACCAAATTGAACGCCATTAAATGCGGCAGGTGGCTGGTATGCGCCAGCACTTCATCGTGCTTTTCCACATCCATGCAAATCACTTCCGCCTTGGCGGCCTGCCACAGCTGAGTCAGCTTTTGCACCGCCCAGTCCGCGCTGCTCGGCAGCGGGGTCAGAATGACTTTGTGATTGGCAAACAGATCCGCCGTGCCGGCATGCACGCCGGTATGCTCTGAACCGGCAATCGGGTGGCCCGGCACAAAGCCTGCCGGAAGATTGCCGCCATACACCGCTTCGGCGGCAGCCACCACATTGCCTTTGGTGCTGCCGACATCGGTCAGAATGGCATGCTCGGCAAGATAAGGCTTGATGATTTCCAGAACTTTTTGCGTTGCGCGCACCGGCAGCGCCAGCACCACAAGGTCAGCGCCCTGCACCGCTTCGGCAGGATTGCTGTAGCCCTGCTGGATTAAGCCAAGGGCTTTGGCGTCTTCCAAGGTTTTTTGCGAGCGGGTGGATGCAACCACCTGCTTTGCCAGATTTTCAGCGGCAATGACGCGGGCCAGGCTTGAGCCAATCAGCCCTAGCCCAATAAAAGCGACTTTTTCAAACAGCGGCTGAGACATAACTTACGCTTGCACCTCTAAAGCCAAAACTTCCGCCAATGCGGCCAGAAACTTCGCGTTTTCCGCTTCGGTGCCAATCGACACCCGGAGATGACTGGCAATGCCGACAGGGCGCACAATCACGCCTTGTTTCAATAAGTCATTGAAAGTTTGCGCAGGGTCGGCCTGAATATCAACCAGAATAAAGTTCGCGCGCGAAGGCACATAGCTCAGGCCCAGCTGTTCCAAACCGGCCTGCAGCTGCGCCATGCCCGCTTTGTTCACGGCGCGGGATTTTTCAATGAACGCTTCATCTTTCAGGGCAGCCACAGCAGCCACCATCGCCAAATGGTTGACGTTGAACGGCTGGCGGATGCGGTTTAAGAAATCGGTCACTTCCACCGAAGCCAGCGCAAAGCCGACACGCAGCGCCGCCAGGCCGTAGCATTTGGACAGGGTTCGGCTGACAATCAGGTTCGGATACTGCGCCAGAAACTTCAGGCTGTTGAAGTTTTCCGGATAATATTCCACATAGGCTTCATCCAGCACCACAATGACATGGGCAGGCACTTTCTGCATGAAGGCGTCAAATTCGGCTTCTTCAAACCATGTGCCGGTCGGATTGTTCGGGTTGGCAATGAAGATTAATTTGGTATTGGCTTGAACAGCGGCCGCCATCGCGTCCAAGTCATGCGCAAAGCCTTTGGCCGGCACTTCAAGCGCTTCGGCATTAATCGCCTGCGTCACCAAGCCGTACACTGCAAAGGCGTGCTGGCTGTACACTACTGAATCTTTTTCGGAAACAAAAGCCCGCGCAAAAATCTCCAGCAGGTCGTTTGAGCCATTGCCCAAGGTAATCTGCTGATGCCCAAAGCCGAACTGCGCCTGAATCTGGTCTTTTAAAATAAAGCCGCCGCCGTCCGGATAGCGCCCAATTTCAGCAAGCTCAGCAGCAACCGCCTTTTTCACCTGATCAGAACAGCCCAAAGGGTTTTCGTTTGAGGCTAATTTGACGATATTAGTAATCCCCAGTTCACGCTCAAGCTCGCTGACCGGCTTGCCGGGTTGATAAGGCTTTAATTTTTCGATGCCCTGATTGGCTGGCACAAAGGTCATTTTACACTTCCGATAATTTCACGTAATAAAGGCGCCCAGCTTCACAGCAGAATTGAGCGCCGCTGCGGCTTACAGGACAGCCATAGGATATGAACCCAGTACGCGGATTTCCTTCACCAGCGGGCGGATTTCCTCAATGGCAGCTTTGACATTGTCCTGCTCCACATGCCCTTCCAAGTCTACAAAGAACACATAGGCCCATTTTTCAGGCAGCGCCGGACGGGTTTCAATGCTGGTCAGGCTGATATTGTGCTTGGCAAACGGCGCCAGAATTTCCAGCAAAGCGCCGGCGCGGTCATGCGCCGAAATCAGCAGCGAAGTTTTGTCATTGCCGCTTTGCGGAATCTTTTCACGGCCAATCACCAGAAAGCGCGTGGTATTTTCCGGATTGTCTTCAATATTGCCGTGCAGGATTTCCAGATTGTAGATATTGGCTGCTACTTCAGAGGCAATGGCTGCTGAATGCCATTCATTGCGGATGCGGCGCGCAGCTTCCGCATTTGAGCTGAGCGCAACGCGCTCTACGCCCGGATAGTGCGCATCCAGCCAGCCACGGCATTGCGCCAAAGTCTGCTGATGGGCATAAATCTGCTTAATGCTGTCTTTGCGGGTATTTTCCGACACTAAAAACTGGTGATGAATGCGCAGCTCGACTTCGCCAATCACGTTCAGGTGCGACGATTTAAAGCAGTCCAGCGTGTGGTTCACCACCCCTTCAGAGGAGTTTTCCACCGGCACCAAACCGTAATGCGCGCTGCCGGCTTCAACTTCGCGGAACACTTCATCAATGGTCGGCAGCGGGCGCACCACGGCGTCCTGCCCAAAATGCTTTAGAACCGCGGAGTGCGTATAGGTGCCGACAGGGCCTAAAAATGCGATGCTTTGCGGCGCTTCAAGCGCTAAGCAGGCGGACATGATTTCGCGGAACAGGCGCGCCATTGTGACATCTGACAATGGCCCTTCATTGCGATCCATAACATTGCGTAAAACTTGCGCTTCACGTTCAGGACGGTAAAACAGCGGGTTCTCTTCGGCAGCGAATTTCGCTTTTGCGACCGCTTCCGCCAGCTTGGCGCGGCGGTTAATCAGCTGCTGAATCTGCATATCAACCGAGTCAATATCTTCGCGGATTTGAGCTAGGTCAGGAGAAGCCGTTGTGTTTTGATCGTCATTGATCATTGTTATGTCGCCCTTCAAAAACGTGGTTGCAAACAGTATAACAATAGTTAGCTTTCAAATGTTGCGCAATAAGACTTTGATTGATTCAGCCTTAAAAACATACAGTTGTTTAAACCGCCAGCCGGACTTAATTCAGGCCGGCGCCGCCAAGGCAGCGGTGCAAGCCGCCGTTTCAGGCAATAGAGTTTTGTAAAGCGCACGCCCCTGATTGTATGTGAAGAAAAATAAGTGATTAATAATGATTTTCTGATCAGCACAGAACTATTATCTATAAGAGATTCATTATAAAAAAGCCGGCCGGCAGGCAAAAGCCGGTTGATTTTATGGGAAACAGTTCACAAAAATAATCCATTTACTGCAGCCTGAATTGCGGCTTTCCTGGGCGGAAAAACGCGGTCCAATTACGTTTCTAGACCGATATGCAACACAAAAATCACCATTTTTTAATGATTTATCTATAGTATTTTTAAGAATGCAATGCCGGAGAAATCACCATGCCTAAAAGAATTGCTGTTCTGGTCACACATGATTTTGAGGACTCGGAATATACCGAACCTGTGGAAGCCTTCCGCGCCGCCCGCCATTGCATTTCCAATATAGAGCATCAGGCCGGCAATGTGGTCTACGGCAAGCGGCGCAAATCTTCCGTGACCATCGACCAAAGTATAGACCATGTTTCCATTCATGATTTTGACGCCTTGCTGATTCCCGGCGGCTATTCGCCTGACCGGCTCCGCGCCGATGACCGCTATGTCGAGTTTGTCCGCGACTTTGCCGGCGCGCAGAAGCCGATTATGTGCATCTGCCACGGCCCGCAGCTGCTGATCAATGCCAAAGTGGTGAAAGGGCGCAGAATGACCGCGGTAAAGCCGGTGATGATTGACCTGCTGAATGCCGGCGCCGTGTATTATGATGAACCTGTGGTGAATGACAATAATTTATACATCACCTCGCGCGCGCCCGATGACCTGCCTGAATTTATCCGCGTCAGCCTGCAGGTGCTCAGCCGGTAAAGCAGGAATAAAAAAGCGCCGGCGGAAAAGCACAGCAGCCAAGCCATAAGCGGAAAGCGCCACAGCTGAACGCGGCCTGCTATTTTTTGGCCGCCCGCGGATGCGCCTGATCGTAAACCTGCGCCAAGCGGTCAAAATCCACATGGGTATAAATTTGCGTGGTGGTTAAATTGCTGTGCCCCAGCATTTCCTGCACGGCGCGCAAATCGCCGCTGTTCGACAGCATGTGGCTGGCAAAGCAGTGGCGCAGCAGGTGCGGATGCAGGTCGACATTGACGCCGGCGCGCTGCGCCTGAAACTTCACCCGGTTTTCAATTTGCCTTGCGCCTAAAGGGCTGCCTTTTTGGCTGATAAAGACATGGCCTTCCGGCACAAAATCGCCATGCCATAAAGGATAAATCTGCAGCCAGTTCATCACGGCATGCTTGGCCTTGCTGCCGAAAGGCACAATGCGGGTTTTATTGCCCTTGCCGGTAATGCGCAGCAGCTGGCGGCTGAAATCGACATCCTTGATGCGCAAGGCCTGCACTTCGGCCAAGCGCAGGCCGCTGGAATACAGCAGCTCCAGAATGGCTTTATCGCGCAGCCACATTTGCCGCTGTGCTTCAGTTTCCGGCTCCGGCTGATCCAGAATCATATTCACCGTTTCAATATCCACCATGCCCGGCAGCGGGCGCGACTGGCGCTTGAGCTGGAAATCATCGGCGGGATTAAAGCTCATAAACCGGCTGTGCTCCGCCCACTTCATAAACTGGCGGACAGCGGACAGCATACGCTGCAGGCTGCTCGGGCTAAGCTGCTGATGCTCGACTTTAAAGGCCAGATATTCGCGCAGGTCTGAAGTTTCAACATCGGCAAGCGCCAGCTTTTTGCCGGCGCAAAAGCTGAGGAAGTCTGAAACATCGCGCTCATAGGCAAGCAGGGTATGTTCAGACTGATTTTGCACTTTTCTTTCTTTCAGCCACATAGCCAGCAATGCGGCGGGATCATTTTCAAAGGACATTCAACGGCCTCAATGCGCGCGCTGGGCAAAATGCTGCAAATATTCAGAAATCTGCGCGGCCGCCTGCGGCGCATGCTGCTCCGCAAACAAATGATCTCCGCCCTGAATAATCCGCAGGGATGAATCCGCGAATTGCCGATTCAGCTGCTGCCCAACGGCAACGGGGCTGACCGGGTCAGCATCGCCCCACAGCAGCAGGACTTTCTGCCTGATCTCCGGCAGCTGCGCTGAATAATCCAGCTGCACTGCAGTAAACCAGTCCGGATAATTCAAAAACTGATTTTTATAGGCCGTCCGCCAGTCTCCAATTTCAAACCGGCTTAAGTCAATGCCGCCCGACGTCGCAATCAGCACCAGGCCTTTAACCAGTTCGGGCTTCTGCAAGGCGGCCTGCACCGCAAAAATGCCGCCCATCGATTGGGCAATAATAATGGATTCCTGCTCAATCTGCCCCAGCACATGGCGGCTGAGGCTTGCAAAGTCAGCTACATCAGGATGCGCCGGCGCATCGCCGAATTCAGGATAGGCGATCACCTGCATAGAATAGCCGGCGGGCAGCAGCGCCATCAATGGCTGCCAGAATGCGGTATTTCCCGAAGCGCCCGGAAGGAAAATAAGGTGTTTCATTCAGCCTCTAGGCAAATGCGGAGATGCACACAGCATAGCCTATTTAGCGCAAGAAAAAAGCGCGCCCATAAAAAAGCGCCATCAGAATGACAGCGCTTTTTTAATGCCCGGCCCATCAGCCCTGGAAATATTCCAAGTTTAAGCGGCCTTCATACACGTTGGCCGTTGGGCCGGTCATCCAGACCACATCGCCTTCGCGCCATTCAATCTGCAGTTTGCCGCCGGCCAGTTCAATTTCCACCGAATTGGACAGCAGGCCGCGGCGCATGCCTGAGACCGCAGCCGCGCAGGCGCCTGTACCGCAGGCCAAAGTCTCGCCGACACCGCGCTCAAATACGCGCAGGCGCGCATGCTTCTCATCAATAATCTGCATAAAGCCGGCGTTGACGCGGGCCGGAAAGCGCTCATGCGATTCCAGCTGCGGGCCAAGGCGCGCCACATCGGCCTTGATGACATCAGGGACAATGGTCACCACATGCGGGTTGCCCATATTGACCACATCAACAGTCAGCTCCTCGCCGTCCGGCAGGCGGATGGCATACAGGTTTTCCGGCTCTTCGGCAATGAACGGAATTTCATCCGGCAGGAATTTCGGATAGCCCATGTTCACGCGCACCCAGCCGTTTTTCCCCAGCTCAGGCTCTACAATGCCGGCTTTGGTCTGCACCTTGATTTTGGTTTTTGCAGTGAGCTTGCGCTCATGCACAAAGCGCGCAAAACAGCGCACGCCGTTGCCGCACTGCTCCACTTCCGAACCGTCGGCATTGAAAATGCGGTATTTAAAGTCCGCATTGGGGAAATCCGGCGGTTCAACAATCAGCAGCTGATCAAAACCGATGCCGAAATGGCGGTCCGCCAAGCGCTGAATCGTCAAGGCATCCAGATAAGCGCGCTGGCTGATCAGGTCGAGTACCAGAAAGTCGTTGCCCAGACCATGCATTTTTGTAAATTCCAACAGCATCCTGAATTATTCCTCTGGCAGTAAGCGTTCACGTTCCCACAGCGACTCAATGGTTTCGCGCTCACGGATCAAATAAGACTGCGCGCCATCCACCATCACTTCGGCTGCGCGGCCGCGGCTGTTGTAGTTCGAGCTCATCACAAAGCCGTATGCGCCCGCGCCCAGCACAGCAAGCAGGTCATTTTGCTGCAGCGCCAGCTCGCGCTCTTTGCCTATAAAGTCACCGGTTTCGCAGATTGCGCCGACCACATCCCACTGCTTCGCTTCAGTGTCTGTGCGCGGCGTGACGGGCTGAATGTCCATCCAGGCTTCATATAAAGCCGGGCGGATCAAGTCATTCATGGCAGCGTCAATAATCGCGAAATTGCGGTGGCTGGTCGGCTTGAGCAAATCGACTTTGGCCAGCAGCACGCCAGCATTGGCGGAAATGCTGCGCCCCGGCTCCATATAGACTTTTAAGCCGAGCTTTTCCAAAGCCGGCTTCAGCGCATTGGCGTATTCTTCAACCGATGGCGGAGTTTCATCTTTATAGGTCACGCCTAAGCCGCCGCCGATATCAATATGCTTCAGATTGATGCCCAGCTTTTTCAGCTGATCAATCATGACAATCACGCGGTCTAAAGCGTCAACAAAAGGCTGGGTTTCAGTCAGCTGCGAACCGATATGGCAGTCAATGCCGATCACATCCAGATTCGGCAAAGAAGCCGCGTACTGATAGGTTTCAAATACCGTGTCGGACGGAATGCCGAATTTGTTTTCTTTCAGGCCGGTTGAAATATAGGGATGGGTTTTCGCATCTACATCCGGATTGACCCGCAGTGAAATAGGCGCCTGCTTGCCAAGCTCGGCAGCGACTTGCTGAATGCGGTCCAGCTCGGCGTAGGATTCCACATTGAAGCAGGCAATGCCGGCCTGCAGCGCCGCCTTAATATCCGCTTCGGTTTTGCCTAAACCGGAAAAAACGATTTTGGAAGCGTCCCCGCCGGCTTTCAGCACGCGTGCCAGCTCGCCGCCGGTGACAATGTCAAAACCGGCGCCCAGCTTGGCCAATACATTCAGAACCGCAAGATTGGAGTTTGACTTTACCGCAAAGCAGATTTGATGGCCGATAAAGCTGAATGCGCGGTCCATATCCAAATAATGCTTGGCCAAAGTATTTTTTGAATAGACGTACAGCGGCGTGCCATATTGCTCTGCAAGCTGCTGCAGTGAACACTGCTCGGCGTGCAGAACCCCATTAATGCGGGTGAAGCTCATGAATGTATCCTTGCTTTAAGTTAAGGTATAGCGCTTGAAGTGATTATTCCGCGGCGGCAGGCGGCTGAGCCGGAGCCTGTCCGCTGTTTTCCTCCGCCTTTTGAGGCTTTTCTGCATCTGAATAAAGCAGGTATTTCGCGCGCTTGTCGTAATTTGGATCATTAGGCAGCTGCAAAGCGCCGGACTGGCCGCAGGCTGTCAGCAAAAGGCTGGCCGCAAGCGCGGCGGTTTTATAATTCATGAAGCGATACATAAACGTACCTGATGAAACGATTTTTCCGAGTATAACGTGATCAACTCACGGATAAAAGAAAAGCCCAGCAGGAATTGCCAGGCTTCACTCAATTCTGCTGTAAATTTAAGCAACTTTAATTTGCTTTTGAATCAAGGCATCCTGAATCTGGTCATCCTGGCTGAGCAGGAGCACTTTGCTCAAAATCAAACTCAGCATTGCATCGTCATCAAAAGGCAGAAACAGATGCGCGGCATGCACCGCCTGAATTTTCCGCTCAGGCACAATGCACAGAAACTGGTCATTCGGCGACATGAAGCTGTGCCCAGTGCCAATGTGGATTTTATATTCATGCAGCTTGCCTGTGACATACACAAAATGCTGATCCAAGCGGCACTGCGCGGCGATATCCAGCTGCGATAAAACCGCATCCAGGCTGTAATGGCGGTTGGCCCAAATCTGGCTATTGGACTGGCGGTAGCCTGAAGCATAGTAATTGCGCATTTCATCCGGGAAGCCCGTCAGTTCAAGCGCCAAATCCATGCCGATTGAACAGCCCTGTATGAAGTAGTCAATATCGCGCATGGCCTCAGAAAAGACCAGCTTAGGCACCTCCGCCAGATTCAGCTCAGCACCCTGCCCGGCTTTAAAGACAATTTCCTGCGTTTTTATATAGAGATAAACGCCCGATGCGCCCATCAAGTCATTGCCTTCCGGCAAGCCGATGCGCAGCGCCGCCACAATGCCCTGCCGGCTGAAATGGCGGCTTGGCATGCTGAAATTGTCCCAGCCGCCTTGAATGTCATAATGCCAGCCGCGCGCATTGGCAACCGCCTTAAATTTCGGCTGCTGCAGATAATGGTAAGCGAAACGCAAAGATTGCGCGCCGGCAGCTTCAGTTTCACTCACCGCATACACTTCGCGGAACGCCTGCTTAAACGGCTGCTGAATTTTCTGCGCCATGAAAAACCCGCGCCATGCTTGCACTGCAGCCGCGGCTGAAAAAACCGGATGCCATAAGCTGACTTTTTCAATCTGCGCCGGCTCAATATCCAGCGCCTGCTGCTGCGCATCCCGCCAAGCCTGATTATGGTAAACGGCCGCATGCACGGCGCCATTGCTTAAATGCAGCTGCCAGATCATCCGGCTGGCCAGCCAGCCCAGCAAGCCATGCGCAATCACGTATTCCCGCCAGAAAGCGTAAGGCCATTGACGCTCCTGCAGCATATTGTCTTCAAAATTTTGCGCATAGACATGGAGCTGCTTTTCAACCGCAAGGGCCTGCTTCTTTAAATCCTTAAATATGCCGGAGCCTTGCATGCCTTTCGGCAAAACGTCTATGGCATGCTGCTGCGCATCCTGCACCTGGACACTGCAGCGCTTATCACCGCTGCAATGCAGGGTCAGCTGACAGTCCCCCCAAAGCGCAGCTGCGCTTTGCCCAGCAGCAAAGCCAAAATCTTCAGCAACGGTTTCTTTGATTTCATCCGCACTCAGGCCATTCGCCTGCGCCGCCTCATTTAAAGCTTTGCGGATCTGCTTTTGCCCGAGTTCATAGCGGATTTTTCTCTGCAGAAAGCTCAGCTTGGCAAGGCCTGCCAAGCCGCGCTGCGCCAGCAGATTCAGGCATACGCCGCCAATTACGGCGCTGGCTGCGCCAACACCCTCAATTTTACGCCAGCAAAACTGGCTGAAACCGCTGAGCAGGCTCAAGAGTTCCGCTTGCTGATGCTGCTGGAATTGACTGAACCACAGCACGCCTCTTAAAGTGTTTTCATTTTTAGAATCAAAGGGGCGCGTATCACGCGGTGACGCTTTCTGAATGACGCCCAGCCAATGCTGCAGCTGCGCCAGATAATTTTCGCCCACAGCGCTGTTTTTCCATATCTTTTCAGCTTCAATCAGCCATTTTTTGCTGGGCTTGCCCGATTTTTGACTGTCGATATGCTGCCAGAACTGCATCCATTGATGCTTTTCACCGGCCGGCAGCGCGTCAAACTCCCGCTGCAGCTGCGCCACCCACACCAGCTTCTGCCGGCCCTGCTGAATAAAAGCTCCCACAGCGGCTTCAGTTTCAGAAAACGGCAAAACATAAGCCGCTTCCGCCGGATGCGCCGCGCCTGCCGGGCTTAAGGCCTCAGCCTGCTCCTGCTGCGCGATGCCCACGGTTTCAACAATTTTCTGCTGATATTTTTCGAGCTGTTTGGCCGGGAAATAGCCCATCAAATTCAAGCAGATGAAATCCAGCTTCAACAGCAGGGACTGCATTTCCGGCGTCAGCTGTTTTTTCTTGCCTTTTTGCGCAGTGAGCTTGGCCATCAGCTGAATCAGCTTGCGGTCATGAATGGCGCGCAAAAGCACATGAAAGTGCTCAGTTAAGCACATAAATACCGCAGCTTCTGCAAGCGCAGCATGCTCATTTTCCGCAGCAGCGCCAAGCTGCGCCGCCAGCATTTTTTCCAGCACCGTAGAAAAGCTGTGCTGCGCATCGTGACTCGGCAAATTCTTCGGCTGGATTTCAACCAAGGCCTGCATCACCCAATACAGCAGGCTGGCAGCTTCTGCAGCCGGCATGGCGTCCAATTGCGCGCCGGCAAGCTTCCGCAGCTCCGCATAGCTTCCTTTGCAGTCCGGATGAAAATAGCAGGACGCCTGACTGAGCTGCTGCAGCGCCGATAAAGCCGCAGCTGGAATGCGCGGCTGTTCCCGCTGCAGCAGCTTCTGCAGCAAATCAAACTGGTCAATGCCGTCGCATGCGGTTTTCAGCGTACTCACGCCTCTGCCGACAGAAGAGGCAAAGCCATAGGCCTGATCAATCTGTTCCAGCTGACGGAAGATGCACTGCATGGCCGCGCGCTGCTCAGGATGCAGCCGGTAGTAATCAGCTAATGCCCGCAGCCGGGCCGACAAGCCCAAATGCTGCTCCTCCAGCGGAATATTGGACTCATAGGAGTCAATATAATCACACCACAGCTGCTGCAGCGCTTCGGCAATGCCCTGAGCGGACAGCTGCTGCGCCAGTTCAATTTGGCGCTGGCGATAATCCCTTAAATGCTGATTGCGCTCCATGTGCACAATGCGGATATTATTCTGCAGTTCCTGTTCAAATTCCTGCTGCGTCTGCATCTTATTATTCTCCAGTGAAAATTATTGGCCCGCCAAGGGCGTCAAGCGAATGAATTGAATCTGCGAATGCGGCATCCATAAAAATGCTTCATCGGCATCGGAAATTTGCCGGCCATCCACCAAGGCAATGAAAGCCTTATTTTGAAAAAGCTCAATGGCATAGGCCAAATGCCGCTCAGGGTCCATCAAAGCCTGCCAGGCCGCTTCGGGCTGCGCCAAGGCATCATTCAGCAAGCGCTCATCGGCATGGCGCTGCCGGCGCAGCTGCTGCAGATAGTCCTGCGCGGGCTGCATTTTTTGCGCCAGATGGCGCTTTAAGACTTCACGCAAAGTGCAGCTTTCAGTTTCTATTTTTAATGCGCAATAACCGTCTATGCTGCGCAGAACAGCTTGATATGGATCTTGCATCGCATGCTCAAAAAATCGCCTTGAATCATTGCATTATATGCAGATAAAAGCGCCGTGAGAATGGCCGCCTGCATCCGCGCGCCAGATTTTGACGCAAAAAAAAGCTGCCCCGGAAGAGGCAGCTTTCTGACGCAAAAACCGGATTATTTATGCCTTGGCTTATAGAAGCCGAAGTAGCCGATAATCAGAATGATGAACCAGATTGGGCTGACCATCAGCGCTTTCATGGTGTCCGCTTCCAAAGACAGCACGTAGATCATCCCTATAAAGAAGACGATCAGCACCCAGCAGGTAAACAAGCCGCCCGGCAGCTTGAATGTTGATTTCGCATGCAGTTCTGGACGGGTTTTATAATAGACAATATAGCTCCAGATAATCATCAGCCAGACGCAGATGAATAAAATTGTCGATAAAGTCGTTGCCAATGTGAAGGCTTCAACGGTATTCGGCACAAAGTACTGCAGCCCAGCGCCCAGCAATAGGCAGACTGCAGAGAAATACAGCGCATTGGCGGGAACAGCACGCTTGTTCAGATGGCCAAAGGCTTGCGGGCCCTGCTTTTCACGCGACAGGCCGAACAGCATGCGGCTGGTTGAAAACACGCCGCTGTTCATTGAAGACATCACCGAAGACAGCACCACCAGGTTCATGATGATGGCCGCAGCGGCAATGCCCGCCTGGCTGAACAGGTTCACGAAAGGCGAAATGCTTGGATCAATTCTGTTCCACGGCGTAACTGACATGACAATCACCAGCGACAGCACATAGAACACAATGATGCGGATAGGAATTGAGTTGACCGCTTTCGGCAGGTTTTTCTCAGGATCCTTGGTTTCAGCTGCGGTTGTGCCGACCAGCTCAACCCCAACAAAGGCAAAAATGGCAATCTGGAAGCCCGCCAGGAAGCCGGTCACGCCGGTAGGGAATAAGCCGCCGTGCGACCAGAGATGCGTAAATGACGCCACTTCGCCGGCCGTTGAAGTAAAGCCGGTAAAGATCATCCACAGGCCCACGCCAATCAGCACCACAATGGCGACAATCTTGATCAGCGCAAACCAGAATTCCAGCTCGCCGAACAGCTTGACCGTCACCAGGTTCAGGCCCATGATGAAGACGATGGCGGCGATGCTGATCATCACCCCTTCTTCAGGCGAGAACGGATTGCCCCCGTTAAAGAACTGCAGGTAGTAGATAATTGCGGAAAGATCGGCGATGCCGATGGTGATCCAGCACAGCCAGTAGGTCCAGCCGACAAAATAGCCGGCCCACGGGCCAATCAGATCTGTAGAAAAATCGATGAATGATTTGTAGTGCAGGTTGGACAGCAGCAGTTCGCCAAGCGCGCGCATGACGAAAAACACCATAAAGCCAATAATCATGTAGATCAGCAGAATAGACGGCCCCGCCAGGCTGATTGTTTTGCCCGACCCCATGAATAAACCTGTACCAATCGCGCCGCCAATTGCAATGAGCTGCAGGTGGCGGTTGGATAAACTGCGCTTTAGTTCACTATCTTCGCTAGTTGAACTGAGGTTTTCATTTGACATTGTTATTTTGTCTCTCAGAATTCAGTATTTAAAAGTAGCCCAAAAAATTAAAATAAAAAAAGCTTTTTGGACGATTCGTCAATATTTCTCACGCCTGACCGCGCTTTAGATGATTTTTAAAACAATGCCGCCGCTATCCTTTTATGTTTTGCCCTGTCCCTGAAAAGTTAGCAGCTTGCGTGCCAACTTAAATTATGGCGATAAATCCTGCAAAAAATTGTTTTTGCAAACAGCTATTGCTACATTCTCCCCATTCATAATTTCTTATACAGATAAAGGGCTACATGAGTAAAGTCAAAACTGTTTACCGCTGTGAACAATGCGGGACTGATCATCCCAAATGGGCAGGCCAATGTACGGACTGCGGTGAATGGAATTGCCTCAGTGAAGTCAGCCTTGCCCCCGCAGTAAGCCACCGGGCGCAGCCGAAAATGGGCGCAGGCGGCGGCTATGCGGGCCAGGCGGCGGCGATCACCACCTTAAATAAAGTTTCGGTTTCGCGTGAATCGCGCTTAGCGACAGGCATCGGCGAATTTGACCGCGTGCTGGGCGGCGGTTTGGTGACCGGCTCCGTGGTATTGATTGGCGGCGACCCCGGCATCGGCAAATCCACCATTCTGCTGCAGACAGCAACGCACATGGCGGCGGCCCGCAGCGCTGCGCTGTATGTCACCGGCGAGGAATCGCTTTCGCAAGTGGCGCTGCGCGCGCAGCGCCTGGACTTGCCGACTGACCAGCTGAAAGTCATGGCGGAAACCTGCGTAGAGCGGATTTGCGAGGTTTTGGCGCATGAGCGCCCTGCCGTGGCCATTCTGGACTCCATTCAGACCCTCTATACTGAAACCCTGCAGTCAGCGCCGGGCGGCGTATCGCAAATCCGTGAGTCGGCTGCCCTGCTGACCCGCTTTGCCAAAAACAGCGGCACATCGCTGTTTATTGTCGGCCATGTGACCAAAGAAGGCGCACTGGCCGGCCCGCGGGTTCTGGAGCATATGGTGGACTGCGTGCTGTATTTTGAAGGCCAGTCCGATTCGCGCTTCCGCATGATCCGCGCAGTAAAAAACCGCTTTGGCGCGGTCAATGAACTGGGCGTTTTCGGCATGACCGATAAAGGCCTGCGTGAAGTCTCCAATCCGTCGGCAATTTTCCTCAGCCGCTATGATGAAGCCATTCCCGGCTCTATTGTGCTGATCAGCCGTGAAGGCACGCGCCCGCTGCTGGTTGAAGTGCAGGCGCTGGTCGATGACTCGCAGGGCCAGCCGCGGCGGGTGGCCTTAGGCCTGGACCAGAACCGCCTGAACATGCTGCTGGCGGTGATGCACCGCCACGGCGGCGTGCAGACTTCCGGGCAGGATGTGTATGTCAATATTGTCGGCGGCCTGAAAATCACTGAAACCGGTTCGGACCTGGCTGTGCTTTTAGCCTGCGCGTCCAGCATCCGCGGCAAGGCGCTGCCGCAGCAGCTGGCGGTCTTCGGCGAAGTCGGCCTCTCCGGCGAAATCCGCCCGGTGCCGAATGGCCAGGAGCGCTTGAAGGAAGCCGTCAAGCATGGCTTCAAGCATATTATTCTGCCTCGGGGCAATGCGCCGCAAAGCCCGATTCCGGGGGTCAATATTATTTCGGTTGCCCGCCTGCATGAAGCCTTAAGCGAAGCCATGAGCCTGAGTGAAGAGCTGAGTTAAAGCGATTTTAGATTCAGCATCGAATTTTCAATAAAAAATACGCTTTTTATATTGAAATTCAGATGGAATGCCTGCATAAATACAGGGCAATATTTTATTTATGATAGGAAAAATGAATGGAAGTTCGACAGCGTGGGTTGATTGCGGGCGTTTTGACCGCTGCTTTACTGGTTGCGCCTTTGACTGCGGAAGCAAAACGCGCAGGCAGCGGCAAAAGCCACGGCATGAGCCGTCAAGCCGCTCCAGCTCAGCCTTACCAACAGCCTCGTCAAGCTGCTCCAGTACAACAGCCAGCCGCTCCGGCAAAATCCGGTTCTAATGTCGGCGGCATGGTTGCAGCCGGCGTAGCGGGCGCGGCCATTGGCGCAGTCGCTGCAAACGCGATGGCGGACGACAAAAACACGCAGGCTGCTTCTGAAGCTCAGGCTCCGGCTGAAGAAAAAGGCGGCATTCCAAGCTGGATCTGGATTCTGCTGGCTGCCGGCGCTGCCTTCTTTATTTTCCGCAAGATGGGCGCAAAAAAAAAACTAGCCAGTAATCCCTATGCGCCAAACAGCGGCACGCCGAACAGCGCGCCGTTTGGCCAGCAAAATGCAGCGCCGCGCAGCCCTGCCGGAGACAACAGCAATATCTTCGGCCAGGCTGTAGGCGGTTCCGCAGCAGCCAATGCGCCGTTTGGCGGCAGCGCTTATACCAATTCAGGCAGCCAGCTGCCGGACGGTTCAGAGCCTGCGTCCTTCCTGCGCATTGCCCGCCAGCGCTTCAACCATATTCAGTCCATGAACTCTGCAAGCAACATTGCAGAAATTCAGCGCTACTTGACGCCTGACCTGTACCAGTCGATGCGCAATGACATTATGGGCAATCAGGATCAGGACGTTGCTGAGTTCTCCAACCTGAATGCAATGGTTGCAGATTCCGCCACTGAAAATGGCCAGTATATTGTCAGCGTCCGCTTCACGGGCACTGTGAGTGAAGACCTGAACAGCCTGCCGCAGCCTTTTGCGGAAGTCTGGCACTTTGTGAAGCCTGCCGGTTCTAACCAAGACTGGCTGGTTGCAGGCATCCAGCAAGAAGGCTGATGCTTCAGCGTGAAAAAACAGCGGCTTAGGCCGCTGTTTTTTTATCTGCAGATCAAGGCCGGATTTGAATTCTCAGCTGCGCATCTGCGCCTTGCCGCCGCCATGCATTTCAATGAAAGTCCTCTGCGCTTTGCCCGCTTAAATCTGCATACCCTTATTTTATTTGTTTATTTTTTCTGAAATCTGGAATTTTTTCTGTCCAGATATTTCAAATCTAAATGTTAATTGTTATCATTTGCGTTATTTAAAATTATACTTCTGAAGATTTGAATTTCCAATGATGACCAGTTCCCCCCTTAATGCGGCAGCAGTGAAGGCCGATGCGGCCGCGCCGCCCGGCAAGCGCAAGGAAAGCGCCCTGCTGCTGGCTTACCGCCTGATGATTTTCTACCGCTTCGCTTTGGCGCTGGTTGGCGGCTATGCGCTTGCCAGCTTAAGCGCCATGCTGATTGCGCAGTACTTCATGGACTACCGCGCCAGCGCCGCCATGAGCGCCACGCTGATCGCCTTTGCGCTGAATGCTGCGGCTTTTATCTGGGTCTTTATGGTCAATAAAACCCTGAAAGCCAGCCTGGGCATTATTCTGCCCTGCCTGGTGCTGTTTGCATTACTCAAAGCCGTAGGAAATTAACATGCGTCCAGATGCCAAAGCGGAAGGGCCGCGCCAGTCCATGTCATGGCTGCATACCTGGGCCAGCTTAATTTTAGGCTGGCTGCTGTATGCAATTTTCCTGACCGGCACGCTGAGTTTCTTCCAAAATGAAATCACGGTTTGGATGAAGCCGGAACTGCATCAGTCCGTGCCTCAGGCCTCGCAAATTCAGCAAACGCAGGTGGCGCTGAACTATCTGCAGCAGAACCACCCGAATGCCGGAAGCTGGAGCATCCTGCTGCCGGACGCGCGCCAGAACACCACCCAGCTGACCATCCGCGAGCAGGGCGAAGATCCGCGCTCACGCAGGGGCGGCAAGCGCATTACCATTGACAGCGCCACCGGTGAAGTGCTGGAAGCGCGCGACACCCGCGGCGGTGGCTTCCTGTACCGCTTCCATTTTGAACTGTACGGCATGCCCCGCCTGTGGACGCGCTGGCTGGTGGGAATTGCGACTTTATTCATGCTGGTGGCGATTATCAGCGGCGTGATTACCCATAAAAAAATCTTCAAGGATTTCTTCACCTTCCGTTCCGGCAAGGGCCAGCGCTCCTGGCTGGACGCGCACAATGCCACTGCGGTATTTGCCCTGCCCTTTCATATTATGATTACCTTCAGCGGCCTGCTGCTGCTGATGTTTATGCTGATGCCGTGGGGCGTTGAGCAGATTTATGAAAACCGCGGGCAATTCCTGCAGGAGCAGAGCCGCGCCCTGACGCAAGGCAGCAGTAAGGAAAACGGCAAGGGCAATAACAATGCAGCCGGCTCTGCTCAAAACGGCGCTGAACGCCAGCAGCCGCCTGAAGCGCAAGCTGCGCCGCTAGCCGATTTAAGCCCAATGCTGGTCAATGCGCAGCTGGAATGGAAAAACAATCCGATTGGAAGCATTACGATTATTGCGCCGAATACCGATCAGGCTAAAGTAGAGCTGCGCGCCCTGTACGGCGAAAGCGTGGCGCACCGCAATGTCTATCCAAGCCTGCAGTATGACGGCGTGACCGGCAAAAATATCAGCGATGAGCATGCCGGCTTAAAGAATCCGTCTATTCCGATGGGCATTTACAATGTCTTCACCTCGTTGCATGAGGCCCAAGGCGCGGCCACCGCCCTGCGCTGGCTGCTGTTCTTATCCGGCATTGTCGGCACCATGATGGTCGCCACCGGCCTGATCCTCTGGTGCGTGAAGCGCGCCCCGCAGCAGCAGAAACAAGGCTATAAGTCTTTCGGCTACCGCACCGTTGAAGTGCTGAATGTGGCCGCCATCATCGGCCTGCCGATTGCCTGCGCAGCCTATTTCTACGCCAACCGCTTTATTTCCGTGAATCTGGAAAACCGTCTGGAATGGGAAATCCGCTGTTTCTTTATTGTCTGGCTGCTGACCTTAGTCTACGCCCTGCTGCGCATCCACCGCCAAGCCTGGCTGGAACTTTTAGCCCTGGCCGCCGCGGCCTTTGCCCTGCTGCCAATCATCAACTTTATGACCGGCGGTCAAGCGCTGTGGAACAGCATTGCGCATGGCCAATGGATGATTGCCAGCGTAGATTTAGCCATGTGGGTCTTTGCGGTCCTGTTCGCCTACTCATTCTATAAAGTGAAAAAGCATAAAGGCCTGCCGGTGAAAAAAGCCCGAGCGCCTAAAACCGCAGCCAAGGAGGCAGACGCATGATGTTCTTTCTGTTGATCTGGTCGCTCAGCGCTTTAGGATTTTTCGCCTTGGCTAGTTCCATGTCCAAGCATCAGAAGCAAATTTTTGGACATGAGCTGGACGCTGCTAAAACCCGGACCGCCGCGGCCGGCGGCTGGACCCTGCTGATAATTGCCCTGCTGATCTGCGTTTTATCCGGTTCAGTCAGCAACATGATCAGCTACTGGCTGGGCGCGCTGACTTTGGCCGCTTTATTTACGGGGCTGTGCCTAAGCTACCTGGAAGCCAGAATTAAAAAAATCGCCATCGCCATAGCCCTGACCGGCCTGACAGCTGGGCTGATTTACCTGTTCTGAAGCTTCCCCTGCCCTCATGCAAAGTCAATCTCCGGATTAATGCCAGTCAATTAAGAAATTGACTGGCATTTTTTAAATTCTAGAGTCCTTCAAATAGATCTATTTCATAAATCAATAAATGATCATTTATTAGCAGTAAAATTAATATTGAAAGTTCCTTCTCTTGCGCCATATATGGCTCAGGGAGAAGGTTAGGATGAGGGAATTTTTTCAATAAAATCCTCTCCCTGAGCGGTATTCCGCGCAAGTCTCTTTGAAAAGGAGAGGGAATTTCCATTGTGAATTAAATGCTGTTTAAAAAACAACTGTAGCTTGTATCTTTGGTAAAAGTCTTTTATTGCAAAATCTCTTAACTGATCAGCATTAAATCTCCGGATTGGCTTTTTTACGCCAAACGATTAGGCTATGCATATTCTGCCCTTTTGGATTGTCTATGTCTGATCTCCCTATTTCTGCCGAGCTGTTTAACCGCGCCATGGCAGGCAACCGCGATGCCCAATTTGAGCTGGCTGAAATTTACATGCAAAGCGAACAGGATGAGCATGTTGAGCTGGCTGAAGAATGGGCGCTGAAAGCCGCGCAGCTGGGCCATGTTGAAGCGATGTACTGGCTGGGCGAAGGCTATGTTTTTTATGCCAAAGACCTGCGTGAAGAAGAGCCGGAAGAGGCCAAAGCCTATTTTGAGCATGCTTACCGCTGGCTGGAACAGGCGGCGAAGCATCAGCATGCAGCTGCGGTGCTGGAGCTGGCCGGTTTTTACCGCCGCGGCGATGTCGTTGCAAAAGACCCGGTAAAATCTGCAGAACTGGTGAAGCAAGCTGCTGAGCTGGGTGAAGTGCAAGCCATGCGTGACTTGGCCTTTATCTATGAAAATGGCTTAGGCCTTGACGCTGACGAAGAAAAAGCCGATTACTGGTCTGAAAAGGCCAAAGCTTCTGAGCAGCCAGAAGCCGAATAATGGCCTGCAGCTTTACAAGCTGAATCCTTAGAAACGGCAAAGCCCGCCAGATACGCAATGCTGGCGGGCTTTGTTCTTTCCGCAAATTAAAGCTTGCGCACAAAAATAATATCCAAATCCTGCTTCGGTACAAAATTCTTTTCAGTCATTTGAAAGCGTGTCGGGCTGATTTTCGTGACTTTGCCCGCCCAGCAGAAAGAAACCAATTCATCCGCATCACGCTCTACGGTCAGCTTAAAATCCTGAATCGGCTTAGCCCAGTTGGCGCCGGTTTTTAAAATATAGCCCAAAGCCTGATATGGCGCATGCTGTGACTTGGCTTTCTTTAGGCCGGCTTTAAAACTGCTGTCCATACAGTAAGCTTTTTCATCTTCTGCCGGATAAAGCGCCACTGAACCGCCGACCAGCGGTGCATACTGGTGCTGCACGCGCGTCAGCGAAGCGGCTTTAAACGTCTGCTTCCAGCTGTAAATCACCTGCGAAGACCATGCAATAGATTCATCTTTATTTTCTGGAAGCACCTGCTGCAGTTTTGCATTGTTACAGCTTCTCAGCTTGGCTTCAAAGGGCGCATATTCATAATTCTGCCGGTTCCAAGGATTCAGCATTTCCTTTTCGGTAAACCCGCATTGCTTAAACTCGGCAGTTAAATCAACCGGCTTGGATTTTTCATCTTTCTGAATAAAAGTGCGGACATGCATTTCAGGCTGTATGGTTTTTCCATTGGCCTGAACCTTGAAGCTTTGCAGCAGCCGTTCTGTATCGGCAAAATCCGACTCAAAAAAGTTTTCAACCGGCGGCAGCGGAAAAAGAATGGTTTCAGTTACGTCCTTCTGACTTAAATTTTTAAACTGATAATCAACCTTGATTTGCTTTTTGCTGATAAACAGATCTTCGCTGTGCATCTGAATGTCTTTATTTTTCAGGTACTGCACGCCGCCTGTGGAAACATAGCCGGTGGAGTCGTTGGCCCATATGGCAATCGGGCTGAACGCCAGCAAAATTAGTAATTTTTCTCTCATTTATTCAGCCTATTACCCTAAAATACTAAAATAAAATACACATAGTTTTATCTCCTTAAAAATTATATATTGTTTCTAAAACTATCCTTCACAAATTTTATAAATACTATGGCCTACCAAGCAACAATTCTAAATGTAATGATCGCATCACCAAGCGATGTAGCCGAAGAAAGACAGCTCGTTCGTGACGCAATATATGAATGGAATGCAATTCACTCTAAACGATTTAAGGTCATGCTCAATCCCATAGGTTGGGAAAACAATATAGCTCCTCAAATGGGTAGCCATCCACAAGAGATTATTAACAAAAGTATATTGAATGATTCAGACATTCTGATTGGTATTTTTTGGACTCGATTAGGCTCACCAACTGGTGAATATGCAAGCGGAACAGTCGAAGAAATATCTAAACACTGCAATACAAACAAGTTAGCCTCTGTTTATATTTCTAAAAAACCTTATCCTGAAGATATAAATCTAGAACAATTACAACTTTTAAGAAATCAAACCCAAATTTGGCTTAACGAAGGATTATTAGATTTTTATGATAATCACTCTACCTTCAAACAAAAAATTAAAGATCATTTATCTCTTCACATTCAACATAATGAATATATTCAGGCTATTCTAAATGAACTCAACTCCAACGTTACTTCAATACCAGCGTCTACCAAACAAACTATCAAACCCAGTGATGAAATGGTTCAGATATTATTAAGTGCTGGTAATGCGGAAAGTGATATTCACTTTCGTCGATATCTAGGAGGTCAGTCCTTATCTGCAGGAGATTTAGAGCCTAATCTAAATAAACCTCGAGAATTAGCTAAATGGGAAAATGCCCTCAATGACCTTAAAAACCTTGGTCTAATCCGGGATCGTGGATACGAAGGCGAATGTTTTTACCTAACAAATGAAGGCTGGCAAGCATTTGATCAACTAAAAGAACAACAGCTGGAAAATAAATAA
Source organism: Acinetobacter sp. WCHAc010034 (assembly GCF_001696615.3). Taxonomy (NCBI): domain Bacteria; kingdom Pseudomonadati; phylum Pseudomonadota; class Gammaproteobacteria; order Moraxellales; family Moraxellaceae; genus Acinetobacter; species Acinetobacter sp. WCHAc010034. The sequence goes on along the minus strand of NZ_CP032279.1, from coordinate 3,019,633 downwards.
TATTCGCACTAACAACTTGGAACACTTTTCGAATCCAAGTACAATACTCCGCTAGTCGAGGGATGCTGCGACTTTCTTACAGGCTGATTTTTCAAAAAACAGCAATGTAAGATCGCTAGGCTCGACGATTCGGTCAAAGCTTCTGTGCAATACAGGTTTTGATCAACAACGGCATCCGCGAACTGAATGATCAATTTTTTATATTAGGAGATCGTGATGAACGCGGTTAATGCTTCATTTACAGATTACAAAGTTGCCGATATTTCACTTGCTGACTACGGCCGTAAAGAAATCAAACTTGCCGAAGCGGAAATGCCGGCGCTGATGGGCCTGCGCAAACGCTATGCTGCGGCTAAACCGCTGGCTGGCGCGAAAATCCTCGGCTGCATCCACATGACCATTCAAACTGCCGTTTTAATTGAAACGCTGGTTGAATTGGGCGCAGAAGTCCGCTGGACATCTTGCAACATCTTCTCTACTCAAGACCACGCTGCAGCTGCCATCGCTGCTTCCGGCGTTGCTGTTTTCGCTTGGAAAGGCGAAACTGAAGAAGAATACATGTGGTGCCTTGAACAGCAGATCAATGTAAATGGCAAGCCTTGGGATGCCAACATGATTCTGGATGACGGCGGCGACTTAACTTCGCTGGTCCACGAAAAATACCCAAATGTATTGGCGAAAATCCACGGCATTACCGAAGAAACCACAACAGGCGTGCAGCGCCTGCTGGAAATGTGGAAAGACGGTTCACTGAAAGTTCCGGCAATCAACGTCAACGACTCAGTAACCAAATCTAAAAATGACAACAAATACGGCTGCCGCCACTCACTGAACGACGCAATCAAGCGCGGTACAGATATGCTTTTATCTGGCCGCCGCGCGCTGGTAATCGGCTACGGCGACGTAGGCAAAGGTTCTGCGCAGTCGCTGCGTCAGGAAGGCATGATTGTACGCGTTACTGAAGTTGATCCAATCTGCGCAATGCAGGCCTGCATGGACGGCTACGAAGTTGTATCTCCATACAAAAATGGCGTGCAAACCGGCAAGAAAGAAGACGTCAATGCTGAGCTTCTGCAAAATACTGACCTGATCGTGACGACTACAGGCAACTACCACGTATGTGACTCTGCTATGCTAGATACCTTGAAAGCAGGTGCAGTAGTGTGCAACATCGGCCACTTTGACACTGAAATCGACACCAACTACCTGCGCGGCTACAAGTGGGTTGAAGTGAAGCCGCAAGTGCACCAAGTTTACCGTTCAGAAAATGACAGCGATTACTTAATCCTGCTTTCTGAAGGCCGCCTGGTGAACCTTGGCAACGCGACTGGCCACCCTTCACGCGTGATGGACGGTTCTTTCGCCAACCAGGTATTGGGTCAAATGCACTTGTTCGCTGAAAAATTTGCGGATCTTGCTGAAGATCAAAAACAGGCTGCAATCCGCGTAGAACTGCTTCCTAAGAAACTGGATGAAGAAGTTGCAGCAGCCATGGTTGCCGGTTTCGGCGGCGTGCTGACTCAGCTGACTCAAGAGCAGGCTGACTATCTGGGCGTTGCAGTTGAAGGCCCGTTTAAATCGGATGCTTATAAATACTAAGTTTTAATACCCTCTCTTGCGCCATATATGGCGCAAGAGAGGGTGACCGCCAAGCTTATTCATCCCGAAGATTCAATATCATCCTTTGAATAAATTTGGTTTCAACCCTGCGTAATTCAGTAATGAATTTCCCTCTCCTTTCAGGAGAGGGCTAGGGAGAGGTATAAATACAAGTATTTATAAAAAAGGATTTAAAAAATGTCTAAGCATATTCCAATTTCTTTTGAGTTCTTTCCAACTAAAACAGATGCCGGCGCAGAAAAACTCAAAACAGTACACCAAGAACTTCAGCTGCTGAACCCTGAATTCTTCTCTATTACCTATGGCGCAGGCGGTTCAACCCGCGAGCGCACTTTAGCCGCAATTGCAGACTTCAACGGCAAAGGCACGCCTGTTGCCCCTCACCTATCCTGCATTGGCGATGACAAAGCGCGCATTGCCGAACTGCTGGATATCTATAAGGCGCAAGGCATTGACCGCATTGTGGCGCTGCGCGGCGATTTGCCATCCGGCCAAGTCGGCCTAGGCGAATTGCCTTATGCAACTGATTTGGTGCGCTTTATCCGCGAGCATTCAGGCGATCATTTCAAAATTGAAGTGGCAGCCTATCCTGAAATGCACCCTCAGGCAGAAAGCTTTGACCTGGACATTCAGCGTTTTTGTGACAAAGCCAATGCGGGCGCCAATGCGGCGCTGACGCAGTTTTTCTTTAATCCGGATGCCTACTTCTACTTTATAGATCGCATTCAGAAAGAAGGCGTGAACATTCCTGTTGCGCCGGGCATTATGCCAATCACCAATGCCAGCAATTTAATCCGCTTTGCAGATGGCACAGGCGCAGAAATTCCGCGCTGGATCCGCAAGCAGCTGGCGGCCTATGGCGATGACACCGCAAGCATTAAGGCCTTCGGCCACGAAGTGATTGCGAAACTGTGCGAACGCCTGATTGCCGGCGGCGCGCCAAGCCTGCATTTCTACACCATGAACACCACTGACCCTACACGCCAGCTTGTGCTGGACCTCGGTTTAGCCTAATTATTCCGCCTACTTTGAGAGCAAGACTTTAATGCCGCGTTTTTATATTGAAACTGATTTAGCTGCTGAAACCACGGTTGAACTGACTGAAACGGTATTTCATCATTGGATTAAAGTCTTGCGCGCTCAAGCGGGCGAAAAAGCCACCCTGTTCAATGGGCAAGGCGGCGAATATGAAGCTGAACTGGCTGAAGTTTCCAAAAAATCCGCCACAGTCCGCATCCTTTCTTTCAATCCGGACAACCGCACGCCGGCATTCTCCGCATTGCTGGGCCAAGTCATGAGCAAGGGCGACCGCATGGATTACGCCATTCAGAAAGCGGTGGAACTGGGGGTTGCAGAAATCCAGCTGCTGACCTCCGAACGCTGCGAAATGCGCCTCAAGTATGACCGCGATCAGAAAAAAATTGATCACTGGCAAGGCATTGCCATTGCGGCCTGCGAACAGTGCGGTATGAACCTTGTACCGAAAATTCAAGCACCACTCAGTTTAGAGAAATGGCTTGCATCACAGCTGCCTGCAACTAAACTGGTACTGGCGCCAAATAAAGATGAAACGGATGTGCTGTCAGGCGCGTCTAAAAATATTGCGCTGCTGATTGGCCCTGAAGGCGGCTTAAGCGAAGCGGAAATTCAGCAGGCAAATCAGGCTGGGTTTAAAAGCTGGTGCATCGGATCGCGCGTCCTGCGCACAGAAACTGCACCAGTGGTCGCGCTGTCCATTCTGAATTACAGCCTCGCGCGCTAGTTCATCTGAATTTTATACTTTTGTATATGAGCAGATTGATTTTTATGCATAAGGTTATTAACCTTAGCGCTGTAACCATAAGCGCGCAATTGAATGATTAAAAAATATCGTTTGAGCCAATAAGGATAGAAGCTTCAGTAAAAGCAGAAAATTCGATTAATATACTTTATAAATAAGGCACTTATATTGATGGAAAATGATCAATATGACTATATTCGGCAGTACAACCATACTGCGCAGATAGCGAACACGCTTCGCCTAAGCCGCTATTTCTTGGTCAGCATTTTGATTGTTTGTCTGTATATTTTTTGTATATACCAAATTTATTTCGGCGCGTCAGCGCTGTATTTCAACCTCTGGTTCATCATCACCGAACTGTTCGCCAGTTTCTGCTGGCTGATCAGCACGGTATACTTCAAGCCGAAACAGTATGATTTAAAGCAGGCCCACCGCTGGCTACAGTTCCAGTGCCTGAGCATCGGCGCGCTGATCGCCGGCGGCATTTCCATCATTTATTATTACCTGCCCTCCATCAATCCAAGCTTTGCAGAAATTCAAGCGCTGACCCTGTCCGCGCTGCTGCTGATCGTGACGCAGACCTTTGGCTTGACCTATTTAACCCAGAAGCTGAATTATTTTTGCCTGGCCTTTTTGCCGTCGGTCATTCCCTATTTAGTCTCGCAGTTTATTTTCAGCAGCCAAACCAATCATTTATTCAGCCTGACCATCAATTTTGCCTTGATTGTGATTCTGCTTTGCGCCGCAACTTCTTACCGGATCCACCGCCGCATCTCCACCCTTTCTGCAGAAAACAGCCTGCTGGTGAAAGCCGCTGAACAGCACGCGGCCTGGACAGATGAGCTGTGCAAGCAACTGCAGAATGAAATCAGCCATTCCAAAGATATCAAGCTGCAGCTGCAGCTGAACAACCAGCTGCTTGAGCAGAAGGTGAAAGAAAGAACCTTTGACATTGCGCAAATGAACAAAGACCTGGAAGAGCATCAGCAGAATCTGGTCTTGGCGCATGAAATTGCCGGCCTGCGCCATTGGGACTGGAATATTAAAGACCGCAAGATCTCGATCACCAGCCACAGCCAGGAAAAAACGCTGCGCGGCTCCACAGAGCACCGCCACCAGCTGCAGCATGTGATTCACCCGGATGACATCAGCCATTTCAAGGATGCCATGAAGCAGCATCTGCGCAGCCAGAGCGACCGCTATGAAGCGACCTACCGCGTGCAGAACAGCGCAGCCGGCAAATGGTGCTGGGTGCACGACATCGGCCGGGTCATCGCCCGCGACCCGGCCAGCGGCAAGCCTGTGCGCATGGTCGGCATCCGGCGCGACATTCAGCAGGAACGCACCTCTCAGGAACGGCTGAAGCTGGCTGCCAGCGTGCTGCAGCAGGCCGCTGAAGGCATTTTCATTCTGGATGAAGCGCTTTGCTATATTGACGTCAATCCGTTTTATGAACAGCTGACTGGCTTCAGCCGCGGCCAGATTGTCGGCAAACACTTATTTGACATCACCGCCAACTATAAATCGCAGCAGCGCAGCATGCATTCGACCATTCTGAAGCAGGTGCTGAAAATCCGCGAATTTGACGGCGAAGTGCATGAAAAATTCCTGTCGGGCAAAGAGCTGACCATCTGGATGCACATAAATGCCATTACCGATGATCAGGACCGCGTGACCCACTATATCGGCATTGTCTCCGACTTAACCGAGCGCAAGCTGCAGGAGCAGCGCCTGTCCTATCTGGAAAATTACGACACCCTAACCGACCTGCCTAACCGCTTTTACTACAATTACCAGCTGCATCAGTATCTGGTTTCGCAGCAGGACTCCATCAAGCAGCTGGCGGTCATCCGCCTGAATATCGACAGATTCCGCCCGCTGAATGAATACCTCAGCAATAACGGCGGCGATGAGCTGCTGCGCCAGGTCGCGCAGCGCCTGCGCCTGACCAATGCCGAAGCCCTGTTTGTCGCGCATTTAAACGGCGATGATTTTGCGATTGTCTATGAAATTTCGCATATCCGTCCGTCCGTAATCGAGCACTGCGAGCGCATTGCCAAGGCCTTCAGCCTGCCTTTCAATATCATGGGGCAGGATCATTTAATCACCCTGTCCATGGGCGTGGCTTTCTATCCGGAGCATGGCCGCCAGCTGGATTACCTGAACAACTGCGCTGAGCAGGCGCTGTCTGAAGCCAAGAACCTCGGCGGCAACGCCACGCGCTATTATTCCAATAAAAATGCCGCGCTGCTGGAAAAAGGCATTTTTCTGGAAAGGGACCTGCGCAAGGCCCTGCAGCGCGACGAGCTGGTGGTTTACTATCAGCCGAAAATCAATTTCAGAGACAAGAATATTTACGGCTTTGAAGCCCTTGTGCGCTGGAATCACCCAAGCAAAGGCATTATTCCGCCCAGCCTGTTTATTCCGCAGGCGGAGCAGACCAGCCTGATTTCAGACATCGGGCGCATTGTTATTCAGCAAACAGCCAGGCAAATCCGCTGCTGGAATGCGATGGGCTTTAATAACATTTGTGTCTCAGTCAACATTGTGGCGCAGCAGCTGAGGCGCGGCCAGCTGCTGGCCGATCTGGATGAGGCCATCGCAGCCAGCGGCATTTCCGGCGCCAGCCTTGAACTGGAAATTACCGAATCGTCGTTAATTGAAAATTCAGAGAGCATTAAAAACCTGCTGCATGAAATTAAAAGCCGCCGCATCAACATTTCGCTGGATGACTTTGGAACAGGCTACTCTTCCCTTTCTTATCTGGCTGATTTTCCAATTGATATACTGAAAATTGACCGCAGCTTCGTGTCCAAGATCGGCCAGAACAAGCAGGAAGCGATTGTCAGCGCGATGATTGCTATGGGCAAGGCCATGGGCATGACGGTGGTGGCGGAAGGCATTGAGACTGAGCAGCAGCTGCAGTACCTGCACGGCCTCGACTGCGACATCGCGCAGGGCTACCTGTTTTCCAAACCGCTGCCCGAAGCCGAAGCCACAGAATACTTAACCCAAAATGCCCGCATGCCAATTTATACATGCTGAATATAACTAAAGGCGCGCCAGCGCCAAGTTTGTTGGAAAAAGGCACTTTAGCGACTGGGCGAAGCGCCTAACAAGTGATATATTCGAGCTTATTTAAGCAACTCTACCCGCATTCTTGGGCCACTCAAAACAATCGAGATACAGATGGAAGATCAATCTTTAAAACAGCAGGCATTGTATTATCACGAATTCCCAACCCCAGGGAAAATCAGCGTTACTCCAAGCAAGCAGCTGGTCAACCAACGTGACTTAGCGCTGGCTTATTCTCCTGGCGTAGCAGCACCTTGTTTAGAGATTGAGCGCGACCCTTCAAAAGCTGCGCTGTATACCGCCCGCGGCAATCTGGTCGCTGTAATTACCAACGGTACAGCCGTGCTGGGCTTGGGCAATATCGGCCCGCTGGCTTCCAAGCCAGTGATGGAAGGCAAAGGCGTCCTGTTCAAGAAATTCGCCGGCGTTGACGTATTTGACATCGAAATTGCAGAAAATGATCCTGACAAAATTGTCGACATCGTGGCTGCCCTAGAGCCGACATTCGGCGGCATCAACCTGGAAGACATCAAAGCGCCGGAATGCTTCTACATCGAGCAGAAGCTGCGTGAACGCATGAATATTCCAGTATTCCATGACGACCAGCACGGCACTTCTATCATTGTCGGCTCAGCGCTGCTGAACGCTTTGCAGCTGAACGGCAAAAAAATTGAGGAAATCAAGATTGTCGCTTCTGGCGCAGGCGCCGCAGCACTGTCCTGTTTAGATCTTCTTTGCGCAATTGGCGCGAAGAAAGAAAATATCGTTGTGGCTGACTCCCGCGGCCTGCTCACCACTAAGCGTGAAGGCCTGGACGAATCCAAAAAGCGTTATGTACAGGACATCGAAGGCACTCAACTGGCTGATGTAATTGCCGGCGCGGACATGTTCCTTGGCTTATCCGCTGCAGGCATCTTAACCAAAGAAATGGTTAAGCTGATGGCGAAAGATCCAATCATCTTTGCGCTTGCTAACCCTGATCCTGAAATCCTGCCTGAACATGCGCACGAAGTCCGCGATGACGTGATCATGGCGACCGGCCGTTCAGACTATCCGAACCAGGTCAACAACGCGCTGTGCTTCCCTTACATTTTCCGCGGCGCGCTGGATGTAGGCGCAACAACGATCAATGAAGAGATGAAAATCGCCTGTGTATATGCGATTGCGCGTATGGCGCACATTGAAGCAGATGCGGCGTCTTATGGCGAAAAATCAGCTTCATTTGGCCGCGACTACCTGATCCCACGCCCGCTGGATCAGCGCCTGATTCTGGAAATCGCTCCTGCCGTTGCGCAGGCAGCCATGGATTCCGGCGTTGCGACACGCCCAATTCAGGACTTCTCGGTTTACCGCCAGCGCCTGTCTGAGTTTGTCTACAACTCTGCACTCATGATGAAGCCGATCTTTGCTCAGGCAAAAGCCGATCCTAAACGCATCGCTTATGCCGAAGGCGAAGACCTGCGCGTGCTGCGCGCGGTGCAGATTGCAGTGGATGAAGACTTGGTTAAGCCGATTCTGGTCGGCCGCACCTCAGTCATTGAAGCCAATATCAAAAAATTGGGCTTGCGCTTAGAACACGGCGTAAATATCGAGATCGTTGATCAAGAGAACAACCCGAATTATGAAAAGTTTGCGGATGATTACTACAATCTGATGCAGCGCAATGGGGTGACTCCTGAGTATGCGCACCGTGAAGCGCGCCGCCGCTCTACGCTGATTGCCGCGATGCTGGTGAAGCACGGCCATGCGGACGGCATGCTGTGCGGCACATATTCAAGCTACGATATCCATCTGGACTTCGTTAAAAACATCATTGGCAAAAAAGAAGGCCACAACTCTTTCTTTACGCTGAATGCATTGATGCTTGAAGACCGCAACCTGTTTATTGCCGACACCTACGTCAATACCAACCCTACGGCTGAACAGCTGGCTGAAATGACCATTTTAGCTGCGGAAGAAGTGCGCCGCTTCGGCATGACGCCGCGTGTTGCCCTGCTTTCCCACTCCAGCTTCGGTTCAGATCAGAACGATCCAAGCGCGCAGAAAATGCGCAAAGTGTTCGATATTCTTTCAGAAATCGCGCCGGAACTTGAAGTTGAAGGTGAAATGCATGCAGATGCAGCGCTGGATGAAAACATCCGCCACTTTGCATTCCCGAACTCGCGCTTCAAAGGTTCTGCAAACCTGCTGATTATGCCTAACCTGGATGCAGCCAACATTTCGTTCAACCTGCTGAAATCCACTTCAGGCAATAACGTGACGATTGGCCCGATCCTGCTTGGCGCTGCAAAGCCGGTGCATATTCTAACGCCGACTGCGACGACCCGCCGTTTAGTGAATATGACCGCTTTAACAGTGGCCGAGATTCAGGAAAATGAAAAGTCAGCGCTGTAATTTAGCCCGCTAGATCACGCTTTCTGACTTGAGAAAACCTCTATTCTGTTGCATGATGGCTTCAAGAATAGAGGTTTTTTCATGCAAGTTTATTTAGTAGGCGGCGCAGTCCGGGATCGGCTGCTCGGGCACCCCTATCACGAAAAAGATTATGTTGTTGTCGGCGCAACGCCGCAGCAGATGCTTGCGCAGGGCTTTCAGCCTGTGGGCAAAGATTTCCCCGTTTTCCTGCACCCAGAAACCAAGGATGAGTATGCGCTTGCGCGCACTGAGCGCAAGTCAGGGCATGGCTATCACGGCTTTGAATTCTATACCGGCGCTTCCGTCACCCTTGAGCAGGACTTAATCCGCCGCGACCTGACCATTAACGCCATGGCGCTGGATGATGACGGCACCCTGTATGACCCCTATGGCGGCCAGCAGGATTTGGCGCAGCGCCTGCTGCGCCACGTTTCCGATGCTTTTGCCGAAGACCCGCTGCGCGTGCTGCGGATTGCCCGCTTCGCCGCCCGCTATAAAGCGCTGGGCTTTAAAGTGGCCGATGAAACGCTGCAGCTGATGAAGCAGCTGGCGCAATCCGGCGAGCTTGAAGCGCTGACGCCGGAACGGGTGTGGAAAGAAACTTCGCGCGCGCTGATGGAAGACCATGCCGATGAATACTTTGAAGTGCTGCGCGCCTGCGGCGCCTTAAAAGTGCTGTTCCCGGAACTGGATGCGCTGTACGGCGTGCCGCAGCGCCCGGAGTACCATCCGGAAATTGACTGCGGCATTCACACCATGATGTCGCTGCAGCAGGCCTGCCGGGGCAATTATTCTTTGGATGTGCGTTTTGCGGTTTTGCTGCACGACCTCGGCAAGGCTTTGACGCCTAAAGAGGAACTGCCGCGCCATATCATGCATGAGCAACGCGGCCTGCAGCCGGTGACTGAAGTCTGCGAGCGCATGCGCGTGCCGACCCATACCAAGCAGCTGGCTTTAGCGGTGTGCAAAGAGCATCTGAAATGCCATCAGGCGCTGACCTTAAAGCCGGGCACCTTGTGGCGCCTGCTGCAGCGTCTGGATGTATTGCGCCGGCCTGAACGCGTTGAGGCGTTTATTCAGGCCTGCGAATGCGACTCGCGCGGCCGCTTAGGGCTGGAAAACCGCGAATATCCGCAGGCGCAGTATGTGCTGGATGCCATGCAGGTGGTGCGCAGCATTAAGGCGCAGGACTTGCCGCCGGACATTCAGGGGCCGGATATTGGCGAAATGCTGATTGAAAAGCGCATTAAAGCGCTTTCCGCCTTAAAGCAAGCGTTTGAACTTCAGCAGACAATTTAATATATTTCAAAGCTCCAATCTAAAACTTAATACTTTCTAATGAGAAGTGCGGCTGAATGGCCGCACCGGATTTTTATACATAAAATATATCGGGGGCGAATAATCAATGCACATGATCGGCGCTTGCATCTTTTCAAGCATATTTATCATCATCGGCGCCACAGCGCTGATTTACAATTTTGTCCTGAATCAAAGCTCAGGCCTGTTCTTTCTGATCTGGGGAGGCGTATTCTTCCTCAGCGGCGTTAAAATCTGCTATGAATCAACTATCGCCGGCATAAAATCGCAGAAAAACCGGCTGCTTTACAATTACCAGTCTCTGGACTGGTATAAAAAGAGCCATCCTCAAGCCGCGCTTTCTTCAAATATTTTCCAGTGCTATGCCTGCAAAAGCAGGCAGATTAACCGCTATCTGGTCAAAAACCACAGCTATAAAGTCTGCAACTACTGCGCAAACTGCGGCGAAGTCCTTTTTTATACGGATGAGCGCTAATCATGACCATACACGCATATTACGGCGATTACAGCCAGCATAAAAATGAACAGATCATGTTCAACGACCTGCTTTGCCAGCTGAAGCTGAATTGGCAATACAGCGATGACTGGATTTATGTCTTTTACAACACCATGTGGAGCGGGCAGGAAGTTGATGCGATTGCATTTACCCGCCATGCAATTATCGTCATCGATTTAAAAAATTACTCCGGCAGCTTAACAGGCGCGGAAAATGGCGAATGGCTGATTGACGCCAGCACACCAGTTTTGGGCGGAAGCCAGATCAACCCCTTTGTGCAAATCCGCAAGAATAAATTTGCGGTACTGGAGTGGTTTAAAGCGCAGGGCATTTTCACTAGCCAGAATCTGGGCTTTATTTCCGGATGCATCATTTTCAATGAGCTTCATTCCAGAAATATTGAGTTGTCGAACAACGTGAAAAAATGGTTTTATGTGACCGATATTCCCCATGCGGCTGACGCGCTGATGAATATCAGCAGTTCCGGGATTTCGCTGGCGGAAGATGATATTGAATATCTGATCGGCAGGCTGAAATTAAAGAAGCATGAATGGAATCAGACGCAAGCCCCGCGCGATATCCGCTATCCGCTTGCAGATGAAACGGGCGCATCAAGCCTGAGCGCGGCAAATCAAAGCCGGCCGTCAATTGCGCTGAAGCACAGCTTAAGCCGGCAGGCTGAACGCGAACTGCCCTCTTTCAGCAGTGCATATCTGGCTTTTTTCGCGACCGTCGGAATTGCCTTATTCATTGCATTCAACATCGCATCCGGCATGCAGGGCAGCGGCCAGGGGCCGTTTTATATCCTGAAGCTGTTCTTTGGCTGACCCGGCTCAGGCAGCTGGCAGCTCGGCATGCAGTCCCCCGGAATATTCCGGGGGATTTTGCATTTAAGACCTGTCCGCCGGGAAGGCAATCACCCGATCCAGGCGCATTTGCTCAGCTGCAATCATTAACAAACGATCCACACCTAAAGCAATGCCTGAACATTCAGGCATCTGCGGCAAGGCGGCCAGTAAATATTCATCAACCGGCATCACATGCAGGCCCAGCTTTGCCCGCTCAGCATTGTCCGCGGCAAAGCGCGAGCGCAGCACCTCGGCGTCAATCAGCTCATCATAGGCATTCGCCAGCTCCAAGCCCTCAATGTACAGCTCAAAACGGGCTGCAACCAGTTCGCCGTCTTCATCGCTGCGGGTCTTCGCCAATGACGCCAGTTCAGGCGGAAAATCCGTTAAGAAAACCGGAGCATCAAAGCCCAGGCTCGGCTCGACAACATGCGAGAACAGCAAATCCATATAGCCAAGGCGGTCATCGCCTAAATCCAGATTCAGGCCTACGCGGCTGCAGCAGTCCTTCAGCTCTTTTAAGCTGGCCTGCAGCGGGTTGAGATCCAGCCGGTCCATAAAGGCATGCTTATAGCTCAAAATGGCCGGGCGGACTTGGCCAAAGCGCTGCGCTAAAACCGCATTCAGCAGATCGGCCACTTCATGCATTAAATCTTTCAGGCTGAACCCAGGGCGGTACCATTCCAGCATGCTGAACTCGCTGTTGTGCTTGCGGCCATGCTCATCATCGCGGAACACTTTGCAGATCTGGTAAATCGGCCCGCTGCCGCTGGCCAGCAGGCGCTTCATGGCGAATTCAGGCGAAGTCTGCAAATAATGGGTTTGGCGCTTGCCCAGCACATGGCGCTGCGCCTGCACCGAGGCCAAATGCACATCGGTCACGCCGGCCTGCGACAAAACCGGAGTTTCCACTTCCAGCACGCTGCGTTCCGCAAAAAACTGGCGGATTTGCGCATACATTTTTGCCCGCGCCCGCAGCGCATTCAGGCTGCAGGTAGGCTGATAGTCAAACTTAGGCTGGCTCATGCTTTAGGCCCTCCATGCGCAGCCCATTCGCGGCGCAAGGGATAAGTTTTGCGTAAATGATCAAAGGCTTTTTGATCGACTTTGCCGCCTTTCAGGCAGGCGCGCAGGTTCTGATCATCCTGCGCAATATCATAAATCTGCTTGAGATGGCGCTGTAAGGCGGTTTTCAAATCCTGATGCTGGAAGTACTGTGCGCAGGCCGGCAGCTGCGTTTCAAACCGCTTGACTGCATCTTTAGCGAAAGTTTTGCAGAACGCTTCATAAATCATCTGCGTGCCGCGCGCCTTGCCTTCCAGGCTGTAGCCGGCAATATGCGGCGTCACTAAGCTGATGAGGCTGAGCAGCTCTTCTGAAATTTCAGGCTCATGCTCGAACACATCCAGCACAGCGCGGCGCCGGGTGCGCTGAATGTCCGCAATCAGGTCAGCCTCAGCCACTACCGGGCCGCGCGCGGAATTGATCAGGATGGCCTCAGGCTTCATTTTCGCCAAAGCGTCCGCATTGATTAAATGATAGGTCGGATGCGCGCCCGTTTGGGTCAAGGGCACATGGATGGAAACTGCATCCGCCTGCGCCAGCAGCTCATCGAATGCCGGCTGCTGCAGGCCTTCCAGCTGCACATAGGGGTCATAGCCGATGACATTCCAGCCCAGCAGCTTGGCCATAGCTGCTAAGCGCGAACCGACATTGCCCAAGCCAACAATGCCTAAGCTGAAGCTTTGGCCGGCATCCAGCAGCTCCGGCCTTAAATGCAGCAGCGCAGCAATCACATATTCCGCAACCGCCTGCGCATTGCAGCCGGGCGCATTTGACCATGCAATGCCCTGCCGCTGCAGCGCGGCAATGTCCAAATGGTCTGTGCCGATGGTGGCGCTGCCGACAAATTCAAGCGCCGTATGCTGAATCAGCGCCTGATTGACTTTCGTCACTGAGCGCACCAGCAGCGCGCCGGCATCCTGCACATCGGCATGGCTGAGCATGCGACCCGCTGCCTGGCGGATTTCACCAAACTCAGCAAAGAAGTAATCGGTAAATGCCAGATTTTCATCTGCGACGATTTTCATAATGCATTCCAAAACGTTAATGCGCTTATGATAGCGCTTTTAACAGCGGAATGGCTTCACCGCATCAAGAGTTAAAAGATAAAGCTTTTCATGCGTCATAAATTCAGCCTGCGGCTTGGGCAGTAGGCCTGATAAAAGGAACACTGCCCACATTTACATAAGCCACGGCTGCGCCCAATATAGCATGTGATGCCATTTGTGCTGCGGCGTTCTTGCCTTCCCCAAGATACTTTTCACCAATCTACTGAGCAGCATATGATGCGAGCACATTTGTAGCTGCCTGAACATCGGTTTGCCCCAATGCTCCTGTCACTGCAATGGTCATGCAGTCACGCATGGCTGCTGCCAGGTAATAAAATAGAAACGTTATTCAGCTTATTGAAAGGACAATACAATTTAGTGACGAGTAAAGCTTGCAGTATTGCTAGCTTTTTAAGCGGGATCTATGCCTCGTTATGTACATATCAATCAAGGCATCAGAATAAGCCAATAATTCAGATCATGAAATCATTGGCTTAAGTAGGATTGAGTTAAAGAAAATGAGGCGTAATTAAAAATGGGGAACTGTCAGATCAGATTTTAGCTAATATAAGTCGCATCACATTTATATAGCTTTTATATCTGGACAACAATTATATGCTTTACAAATAGTATCGAAAACATTCTGTGTATCGCCATTATCCCAATATACAATTTTCAACCAAGTTGCAGCATAACTATATAAACCCATGTTCAACCAAGGTTCGCTCATATATTTAATGAGCATTTTTTCTCCTGCCAATACTAACTCTTCCTTACTATACTTAGGCTCAAAATGATTCATACATAATAAATAACCATATTCTCGTGGAGTCATTTTTCTATTTATGTAAATATTTTTCTTACCATAATATTTTTCAAAACGACTAATGCCTTCAAAATAATTATCAGATTGCAAACATAACTGGAGATAATCATCTAGAAACTCAGTTTTATACTTACTTTTCGAATAGACAGATCGACTAGAATCATCAAAATTGGACCATAATAATCGTGCCTTTTCCCAATAAAGTGGTTCATTGATATTATCAGAGACCCATGAAGTTAAAGCTTTACCCCTAAAAAGTTGCGCATGATAGAATAAGAGATCATCGCCTTCACCAAATTTTTCATTACGTTCAATTGAAAAATCTAACCACTTATGAACTATTGGTAAATATATTTCTACTTCATTTTTTAATTGAACTAACATTCCCGAAATAATATCATCTAACAAATGTAGAGCAATATTACCCATTGGTTTTGCCCTATCAAATATTTTCGACTCATTTTCCATGTAATTAAGCTTAAACTCATAAAAAATTTCTTTCTTCCGTTTTGGGTCAAACACCATTTTTTTACTCAAAATTATTTACATATTTTATTAATGCAATTAAACATTACGGAATTTTTAGAATTGCCTGTGGCAACAGTATAGATAGTAAATGTGTAAACTCTAAGATTACTTAAAGCAGTTTGTTTTACACTACTCGGTAAGTTTGACATTTCGATAGCTTCTAAAGCTTCAGCTACTGCTTTAACTCTACTTGACCTTTTTTCGCTACGATCTGATTAGCCAGTCCTAATTCCGACTTATATTCATTCAAATGAGAGTTAGCAATGTTTGTATTTGAAGAGTTAAGTGTTTTAGGAACATAGTTATATCCTGCAACGGCTTTTTAAGCAGGATCTATGCGTCTTTATGTGCATATCAATTAAAGTATCAGAATAAGCCAACAATTCAGATCATAGAATCATTGGCTTAAACAAAATTGGGGTTAATTAATAAACCATTCCACTTATATTTATTTCAAAAACTTCCCATAAATTGATTTCTAGTATAATTTTATAGGAAGAGTTAAAAATAATTTTTAATTTTTGTGTTTCTTCATTTATTTCCAAATTCTGTAAAGACTCTAAATAGATATCATTAATAATTTTATTTGAATTACTTAATAAAATTACTCTCACACTATTATCAATAAGCCCTATCTTAATATTTAAAATATTATTTTCAGCATCTTCAAATTTGATTGATTGAACAAAATCATTATCTATATCACAACTACAGCCGAATATAGATATAAAGTCTTCACAACTTGGGATTTTAACATCTAACACTTTAATTTCCTCCGTTAATAATCATTGTAGAAAACCTTCTTTGCCCATCTGGAGTAACTTCATAGGTTGATCCAACTTTACGTATCCCAGTAGGCTCAACAAGAAGAGATTCTCTAACTTGACTCGTTTAAATTGAAGCCTATCATCTCCAAATAAAAGCCTTGCAGCCTCAATAAAGTGATCAAAACTGCCTGCTTTCCAGGTATTCATTTTTTGGAGAAAAGCGATAGCATTTTCTTCAGTAATTCTGCCATTTTTTTATAAATTAATTTTTCTACTGCTATTTGAGCAATTTGATTATCATCACCGAACTTTAAATCATAGAAGTAAAATTGACCTATCAGTGCAGAAATTTCGGCAACGCTAGTAATCATTTGATGACTAGCATGCACTTTATAACTTTTATTTTTCAAAACCATTCCCCTTTTTTATCAATTTAATACTTCATTACTGATATTGAAGGAATAATATCAATATAAAATCAGACTTCGATAACATGAAAGTATATTAAACCAAATGAAGCAGCTGTCCTAACCTGTCTTATATCGTTGGTTTTAGTTTGATCCAATCCAAAGTTTTATGTGGGGTAGGTTGTGGGGTAAAACTATAGATAAAAAATAAGCCCTTGTAAAAACAAGGGCTTATTTAGATATTTGGCGGAAGCGGTGAGATTCGAACTCACGGAGGACTCGCGCCCTCGTCGGTTTTCAAGACCGGTGCATTAAACCGCTCTGCCACGCTTCCATGTGCGCCATAATATAAATAAAACCGCAGTTTGGCAAATACTTTTCCGCATTTCCCGCTTCAACTGGTCAAAATAAAATCATTGCCGCCAATTCGGCGCATTTTCAGGCTGCTCATAGCGGATTGCATTGATATACCATCGTTTTTTTCCAGAAGGCGTCAGCACTTCCGCCTCATCATCCACCTGCTTGCCCAGCAGCGCGCGCGCCATCGGCGAATCAATTGAAACATGCTGCGGATGATGGTCATAAATTTCATCCACGCCGACAATGCGCAAAGTCCGCTGCTCGCCGGCTTCATTTTCAATATCGGCCCAGGCGCCAAAGTAAACTTTCCCTGCCTGCTCCGGCGAATAATCGACAATGCGCAGCTCTTCCAGGCGCTTGCCCAGATAGCGGACGCGCCGGTCAATTTTCCTCAGCAGCTGCTTATTATACTGATAATCGGCATTTTCAGAGCGGTCGCCCAGGCTGGCCGCCCAGTTGACTTTCTGGGTGATTTCCGGCCGCTGTTCGTGCCACAAATGCTTTAATTCAGCGGCCAGCAAATCGTGTCCGCCGCGGGTAATTAAGTTAGACTTCATAATAATTTGAGGCTTCAGCACGCAGGCTTGAGTTACAGGAACTGAACATTTTATCCCCATTTTCAGCACAAAAGAAGCTTATAAAATTAATTTCTTAATTAAATTATATGCTTATGTTACACATTTTAAATAATTCAAGTACAAAATTTGACAAGGCTTTTTTTCATCTTTATTATTCGCACATCTTTTAACTCAGATCACTTTTTAATCACTGCAGTTTTTCTGCATAATTTTCGATTCATTCCCAAGTCATTTTGAATGACGTCATGACTGCCCAACCCTTATCGGATTTATCTAACTTGTAAAAGTTTTAAGGCCTGCCGCCTTGGCTTTTTAGGGCATAAATACTTGTAGCGGAGACAACATGCACAGTAGTTCAACTTCTGGGTCGAGGCTTTGCCTTAGCTCACTTAAATCCATCTCAATTAAAGCGCTTGCCTTCAGTACTGTTGTACTTCCATTCCACAGCATTAACGCAAGCAAAACAACGTATCAGTTCGATAACGTTGTCAACAGCAGCAAGCTTGTTGTTGTTTCAGTGGTTAATCCAACCACCGTCTTTGAAGACAGCGCGCACTTTCATGGCTTCGGCTATGATCTGGTCCGCAACTATGCAGACAGCCTGAATGTCAAGCTTGAGTTCAAAACAGTGGATGACAACGCCACTGCGCTGAAATGGGTCAAGCAGGGCAAAGCCAGCTTTGCCATGACTACCGCCAGCATCCAGAGCATTGAAGAAAAGCATTTGACTTCATTTTCCGCCTCTTGCGGCGAAACCGCTTCCCTGCAGAAAAATGGCCTGAATGCAGACCTGAACTGGGTGTTCAAGCATGCAGATGACCCGCTTAGCCAAACCGCCAGCGGCTTTGTCTGCCGCTCCAAGCAAAACGGCATCCTGCAGCAGCTGGCCTCATTCTATAACCGCAACCTGATCAAGCAGGAATCGTGGAATTCGATTCAGCGCGATTTGAACAGCCGCATGCCGATTTACAAGGCGAGCTTTCAGCGCACTGCCGAGCAGTATGATCTGGACTGGCATCTGCTGGCCGCCATCGGCTATCAGGAATCTTACCTGAAGCCGAACTCTGTTTCTCCCACAGGCGTGCGCGGCTTAATGATGCTGACCAGCAGCACAGCCAAGGCCATGGGGGTCAGCAACCGCACGGATCCTGCGCAAAGCATTCAAGGCGGCGCAAAATACTATGACCAGATGTTGGACCGCTATTCGGACATTCCTTATCCGGACCGCAACTGGTATGCGCTGGTGGCGTACAATATGGGGCCTGGCGCCGTAAACCAGATCCAGTCGCGCATTAAGGCGCAAGGCAAGGATCCGGATCAGTGGGTCAACCTGTATGCCTATTTGGACCGCAACAAAGCCGGCAATGGCCGCTACCGCCAGGCTGTGCAGTATGTGACGCGCATCCGCGCTTATTTAGAGCACATCAAGACCACGCCGCAGCTGGTGAACATCTGATTGCAAAAGCCTACGGTATAAAAAAAGCTTACCTTTATTAAGGTAAGCTTTTTTTCTTGCTGAAAGCGGATTAAGCAGTCTGCTCCAGCACCCGCTTGAACAGGTCTTTCTGCTCTTGGCTCGGCTTTGCCGTCTGCAGCGCCATCAGCTGGGACATGTCGCCCTGCACTTTGATTTTGCCGGTCATGAAGGCCTGCATGGCGGCAGCCATGTCAAACTCAAGGAATACTTTGCGCAAAGTTTCCGCATCCATAATCAGCGTGGTTTTGGCATTGCCGGAAAGGCCTTTTTTAATTGCGCCGCCATCTAAAGATAATTCAGTATTGCCTGAAGCATCCGCAACCACCAGGTTGATTGCAAGGTTCGCCAGCGCAGGCGGCAGGTTCAAGTCGCCGGCTTGCGCGGTAAGAGTCTCAACAGTTGAAAACCAATCATCAGTTAGAAAAGCAGGCATGATGTTTCCTCAATTTATTTGTTCATTGCGTGAAGCCTATCCAGGCCGCATCTTTTGAAGCTATTGTGCTTGAAGCCTGTTATAGCATGTAAAAGGAAGTTCTGCCTAAAGTTTTTTGCACGCGGCGTTCAGTTTTTATATTTCTTGTACAGCTTTGATATAAATCAAAAACATAAAAAAAGCACCTTTAAACTAAAGATGCTTTTTTCAGCTTCAGGCGGCGGCTATTCCGCAGCATAGCCCAAATTGACCATATTGATGCGCTTGTTTTCGCCTTCAGCAGCCTCTTCGGTAGAACAGCTGCCTTTGAAGTCAAACTCGCGCTGGCTGTCCAGAGCCTCAAAATCAAACAGCTCGCGGTCCGCCAGCTGCGAAGGCGAAACATTCTGCAGCGCGCCGAAAATGCTGTGCAGGCGTTTCGGATGCGCATTGTCCCATTCGCGCAGCATGTCATTAATAATGGCGCGCTGCAGGTTTTCCTGCGAACCGCAAAGGTTGCATGGAATAATCGGGAACTTGCGCATTTCCGCGTACTTGATGATGTCCTTCTCTTCCACATAGGCCAGCGGACGGATCAGCATGTTCTTTTTGTCGGACGACAGCAGCTTAGGCGGCATCGCCTTTAGGCTGCCGCCGTGGAACAGGTTCAGGAAAAAGGTCGCCAGAATATCATCGCGGTGATGGCCCAGGGCCACTTTGGTTGCGCCGATTTCCTGCGCAAAGCCGTACAGCGAGCCGCGGCGCAGGCGCGAACAGACCGCACAGTAGGTCTTGCCTTCCGGCGTCAGGCGCTTGGTGATGCTGTAGGTGTCTTTTTCAAGAATGTAATAGGGAATGTTATTCTCTTCCAAATAACGCGGCAGGATATCTTCCGGAAAGCCCGGCTGCTTCTGGTCTAAGTTGACTGCCACCACATCGAAGCTGATCGGCGCAATGCGCTGAAACTGCAGCATGATATCCAGCAAGGTATAGCTGTCTTTACCGCCGGAAACGCACACCATCACCTTGTCGCCGTCTTCGATCATGTTAAAGTCACGAATGGCGTGCCCCACTTGGCGGCGGAGCTTCTTCAGCAAACGGTAGTACGCAGAACTGGTCGGCAGTTCGGGCTTGAAATTAAATCCTTGTTCGGACTCAACGGGCGAGTACATAGACGAGATTTACCCATAAATAAAAATACCGCGCAATTTTATCCGATTCGGCCCCGCCCCGCATCAAAAGAATGCGATTTTGGAAAAATGTAAAAATAATGTCATCTGCAGGTCATGCAGCCGGTGCTATTTTGAACGGTTGCGTTTATTTTTCCGCCAAGATGCTTATCTTTTGGACTTTTCCACAGTTTTCCACAAAACCTGTGGATAACTTTGTGGATTTAAAACGGCTTGACAGGGTGTCCTGCCCATCTTTTAAGGCTTCTATTTAAATTGATCACTTTTTGATCAATTTAAAGTTCATTTATTTTCAATAACTTAACCCTGTCAAGCGATGCCGGCTAAAAAAAATTAAAATTTTTTTTTGATTATTCCATCAGCAAATTGACTTGATTTTTACAAAGCAGCTGAGAAATAAACCGCGCAAGCCTTTTCAATCAGCTTTTTTTTGCTAAACTCTTATATAACTGTTTGGGGACAGAATTTTTTTCTAATACTACAATGAACAATAAATTTGGGATATTTGCACTCTACGCATGCAGCGCAGCGGCGGCCTTAGCGGGCGCTGCATCCGCTCACGCCGGTCAAATCTATATCTACAAAGACAATAAAGGCAGCACCCTGCTGACCAACCGCAAAAGCTCAGACCGCTCGCTGACCAAAGTCAAGGCGACCTATTATCCTGACAGCAATATTCACTCCTACAGCAACTGGGGCGCCAGCGAATCTTCGGTTTTGCCCAGCTACAGCCGCAATAAGGATGCCTTTGACCATATCATTAAGCAGGCCTCCCAGCAGCACGGCGTTTCCGAAGGCCTGATTAAAGCGGTGATGCACACCGAGTCCGGCTTCAATGTCAATGCGCGCTCGCCTGTCGGCGCGCAGGGCCTGATGCAGCTGATGCCGGCCACCGCCCGGCGCTTCAATGTGTCGAATGCCTATGACCCCTATCAGAACATTATGGCCGGCGCGCGCTATCTGGCCTGGCTGACCAAGCGCTTTAACGGCAACACCGCGCTGGTTCTGGCCGGCTACAATGCCGGCGAAGGCAATGTGCGGAAATACGGCGGCGTTCCGCCGTTCCGCGAAACCCAGGACTATGTGCGCCGCGTCACCAGCCGCTACAGCAATCTGTACGCCGGCGGCTCCGGCATAGTCAGCGATATTCCGGCAGCCCCTTCCCGCGGGCAGATCATCGCCAGCTCCAGCAATTACGGGCAGCCGGCAGCCGCGCCGGAGAATAAAGCCTCACGCCAGCAGCGCGCGATCATTCAGAACGCGGACGGCAGCTTCACCGATGCGCCGGGCTCTTATGCCACTGCCAATGCATCGGCCTCAGCGCGGATCTATTTCAAAGAATAAGCGCGGCTTATTTTAACTTTTGCTGCTGATTTACTATTTTTTCCTTGAATTATTGAGGCTTTCACCTCATATTTGATGCAATGATTTTAATTAGCAAATCAGATTATTTTTATCTAATAAGAGGATTTTCTCAATGATGCGGATTGGTTTGTTCTTGCTAACCAACCTCGCGGTACTGGTTGTGGCTGGCATTATCCTGTCACTCTTCGGTGTCGGCAGTTACCATGGCGCCGGAGGCTTGAACATCGGCAACCTGCTGGTGATCTGTTTTGTCTTCGGTATGGTTGGCTCTCTGGTTTCCCTGTTCATGTCTAAATGGATGGCGAAAAAAACCACCGGTACTGAGCTTATTGACCCGAATGCTCCCCGCAGCCAGGCTGAAGCATGGCTGCTGCAGGAAGTTGCCCAGCTTGCTCAGCGCTCGGGCATTAAAATGCCTGAAGTCGGCATTTTCCCGTCTTATCAATCCAATGCCTTTGCAACCGGCTGGAACAAAAACGACGCCTTAGTGTCAGTTTCCACCGGCCTGCTGGAACGCATGAATAAGGATGAGCTGCGCGCGGTGCTGGCGCACGAAATTGGCCACGTAGCCAATGGCGACATGGTGACGCTGGCGCTGATTCAGGGCGTAGTCAACGCCTTCGTGATGTTCTTCGCCCGCATTGCCGGCGACTTTATTGACCGCAACGTCTTTGGCCGCGAAGACGGCGAAGCGCCGGGCATCGCCTACTTCGTCATTACCATTGTGCTGGATATCGTCTTCGGCATTCTGGCTTCCGCCATTGTCATGTGGTTCTCGCGCCACCGCGAATACCGCGCCGATGAAGCGGGCGCCCGCTTAGCCGGCAAGCAGGCGATGATTTCAGCGCTGCTGCGCCTGCAGGCTGAATCCGAAATGCCGGATCAAATGCCGAAAGAAATGAAAGCGTTTGCAATTGCGGAAGGCAAGGAACAAGGCTTCAGCTTAGCTGCCCTGTTCCAGACTCACCCGTCAATTGAACAGCGCGTGGCGGCCCTGCAGCAGCTGGACTGCCCATAAGCGCAGCGCATCAACGCCATAAAGAAGCCTCCATCCGGAGGCTTTTTTAATCCGCCAGCGCCTGATCTGCTATGCAGCTTGCGCTTTCAGCCGCAGGCAGCACAGCCTGCCTGCAAGCTCCAGATGCTTCCCCTATTATCCGGCATTGATGCCTTGAAGCCACTGCCACAGCCATGCCCCGCCCATCCACATGGCGAACAGCAGCAGCAGAATAAACAGCAGGCCTAACAGGTCTGGAATATGCAGCCAAATCCAGGCTGCGATAGGATTGCGCCAAAACGCCGAGCGCTGCTGCTTTTGTTCCAGATTTTCGTGCAGGAAAGGATGCACCACATGCGCATCGCTGCGGATCTGGTATTCCGCGCGGATATGCTCATGCACCACCTCCAGCGCTTTGCGGCTCGGGCGGATAAAAATATCAAAGACTGTGCCTAAAACTGGAATAAAGCCGACCACGGCATCGAGCATCGCCATTTTCAGCACCGGGCTCAGCTTTTCCTGCGGCACGCCAATCTGCCGGGCTTTGTAAATGGCATAGCAGGTCAGCGCAAAACCGGCGGCATCGCCGGCCACCGGAATGGCGCTTAAGGCGGCGTCCGCGCCCACGCCCTGCTTGGTGAATGGAATCCGCACCACGGAATCCATCATATTGGCGAATTTCGCCAAATCGCGCTCCAGGCGGATCACTTCCTGCCGGGTTAATCTTTTTTCCTGCGCTTTTACTGGCATAACGGGCCTAAACTGATCTGTACTGTTGAAAATAAAGCATAATTGCGGGCTAAAGTATGTTGGATTAGCTTATCCGCCCTGCCCATGCCGGCGCTAAAACAGCAGCTGCCCGGCGATGAACAGATACACCAGCACCCCGGTGGCGTCGCAAATTGAGGTGACTAAAGGCGCGGAAGCGCTGGCCGGGTCCATGCCGAAGCGGTTGAGGATAAACGGCAGGCTCATGCCGATTAGACAGCCCAGCAACACAATGCCGAGCATGCTCAGCGCCAGCACCAGCGCCACCATTTCATCGCCGCGGAAATAGCCTAAAATTGAAACCGCAATGGCCATTGTGCCGCCGAGGCACAGCGCCACCAGGCTTTCCCGCCCCAGCAGGTAAAACCAGTCCTTAAAATCCACATCGCCGGTGGCCAAGGCGCGCACCATCAGGGTTGCAGACTGCGAGCCGGCATTGCCGCCGCTGCCGACCAGCAGCGGCAGGAAAAACACCAGCACAATATGGGCGGCGATGATGTCTTCAAAATGCGCAATGCCCAGCCCGGACAGCAGGCTGCCGAAGACCAGAAAAACCAGCCAGAACACCCGCTTTTGATACAGCTGCAGGATTGGCGCCGACTTCAGGCTGAGCTTCGCGCCGGCATTCACCGCGCCGGCTTTCAGGAAGTCTTCAGTCGCCTCTTCACTGGCGACATCCATGGCGTCATCATAGGTCACAATGCCGACCATCACGCCTTGCCGGTCAATAATCGGCAGGGCCAGCAGGTCATAGCGCGCAATTATTTTAGCGGCCTCATCCTGACCGGCATCCACATAAGCTGACACAATATTGGTCGCCATCAGGCCGGAAACCGTCTGCTCTTCCTGCGCCAGAATCAGCTGCTTCAGCGAAACCACGCCCAGCAGCCGGCGCGCTTCATCCAGCACATAGGCAAAATAAATGGTTTCTGTATCCGGCGCTTCCAGGCGCAGCATGCTGATGGCCTGCTTCACGCTCAGTTCAGGCTTTAAGGTCGCATACTCCGAACTCATGACCGCGCCGGCGGTGCCTTCCTGATAAGAAGACAGCTGGCGGATATCTTCCCGCTCGGCCTGCGCCAATGCCGGCAGCAAGGCATTCTGCTGTTCGCGGTTCAGTTTTTTAAACAGGTCTGCGCGCTTGTCTGAAGACATCTCTCCGACAATTTCAGCCAGGGTATTGCGCGCCAGAACATTGGCGAATTTGACCTGCACTTCAGGCGCCAGATAGGAAAAGACGTAGGCCCGGTCAGGCAAATGCTGCAGCAGCAGCCGGCTGTTCTCCAAGGGAAGCTGGCTCAGCACATCGGCCAAGTCGGCGGCCCGGAAGGTTTTGACCGAATCCAGCGCCAGCTCAATCTGCCTGCTGCTCAGCGCCTCATTTAAAAGGTAAAGAAAATTATTAAAGCCCATGAAAGCCCCCTGTGCTGTGCATCCTGCGCAGCATCAAGGAGGCTGTGCTCTTTATTTTAGAGCATCCGCCGCGCCTTCATCCTGAGCAAGATGAATATCACAATCTGAAAATAGGAATAGATGACAACAATGCCTGTCCATTTAGGAAATAGATCCTCTCTTGACCGCTTATGCGGCGCGCCCATCATACGGATAATTTTCATCCAGCTCAACTTTTGCTTCAAAACTCCAACAATTCAAAGAGTTATTTACTATTCACGCTTCAGCCGGAACACACTGCGGATCATGACATACATGAATGGAATGAAGAGCAGCACCAGCACCGTGCCGAAAATTACTCCGCCTAAAACGCTGACGCCGATTTCCTGGCGGCTGGCTGCCCCAGCGCCAAAAGCGAAGACCAGCGGAACCACCCCGGCGCCGAAAGCTAAAGAAGTCATTAAAATCGGGCGCAAGCGCAAGGCCGCGCCTTCCAGCGCTGACTCCGCCGCGCTGCGGCCTTTTTCCTGCGCCAGAGAGGCAAACTCCACAATTAAAATGGCGTTTTTGCAGGACAGGCCGATGGTGGTCAGCAGCGCAATCTGGAAGTAAATATCGTTCGGAAAGCCGGCGAAATAGCTGAACAGAATATTGCCGCCGATGCCCAGCGGAATCGCGCTCATCACCGCGGCCGGAATGCTCCAGCTTTCATACAGCGCAGCCAGGCACAGGAAAATAAAGCCGATGGACACCAGATACAGCCAAGCCGCCTGATTGCTGGATTTTCGCTCTTCATAGGACAGGCCGCTCCACGCCACATCAATGCCGGATTCCTGATCCGCCAGATGCTGCACATCCTGCATCGCCTGCCCAGTGCTGACATTTTTGGCGGTATCCGCTTCCAGCTGCAGCGCCGTGTAGCCCATGAAGCGCTTAACCACTTCAGGCCCGCCGCTCCAGCCTACCGCGGAAAACTGATTGAACGGAATCATCTGGTTCTGGTCATTGCGCACATGCCAGTACTGCAGGTCTTCCGGCTTGGAGCGGAATTCGGCATCGCCCTGCATCATCACGCGCTTAATCCGCCCGCGGTCTATGAAGTCATTGATATAAGCCCCGCCCCAAGCCGCGGACAGCGTGCTGTTGATGGCGGACTGGCTCAGGCCCGAAGCCAGCGCCTGCTTTTGATCAATATTGACTTTCAGCTCGGCTTTGTCCGGATTGGATTTCTTATCCAGATTTTCAAAACTGCGGTATTGCCCTGAACCGGCCTGCAGCGCGCTGAATTTGCCATCCAGAAAGGCGCGGCCCTGGCCATCGATATCACGGATCCAGAATTCCAGGCCATCGGTCTGGCCCAGCCCGCTGACCGAAGACGGCATGCTGACCGTCACCTGCGCATCCGGATAGCGCTTAAAATGCTGGATAGCGCGCTCGCGGATGGCCTGCACGGAATTTTCCGCGCCTGAGCGCTCATCCCAGTGCTTCAGCGCAATAAAGCCCTGCCCCAGATTCTGCCCCGTTCCGGAAAAATTGCGCCCATAGCGGATCATCACCAGACTGATGCTGTCTTTTTCATGATCCAGGAAATACTGGCGGATAGTTTCGCCCACTTCGCGGCTTTTGGAAATCGGCGCGCCGTCCTGCAGCTTAAACTGCACCGACAGCATGCCCTGATCTTCACTGGGAATAAAGCTGGTCGGCAAGGCGCGGTAAAACAGCGCAAAAACGCAGATCAGGCCGGCAAACAGCACAAGGCAGATGGCTTTATGCTGCATCGCGCGCTGCGAAAGGCCGGCATAGCTGTTTTTCAGCGCGTCCAGCTTCTGATTGAACCAGCGCGCCCATGCGGCCTGCTGCGGGTTCGGCTTCAAGATAATTGCGCATAATGCAGGGGTTAAAATCAGCGCCACCATCAGCGACAGCGCCATAGCCGCCACCAAGGTGATGGAAAACTGGCGGTAAATCACCCCAGTTGATCCGCCGAAAAATGCCATCGGAATAAACACCGCGGTCAGCACCAAGGTAATGCCGACCAGCGCGCCGCTGATTTCCTGCATGGATGCAATCGATGCCTGCTTAGCCGTCAGGCCCTGCTCATGCATCAGCCGTTCCACGTTTTCCACCACCACAATCGCGTCATCCACCAGCAAGCCTATCGCCAGCACCAAGGCAAACAGAGTCAAGGTGTTGACGGTCATGCCGGCTGCGTACAGTACCGCCAGAGTGCCTAAGATCACCACCGGCACGGTGATGGCCGGAATTAAAGTCGCGCGCCAGTTCTGCAGAAACAGGAACATCACCGCCACCACCAAAGCCACCGCCTCAAACAGGGTTTTAATCACTTCCTTGATGGATTCCTGCACAAAGGGCGTGTTGTCGCGCGGATAAACAATTTTATAGCCGGCCGGCAGCTGCTGCGACAGATGCTCTACTTCCTGCTGAATCAGCGCAGAGGTCTGCAGGGCATTGGCGCCGGACGCCAGTGAGATGCCCATCCCCGCCGATTCATAGCCGTTGATGGTGTTGAAAGACTGGTAATTTTCCGCGCCCAGCTCAATCCGGGCGACATCCTTCAAATACACAAAACTGCCGTCACGCGCGGACTTGATGATGATATTTTCAAACTCTTCCGCGGTTTTCAGGCGTGAGCCTGAAGTGACTTTGGCATTCAGATACTGCTCTTTGAGCGCCGGCAAATCGCCTACCGCGCCGGCAGCCACCTGAGTATTCTGCGCCTCTACAGCGGCGCGGATGTCGCTTGGCATCAGGCTGTACTGCTTCAGCTGCAGCGGGTTCAGCCAAATGCGCATGGCATACTGCGAACCGAAAACATCAACCTCGCCCACGCCTTCAATCCGGGCAATATCCTGTTCCAGATGCGTCATCAAATAGTCTGACAATTCAATGCCTGAACTTCCGCCGGAAGCATCATACAGGCCAATCACCATATGAGTATCGCCCAGCGATTTATAGACATTCACCCCTTGGCGCTGCACATCTTCCGGCAGGCGGCGGATCACGCCATTGATGGCGTTCTGCACCTGCACCTGCGCGGTATCGGGGTCGGTGCCGTTTTCAAAGCTGATGCTGATGCGGCTGCGCCCGGAAGAGTCGCTGCTGGAACTGAAATACAGCAGGTTATCAATGCCCTTAATCTGCTGCTCCAGAACCTGGGTAACGCTTTCTTCCACGGTTTCCGCAGAAGCCCCAGTATAGGCCGCGCTGACATTAATTTTGGGCGGCGCAATGTCGGGATAGCGCTCTACAGGCAGATTCAGCGCAGCGAACAGGCCGACAGCCATCACAATAATGGCCAGCACGCCTGCAAAAATGGGACGGTGAATAAAGAATTTGGACAGCATCGGGCCGGAGTACTCGCAGTTTAACGGTGTTACCTGTTATCGAACGCAATCATTTTGATAACAAATAAGTATGGATATTCAGTGACTAAGCTGAAAAAAACAAGCCCAACCAACAGAAAACAGTGAAACAGGCGGCAATGTGGAGGAATTATGAAGGCGCAGGCTGAATTCGCCGGCTCCGGGAAGCAGCAGATGCCTTCAAGCTTTCCTGCCGGGGCATCTTTCAGCGCATTTTGCGGAAGGCGCGAAGCCTGCTCGTTTTCACTGGCATAATTTAAGCGGATGCCTGTCCAATAAAATAAGGTCAGGAATTTAAATCAAATTTTCAGATTTCTTTCAGCTTCATGCTTTAAGATAGGCTTAATTTCAAACTGCAAGCCCCAATATGACTGCATCCTCTCCGTTTAAAGGCAAAACCGGCATTAAGCGCGTGCTGAATGCCACGCAATATTCCATCTCCGGCTTTAAAACCGCTTTTCAGAATGAAGCTGCTTTCCGCCAGATTGTATTCATTAACGCCGTATTGATTCCGCTCAGCTTTGTTCTGGATGTCAGCCGCGCTGAACAGGCGGTAATGGTCGCCGCCTGCCTGCTGGCGCTGATTGTGGAACTGTTCAATTCCGCCATTGAAGCTGCCGTAGACCGCATTTCGCTGGAACGCCATGAGCTGTCTAAAAATGCCAAAGACATGGGCAGCGCTGCCCAGTTTGTCGCCTTGAGCATTATTTTCCTGACATGGGCTATTATTATTTTTCAGCAATAGCGCTTGAAGGCATCTGCACCCTGTCCGCGCTGAAGCCGTAAAGCCGGCCCGCGCAGGACTCACAGCCAAAGCGCAGCCTCCGGAAATCGCAATTTCCGGCCATAAAAAAAACCCTGCTTTACGCAGGGTTTTTCTGAATCAGTTCGGCGCTTAGTGAGCAGCGAATTGGTTCATGGTGTTTTTAGCATCATCGTGCGCTTTAAGAGCGTTGTCACCAGAAAAGATTTCTTTGTGATCATCACCGATGTCAGAACCCGCCATTGCCTGGTGTTTAACACAAGCGATACCGCCGCGGATTTCTTTACGCTGTACGCCAGCAACATAAGCCAGCATGCCTTCAGAACCGAAGTAACCTTGTGCAAGCTCATGCGTAGAAAGAGCAGCAGTGTGGTAAGTCGGAAGTGTGATCAAGTGATGGAACACACCCGCTTCACGAGCAGCATCTGCTTGGAATGTACGGATCTTAGCGTCTGCATCAGCAGCTAATTCAGTAGCATCGTACTCAGCGCTCATTAATTTAGCGCGGTCGTAAGCAGAAACGTCTTTGCCTTCAGCAACCCAGCGGTCGTAAGCTTGCTGACGGAAGTTTAAAGTCCAGTTGAATGATGGGCTGTTGTTGTAAACAAGCTTCGCATTTGGAACTGTTTCACGTACACGGTTAACCATGTGAGCGATTTCTTCAACGTTTGGCGTTGCAGTTTCGATCCAAAGCAGGTCAGCGCCATTTTGCAGGCTAGATACGCAGTCCAGTACAACACGGTCAATTTGCGTGCCTTCACGGAACTGGTACAGGCCAGAAGCTAAACGCTTAGGACGGTGCAGCTTGCCATCACGCTTGATCAGGATTTCGTCTTCCTGAGCATCAGCAATGTCAATTTCAGTTGTGTCTAAGTAGCTGATGTACTGAGAAGCGATGTCGCCTGGCTCTTTAACCACTGGGATTTTTTGAGTCAAGTCAGCGCCTTCAGAGTCAGTACGCGCAACGATGATGCCGTCATCAAGACCCATTTCCAGGAATGCATAACGCAATGCATGGATTTTAGCGATGAAGTCTTCGTGCGGAACTGTTACTTTACCCGCTTGGTGACCGCACTGTTTAGCATCAGATACTTGGTTTTCAATTTGAAGCGCACAAGCACCAGCTTCGATCATTTTACGAGCAAGCAAGTAAGTCGCTTCTTCGTTACCGAAACCAGCGTCGATGTCCGCAATAATTGGCACAACGTGAGTTTGGAAACCGTCGATTTGAGCAGTGATTTCAGCAGCTTTAGCTGTATCGCCAGCTTCGTTCGCTTTTTTAAGCGCGCGGAACAGGTCGTTTAATTCTTTTGCATCCGCTTGGCGCAGGAAAGTGTAGATTTCTTCGATCAATGCAGGCACTGAAGTTTTTTCGTGCATAGACTGGTCAGGAAGCGGACCGAATTCTGAACGAAGCGCAGCAACCATCCAGCCTGAAAGGTAGATGTAGCGGCGTTCAGTCGTACCGAAGTATTTTTTGTTCGCAATCATTTTTTGCTGTGCGATGAAACCGTGCCAGCAGCCTAAAGACTGAGTGTATTTGCTGCTGTCAGCATCATAAGCAGCCATATCACGACGCATAATCGCAGCTGTGTATTTCGCAATGTCTAAACCGGTTTTGAAACGGTTTTGAAGTTGCATACGCGCAGCATCTTCAGCACTGATGTCTGCCCAAGTATTGCCGAATTTTGCTTTTAATTCGCGGATTGCATCAATCGCTGTTTGGTATGTAGTCATGATATTTCCTGTAATAATATTAGGATTTCATCAATCGAAGGGCTTAAACCGCACTGATAGTATTTGTTCAGATTTACAGCACTTCGTTACGATGAATACAGATTAGTTTGAGTTAAAAAATTAATCCAATATTCTGGCTTAATTTTCGGTATTTATTTAAAAAATATGTAGATTAAAGTCGTATTATGATTCGGGCTCAATTCCTTAAACCGCTGTTTTCACTATATAATAAATTTCAGGAAATTGCGCGCGCATGATGCATTCCGCAGGATTTTTCTTTATTCGACTTAAGTCTTGGGCATATAGCATTGCTGCCTGAATGCGCATTTCAGGCTGCGGTGCGGCCTTTTCGGGACGCTTTCCCTCCAGCTAAAAAAGGCTGGCAGCAGCCTGCAGGCAGCGCCATGAAATGATATCATTCAGCCATGATGCGCTTTTCCGAGGAAGCGCCGGCCGCAGTGAAATTCAAAGCCAAAAACCGGCTGGATCATGCCGGCTTAAGCCCAGCCTGAACATCAGGCGCTTCAAGCCGCGGATGCTGCTCTGCCCCTTCCGGCCAGTGCCTTTTTTTTCATCGGCATTCTACACAACACATGGCTGTTATGGCATAATCAAAATAATTTCATGAGTTTATTTTCGGTATTTTTTTTATGAATCTGGAGCGGGTCGATCTCAATCTACTAATTTACCTAGACGTACTTCTTCGTGAAAAAAATGTAACCCGCGCCGCAGAGCAGCTGGGCGTTACCCAGCCCGCAATGAGCAACATTCTCCGCCGTTTACGCAACTTATTTAATGACCCGCTTCTGATCCGCTCTTCTGAAGGCATGACCCCGACAGAACGCGCCCTGGAACTGCAGCCGCGCATCCGCGATGCCTTGTCCGACCTATCGATGATTCTGGAACCGCGCACAGAGTTCCGTCCTTACACCTCGAACCGCGTATTCCGCATTATGACCTCTGACTATGCCGAAGCCACGCTGGTTCCGCGCCTTGTCAAAGCCCTGCGCTCTGAAGCGCCGAATGTGGTGCTGGACTTTTTAACCCCCAGCGATGTGTCCTACCGCGACATGGAACAGGGCAAAGTCGATCTTGCCATCAACCGCTTCAATGAAATTCCGCAGAGCTTTCACCAAGTTCTGGTTTGGCGCGACAGCTTTTCCTGCCTGCTGAACAGCAAGCACCCGGCTTCCAGCAACTTGAACCTGAAAAGCTATTTGGATGCGCAGCATATCTGGGTGTCTAAAACCGGCATGGGCGTCGGCTTTGGCGTCAACCCGGAAAAGCAGGCCGGCTTAGGCTGGATTGATCAGGCTTTGGAACGCATCGGCCAGAAGCGCAAAATTTCAGTGTTTACCCGCCATTATCAAATGCCGGGCCTGCTGGCTTCCAATGTGGATTTGATTGCGACGCTGCCTACACGCATTGCGCGCCTGCAGGCAAAAAGCCAGAACCTGCTGCTGAAAGATCCTCCTTTCTATATTCCGGAATTTGAACTGAAGATGGCATGGTGCCCGTTGCTGCACCATCATCCTGCGCACCGCTGGCTGCGCCAGCTGATTCTGTACGTTGCCCGCCAAATGATTGAAGAAGAAAACCGCGAATTCCTGCTGAATAATTCCCAGTTTTCGCACTATTAAACATAATTAATCTTAAATTCTTCTTTTTTAAGCTTATACTGTGACTTGAGGAAATAACTGGCTTATTCCCTCAAGTTTTTCCGTGTTGAAAATATTCATAATAATGATGATCCGCAGGTGGATTTGTGAGCCTCTTCCAGAATATCGTAATCATCGCCATCCTTATTGCGGGAGCCGGTTTCTTATCATTAACTGAAATCGCCCTGGCCGGTGCGCGTAAAGTTAAACTTAAAATTCTTGCAGAATCGGGCGATGAGCGCGCGCAGAAAGTTCTGGATTTGCAGGAAAATTCCGCCGATTTCTTTGCAGCCTCGCAAATCGGCTTGAATGCTGTCGCCATTCTGGGCGGTATTTTAGGCGAAGGCGCTTTCCGCCCTTATTTCTTTGAATTGGTTTCACGCTTCTATGCCGGCAGCTGGGCTGAAACAATCAGCTTTGCGCTTTCATTTACTTTAGTCACCTCCCTGTTCATTCTTTTTGCTGACCTCATGCCCAAACGCATGGCGATGATTGCCCCGGAAAAAATCGCGGTTTCCGTCATTAACCCGATTCAGATTTTCATTACGGTCTGCCGCCCGCTGGCATGGATCATCAACGCAATTGCCAACCTGCTGTTCCGCTTATTTAAGGTCAACACCACCCGCGAAGACAACATTACCTTTGATGATATTTCCGCCGTAATGGATGCCGGCGCGCAGGCCGGCGTGCTGCAGAAGCAGGAGCACCACTTTATTGAAAACGTGTTTGAGCTGGAAGAGCGCAATGTGCCGTCCAGCATGACCACGCGTGAAAATGTGGTGTTTTTCACCCTGAAAGAGTCTGAAGCCAGCATCCGCCAAAAGCTGGCCGAATATCCGTACTCCAAATTTCTGGTCTGCAGCGAAAATATTGATGATGTGATTGGCTATGTTGACGCCAAAGATATTCTGGTGCGCATTCTGAACAATCAGGCGCTGCTCCAGCTGAACGAAAACACCATCCGCAACGTGCTGACCATTCCAGATACCCTGACCCTGTCGGAACTGCTGGACCGCTTCCGCTCCACCAAAGAAAAATTTGCGGTGGTGATTAATGAATACGCCTTAGTTGTCGGGGTCATTACGCTGTCCGACATTATGATTACGGTGATGGGCGACTGGGTCACGCCGATTGAAGCCGAACAGCAGATCATTAAGCGCGACAACAATTCATGGCTGATTGACGGCAGCACGCCGATTGAAGACATTAAGCATGCGCTGGAAATCGATGAAATGCCGGATGAAGAGAACTATGAAACGCTGGCCGGCTTCATGATGTACCGCCTGCGCAAAATACCGCGTCCGGCCGATGCGGTGATTTACGACGGCTACAAGTTTGAAGTAGTCGATGTCGATCATTTTAAAATTGACCAGCTGCTGGTGACCCGCCTGCTGGAACAGCCGGAAGCGCCGCAGGACGCGGAATAAGCTGGCTGCTGTTTCTCCAGCGCCCTGCTCCGCCGCCTGAATTGACTCTCTTGCTGTTTTGCGAAATGCAGGCGGTAAAAAAGCGCCTGAAGGCGCTTTTTCATTGACTCATCCGCAATCAGCGCTTGCCGATCAGCGCATCTAAAACCGCCTGATAATGAATGGCGATATCTTCCGCTAAAATACTGTAAGCGTTGTCAAACTGCACCATCGGCCAGCCTTCTTTCCAGAAAGGGAAAATATTGTGCAGATCATGGGTCACGGTCGCGTCTTCGCGGCTAATCGCCTGCGCCACCTGCGCCAGCACTTGCGCTGTTTCAGCGCCGTCAATCGCCAGATAGTCAATGCCGCGCGCTTTTAAAATGCGGATGCGGTCTTTTTTATAGCGGATTTTCTTGCTTTGCGCTTCATTCAGCTGCAGCGCCAAAGTCACCGCTTCAACAAATTTTTCTTCAAAAGAATGGCTTAAAGCCACCAAGGCCTGCTTATGCGCCTCCTGACGTCCCGCTTTGCCGCCATTGCGGATAATGACTTTTGCTTCAGCATCCAGCTCATCATTTTTCATAGACGTTAAAATATCTAAGATTTCAATAGCGCTTAAATTTTCAGGAGATTGGTCAGCCATAGCCTGCCTGTGAGTACAGTTATAAAAAGCTATTTTCTCATATTTCTGCCGGCAAAAGTGGAATATCTGCGGCCCTGAAGCGAATCAGCGCAAAATTCCGGTGCCTTGCTGCGCAAATTAAACTATATTGAACTTCAAGTTTTGGAAACATTGCACCTTGCATGATTAAAGACCAACAAGCCGCCCTCTTTCTGCAGCAGCTGAAGCTGCAGTACCCGGCCGCATTCAAGCGCAATTACCTGCTGTACAGCATGATGAAAACCAAAGGGCTCTTGGATAATCTGAAAGAGCTGATTCCCTGGCTGCTGGCGGCGATGATTTTTGTTTCCATCAGTATGAGCCTTGGCGCCTATCTGGAAAATGCCTGGCCGGATTTGGGCAGATTCCGCGCGCAGGGCTTAGCTGTCCTGAGCATCATGCTGTTTTTCATGCTGATTACGCCCATCGTGATCAAGCAGATGAAGCACAGCTCGGTTTCACTGTACCGGCAGCTGCGCCACACCCCAGCCAAGCTGGCGGGCATTATTCTGCTTCAGGCCATCAATATCGCCTATATTGAAAGCAGCTTCCTGCAGTCGCTGCTGTTTATTCTGGCCATGAATTTCGGCTTTGTGCGCTTCTATAAAGAAAACTTATTCCGCGAGCACAGCAGCAGCCATCAGCGCTACTATCTGCAGGAAACCCGCCGCGTATGCTTCTGGTCCTATAAACAGGTGCTGAAAATCCAATGCCGGCTGTTTTTCAGCAAGCGCGGCTCAGCTAAAGCGCAGCGCTTAAAGCCGCAGCTGGAACACCTGCAGCAGCTGCATGCCGATGCTTTGCGCTTTGAGCAGCGGCTGTGCAAAAGCCTGAAGCATGCAGATGTGGAAACTTATTTAGACGGCATGATGAAATAAAAAAACCGGGCATGCAGTAATGCTGATCAGTTAAGGAGTTTTACTATAAACTTCTTAATTTTTGGGGCTATTCACGACGGAGTCTTACCGTTTTTAAATCGAATTTTTGGAGCTCGTTTTGTTCCTTGCGAAACAGTGTTTCTCATTCGCCAAAAGAACCAAAAGCATTTGTCATCCGCGAAACCTGTTCACTTTCTGCACTTAAATAATTTTGTTGCAAAAACAGTCCATTTCAAAGGACAGATAGGTTGCGGATGACGCTTCCGCGTATCAAATAATGTCGCAAGTTTAAAAAAGAAAAAGCCAGTCAGTTTCTTAACTGACTGGCATTAGGGCATGCAGCCCGGTTTTTTATGCTTCAGCGCTGATTATTCTGTAATTTTATGCAGTTTTCGCCAGATCCGGCACAAGCTGCAGCGCTGCGTCAAACAGCCGGGTTTCAGCCGTTGAAGCATCCAGGCTATAAGCTTTCTGCTGCACCGTATTGACAAAAATCCATTCCGATTTCACCTGCTGCGCATCAAAGCTGACTTTCAGATAGCCGCGCTGATTCAGGTTGCAGTATTCCAGCTCATCAATCAGCAGGCTGAAGGCCTGCTCAAACTTATGCAAATCCGCATCGCTAATCTGCAGGTATTTTTCCAGGCCCGGCGATGAAACCGAGCTGGCCGCCAGCTCAATGCCAATCTGATTTCCGGCTTGATCATGCAAGGCTGAATGCCATGCATTGTGCGTGTCGCCCGCCAGCACCACTACCTGCTTATTCAGCGCTTTGCAGGCGCCGTAGAGCATTTCGCGCTCATAAGCGTAGCCGTCCCATGCATCCAGATTATAAGGCGCTGCGGTCTTGATGCGCTTCAGCTCCTCTGCTGTTAAGCTCTCTGGCGCCATTATCTGCTTAATTTTAATCGCGCTGAGCTCATCAATCATCTGCTTAATCGCCAGCAAATCGCCCGGGCCGGCCTGGCCGCTTTGCACTTTTTCCAGCATCAGCAGTATTTCAGCCGGAATCAGCATCTTAGACATCAGCACCTGCTGGCCTAAAACATTCCATTTGGCTGCAGACTCCGCCAAAGAAGCGCGCAGCCAGCCCAGCTGCTCCGCCCCCAGCATGGTCCGCGCCGAACTCTGCAAATCGGCAGCGAACTTTTGCGCATCCAGCCCGCCAGCGGTCAAATAATCCTTATAGTGCAGCTGTTCGCTCCGCGCCAGAATGCGCGTATCCAGCATATTCAGCTGCACCAGATCGCCGAAATTGAACTGGCGGTAAATGTTCAAATGGTCATTGGCGGTTTTAGGGCGGATCGGCATCCATTCAAAATAAGCCTGCAGCGCGGCGGTCTTGCGCGCAAAAAAATCGCCTTCATCCTGCTGATGATTGCCGGCGCCGGCCCGCCATGCATCATTGGCCAGCTCATGGTCATCCCAAATCACAATAAACGGATGGCGCTGATGCGCCGCCTGCAAATCGGCATCCAGGCGGTACAGCGCATAGCGCTTGCGGTAATCCGCCAGGCTCAGCAGCTCCTTGTTATTGTCCGGCGCCAGCGTCCGCCCCAGCGCTTGAGCATTTTCCGTTGCGTAGCCGCCCTGGCCGTATTCATAAATATAGTCGCCTAAATGCAGCACCGCATCGACATTCTGCCTGGCCATTTCCTTATACACATGAAAATAGCCGGCCGGATAATTTGAGCAGGAACAGACCGCAAAGCTGACCTGTTCCGCAGAGGCCGGCAGGGTTCTGGTCTGCCCGACAGCAGAGACGGCATTGCCGAATTTAAAGCGGTAAAAATAGCGCTGCGCCGGCTTCAGCCCCGCAGCGTCAACATTCACAGTAAAATCAGCGGCGCTGCTGGTCTGAACTTTGCCGGAATTAACCAAGGTTTTAAACTGCTCATCCTGCGCGATTTCCCATGCCAGCTCCAAGCGCAGGCTTTCATCTTCAGGGGTGATGCGGGTCCATATAATCACCCGGTCCTGCTGCGGATCGCCGCTGGCCACCCCATGCAGGAACTGCACTTTGGCGCCGTTTTGATCATCATCGCTGCCGCAGGCGGTCAGCCCGATAGGCAAGCCTGCTGCCCCGAATCCCGCCAAGGTTTTCTGAATCATTTCGCGGCGGGAAATTTTACTTTTCATCATGTGTCTGAGTATCCGGTTTTTTAGCCTAACATAAATAAGGCCTATTGCACTTTGATCTCAGAATGATGAATTAAATATGACAGCGCTTATCCGGCAGAATCATGCAGCGGTTTTTTAAACTTAAGCATCTGTTTTGCCTAAATTTAACCCAATTGCTGCGATTCCCGCTTGCCAAGCCGCACAGCCTCTACTATGATTGCGCACATGCCCGAGTGGTGAAATCGGTAGACACAGGGGATTTAAAATCCCCCGCCCACAAGGCGTGCCAGTTCGAGTCTGGCCTCGGGCACCATTTTAATACTTGTTGAAATGGCGCAGTAAAGAACCCAGCAATATGCTGGTTTTTTTATGCCCGAATTTTTATAATCCGAACAATAACAGCCCTGATAAAAACAGCAATGAAAAAATACAGCCTTGCCGGACTCGGCCTGCTTCTGGCCTTTTCAGCAGCGCAGGCGGAAAGCCCTGAAGCGGAAAAATTTTATGACAGTTTTGCCGGAACCGTTAGCCAGCGCGCAAACCAGCTGTTTTTGAAGCGCTGCGACTTAACCGCCTATGAATATCCCATGCATTTTAACCATGCAGAAGACCAGTCCAAAATTGCAGGCTATTTAAAAAGATACCCAAAATTCTGGGTCAATATACTCGGCGATGTAGATGCAGAAAAAGAGGTTTATCATTTAACTGTAGAAGAGGTTTCTGAGCTTCATCCCGGGGAGAGCTGCCATCTAACCGATCTGCTCGATGAGCTTACAGCGCCGGCGGAAAATCCGAGAAGCTAGCGGATTAGCATTGCAGATAGGGGCGGCTCACCACTCCCTATTTGCAATCAGCTCTTCCATTTCAATCTCCATATAGCCTTCCGACTGCGCCGCCATCATCATGGCCTCAGCAATATAATCGGCGGCGGCATCATCCAAAGACGAATCCAGATCTTCAAACTGCGGCTTCATCGCATTGATTGCAATGACTGCTTCATGGGCAAAATGGTAGATCTCGGCGTCTGACAATTCAGGCTTCGCCAGCTTTTTGGCAAACTGCTCGATGCACTGCTTTACTTCCGCAACCAGAATATCCGGGTAGTAATCATCATCAAACATAGGGAGAAGTAAATCTGCAAACATACAGGCACTCGAAATATACAAAATAAGCGAGCCTGTATACCATATCGGCACAAATTTACCAAATAAAACCCGGCGGAATTCCGCCGCACAGCGCGCAGGCTTCCTTTATCCGGCAGCCTGCACCGCCTGCCAGACTTTAACGGCATCCGCCATGGCCTTTACATCATGCGCCCGCACCATGCAGGCGCCCTGCTGCAGGCTGAATAGATGCGCCGCCACAGAGCCGGCTGCGCGATTCTGCGCATCGGCGCCGCCCAAGGCTTCGCCGATAAAGCGCTTGCGCGAAAGCGCCGACAGAATGGGATAGCCCAAGGCATTCAGCTTATAAAACTCATTCAGCAGCTTTAAATTCTGCTGCGCATTTTTAGCAAAACCGAAGCCAGGGTCAATCAGGATATTTTCCGCCTTAACCCCCGCCTGCAATGCGTCATTGATGCGCTGCTGCAGCTCATGCATGACATCCGCAGTGACATCATCATACTGATTCAGGCTGTTCATGGTGGTGGGCTCGCCGCGCATATGCATGATGATCACCGGAATATTCAACTCAGCCGCGGTTTCCAAAGCGCCGGGGCGGGTTAATGCACGCACATCATTCCAGATATGCGCGCCGGCTTGAACTGCAGCGCGGATCACCTCCGGCTGGGAAGTATCTATCGAAATCACCGCATCCAGCTTCGCCAATTCTTCCACGACAGGCACCACGCGGCGGATTTCCTCTTCCACCTCTACTGCGGATGCGCCGGGCCGGGTCGACTCCCCGCCCACATCAATCACTGTTGCGCCGTCGGCGATCATCTGCCGGGCATGCGCAAGCGCCAGTTCCCTGCTGTTATGCCTGCCGCCATCACTGAAGGAGTCAGGCGTTACATTTAAAATCCCCATGACATGCGGCACGGACAAATCCAGCTTCAAGTTTCCGCACGCTAAGATTTTTTTTGGCAAAGGCATTAACTGCATTCAATCGCTCCTGTTGTTGCTGCCGGCATTTTAGCAATTCTGCATCCGGCATAGGGCTGAATTCTTTTCAGCTGGCTGCAGGCCAGCATTCAGCCCATAAAAAAAGAGCCTCTCTTGAGGCTCTTTCCTATTTCAGCTGCAATCAGCTTGCCGGCAATGGCGGCGGCGTTGCCGGGCCATCCGTTGGCGTTACGTCAATTACAGGATTTTCTGCAACATAAACTTTCGGCGGCTGCGGTTCGCGGCCTTCCATAATGTCGCGGATCTGCTCGCGGTCAATGGTTTCCCATTCCAGCAGGGCTTTCACCATGGCATGCGCAATATCCTGATTATTTTCAAGAATATCTCGCGCAACGCGGTACTGCTCATCAATAATGCGGCGGACTTCGGCATCCACCTGCTGCTGCGTCGCTTCAGAGATGGTGCGGCTGCCGATGCTGCCCATGAAGGACTGCTGAGAGTCATCTTCATACACCATTACGCCCAGCTTGTCAGACATGCCGTACTTGGTCACCATGGCGCGCGCCATTTTAGTTGCGCGCTCAAAGTCATTTGAAGCGCCGGTCGACATTTGATGAATGAAGACCTCTTCCGCAATGCGGCCGCCGAACAGGATTGAAAGCTCGTTCAGCATTTTGTCTTTGTAATGGCTGGTCTGGTCATGTTCCGGCAGCTGCCAAGTCACGCCTAAAGCCCAGCCGCGCGGCATAATCGTTACCTTATGTACAGGGTCTGTGCCCGGCAGGATTTCAGCGACAATCGCATGGCCTGCTTCATGGTACGCAGTCGCGCGGCGCTCTTCTTCGCGCAGCACCATGGATTTGCGTTCCGGCCCCATGTACAGCTTGTCTTTCGCATCTTCAAAGTCATGCATATCGACTGTGTTCTTGTTGCGGCGGGCAGCAAATAAAGCCGCTTCGTTCACAAGGTTCGCCAGCTGCGCGCCGGAGAAGCCCGGCGTACCGCGCGCCAGCACTTTGACATCAACGCCTGTGGTCGACGGCAGTTTCTTCAAGTGGACATTCAGGATCTGCTCGCGGCCTTTAATGTCAGGCAAGCCCACCATCACCTGGCGGTCAAAGCGGCCTGGACGCAACAGGGCTTTATCCAGCACATCGGCGCGGTTGGTGGCAGCGATGACAATAATGCCTTCATTGCCTTCAAAACCGTCCATCTCGACCAGCATCTGGTTCAGGGTCTGCTCACGCTCATCATGACCGCCGCCTGTGCCTGAACCGCGGTGGCGGCCGACTGCGTCAATCTCGTCAATAAAGATAATGCACGGCGCATGGCGTTTCGCCTGCTCGAACATGTCGCGCACGCGCGATGCGCCGACGCCGACAAACATTTCCACAAAGTCAGAACCGGAAATACTGAAGAACGGCACTTTGGCTTCGCCGGCAATCGCTTTCGCCAGCAATGTTTTACCGGTACCCGGCGGGCCAACCATCAGCACGCCCTTAGGAATTGTCGCGCCTAGACGCTTGAATTTTGCCGGGTCTTTTAAGAAGTCGACAATTTCAACTACTTCCTGCTTCGCTTCATCGCAGCCGGCAACATCGGAAAATGTCACTTTAATTTGGTCTTCAGAAAGCATTTTCGCTTTTGACTTGCCAAAACTCATCGGGCCGTTTTTACCGCCTGCACCGCCGCCCATGTTGCGCATAAAGAACATGAATAGCAAAATAATTAAAAGCACAGGGAAGCTAGCAATGAGAAGCTGCATTAACAAACCTTGACGCTGCGGCGCTGTGCCTTCAACGACAACGTTATTTTTAATCAGGTTCGGCATCAGTTCAGGATCTTGAACCGCTGGACGGATACTTTCAAATTCAGAACCGTTGGATTTCTCGCCACGGATTCTTTCGCCGTCAATTGTGACCTGCTTAATTTGACCAGCATTCACCGCTGCCACAAACTCAGAATAGTTCATCGCTGTCGGCTGATTGCGGTCACTGACGTTGCTGAAGATCAGCACCAGCACGCCCAGTATAATGAGCCACAACACGGCATTCTTAAAAAGATCGCTCAAAGCTTTATTCCCATATCAATCTAATTCGATCATGCCCAACCAAGGGGTGACCCTAATATTTACGCTGCAGACCAGCTTTGCAATAAGTTAAAAAGGTACAAAATGCACAATTTTTAACGTGTTGGCAAGTAAACTTTACTTGAAACCCTTCTTGCGGCCCTGCCCTAAAAGAAATACCTCTTTTGAGCGCGCGCGAGAAGCAGCCGGTTTTGCCGTCTTCAATACATCAAAGTTATCAACAACCTGCTTGCGGAATTCGTCAAAACCCGTGCCTTGGAACACCTTGACCAGAAACTGGCCTTTCGGCCCAAGCACCTTGTTGGCGAAGTCCAGCGCAAGTTCGCACAGATAAATCTGGCGCGGTTGATCTACAGCCTTATTACCTGATGTATTGGGGGCCATATCTGAAATTACAACGTCTACCGTGCGTCCGTTTAAAATATTTAACAATTTATCGAATACTTCCTGTTCGCGGAAGTCGCCCTGCAAAAAGGTGACATCCGGAAGCGCATCCATTTCCAGAATATCCGATGCAATCACCAGGCCTTTATCGCCAACCAGCTTGCCGGCAATCTGCGACCAGCTGCCCGGCGCCGCGCCCAGGTCAACCACCGTCATGCCGGGCTTAATCATTTTGTATTTTTCTTGAATTTCAAGCAGCTTGTAAGCGGCGCGCGCGCGGTACCCTTCCTTTTGCGCTTTTTTTACAAAAGGATCATCTAAGTGCTCCCGCATCCAGTCACGGCTGCTTTTGGATAATTTCTGGTTGGTAATGCGCGTCGCCATAACTCTCTAAATAAAAATAACTTCTAATTCTTGATTGTACGTGAAAAACGCCGTATTTGCAGTATACATGTGTATCCAAATCGGCGATTCGCGCCAGTTTTTTCCAATAATCCGCATCGATATTTTACGCAGAATTTAAAGCGTTTGATCTCCGCTTTTGCTATACTAAGCCGTTTTTAAAATCAGGTTACATTTATGGCGGCTTTATCTATTCAGGAACGTAAGCGTTTACGTCAAATCGGACATGCTTTAAACCCAGTTGTCATGATTGGCGACAAGGGCTTAACTGAAAATGTAATTGAAGAATTGGGCCGTGCGCTGAATGACCACGAGCTGATCAAAGTGAAAGTTGGCGGCGAAGACCGTGAAGCGCGCGCAGCGCTGATTGCTGAAATTGCGCAGGCTTCCGGCGCTGAAGTTGTGCAGACTATTGGCAAAATTGCCCTGCTTTACAAAAAGGCAGCCAAGCAGAATCAAAAATTGTCCAACCTTGTCCGTCACGCGCATTTATCTAACTGATTTAGATCATGGCAAGTTACGAACTGAATGCGTTTGACCGCCGTTTTGAAGCCATCTCCCTTGTCGGCGCAATTGAGCAGCAAAGCCCCTATACGCTGAATGTAGGCTACTGGCTGCGCGACCCGAATCAGTATATGCAGTGGCCCGCCTTAGTGTCCGGCCATCCGCGTCAGGATTTCCTGTGGGAACAGACCTGCTTTGAAATTTTCATCGGCGTGCGCGGCGAGGATTTCTACCGTGAGATTAACCTCTCCCCTTCTCAGGCATGGCAGGCCTATCAGTTTGAAGAGTACCGCTATCCTGAGGATATGCCGCCTCAAGCGGCTTATGATATTGAGCTGAATCAGCTCAAGCGCACCCACTACGGCATGAATGTCAGCATTGATCTGGCGGAATTCATGCTGCAGCACAAGCTCAACTGGCAGGATCTGTATGTCGGCCTAAGCGCGGTGCTTAAAACTTCCCAAGGCGATCAGCTTTACGCCATGCAGCACAGCAGCCCCAATGCTGACTTCCACAATAAGCGGGACTGGCTGCATCAGTTCTAATAGCAAAAAGCAAAAGGAGATCCTTTTGCTTTTTTGTTTCCGCTTCAGATTGTCTTCCTGCAGGACAGCGCTCAATGCTGCCGGCGCAAAATAATCAGCGCACAGCAAAAAGGGCAATGCCTTTGCGCATTGCCCTTTCTCTGCATCAGAATGCCTTAGCTTTTCAAAGGCTCTGATTCTTCCGCCTGCGGTTGAGGCTGAGGCTTTGCAGGCGCAACTTTTTTCCACGCTTCCAAAGTGTTCTCTTTTGAACGCTTGTAGGTTTTCGCCAAATGATCCTTATGCTTTGAAGAAATCTGGCTGACATCCGCTTTCAGCTCTTTGCCCAGCTTGGAAATATCCTCAATCACTGAGTTTAATTCAGTTTTCACAAACGCTTTCAGTTCAGTTAAATCTTTTTGCGATGAGCCAAGCTGCACTTTCAGCTGTTCAATTTTCTGCAGCACGTCCTGCTTCAGCTGGCGCAGCTGGTCCTGCACGCCGGCGTTCAGCTGTTTCGCTTCTGCCTGAATTTTTTCCTTGCCTTCAGTAACCGCTTCCGCGGCATGCTGTGTTGCTTCTTTCGCTGCCTGTTCAAGCTGCTCTGCGCCGTCTGCTGCGATCGTTTTCAGGGATTTCGCTGCTTCTGCCTGTTTTTGCGGTGCCGCCATGATCTTATACCTATAGTTATACATGTGAAGCACAGCTTAAACTGATTTGATAAATTTTAATTTATGATTTGTCAGACAATAATTATTTGCTTACATTTTTTAACAATATTCAAAAAACAAACTTTCAGCCAAAATGCAAGCCTTTTATCTGGCATATTCGCAATAAATAGAATGGACTTCCCGGCGCTTGCCACGTATAATGCCGTGTTAAGTTCAAGCGAGCAGATGCAAGGAGGGTAGGTTTTAAATTAGCCTTCCTTTTTTTTCGTCTACTCGCTTTTTTACAGCCTAAATTTCAGGAGCTTTGGTTTGAGCACCCCAGCAATTTTAGCCCTTGCCGACGGTACGATCTTTAAAGGAACGTCTATCGGTGCATCGGGTAGTACGACTGGTGAAGTCGTTTTCAACACTGCCATGACTGGCTATCAAGAAATTTTGACTGATCCAAGCTATGCGCAGCAGCTTGTTACCCTAACCTACCCGCATATCGGCAACACCGGCTGCAATGATGAAGACGCTGAATCCGGCCGGATTCATAAAGTATGGGCCAACGGATTGATCATCCGCGACCTGCCTTTACTGCACAGCAACTTCCGGTCTACACAGTCTTTAGGCGAATACTTAAAAGAACACA
The DNA here is from genome assembly GCF_001696615.3 of Acinetobacter sp. WCHAc010034. NCBI lineage: Bacteria > Pseudomonadati > Pseudomonadota > Gammaproteobacteria > Moraxellales > Moraxellaceae > Acinetobacter > Acinetobacter sp. WCHAc010034. The sequence goes on along the minus strand of NZ_CP032279.1, from coordinate 2,975,020 downwards.
ATGTTGTGGCGATTGCCGACATTGATACGCGCAAATTGACGCGCATTTTGCGCGACAAAGGCGCGCAGAATGGCTGCATCCTTGCTGGCGAAAACATCACTGAAGAACAGGCATTAGAAAAAGCGCGCGCATTCGGCGGCTTAAACGGCTTAGACCTTGCGAAAGAGTGCTGCGACCCGGAAGGTTTCGAGTGGACTGAAGGCTCCTGGACGCTAGGCAAAGGCTTCTCCCAGCCTGAACTTAAATTCCATGTCGTTGCATACGATTACGGTGTCAAAACCAACATCCTGCGTATGCTTGCAGACCGCGGCTGCAAATTGACTGTGGTGCCTGCGCAAACTCCTGCTGCTGACGTGCTTGCGCTGAATCCAGACGGCGTGTTCCTTTCGAACGGCCCTGGCGATCCGGCTGCATGCGGCTATGCAATTGAAGCTGTAAAAACTCTTGTAGAAGATGCCCGCAACCTGCCTGTATTCGGCATTTGCCTGGGCCATCAGATCCTTGCGCTGGCTTCCGGCGCTAAAACTGTGAAAATGCCTCACGGCCACCACGGTGCAAACCATCCTGTGCAGAACCTTGAAAACGGCACCGTGATGATTACTTCGCAAAACCACGGCTTCGCAGTGGATGCAGAAACACTGCCTGCAAACCTGAAAGCGACGCACAAGTCTTTGTTCGATCAAACCCTGCAGGGCATCCATCGCACAGACAAGCCGGCGTTCAGCTTCCAAGGCCATCCTGAAGCAAGCCCTGGCCCGCATGACTGCGCACCATTGTTCGATCATTTCATCGAACTTATCGAAGCATCTAAGAAGTAATTAAGGAAGCATCATGGCTAAACGTACAGACATTAAAAGCATCTTAATTATTGGTGCAGGCCCGATTGTGATCGGTCAGGCATGCGAGTTTGACTATTCAGGCGCGCAAGCGTGTAAAGCCCTCCGTGAAGAAGGCTACCGCGTTATTCTGGTCAACTCTAACCCAGCGACCATTATGACCGACCCTGCAATGGCGGACGCAACTTACATCGAGCCAATCACTTGGCAGACTGTTGCGCAGATCATTGAAAAAGAGCGCCCGGATGCAGTCCTTCCGACCATGGGCGGCCAAACCGCGCTGAACTGCGCGCTGGCGCTGGATGAGCACGGCATTCTGGAAAAATTCAATGTTGAACTGATTGGCGCAACCAAAGAAGCGATTGAAAAAGCCGAAGACCGCAAGCTCTTCGACATCGCGATGCGCAAAATCGGCCTTGAATGCCCTAAAGCTGACATTGCCGAGTCAATGGAACAGGCTTTAGAAATTCAAGCGCGCTTCGGCTTCCCGGTAATTATCCGCCCGTCATTCACCATGGGCGGTTCAGGCGGTGGCATCGCCTACAACCGCGAAGAATTCCTTGAAATCTGTGAACGCGGTTTCGATCTTTCCCCAACCAAGCAGTTATTGATTGATGAATCTTTAATTGGCTGGAAAGAATACGAAATGGAAGTTGTCCGTGACAAAAACGACAACTGCATTATCGTCTGCGCGATTGAAAACTTTGACCCGATGGGCGTGCACACCGGTGACTCAATCACCGTTGCTCCGGCGCAAACACTGACGGACAAAGAATACCAATTGATGCGTAACGCATCTTTAGCGGTTCTGCGTGAAATTGGCGTAGAAACAGGCGGTTCTAACGTTCAGTTCGGTATCTGCCCGAATACTGGCCGCATGGTCGTAATCGAGATGAACCCGCGCGTATCGCGCTCATCTGCGCTGGCGTCTAAAGCGACAGGCTTCCCAATTGCGAAAATCGCTGCGAAACTGGCAGTCGGCTACACCCTTGATGAACTGAAAAATGACATCACCGGCGGCACCACACCTGCATCTTTCGAACCTGCAATTGACTACGTGGTAACAAAAATTCCGCGTTTCAACTTCGAAAAGTTCCCGCAAGCTGAGCCTGTGCTCACCACGCAGATGAAATCTGTCGGTGAAGTAATGGCGATTGGCCGCAACTTCCAAGAGTCTGTAAACAAAGCGCTGCGCGGCCTTGAAGTCGGCGCATGCGGTTTTGATGAAAAAATCGCTGTCGGCACCGAAGGCGCGCGCGAAAAGATCCTGGTTGAACTGAAAGTTCCAGGCCCTGAGCGCATTTGGTATGTTGCTGATGCTTTCCGCCACGGCTTCACTTTAGAAGAAGTGTTCCAAGCGACGAAAATCGATAAATGGTTCCTGATCCAAATCGAAGACATCATCAAAACTGAAAATGAAATCAAAACTTTAGGTTTTGGCGATTTAAATGCAGAAAACATCCGTTCGTTCAAGCGCAAAGGCCTATCTGACCTTCGCATTGCGGACTTGATGGGCATTTCACAGAAGCAGTTCCGCAAGCACCGCTGGAATCTGGGCGTAACCCCGGTTTACAAGCGTGTCGATACCTGCGCAGCGGAATTTGAATCTGATACTGCTTACATGTATTCAACTTACGATGAAGAATGTGAAGCTAAGCCGTCAGACAAAGACAAGATCATGGTCATCGGCGGCGGTCCTAACCGTATCGGCCAAGGCATCGAGTTCGATTACTGCTGTGTGCACGCGGCGCTTGCAATGCGTGAAGACGGCTACGAAACCATCATGGTCAACTGCAACCCTGAAACCGTTTCAACCGATTACGACACTTCAGACCGCCTGTACTTCGAACCGATCACATTGGAAGATGTGCTTGAGATCGTGCGCACCGAAAAGCCTAAAGGCATTATCGTGCAGTACGGCGGCCAAACGCCGCTGAAATTGGCCCGCGCTTTGGAAGAAGCCGGCGCGCCGATTATCGGCACATCGCCAGATGCGATTGACCGCGCAGAAGACCGTGAACGCTTCCAGCAAATGATTCAGCGCCTGCAGCTGCGCCAGCCAAACAACAGCATCGTAAAATCTGCTGAAGAAGGCATTTCTGAAGCAGCTAAAGTCGGCTATCCGCTGGTTGTTCGCCCATCGTATGTATTGGGCGGCCGCGCAATGGAAATCGTGTATAACGAAGAAGAGCTGAAACGCTACCTCCGTGAAGCGGTCCAAGCTTCGAACGAAGCTCCTGTCCTGCTTGACCGTTTCCTGGATGACGCTACTGAAGTTGACGTAGACTGCGTGTCTGACGGTAAAGACGTTGTGATTGGCGGGATCATGCAGCATATTGAACAAGCCGGCATTCACTCTGGCGACTCAGCATGCTCGATTCCTCCATACTCGCTTTCACAAGAAGTTCAGGATGAAATGCGCCGTCAAACTGTAGCCATGGCCAAAGAGCTTGGCGTTGTCGGCCTGATGAACGTTCAGTTTGCGGTTAAAGGCAATGACATTTATGTGCTTGAAGTGAACCCGCGCGCATCGCGTACCGTTCCTTTCGTGTCGAAATGCATTGGCGAATCTTTAGCGAAAGTTGCTGCGCGCTGTATGGCGGGTCAGTCTTTAGAATCTCAAGGTTTCACCAAAGAGATTATTCCGACTCACTTTGCGGTGAAAGAAGCAGTCTTCCCGTTTGCTAAATTCCCTGGCGTTGACCCAATGCTTGGACCTGAGATGAAATCTACAGGCGAAGTGATGGGCGTGGGCAAAACATTTGGCGAAGCATTCTACAAAGCAGTGCTGGGTTCAAATGAACGCTTGCCGGGCTTGCCGACCGAAGGCGAAGTGAAGCATGCATTCCTGTCTGTGCGTGAATCTGACAAGAAATACATCGTTGATATTGCGAAGAAACTTGTTTCTTTCGGCTTCAAGCTTGTTGCAACTGGCGGTACGCATGACGTACTCAGCCAAGCAGGTTTGGCGTGTGAACGTGTAAATAAAGTAACCGAAGGCCGTCCGCATATTGTAGACCGCTTGAAAAATGGTGAAATACACCTTATTGTCAATACCACTGAAGGCAAGCGTGCTCAATATGACTCAGCAATGATCCGTCGCGCTGCATTACAAGGCAAGGTTTATTACACAACCACCATTAACGGTGCTGAAGCGGTTTGCCAAGCATTCGGCATTCAATTGCCGATGGATGTATACCGCCTGCAAGACCTTATCAAAGCTTAATTAAGCGGCCGAGAAGTCCCGTCACCTCTCGGTGGCGGGCTTTTTTCATTTTATAACCCTGTATTTTTTTAAATACCCATTTATGAGGGACAACAATGCAACGTTATCCTATGACTCCTGAAGGCAAAATCGCCTTAGAGAAAGAATTACACCAATTAAAAAGTATTGACCGTCCGCGCATTATTGCTGCCATTGCGGAAGCGCGCGAACATGGGGATTTAAAGGAAAACGCGGAATACCATGCTGCCCGCGAGCAGCAGGGCTTCTGTGAAGGCCGCATTCAGGATATTGAAGGCAAGCTTGGCGCAATTCAGGAAATTGATGTCAAAACGCTTGAACAGAACGGCCGGGTAGTTTTTGGCGTTACCGTGACTATTGAAAACCTGGACACTGAAGAGCAGAAGACCTACAAGATTGTAGGCGATGATGAAGCTGACTTCAAAATCAACAAAATCTCTGTGAACTCTCCGATCGCCCGCGGCCTTTTAGGCAAAAACGAAGGCGATGAAGCAAAAATCCAAACGCCAAACGGCGAAGTGGAATATGAAATTGCCAAAGTCGAATATCTTTAAGCATTAAAGATCAAATGGCTTTCAAGCCCCTCTTTTTGAGGGGCTTTTTGTTTTTATGCATTATATGCTTATAATTCAGCCAATAAGGCATGAAAATAAAATTATGGATGAGCGTTTAATACAGGCTTTTTACTATGCGGCTGGGGGCATTTTCCTCGGCATTCTGATTGCCATTGCATGGTCTTATGCTGTTGACAGCCATGCCAGCCCGGTGCAGATCATTTTTATCACAGCGCTTATCTGCGGATTGCTCGGCTTTCTGTTTCCGAAGCAGATTCCGCATTGGTTTAGGGCTTTGTGGAATTTCTTTAGCTGAAAGCCTCGGCTGGTTTTTAGCAGGCATTTCCTCTTCTTTTTAGGGAATCCCCTATATTCCTCCTGCTTAGCAGCGCTGCAGTTTTTATCGAAGGGCGCGCTTTCTCAAGCGCAGCTGAAATACGCTATAATCTGCCAACCTTTTCCGCGCTGTACTGCCATGCCTGAACAATTGATTAATTCCCCTGTAAAGCACTGGTGCGAATTCGAATTCATCTCAAAAACCGTGAAGAATCCGAATATTCACATTAAAGGGAATTACAGCTATTACAGCGCCTATTGGGATCAGGGTTTTGAGCGCTGCGCGGTGCGCTATCTGCACGACAAGCCCGCGACGGCTGAGAAACCAATTGACCAGCTCTATATCGGCAATTTCGTCTGTTTTGGCGCAGAATGCGTGATTATGATGGGCGGCAACCAATTGCACCGCACCGACTGGATTTCGGCCTTTCCGTTCGATACACGCAGCTTTGTGCCTGCAGGCGATACCGTGATTGGCGACGGCTGCTGGATTGGCTCCCGCGCCATGATTATGCAAGGTGTGACACTGGGTGAAGGCGCGGTGGTAGCTACAGGCGCAGTCGTGACCAAGGACGTTCCGCCTTATGCTGTGGTAGGCGGTGTGCCGGCCAAAATTATTAAGTACCGTTTCCCCGAAGCTGACATCAAAAAACTGCTTGCACTGAAGCTCTATGACTTAGATGAAAAGCAATTTTTAAAAATGCGTGAACAGTTACAGACGGATGATGTTATTCAACTAAATCTATGTCTTAATCACCACTCATCATCTTGGGATTCTAAATCTTCTACTAAATAAGCATTTAAATAGTCTTGATGTTGTTTAGGGAAATCTTCAAGTCTACTGATTTTATTGATAGAACATTTAGAATAGATATCTAAAATCAAATTTTGCTTATGATCTATACCACCATCATAGGCATAAGTTGTCGACTCAATGTTTTTTAGTTTATTAAATATATCTAAAAATTCTATTACTCTAAGCGATAAATAGTCTTTAAAGTAAGTTTCAATCTCTTGACTTGATAATTTATGCACTTGAATAAATTGATCAATTTCAGAAGTAAGCAATCTAAATTTTTTAATTACATCATTTGGACCACTTATAATTGATATTATTAAAAACATATCTTTTTTGACATTTCCTGTTTTTAATAAAGCATATAGATTTATTTTTCTTCTCATATCACGTGGTGAAATATATTTATCTAAAACTTTATAAAATATAAACACTATGTCATCTGAAAACTCACCTACATCTTCAAACAATTTTTTTAACACAGGTATGGTTACTAGTTCATTATGTAATGACTTATTAATTGGTAATAATGAAACCTTAAAATCAATAAACTTATCTAAATATTCTTCACCTAATTTTTCATCATAGCCATAATTATGACAAACCACTTTTGAAAACTGTGTTTTATCCATCACTAAAACAAAAACGATATTTTTAATATCAAAAAAGTGTTTAATACGCTCAATCAAACGAATAGCAAAATCAGGCCGGCAACGATCCAACTCATCAATAATAAAAACTAAAGGCTTTTCTAGGGCGTGTTCTCATTTGAAGAATGGATTTTAAAGACTTAAAATAATATTCCAAATTACTTGTATTTCAATATTATTCAATGGCACGTACTCTTTTAACAGATAATATTTGGCAGCAAATCCAGGATACAATGCGATTGCACGGTTGCTACTGTTCAAAGAATAGTAGAAATATCATGGAAGCTATCTTATGGAAACTGCGTACAGGCGCGACATGGCGTGATATTCCTCAAGAATTTTGTCCTTGGCAAACTGCTTATAATCGTTTTAATCGTTGGGCAAGTAAGGGATTGTGGAATAAATTTTTTTTAGATTACGAGGCGTCTTGGATCAAGAATGGGTATTCATTGACGGAAGCTACATACGCGTGCATCAGCATGCAAGTGGAGCTCGGAATGGTTTCGAAAGAGCAATTGGACAATCACGTGGTGGGCGAACAACAAAAATACATCTTGCAACCGACGCGAATGGATTACCGATTGATTTTAAAATCACTGGGGGTCAAGTCCACGATAGCCAAGTTGCAGAGCAATTGATAGAGGTTGTAGAAGAAGCAGATTATTTAATTGCAGATAAGGGATATGATGCTGAGACCATCAGAATATTTATTAAAAATAAAAATATGATCCCAATTATTCCAATGAGATCAAATAGTAAAAGATTAAATAAAGAATTTGATAAATATCTATATCGATTAAGGCATTTAGTTGAGAATGCGTTTGCGAGGTTAAAACATTTTCGAGCGATTGCAACCCGATTTGATAAGCTTGCACGAAATTATCAGTCTATGATTTACATTGCTTGCATGTTTATTTGGTGCAAAGCCAAATGAGGACACGCCCTAATTTTTCAGCTAATTGAGCTAATTCTTGCTTAAATGCCAATAAAGTATTTTTATCCGCTTCATGAGATTCAATTTTTGCCTCTATGCTTTCTTTTATTTTATCACCAATTTCATCAGTCGCAGACTCAATAGCTTTCTCACCTGCTTTATGAATCTCCTGAACGACTGTCCCTAAGACGCCACCACTGATTAAATTCAAACCTAAAGTCAGCAACACTTTAGGTAAGCTTGGCAATAAAGCCTGATATGCCGCAGCGGCTTTTTCCTTAAAAGTATTGATATGACTTTTATCAACATCATCATCTTTTGAAAGACAACTTGTAATTTCAGAAGAAATGACTAAAAAAGGATCTTCCAAATAATCATTTGCAAATGCATCCAAATAGATCACATTGTGTTTATGAGGCTCTGTAGTCTCTAAATGCTTTTGCCAATGCCTTACAAACCACGTTTTACCCTCACCCCAGCGTGCATCTAAAGCCAATACAGCACCGCACTGCAAACGGTCAACATAATTTGTGAGCTGAATGCCTAAACGCTGCCTATCCCAAAGATCGCCTTCCCACGCATTAAAATCTTCTTCAAAATTATCTTTAGACCAATTAAGTGGATTATTTTCAGACATTTTTAATTCATTATTAATAAATTAAACATAAGCTATCTGAACAGAAAATTTTAATCAACTTATGAAACTGCAAAACCTGCAGGCAAAAAAATACCGCGTTTTGGAACGCGGTATATAAAAATGGTGGCTATGACGGGACTTGAACCTGTGACCCCCGCATTATGAGTGCGGTGCTCTAACCAACTGAGCTACATAGCCATAAACTGTGCGCGCATTATGTTGTTTTATTGCAAGTACGTCAAGTACCTAATGCGCTTAATTGATCAAAATTTGATGAAGTGAGCCGATAAGCCGGGTTCTGTCGAGAACGATCATTCCTCTAGGCGCATAATCACTCATGCGCTCAAGCGACCTACCCGGATCCAGCATGGGCCATGCCTAAAGGATCCCTATTTGGTCTTGCTTCCGGTGGGGTTTACCATGCCGTGAACTGTTACCAGACACGCGGTGCGCTCTTACCGCACCCTTTCACCCTTACCTCCGATTCCGCTTGCGCGGAACCATAATGAAGGCGGTCTACTCTCTGCTGCACTTTCCGTCGGCTCACGCCGCCCAGGCGTTACCTGGCACCTTGCCCTATGAAGCCCGGACTTTCCTCCCCTGCTTTAGTCACGGAGACCTTGGCAGCAGCGATCGTCTGGCTCACTTCGAGCGCGCATCTTAGCAAAAAAATTCACTCATTGCTTGATGTTTTTTGAGCAATCAGTTTTTCATATTTCTGCATCAGCTGTTCTTGGCTTTCCGCATGGTTCGGATCGAGCGGAATGCAGTCCACCGGACAGAACAGCTGGCACTGCGGCTTGTCGTAATGCCCGACGCATTCCGTGCATAAATCAGGGTTAATCTCATAAATGATTTCACCCATAAAAATCGCCTCATTCGGGCATACGGGTTCACAGACATCACAATTGATGCATTCATCGGTGATATATAAAGACACTCTACCAGCCTTGTTGAAGTTTACGCTTAAACGCTTTTTCCACGTTTGCCGGAACAAACTTGGTTACATCGCCCTTTAAACGGGCTATTTCACGCACCAGCGTAGATGAAATAAACGAATACTGCTCTGAAGGCGTTAAAAACACGGCTTCAAAATGCGGGTCCAGCTGGCGGTTCATATTGGCCAGCTGAAATTCATATTCAAAATCTGACACGGCGCGCAGCCCGCGCAGCACTGCCGTCGCCTGCTGTTCACGGAAAAAATTCACCAGCAAGCCGTCAAATCCTACAAATTCAACATTGTCCAAATGGCTGAGCGAATCTTTTGCCAGCTCTACACGCTCATCCAGGCTAAACAAAGGATTTTTATGATGCCCAATGGCAATCGCCACCACAACTTCATCAAACATCCGTGATGCGCGGGTGACTAAGTCAATATGGCCATTGGTAATTGGATCGAATGTGCCCGGATAAATTACGCGAGTTATAGACATCCATTTGTGCTCTGTTTATTTTGTAGAGCCTTATGTTAGCAAAATCTTGTTTTCTGGTGAAGAAACTCCATCAATTTAAAAACTTCACCTGCGTTCAAGTTCGGGTACAATAGCTGCAACTTTGGAAGTTTCTGATTATGTCGAAAGTAACTGTTGTTAAAAAAAATAACGGCGGAACCATTGCGCAGAACAAGCGTGCCCGCCACGATTATTTTATTGAAGAGAAATTTGAAGCTGGACTTTCTTTGCAAGGCTGGGAAGTAAAGTCGCTGCGCGCCGGCCGCATGACCTTAACGGAAAGCTATATCACCTTCAAAAATGGCGAAGCCTTTTTATTCGGCGCGCAGGTGCAGCCGCTGCTCAGCGCATCTACCCATATTGTGCCGGAAGCCCGCCGCACCCGTAAGCTTTTGCTCAGCAAGCGCGAAATTGACAAGCTGCTGGGCGCAGTCAATCAAAAGGGCTACGCCTGCGTGCCTTTAGCCTGCTACTGGAAAGGCCGTTTAGCGAAGCTGGAGATTGCTCTGGTGAAAGGCAAGCAATTGCATGACAAGCGCGCGACTGAGAAAGACCGCGACTGGCAGCGCGACAAAGCGCGGATTTTTCATAAGTAAGAGAAAGCCTGCATGCGGAGTGATGCCGGCCAGTTAAGCCTTTTTAATCCTCCTCTTGCGCAGCAGTGCTGTTCATCTCCCCGCTCTTTGACCTTGCGCCATATATGGCTCAAGGTCAGGGGGATTATCAATCAGCAGCAATACGATTACGCTTAAGCGATCTGCATCGCCCATTCGCAGGTTTTCTATTTTCATAAGCCCCAATAAAAAAGCCGGAAGAATAAAAAATCCTTCCAGCTTTGCGCCTGACAGCAAATATTTATCAGCCTGACGGCATCTGCAAATTATTTAAACTTATTCAGCAATAAACCCAAGTATTCGCCAAACCACAGCGCTGTATTCAAGTCGCCTTGCGGCGGGGTAATTTCTACCGGCGCATTGTCCGACTGGGTCATCAGGCCCAGAAAGCTTGACATGCGGTTCAGGTCTTGCCCGCTGCGCCCTGTCGGCATCATCGGCAAGCCCGCCCACAGCATGCCGTGCTGCATGGCGAATAAATTGATCTGCTGCAGCACCGCCAGCTTATCGCCGCTTAAGCCGCCGCCGTTGGTGAAGCCGGCAGCCACTTTGCCCTGCCATGCCCGCGCCAGCCAGCGCTTGGAAGACTGCTCCATAAACAGCTTCAGGCCAGAGGTCAGGTTGCCCATATAGGTCGGGCAGCCGAATACAATGGCATCGGACCGGTCCAGAATATCCCAATCTATCTGTTCAATATTCATGCTGTGCACTTGAACACCGGCCTGCTGCGCGCCCTGAGCAATAAAAGAGGCGACCTTTGCCGTATGTCCGTACGGGCTGTGATAAACAATTGCGATAGATTTTTCGGATAAAGACATAACAGTTAAAAGTCTATAGATTCAGTCAAGTTTAGCATTTTCAGGCCATAAACACGAATGCCGCCATGCGGCCGGTTTTTGCAGCGCGCCGGTAGGAGAAATACTCCTCCGGCTGCCGGTAAGAGCACTGATCGCCGCCCAGCACCATTTGCACGCCCTGGCGCTGCAGAATATAGCGGGCAATCGCATACAGGTCTGCATAAAACTTGCCTTCCTTGACGCCGGCCTTAAATGCGCTGTCCAGCTCAGGGTATTTGCAACAGAATTCCTGCTTCACTTCCGCGCCTATTTCAAAGCTGTCCTGACAGATGGCGGCGCCCAGCCATGCCCAGGCCGGCGGATGCTGCATGGAGGCAACTGTAGTTTCAATAATGCCGTGCGCCAGACCGCGCCAGCCGGCATGCAGGTTGGCGACTTCGGTGCCTTCCGCATTGCCCAAGACCACAGGCAGGCAGTCCGCCGTCATCATCATCAAGGCATGGCCTGCGGTTTGCGTCACCAAGCCGTCGCCCTCAAGCGCATCAAAAGGCATTTCTGCATTAATGGTGCGGCAAATGGTGCTGTGGGTCTGGGTCATCCACGTCACCTTATTCACCCCATAGGCGGAAAATTCTTCCAGCAGCGCCATGCGGTGGCGCTGCACGCGCTGCGGGTCGTCATTGACATGCAAAGCCAGATTGAAGCCGGCCAGATCAGGGACCTGAGACGGCAGGGCTTTCTCATGATGCACCCGGGTCTGGCCCGCAAATACGCCTTTCGGCAGGCCTTGAACAAACTGCATGTCACCTTCCTTTATATGCTTGATGGGCTTAAATTCATCCGCGCGGAAATCAATAGGCTTTATTTTCGGTGCGCAGCACTTCAACCAGATGAGTCAGGTCTTCAGGCCACGGCGCTTCAAACATCATCTCTTCGCCTGAGCGCGGATGCACAAGGCCCAGCTTGGCCGCATGCAGCGCCTGGCGCTTGAAGCCGCGCAGCGTATCCGCAAGCAGCTGCGACGCCCCTGCCGGCACGCGCACGCGGTTCATATATACTGGGTCGCCGACTAAGCCGTGGCCGATATAGCTGAAATGCACGCGGATCTGATGGGTACGGCCGGTTTCCAGGCGCGCCTGAATGCGGGTGAAATGCTGAAAGCGCTCTTTCACATTGTAGTGCGTCACAGCCTCTTTGCCGCCCGGCAGAATCGCCATTTTAATGCGGTCTACAGGATGGCGCTTAATCGGCTGGTCAATCATGCCGCCGGCAATAATCGCGCCGTAGGCAATCAGGTCATACACCCGGTAAACCGTTTTTTTCGCCAGCTGCTTGCTGAGCGAGAACTGCGCTTCAAGATTTTTAGCCACAACCAGCAGTCCGGAAGTGTCTTTGTCAATGCGGTGCACCAGGCCCGCGCGGGACAGTTCCGCAGACCTAGGATAATGATGCAGGATGGCGTTCACTAAAGTTCCGGTCACATTGCCGGCGCCCGGATGCACCACCATGCCGACCGGCTTATTGATGACCATAATGTCGTCATCTTCATACACGATGTCTAAAGGAATATCTTCAGGCAGGCTTCGGGTTTGCGCTTCCAGCTCGACGTCCAACGTCAGCAGCTCATTTCCCTCAGATTTATACTTCGGCTTTACGCTGTTACCATTGACCAACAAATGGCCTTCCTTTAGCCACTGCTTGAGTTTTTCGCGCGAAAAATCAGGCCAGACGATGGCTGCGACCTGGTCGATGCGCTGCCCTAAAAAGCTTTCATCCAGTTGAAATTGCAACGATAAACGTGTTGCAGTTGCGTCTGAAGTATGGTTATCTGCATCCTCAGAATCTTCAAGTAAATTGAAATCAGTTTCAGGGAAAGATGTATCGGAAGATTGTGCTTGAGTCATTTGATCATTCAGGCAAAAGTGGTTTAATAGTGCAATTGTAGCTCATTGCCAGTATTAACAGAGGAATTTTTATGTCGCTACCGCATTATAAAATGACAATGCTCGCTCTAACCGTGGGCATTGCCGCTGCAATGGCCGGCTGCAGCAGCAATCCAAAAAAAGATGTGGTTGATACTGGTCCGCAATCCAGCGAACAGGTTTATATTGAAAAAGCAAAAAAAGCGCTGGACCGTCATCAATATACCGACGCGGCCAAGCATTTGGAAGCGTTGGAAACCTATTACCCGACTGGCAGCTATGCCGCTCAGGCGCAGCTGGAATTGCTGTATGTCAAATTCCAGCAGAAAGACTATGAAGCCGCCATTGCCCTGGCTGACCGCTTTATCCGCCTGAATCCGCAGCACCCGAATGCAGACTACGCCTACTATGTGCGCGGCGTATCCAATATGGAGCAGAACTACAACGGCCTGCTGCGCTACACGTCATTAAAGCAGTCGCACCGCGATGTCAGCTATCTGAAAGTGGCCTATCAGAACTTTGTTGACTTTATCCGCCGCTACCCTTCCAGCACCTATGCGGTAGACGCTGCGCAGCGCATGAAGTTCATCGGCCAGGAACTGGCTGAAAGCGAAATGAACGCCGCCCGCTTCAACATTAAGCGCAAAGCCTATTTGGCCGCGGTAGAGCGCTCGCTTTGGGTCGTGGAACACTATCCGCAAACCCCGCAAATTCCTGAAGCGCTGGCGACCATTGCCTACGGCTATGGCAAATTAGGCGATCAGGCCACTGCCCAGCAGTATATTGACGTGCTGAAAATCAACTATCCTGAGCTGGTGAAATCTGACGGCACCGTCAACATGCGGGCTGCGCGCAGCGAAGGCAGCTTCCTGAACCGCGCGACTTTAGGCATTTTCGGCAAAGAAGGCCGCACGCATTCTGAGCAGGATGAAGCCAAAAGCGCCGGCAATGACGGCGAAAGCCGCAGCTTAACCAACCGCCTGTCTTTCGGCTTGCTGGATCGCCCAAAAGCTGAATCAGCAGAGATTGAAAAACCGGCGCAATAAATCATCTGCTATACAGGTCGATTTTTACTGAAGGGCAAGTTATCATACTTGCCCTTTTAGCATCGCAGCGCTGCGGATTTTGATCCGGCTTGATCTGCCCGGCTAAAAGGTATACAAATTAATGCTCAGCATAGATGCAGGCGTTCAGCTTTCACGCTGCTGCATCCTCTTTTAGACGACTGGATTACCCCGACAAAACAGCATGGCGATTCCTCAGCACACCATTGACCAGATTCTGGACCGCACCGACATTGTCGATGTGATTGGTCAATTTGTGAAATTAAAAAAGACCGGGCGCACCTATTCAGGCTGCTGCCCGTTCCATCAGGAAAAATCGCCATCTTTTCACGTCTACCGCGATAAGCAGTATTTCCACTGCTTCGGCTGTCAGGCCAACGGCAACGCCATCCGCTTTTTAATGGATATCGGCAGCCGCAATTTCATTGAAGTGATGAAAGACCTGTCCAGCCAGACCGGCATTGAACTGCCGAAAGACAATCATGATTCGAATAAGCTGAAATACAAGCGCGAAGCGCCAAAGCCCAAAGCGCCTGCTCAGGCACAGCCGCCGGCGCAGCCTGCACAGAAAGCTGCGGATGCTGCCGGCCACAGCCCTGCCCCGGCATTTGAGCATGACCCTTTTGCAGAGTTTCAGGCGCAGGATGACGCCTTTTACGGCCATGATCCTTTCGCCGCATTCAGCCAGCCGCCGGCATTTGAAGAAGCCGCGCCGGACGGCAACCTGTATGACCTGCTGGAAAATATCGCCCAGTTCTATGAGCGCCAGCTGCCGCACAGCCAGAACGCGCAGAAATATTTCCGGCAGCGCGGCCTGTCCCGCGAAACCATTGCCTATTGGCGCTTAGGCTATGCGCCGGAAGACTGGCAGCATCTGGAAAAAGCCTTTCCGCAGGATATTGAAGGCCTGAAGCTGCTGGGCCTGATCCGCACCAGCGACAGCGGACGCGACTTTGACCTGCTGCGCGACCGGGTGATTTTCCCGATCCGCGACGCCAAAGGCCGCGTAGTCGGCTTCGGCGGCCGCGCGCTAAACGATGAAATCAAGCCGAAATACATCAACTCGCCGGATTCTGAAGTCTTCCATAAAAACCAGCTTCTGTACGGCCTGTACGAAGGCCGCAAGCAGAAAGCCCAGGACTGGCTGATGGTGGAAGGCTATATGGACGTGATTGCGCTGCAGCAGTACGGCATTGCCGGCGCGGTGGCGACTTTAGGCACGGCCAGCAATACCGAGCATCTGAATATTCTGTTCAAGCAGAACAGCCGCATTACCATTGCCTTTGACGGCGACGCCGCCGGCCAGAAAGCCGCCCGGCGCACGCTGGAAATTGCCCTGCCGCTGCTGAATGACGGCCGTGAGCTGAAATTCTTTGTGCTGCCGAATGAGCACGATCCGGATTCGCTGATCCGGCGCGAAGGCATTGAAAACTTCCGGCGCCTGCTGGACACTGCGCCGCTGCTGTCCGAATTTGTCTTTGCGCATTTAACCCAGAGCTATGACCCCGCCTCGCCGGAAGGCAAAAGCCAGGTCATGGGCGAACTGCGCCAGCTGACCGAGCTGCTGCCTAAAACAGGCTCTTACCGCTACCTGCTGCAGCAGTATTTCCGCGAAAAGCTCGGCTTCAGCCGCAAATGGCAGCCGCAGGTCAACAATGACGCCTCCTTAAGCTTCAGCACAAAAATTGACGCCGAAGAATATGTGATTGCGATTCTGATCAATCATCCGTATTTATACATTCATTTTGAGCCGCTGCGCGCGCTGATCCCGCAGGACCTGCTGCTGTTCCATATTCTGAATATCTTCAATATTATTTTTGATGACCTGCCGGATGATCCAGAGCTGTCATCCTATTATGCGCTGGGCGCATGTGCAGCCTATCATCATGAACTGCAGAATATTTTAGAGCACGCCAATATCAGCGACTATACCTCGTCGCCGGAACAGGCGGACAAGCTGGCAGCCGACCTTTCGACCAAGCTGCAGTATGAATGCCTGCAGCAGAAGCTTAAATCCAAGAAATTTTCCAGCCTTGCCGAAATGCGCAACCTGAAGCAGAAAATTTATGAAATTGGCAAAAAAAGGTCGCTGACCCTGCTGGAAGACTAAAAAGAGCGCCCCGCCTTCACAGGCCAGGCGCCCTAATCCTGTTCAGGACGGCTGGAATAGCCTTCTTTCAAGCTTATTTTTTCGGCCGGCGGCGCTTGGCTGCCGTTTCGGCTAAATCCTGCCCCATCATCTCAAAATAGGACGGATCTTCCGCAGTAGCTGCGTGGCGCAGCGCAATTGAGGCTGGATGCAGCAGCTTATTGGCTAGCCGGTAGGAAAATTCCCGCAGCACCTGCTCTGCAGATGCGCCTTTCTGCAGGCGCTGCAGAGCCAGTGCCAGCTCTTCCTGCCTTAAGCTTTCGCCGTGCTCACGGTAAGCATGAATGGTTGAACCGGCCGAATTGACTTTCTGCTGGGTCACCAGCTCGGTAGCCAGCTGATTCACCATCACTTCCGCTTCAACCGCAGCCTGGCGGCGCTGCGCCAAGTTTTCATCAATCACGCTCTGCAGGTCATCCACGCCGTATAAATACACACCGTCCAGCGTTTCCACCCTGGCTTCAATATCGCGCGGCACGGCCAAATCCACCAGCAGCATCTGCTTATATTTACGTTTTTTTAAGGCTGCTTTGACATCTTTGAAATAAATCACCTGATGCAGGCTGCCGGTGCAGCTGGAAATCACATCGGCGCGGTGCAGATTGTCCGCCAGATCATCGAATTCAATAATTTCCACATCCACGCGGTGGGCAATTTCCTGCGCCAGCGCTTCCGCGCGGCTGCGGGTGCGGTTGCAGATGATGATTTTTCCCACGCCCATTTCCGCCAAATGCTTCGCCACCAGGCTGTTCATTTCGCCGGCCGCGGCAATCAGCACGGTCAGCTGCTCCGGCTTGCTGAATACCTGCAGCGCCAGCTGCGCGACGGCATAGCCCATAGACACAGCATGGCTGCCCACGGCAGTTTCTGAGCGCACCCGCTTGGCAGCGTAGAAGGCATATTCAAAAATCCGGTTTAAATCCGGCGAAACGGTTGCAGCATCTTTGGCTAAGGACAGCGCGGTTTTCACCTGCCCTAAAATCTGCGGTTCGCCCAGCATCAAAGAATCCAGGCCGCTGGCAACGCGCATCAGGTGCGTCACTGCCTGCGCATTTTCATAGCGGTAGACATGATTTGACAATTGCTTAACATCAAGATGATTGGCCTGAGCGAGCCAATTCAATACCATATCTGCATTGTCAGACATGGCATAGACTTCAGTCCGGTTGCAGGTAGACACCACCACCATGTCATTCAGACAGGCAGCACGGCTTTGCTGCGCAAGCAGGGCGCTTAACTTTTCAGGGTTAAATGCAATTTGCTCGCGCAATTCTACAGAGGCGGTTTGATGGTTGACACCCAATGCAAAGAAAGACATATCAGATCATCATTTCGCTAAATTTATGCTATTGTGCAACATCGGTGTCATAAAAAGCATTACTTGGATCAAGAAAAATTGCGTCAAACAAATAGCCGGCTCAGCGGCGCGACAATCAAGCAGTATTCTACCACATTCTTGCTGGTCGGTAGCATGGCTTCCAGTGCCCCAGTTCGGGCATTTGGAGAAGTTTACCATGCAAATTCAAATTATGATGCCATAAAACAGAGCATGATCGCAGAGTTTGCGCTGGCTTACCAAGACATTCCAACAGCCCTGCACAACTATACCGTGCTCGCCATTAAAAGCAATTCCACCGCAGTGAAGCAGCGCGCGCTGAATGTCGCCATTGAACAGAACGATCTGCAGGCCGCTTTGGACATTGCCACACACTGGGTGGCGCAGGAGCCGGAAGATGTCCCGGCGCTGTTTTACCTTTCGCATATCGCGCTGAAAGCGCATGAATATGATTCGGCGGCTGAAACGCTGGATAAAATTTTAAATATTGACCCGAATGCAGATTTGGAGCAGATTCTGGCCGGAATTGCGCCGGAATCCGCAGATGACCGCGATTTCCTGATCCGTGCGCTGCGCGCCAGCAAAGAAGGCCGCAATCCGTCCATTCTCGTGCTGATTGCCGGCCTTGAAGCGCAGAACGGGCAGCTGCATGAAGCGCTGGACACCATCAATCAGGCCTTGAAAAAACGCCCGAAATCAACCGGCTATATCCTCATGAAAGCCAACCTGCTGACGGCTTTAGGCAATGATGAAGAAACCCGAAAATGGTATGAAAAATCCAGCAAAAAGCACCGCAGCAGTCAGGAAGTGCGCTTAGCCGAAGTTAAATATTTGATTAAAATCAATGAGTCTGAGCTAGCGCTGCAAAAACTGGAAGACATTTTAAAAAAATGGCCGAAAGCCGAAGAAGCGCTGTTTATTGCCGGGCTGACCAGCATTGACTTGGAGCAGTATGAAAAGGCGGAAAAATATTTAGTTGAGCTGCGCTACTCTGCGCAATATCAGAATGAGGCCTATTACTATCTGGCGGTGAATGCCGAGCGCAAGCAGCATTTTGAAACCGCCAAGGCCTATTACCGCCTGGTGGACGGCAGCCTGTATACGGTTTCGCGGCGCAATATGGTCAGCATTTTTGCCCAGCAGGACAAGCTCAATGACGCCCTGCGCTTTTTAACTCAGGAACGGGTGAATTATCCGCAGCACGCCAGTTTCCTGTATCTGGCGCAGGCCGATATTTTAAAGCGCATGGACAATAAAAAAGCCGCCGTGCGCCTGCTGGATGAAGCGGTGAAGAACCTGCCGGATGACCCGGAACTGATTTATGCCGAAGTGCTGCTGCTTGACCCCTATCAGGAGCGCGACAAGCTCGACAGGCTGCTGAAAAGCCTTCTGGCGATTGAGCCGAACAGCCCCACCTACCTGAACGCCTACGCCTATACGCTGGCGCTGCAGAACCGCAGGCTGGATGAAGCGCGCAAATATGTGGAGCACGCGCTGGAATACGCGCCCGAACAGGCTTCGATTCTGGATACGCTGGGCTATATCTGCTTTCTGCAGAATGACTTTTCCACCGCTGCGCGGGTGCTGAAAAAAGCCTATGAACTCAGCGGCAGCCTGAAAATCGGCGTGCGCTATGCGCGCTCCATCTACATGCAGGGCAATCTTGCAGAATTCAGCCGCGTGTTACAACAACTCAAACAAAAACATCCGAATGATCCTCAATTAGAGCAATTGAGTACGCTATTGTTACCCCAGCAATTCAAAAAGAGTTAAATCTACCCTATGCGCATGATTTCAAAACGCAGCCTGCCGCTTATGGCCGTCAGCATTCTGGCTTTAGCGGGCTGCCAGCCCTATGTCAAGCCGCAGCCGGCGGCCAGCGCCTCAATTCTTGAAGCGCCGGACCAGTTCAGCCTGCAGGGCAAAATCGGCGTGCGCACCCCGCAGCAGTCCGGCAGCGCTTTTTTTACCTGGGCGCAGCAGCAGGATGAATTTGACATTGAACTCAGCGGCATTTTAGGCGCAGGCAAAACCCAGATCAGCGGCAAGCCCGGCGAAGTCACGCTGAACAGCGCCAAAACCGGCTTAATCACCGCAGCCACGCCTGAAGAGCTGCTGGAGCGCGCGACAGGCTGGCAAGCGCCGATTACCCACCTGACCAAATGGGTTCAGGCCAAGCCTGCCACCCTGCAGGCGCAGGTCAATAAAGACGGCAGCGGGCGCCCAGCGCAGATTCTTGAAGACGGCTGGACGGTCGATTTCAGCTATGACGGCGAAACCGCGCTGCCGAATAAGCTGATCCTGAAGCAGGCGCTTGAAACAGGAAAAGAAAACCGTATTACAATGCTCATTCAAAACCGCTAGTTCCGTATTGCCATGATCCGAGTCCCCTCCCCAGCCAAGCTTAACCTGTTCCTGCATATCACCGGCCGCCGCCAGGACGGCTACCATGAGCTGCAAAGCATCTTTCAGCTGATTGATCTGTACGACTGGCTTGAATTCAGCCCGGCAGATTCCGCTGCAATCCGCATCAACGGCTTAAGCAGTGTGGATCTGGAGCAGAATTTAATCTACCGTGCGGCGCAGCTGCTGCGGCCTTTTGCGCAAAAGCCCACTGGCCTGAATATCCGCATTGAAAAAAACATTCCAATGGGCGCAGGCCTCGGCGGCGGCTCATCGAATGCCGCCACGGCCCTGATTGTGCTGAATCAGCTTTGGCAGTGCAGCTTAAGCATTGAGCAGCTGGCTGGCCTGGGCCTGAAGCTAGGCGCAGATGTGCCGATTTTTGTGCATGGCCGCAATGCATGGGCGGAAGGCATCGGTGAACAGTTAACATTCATAGACTTAGATCAAAAACAGTACATTGTGCTGAAACCTGACTGTTTTATCAGCACTCAACTGCTTTTTTCACAAAAAACGTTGACAAGAAACGAGAAGAGCTCTAAATTCTGCGCCTATCAGCAAACGCCGTCTGATTTCAGAAATAACTTTGAGCCTCTGGCAAGAAGCTTATATCCTGAAGTGGATGAAGCGATGCGGTACTTAGATCAGTTCAGTACAGCAAAGCTTACAGGTACAGGTGCCTGTGTTTTTACTGAAGTGACTGAAGAAATGAATGTAAATGACATTCTGAATAACGCGCCATGTAAATCTTACCTGGTGAACAGTTTGCAGGAATCTCCATTGCTTCAGTTCAAAGTCTGATAGGGGCGTCGCCAAGTGGTAAGGCACCGGGTTTTGATCTCGGCATCCGTTGGTTCGAATCCAGCCGCCCCTGCCATTAAATTCACCTGTAGATGTTTGTATTAAAGGGGCGTCGCCAAGTGGTAAGGCACCGGGTTTTGATCTCGGCATCCGTTGGTTCGAATCCAGCCGCCCCTGCCATTTAATACAGCATCAAATTTAGGGGCGTCGCCAAGTGGTAAGGCACCGGGTTTTGATCTCGGCATCCGTTGGTTCGAATCCAGCCGCCCCTGCCATTTTCTCAAAAAAGACAGAATATTCTTTTGCAGTCCGCCTGTTAAATTACCTTGACAAAACGGCTCAAAAATATTAAAGTTCTGCCGCATTAGGGGCGTCGCCAAGTGGTAAGGCACCGGGTTTTGATCTCGGCATCCGTTGGTTCGAATCCAGCCGCCCCTGCCATCTATTTTCCATACATATCAACCGCCAAGGGTGCTTCATGCCCAATCTTGTCGTTTTTAGTGGAACCGCGCATCCACAATTCGCTCAAAAAGTCGTAAGCCATTTGCACATTCCTTTAGGTGCTGCTGCCGTTTCCACCTTTTCTGATGGTGAAATTGCTGTAGAAATCACTGAAAACGTGCGTGGCAAAGACGTATTTGTTGTACAGCCAACTTGTGCCCCAACTAACGATAACCTGATGGAAATCTTAGTTATGGCAGATGCTTTGCGCCGTGCAAGCGCCGGCCGCATTACCGCTGTTATTCCTTACTTCGGTTATGCCCGCCAAGACCGCCGCCCGCGTTCAAGCCGTGTGCCGATTACCGCAAAAGTTGTTGCTGACATGCTGACAACTGTCGGGATTGACCGCGTCGTCATGATCGACCTGCATGCAGACCAGATCCAAGGTTTCTTCGATATCCCTGTAGACAACATCTACGGCACGCCGGCGCTGCTGGCTGACCTCCGCCAGCAGTCGCATGACAACCTAATGGTTGTTTCTCCTGACGTCGGCGGTGTAGTCCGTGCCCGCGCTGTTGCCAAGCAGATGGGCGATATCGACCTTGCAATCATCGACAAGCGCCGTCAAAAAGCCAATGAATCGCAAGTCATGCACTTGATTGGCGACGTGAAAGGCCGTGACTGCGTTATCGTAGATGACATGGTGGATACAGCCGGTACACTGTGCAAAGCTGCTGACGCGCTGAAAACTTTCGGCGCGCGCCGTGTGGTTGCATACGCGACTCACCCTGTGCTTTCCGGTAAAGCTATCGAGAATTTGAAAAACTCTGTGATTGATGAATTAGTTGTTACCGACACAATTCCTCTTTCAGATGAGGCAAAAGCTCTTGGCAAGATTCGCCAGGTTTCAGTCGCCAGCATGGTAGCTGAAACAATTCGTCGTATTAACAACGAAGAATCTATTAGCGCAATGTTTGATTCTTATCTATAATATAGCGCTGAATTTCAAAGCCCCGCCCTTTAGCGGGGCTTTCTATCACTGAACTGGTCGAAGGTTCAGTTTAATTAAACTCAAGTAAAGGATGTCTGTCATGGCAAACTTCGTATTAAATGCAGCAGCGCGTGAAGAAGCAGTACAAGGGAAAGGTTCGAGCCGCCGCCTTCGTCTTCAAGCTAAAGTTCCAGCGATCATCTACGGTGGCGCAGCTGAACCTGTAGCTGTTACCCTGGAACTTCGCGAGCTGGTTAAAGCTTTAGAAAACAATGCTTTCTTTGAAGAAGTTGTTGAAATCAAAATTGGCGACAAAGTTGAAAGCGTAAAAATCCAGGCTTTGCAGCGCCACCCTGCTAAAAACACGCCAATGCACGCTGACTTCAAACGCGCATAAGTGTTAACGGTGTAAATTAGTGTCAAATATTTCACTGATTGTCGGTTTGGGCAACCCTGGAAAAGAGTATGCCCAAACCCGCCATAATGCAGGCTTCTGGTTTGTAGAACGCCTTGCAGAACAGTATGGCATTTCCCTCAAAGCTGATCCGAAATTCAATGGAATCAGCGGCCGCGGAAAAATAGAAGGCCAAGACATCCGCCTGCTGCTGCCTTCAACGTTTATGAACCTTTCCGGCAAAAGTGTTGTCCCCTTCGCAAAATTCTACAATATTGCTCCCGAAGCAATGCTCATTGCGCATGACGAACTGGATATGAATCCGGGCGTGATCCGCCTGAAAACCGGCGGCCACGGCGGCCATAACGGTTTAAAAGACATTGTTCCCCATATCGGCCCGAATTTTCACCGCTTGCGGATTGGCATTGGCCACCCCGGCGCCAAAGAGCGCGTATCCGGCCATGTCTTAAGCAAAGCGCCAAGCAGCGAACAGAACCTGATGGATGACGCGATTGCGCATGCTTTGTCACGCATTAAGCTGCTGGCAAACGGCGACATACAGCAAGCCATGAATCAAATCAATGCTTACAAGCCAAACTGATAATTCTACAGATTATTGACAATGCTGCTTGCCATGATGCCTTTTTCAGCGCAAAATGCGCATGCAGCCTGATGCCTACCCGTTTCGGCTGATTGTTCCAACCATAAGATAACAATCTTCGGTCCACCAAGGAGACGCTAGCCATGCTATCTCGTTTATTAAAATGCAAAATCCACCGTGCTGTTGTAACACATGCAGAACTTCATTATGAAGGTTCATGTGCCATTGATGGCGTGCTCATGGATTTGGCTGGCATTCGTGAATACGAAGAAATTCACGTTTGGAACGTGACCAACGGTAAGCGTTTCGCTACCTACGCAATTCGCGGCGAAGACAACTCAGGCATCATTTCAGTCAATGGCGGCGCAGCCCATCAAGCGGATGTCGGCGACTTAGTGATTATTGCAACCTTTGGCGATTTCACTCAAGCCGAAGCCAATGCGCACAAGCCCCGCCTGGTGTATGCCAACCCGAACAATACTGTCAACCACACGGCGAACTGCATTCCGGTTCAAGTGGCATAAACAGCAAAGATTCAAAAGCCCGCAATATTGCGTAAAGCCAGTCAGTTAAAAACTGACTGGCTTTTTAAATTCTAGAGTCATTCAAATAGATCTATTTCATAAATCAATAAATGATCATTTATTGGCAAAAAAATTAATATTGAAAAGTTCCTTCTCCCTTTGGGAGAAGGTTAGGCTGAGGGAATTTTTTTAATAAAATCCTCACCCTAGCCCTCTCCTTAAAAAGGAGAGGGAATTTCCATTGTGAATTAAATGCTGCTTAAAAAAACAATTGCATAGCTTGTATTTTTGTCAGCATTAGCAATATTGCGGGCTTTTTTATGGCTCGAAATCAGGCCCTTCAGCTGCCCTGCCACCATTCACCGCGCTGTTCGCAGTTTAGCGCTTTTAAATTTTCGTCCGCCAGTCCAGCCAAAAGCGGCTGGCCATTTGCCTGCACCTTCAACTTAGCAAAACGCGCATTGCGGTAGCACGGCTCAAGCCCTTCCGCAAACAAGAAGCTGTCAGCTGCCGGATACAGGCTTTCAAAGCTGTTGTTTGGATTTTTTAAGATCAATTTTGCAGAAGAAGCCGGATAGGCTGCCAGAATTTTTTCATCAAAGCCGGTTTTTATTACGCGGCGCTGCCCATCAAGCTGCACATAAGCAAGCACCTGCGGCTTATTCTTGAAATCTTCAGCCGCCACCTCTGCAGAACTGCGGGCCGGAGATGAATCATCCTGCGGCGCTAAGCCGCTAAAATACAGCTGATAATTCAGCGCCATATAGTCGCCCTGCAGCAGCGAGCGCGGATCGGCCGGCATCAGCCTGACAAAAATACTGTCACTGTGCGCAAGGCGCCACTCATGGCGCGCAATCATTCCCAGGAACAATGCAATACTGAACAGCGCAAGATAAAGCGGAATCATCTTTTTCATGCTGCGCCTCCCTGAACTGCTGTCCTGCTGTTCTGAGCGAGCAGATGCGCAAGCAGCAGAACAGCAAGCCCCGACAGAAAAATGCTCAGGCTTTTCATCAGGAAGCTGACGCCCAGGCTGTAATACAGCAGCCACAGCCAAAAGACCAGCAGCAGCACCGACAGCGCCTGAACCAGGCGCTGCTGATAGGCCACCGACCAGGCCAGAAGCGCCAGCAGAATGAAGATCTCAAAATAACCGAACAGCATCAAAGCCGCGGCGAGCGCAGGGATGGCCCACAGCTGAGGCTGCAGCAAGGCTGTACGGTGAATAAGGCAGAAACTCAGCAGCCATATGCCCGGCAGCAGATAATTCGCCCACAGGCTTGGCGGCGCATCCGCCGGAGAACCTGAATGAAGCGCCAGCTGCAGCACGGCAGCTGCAGCCAGAATCAGCAGAATCCATAAGCTGAAACTTGCGCGGTAAGCCGATTTCAGCCACAGCGGCGCGCTGCACAGCAGCAGGGTCAGAAGCGCGTAATTCAGTGAAATGATATAAAAACGCAGAGATGCTTGATTGCCGTAGCCTACTGCATCCAGCAGGGCCGCAAGGCCTAAGCCGTACAGCACCGCCAGCTGCAGTAGCACAATCAGCCAGTGCATGCGGCTGAATATGCACAGCGCCGCAAAGAAAAACTGAATCAGGCAGATCAAGGCTGTATTGCCGGTCAGCAGTTCAGTATGCGCCAGCACCGCAGCCTGGCCGCAAATCCAAAGGCAGTATGCCAGCTGGCGCAAAAACACGCTGGATGTGCGGCGGATCACCAGCCAAGCCGCCGCAATAAAGGCCAGCCCCGCAGCAATGGAAAAAACCTTCCAGTAAGTCAGCAGCAAAGAAGACAGGATAATCCCGGCGAACCATGCGCCCAAGGCCAAAGGAATGGCGGCGAACTTGGTTTTCGGCAGCATTTTCATCAGCACCGCGCTGATTCCGGCAAACCATGCAAAAATCAGCGCCGCCAGCACCAGCAAGCCGGCAGCGGAATCCGGCAAGGCATCTTCCGTGAGCTGAAAAATCAGGATGCTGAAACTGGCCGCCAGCCCCGCCACCTGCAGGCTGGTTTCCAAAGCCATGCGCTGCAGGTAGAAATAAAGGCTGAAAGCCATCGGCAGCAGCATCGACAGCGCAAGGTAAGCCCATGCATAATCTTCACAATATTTGAACATGCTCAGCAGAGACATTCCCGCCGCAAAAGCGCTAAACAGATAGCGCAAGCTGAAATACCGCTTAATGCAGGCAATAAAGCACAGCCCTGTCCAGATGCTGAGGCAGAGCAGATAAACGCTCAGCTCCTGGTTCATCCAGAAGCTTTGCTTGAAAAACATTAAGAGTGCGAACTGGCTCACGACACAGAACAGCGCAAAAACGCCGATATTCGGGCGGTACAGCCAAGGCAGCAGCAGCAGCGCCCAGACCAGAAACAGCAGATAGCTGTCTGCGCCGGTTTGATAGACCTGCCCGATCACCGCCATGCTTAAGCCGAGCATTAGTCCTGAAATGCCATCCAATGCCTGGCGGACAGCATCATTCGATGCCAGCAGCCACACGCTGGCCGATGCGGAAATAAGCAGGAAAATTTGCGGAATCAGCAGCTGAATGATTTTCGGCAGCATCAGCCAATTGGCGGCAATCAGATACAGTACGCTGACTGCAATGAGCGCCAGCCCAATCACATGCAAATGCTGAATGACTGAGGGATAAGTAAATAAAACAGGAGAAAACTGGTTTTTCGGCTTCATTTCAAATGGGTTCATTTTTATGTTTTAACAGCGCCTGATGCTTAAGCAAACATAGCACGCTTTTCCGCATTTCAAAAAAATGCTTACAAATCAAAATAACTCTTTTGCTTATATTAAATTCTGCGTTTACTCACCGGTCAAAATCCCCCTTTTGCGCGCCAAACAGGTCTATAATGGCTGCACATCGCTTCAGGGCGGGGCGCAATTCCCCACCGGTGGTAAGTTCAGCATGAATTCATTCCTGACTGAATCAGCCCACGAGCCTTGCGCTGCCAGCAGCGCTTCGCAGATTTGGTGCAAATCCAAAGCCGACGGTATAGTCCGGATGAAAGAAGACGACGTAATCAAGCTCAATTGCAGCCTGCGCTGCAGTTGATTTGCTGCGCCTATTTTTCAATGTCCTGAAATGTTCAACCGTACTTTAAATTTACGCGAGCGTTTCAATGTCCAGTTTAATTCAACCCGAAATTTTCTTTTCTGCACTTCCCCCTTTTGAGCAGCGCATTCAGCAGGCGCTGGAAGACCTGCGCCAAGGCAAGCCTGTTCTGGTCATGGATGATTTTGACCGAGAAAATGAAGCCGACCTGATTGTAGCTGCTGAAACTCTGACTGTAGAAACCATGGCCCGCATGATCCGCGACGGTTCAGGCATTGTCTGCCTGTGCCTGACCGATGAGCTGTCGAACCATCTGCAGCTGCCGCCTATGGTGGATGACAACTCCAGCCAGTTCAAAACCGCCTTTACCGTGACCATTGAGGCTGCTGAGGGCGTCACCACCGGGGTTTCCGCAAAAGACCGCACCACCACCATTCACGCCGCCATTAAAGACGGCGCAATGCCCGGCGATTTAAACCGCCCCGGCCACGTCTTCCCTCTGCGCGCACGCAGCGGCGGCGTGCTGACCCGGCGCGGCCATACCGAAGGCAGCACCGACTTAGCACGGCTGGCCGGACTGAAGCCTGCCGGCGTGCTGTGCGAGCTCACCAATTCCGACGGCACCATGGCATCCGGCATTCAAGTGTTAGCCTATGCCCAAACCCATCATTTAACGCTGATCAGCATCGACGAAATTGTGCAGTACCGCTTAGCGCACAAGCTTTAACAGCGGCACACAGCCTTTAAGATCCGCAATCCCAGCAGCGCAGCCTAGCTGGGATTTTTTGATCAGCCTGCAGAACAGCAATAGCATCAGATTAGCCCCGCCTGCGAGGCCCTCAGCCTTTTTCCGCCTTCAGCCGAACCAAGAAAAGTGCCAGACGCTGCGCCAAAAGCGCCAGATGATTGACCGCATAAGCCGCCGCAACCAGGCTCACTGCGCCCGCCAAGACCGGAAACAGCAGAAAGCTCCAGCCATACTGCGCGGTTTGCGCCGTCAGCAGAATCAGCAGCGGATTTGCGCCGGCCGGCGGATGCACGCAGCCTAAAAACTGCATGCAGGCAATGGCCAGCCCAGTAGCCAGCGAGATGCTGAACATATTGACTGGCAGCCAGTGCGCAAAGCACAGGCCCACAAATGCCGAAATCAGATGCCCCAGAATAATGTTCCGCGGCTGCGCCAGCGGCGACTGCGGGGCGGCATACAGCAGCACGCAGCTCGCGCCAAACGGCGCCATAATCCACATATGCCCGGAATATTCCGTGAGCGCCAGCAGCATGTACACACTGAGGCCGCCTCCGATTAAGCCGCGCAGCAGATCGGCAGCCGCCGGCCGCTGCGCCGGTTTTCCCCGGCCCTGAAATAAAAGCATCCCGCATTCCCCTTACAATTGATTTTAGACAGTCAGCGCGCTAAAATTAAAATAGTACAGATCTGTACTTATTGCAAATATGCGGAAGGAAACGGCGAAATGTCTAAATCGGCGCAGAAAATTCTCAGCACAGCTGAGCAGCTGTTCAATCAGCACAGCTTTACCGGCGTTGGGGTGGATTTAATCCGCGATGAATCCGGCTGCTCCAAAACCACGCTGTACACGCATTTTAAAAATAAGCAGCAGCTGGTGCAGGAGGTGCTTAAAGAGCGCGATCTGCGCTTCAGGCAAAGCCTGATGGACTATGCGGCGGATGCGCAGGGCTTGGATGCGCTGGAGCGGATTTATGACTGGCACATGCAGTGGTTTCAGGCGGACCATTTCAAAGGCTGCTTATTTGTCCGCGCCGTGAGTGAGTCTTCCTCGCAGGAAGCGGAAATCCATCAGATCGCCAAGGCGCATAAGCTCTGGCTGCGCGGGCTGATTGCGCAATGCACGGCCGAACTAAACGGCGCTCAGGAACTCAGCGCGATGTTCTACCATCAGCTTGAAGGCCTGATCAGCCGCTTTTTAGTGGAAGGCTATGATGCTGAAACAGCAGCCCATTCAAAAAAGCTGCTGTTTAAAATGACTGCCTGCTTTCAAAACAGCGCCGAATAAATGCCGTACAGCGCCACAGCGACCAGCATCAGGCCGCAGCCGGCCAAAAGCTTTGCATACAGCCTGGATTGCGCCAGCCGGTTGAACCCCAGATACACCAGGGACAGCGTGCTGAAATCCAGAATAATCCAGGTCACCGTCAGCAC
The DNA here is from genome assembly GCF_001696615.3 of Acinetobacter sp. WCHAc010034. Lineage (NCBI taxonomy): Bacteria > Pseudomonadati > Pseudomonadota > Gammaproteobacteria > Moraxellales > Moraxellaceae > Acinetobacter > Acinetobacter sp. WCHAc010034. The sequence continues at coordinate 2,946,296 of NZ_CP032279.1, read as the reverse complement.
GGCCAAGCTGACATTCAGCTCTGAGGTGATGCCGGTAAACTGCGGGAAAAATGACGCAAAAAAGATAATATCCTTAGGATTGGAAATGCCCACCAGAAAACCCTGCTTAAAGCCGCCCCGCACAGCCTGCAGCTGCATGCTGCCGGATGCGTCGGACGGCGGCGCCTGCAGCGCTTCCCTTAAAATCTGCAGGCCGATATAGGCAATATACAGGCAGCCTAGAATTTTAATGGCATTAAACCATTGCGCATCAACCGTTAAAAAGCCTTTCAGAATCAGCACCGATAGCGCGATTAAAATCAGTGAGGCCAAGTTCGTGCCAAAGATGGTCTGCAGCGCCTTTTTATAGCCACCCTGCAGACCGGCGCTGGCCACCAGCAGCATCACTGGCCCCGGCGTCGCGATCATCACAATCACGGCCGCACAATACAAAATAAACTCAACAACATTCATGGCTGCGCCCGCTTCATCTATTTATTTTCCCGGATGGTATAAAAAAGCTTTCACTCATCGTCTTCCGCCCTGTGGATCAAATTATGGCTGATGCCGTCTGCCCGCAAAAAGGCCAAATCATAGCTGGCCTCGGCCAGCGCCAGCACGCGCCGTTCAAATTCCTGCCACAAGGGCTTAACGCGGCTGCCTTGAATTCCCAGGCCGCTTTCATCAGCAAAATTTTTATTTTTCTCGCAGATTTTCAGGGCATGGTACAGCTTGCGGCCTGGGCTGGCATCCGGGCGCAAGCGCGCGCGCTTAGACAGCACAAAGCCTTCAACATGGCACAAGTCGGCAAAAGGAAGCATCGGAACAAGGATCTGATCCAGCTGCGCATCCAGCCTTTTCCATACAGCGCTGTGCTGTTCCGGCGTATAGCTGTTCCACTTGATCACTTCATGGTTAAAGCGCCGGCAGCCGCGGCAAACTGAGTCGCCAAACACGGTTGAACAGCGCCCCGCGCACGGGGTCAGTGAGGCAATCCGGCGATCCGTACTCAAAGCATGCTCCTAAAAAATCATCAAATCCGCTGAACCGGCGTCAAACCGGCAGGCCAAGAATATACACCCTCTCCCGCTGGATGAGAAGCTGTGAATGCCGGGCATATTGCTCGCATATTCGCGCAATTCGCGCTAAAATATGCGCCTTTAAAAAATTCACTGTCTTAATTGGAGTATCCATGAACGCTACTGTAGAACAGCTTGCACCTGTAGAACAGCATGCGGCCGCAGGCTGGGTTGTTGCAGCGCTTTATCAATTCAAAGAAGTTCAGGACTCTGCAGGCTTGCAGCAGCGCCTGCTCGATTTGGTAAAAACCATCAACCTGTGCGGTACTCTGATTGTGGCAGACGAAGGCATTAACGGCACCGTTGCCGGTGACCGCCAGTCTGTAGATGTCATTCATCAATTTCTTTTGAATGAAGGCTTTGCGTCAATGGAATATAAAGAGTCTCACAGCTCTGAAAAGCCGTTCCGCAAAATGAAAATCAAGCATAAAACAGAAATTGTCACTTTAGGCGTAGAAGTGAAGCCGCGCGACTTAGTCGGCCACTACCTGGACCCGAAAGAATGGAATGAGCTGATTGCCCGCGATGACGTTATTCTGGTAGATACGCGCAATGACTACGAATATAAAGCCGGCACGTTCAAAGGCGCAATTGACCCGAAAACTGAAACTTTCCGCGAATTTCCGGAATACGTAAAGCAGAATCTCGCAGAGCATAAAGATAAGAAAATCGCCATGTTCTGCACCGGCGGCATCCGCTGTGAAAAATCAACTTCACTGCTGCTGCAGGAAGGCTTTCAGGAAGTATACCACCTGAAAGGCGGCATTTTGAAATACCTTGAAGAAACCCCGGCTGAAGAAAGCATGTGGGAAGGCGAATGCTTTGTCTTTGACGGCCGCACCGCGGTAACTCACGGCATGGAAGAAGGCGCGAATATTAAATGCCACGCCTGCGGCTGGCCTTTGCTTCCTGATGAAGCTGCGCTGGCCAGCTATGAGCACGGCGTGTCATGCAAATACTGCATCGACAAAACCTCTGAAAAGCAGAAAGAAGGCTTCCGCATGCGCCAGTCGCAAATTGCGGCGGCGAAGCGCAAGCGCCTGTAATCTGCGCACGCTGAACTGAAAAGGCCGCAAAAGCAATTTTGCGGCCTTTTTTATGTGGCTGCCCTGCTTTTCATTCAGCCCGCCCGCGCAAGCCATGCGATGAAACTCCGCGCAAGCTTAAATAAAGCTACATAATTCTGCGCTGAAACCCTTTATTATTGAATTATTTAAACAGGTTAAAGCGCTATGGGCATACAGGACTGGATCATTTCGGTTATGGAGCAGCTGGGCTATCTCGGCATTGCCCTGCTGATGTTTTTGGATAACGTCTTCCCGCCGATTCCGTCTGAAATCATTATGCCTTCCGCCGGCTATGCCGCCTCGCAAGGGCAGCTGGCGCTGATTGGCGTGATTATCTCCGGCTGCATCGGCTCACTGGCGGCCGCCGCCGTGCTGTACTGGGTGGGCTATAAATTCAATCATGAGACGATTTTCCGCTTTACCGACTGCTACGGCAAATACCTGTTTATCAAATCTGAAGATGTCAGAAAATCTTTGCTCTGGTTTCAGCAATACGGCCACCGCATTGTATTTTTCGGGCGCATGATTCCCGCCGTGCGCTCGCTGATCAGCATTCCCGCCGGCATGAGCCGCATGCCCTTCTGGAAATTTATGCTTTACAGCAGCCTTGGCACCGTCATCTGGACGACTTTTCTGGCCTGCGTGGGCTTTTATTTTGGCGAAAATCAGGCGCTGATGCATGAGATTTTCAGCCGCGCCGGCTACAGTATTTTGGCCATTGCCGGCGCAGTTCTGGCATGGCTGTGGTATAGACGCCGGCAGCGCAAGAACTCGGCCTAAGCGCCTGCAGTTTCCCGACCACCGCGCTCACCAAGCTACTGAAGCACATTACGCCTGTTCGGCGTAAAGACTATAGTTAATCACTTAAATAGCTGCCGCACCCAAAACCTAATGAAATCATATTTTATGGGAAATTATGTGCAGTGTAGATTTCAAAACTCAGCTATATAACTGAGTTTGCTTAAACGATTCCTCAAAAATCCCCTTTAGCTTTCAGCTTCCTAGGCCCTTGAGTAAAACTTCGGATACGCGAGTGCGGCATGGATGCCGTGTATGGGCAACAAAAGACTTTTACTTGTATCTTAATTCACATAGTGATTAGCTCTCACTATACGCAAACAGCAGAGTTTGGTTGTTTACTAAAACTTAAAGTTTGGCCCAAAGATAAAACCTGCTGTTTGCCCTGACTGCCTGCACAACTCTGGACGGTAACTAAGCACCTCGATGCTGGATTCGCAAGAAAAGACGGCGGTTATGCTGAAAAAAAATAATTGAATAAATAAGGCAGGTAAGATTATGTTTTATCTCGGTATTGATATTGCAAAAGCTAAAATTGACTGCTGTCTGATTTTAGAAGATTCTGCAGGCAAAAAGAAAACCAAAACCTTTCCGAATACGCCCAAAGGCTTTGAACAGCTTCAGGCCTGGCTGAATCATCATGCTGCAGGCCCTGCGCAGGCCATTGCCTTAATGGAAGCCACTTCTGTCTATCATGAACGCCTAGCTGGATATTTATTTGATGCAGGCTTTCAAGTCTGTGTGGCGAATCCCGCCAGAGCCCGGTATTTTGCTCAGAGCATGTCCAGGCTGAATAAGACAGACAAGGCTGACAGTGAAGTTCTGGCCCGGTTTGCGATGACTGCGGATCTGCATTTTTGGCAGCCTCTGCCTGGACATATTCAACTGCTGAATGCTTTGCTGGATCGAAGGGCTGTGCTTGGTGAAGATCTGCAGCGTGAAGAAAACCGTTTGGAAAAAGCGGAGTCTACCTTCACGATAGAACCGGTACTTCAGTCGATCCATAAGAATATTAAGCAGTTAAGCAGGCATATTCAGGATCTCGACCGGCAGATTGATGACCACATTGATCAGCATCCTGATTTAAAAAATGACAAGGCGCTGCTCAGCAGCATTCCGGCCATTGCAGACCGGACCAGTTTATTAATGCTCAGCTTCTTGCGCAGCCATGCTTTTGAAAGGGCGAGCCAGGCGGCGGCCTTTGCCGGCCTGGTGCCCATTCAAAGGCAGTCGGGCAGCTCCATTCACGGCAGGAGCCGCCTATCCAAAGCCGGCCCGTCGAAAATACGGGCCGGCTTATATATGGCGGCGATTGTCGCAACCCGGCATAATCCCCACATAAAGGGGATGAATGACAGGCTGCTGGCCAATGGCAAAACCAAGATGATGGCGGTTGGCGCTGCAATGAGGAAGCTGATTCATCTTTGTTATGGCGTACTCAAGCACCAGCGGCCTTATCAGGAGAATTATTGCGCCAATTCTCAATAATCCTCTTGACCTCTGAGACGGTATCTTTGGGTCTTTCCAAAGTAGGATCTGCCTGCGCAAAGGCATTTAAACATCTAAAGGAAAAATGAGGCAGTGCAAGCACCATAATAAACTGCCTAAATAGTTAATACGCAAAAAACTCAATAAAAACATATTTTATAGGAAATTATTTGTAATACAGACTTTAGAATTTAGCTATATTCCGCCAAATTTAGCCCATAAAAAAGCGCCCGTTCAGGCGCTTTTCCAATCATGCATAAATCAATTTGGCGTGTGATACATCAAATACAATTCATTTAAATTTTCAGGAATTTCTTCTGCAAGCTCGTCCATCAGCTGGCCGTTGCGGCGGAAAGTTTCCATTTGCGGGTCTTCTTCATCAATCCCGCTGAACACCATAATCGGCAAGGTCAGGTCAATCAGCTGCTCTTCGAATTCTTCAGTAAACCAAGCATCTTCGTTCAGGAACATGGCGTCAACAAAGCCCACGCTCCAGTCGCCCAAGCTTGACTCTACATCCGCTTCTTCAATTTCAAAAGGAAACTCAATTCCTTCTTCATTCGCCAGGCTCTGGCGGATTGACTCCAGCCATGCTTTTACCTGCGCAATGATTTCGCCTGGCACTTTCTTCTGATTGTTGTCAAAAAGCTCATCCAGCCATTTTGCAAACGCCGGGCCAACTGCAATTGCGCACAAGAAACCGTGAGTCGCAGCAAAATCTAGACCGTACTCATTTTGATCGCCGTCCAGGTATTCACTCAACAGGTCTAAATCCAAAGCACTCATTTCACATCCAAACTTAGAAACTTAAAGCGCTAGCATAGCATTTTCGGCGCCCATGCAGAATCAGATTTTACTCATCATCGCCGTCAAGGTCATCATCGTCAAAATCGTAATCAAATTCCTTCAATTCGCGCTCCAGCCGGCGCTGCGCGAGCAGGTCATCGATAAGGCGGCGCTTTTCCAATGATTCCTTTGCGCTTATCTTGCTGCCGGCTTCATCGAAATTAACGTCATCATCACCGTAGTTATCATCTAGTTCAAAATCTGTAGAAGACACTGAAACTACCTCATAATAATGAAAAATGTGAAAGGTACTAGCCGCTATTTATATGGGTTCCAGAATCTTGTCAAGATTTTTTTATTTTTTTGCATCTTCAGGCCGAAATGGCGCGCGCTTTTCAGCTGAATTTGTGCAATTATAGGCAGACGGCTTTTGACTGCGCCAATGCAGGCAATCCGCCATGAAATAAGAAATATTCAGCAAGCCTTGGCCGCCTGACTTGAAAAAAGCGCTTTAAGCCCAATATACCTACTCAGTTAACTCAACATCATTCATAGAATCATGTTGGACTGATCAATTCAAAAACTATTTATAGCGAATTGTGCTATCATGCACGGTTTTTCACTGCCACAGATTCAACGAAGAGTAAGCAAAGATGAGCGATATGACTTCCCCTACTTCCCAAGTAGCGGCTCTGATTAGCCGAGGCAAAGAGCAAGGTTACCTGACTTTTGCTGAGGTTAACGATCATCTCCCGGACTCGATCACGGAAAGCGAACAGATTGAAGACATCATTCAAATGCTGAATGATGTTGGTATCCCTGTACATGATCGCGCGCCTGAAACTGACGATGCGATGTTTGAAGGTGGCAATGAAGCTGCTGACGAGGTTGCCGAAGAAGAAGCCGCAGCCGTACTTGCATCTGTTGAAAACGAACCTGGTCGTACCACTGACCCTGTGCGCATGTACATGCGCGAAATGGGGACAGTAGAACTGTTAACGCGTGAAGGCGAAATCAGCATTGCAAAACGCATTGAAGAAGGCATTCGTGACGTTCTTCATTCCATTGCTTACTGGCCGAACGCTGTTGAAGTCGTATTACAAGAATACAAAGATTATGAAGCCGGCGAACGCCGCCTGGCGGACATTCTTTCAGGCTATTTAGACCCTGAAACCGATGAAGAAATTCCGGAAGTTCTGGAAGAAGAATCAGAGCTTGATGAAGATGAAGGCGCTTCAAGCAAGTCATCCGCTAAAGACGTAAAGCTGGATGATGATGACGAAGAAGAAGAGTCTGAAAGCGATGACGACTCTGAAGGCGAGTCAGGCCCGGACCCTGAAATCGCTAAAGCGCGCTTCACTGAACTGGATAATGCCTGGAAAAACACCAAGGCTGTCATTGAAAAGCACGGCCGCAGCAGCAAAGAAGGCGAAGCAGCCCTTGAAGCGCTGGCCTCTGTATTCATGATGTTCAAGTTCACGCCGCGCCTGTTTGATATTATTTCTGAACTGATCCGCGGCACGCATGAGCAGATCCGCACTTCAGAACGTGAAGTGATGCGCTACGCCATCCGCCGCGGCCGCATGGACCGCACGCAGTTCCGCACCTCTTTCCCAGGCCAGGAATCCAATCCGGCTTGGCTGGATGAGCAGATTGCCAAAGCGCCTGCAGACCAGAAAGCCTATCTGGAAAAAGTCCGTCCGGACATTCTGGCCTTCCAGCAGAAAATCGCGGACATTGAAAAAGATTTGCGCCTGAACGTCAAAGAAATCAAAGACATTTCCAAGCGCATGGCTGTAGGCGAAGCCAAAGCCCGCCGCGCGAAAAAGGAAATGGTTGAAGCCAACTTGCGTCTGGTAATTTCGATTGCGAAAAAATACACCAACCGCGGCCTGCAGTTCCTGGACTTGATTCAGGAAGGCAACATCGGCCTGATGAAAGCGGTAGACAAGTTTGAATACCGACGCGGCTACAAGTTCTCGACCTATGCGACCTGGTGGATCCGCCAGGCGATTACCCGCTCGATTGCCGATCAGGCGCGCACCATCCGCATTCCAGTGCACATGATTGAAACCATCAACAAGATCAACCGTGTGTCGCGTCAGCTGCTTCAGGAAATGGGCCGCGAGCCGACGCCTGAAGAGCTGGGCGAGCGTCTGGAAATGGACGAAGTTAAAGTGCGCAAGGTGCTGAAAATCGCCAAAGAGCCGATTTCCATGGAAACGCCAATTGGCGATGATGAAGATTCGCATTTGGGTGACTTCATTGAAGACAGCAACATCACCTCTCCAGTTGATGCTGCCACTTCAGAAGGCCTGAAGGAAGCGACGCGCGAAGTGCTGGAAAACCTGACTGAACGCGAAGCGAAAGTCCTGAAAATGCGTTTCGGCATCGACATGCCGACCGACCACACGCTGGAAGAAGTCGGCAAGCAGTTTGACGTAACCCGTGAGCGTATCCGCCAGATTGAAGCCAAAGCGCTGCGCAAGCTGCGCCATCCTTCACGCTCTGAGCACTTGCGCTCATTCCTTGAAAACGACTGATTTTCAGGAATATGGAGCAGGCTTGAAAAACAGGCGCCAGCCTCCATTTAGTACTTAAGGCAAATACAGCGCCTGCACTTTTGCAGGCGCTGCTTAATTTTGAGGTGAACGATGATAGACCGCACTCCATCTCGCGAGCTCCGTGAAGAGCTTTGGGTTTTCCCGATGGATTATCCAATCAAGCTGATTGGCAATGCAGGCGCAGAGCTGCACGGCGCTGTCGTAGAGATTTTAGTGAAGCATTTCCCTGAGTTTGACGCCGCCAGCCTGGCTGTGCAGCCGTCGCGCACTGGAAAATACCACTCAATTACCGCACAGCTCCGTTTTGAAGAGCTTGAGCAGGTGCATCTGCTGTATGCAGACCTGGCCGCCTGCCCGCTGATTAAGACTGCCCTGTAATTGGGCAGCCGGCTCCGCTGAAATGCACGCTTCCGGGCGTGCTTTTTTATGCGCGCCCGCCAGTGAAATTCAGGCGCATTCCACCCCATCCTGCAGGCAATTCTTTATAATGAGCCGCATGAATCTTATTTTTAGCCAAGGATGCAGCCGGCGTGAATGATGCAGCTCAAAAACCGTCTTTAATAATCCGCCAGCACAGCCAGCTGACGCCTTATGCAGAGCGCTTTCAGGAAATGAAGGCGCTGACCGAGCAGCGCGGCGAAAACACGCCGGACGAGCTGTGGATTCTGCAGCACCATGATGTGCTGACCCAGGGCCAGGCCGGCAAGCCGGAGCATATCCTGCAGCACAGCGGCATTCCCGTGGTGCAGACCGACCGCGGCGGCCAAGTGACATGGCATGGCCCCGGCCAGCTGGTGGCCTATTTCATGTTTGACCTGAACCGGCTGGGATGGAACGTCAGAACATTAGTTTCTTATGCTGAAAACCTGATGATTCAGCTGCTGAAAAAGTACGGCATTGAGGCCTATGCCAAGCCGGATGCGCCGGGAGTGTATGTCAATGCGCGCAAAATCGGCTCACTGGGCTTTAAAATCCGCAAGGGGCGCTCCTATCACGGCTTGGCGCTGAATATTGACTGCGACCTGTCCGGCTTTCACACCATCAACCCCTGCGGCTATGCGGGGCTGGAAATGGTGCGGATTCAGGATCTGGCAGAAAATTACCCTAAATTTGAGAACTTATGCGTCGATATCATTGAAACATTGCAGCACAGCGGTTACTTTAAAGACGTTAAAGTCGAACAGCGATAAAGCTTTTGCTTTCGGCGCAGAAATAAAATTAGAGTATTTACTCTAAACTTATAATACTCAAAAAAAGGGATAACCGCGTGATTGCAGCAAAATCCGTAAAGCCCGCCCTGCAGCTAGCCTATGTCAAACTCATGATGGATGTGATTGGCAGAGGCCTGGTCATGGCGAGCCAAGTCGATGAAGAAGTGAAACAGGAAGTCGCCAAATTTCCGGAAAACTTCACCCTGTCAATGAAAGTATTTCCGCACGGCCCGGCCTTTATTGCCCGCGTAACTGCAGGCAGGGAGCTGGAACTGGTGCCGGATTTAGCCGCCAAGCCGGACCTGACCATTACCTTCAAGCATTTAAGCCACGCCTTTCTGGTGTTTTCTTTTCAGGAAAGCACCGCGCAGGCCTTTGCCAATGACCGCATGATTGCCGACGGCGATATCGCCTACGCCATCCGCCTGGTCCGCTGCCTGAATAAAATGGAAGCGCTGATTCTGCCGAAACTGCTGGCGGAACTTGCCGTCAAGGAATATCCAGCCGATTTAAGCCTAAAAGAAAAACTCACCGGAGCTGCCCAAATTTACCTGAAAGTGGCTCAATCCTATTTCAAACGGAGCGCATAACACATGGCTAAGCCTTATTACGAATTTTTCTGCCCGGTTAAAGTGATTGCAGGCCATGCCGCTTTAGAACATATTCCGTTTGAGCTTTCAACGCTTGGCGCAACCCGCCCGCTGATCATTACCGACAAAGGCGTGCGCAGCAATAACCTGCTGGCGCCGATTGAAGCAGCTTTTGAATCGACCGATGCGGTGATCGGCTGCATTTTTGATGATGTGCCGCCGGATTCAAGCCTTGAAACTGTGCGCAAGGCAGCCCAGCTGTACCGCGACAACAACTGTGACGCGATTATTGCCGTCGGCGGCGGCTCGGTGATTGACACCTCCAAGGCCACCAATATTTTAGTTTCTGAAGGCGGCGATGACCTGCTGAAATATTCAGGCGCGCACAACCTGCCGAAACCGCTGAAGCCGTTTTTTGTGATTCCAACAACCTCCGGCACCGGCTCAGAAGTTACCATGGTGGCTGTGGTCTCGGATAATCAGAAAAATGTGAAAATGCCTTTTGCATCGTATTACCTGATGCCGCACGCCGCCATTCTTGATCCGCGCATGACCCAGACCCTGCCGCCGCACCTCACCGCAATGACCGCCATGGACGCGATGACGCATGCAGTTGAAGCCTATACCTGCCTGGCGGCCAACCCGATTTCTGACGCCTATGCCACTGCAGCGGTCAAAAAAATCAGCGCCAGCCTGTTCAATGTGCTGGACAATCCCAATGATGCAAACGGCCGCTTAGAGCTGGCGCAGGCTTCGACGATGGCCGGCATTGCCTTCTCCAATTCCATGGTTGGCCTTGTGCATTCTCTGGGCCACTCGCTGGGCGCGGTTGCCCACCTGCCGCATGGCCTGTGCATGAACCTGTTCCTGCCTTATGTGCTGGAATACAACAAAGAAGTCAACAGCGATAAGCTGGCTGACCTGCTGCTGCCGCTGGCTGGCCCGGATATCTATTCGCAGACCCCGGCGCATGCACGCGCAGACAAAGCCATTTCAACGATTTTGACCATGCGCGACCGCATCTATGCTTTGACCAAGCTGCCGCGCACGCTGCGCGAAACCGGCAAGGTTTCCGAAGCGCAGCTGGATGAAGTGGCGGAAAAGGCGCTGAATGACGGCTCAATCATTTACAACCCGAAAGAAGCCACCCTGCAGGATTTGAAAACTATCTTAGAAAAAGCTTGGTAATTGCTGAAAAATAAGCGAATATAGCCGAAAATTCAAGCCTGATGCTTTTTTAAGCATCGGGCTTTTATCTTGCAGTCAGAAAAACCGCCGGATTTTCTGCAATTGGCATAATTTCTGCTAAAAAAACTCAAAAGGTTACTGACAAAAGGCATCATTCCGGAGTAGATTGGCGCACTTTTGCATTAAACACAGGGGGGATCGTTCGTCTCAAACGATCCTTATGAACATGACTGATCCTTGATCAACGATTAAGAGGATAACGCCGTTGACAAATATCTCTGGGACTCAATCGGCAGCTAAACTGCAAAAAACGCTGGGCCTCTGGCACATTATTATTATTGGTTTAGCCTATATTCAGCCAATGACACTGTTTGACACTTTCGGCTTAGTATCGGAAGAAAGTCATTACCACGTGCCGACCTCTTACATTATTGCGCTGATTGCAATTCTGTTTACCTCCATTAGCTACGGGCATATGATCCGCCGCTACCCGTCTTCCGGGTCTGCGTACACCTATGCGCAGAAATCGCTCCATCCGAACATCGGCTTTATGGTGGGCTGGTCATCGTGGCTAGATTACCTGCTGTCGCCAATGGTCAACATCATTCTGGCGGTGATTTACCTTGAAGCGCTGTTCCCTGACATCAATCACTGGGTCTGGGTTATTGGCCTGACGGCATTCATGACCGCTGTGAACTTGCGCGGCGCGAGATTTGTCGCAAACTTCAACGGCCTGATTGTCTTTGTGCAGCTGGCGGTCATCGGCTACTTCACCTGGATGGTCTACAGCCTGCTGGCTGGCGGCGTCAATGCTGACGGCACGCTGGTCAACGCCAAGTACCAGCTGTGGAGCCTGGAGCCTTTCTGGAATGAAATGACTCAGGTCGGCGCACTGATTACCGGCGCGACCCTGCTGTGCTTCTCCTTTACCGGCTTTGACTCGCTCAGCTCGCTGGCGGAAGAAACCAAGGATACCGAGAAAACCCTGCCGAAAGCGATTTTCCTGACTGCATTAATTGCCGGCGTGATTTTCATTATCAGCACCTACTTCATGCAGGTCTATTTCCCGAATGATCCGAAAACCTATTTTGACGATGTGGCGGCTACCCAGCCCGACATTCTGATGGCGGTTGGCGGCGCAGCATTTAAAACCGTGGTGCTGTATTTCGCGATTGTGACCGTTATGGCTTCCGGCATTTCCGCGCATGCAGGCGTATCGCGCCTAATGTATGTGATGGGCCGTGACGGCGTGATCAACAAGAAGATCTTCGGCCATATCAGCCATAAGAGCTTCACGCCGTCCTACAACATCATGATTGTCGGCGCGGTTGCATTGACTGCCGGCTTTATGGATCTGGACATTGTCATTTCCATGATCAGCTTCGGTGCATTGACCGCGTTCACCTTTGTGAACCTGTCGGTCATTTCACGCTATGCGCTGCGTGACGGCCGCACCAAGAACATGAAAGATATTTTCAGCTTCGTGGTGATTCCAATGCTCGGCTTCCTCAGCATCTTCGCCATGTGGCTGGAAATTGAAGAAACCGCATTGAAGTACGGCTTATGGTGGGCGATGTTCGGCATCCTGTACCTTGGCTATAAAACCAAAGGCTTCAAGCACCCTGCGCCGCAGCATAACGAGTTTGATGATACCCATCATTAACCCGCTGCAGCCGATAAAAGCAAAAAGGCGCATATTGCGCCTTTTTCTTTCCCGCCCGCTGCATCATCCGGCGGGCATTTTTTAAGCGGAAAATCTTTCAGCAATCGCCTGAATGCGTTTGGCATATGCTTTGGCGGTATCCAGATCGCCCGCTGGAATTTCATCCGCGCCGGCATCTGACGGCGACTGCACCAGCAAGCCGACCGAACCGCCCAGGTTATTCACATCAGTGCGCTGCGCCGCTTTGCTGTTGGCCGGCAGCAGGCCCAGGCTGACCCAAATGCCGCCGTGCTGGGAGGCAAGCGTCTGCAGGGCAATCAGCGTTACCTGCTTGTCGCCATTCAGGCTGGCGCTGTTGGTAAAGCCGCCGAAAATTTTATCCTGCCATGTTCTTGCAAACCATTTTTTGGATGAAGCGTCTGCGAATTTCTTAAACTGCCAAGGCGCTGCGCCCATATAGGTTGGCGCGCCAAAGACAATCGCATCCGCAGCGTCCAGCGTATCCCAGTCCTGATCCTGAATATTGCCGTCCTGGTCAATCTGAATTAAATCCGCAGCAATTGCGCCGGCAAAAGTTTCAGCAATGGCTTTGGTATGGCCATAGCCGGAAAAATACACCACAGCAGTTTTAGTCATGGCTGTTCAGCCCTAAAATAATCATCGAAGGCTATATAATATATTTTAGATACTAAGTGTCAATTAGTTACCAATAAGTAACTATTCAGGCAGCCATTTCTGCTATGCTTCAAAACACCTACACCGGAAGCCGCCATGCAGACAACCGCCGCTTATAATATTTACCACCCCCGCTGCCCATCGCGGCTTTTCTTTGAAAATATGGCCGATAAGTGGGTGCTGTATATTTTAGACACCTTAAAAAACCAGCCGCAGCATTTCAATTCACTGAAAAAGCTCATTATCAATATTTCACCGAAAGTGCTGTCGCAGAAGCTGAAAATGCTGGAGCGTGACGGCTTTATCAGCCGCACAGCGCTGGACACCCGCCCGATCAAAGTAGAATATGCATTAACCGCGCTGGGTGAAGAACTGGCCGAAACAGCTTTTCAGTTCAAGCTCTGGGCTGAAGGCAATATGAGCCGGGTTCTGGATGCGCAGCATCAGTATGATGTACTGCAAAACACATAAAATGGCCTGCGCAGTGCTTAAATAATGCAAATGCAAAAAGGCGCCAGTTTCTAATGCCAGTCAGTTAAGAAACTGACTGGCTTTTTCTTTTTGAAACTTGCGAGATTGTTTGATACGCGGAAGTGTCATCCGCAACCTATATGGTCTTTGAAATGGACTGTTTTTGCAACAAAGTTATTTAAGTGCAGAAAGTGAACAGGTTTCGCGGATGACAAATGCTTTTGGTTCTTTTGGCGAAACAAAAGAACAAAACGAGCTCCAAAAAATCAATTTAAAACGGTAAGACTCCGTCGTGAATAGCCCAAAAAAGTTAAGAAGTTTACTGCGAAACTCCTTAACTGATCAGCATTACGCCAGCTGCGCCTTTTAATGAACGCCGGCGGCCACGCTTAGCGTATGCGGCAGTTAAAGCCCATCCGGGTATCCACAATATTATCCTTATAGCCCAGACTTTGAATGAATAAGCTCCGGTTTTCCAGCTGCTGCTGATCGGCTGCCGGCAAACGGCTTTTATTCTGCTGCGCCAGACTGTAGGTTTCATCAATCAAGCCCTGATACAGCCCGCAGACTTCCTGGCGTTTCGGCTTTTTCAGCTGCCGGCCAAACCAGCCCCATTCAAAATCATCAGGCTTCAGGGTCTTGCCCCACTCTTCTATGCGCTGATTCTGGCGCTGCTGCAGTTCAGCCATCCCCTGCTGAATTTCCGCCTTGCTCAGCGGCTGCACAGGCTCCACAACAGCTGCCGGCATCGCGGCGCCCTCATCAGCCCAGCACGGCGCAGAAATTAATACTGCCAAAAGCGGGAGCCATAGCAGATAAGTCTTTAAACGGTTCAAACGTCAGCTGCCTCTTTTTTCTAGCTTTGCTGATTCGGTTATACACAGTTTATCCTGCATTCAGAAGCACTTAGCCCGCGAATTTACAAAAAATTGCCATGAACCAGCGCTTCGGGCAGAAAAAAACCGCCCTGCTGAGCGGCTGCTGCATGCGGCCTCTGCGCGCCTATGCCAGTTCCTTAAAGCCCTGCTGGCGCCATGCTTCATACAAAATTACCGCTGTCGCATTCGACAGGTTCAGGCTGCGCGAATTCGGCGCCATCGGCAAGCGGATCCAGTGCGCCGCGGGAAACAGCATGCGCACACTTTCCGGCAGGCCGCGGGTTTCCGGCCCCATCAGCAGAGCCACCGGACGGTTCAAATCTGAAGTGTGCGGAGTGGCTTCGCCTTTGGTGGTTAAAGGATATACCGCATTCACATCAACGCCTTTAGACACCAAATCTGCAAGGCATTCTTCCAGTGTTTCCCAGATCTGCATGCGCGCCCACTCATGGTAATCCAGGCCGGCGCGGCGCAGCTTTTTATCGTCCAGCTCAAAGCCCAGCGGCTTGACCAGATGCAGCTGTGCGCCTGTATTTGCGCATAGCCGAATGATATTCCCTGTATTTGCAGGAATTTCCGGCTCGTATAAAACAACATGGATCACAGCTTTTCTCTACTCTTTCAACGCGGCCGACTGCTTCAGTCTTGCCACTGCAATTGTTCACGCAAGCTGACCACATCGCCAATAATGGTCAATGTCGGCGCCTGTATTTGATGCGCTGACACTTTGGAGGCTATATCCGCCAAAGTGCCGACGACAACTTTCTGTTCCGGCGTGGTGCCTTTGGAAATCAGCGCAACCGGCATATCCGGGCGCTGGCCATGCGCAATCAGCTGCGCGCAGATTTTTTCCAGCCCAACCAGCCCCATGTATAGAACAAGGGTCTGATTTTGATAGACCAGTTCGCTCCACGGCAGCTCAGGCGAGCCTTCCTTTAAATGCCCGGTCAGGAAGCGCACGCTTTGCGCATAATCGCGGTGGGTTAAAGGGATGCCGGCATAGGCCGAACAGCCTGAAGCTGCGGTAATGCCCGGCACCACCTGAAAGGCCACGCCGGCAGCAAACAGCTCCTGAATTTCTTCGCCGCCGCGCCCAAAGATAAACGGATCGCCGCCTTTTAAGCGGCAGACCCGCTTGCCTTCCTGCGCGCATTTCACCAGCAGCGCATTAATGCCTTCTTGCGGCACAGCGTGGTTGGAGCGCGCCTTGCCGACATAGATTTTTTCCGCATCGCGGCGGCAAAGCTCCAAAATCGGCTGCGACACCAGGCGGTCATAAATCACTACATCGGCCTGCTGCATCAGGCGCAAGGCTTTCAGTGTCAGCAACTCCGGATCGCCCGGCCCGGCGCCGACCAGATAGACCTCGCCTTTAGGCGGCTGCCAGTCAAGCAGCGCCTGCTCTATCAGGCGGTCCGCTTCTGCAGTATTGCCATGAAAGACCTGCTCTTTCAGCGGACTGGCGTACAGCTCTTCCCAGAAGATGCGGCGCTCATCCGGATTGGCGATTTTCGCTTTCACCGCTGCGCGCCATTTTCCTGAAAAATCGGCCAGCTTGCCCATGCCGTGCGGAATGCTGGCTTCAAGCTGGGTGCGGATTTGACGCGACAGAACCGGCGAAGCGCCGTTGGTGGCAATAGACACCACCAGCGGAGAGCGGTCAATAATCGCAGGAACCATAAAGCGGCAGTGTGGCGGATCATCCACGCTGTTGACCAGGACATTTTCAGCTTCACAGGCAGCGAAAACCGCCTGATTGACCGCTTTGTCGTCTGTGGCGGCGATCACCAGCCGGTAAGGGCGGAACTGAATTTCCGCGCTGAACGGCGCCTGCAGGTACTGCCCCCGGCTTTGCTGCACAATCTCCAGCAGGCCGCTGTCAATTTCAGGCGCAATCACATCAATGACTGCGCCGGCTTTGGCCAGCAAGGCGGCTTTGCGGCGGGCAATATGGCCGCCGCCGACAATCAGACACGGCTGCTGCTGCAGCTTTAAAGAGATTGGAAAGATATCCACGGGCTACCTCAATGAGTTTGTTCTGACTGTCTTAAGCAATTATCGTGCACAAAATTGCGCTGTATATCGGTTTTAATCAGTCGATGTACTCTGCGCCGCCCATGTATGGACGCAATGCCTGAGGAATCTCAATTGAGCCGTCAGCGCGCTGATAGTTTTCCATCACCGCCAGCAAGGTGCGGCCAACCGCCAGGCCTGAACCGTTCAGGGTATGCACCAGCTCAGTTTTCTTCTGATCTGCGCGGTAGCGCGCTTTCATGCGGCGGGCCTGAAAGTCGCCCATGCATGAACATGAAGAAATTTCACGGTAAGTATTTTGACTCGGCACCCAAACTTCTAAGTCATAAGTTTTAATAGCGCCAAAGCCCATGTCGCCGCCGCATAAGATGATTTTGCGGTATGGCAGGCCTAAAGCTTGAAGAATGCCTTCCGCATGGCCTGTCAATTCCTCAAGCGCGTCCATTGAAGTTTCAGGCTTGACAATCTGCACCATCTCAACTTTGTCAAACTGATGCTGGCGGATCAAGCCGCGGGTATCGCGCCCATACGAACCGGCTTCACTGCGGAAGCATGGCGTATGCGCTGCGTATTTCAATGGCAGGCGTTCAGGGTCAATGATTTCGTCGCGCACAAAGTTGGTCACCGGTACTTCAGCGGTCGGAATCAGGTAGTATTCTTTTTCGCCCTGCAGCTTGAATAAATCTTCTTCAAATTTAGGCAGCTGGCCTGTGCCGCGCAAAGAGTCTGCATTGACCAGATAAGGCACATAGGCTTCGGTATAGCCGTTCTGCACAGTATGCGTATCCAGCATGAACTGGGTGATTGCGCGCTGCAGGCGGGCCAGCGGGCCTTTCAGCACGCTGAAGCGGGTGCCGGTGAGTTTGGTGGCGGTTTCAAATTCCAGGCCGCCAATCATCTCGCCAAGATCCGTATGATCCTTCACCGCAAAATCGAACTGGCGCGGCGTGCCCCATTTCAGAATTTCAACGTTATCGCTTTCATCCTTGCCTTCAGGCACAGATTCATGCGGCAGGTTTGGAATGATTAAAGATTTGGCTTCAAGTTCCGCCTGCAGCTCCGCCAGCGCAGTTTCCGCTGCTTTAATTTCGTCACCGATGGCCGCCATGCGCGCCATGATTTCAGAAGCGTCGCCGCCCGATTTTTTAATTTGACCGACCTGCTTTGCGCCGGCATTGCGCTCCGCCTGCAAGGATTCAGTTTTTGACTGAATGTCTTTGCGACGGGCTTCCAATGCAGCCCACTCTTCAGCGTTCAGCTGCACACCGCGTTTTGCCAAGGCTAAATTTACAGCCTCAATATTATTTCTGAGTAATTTCGGGTCGATCATAGCCAATCATTTGCAAAGAAAAAAACTGGCTATAGTGTAAGCTCTTAACCGTAAAAAATACAGCAGCCGCGCTTGCAGCTGCGCCTTATTAAAGCAATAAAGCTGAAGATTTACGCAAAATTACTTATTTTCATAGTTCGGCAAATTCGGCAAATATTCCGGCTTGAACAGGCCTTTCGCCATCTGGTACGGCAGCTTGAGTTCCGGCATGCCTTCGGCATAGCTGGCCAATTCATACAGCGGATAAACAAAGACGATGCCGCTGGCGCCATAGTAGAAGTTGTCGCTGAGCTGCAGCTTCGCGCGGTCAATGTCATGGCTGGCCAGCCACATCGCGTTGGCGTCAAACAGGCTGTCCAGCACTTTGGCTTCGGCGCCTTTCAGCAGCACATCCTGCAAGGCCAGGCGCTTTTTGGCTTTCAGGTCAAAGTTGACATATTCCACGTGCTGCATGCCGTGCGCCGCGCCCGCAGAATAGCTGTAGCTTTCCAGGGCAAACGCCGCCATATGCCCCCATTGGCTGATATAGCGCACCGCTGTTGTGCTTTGGCTGAGGCCGGCTGCCGAGCCTTCAGACAAATCCACTTTCTGATTGGGCGCGCTGGAAAACGCGACTGGATCGGCTTTTTCAATGCGCTCGGCAAAGTACTGATTAATCCAGCCGACATTGGTTTCCACGGTTTGAATGGAATACTGCGTGCAGCCTTGGGCATCGCAGGCTTCCGGCTTGGCCAGCTTCATCGGCACAGATTTTGACTGAATCAGCGGGATGCTTTCCGCTTTGGCCGTTTGCGCCTGCGCGCTGTTCTGCCTGTCCTGAACCGGCTCATTTCTTGGCTGGCATGCCGTCAGTGCGCTTAATGAAATTACCGCCGCTGCGGCCGATGCCCATGCATTAACGTAATTTTTTTTCATCCCAGAACCCCTAGCGCCGTACCGCAAACATTTTAACCCTCACACTATACGCACTCCATAGGGCTGATAACATTACCGAATGTATCCCGCGGGCTTCGGCGCAGGCTGTCTGGGCGCAAAAAAGCAGGCCTAAGCCTGCGCCCAGCAGCCGCATTTGCAGCTGCTGATTTTTTCAGTGAGGTTTTTTTTACTGATCAATAATATCTGTGCCTTTAGGCGGCGCAAAATTAAACGTGGAGGCCGGAATTGACGCATTGACTTTCACATTATTGAAGCGCACATAGGTGGTTTGGCCCAATGAGTCTGCAAGAATCATCAGCGCCGGCGCTTTATTGGCGCCAAAGCTGATGGTCAAGCTCTGGAATGCGCCGTCGCCCGCTTTAGGGTAAAGCGTATAGTAGGTCTTGGTCTTGTCCGGCTGAGTCACGCGGTAAGATTTCATGATCTGGCTGGTATTGCCTGAAAGCAGCAGCGCCGGAGTATTTGCGACCTGATCATCCAGGCTTTGGCGCACCGCCTGCTGCAGGTCCGGATCATAAATCCAGACCGTTTTCCCCGAAGTTACAATGGTCTGCTTGGACAGGCTGGCGGTTTCCCAGAAGAATTTTCCCGGACGCTCAACCTTCATAACCCCTTTAAATGTCTGATTCATATGCTGAGCCGACAAGCCTTTTTTCTGAACCGCCTTGCCGCTGCTGACTTTCGTCGTCTGCTCAAAATTCGCCGTAAAGCTTTTTACGCCGCTGAGCTGCCGAACCAGGCTTGAAGTCGCCTGCTGCTCCGATGCTGGCGCCGGGGCCGCATAAACAGCTGAGCTCATCACAGGCGCCAGCGCCGCCGCACCCAATGCCACGGCGCACATGGCTTGACGAAGCTTATTCATATAAATTCACCTTTTTTATTTGCATCATCGCAATTTGTCAGATAGCCCATCTTAAACCAATTTTTAAGGCCAACATGAATGAAAACAATAAGTTTTGTATTGTTATTAATGCAGAATGCAGATTTTCATTCATCATGATGGAGAGGCCCGCATGATGCAGGAAAGCGCCTGACCAGCGCAGGCGCTTTCCGTTTAAAAGCGCAGGGCTGGATTATTTCCACTGCCAGCCGACAGACGCGCCTCCGCCAAAGTCCCCTTCGGTATTGGCTGTGGCTGCAACTTTATATACAAATTTATTGCTGCCGGTGACGCCGCTGAAGCCCGCCGCAAAGCCTTGCTGGTTTTCCCATGCGCCCACGCCAAAGCTGAACATGCTGTAGCCGGCATCGGTCGGCTGCGGCAGGGAGGCAATGGCGATGCTGGATGCCACCGCAGCATAGGCGCTGTCCTCCAGATGATCCAGATCGCGGTTCAGATCTTCCACCCGGCTATTGGTATAGCTGTTGGCCTGGCTCAAAATCTGTGTTCCATGCTGATTGGTATAGGCTCTGGCGTCATTCAGCAGATTCAGATCCGCCTGGCGCAGCTGCGCCAGATTGACTGCGTCGGTATCCTGCACACCCGCCGCCACATAGACAATCTGCCGCTCCGCATTGGCAGAACCGACCGAAACCGTGCCGTCACGGTCTGAGCTGGAGCCATTGCCCAGCACCACAGCATTGCCGGCGGCTGTGATGACACTGCCGCCCAGCACATAAGTATTGCCGCCGCTGACTTGGTTATTGCTGCCGACTGCGCCAGAGTTATGGCCTGAAACCTTATTGTTCACGCCGGCGCCGATAGACTGATCTCCAGACACCTCTGTGCCGGCGCCTATAACCGCCGCATCCTGCCCGTCTGCATCCGGCCTGGGCGCTGCGCCCTGCCGGCTGGATTCAATGTCAATATAGGGATTATTGCCCTTAGCGCCTTGCTGGCCGGAATGGCCGCCCCCGTTCCCGCCATTGCTATGGCCATGCTGGCCTGAAGCTGATGCATGGCTGGCGCTGCCGGCCCAGGCGCCGCCGCTGACGACCAGCAACGCGCTGAGCAGCAGCAGTTCCACCAGCATTTTTTTGCGAACTGCTTGCGGAGAAGCGCAGAGCGCTTGATCTGCAGCATTGGCTGCAGGCAATCCATGGCTGAGTATAAATTTTTGCTGATTGCCGGAAAGGCTGGCCAGATTGCAGCAGGTATTACTCAAAATATTTTTTAATATTTTATTCATGTCCGTGCCCTTTCTTCTTCTACTTCTCCTTCATTACACTCCGATAAAAACGTGATGTAAATCACATTTAAATATGAAGATGTGATTAATTATTAGGCAATGTTTCAATAAAATACGCTATTTTTCAATCAATTTTCCGGCAAAATTGCAAGGCAAATGCAGGCCTGACTATTCAGCAGGCATAAAAAAACCCGCAAAATTTGCGGGCTTTTTTCTACTGAAGCTTAAACTTCAACAGATACGTAGCGGCGACCGAACTGGCCTTTCACTTCGAATTTGATCACGCCGTCAGCGGTAGCGAACAAAGTATGGTCACGGCCCATACCTACGTTTGCACCAGCGTGGAATTCTGTACCACGTTGACGAACGATAATGTTGCCAGCAGTCACAGCTTGACCACCGTACATTTTAACACCTAACATCTTAGGATTTGAGTCACGACCGTTCTTAGTCGAACCACCGGCTTTTTTAGTTGCCATGTCTATTTACTCCTCGTAATTAGCCTGAAATAGCTGTAATTTTCAACTCAGTGAACCATTGACGGTGACCTTGTTGTTTACGATAGTGCTTACGACGGCGCATTTTGATGATGCGGATTTTGTCGTGACGACCATGGCTAACTACTTCAGCAGTTACAGTAGCGCCAGCAACAACTGGAGCACCGATTTGAATGCTTTCACCGTTAACCAGCATCAACACGTCATCAAACGTAATTGTTGAGCCAGTTTCAGCTTTCAATAATTCTACTTTAAGGGTTTCACCCTCAACTACACGGTGCTGTTTACCACCGCTTTGGATAACTGCGTACATAACGTACTCCAAACATGCCCGTGTCGCCGTGCCGGTAAAGGAATATACCGATCTTAATACGACCGCCACTGGGGTTATACAAGGGCAAGGATTTTAAGCGATAAACCGCCAAACAACAAGCCATTTGCACAAAATATTATCGAGAAGCAGCCATTGCTTAACAGGCGGCGCTCCCCGGCCTGAGCCGGCGGATGCCTGCCGATTATACGGCTTTCAAAAATTCAAATAGATTTTTAAAATCAATTCGCTACTATAGGCTTTATGTTAATGGCAAAATGCCGGCTTGAACTGCCATGCAGTTCGTTTCCGCACGGGAAGATCAGGGCCTGCGCGCCGATTTGAAATGAGCAGTTAATTTTAAATCAGCCGCCTGGCTTCTTTTCTGCAATTATTATGTCAAATTGCTAAACTACGGCAGCAATTCAAGATTACTGAGGTTTTTCTTCACATGACCATCGATTTTAAGCAAGACGTTCTCGCTCCTGTTGCTACTGACTTTGCCGCGATGGACACATTTATCAACGAAGGAATCACCTCAAAAGTCGCGCTGGTTATGGCGGTCAGCAAGCATGTGGTGGAGGCCGGCGGCAAGCGCATGCGCCCAATCATGTGCCTGCTGGCAGCCAAGGCCTGCGGCGCGGAAGATTTGGACAAGCACCGCAAGCTGGCAGCCATCATTGAAATGCTGCATACCGCAACGCTGGTGCATGACGACGTGGTCGATGAATCCGGCCTGCGCCGCGGCCGCCCGACCGCCAATGCAACCTGGAACAACCAGACTGCGGTGCTGGTCGGCGACTTCCTGATCTCGCGCTCTTTTGACCTGCTGGTCGATCTGGACAGCATGGCCCTGCTGAAGGACTTTTCAACCGGCACCTGCGAAATCGCCGAAGGCGAAGTGCTGCAGCTGCAGTCGCAGCATCAGCCTGAAACCACAGAGCAAACCTATTTAGACATTATTCACGGCAAAACCTCGCGCCTGTTTGAGCTGGCGACTGAAGGCGCGGCGATTTTATCCGGCAAGCCGGAGTACCGCGAACCGCTGCGCAAATTTGCCGGCCATTTCGGCAACGCCTTTCAGATTATTGATGACATTCTGGACTACACCTCCGACGCTGAAACATTAGGTAAAAATATCGGCGATGATTTAATGGAAGGCAAGCCGACTTTGCCTTTAATCTCTGCATTGAAAAACACCGCCGGCGAAGACCATGCGGTGATCCGCCGCAGCATTGCGACGGGCGGCACCGCCGATCTGGAGCGCGTGATTTCCATTGTTCAGACTTCCGGCGCTTTAGACTACTGCAGCCAGCGCGCTACCGAAGAAACCGACGCCGCGCTTGCAGCCCTGCAGGCGCTGCCGGACAGTGAGTACCGCCAAGCTTTGAGTAATTTGGCCAAGCTGGCGCTGCACCGAATTCAATAAAACTGAAGAGCCTGTTACTCATTGCTTATGCATATAAAATTTAATGATTTATTTCTAAAAATGCAGCAGCAGCTTGATGCCCGTCAAGCTGTGCTGGACGAAAACTTACTGATTGAGCTGATTGGCCGCATCCGCCCGGCCGATACCAAAAACAGCGATGAAATACAGCATAAATTTGAAGCATTCTACACGGCCCTGCTGCTGACTCCGGCGGCGGCCTCTACCCTGCAGAGCTTTACGCTCGGCCTCATCAGCCAGTACAAGCAAACCGGCCTGTATGCGGATACCGGCATTCTGTCTCTGGATGGCTTCTGGAATCAGCTGTTTCAGCGCCTGGGCGCGCATTTCCTGCCCTTAATCAACGATGAAAGCCAGCTGCAGGACTTGGTGCGCCGGGCATTTCATCAGCGCAGCGACAAATACTGGCTGGACAGCATTGAGGAGCGCAGCTGGCAGAAGCTGTTCCGGCTGCTGAATCAGGGGCACGGCAATCAGGATGAAAAAAAGCGCATCCGCTTCGAGCTGATCAAGGCCATTACCGTGCTGTCCTACCGCGTCAGCGGCATCGGGCTGTATCCGGAATTCATCAATGCGCACCCGGAGCTGACCGAATACGAATCGCCGTTTTTAGTGCAGAACCGCGAAATCATCGATTTCATCCAGCAGTGCAAGCGGCTGCATCAAAATGCCGATCAAGTCAGCGCCGTGCCGCCGCCGGACGCCTCTCAGGCGCTGGTCATGCTGGATCAGTGCCGTGAAGTGGTGCTGAAAATCCGGCGCGCCACCAAGCGCAGCGGCGTCAGCATCAGCCTGACCTATCTGCTGTCCCTGCTGGAGCAGTGCCTGGACCGCATTGAAATCCTGCTGAATTTAATTGCTGAGGATGATGAGCTCCGCTACGGCTCGCTTGGCGCGCTGCTGGTCGACATTACCGATGCGCTGTACAGCGAACGCAGCGTGCGCTCGCTGCTGGCCGCCAACAGCGAGCTGATTGCGCTTCAGGTGACGGAAAACGCCAGCAAAACCGGCGAGCATTACGTCAGCACCGACAAGAAAGGCTTTATCGGCATGTATAAAGCCGCTGCCGGCGCCGGGGTGATTATCGCCGCCATGGCTTCGCTGAAGGTTTTGTCCGCACGGCTGATTCTGGCGCCATTGATGCAGGCCTTTATGTTCAGCATGAATTATGCGCTGGGCTTTATGCTGATTCATGTGCTGCATTTTACCGTGGCCACCAAGCAGCCGGCGATGACCGCAGCGGCGCTGGCGGCCACGGTGCAGCAGCGCAAAGGCTCTAAAAATGCCCAGATTGCCGAACTGGCGGCGCTGATTATCAATATTATCCGCACCCAGTTTATTGCGATTTTAGGCAATATTTCGATTGCGATTCCCACAGCGGCGCTGATCACCTATTTCTGGCAGGCCGGTATGGATGAGCCGCTGCTGAACCATGCCAAAGCCTCCAGCCTGCTGCACAGCTTAGACCCCTTTACCTCGCTGGCCGTGCCGCACGCCGCCATTGCCGGAGTGTGCCTGTTTTTATCCGGGCTGCTGGCCGGCTATTTTGACAATATGGCCATTTACCGCAAGGTCGGCCCGCGCCTGCAGGCGCATTCATCGCTGAAGCGCATGCTGGGCCAGAAGCGCCTGGATAAATTCGCAGCCTATATAGAGCGCAACCTCGGCGCGCTGGCCGGGAACTTCCTCTTCGGGATCATGCTGGGAAGCATGGGCACGCTGGGCTTCATTCTGGGCCTGCCGCTGGATATCCGCCACATTGCCTTCGCTTCCGCCAATTTCATGCAGGGCCTGATGTGCATTAACGGCAGCCCTGAAATCGGCCTGATCATTGTGTCCTTTCTGGGCGTCATCTGCATCGGCCTGACCAACCTGTTTGTCAGTTTCACCTTGACCATTATTGTGGCGCTGCGCGCGCGCCGCGTGCGCTTTGAGCAGTGGAAGCCGCTGGCTAAACTGGTGCTGACGCATTTCCTCACCCGTCCAAGCGATTTTTTCTGGCCGCCGAAACAGCCGCTGGAAATTGAAGATGCGGCGCCTTCGCAAAAGAATATTCATTAAGGGATTTGTTAATTTATATTACTGAGTGTTAAAAAAACACAAAAAAGAAATTAGCATAATTTACGCACACTTGAAATGAAGTGTACTGGCGAGTACACTTTACCCCACAAATTAGCCGTGAATATTGAGCGGCTAAATGACAAGGATATAAGCATGCCGAAGCTGTTGCTTTTCCTCGGTTGTTTTTTATTAGCTATCAGTGTGTTGATCTTAAATGTGCCGCAGCTTGCCCAGTTTGACTGGACTGCGGTGCAGTGGATGCATCAGCACCACCTGAATAGTTTAAATAACTTAGCAGCCGGACTTTCAGCAGCGGGCGGCATGCCTTTTGTATTATTTTTAGCCGTGCTTTGGTGTTTGCGCCTGGCATGGTATAAAAAATACTCAGATATTGTTTTTATCAGTACAGGAATTATCGGAAGCATCGGCCTCGCCTGGCTGCTTAAATGCCTCATCTCAAGACCGCGCCCGCCTGAAATGTATTTTCTGGTAAAAACATATGGAGATTCATTTCCAAGCGGGCACAGCCTTTATGCAGCTGCACTGGGCTGCTTAGCGATGTACGTTTACCGGCGGCATTCAAAGCATGCGCTGATCTGCCTGCTGGCAAGCGCATGGATACTGCTGATGGGCGTATCCAGAGTTTATGCCGGCGCGCATTATCCTTCCGATGTCCTTTCTGGCTGGAGCATAAGTTTTATTTGGATCACGCTTCTGTACTGGCTTATGGCCAGATACCCAAGCGCAAATAAATAAAGAATTTCAGATAAGAATCTATTGAGGTGAAAGAATGAGGTCTGCAAAGCTTTGGGCACCCGCCCTGACTGCTTGCGCATTAGCGGTAAGTATTGCACTTGTCGGCTGCAGCAAAGATCCGAAAGATGCGCAGCAAGCTGGGGCTGCCCAGAAAATGCCTCCTGCTGAGGTCGGCGTTATTGTTGCTCAGCCGCAAAGCGTAGAGCAGTCGGTAGAACTTTCGGGCCGCACGACAGCCTATGAAATTTCTGAAGTGCGCCCGCAAACCAGCGGCGTCATTCTGAAGCGCCTGTTTGCTGAAGGCGGCTATGTGCGTGAAGGCCAGGCGCTGTATGAGCTGGATTCGCGCAGCAACCGCGCTGCCCTGGAAAGCACCAAAGCCGCCATGCTGCAGCAGCAGGCGAATTTAAACGCGCTGCGCACCAAGCTCAACCGCTATCAGCAGCTGGTTGCAATCAATGCCGTGTCTAAGCAGGAATACGATGACCTGCTAGGCAGCGTTAAAGTGACTGAAGCGCAGGTCGCAGCGGCGCAAGCGCAAATCAAAAGCGCGGAGATTGACCTAGGCTACTCGGTTGTGCGCGCGCCGATTTCCGGCCAAACCAACCGCTCTACCGTTACTGTCGGCGCTTTAGTGACTTCAGGCCAGGCCAGCCCGATGGTGACCATTCAGCGCCTAGACCCGATTTATGTGGACATCAACCAGTCCAGCGCCGAACTGCTGCGCCTGCGCCAGCAGCTGAGCAAGGGCGACCTGAACAGCAGCAACAACACCACCGTAAAGCTGAAGCTTGAAGACGGCAGCTACTACCCGCTGGAAGGCCGCCTGGCATTCTCCGATGCCAGCGTAAATCCGGACACCGGCACAGTCACCCTGCGCGCAGTGTTCTCCAACCCGAATCACCTGCTGCTGCCGGGCATGTTCGCCACAGCGCAGATTGTGCAGGCCATTATTCCGAACGCCATGCTGATTCCGCAGGCGGCCATTACCCGCACGCCGACAGGCCAGGCCATGGCGATGATTGTCAATGACAAAGGCGCCGTAGAGCCGCGCCCTGTCACTACTGCAGGCGTTCAGGGCGCAGACTGGATTGTCACTGCCGGCCTGAAAACAGGTGACAAAGTGATTGTAGACGGCATTGCAAAAGTTAAGCCAGAACAGCAAGTGACTGCAAAGCCTTATCAGCCGCAAGCCGCAGCCCCTCAAGGCGCGCAGCAGCCAGCAGCAGGGCAAGCTAAGCCGGCCCCAGCAGCTGAAGCCAAAACTGAACCAAAAGCTGCTTCAAATGCATAAGGGGTAGACTGAATGGCTCAATTTTTTATTCACCGCCCCATCTTCGCATGGGTGATTGCACTGGTCATTATGCTGGCGGGTATCCTCACGCTGACTAAGATGCCGGTTGCACAGTATCCGACGATTGCGCCGCCCACGGTGACCATCTCGGCAACCTACCCTGGCGCCTCTGCGCAAACGGTTGAAAACACCGTAACGCAGATCATTGAACAGCAGATGAATGGCCTCGACGGCCTGCGCTATATTTCTTCAGACAGCGCCGGCAATGGCCAGGCATCCATCAACCTGAACTTTGAGCAAGGGATTGACCCGGATATTGCGCAGGTTCAGGTGCAGAACAAGCTGCAGTCAGCCACCGCGCTTTTGCCTGAAGACGTGCAGCGCCAAGGCGTGAAAGTCACCAAGTCCGGCGCAAGCTTTATGCAGGTTGTGGCGTTCTACTCTCCGGATGAAAGCCTGTCCGCTGCCGACATTAAAGACTATGTAAACTCCAACATTTCCGAATCGCTTAGCCGTGTTACAGGCGTGGGGGAAGTCCAGGTCTTTGGCGGCTCGTACGCCATGCGCATCTGGCTGGACCCGGCGAAAATGACCAGCCTGCAAGTGACGCCTAGCGATATTGCAGCTGCGCTTAAAACCCAGAACGCGCAGGTGGCTGTAGGCCAGCTGGGCGGCGCGCCCGCGGTTCAAGGCCAAGTGCTGAACGCGACCGTGAATGCGCAAAGCATGCTGCAGACGCCGGAACAGTTTAAAAATATCTTCCTGAAAAATACCGCTTCCGGCGCTCAAGTCCGCTTGGGTGACGTTGCGCGGGTGGAATTAGGTTCAGACAACTATCAGTTTGATTCTAAATTTAACGGCAAGCCTGCGGGCGGTGTTGCGATTAAGCTGGCGACAGGCGCGAATGCGCTGGATACAGCCGCCGCTGTAGAAGAGCGCCTCAGCGAGCTGCGCAACAACTACCCGGACGGCTTGAAAGACAAGCTGGCTTATGACACCACGCCGTTTGTTAAGCTCTCAATTGAAAGTGTGGTGCACACTCTGATTGAAGCAGTCATTCTGGTCTTCATTGTGATGTTCCTGTTCCTGCAGAACTGGCGCGCGACGGTTATTCCTACGCTTGCGGTTCCTGTAGTTGTACTGGGCACCTTCGCAGTGATCAATATTTTCGGCTTCTCAATCAACACGCTGACCATGTTCGCCATGGTGCTGGCGATCGGCCTGCTGGTCGATGATGCGATTGTTGTGGTTGAAAACGTCGAACGGGTCATGCAGGAAGAGCATCTTGACCCTGTGGCAGCCACAGAAAAATCCATGCAGCAGATTTCCGGCGCCCTAGTCGGCATTACCAGCGTACTCACCGCGGTATTCGTGCCGATGGCATTCTTCAGCGGCACAACCGGGGTAATTTACCGCCAGTTCTCCATCACGCTGGTTACAGCGATGATTCTGTCGCTGATTGTTGCCTTGACCTTTACCCCTGCCCTGTGCGCGACCCTGCTGAAACAGCATGATCCGAACAAGCCTGAAAGCAACAGTATTTTTGCGCGCTTCTTCCGCGGGTTTAACAGCGGCTTTGACAAGCTGGCGGAAAAATACCAAGGCGGCGTCAACCGCATGACTCACCACAAGATCTTCTCTGGAGTCATTTATATTGCCGTAATTGCGTCCTTAGTCGGCCTGTACAAAGTATTGCCGTCTTCATTCCTGCCGGAAGAGGACCAAGGCGTCGTCATGACGCTGGTGCAGCTGCCGCCAAGCGCAAGCCTTGAGCGTACCGATAAAGTCATCACCACCATGACTGACTACTTCCTGAATAAGGAAAAAGAGCATGTGGAGTCGATCTTTACGGTTTCCGGCTTCTCGTTCACGGGTGTCGGTCAAAATGCCGGCCTGGCCTTTATCAAGCTGAAAGACTGGAGCGAGCGCACTACGCCTGAATCGCAGATTGGCGCGATCATCCAGCACGGCATGGCATTGAACATGATCGTGAAGGACGCTTCCTACATCATGCCGCTGCAATTGCCGGCCATGCCTGAGCTAGGCGTGTCTTCCGGCTTTGACATTCAGTTAAAAGATGTCAGCGGCCAAGGGCATGAAAAACTGATTGCTGCCCGCAACGCGATTTTAGGCATGGCATCCCAGGACAAGCGTCTTGCAGGCGTGCGTCCAAACGGCCAGGAAGATACACCGCAGTACCAGATCACCATTGACCAGGCGCAAGCCGGCGCAATGGGCGTGAGCGTCAGCGATATCAACAGCACCATGAGCATGGCTTGGGGTGGCGCGTATATCAACGACTTCGTTGACCGCGGCCGCGTGAAGAAAGTTTATGTTCAGGGCGAATCCGATACGCGCATGATGCCTGAAGACCTGAACAAGTGGTATGTACGCAACAACAAAGGCGAAATGGTTCCGTTCTCCGCATTTGCGACAGGTCAATGGACCTACGGTTCACCGCGTCTGGAACGCTACAACGGCGTATCATCGGTCAACATTCAGGGTACGCCTGCACCGGGCGTAAGCTCGGGCGACGCAATGCTGGCGATGGAAGAAATCATTGGCAAGCTGCCGTCTATGGGCCTGCAAGGTTTCGACTATGAATGGACAGGCTTGTCTTTAGAAGAGCGTGATTCCGGCAACCAGACCCTGCCGTTATTGATCCTGTCTATGCTGATTGTATTCCTCTGCCTGTCAGCGCTGTATGAAAGCTGGGCGATTCCGGTTTCTGTACTGCTGGTTGTGCCGCTCGGCATTGTCGGCGCATTTACCTTGACTTGGCTGGGCATGATGATTAAAGGCGATCCTAACCTGTCGTTCAACATCTACTTCCAGGTCGCAATTGTTGCCGTGATTGGCCTTTCTGCGAAGAACGCGATTCTGATTGTAGAATTTGCCAAAGAACTGCAGGAAAAAGGCGAAGACCTGTTTGATGCCACCCTGCATGCGGCGAAAATGCGTTTGCGCCCAATCATCATGACCACCCTTGCTTTCGGTTTCGGCGTTCTGCCATTGGCTCTTGCAAGCGGCGCAGGTGCGGGAAGCCAGCATTCTGTCGGTTATGGTGTGCTTGGCGGCGTAATCAGCTCGACGCTTTTAGGTATTTTCTTCATTCCAGTCTTCTTTGTTTGGATTCGCACCATCTTTAAATACAAACCTAAGAAACAAAACAATCAGGAGCAAACATCGTGATGCAAAAAGTATGGTCTATTGCAGGTCGTAGCATTGCGGTTTCTTCACTTGCGCTTGCTTTGGCTGCCTGCCAAAGCATGCGCGGTCCAGAACCAGCCGCTCAGGCGAATATTCCGGAAGGCTTCAGCAGCTATGCTTCTGGCTCATCCGCTGCGGCCCAAGGCTATAAAGATTTCTTTGCTGACCAGCGCCTGACTCAGGTGCTGGATCTGGCACTGGCCAATAACCGTGACTTGCGTGTTGCCGCCCTGAATATTCAGCGCGCGCAGCAGCAGTACCAGATCACTTCCAATAATCAGCTTCCGACCATTGGCGCCAGCGGCGGCGTATTGCGCCAAGACACGCTCAATTCGCAGAAGCCGGTGACTTCCTACAATGTCGGCTTAGGCGTGACGGCGTATGAGCTGGATTTCTGGGGCCGTGTCCGCAGCCTGAAAGACAATGCCTTGGACAGCTACCTGGCCACCGCAAGCGCGCGTGACGCAACGCAGATCGCGCTGGTTGGCCAAGTTGCCCAGGCATGGCTCAGCTATTCTTTCGCCAATGCCAACCTGAAGCTGGCCGATCAGACCCTCAAAACGCAGCTTGAATCTTACAATCTGAACAAGAAGCGCTTTGATGTCGGCATCGACAGTGAAGTTCCGGTGCGCCAGGCGCAGATTTCTGTTGAAACTGCGCGCAATGACGTAGCGAACTACAAAACCCAAGTCGCTCAGGCGCAGAACACGCTGAACCTCCTGGTGGGCCAGCAGGTTCCTGCAAACCTGCTGCCGAATCAGCGCGTCAGCCGCATTACCGCCAACAGCGCGATTGGCGCGGGCTTGCCAAGCGACCTGCTGAACAACCGTCCAGATGTCCGGGCAGCCGAATATAAGCTGTCCGCTGCCGGCGCGAATATTGGCGCTGCCAAAGCGAAATTATTCCCGACCATCAGCCTGACCGGTTCCGCCGGCTATGCATCGACTGACCTGAGCGACCTGTTTAAATCCGGCGCTTTTATCTGGTCGGTCGGCCCAAGCCTGGACATTCCGCTCTGGGACTGGGGCACGCGCAAAGCCAATGTGAAAATTTCAGAAACTGACCAGCAGATTGCATTGTCAGACTATGAAAAATCCGTGCAGACCGCATTCAGCGAAGTCAACGATGCGCTGGCTGTGCGCCAGAACATCGGCGACCGCATTTCCGCGCAGCGCCGCCTGGTCGATGCCACCAATACCACTTACAAGCTGTCGAATGCCCGCTTCCGCGCAGGCATTGACAACTATTTGACGGTGCTGGATGCGCAGCGTACCTCCTACGCTGCTGAGCAAGGCCTGCTGCTGCTGGAGCAGGCTAACCTGAACAATCAGGTTGAACTGTACAAGTCTTTGGGCGGCGGCATTAAAGCCAGCAGCTCAGATGCCGTTCAAGCTCAGCCTTCATCCGCTGAACGCAAAGCTGCAGCCAAATAAGTTCTGCATCTTTTAAAAGCTCACTTCGGTGTAATGCTGATCAGTTAAGCGCAACTTCATTGTTGCAAATTTATAAATCTCCCCTAACCCCTCTTTTAAAAAGAGGGGAACACCTTTGAATTCAATACCGTATTGAATTTCAAAACGCTCCCTCCTTTGAAAAAGGAGGGTTGGGGAGGATTAAAAATGCTTAACTGACTGGCATTATCACTTCGGTGGGCTTTTTTATTGCCTTTTTGATGCAGTTTGCCTATCTTCTAGGCATCATTCTGCATAATAAATTTCAACAATGCTTTTAAGTAATCTTGAATCTGTTCCCGGCCACACCATTACCCAGCAGCTGGACGTCGTCTACGGCAGCACCGTGCGCAGCAAGCACGCCGGCCGTGACCTTATGGCCGGCCTGAAAAATATCGTCGGCGGTGAGCTGAAAGGCTATACCGAACTTCTGGAAGAATCGCGCCAGGAAGCCATGCAGCGCATGATTGAAAAAGCCCGCAGCTTAGGCGCAAATGCAATTGTCGGCATCCGCTTTTCAACCTCCAATATCGCGCAAGGCGCTTCTGAACTTTTTGTCTACGGCACAGCGGTGCGGGTTGAAGCCATTGCGCCGAAGCTGGCCAATCCCTTCCCTGCTCAGGGCTAAGCCATGGATGCTTTGATTTTTAAAGCCGCTATTTTTGTGATTTTATTTGCCGTGGGCTGGGGCTTTGGCCGGCATGCGGAACGGAAGCATTTAAAAGAACTGGAAGCTCAGGAAAAACGCCTGGCCTATATCCAGCTGGACAGCAGCCGCTTTAAAACCAGCGATCATTTTGGCCAGCTGGTCAGCAGCAACGCGGTGATTTCGCATGATTACTTTAAATATGTGATTGCCAATATCCAGAATTTTTTTGGCGGGCGCCTGACCAGCTATGAAAGCGTGGTGGAGCGCGCGCGGCGCGAAGCGGTTGTGCGCTTAAAGCTGGAAGCTGAAAAACTCGGCGCAGCTCAGATTATGGGCCTGCGCTTAAGCACGACTGAACTTGGCATGCAGGGCGGCATGGTGGAAGTATTCGCTTACGGCACAGCCATCAGCAACCCTTGAAAATAGCATTTGATGCCCCGCCGTGCATGCGGCTGGGCATCAAATCAGCGCTCTACTGCTCAAAAATCGCTTGCCAATAGTGATAGGAAGTTTCTTCACCGCTGTCCAATTTAAACTGATAAGACAGCTTGCGCACATCGGCAATGCTGAAATCCACCGGATGCTTAAACGGCCCGCCGGCATAGGCAAAAGTATGATATTCGCCATTTTCACCGCACACATCAATGCCCGCCGGCATGGCATCAATCAGCGCTGCGCTGATGTCCTGCCCGATAAAAGCTTCATCCAGCTTGCCGGCATCGGCAACAACAATTTGCGTCTTAATGCCTGAAGCTAAAAAATCCTGCATGACTTCAGCCGTGCTTTGATTCCACAGCGGCCCAACCACTTCAATTCCCAAGGGATGCAGCTGGTCTTCCCGGTATTTGCGCACATCGCTTAAATGGATATCTCCAAAAATAAAATGCCCTGCCCCCTGCGCAATAAAGTGATTTGCGGCCTCCAGCATTCTCTGCTGATAAATTTCCATATCTTTCGGCAGAAATACCGGATAAAGCGGAATGCCGATGCTCTCCGCCTGCTTCACTAAAAGCGCATGCGGAATGGCATGCATGGAAGACAGCTGCGTGCCTTCATTGACGGTCGTTAATAATGCAATCACATCAAACTGATTCTGCTGCAGCGCTTTATGCAGCGCCAAGGCTGAATCTTTGCCGCCGCTCCAGTTGAAGACGGCTTTTTTACGGGTATCCACGGTTATTTAACTCTGGCTTTACGGATCATTTTATACAAGGTTTTAGGCGAAATCCGGGACACCAGCACCCCCAGTTTTTCCTTGCGCCCGCCCACCACAATATATTCATCGCCGGCCAGCAGGGCTTTGACCGCAATCCGCGCAAACTCATCCGCCTCCAGGCCATTTTCAATCGCCTCATCCTGATGGCCTTGCGCCTGGCCTTCACCATTCAGCGCATTGAATGACACATTGGTTTTCACAAAGCCAGGGAAAATTACTGAAACATCAACCCCCTGATCCGCCACTTCCGCGCGCAGGCTGTTGGCCCACATATGAATGGCTGCTTTGGCGGCCGAATACGATGCGCGGTACTGCGTGCCCAGCAGGCCGGCCACGCTGGAAACAAAGGCAATGCGGCCGGATTTCTGCTTTAGGAAAGCCGGCAGAACGGTTTTGGTCAGGAATACCTGCGAAAAATAGTCCACTTCCATAATGGCGCGCTCGGTCAGCATGGCGGTATCGGCAATCAGGGCGCGCTGGCTCAGGCCGGCATTGTTGATCAGCCAGTCGATGCGGCCCTTCTGCTGCAGCACCTGCTCATAGGCGCGGCGGACTTGGCTTTCATCGGTGATGTCTGCGCAAACCGAGATGTGCTGATCCGGATTCAGCAGCGAAACCCGGACTTTTTCCAGCTCGTCAAGGCGGCGCGCGGTCAGCACCACCTGCGCGCCCTGCAGCGCGCACTCCTGAGCCAAGGCCTTGCCCAAGCCGGAGGAGGCGCCGGTGATCCACACCACTTTGCCGCTTAAATCATCCCGTTTTGCCATGAAGCTTTCCTTATTTTTTGAAGACTGTAACAGTGAATAGTTTATTGCTTTTTCCGGTTCGGTTCATCTTTCAAAAAAAACATAAAATGATCAAAATAGCCGCTCATTGCCTGCGCATCATACAGCGTGCCCAGCTTGTCAAAGCGACGGTAGCCCAGCTGCGTGGTAACGTGAATCACCCCATTCAAGGTTTTATCCAGCACCATATTGAATTTCAGCATTTTTTTCGGCTCACGGATCAAATGCGTCACGCCCTGATCCACCACTTGGGTAAAGGCTTTCAGCGCAGGTGGCACATATTCGTTATTGCCGTCCTTCATCTGATCCACGCAGCCCATCAGCTCCATCACCAACGACTTATCCACTGGATAGGTCATATAAAAATTCCCGTCTTTTTCCGAAGTCAGCTCATGCAGATAGTTCACCATCGGCTTGAGCCGGTCATTGCCGAAAAAGGACACCGACCACGGCATGTACTTGCGCGTAGTGTCTAAAATCTGCTGAATGATTTTCTCCGACTCGCGGTCGCCGGACTTCGACATTTTGGCAATATCGCCAAACACCTGATCAATGATCTCGCAGGCGATATCGGTCAGGTTCTCCCCCAGCGGCTTAGCCAGGCTGTCGGCTTCGCCGGCATTGAGCTTTTGATGAATGTCGGCAAAACGCTGATGGGTTTCCGGCAGGATTTTCAAAGAGATGGTATAGCTCATAGCGGCAGGCTCCTTTTTTATAGTGTTCAGCGATCTTTGCGCTTTGATCCTGAGCTTATCATAAGGCCTCTTGGCCATGCTGCCAACTGGCGAAAGTTTACATTCGCCCAACCTGCCTAAAGCCGATTTTTTTTTGCTACAATAGACGCAATTTTTTTATTCTCTTTTGATCTGTTTGAACTATGACTGATTCAGCGCAAAATATTGCTACGACCTACGATCCTACCGAGATCGAGAAAAAATGGTACCAGACTTGGGAAGAAAACGGCTATTTCAAGCCTTCTCAAAAAGGCGAGTCGTTCTGCCTGATGATTCCGCCGCCGAACGTCACCGGCAGCCTGCACATGGGCCACGGCTTCAACAATGCCATTATGGATGCCTTGACGCGCTACAACCGCATGTCCGGCAAAAACACCTTATGGCAGCCGGGCACTGACCATGCCGGCATCGCCACGCAGATGGTAGTTGAACGCCAGCTGGGCGCGCAGAACATCAGCCGCCATGACCTGGGCCGTGAAAAATTCATTGATAAAATCTGGGAATGGAAAGAACAGTCGGGCGGCACCATCACCCGTCAAATCCGCCGCTTAGGCTCTTCTGTAGACTGGTCGCGCGAACGCTTCACTATGGATGAAGGCCTGTCCAATGCGGTCAAAGAAGTCTTTGTCAAGCTACATGAAGACGGCCTGATTTACCGCGGCAAGCGCCTGGTGAACTGGGACCCTAAGCTGCAGACTGCCCTGTCTGACCTGGAAGTTGAATCCATTGAGGAAAAAGGCTCGCTGTGGCACTTCAAATATTTCTTTGAAGATAAGGCATTGCGCACCAAAGATGGCCTTGACTATTTAGTGGTTGCCACCACCCGTCCTGAAACCCTGCTGGGCGACTCGGCTGTTGCGGTGCATCCGGAAGATGAGCGCTATGCGCACCTTGTCGGCAAAAACATCGTACTGCCGATCAGCGGCCGCCTTGTGCCTGTGGTTGCCGATGAATACGTCGAAAAAGACTTCGGCACCGGCTGCGTGAAAATCACCCCTGCGCATGACTTCAACGACTATGACGTCGGCAAGCGCTGCGGACTGCCGATCATCAACAT
This sequence comes from Acinetobacter sp. WCHAc010034, assembly GCF_001696615.3. NCBI lineage: Bacteria > Pseudomonadati > Pseudomonadota > Gammaproteobacteria > Moraxellales > Moraxellaceae > Acinetobacter > Acinetobacter sp. WCHAc010034. The sequence goes on along the minus strand of NZ_CP032279.1, from coordinate 2,909,963 downwards.
CTTCAACAAAAATGCTGAAGTGCTGGCTGAGTTTGAATACATTGCCAAAGCCGGCGAACAAATTTCCAAGACCATCCCTGCACCGGCGGACTACATTGGCTTAGAGCGTTTTGCAGCCCGTAAAAAGCTGGTTGAGCAGGCCGAAGCGGAAGGCTGGCTGGAGCAAATCCAGCCGTACGACTTGAAAGCGCCGCGCGGCGACCGTTCAGGCGTGATTGTTGAGCCGCTGCTGACCGATCAGTGGTATGTGAAAATTGCCCCGCTGGCTGAGCCTGCAATCAAAGCGGTGCAGGACGGCGACATTAAATTTGTGCCGGAACAGTACAGTAATATGTACATGTCGTGGATGAACAACATTCAAGACTGGTGTATTTCACGCCAGCTGTGGTGGGGCCACCGCATTCCAGCCTGGTACGACGCCGAAGGCAATATCTATGTGGGCCGTTCTGAAGAAGAAGTGCGCGCGAAAAACAGCATCGCCGCTGACGTCGAGCTGAAGCAGGACGAAGACGTGCTGGATACATGGTTCTCTTCCGCGCTTTGGACTTTCTCTACCTTGGGCTGGACCGGCGACGCGCAGAAAGATGCGGAAAACTATTTCCTCAAAACTTTCCACCCGACTGACGTGCTGGTAACCGGCTTTGACATCATTTTCTTCTGGGTTGCGCGCATGATTATGATGACGCTGCACTTCATGAAGAATGAAGACGGCACAGCGCAGGTTCCGTTCAAAACTGTGTATGTGCACGGCTTGGTGCGCGACGGCGAAGGCCAGAAGATGTCTAAATCTAAGGGCAACGTGCTTGACCCGCTGGATTTGATTGACGGCGTGGATCTGGAAACCTTGGTGCAGAAGCGCACCACAGGCCTGATGAACCCGAAACAAGCTGCCAAGATTGAAAAGGCGACCCGCAAGGAATTCCCGGAAGGCATTCAGGCTTATGGCACTGACGCGGTGCGCTTCACCTTCTGCGCGCTGGCTAACACCGGCCGCGACATTAAGTTTGACATGAAGCGTGTTGAAGGCTACCGCAATTTCTGCAACAAAATCTGGAACGGCACCCGTTTTGTGATGATGAATGTGGAAGGCCAGACTGTAGGCCAAGAAGCGCGCCCTGATCTGTGGGAATTGCCTGAGCAGTGGATTGTCAGCCGCCTGCAGAAAGCGGAACAGGCTGTACAGCAAGCCTTTGCAACCTACCGTTTGGACTTGGCTGCGCAAGCGGTTTACGAATTCATCTGGAATGAATACTGCGACTGGTATGTAGAGCTGACTAAGCCGGTTCTGAATGATGAAAATGTTTCTGAAGAGCGCAAAGCGGAAGTCCGCCGCGTTCTTCTTGCGGTGATGGAAGCGTCTTTGCGCCTTGCGCACCCGCTGATGCCTTACCTGACTGAAGAAATCTGGCAAACCCTTGCGCCGAAAATCGGCATGGGCGGCGACACCATTATGACGGCGGCTTACCCTGTTGCTGATCCGGCCTTGATTAATGATCAGGCTGAAGCGGATATGCAGTGGCTGCAAGGCTTGATTGGCGCGGTGCGCAACATCCGCGGTGAAATGGGCTTAGGCAATGCGCGCTTACTGCCTGTATTGCTGCAAAACACCACAGATGCTGAAAAAGCCCAGATTGCGCGTATTGAAGCATTGGTGAAAGCCTTGGCTAAAGTTGAAAGCATTACTTTCTTGACGGATGCTGAGCAGCCGCCACTGTCTTCATCTTCTGTAGTGGGCCATGTGTCTGTATTTGTTCCTATGAAGGGCTTAATTGACCCGAAAGCGGAATTGGGCCGCCTGCAGAAAGACTTTGATAAAGTTCAAAAGCAGCATGACCAGATTGCAGGCAAACTTTCGAATGAAGGTTTTGTGGCGAAAGCGCCGGCTGCTGTGGTTGAAGGCGAGAAAGCTAAACTGGCTGAGTTTGCAGATCAGTTAGTGAAGATTAAAGCGAATATGGATCAGATTGCGGCGCTTTAGGTTGATTTTCTAATCTTTAGTATGTAAAAAGAAGCCTCTAGAGGCTTCTTTTTACCATATGAATATTGATCATTTAATTAGAGAAATTTAAAAAAAAAATGGAAGCATAAGTAAGGTTGATGCGAACATACTTATCACTAACATTTTACAGAGCTACTTTGATAATCAAAAAATAAAATATGATTATGATACGACTACAAAAGTATTACATTATGATTTCATTTTAAGTTCAGATTTTCAGAACTTAAATGCACCTTGTGGCATAAAAATTCTTATAGATTTGAGATCACTTTTTAAACAAGAGTTTAAAAAAATAATATTGATAATGAAGACCATACCCAACATGATAAAATTAAATCAGCTATTTATCATCTCATTAACACATATACATTATCATCAATATTTTTAATTACACTACTTGAAGATAGTTCCATAAAAGAACTTCAAAAACAACTCTTCGATGTAGAAAAAAACTTAAATATAAAGATCAAAATCTTAGGGAAAAATTTTATAAATGAAATCATGTCAATTATTCCTGAAGAAGTAGAAAAAATCGTTAATAAACTATTTTCATTTAAAATACAGAATTTAGTATTTACAAAAAATGATGACTGGATAATAAAAAGAGAAGAACTGCAATCAAATTTGTATCAACAATATAAAAACAGTGGAAAGATATCTCTTCTTTTAGGTGCGGGAGTGTCTTGTAGTGCAAATTTACCTAGTTGGAATGAGTTAATCTCTAGTTTATTTATTACATATCTTGTTAATAGCACATTAGATAACAAACAATTAGGAGCTATGTCTATTGATGAATATGGGAAGGCTATTAATCATATCAGCAAAAATATTTCTGAAAAATATCTTAAGTCAGCTCTCTTATCTGCTCGTTATTTACAAAATGGGTTTTCAACTCAAATAAATGAATCTGATAATTTCATTATGGAACTACAAAAAACACTTTATAAAAAAGAAATAAAGACATCAAAATTAATACAAACTATAGGAAATCTATGTATTCCAACAAGAACAGGAGCTAAAGTAAATTCAATAATTACTTATAACTTTGATAATTTAATAGAAATCCACTTAGACAGTTTAAATTTAAAATATAAATCAATTTTTTTAGATAATATAAAATATCAAAATGAAGAATTACCTATTTATCATGTACATGGTTATATTCCAAAAGATATAAAGTTAGAGGAAGCTAATGATTCTTTTCAAGATATGGATTTAATATTCTCAGAAGAAGGATATCATAGGATGTATTCCATCCCTTATCATTGGTCTAATCTTATACAACCATCAACTCTCAAAGAACATACTTGTATAATGATTGGATTATCACTAGATGATCCAAATTTGAGAAGATTATTAGAAATAGCCCAGCAGGTAATAATATTTTAAAACATTATGCTTTTTTGAAACGTATAGATATTGAGGAATTTTCGCAAAGTAATGAATCACCTTATTCATTATCATTACAGCATTCATTTTTAGAAAGACATCACAATTTACAAGAGCTAATGTTTTCTGAATTAGGTATAAATGTAATTTGGTTTGAAGAGTTTGATGAACTACCTAAACTTTTGAATCAACTTTTAAATTAATCCACCCCTCTCCCTAAAGGAAAGGTAAAATCCTTCACAAATTTTAATAATTATTTCATACGCAATATACCTTCTTCTCCTTAGAAAAGGAGTAACACGGCTACGCAAGGGAGAGGTATTTTTAAAGTTTTTTCATTATTATTTCTCCCCCTCATCCCAACCTTCTCCCGAAGGGAGAAGGAGCTTTCATTACTTATCATATTCTTTTAGTTCTGAACAAATATTCCACAAATCATCCAAAACCACATCTACATTTTGCAACACCTCATTATTCCAATACCGCACCACTCTTAAATCTAAAGCCTCCAAAAAATTTGTCCGTTCAGCATCATATTCAATAGCATCATCCGTTCCATGCTGACTGCCATCTAGCTCAATGACCAAACCTAATTCATGGCAGTAAAAATCCACAATATACGGCGCAATCACATGCTGACGGCGGAATTTAAGGTTCATAAAACGCTTAGCGCGAAGTAACTGCCACATTAGGCTTTCAGCATTTGTAGCGGTGTGGCGCATGGATTTGGCGAATAATAGAAGTTGAGGGTCGATCTTTTTATTCATGGGATTCTGTTTTTATTTTTGGCTGAGAATAGCAGATTTTTCACCCTCACCCCAACCCTCTCCCGCGGGGAGAGGGAGTCACATTTGATTTTATACCAACTATGAATTTAATAATGGAGGTCCCCTCTCCTTTCAGGAGAGGTGCTTTTATAAAGTTATAAAACATTATTTACCAACAACATCTCCACCCCTTTAATCTTCCCCATATACTTCAACCGTTCTTTTTCTGCTTTTAGCTGCTGCTTTAACGCAGCGCAATCCGCATCAATTGCTTTATACACATCGCCAAGATGCACATGTTCCGCTTTGACTTTATTGCCTAAATTGAAAGAATCCAGAATCTCTGCAATTTGGCTGGCCAGCTGCTGGCTTTGCGCATCCAAGGCCAGTTTATAAAACTTCACCTGCTCCGTAGTTAGGCCCTTGGCGCTCTGCCCTTTATTCTGTTCAAGATTTAACTGCAATTTCAGCAAATAAAATAAATCCTGCTGTTCATAGGCCTGATTCGCCTGCTGGAACAGCTCGGTTTTTTCATCTTTCTTGGCAGGGTCTGGTTCACGGTCAGGGTGAATTATGGCGGCAATTTTCAAATACACCGTTTTCAGCGACTGCTCTGCCATTTTTTCGGCTTGTTCACGCTTTTGCTGCTGCCTTTGCTGTTTGGCTTGCTCACGCGCCTGCTGCTGCCCGGCGGCATAGTGTTCAAAGTCATCGTCCAAACTGCTTTGTATTGGCTCTGCCTGATTTTCTGCAGTTACCGTCTGAGTTTTTTTGCTTTTTTTTACTGACTGTTCTGCATGCTGCTGGTAAAACGTATCAATTTTAGCAACCTGCGCTTGCTGTGCAGCAGACAGCATTTTTGAATGCTTTAACATTTTGGCAAGGCCGGCAATTTTCTCATCCAGCTGCTGCACATCTGCTTTGGAAAATTTATGGCTGTGCAAAACATCCCACAGCTGTTCAAGCTGCTGAAATAAAACCTCATGCAGCTCAGCATATACAGGCAAGAGTTTTTGCCGCGTGCGCTGCTGAATCTCTTGCTGTGCATTTTGCCATGCAGCAAGGCTGATTTTCTGCTGTTCAATTTTCTCAATCAACCGGCTGAGCTTTCTTTCCTGAGGCGAAAGCTGAACATCTGGCTGCAGCGTAATTTTTAAATCGAAAGGCATAAGCAAACGCAAAGCAAAAAAGCAATTATAGCGGAACTTTTATCATCAAAACCTAAAGCCTTAATCGGCCATTAATACCATTCCCGTTCTGTTTAAAACTTGGCACAATCAAAATTACAATAAAATGAGAAAATTCAATGCCAACACAAGCAGATTTAATCTTTAATCAAGAACTGGCCGCATGGGTGCAGGCGGTCGGCTCCGTCATTGCAATTTTTGTCGCCATCAGCGTGCCTTTATACCTGAACCGCCTGGAAATACGGCGTGACAGAACGCTGCAGAACCTGCAAAAGCAAAAATACTTTGTGACCCTGCTGCCCACCCTGTACCGCATTAAGCGCTACAGCGAAGATTTTTTAAGCCAAATGCAGCAGAGCCAGCAAAGCGCGGAAAATATTCTGCATACCTTAGAAACCGAATATCTGGAGCTGATTCCGGTCTTTGCCAAAGAGCTGCATATTTTTGTGCATAGCCAGATTTATGACGCCAGCCTGAACCAGCTGGCCTTTGAACTCTTTCATTCAGAAGAAATCCTGCAGCAGCATTTACTGCAGCCGAACGACCGAAAGCAGCTTAAGCATCAAAATCTGCTCATCAGCCACGGCCAGCATATCCAAGCGCTCAGCATGAACTTAATTGAGCATATTGAAAAATATTATGAAGCCGGAAAATGACTGATCCTTAAAGTTTCAGCAGGCAAAAGCCCGGAATATGCGGGGCAACCGCCTGCTGGCGGCGGAATTTCAGCTGCATGAATGCCTTGCGCACTGCACGGCGGACCGGACTATCCGCACTGGCAGGCGCCAATAAGCATCAGCATTCAATCTAAAACCCTAGGCTCTGCATCCCTTCAGAGCACCACCGGCCGCATGCGCCCTTTCAGACAGCCGGACAGGGCTATTTCCCCCCTATCTTTTGTCTAGTCTGCGCTGAAAATTCAGGGCAGCTGGCATGCATTATGCTGTACTTTTAGCGCAATTTTCAGTGCAGAAAAACTGTTTAAATCCTAAAGAGTTACTATTAACAAAACCGTAAAAAATTTTGCTTGAGCAATCCTTCAAATCTCGCTTAAGATGAAATCCAGTGTATTTTTTCATACATAAAATAAATCATCTTTTGCGCAGAAAATTGATGGATGGATTCCGTCGCACATTACAGCAATTGATGGCAACGCAATAAAAAAGGAGTTTTATACATGACACATAAACGCACCATGACCTCCCTGCTCTGTGCCAGCGCCCTCATGCTTGGACTGAGCGCCTGCAGTGACAATAAAGCGCCATCTTCCGAAAAGCCTGCCGGCGGCGATGCCTCCGCTTCAGGCACGCTGGATAAAATCAAGCAGTCCGGCACCATTGTTCTGGGCTACCGCGACTCCTCCATTCCTTTTTCATATATTGCGGACAATCCGAATCAGCCGGTCGGCTATGCGCATGACCTGCAGCTGAAAGTGGTTGAAGCGGTGAAAAAGAAACTGAATATGCCGGATTTAAAAGTCCGCTACAACTTAGTCACCAGCCAGAACCGCATTCCCTTAGTGTCTAACGGCACGGTAGATTTAGAGTGCGGCTCGACCACCAACAACAAAGAGCGCCAGCAGCAGGTCGATTTTTCGGTCGGCTTCTTTGAAGTCGGTTCGCGCCTGCTGACAGCAAAAGATTCCGGCGTGAAAGACTTTGCCGACTTGAAAGGCAAAAAGCTGGTCACGACCGCAGGCACAACCTCTGAGCGCTATATCCGCCAGCACGAAAAAGAGCTGGGCATTGGCGAAGTGATTTCCGCCAAAGACCATGCGGAATCTTTCCTGATGCTGCAGAATGGCCGCGCCGCCGCCTTTATGATGGATGACATCCTGCTGGCGGGGGAAAAATCCAAAGCTAAAGACCCGGCCAAATGGGAAATTGTCGGCACGCCGCCTATTCATGAAGTGTACGGATGCATGATGCGCAAAGGCGATGCCGGCTTTAAGCAGGTTGTCGATGATGCGATTAAAGCCACTTACAGCTCCGGCGAAATCAACGGCATGTACAAAAAATGGTTCCTGTCGCCAATTCCGCCTAAAAACATCAACCTGAACTTTGAAATGTCCGATCAGCTGAAAGCCCTTATCAGCAATCCGCACGACCGCGACGCCTAATCCCTAAACACTGTAACGCCTGAGCCAAAAGGAGTTTGACTCAGGCTGAAAGGGAGTCAATATGAACTATAGTTGGAATTGGGGTGTGCTGTTCCAGCCTACGGGCGTGGGCGATACCACGTATCTGAACTGGATTTTTACCGGTTTAGGCTGGCTGCTTGTAATTGCGCTGGTGGCATGGAGCATTGCCATGGCGCTCGGCAGCATCTTAGGCATTATGCGGACTTTGCCCAGCCCTGCGGCCCGCGCCATCGGCACGGCCTATGTCACGCTGTTCCGCAATGTGCCCCTGCTGATCCAGTTATTCATCTGGTTTTATGTGGTGCCGAATTTCCTGCCGGAAGTCATCCGCAGCTGGTGGATCAATGACTTAGGCGCGAATACCACCGCCTTAATTTCCGCCAGCATCGGCTTAGGCTTATTTACCGCCGCCCGGGTCTGCGAACAGGTGCGCACCGGCATTGAAGCCCTGCCATTGGGGCAGACCAATGCCGGCTATGCCATGGGCTTTTCCACCGCGCAGCTGTACCGCTATGTCATTCTGCCGCAGTCATTCCGCACGATTCTGCCGCCGCTGAGCTCTGAACTGACCAACTGCGTCAAAAACACCTCTGTAGCGTCCCTGGTCGGCGTGGCGGAAATCATTTCGCAGATGAAAACCATCAGTGAATACACGCAGAACACCATCGAAATTTATACTTACGTTACCCTTATTTTCATTGTCATCAATGTCTGCCTGATTGCTTTCATGAACTTTCTGGAAAAGCGCTTGCGTGTTCCTGGCTTAATTGCAGGAGATAAATAATGGATTGGATTGCTTCGTTTACGCAAGACCTGCAGCTGTCAGCGCCTGCGCTGTGGCATGGCCTGAGCATTACCCTGAAAGTGGTCATTTCGGCCACCATTGGCGGGGTGTTTATCGGCACGCTGCTGGCGCTGATGCGCCTGTCGTCTATTTCCGCCCTGAACTGGTTTGCCAAAGGCTATGTCAACCTGTTCCGCTCAATTCCCCTGCTGCTGGTGCTGATGTGGTTCTATTTTGCCGTGCCGTTTATTTACACCGGCATTACCGGCAATTACCTGACAATTGATACCGCGCTGGTGTCCAGCATTGTGGCCTTTATGCTGTTTGAAGCGGCCTATTTCTCTGAAATTGTCCGCGCCGGCATTCAGTCTGTTCCCAAGGGGCAGACCTCCGCCGCCTATGCGCTGGGCATGAGCTACAGCCAGTCGATGCGCCTGATTATCCTGCCGCAGGCATTCCGCAAAATGACCCCGCTGCTGCTGCAGCAGACCATCATTCTGTTTCAGGATTCCACCATGGTGTATGCCATCGGCTTGCTGGACTTTTTCCGCACCAACTATGTCCGCGGCGACTTAATGTCGCTGCTTACGCAATATATTATATTCGCTGGCCTGGTGTACTTCACCATCAGCATGATCGCAACGTATGCAGTTAAGAAATTACAGCGGAGGTTAAGTGTATGACAGATCAGAAAATAATGATTGACCTCCAGAATGTCAGCAAATGGTATAAAGATTTTCAGGTGCTCACCGACTGCAGCACGCAAATCCGCCAGGGTGAAGTGGTGGTGGTCTGCGGGCCTTCAGGCTCAGGAAAATCGACGCTGATTAAAACCGTGAACGGCCTGGAGCCGTTTCAGGCCGGCAAAATTTTAGTGGACGGCATTTCCATCAATGACCCGAAAACCGACCTGACCAAGCTGCGCAGCCGGGTCGGCATGGTATTCCAGCATTTCGAGCTGTTTCCGCATTTGAACATTACCGAAAACTTAACCATTGCGCAGATTAAGGTGCTAGGCCGCTCCGAAGCCGAAGCCAAGAAAAAAGGCTTGGCCTATCTGGAGCGGGTCGGCCTCAGCGCGCACGCCGCCAAATTTCCGGCGCAGCTGTCCGGCGGCCAGCAGCAGCGCGTTGCGATTGCCCGCGCGCTGAGCATGGACCCGATTGCCATGCTGTTTGATGAGCCGACCTCTGCACTTGACCCGGAAATGATCAATGAAGTGCTGGATGTGATGGTGCAGCTGGCCAAAGAAGGCATGACTATGATGTGCGTAACCCATGAAATGGGCTTTGCGCGCCAGGTGGCAAACCGGGTGATCTTTATGGATCAGGGCAAAATTGTGGAAGACTGCACTAAGGATGAATTTTTCAATACCCCACGCGGCGAACGCGCGCAGCAGTTCCTGAATAAAATCCTGCACTGAGTTTTTGCTTCAGCTGAACTTCAGCATCAAGGCAGATCTCCGGATCTGCTTTTTTATGCCTGCCACTCAAGCCTGCGCGCATTGGCTGCGCAGGCTAGCAGTTTGATGGCTTAACACGGTGCAGGCGCACAGCAGAAAACAGGACAGCTATTTTTAGCCGCGCTTTCAGCTCAGGCCTGCAGCGGAAATTTGCACCTTTGCATGACACTGCAATTCATCAGACCAAAAAATAAACTTATTTATATGAAATTTAATAATTTTATAGAGAAATTTATTTCAGCCTAGCGCACCAAAAAAGTTCAGCCGGAAGCGGTTTGCTTTATATCGGGTCTTGTTTATTTTTAAACTGCATTAATCAAAATTTCCCTTAATGCAAAGGCTTTGCGAAAGCGCGTTCACCGATATACTGAGTTTCTTTTTGTGACACAAAGCACCGAATTGGACCTCACAATGCAAAATATTGACTTACTTTTTCTTCTTCTTGGTGCAATTTTAGTGCTTGCAATGCATGCAGGATTTGCATTTTTAGAACTCGGCACCGTGCGCCATAAAAACCAAGTCAATGCGCTGAGTAAAATTTTAACCGACTTTTCACTTTCCGCCATCGCCTACTTCTTTGTCGGCTATTACATTGCTTACGGCCAGCACTTCTTTCATGCAGGCCCGGCTTTGTCGGCCGATCACGGCTATAACCTGATGCGCTGCTTCTTTCTGCTGACCTTCGCCGCTGCCATTCCGGCAATTATTTCCGGCGGCATCGCTGAGCGCGCCAAAATGCGTTCGCAGGCGATTGCCACCCTGCTGCTGGTGGCGCTGGTCTATCCTTTCTTTGAAGGCATGGCATGGAACGGCAACTTTGGCCTGCAAGGCTGGCTGCAGCGCACTTTTGGCGCCAGCTTCCACGACTTTGCCGGTTCAGTAGTGGTGCATGCCATGGGCGGCTGGATCGCGCTGGCAGCAGTGATTTTACTGGGCGCGCGCCATGGGCGCTATAAAAAAGACGGCCGCATCAGCGCGCATCCGCCGTCTTCCATTCCTTTTTTAGCCCTAGGCTCATGGATTTTAATTGTCGGCTGGTTTGGCTTTAATGTCATGAGCGCGCAGCGTCTGGACGCCATTTCCGGGCTGGTGGCGATCAACTCGCTGATGGCGATGGTCGGCGGCACGCTCTCCGCCAACTTCATGGGCAAAAATGACCCCGGCTTCCTGCACAATGGCCCTCTGGCCGGCTTAGTTGCGATCTGCGCCGGTTCCGACGTGGTTCATCCGGTCGGCGCATTGGCGATTGGCGCGGCCGCCGGCGTGATCTTTGTGCAGCTGTTCACCTACACCCAAAACAAACTGAAGGTTGATGATGTGCTGGGCGTCTGGCCGCTGCACGGCGTATGCGGCGCATTCGGCGGCATTGCTGTCGGCATCTTTGGCCAGCAGTGGCTTGGCGGACTGGGCGGCGTGTCGCTGCTGGCGCAGCTGATTGGCACAGCGCTGGCGATTGCTGTGGCGCTGGCTGGCGGATTCATCATCTATGGCGCGCTGAAAGCGCTGATGGGCATCCGCCTCAATCAGGAGGAGGAATTCCGCGGCGCAGACCTTTCAGTCCACCGCATTACCGCAAACTCTGAAGACAATATGTTCTAGCCTTGCTTAGGCGCAGTCAAAGCAGGGGGCTGTACTGGCTTCAGCAGCTCCTTAGCCCATTGAATAAAATAGACTTTGGATGCGCGGGCGCAGCAAGGATGCCGCACGCTGCCCATCCTTGCGCTGCGTTTTAAAGCAGCGCATCAAATTATTATCCAAGTTAAATACCGCTTCGATCCACAATAATGCCGGCGCATCAGGCCAATACAGAATAGATGGCTTGCATATCTTTCAGATAAAAATAGCCATGATTCAGCTGCGCTTAAGCTTTATGCCGCTTCGCTTTAAGCTCAGTTTAAGCTGCTCCTGCTGTAATGGCGCATCACTATAATTAAACCTTTCACCATGCCAGACCAGCAGCGCTTTATCTTTATTCAGGGATGCTTCCTACTGTTCAGCTTTGCCGCGCTTTGGGTATTCTCCCCTGTCGGCGGCCCGCTGGACTTAAGCCTGATTGAACCGTGGATGAATGCATCCGGCGGTTTCCCGCTGCGCGACGCCTGGGCCTTGGCGGAGCTGAATCACCGCTGGGTCAAGAACCTGCTGATTGGCGCCTATGCGCTGATGCTGCTGCAGTGGCTGGCGTCTTTCAAGTATACCCGGTTCAAAGCGCAGCGCTTTGAACTGGGCTATTTTTTCTTCAGCTCGATGCTCTGCACGGCGGCCGTCGGCATTTTAAAATCGCAGTCTGCACATGCCTGCCCGTGGTCAATGACCGCAGCCGTGCCGCATGGCTTTTTATGGCAGTTCAGTGCAGAAAAAGGCCACTGCTTTCCCGGCGGCCATGCCTCTACCGGCTTTGCGCTGATGAGCGGCTATTTCGCCTACCGGCTGAGCCAGCCTAAAAAAGCCTACTTCTATCTGTTCTCCGGACTGATTCTCGGTTTCGCCATGGGCTGGGCGCAGATGATGCGCGGCGCGCATTTCCTGAGCCATAACCTGTGGACAGCTTGGGTGGTCTTTTTTATTAACGCGGTCATTTACGGTTTCAATTACCGGCATTTTTCCCAGCCTGTGCCGGAAGGCGGCGCAGGCCAGAAACTCAGCCCCTAAGCGCGCAGCGGCAGCTGCACATTGACCTGCAGGCCGCCCAAGCTGGCGCTGGCGCCAAAACTGAGCCTGCCGTTCAGGCGCTCAACCGCTTTGTCGACAATCGCCAGACCTAAGCCGCTGCCCATTTCCTGATGATGATGCACGCGGTAAAAGCGCTTTAAAATCTGCTCATGCAGCTTCGGGTCAATCCCCGGCCCGCTGTCTTCAACCTGAATCACCGCCATGCCGTCCTGCGCATACACCGACACATTGATCATGCCCTGCGCCGGCGTATACTTAATGGCATTGTCAATTAAGTTGTAAATAATTGAATGCACCGCAGCTTCCTGGCTGTGAATCTGTACAGTTTCCTGACGCTCCATGCCTAAATCGATATCTTTCTGCATCGCCAGATGAATCAGCTGCTCTACGCAATTCACCGCTGTAACATTAAGATGAAAGTCCTGCGCATCGCCGGATACCGCGGCTGAGGCATCCTGCTGGGCTAAATTCAGCAGCTGCGCCGCCAGATGCTGCATGCGGATCAGGCCCAGGCTTAATCTTTTCAATGCTTCATGCTCAGGAAACTCCTGAAGCAGCACTTTGGTCTGCAGATTCAGCGCGGTAATCGGCGTGCGCAGCTCATGCGCCGCATCGGCAATAAACTGGCGCTGCTCCAGCTGGGCGGCCGAAATCCGCTCAAACAGGCTGTTCATTTCCTCAATGGTCGGAATAATTTCCAGCGGATAATCCTGGGTTAAAATCGGCTGCAGCTCTTTAGAACCGCGCTGCGCCAGCTCGGCTTTAAAGTCATCCAGCGGCTGCAGAATCCGGCTGATCATCCAGCTCAGTCCCCAAATGGCAAAGGGCATAAACAGCAGATAAGGGATAAACATGCCGCCGGCCAGCTCCAAAGCCAGATTCTGCCGTACAGACAGCTGCTGGCTGACCTGAACCTGCTGATTTTTTAAAGGCAAAACATAGGTGCGCCATGTGCCGTGCTCGGTTTGATGCGTATAAAAACCGGCGTGCTCAATCGGCTGAATCAGCAGGTTGAATTCATGGTGCTGATGCGCCTGCTCGGCATAGGACCAGACATCCACAAACAAGTCTTCTTCATGATAATGCTGTTCAGGGTCAAATTCGCTTTTGACCGGCGCAGGCTGATGATTGGCCACCCGCTCCGCCAGGCTCTGCATTTGCGCATCCAGAATTTCATTGGTTTCCTGCAGTGAAATTTTGTAGGCCGACAGCATCAGCACGCAGCCCAGCATCAGGCTGAAAAAAGACGTATAGAGGATCAGCTTTCTTTTCAGTGAATTGCGCGTTTGCACAGGCATGCCTTACCCCTGCAGCTGTCCCAGCCGGTAGCCCAGGCCGCGGATGGTGCGGATGAAATCCTTGCCCAGCTTATTTCTTAAATGATGCACATACACCTCAATGGTGTTGCTGCTGATGTCGCTGTCAAAATCGTACAGCTTGTCTTCCAAATTGGACTTGGAAAATATTTTATTCGGATGGCTGACCAGTGGAATCAGAATGGCCCATTCGCGGTTGGACAGCTCAAGATATTCGCCCTTGAATTTAGCCAGATGCTGCTCAACATCCAGCACCAGATCGCCGCATACCAGCACTGACTGGCCGTTCTGCGCAGCCGCTTGGCCGCTGCGGCGCAGCAGCGCCTGAATGCGCGCCAGCAGTTCATCAAATTCATAGGGCTTGATCAGGTAATCATCCGCACCGTGATTCAGACCATCGACCCGCTGCTGCAGCTGGTCGCGCGCGGAAATAATCAGCACCGGCAAAGCCGGCTTGGCCTGCCGGATCTGCTTCAGCACCTGCATGCCGTCCATCATCGGCAGGCCCAAATCCAGCAGCACGGCATCTATCTGCCCCTGTTGAATGCGCTTCAGGCCGTCAATGCCGTTATTCACCCATTCCACATCAAAGCTCTGATATTTCAGCAAGGTCTGAGTCGATTCAGCAATCATGAAGTCATCTTCAATGATCAGTATTGTAGTCATGTATTAGGTTCCCGCTTTTGCCGGCGCGCAGTTTTTCAGCATGTCATATTGCGGATCAATCACTTGGCTCTGCACTCCCAGCAGGCTGAGCAGGCTTGGAAATAAATTGTCCTGGCTCAATTCTTGGCTTTTTTGAGCGCTTAAGCAAGCCATTTGCTGCGCATTTTGCGCTTTCCATTCAGGGGAGAACCACATCAGCATCGGCACATGGGTTTGCTGCGCCGGCGCAATCGCATACGGCGCGCCGTGCAGGTACATGCCGTGCTCGCCGGTCGATTCGCCATGATCTGACAGATACCAGAAGCCGGCCTGATATTTCGGATCATCCTGCAGCGCATGAATCAGGCCGCTGAGCACATGGTCGGTGTAGACAATCGAGTTGTCATAGCTGTTAATCAGCTCCGCCTGGCTGCAGCCCTGAATCGCATTGGTGTCGCAGGAAGGCTTGAACGGCTGGAACGGCGCAGTTGAACGCTCATAATACGCCGGCCCGTGGCTGCCCATCTGATGCAGCACAATCAGGCGCGGTGCGGCGTCCTGTTCCGGAATGCCGGCAATATACTGCTTCAAGGCATCGACTAAAATCTCATCATGGCACTCGCCGTTGGATGCGCACCATTTCTTCTGCAATTCTGCCGGGAACTGCCACTGCTCAACGCGGTCACAGGCGCCTTTGCAGCCCGAGTTATTGTCGATCCAAGTGACTTTATAGCCGGCG
This sequence comes from Acinetobacter sp. WCHAc010034, assembly GCF_001696615.3. Lineage (NCBI taxonomy): Bacteria > Pseudomonadati > Pseudomonadota > Gammaproteobacteria > Moraxellales > Moraxellaceae > Acinetobacter > Acinetobacter sp. WCHAc010034. The sequence continues at coordinate 2,894,862 of NZ_CP032279.1, read as the reverse complement.
CGCTGGGCAATATCCAGCAAGCCTTCGCGGTGGCTGGCCAGCTGCTCATCATAGTCTTTGCGCGGCATGCCGGAAAACATGCACGGTACTGAAACTGCAGTCGCTGTGCCGCAAGAGCTGACTTTGCTGAAATTGATCACATCCAGCTTAGCCAGTTTAGGGTTGGTGTTCCTGCTGTAACCGTTCAGGGAAAAGCTTTCCGCGCGCGCTGTTTCGCCCACCACCAGCACCATCAGCTTAGGCTTTTGCGCTGGCGAAGCCGGCAAGGTGCGGTGCGCATCAGTGCCATAGGCCACCAGCGGCAAGTCCTGCTTAGGCGCCCGATGCCGGTAATAGGACAGCGTCGAAGCAATAGTATTCTGCGGCGAAAGCATGCCTTTCAAGTCGCGGTGTTCGCGGAAAATAGCCGCATAATCCACATAAAAAACGAACAGCAGCCCTGCCAAAATGGCAAATGATCCGGCAATATGCAGCAGCTTTTTCAGCAGCAGCTTGGGAGCCGGCTCTTTTTTAATCGGAATCTGGCTGATGATGCCTATGGGCAATATGACCAGAAAAATGCTCCATAAAATAAAGCGGACAGAAGTCAAATCACGCATTTCCCGCGCATCGCTCTGCATGATGTTCTGAATTTGATCCGGCGAGATCACCGCGCCTAAGCTGGAGACAAAATAGGCGCTGAAGCCACCGATAAAAATCAGCGCAGATGCCAGCAGTTTCGCATTCCAGCGCCAGTGAAACAGCTGCAGCAGCACATTGTATAAAGCGATCACCACCACAACTGTCGCCGCCAGAAACAGCTGCGCTTTCAGCCCGCTGTAAGGCGTGAGCTTGGCGATTTTCTGATAAAAACTGATATTTAAAGCAATGCTCAGCCACAATACGACAATCAGATTAAACATGCCCAGTGAGATAGGCGGGATCTTTTTCTTCAGCAGGGAAAATGTGTTCAGCATCATGCATATCATCGGCTTTTTTGGATGATTATAAGCTAAAGGCGCAAACTTAAAACTGGCTTAAAGATATAAATCATTTTTAACGCATCACATTTTTAAGATGCTGAAAAGAATCAATTAAAGCGGTCAGAATGAGAAAAGCCAGCCTGCGCGGCTGGCTGGGAAAGCAGAGCGGATATGCCGGCAATGCCTTTGCGCAGGCAATGCCCTGCTGTTTATAAAAACAGCGGAGCTTTCGCGGCCCGGCTTTGTCTTGAGCGCGGGCCTATTATGGAGCCTGCCGGATGCATCAATGCCGGATTAATATTTAAAATTAAAGCCGATGAAAGCCGTTCTGCCCATCAGGATATGGTCAATAGAGCGCGCCACTTCATCGCGCTTGGTATTGGTTAAATTCTTCAGGCCGGCCTGCAGGCTGAAGCCCGGATTGAACTGATAATGCCCGCTTAGGCCTACAGTATGGTAGGCATCTGATTTCTGGCTCTTGGACAGCGCAGGCACCTGCAGCATTTGGCTGCCGGTATATTGATAATTTAAGTTCAGCCCGAACGCGTCATTCACCTGCCAATCCCAGCTCATATTGCCGCTATGGCGCGGACTGTAATCCAGCTCCTGATCCGTATCTTTATTTTTGCCGTCCGAATAGGTGTAATTCAGCTTGACGCCCAAGGCATCATTCAGGCTGTACTGGCTTTCCAGCTCTACTCCTTTGACAGAAGCAGAATGAATATTGGTATAAGTCATCAGCGGCGGCATGTAGCCAATTTTCCGGTCCCACCTGTCGCCCACAATCATGTTTTTAATGTCATTATTGAAATACATTAGGCTTGCGTAGAAGCGGTCATTTTCATACACGCCGCCAAATTCATAACTGACTGCGGTTTCAGGCTGCAGGTCTGAGTTGCCGACAAGATGGCAGTCGCCGCGGCAAGACAGTACGGCATAAGTCGGATCAGACTGCGAAATGCTTGGCGCCTTAAATGACTTGCCCACGCCGCCTTTTAAGTTGAACTGATCCGTGACTTGGTAAACACTGTAAAAACGCGGGCTGAACTCGCTGCCGAAGTTTTCAAAGTCATCAAGGCGGCCGCCCAAAGTCAATGCCAGGCGGCCCAGATTCCACTCATCCTGCAGGTAAAAAGCGCTTTGATCTGCAGAAATATCCCTATTTAAATTCTGGTTATGGCTCAGTTCTGTTCTGCGGAATTCCGCCCCCGCCGTCAGCAGATGCTGCTCGCCCAGCGCGCGGCTGAACTGCCCGTCAATAGTATGGTTGGTCTGCTGCACATCCCCGGTTTTCTTCGCCAGAGCGGTCATCAGCTCCGAATCATCCATCAGGTTTACGCGTTCATAATAATAGCGCAGGCGGCTGGCGACCTCATTCCAATTGGCCGAATAGGTCAGGCCGGCGCTGCTGCGCTCCATTTCCTGAATATTGATCGGGAACGATCTGCCGGAGTTATTCCACTGGGCTTTGCGGTCATCTGTACGGTGCGTCAGGTCAATGTCCAAAGTCTGCTGATCATCAATCAGCCAGCTTAAATTAGACAAAATACTCAGGCCTTTGCGCTTTTCCGCCGCATCGGTATTTTTATACGCGCTCTGTTCCGAACGCCATGCCTGCTGATCGATGCCTTCTACCACCAAGTTGGCCAGCAGCTTGTTTTCAATCAGGCTGCCGCCGACATAAGCGCTGGCCTTGTGCGCCGCGCCGTCATCGCCCTCGGTCGGCATTTCATAGCTGTAGTTCAGCGCAGCTTCAAATTGGCCGCTTGGCTTTTTCAGAATAACGTTGACCACGCCGCCCAAGGCATCAGCCCCATACAGTGAAGACATTGGGCCGCGCACCACTTCAATGCGCTCGATTGCAGCCAGGGGAATGGAAGACAGGTCAAAATCGTTGGCATAGTCTGAGGTCAGAACATCTCTGGAGTTGACCCGGCGCCCGTTCACCAGAATTAAGGTGTATTCCGCATCCATGCCGCGGATTTTAATTTCTTCGCGCCCATAGGCGGATGAGCTGTTGATATGAATGCCGGCCGTATTCTGCAGCGCATCGGCCAAGTCATATACCGGACGCTTCGCCAAATCTTCCTGAGTAATGATGCTGATGCTGGCCGGCGCGCTTTTCTGACTATGCTCGGTTTGGGTCGCCGTGACCGTAATGGTCGCCAGCCTTTCCGGCGCTGCTTCCTGCGCATGGCTGCAGCTTGAAAACAGGCCAAGCCCCAGCAGGCAGTGGATGGAGGCGGTCAGGATATTCCGGGTAAAAAGGGTTTTATTTGGCATATTATAAACAATGATAATCTTAGTGATAATTATTATCAATTATATATTATTGTATCTGTTTTGCAACATTGCGTTTCAATATGAAACAGCCCTTTGCCGGCAAACCCTGCCGGTTTCAGACTGCGCTTTCCGGCAGCCCAGCCGCCCCGCTATTCAGCTGCCGGAATCGGCCGGAAAAGGCTGGTTTATTGATCTTCCGGGCTATATCTGGCGCACTTGAGTGTTTAAAGATTGAGATCGGGCCATGATCTATTTATCATGCCAGGCTCGTTTTTTTACTTTAAGATTATGATTCAATTGGAGAATAAATGAAGATTGCCGCAGCTGCCGTTCTGGCAGCTCTTCCCTGCCTTGCCTATGCAGACTTAGGCCCTTCGCGCACCAATACCGGCAAAATTGAAGTGAAGGACAATAAGCCGTACCGGCTGGATGCAGACGCAGGCTATCTGCTGAACAGCTCCAAATCAGGAGGCAACAGCAGCAGCAAGGAAAATCTTGCCGCCCACCTGCTGTTTCAGCGCCAGGCCGGCATCTGGGGGCAGGAGCTGCGCGCTGAAGCGGTCAGCACAAACGATGACGGCGATTCCAGCAACAATGTCGAGCGCTACATGCTGGCCGGCAAGCTGCTGTACAGAAGCACCGATACGGCGTATCAGTACCTGAAGCTGCAGGGCGACAAGGACCTTTCCAGCTCGCTGGATTATCAGATTGCGCTGACCGGCGGCATTGGCCTGGACTTGATTAAAGCCCAGAAGCAAAGCCTGACCACTGAGCTTGGCGCAGGATACCGCCACAGCAAAGAACGTGGCTTTCCATATGCCGATGTGCATGAGCTGATTGGCACGCTGGGGCTGTATTATCAGTATCAATTCAATGACACCGTTCGGTTTAATCAGGATCTCGGCTATGAATTCGGCGATGAATCTCAGGTTCTGCGCTCCAGAAGCAGCATCAGCGCAAATCTGACAGAAACCATATCCGCCGTGATGAGCTATCAGCTTAAGGATACCTTGGCGGATTCAGGCAACAGCCGGGATTCTCTGCTGTCCGTCGGGATGAAATACAGTTACTGATTTTAAAATGAATGGCTGGGCGCAGAAGCAGCGCCCAGCGCAATTTTTCACGCATCCGGCGCTGAGTTCCTGCCCGCATTGTTAGCGCCCCAGCGGCAAACCGGAATCAGGCAAAGCGCCGCCAGCAATGCAATGCCGCTTAAATAGCTGCCGTATCCCAGCCAGTCCGCCGCGATGCCGCTGATGCTGTACAGTCCGCCGCTGACCGCCGCCATAAGCGCCACCTGAAAGGTGAAATCCGTGCCGGCCATATGCTTGCGGCTGTACTGCATAATGACCGTCAGCATCACCACCAGCAGCATGGCGGACAGCATGTCTTCAGCCGCGTTTACCGCGTAAAGCAGCCGCGGCTGGATAGCTTGCCCCGCCTCGTACCGCCAAGCCAGCCATGCATAGACCGCTAAACTGGCTATTTTCAAAACCGAAAAGGCCAGCAGCGCCTGAAAGCGCGGCAGCCATTTCAGGCAGATGCCCGCGATGCCGGCGCCGATTAACGCTGCGCAGGCGCCCAGCATGGTCACATAAATGCCAATCTGCGAAAAGCTCAGCCCTGAATCCACCATCAACGGCTTCAGCACAGGGCCGGATAAGCCGTCTGCAATTTTAAAGGTCAGCAGCACCTGCAGCCAAAGGCGCAGTTCCGGCGTCTGAAAAAAATAAGCCAGATACTGGCGCACCGCTGCCCAGCTGATTTTTCCGGCCTTGGCATGGCCTGCATTTGCGGATCTTTTATTCTGATGGGCCGGCTCTCTATAAAATAAAACCGGCAATGTATTCAGCAGGACCAGCCCCGCCAGCAGCAGGAAAGTGGGCTGCCACTGCAGCCAGTCCAGCGCCCACAGCACCGCGCCGCCGCCGGCAATAAAGCCCAGGCGCGAGCCGATCACCTGAAAGGTATTGCCCCAGTGCTGCTGCCCGCCTTGCAGGATATTCACCGCCAGGCCATCGGTGGCGATATCCTGCGTTGCGCCAATGAAGTTCATGCCCAGCAGCGCCGCAAAAAACAGCAGCAGATAGGCCGGCTGATTCAGGGCCTGAATCGGCAGGAAAGACAAGCCAATCAGCACCAGCACCATCAGCAGCTGCGTAGGAATAATCCACGAGCGGTAATGCCCCGTATGCCTGATTCCCAGCCGGTCAACCCACGGCGCCCAGAGGATTTTTAGCGACCACGGCAGCATCAGCAGGCCAAAGCCGCCAATATGCGCCAAAGATACGCCCTGCGCCCTTAAAATCACCGGCAAGGCGTGAGTCATAAAGCCGACGGGCAGGCCCTGCGCCCAATACAGCGAAAACAGCAGCACATAAATATTGCGCATCTGAAGCATGAAGCGTCCCTTGCCGGTAAGTCTTGCGGGCTGATAATGATGCAAATGAGCAGCGCCGGCGGCTGAAACTGCTCAATCCTGCCAATGCGGCGCCCAGCGCACCGGCTTATGATAAATTAAATGAACCCGCAAATACGATAAAAACAATGACACAGTATTTTCCAGTATTGCCGGACCGCGTCCCTGCGCGCGGTTCCGCACTGAGCAAGCAGCTGTTCAAGCGCATTTTTCTGGCGCAGGGCTGGAGCTTTGAAGGCGAATTTCCCAACCTGCCCAAAGCGGTGGCGATTATTTCGCCGCACACCTCAAATATTGATGCATGGCACGGCTTTACCGCCTTGCTGGGTCTGGGCATTCAAATCACTATTTTCGGCAAGCACACCTTATTCAATACCCCCTTAAAGCCGCTGCTGCAGTGGATTGGCGTGATTCCGGTCAACCGCAGCAGCCAGCAGGGCCTGACCCGGCAGATTGCCGAAATCATTCATGCCAAAGACAAAATCTGGGTCGGCATGGCGCCGGAAGGCACCCGCAAGCAGGCTGCGCAGATTAAAAGCGGCTTCTACTATATTGCCTATGAAGCGCAGATCCCGATTGTGATGTTCTCCTTTGACTATGCCAAGAAAACCATTCACTGCTTAGGCGTATTTGAGCCGACAGGCAACTATGCGCAGGATTTAGAACAGATTCTGCAGCGCTATGAAGGCCATTTTTCGCCTAAAAATCCGGACTGGCTGGCCAAGCCGTTACAAAAGCGATGGAAAAACCGCTAGCCAAAATGGCGTTTTTTTGCTGAGATATGCGCCATTCTGTACAGATCTTATCCTGTTTTACATTTTATGAAATTACTGCATTACTCTTTAATCGGCATGTTAGCCCTCAGCCTGGCCGGCTGCGATAAGGCCGTCAAGACCCCGGCAAAAACCGCGCCGATTAAGGCCCGCGAGCCGGTTATTGCCGTGGCGCTGGGCGGCGGCGGCGCCAAAGGCTTTGCGCATATCGGCGTTTTAAAAGTTTTAGAATCGCACGGCATCAAGCCGAAAATTGTGACCGGCACCAGCGCCGGCAGTTTTGTCGGCAGCCTGTACGCCAGCGGCAAAAGCCCGTATCAGCTGCAGCAGGTTGCGCTCAGCTTTCAGGAATCCGATATCCGTGACCTGACGCTGAACCGCCAAGGGGTCATTCTGGGGCAGAAGCTGCAGGACTATGTGAATAAAAATGTCGGCGGCAAAGCCATCGAGCAGTTCCCGATCCGCTTCGCCGCGGTGGCAACGCGCTTAGACAATGGCAGCAAAGCCGACTTTATTAAAGGCAATGCCGGACAGGCGGTGCGCGCTTCCTGCAGCATTCCGAATGTCTTCGTTCCGGCGACCATTGGCGGGCTGAAATATGTCGACGGCGGGCTGGTCAGCCCGATCCCGGTTAAAACCGCCAAGGACATGGGCGCAGACATCGTCATCGCCATTGATATTTCCGCGCGGCCGGACGGCAGCAAGGCCCTGAATATGTTTGGCGTGCTGGATCAGACCCTGAACATCATGGGGCAGCAGAGCATCAATGAAGAGCTGGGCCGGGCCAATATCGTGATTCAGCCCAAGGTCGGCCATATCGGCACTTTAGACTTGAAGTCCAGCAATGCCGCCATTCTGGAAGGCGAAAAAGCCGCTCAGCTGAAAGTCCGCGCCATTCAGAAAGCCGTTGCGGATTTCAGAGCCTCGCCGGCCGCCTTGAAGCCAGCCCCGGCCGCTAAATTTTAATTTGAGCGGTTTTTTAAATATTCAAAAACTTATTCATCTGCTACATTGATATAGATGCTTGTCCCTCTATATCAATTACAGCAATACACGAGTAGATGTATGGAATTTGTTTTAGAACCTTGGCACTGGTTTGTTTTAGGCGTTTTGCTGATCCTGTCTGAATTGCTGCTGCCTGCATTTGCGGCCCTTTGGTTTGGCATTGGCGCCATTATGGTCGGCATTCTGTATTTCCTGTTTCCAATGATGGGCACCACCACCCAGCTGGTGACATGGATGATTCTGTCCATTTTATGCACCCTGGCCTGGTTCAAATTCATTAAGCCCCTGTCCACCGATAAAACCAAAGCGGGAATGTCGCGCGAAGCCACCATTGGCCAAGTCGGCATGGTGATTCAAATCAATCTGGATCATGAGCAGATTAAAGTGCGCTTTCCAATGCCGGTTTTAGGCGCCGACGAATGGAACTGCCGCGCCTTATCCCCCGTTCAGGTGGGCGACCGTGTCCGCGTTGTGGATATTTTGGGCAATGACCTGGTTGTGCAGCTGCACAAGCAAACTGACAACGAAAAAAGTGAGTAAATAAATGAGCGCAGCTACGATTATTGCATTTGCCCTGCTGGCCTTTGTTGCCGTAACCATTTTTAAAGGCGTCCGCATAGTCCCTCAGGGCTATAAATGGATTGTGCAGCGCCTGGGCAAATACCACACCACACTGAATCCCGGCCTGAATTTCGTCATTCCTTATGTCGATGAAGTGGCCTATAAAATCACCACAAAAGACATAGTGCTGGACATTCCTTCGCAGGAAGTGATCAGCCGCGACAATGCCGTGCTGCTGATGAATGCGGTGGCCTACATCAACCTGACCACGCCGGAAAAAGCGGTCTACGGCATTGAAAATTACGCATGGGCTATTCAGAACCTGGTGCAGACCTCCCTGCGCTCAATTGTCGGCGAAATGGATCTGGACGATGCGCTGTCATCGCGCGACCATATTAAAGCCAAACTCAAAGCCAGCATTTCTGATGACATTTCAGACTGGGGAATTACCCTGAAAACCGTTGAAATTCAGGACATCAAGCCGTCGCATACCATGCAGGCCGCCATGGAGGAGCAGGCTGCGGCCGAGCGCCAGCGCCGCGCAACCGTCACCAAAGCCGACGGCGAAAAGCAGGCGGCGATTCTGGAAGCCGACGGCCGGTTGGAAGCCTCGCGCCGCGATGCCGAAGCGCAGGTGGTTTTGGCTGAAGCTTCGCAGAAAGCCATTGAAATGGTGACCTCTGCAGTCGGCGACAAGGAAATTCCGGTGGCTTACCTGCTGGGCGAGCAATATGTCAAAGCCATGCAGGATATGTCCAAATCCAGCAACGCCAAAACCGTGGTTCTGCCTGCAGACATCATGAATACCATCCGCGGCGTCATGGGCCGGAACAGCTAAAAAAGCCGCATTTTGCAGCAAAACAGGCAGCGCATCAGCTGCCTATTTTTTGTTCATGATGATAAAAAGCCAGCAAAAACTGTTAAATTATGGTTAAACTCCGCGTTTATTTCTGAAATTTTTGAAATTGACGGCAGCCTCATCTCCTTCCACCGGCGCTTCATCCGCTGTCAATTCATATTTCGATCTGCTGTCCAACTGCAAAATGGATATTGTATGAGCTCCCTGAATCCAACCTTAATCACCTTCCTCTTTTATATCGCTGCCATGATCGTGATTGGCTTGATTGCCTACCGCTCGACAGCAAACTTCTCTGATTACATTTTAGGAGGCCGCCGCTTAGGCAGTTTTGTCACCGCGCTTTCCGCCGGCGCATCCGACATGAGCGGCTGGCTGCTGATGGGCCTGCCGGGCGCAATCTACCTTTCGGGCCTTTCTGAAATCTGGATTGCCATCGGCCTGATCATTGGCGCATGGCTGAACTGGCGCCTGGTCGCGGGCCGCCTGCGCGTGCACACCGAAGTGCAGCACAATGCCCTGACCCTGCCGGATTATTTCTCCAACCGCTTTAATGACCAGAAGAAAATCCTACGGGTGGTTTCAGCCGTAGTGATCCTGGTGTTCTTTGCGATTTACTGCGCATCCGGCATGGTGGCCGGCGCGCGCCTGTTCGAAAGCATGTTCGGCATGTCCTACAGCACGGCGCTTTGGATCAGCGCTATCGCCACCATCAGCTATGTCTTCATTGGCGGCTTCCTTGCGGTCAGCTGGACTGACACCATTCAGGCCGGCCTGATGATTTTCGCCCTGCTGCTGACCCCTGTGGTCGCGCTGCTGTCTTTTGCCGACATGACGCAAGTGACTCTGGCGCTTGAAGCGGCCCGCCCGCAGGCTATGGACATCTTCGGCAATCTGGAATGGGTTGCGATCCTGTCGCTGATGGCATGGGGCTTAGGCTATTTTGGACAGCCGCATATTCTGGTGCGCTTCATGGCGGCCGATTCAGTCAAGTCCATTCCAAACGCGCGCCGCATCGGCATGACCTGGATGACCCTGTGCCTTGGCGGCGCAGTGGCGGCCGGCTTTTTCGGCATCGCCTACTTCCAGCAGCATCCGGAGCTGGCCGGCGCGGTAAACGCCAACCCTGAAACGGTGTTTATGGAACTGACTAAAATCCTGTTCAATCCATGGATTGCCGGCGTTGTCCTGGCGGCGATTCTGGCGGCGGTGATGAGCACCTTAAGCTGCCAGCTTCTGGTCTGCTCCAGCACCTTAACCGAAGACTTCTATAAGTCATTCCTGCGCAAAAACGCCACGCAAAGGGAACTGGTCTGGGTCGGCCGCCTGATGGTGCTGATGATTGCCCTGCTGGCCATTTGGATGGCGGGCAATCCTGAATCCAAAGTGCTGGGCTTAGTGTCGTATGCATGGGCCGGTTTCGGCGCAGCCTTCGGCCCGCTGATCATCCTGTCGCTGTTCTGGAAGCGCATGACGCTAAACGGCGCGCTGGCCGGCATGATCGTAGGCGCCATCATGGTCATCCTCTGGAAAAACCTCTGGGCCGATACCGGCATCTATGAAATCATTCCGGGCTTCATCTGCTCATTCATCGCCATCATTCTGGTCAGCCTGATGGACAAAGCGCCGGGCAAAGCAGTCACCGACCGCTTTGAAGAGGCGGACCAAATCTACCGCGAAAGCAAATAATTCACACGCAGTAAAAAGGAGGGCATTAAGCCCTCCTTTTTACTGCGTCAGCTTTATGCTTTAGGCGCCGGCTTAGCTTTTGCGCGACAGCAGAAACTGCGTAATCTGGGTCAGCTCTTCGGCCTGCGCGCCAAAATACGCCAGCGCATCCATCGCCTGATTATGCAGCTCTTGCGCATAGGCTTTGGCCGGCTGCAGGCCCATTAAGGCCGGATAAGTCGATTTTTCCACCTGCTGGTCTTTGCCTGCGGTTTTGCCCAGCACTTCGGTATCCGAAATAATATCCAGAATGTCATCCTGCACCTGAAACGCCAGCCCGACCGCCTGGCCATATTCGCGCAACTTGGGAATTGCCGCATCGGTGCCGTTGAACAGCGTCACCGCGGCCATCATAATGCCGGCGCTGATCAGTGCGCCGGTTTTATTGCGGTGAATATTTTCCAAAGCGTCCTGGCTGATCTGCCGGCCTTCCGCCTGCAGATCCAGAATCTGGCCATTCACCATTTTTGAGGCAGCCGTGGCTAAAATCTGCATCTGCTTCAGCACAATCGGCGCTTCAACGGCCGGCCCCTGATCAAACAGGCGGCTGCCCAGCACTTCAAAAGCCATCGACTGCAGAATGTCGCCGGCCAGCAATGCCGTATCTTCACCGAATGCCGCATGGCAGGTCGGCTGGCCGCGGCGCAGCAGGTCATTGTCCATGCAGGGCAAATCATCATGCGCCAGCGAATAGCAGTGTATGAACTCCACCGCGACTGCAGCGCGGCGCACCGCGGCGTAATTCGGGTTGTGCTGCAGCGCGCCGGCTGCATAGCAAAGCGCGGGGCGCACGCGCTTGCCGCCAAGCATAACTGCATGATATACCGCGCCTTTCAAAGGTTCCGGAATCGCAAATGCGTCTAAAGCAGTTAATAAGTCCTGCTGAATGCGCTGCTGCGCCTCAGTCAGTGCATGTGCCGGCACGTCAGTTAAAGATGACACGTTCACCTCGAATACTTGGTTAAGCTGGTAAAACTGTTGTTTCAATTGCACCGCATGTGCAGAATCGGCCATTTACAGATTTTTATTGGCCTACTGATCATACTGCTTTTGCTCCGCTTTCTCCATGCGCAAAGCCAAATCTTGCCCTATATCTGTTCGCAGGATTCAGGCCTGGCCCTTAAACAGGCGGATTTCATCATTCATATAGTAAAAAGTGCTGTTTTTCCGGCGCTGCTTGGCTGCGTACAGGGCATGGTCGGCATGCTGCAGCGCGCTCAGCAGCGGACAGCCCGGCCGGCTGCCGGCAGCCCCGCAGGAAATGCTCAGCGCCAAGCCCCGAATCTGATAGCCTGAAGACAGGCCAGCGACGGCTTCACAGCAGGCCTGCGCAAGCCCGCATGCCTGCTGCAGGATTTGCCCGGGCAGCAGCGCCGCAAATTCCTCGCCGCCAATCCGGTACACGCGGGCATCCTCCATGCCGGAAATCACGCGCTGCAGCGCCGCTGCGCCCGCCTGCAGGACCTCATCGCCGAAACTGTGGCCATAGCTGTCATTGATCTGCTTGAAGTCATCAAAGTCCAGCATAATAATGCTGAATGCTTCCAACCGGCCCGCATGCGCCGCATCCTGATGCTGCGCCAGATGCAGGTCAAACATGCGCCGGTTCAGCAGCCCGGTTAAATGGTCGCGCTCGCTCAGCTGCTTTAATTCCGCATTGCGCTGCTTCAGCGAAGACTCCGCCTGCTTGACATGAGTGATGTCGGAGCAGCAAACCAGCACATTTTTAAGCTGTGAACTTTCATCCAGATTCGGCTTGAAGCCGACCCAGAAATAGCGCTGATTCCACTCAAACTCAAACGGCTGAATCACCCCGCGGATCTGGAACTGCTCCAGCTCATGCATGAAGCGCTGGTAAATGCTTTCCGAAAACCCGCGGATGTTCTTCATCAGAATATCAGCAACCGTCAAATCAAAGCAGGAGGCGTATAAGGGGTTAGCGAACAGCACGGTGCCTTCCGGAGAAATCAGCGCCGTGGCCAGAGGCAAATTGTCCAACACTTCCTGTGCATCATAATGCTCTGCAAAATCAATATTATTAATCACAGTTCCATTCACTTTTTTAAAGACGTAGCTTTGCGGAATGCTAGCAAAAGTTCAGGATGTATTATCACAGAACACTTCTAATGTTTTATGACTTGCATATATTATAAAACTATATAGTTTAAATATATTTGCTTATTCCTTTATTTCATATGGCAATAAAAAAGCCCCTGAAGTCAGGGGCCTTGGTTCATTTTACTGGGATCAGTACAGCGCATCTTCCGGGATGCGCACCCAGCCTTCCATCAATACCCGGGCGCTGCGGCTCATGACCGCTTTTTTGACGGCCCACTGGCCATTTTCCAGCACCGCCTGCGCGCCGACGCGCAGCGTGCCTGAAGGATGGCCGAAACGCACCGCCTCCCGCTGCCCGCCGCCGGCAGCCAAATTCACCAGCGTGCCCGGAATGGCGGCCGCTGTGCCGATCGCCACCGCGGCTGTACCCATCATGGCGTGATGCAGCTTGCCCATGGACAGCGCGCGCACCAGCAGGTCTGTGTCCTGCGCATCAATCTGCTTGCCGCTGGAGGAAACGTAGGCTTTCGGCTTGGAAACAAAAGCGATTTTAGGGGTATGCTGGCGCATTTCCGCCTCTGCGATGTCCTGAATCAGCCCCATCTGCTTGGCGCCGTAAGCGCGGATTTTTTCAAAGCGCGCCAAGGCTTCCGCATCGCCGTTCACCGCGTCCTGCAGCTCTGTGCCCTGATAGCCAATATCTTCGGCATTCAGGAAAATTGTCGGAATGCCGGCATTGATGAATGTCGCCTGAAATTCGCCGACGCCCGGCACGCTGAACGCATCCACCAGATTGCCTGTCGGGAACATCGCGCCGCCGTCTTCCCCGTCATCGGCCGGGTCCAAAAACTCAATCTGCACTTCTGCCGCCGGAAAGGTCACGCCGTCCAGCTCAAAAGCGCCGGTTTCCTGCACCAGGCCATCAGTCATCGGCACATGCGCAATAATGGTTTTCTGAATATTGGCCTGCCAAATGCGCACGGTGCAGATGCCGTTTTCCGGGACTTTCTCCGGATTGACCAGGCCGTTTGCGATTGCAAAGGCGCCGACCGCAGCGGTTAAATTGCCGCAGTTGCCGCTCCAGTCCACAAAAGCGCTGTCAATTGACACCTGACCGAACAGGTAATCCACATCGTGATCCGGCTGCTGGCTTTGCGCCAGAATCACGGTTTTGCTGGTGCTTGAGGTCGCGCCGCCCATGCCGTCAATCTGCTTGCCGTAAGGGTCCGGACTGCCGATCACCCGCAGCAGCAGCCGGTCACGGACTGGCCCCGCCTGCTGCGCCGCTTCCGGCAAATCGCTCAATTTGAAAAATACACCTTTGCTGGTGCCGCCGCGCATGTAGGCTGCTGGAATTCTGATTTGTGGTGCAAACGGCATATTTTGAATCCTTCATATTTATCATTGTATTGCGCACTATCAGCATAACGCTGATCGTGCAACATCATAGCTTTTTTTGCTGCAAAAACCTCAGATGCAGGACTTAAGTATAAAAAACAGGCGCTCAAACAGCCAGCGGCGCCCTTTCATCTAAACTTTCATCCTGCTGAGTAAAATTATTTATTTGATAAAAATCATAATAAATTCAAAAAATAGCCGGTATACCCGGACAGCCCCGCGTTTGTGACTGGCCATCTACTAGGCTAATACTTTTCAATCTATTACAATCTGAAACTTAATCCTTGTCGGGCTGAGTAATTTGAACAACGAATCCTCTACACTTCAGCGTGGCTTAAAGAACCGTCATATTCAACTCATCGCTATGGGCGGTGCAATTGGTACAGGCTTATTCTTAGGCTCCGCACAGGTCATCCAATCTGCAGGCCCCTCTATTATTCTGGGTTATGCAATTGGCGGCCTGATTGCGTTTTTGATTATGCGCCAGCTGGGCGAAATGATCGTGCATGAACCCGTTGCCGGGTCTTTCAGCCATTTTGCCTACAAGCACTGGGGCAAATTCCCCGGCTTTCTGGCGGGCTGGAACTACTGGATACTGTATATTTTAGTCGCCATGACTGAACTGACAGCTGTTGCCAAATACATCAATTACTGGTGGCCTCATATTCCCGCTTGGGCATCTGTGCTGTGCTTCTTCGTAATCATTACCCTGGTCAATCTGGGCAATGTGAAGTTTTACGGCGAATCTGAATTCTGGCTGTCCATCATTAAAGTCACTGCGGTGATTTCGATGATTCTGTTTGGCCTGTACCTGCTGCTGACGGCCGGCGCCGACTCAACCGCATCGTTCAGCAACCTGTGGAGCCACGGCGGCTTCTTCCCGAACGGCTTCGAAGGCCTGTTCTACATGCTGGCCTTCCTGATGTTCGCATTCGGCGGCATTGAGCTGATCGGCATGGCGGCAGCTGAAGCGGAAGATCCGGAAAAAACCATTCCGAAAGCCATCAACCAAGTGGTTTTCCGTATTTTAATTTTCTATATCGGCTCGCTGACCATTCTTTTATCTTTGGTGCCTTGGAATCAGTTAGAGCTTGGCGGCCTGGATAAAAGCCCATTTGTGATGATTTTCAGCCAGCTGGGCATTGGCTGGGCAGCGCATCTGCTGAACTTCATTATTTTAACCGCGGCGCTGTCTGTGTATAACAGCGGCATGTATGCCAACAGCCGCATGCTGTACGGCTTGGCGCAGCAAGGCAATGCGCCGAAAGTGTTCATGCAGGTCAACAAGCAGGGCGTGCCTATTCCTGCGGTGCTGTTCTCTGCGCTGCTGATTTTCGGCTGCGTGCTGCTGAACTACTTTGTGCCTGAAGACGCCCTAGGCCATCTGATGTACGTGGTTGTCGGCGCGCTGGTGCTGAACTGGGCCATGATCAGCCTAACCCATTTGAAGTTCAGGCAGTCCATTAAGAAAGCTGCTGAAACTGCTAAGTTTCCTGCGCTTTGGTCGCCGTTCAGCAATTATTTGGTGCTGGCTTTCATTGCCGTGGTGCTTTATATCATGTGGACGCAAGGCTTTAAAGAGTCAGTTTTGATCATTCCGGTATGGATTGTGCTGATGCTTGGGCTGTTTAAAGTGCTTAAGCCGTCAAAGTAGCCGCCATCACCGTACTGTTATTTAAAAAGTTATTGTTTCGGCAATAACTTTTTTTTTGAATAAAATTAAGGTAAATTAACTGCGTTTTGCGCCCTTAGCTTAACTGGATAGAGCAGCCGCCTCCTAAGCGGCCGGCGTGGGTTCGAGTCCCGCAGGGCGCACCATTTTATGGCTTATATTTAACCATTAATCTTTTTAGTTTAATAAAATCAATGTATTGAATAAAATTACATCTAAATAAGCCTACCAAGGCTCTTGCCGCTTGGCTGCATTCATTTCATGCCTGACCCGGCTGACCTGCTCATAAATCACTTTGCGCAGCCGGTTAACAGCGCCAAGCGGCTTATGTTCAGGCAAAGAATGCCATGGGGTAAAAGAAAGATTCTCACAAAACTTATTCTGCTCCGGCGTGTCAAAAACCTGTTCAGGAATCCGGATAGACGCTACCGGATAAAAGGGCGCATCCGCCTCTTTCCATTCGGTCATGGAATCTTCAACCAGCAGCGTATTGGATGTTCTCGGCTGCACAAGAAATTCCATGCACGCATCTTTCTTCTTCAGGCTATTTTTCAATGCATCCCGCAGAAAATTATGGCCAGGATGGTCCGGCATAGGGTCTCTTTCTGCTGAGCACGCTCTAGCAGAGTATTTTACCGCTTGACGGTCAGCCCCCAGCCCCAGCTGATAAGGCACCATAGACCAGTATCGCGCCTGCAAAGGATTTGAAATTCGAGTATTCAGGCTTAAAGCGATCATTGTTCCTTTGGCGCCCAGCGCAAAAGGAATATGAAGCTTTTTAAAAAAGCTGCCGCTGTTTGTATCCTGAATCAATGACCTGTAGCGGCCAGGCTCATTCGCAAAGAATACCGGGTGATTGATCATAATAAAGTCCTGTGTGGCAGCTTCGCCACCTATGATTTTCTCCCCCGGCACAGCCAACAGTTTTATTGCCATTCCCCGCGCATCCCTTTTTATATCCGCCTTCGCTGCGTCAGGGGAAGCATTTGAAAAGCGGATCCATGCCTGATATGTTTTTCCGGGAATGAA
The DNA here is from genome assembly GCF_001696615.3 of Acinetobacter sp. WCHAc010034. NCBI lineage: Bacteria > Pseudomonadati > Pseudomonadota > Gammaproteobacteria > Moraxellales > Moraxellaceae > Acinetobacter > Acinetobacter sp. WCHAc010034. The sequence continues at coordinate 2,878,118 of NZ_CP032279.1, read as the reverse complement.
CACCCCCTTCGCAAGCTTATCGGGAAGTGTGGGCAGCACATGGAACTCTGCCCGCACACAGCCATGAGCTTTCGGATGCGCATCACGGAGGGCATTTCCCGAAGCGTATTGCTTGCGGATAGACTGCTCAATAGCATCTGCAATTTCCTCGGCTATAGCCGCTTCATCAGGATAAAGGCTTTCGCCCAGAACAGGGTCAATGCCGGGGTAGGAAGCTGCATTAAAAGCCGTATTTTTAGAATATGGAGCAGCGCATCCGCTGATTGCCATGAACATCGATGCGAGAGCGGAGATCAGGCTAAAGCGCATCGGTAGCTTAAGGTCTGGCATTGACTTTCTCCTTGCTGCGAAATGCAGCAGCAGAATCACATTAATTTTTTACAGTCATTTAGAAGATTCCTGCGCAGAAAGCTTCTATTATTAGCATCTTACTGATAAATAAATGATCAATTTCTCCTGCTCATTTCCGGCAAATAAGTCTGGCTGTATTTTTATATTTGAGCCAGCCTATCCCATTGATGCAAAAGCAACTAATCTGATTTTTCAGTTGGCCTTAAAATTATACTCCTGCCCGCCCCTTTCCCGCTGCATTTTCTGATGGTTTCAAGCGCTTTGCTTGCAGACTTTAGACGAAGCTTATTTTCACCTGCGCCTATCACAGCCTGCTTCATATTTTTATTTCACTGCCGCCGCTTATCGCCCAGCTTTTGCAGTTATTTCTTCTCATTTCCGGCAGGCCCTTGTATGCTGTTATTAATGTTTAATGCTTAAAAATTAAAACTGTATGAGATTATCTTTTTGCGCGCTCTTTACCTGCGCTTTTGTCAGCGCTTCAGCGCTTATATACGCAGCCAATCAGGATTCGGCGCAATTCAACGTCAGCATCACCATCAAAGAAACCTGCAATATAGCGGTCAATGGCGCAGATTTGGATTTCGGCAGCATTAACCGCGCATCAAAAGGCCCCAGCCAAAATAACCAGCTGGCAGTGACCTGCACCCAAGGCACGCCGTACAGCATTGCGCTGCAAAGCCAAAGGGCAATGGCCGCCGCCGCGCCAAACAGCGCTAAAATTCCCTACACACTTTATCAGGATGCCAGCCGCACCACCCTCTGGGGCGCAGACAGCCAACATGCCTACAGCAGCACCGGCACCGGAAATACCCAGAAAATTCCGGTTTGGGGCAAGGTCAATCAAGCGGACACCAATGTTGCCGCGGGCCAATACAGCGACAAAGTGACTGCCGTCATTACCTACTAATAAGTCAGCGTTACCGTAATGGTATCCTGATATTCCCCAGCCGGCACAGCGGCCAAGCTTGGCCCTGCCTTTCCATAAATATGGATGGTCTGCGCGCCATTATTGCCCGCGCCCTGCGATGCGCCGCTGCTGCTCCAAAGCTGGCTGTACTGCGCATCCCGGTACAGTTCATAAGCAATATAGTCTGCGCCTTTGCGCATGCGCCGTGTCGCGCCGTCATAGTGCAGGCCCTGATCCAGGCTCACTTTCCAAGAGGTATTCAAGGGGCAGGACAGCACTACAGCGGCTGCGCTGGTCACCGCCTTGGATAGGTCATTAATTTGGCCGAAATTCATGTCAGATGCGGAAATAAGATTGCAGCTGTTTTCATAGTTCGCTGTGACGCTTAGGCTGTTGCTACCTTGATTGCCTGACTGGGATGCCAGCACTTCTTCCGCGCTCGGCTGCTTTTCCTGGCTGAAGGCATACAGCAGAGTGACTTGGGCATCGTTATTATTTTTATATTCCCCTGCCCGGGCATTTTGCCCGGCATACACATAGCCGTAAATCGGCAGATCGAAAATCTTCCGGTTTTCATTCACGCTAAAGCTTTTATAAGTGCATTTTAAGGTCGCCAGATTGGCCCGCGTATCCATCCGCTGGGTCAAAGCCGGATCATAAAACAGGTCATAAGTCAGGTAAGCATGCGGCCAGGAAGAATATGAAACCATTTGCCTGCGGTTATTGGATAAGCCTAAGCCGCCTGCGGTTGCATAAGGGCACAAAGCGACATTCACCGTTTTGGCATGGCCATATTGATTGCAGGTCACCTGCCAATTGGTATAGCTGGTTTTGCCTTTGCCCGACACCGAACCGAAATTCAAAGCCGGGCCGGACAGCCAGCACGAGCCGGAAGCTTGCGCCGCTGAGCTGGCTGCCAGCAGGGCAAAAGGCAGCATCAGGGCCAAACTGCTGAAAGCCAGCAGCAGGCCTGAACGCCAGACGCGGTGAATATTGATCATTATTGGCACTTTAAACTCCCCAAATCCAGAAAGCCATACTGCGCTGAAAAATCAGGCAAGTCCATACGGCAGATTTTCCCCTCATGCTCTGCAAAAACCGCAGCTGCTGCCGGATTTTCCAGATAAACCATGCCGTCCCGCCCAACAATGGTCTGTTCCAGGTCATCCAGATCCGGCGCTGCAGGCTGCACCCAGACCCGGCTTCCCATTTTTAAAGGCTGATTCTGCTGATCGACCGCGGCCCACTGCACCGAGCGCATCTTATAGACCGGAAAATTCAGATACACGCCGCTGGAAGCATAAGGAACAGCGTCCAGCTGTGTCGACTCAATTTTATATTCCAGCGGCAAATCAAGCGCATCAATAGAAACGGCATTATGCTGATACGGGTTCAGCGAGTCGATTAACAGCAGGCCTTTGCGGTTGGTCTTGCCCACAAGGCGGTTTTCCAGCCGCACAGGAATGTCCGCCACGCCTGCCGTAGACACTACAGCAAAGGAGTTCAGCGACTGGCGCATGGCGAAAAGGCTGCGGTTCATCACTACCAGGCTGCCGCGCGCCGAGCCAACAGCGGTGCTGTAGCCTTCGCCGTTGATTCGGGCATTCTGAACGCCGATATCCCATTGCCCCACGGAGGTTTCCCGCTGCAGCTGCCCCTGCAGGCTGTAATTGTCCGGATCGCTGTATTCTGCATTGCCTTGCCAGCCCCAGTCCGGCTGATTCTGCAAAGCCGTTCTGCGCACGCTGGCCGACACTTTATGGTCATCCGGATTTTTTTGAGCGCTGACGGCGGCATTGGTCTGGCGGTCCAGCGGCACATTCAGCGACATGAAAAAAGAATGGCTGTTTTCATTCAAATTTCGGGTCATATTCAGACTTAAATAGCTCTTTGAAGGAAAATAATAAGACCAGTTTAAAATCATATATTTATTATCAATTCCCTGATACTGCTGCGCTGCATAGCTGCTGCCGAACTGGCCAAAGCGCGTATTCAGCCCAAAGAAGGCATGATCGGAGCGGTCAATATAGGCGTAGCCCAAGCCGCTCGCCAAATCGCCAAATTTGCCGTCACTTTGCTGATGGCGCACAGAAAAGTTGATCAGGCGGTTATTCCACTCATAGCCGGCAGAATACGCCTGCCCAGCCTGCCCGTTCAGCTCGCTGCGGCTGTAGGAGCCGTTCAGCACGCCCCAGGCATCCGGCAGGCGGTGCACAATGCCAAGCCCCGCCAAAGCGGCAGCGCTTGAATATTCTGCATGGCTTTCCAGCGTTGTGTCATTGCTGAGGCCATGCCGGAAAGTGGCATTCATTAAAAGCTCATGCCCATAGCTGAAGGACTTGACTGCATAATTCAGCTTGTTCACGCCCAGATTGACTTCCCAGTCCGACAGTCCCTGCTGCAGCAGCTGCGATGTGCCGAATAGGGAAAAATTGACCGCCCGCTGCTGGCCGTTCAAGTCGGTGATCAGCAGCTGCGCCGTTCCCGCGCCGCTAATGGACGGCGCAGTCTGAATATTGAACTGCCCCGGAAGCACTTCGCTGCTGCTCTGCTGAATGCCGTTAATCAGCAAATCTACGGTTGACGGCAAGACCACTGAATCCCGGAATGAAGCCAAAGGTGAAGTCACCTGATACGGCTGCAGGCTGTAGTTCTTTGCCAGCTTAATGCCTGAAATCCGGGCCGAACGGCTCCAGTCCAGGGCGCGGGTCTGGCTGTCGCCCAAAGTCAAGCTCAGCGCCCGCTCGGCAAAATCCTTTTGCCAATAGGTGTCCAGAATTTGGCTGTTAAGTTCTTTTGATCCGGCTGACTGGGTATAGGCATGGTTGGCGGAAATGCTCAGCACACTGCCCTCTCCAAAGCCGAAAAAGCGCAGCTCATTCCAGCCGCTTAACGACCAGTCATCTTCAGTGGCCTGAGCATAAAAATCGTAATTCAGCAGCGCGCCCGGCCGAATCTGCGCGGCATTGACCTTGGCGGCTTCAACCGGAATGAATCCCGCTACAGTTTTGGCCTGCAGAAAAGCGGCCGGCACATTCAAGCGGATGCTTTGCGCCGAGGCGTTGTAATCGTAATTTAGGCCCGCAATCTGAGACAGGCTGATAAAGCCGGCATGCTGCGGCGCATCAGGGGCAGTGATTTTTAATTGCAGTTCCTGCAGGGTTTCACGCGAAATCAGCAAATCCTGCGGGGTTTGAATGAAATGGCCAAAGGCTGAACTGGCGGCCTGATTCAGCACGACGCTTAGATACAGTTCCTGCTGCTCAAGGCTGTCTAAACCGGGCGCTTCGCCGGCAAGCGCCAAAGTGCTGGATAGTCCAGACAGGCAAAGCAGCGCTTGAAGCAGCGGGCCGCAGTAAGCAGTTTTTTTTCTCATTCCCGCTTATTGGACAGGAAGCGTTTGCGCCAAACCGTCACTGTTGATTCTGGCTTCAAACTTGCCGCCCGGAAGCATCTGCTTTAACTGGGGAACATCCCAGCGCATGCTCTGGCCCGCAAGCGCATAGCCCACCAGGCCATTAATCAGCGGTATTTTTTCACCGTTTGGATTGATATAGCTTAATTCACTGATCCGGATATGGCTGCCGGCATTATTTTTAACCGCCAGCTGGCTGTTCCTGTATTGAAATTCCACCTGATTAAGCTGCGTTACGCCATTGCGCACAGCAATGCCTGCAGCCGGCTGCATAAAAACCGGAATAGAATACTGCAGCAGCAGCTGCAGGCCGGTCTGGGCGTCAGGCTGCCCTGAACTTGGCAGCTCATCAATCAGTAAGCGGTAAGTCTGTTCCACAGCGGCATTTTGCGGGACCATGCGGATAATCCGGATCAGCTGCTGCTCGCCTGCTTTAATTTCGGTAATGGATGGGCTGGCAACCAAGTCCCGTGTGGGGCTTAGCTGATCCTGGCCTGCAACTTGCGACCAGGCCAGCACGCGGGTTTGCGCCCGGATAGGCTGTTCGCTGGTATTGGTCAGCCAAATTTCCTTGGCTTTTTCCTGCGGGGCAAATGAAACAGAAATTGGAGCAACCTGCAAGCTGGCTGCCAAGCTGCTCAGCGAATAAAGCGATACCGCAGAAGCGCAAATGAATTGCCTCAATTTGTTCATATACTGCATTACTCTATCCGCTGCTGCGTCTGCAAATTAGTAAGTTACAGTTGCAGTAACTGTATCTACATAGCTGCCGGCTTCAACATTGGTATTGCCAGCCAATTTAGCATAGACAGGAATCGTCTGGTCTTTGCCGTTGCCTGTTCTTGACAGTAAGTTGGCAGCATCCCACTCCGCTGTGCGGGCAGAATCCTGATACAGCTTATAAGGAACTTTGCTGGTTGACGTCGTATTGGTGATGTTGCTCATTTCACCGCTGCCCGCCAGCGCAATTTTATACGGCGTGTTTAAAGTGCAAGTTACGTTTAACTGGCCTTTCGCATTGCTTGCCGCTTTAGTTGAACGGTCAATTGATGCAAATTCCACATTCTGCGCAGCGGTAAATTTGCATGATTCAGTCACTGTAAGCCGAACTTCAAATTGAGCAGAATCACTGCCCGCCGCGTGCGCTGCAGTGAATAGAGAAGAGAAACCGAGAACTGCGGAAACAATGACTTTTTTCATGAAAGACCCCATATAATGTGAAAGGTGACACACTAAACTTGAAATATGGGGTGGATTATAGACTGTTTTTTAATCTTGTAAAGAAACTTCATAAAAAATAAATGATGAAACTGAATGAATTATCTCCAGATATCACCGGTTTTTCACTGCAGTAAGCCAGTATTGCCGGCTTATTCAGCGCAAGCATTTTTGAATGACTAAACAGTCACCTAAAAGCCGGCTGTACTGAACATTGTCTTCATCTAAAGGAAGCCAGCAGATTGCCAGCGGGCAGAACAGGCGGATCAGGCTGCTTAATGCTCTGCACCTGAAGGCGTGAAACTTCCAAGCAGCAAGGTCTCCATTTTTAGAGTTACAAGTTCAGAATGCCGCAGTTTGGTGGCTGAATTTAACCGGTTCCGGCACAGCCATTTTTCAGGATAGATGCCAGCGGTTTAAAGCCGGCAGTATGCGCCAGTTGTATTTTTTGTGACTGAATTAACATAAACACATTATAGAAATCACATAATTTGATTTTTTTGATTACTTTTCAGTCTATATTTTTATTATTTAAAATCATGGTTTTATATTTAATTTTAATTAAAATATAGTGCAATAACTCTAATTTGATGCTTTTTTATTCTTATTTTTAAAGCTAGAGCATTTACTCTTATTTATTTTGTGATATTTTTGTCACATGGAGTAACAACTCGGCGTGTTGGAAGCCCAAGACTTCTCCATGCCAGTACCGCGCATCAACTAAATAAAAAATGCAGCACCCCAATTTGCACACCAAGGAACGATGAAGAATGAAATTAAAAAAGCTCACTACAGCCTTAATTCTTGCAGCATTACCAACAGCTGGCGCATTTGCAGCAGCGCTAGACCGTTCAGGCCAGTCAATTGCTGCATTTTTGCAGCCGGGCAACTATTTTGAAGCAGGCATTTCTGTATTAGATCCAAATGTTTCAGGAACAACTAAAGATAGTTATCCATTTGCAGGTTCGCCAATTTCCAATACCAATGTTGGCGAAATGGCAGATGACTACTATTTTGTAAATGCAGCCCTAAAGTTTCAGCTTAATGATAATTTTTCATTTGGTTTAATTTACGACCAACCTTTTGGTGCAAAAGCAACCTACTCTACAACAGCACCTACCCTCCCAGCTGTACTTCCGCCAGCAGCAGCTGCGTTAGCTGGACAAGGTGCATTCCACAATGGAGTGGAAGGAACAAAAGTTGAAGTAAACACACAAAACCTTGCTCTTATTGTTGGCTTTCAACCAAATCAAAACTTTAACTTTTACGCAGGCCCTGTATATCAAACAGTAAAAGGTGATATTCAGCTTCGCGGTACTGCATACGGCGGTAATGCTACTTTTGGCGGTTATAATGCAAGTATTAAAGAAGATGGCGATATTGGCTGGTTAGTTGGTGCCGCATACCAAATTCCTGAAATTGCCTTAAAAGCAGCGATCACATATCGTTCTGAAATTGAGCACTCTGTAGAAGCAAGAGAAAGTTTTAATGCGGCCGGTTTATTCTCTGCTCTAAATGCTGCCCCTTCACAAGATACAGATATCACAACCCCACAATCTGTTAATTTAGATTTACAAACCGGCATTATGGAAAATACGGTTGCATTTGCCAATATCCGCTGGGTAAACTGGAAAGACTTCTCAATTCAACCTTATAAGTTTGGTGTAGCAAGTAAAAATCCAGCTATACAAGCTAGAACAGGAAAATCTGAATTTGATCTTGTTGCCTATACAGATGATCAATACTCTGTGACAACAGGTGTAGGCCGCAAACTGAATGATAAATGGGCCGGTAACGTATCTGTAGGCTGGGACTCTGGCGCTGGCAACCCGGTTACAACACTTGGCCCGACTGAAGGTTACTGGAACCTTGGCCTAGGCGCTCAATACAGCCCAACACCACAAACATTTATCGCAGGTGGCGTAAAATATTTCTGGTTAGGTGATGCTAAAGCACAGTCAGGTGCAGAGTTCAATACTGCTAATTATGTTGCAGAGTTTAAAGACAGCCATGCCATTGCATATGGTCTGAAAATGGGTTACCGCTTCTAATTTAAGCAAGTAAAAGTAAGGCCATAGTCCGCTGTGGCCTTAATTTTTAATTAGATGTCCAAACAATGAACATTTGAGTTTATACACATGCCAGCTCAGGCATTTTAAAATAATTATTCTAATTTCTATTAAAAATCATAAACATAATATCAAACAAATAGAACTTTTACTCTATACAACCATTTTCCTTGCATTACCCAGTTCATTTTTAGAACAGTCTGGAGTATTTACTCATTTTTTTATTATGTTACTTTCCCTGCATTGATTACCCACTAAAAGTTACAAACAGGGAAAAACATGCAGCTCAGCCACTTAACAAAAGCAATTTTGATCAGCTTAATTCCTGCTACTTCGGTATGTGCAGCCGGACTGGACCGCTCAGGCCAATCAATTTCTACTTTTCTGCAGCCCGGAAACTATTTCGAAGCAGGTATTTCAATTCTGGATCCTGAAGTTTCTGGAAAAGATAAAGACAAAAATAACACTGGTGACATGGCTGGCGACTACTACTTCCCTCATGCAGCCTTAAAAGTACAGGCAACAGATCATTTCTCCGTAGGGCTTATTTATGATCAGCCCTATGGCGCCGATGCCGAATATTCAGGCAGCAATAATTTTGTAGAAAACCGGCCTGTGTCATTTAAGGGTGGAACTTCCGTTGTCGTAGATACACAGAATCTTAATCTCCTTTTCGGCTATCAGCCCAATGAAAATTGGAATCTTTACGCAGGAGCCGTATACCAAACTGTTGACGGCACAGTACTTTTACGTGGCAATGCTTATAGCGCACTTAACGGTTATGATTTTAGAACTGGCGAAGATGAGTCTGTTGGCTGGTTAGCGGGTGTTGCATATCAAATCCCTGAAATTGCGCTTAAGGCATCTGTAACCTATCGCGCAGAAATTACACACAAAATGAATGCTTATGAGAATTTTGGCTCCACAGTCATTCCAGGCAATCCACTAAATCCAGTAATTTCTGCAATTAGCTCTTCTGATGCTAAAACTGAACTTACCACGCCGCAATCGGTCAATGTCGACTTCCAAACAGGGATCATGGCTGATACTGTGGCATTTGCAAATCTGCGCTGGGTCGACTGGTCAAAATTCAAAGTACAGCCTTATCAATTTGGCAAATTATCTCAGTATCTAGGGCAAAAGGGCTTCGTTCCCAATAAACCAAATGGCTTTAACCTGATTGACTATAAAGAAGATCAAATTTCTGCAACTGTTGGCGTAGGTCGCAAATTTAACGAGCGTTGGGGTGCAAATGTATCAGTTGGCTGGGATTCTGGCGCAGGCAATCCTGTTACAACACTTGGCCCAACTGAAGGTTACTGGAGTGTAGGTACAGGGGTACGCTTCTCTCCCGCTGAAAACTATTTCATTGGCGCTGGGGTAAAATACTTTTGGCTAGGCGATGCTGATGCAGTAACTGGAGCCCATACTGAAGCAGGTGCATTTACTGATAGCAATGCAATTGCTTACGGCTTGAACATTGGCTACAAATTCTAAAATTTAGATTTTTTTGTCTTGTTCTGAAAAAAGGCGTACTCATTGAAAGTACGCCTTTTCTTTTTTACAGATTTTTATCTATATAAAAGCTAAGCTGGAATATCACGCACAGATGCATTGCGGATGGCTTCTTTCAGCGCGTCATAGCCGTTAATCGGCGGAAACTGCGGGAATTCCGCAATCACATTTTCTGGCGCATCAAACAGGAAGCCCTGATCCGCTTCGCCCAGCATGGTGGTGTCATTATAAGAGTCGCCGGCTGCAATCACGCGGAAATTCAGGCCGTGCAGCGCCTGCACCGCTTTGCGCTTCTGGTCCGGCTGGCGCAGCTTATAGGCGGTGATCATGCCCGCTTCATCGGTTTCCAGCTTGTGGCAGAAAATCGTTGGCCAGTCCAGCTGCTTCATTAAAGGATGCGCAAACTCATAGAATGTATCTGAAAGAATAATCAGCTGAAAATGCGTGCTGACCCATTTTACAAATTCCTTTGCCCCCGGGAACGGCCCCATGTCCGCAATCACTTCCTGAATATCATTCAGACCTAAGCCGTGTTCTTTTAAGATATTCAGGCGCTGCGTCATCAGCACATCATAATCCGGAATATCGCGTGTTGTCGCTTCCAGCGCTTTAATTCCTGTTTTTTTCGCAAAGTTAATCCAAATTTCCGGAACTAACACACCTTCAAGATCAAGACAGACGACTTCCATGGGTTCTCCAAATCTCAGTGAAAAAAATTTGAACTATCATAGCTTAAGAAAGCGCTTTTGCATTGTTCTTTTTTAAATCTATTTTTTTCATAACTATCTATTTTTTAGTGATAAGTCTATTTTAGCAATTCTATTAAAATGGCTGCGAAATAAATTAATATAGGTTTTGACGCTCCAAGCCGATAGCCAGGACAGACATGACGATAATCCCTACTGTTGATATTGCCGATGCGCTTGCATCTGAATATGCAGACAAATCTCCAAATGAAATTATTGAGCTTGCATTAAGCCAGCAAGGTGAAATTGCAATTTCATTTTCCGGCGCGGAAGATGTCGTGCTGATTGATATGGCAGTCCATTCAGGCAAGCCTTTCCGGGTATTCAGCCTCGATACCGGCCGTCTGCATGCAGAGACCTATCAGTTTATTGATACAGTGCGCAAGCATTATAATATTGATATTGAAATCTGCTTTCCGGAAACTGAAGCGGTGCAGCAGCTGGTAAATGAAAAAGGCTTTTTCAGCTTTTATCAGGATGGCCACAGTGAATGCTGCGGCATCCGCAAAGTTCAGCCGCTGCGCAAAAAGCTGGCGACGCTGGACGGCTGGATTACCGGCCAGCGCAAAGACCAGAGCCCCGGCACGCGCAATGAAATTCCCGCGGTGCAGGCCGATCCGGGCTTTTCCGGTCCCGGCAAGCAGCTGATCAAATACAATCCGCTGGCGAACTGGTCCAGCGCAGATGTCTGGAACTATATCCGCCTGATGGAAATTCCCTACAACCCGCTGCATGAGCGCGGCTTTATTTCCATTGGATGCGAGCCCTGCACCCGCCCTGTGCTGCCGAATCAGCATGAGCGCGAAGGCCGCTGGTGGTGGGAAGAAGCCACGCATAAAGAATGCGGACTGCATGCCGGAAATTTAAAGAAATAACTTACAGAAATAATCAAGTCAAAACCGCTGCAAAAACAGTGGTTTTTTCAACGCATGGATACATATAAATCAGTTTTATTCTTGATTAAAAACGCTATACTTTCTAAGCAAATTTAATAATTCTAACAAGGCTGCTCAAGATAGGAGCTTCCTAGACATTGCAGTGAGGCAATCCACGCTATGCGTCCATTACACCCAATTGATTTTATTTTTCTAACTTTAGAAAAACGGCAGCAGCCTATGCATGTGGGCGGGCTATTCTTATTTACAATTCCAGACAATGCGCCGGCCAGCTTTATTCAGGACTTGGTTACTGATATCCGCAATTCCAAGTCCATTCCCATCCCGCCCTTCAATAACCGCTTAAGCGGCTTTTTTTGGGATGAAGATGAAGAATTTGACTTAGACCATCATTTCCGCCATATCGCGCTGCCTCAGCCGGGGCGCATCCGCGAACTGCTGACCTATATTTCGCAAGAGCACAGCACTCTAATTGACCGCGCCAAGCCGCTGTGGACCTGCCATATCATTGAAGGCATTGAAGGCAACCGCTTCGCCATGTACTTTAAAATCCACCACGCCATGGTGGACGGCATTGCCGGCATGCGCCTGGTGGAAAAATCGCTGTCAGATGATCAGAATACCAAAAGCATTGTGCCGCCGTGGTGCGTTGAAGGCCCGCGCATCAAGCGCCTCAAGCAGCCAAAAGTCAGCCGCCTTAGAGGCCTGATTGACGGCTTGAAAGACCAGATTGATTCCACCCCGCGCGTGATCTATGAATTGTCGCAGACCGTGATGAAAGACATGGGGCGCAACCCGGATTACGTATCCAGCTTTCAGGCGCCAAGCTCGATTCTGAACCAGCGCGTCAGCTCTTCACGCCGCTTCGCCGCGCAGTCCTTTGATTTCTCGCGCCTGCATAATATTGCGAAAGCGCTTGGCGTGACCATTAACGATATTGTTTTGGCGATTTGCTCCGGCGCGCTGCGCGAATACCTGATTACGCAAAACGCCTTGCCGAAAAAACCGCTGATTGCCATGGTGCCGGCATCGGTGCGCGGCGATGATTCTGAACTGTCGAACCGGATCACCATGATTCTGGCCAACCTCGGCACGCATAAAGAAGACCCGCTGGAACGGCTCGCGATTGTCCGCCGCAGCGTGCTGAACGCCAAAGAGCGCTTTAAGCGCATGAATGCCAATCAAATTTTAAATTACAGCGCATTTGTTTACGGAGCAGCCGGCTTGAACATTGCTTCCGGGCTGATGCCTAAACGCCAGGCCTTCAATTTGGTGATTTCCAATGTTCCCGGCCCGCGCGAAGCGCTGTACTGGAATGGCGCGCGCCTGAATGCGCTCTACCCCGCTTCAATTGTGATGGACGGCCAGGCGCTGAACATCACCATGACCAGCTATCAGGACAAACTGGAAGTAGGCCTGACCGCCTGCCGCAATGCATTGCCTAAAATGCAGAACCTGCTGACGCATCTGGAAGAGGAGATTCAGCGCTTTGAAGAGATAGTCAATAAAGATAGCCCAAAGCTGCAGGCGGTAAGCTGACCGCAGGCGGGCTGGAATAATTTGCCAACTGAAAACGGCATTAAGGCTGTATTTATTTTCAAAAAATGATCAAAAAATTAAGGGGCTTTCAAATAGCCCCTTAATTTTTAATATTTCGGCACTGCTTTAACAGCTGATGGCACGCGGTGCGGATCATGGAGGCGGTAATCTGCACCTCATTGCCGCGCTCGTCCAGAATATACGCTGAATTGACTGTCTTCGCATCCAGCATATGCTTTAAACCTGTACTCATTACTGCTTTACGGACACCCATAACACACCTCATTTTGCTAAGCCCAAAGGGAAAAACGGCTTTGGCTATTGGATGCGTTTAGTATTCAAAATTACAGATCAAAAGTAAAATTTCAGTTGTAACAAGTGTTTAACGATATTCTGTTACAATTTCAGCTCAAGATGATATCGTATTGCTCTTGCGTATACAGATTCTCCACCTGGAACTTAATCACGCGGCTGATAAAATGCTCCAGATCGGCCACTGCAGGCGCTTCCGCGGTCAATAAGCGGTCAATCACCGAGGGATGCGCAACCACCGTAAAGCCGCTTTGCGACTCGAAAGCGCGCGCGTAGCGCAGGATTTCCCGAAAGATTTCGTAACACACGGTCTCTGCGGTTTTCACATAGCCGCGCCCCTGGCAGGTCGGGCAGGATTCGCACAGCAAATGCTCCAGCGACTCGCGGGTGCGCTTGCGGGTCATTTCCACCAGGCCCAGCTCAGACACCTGCGTAATCTTGGTTTTAGCATGGTCGCGCTCCAGCATTTTCTCAAACTGGCTCATCACCTGTTCGCGGTGTTGCGCTTCCTGCATGTCAATAAAGTCGATGATGATGATGCCGCCCAGATTGCGCAGGCGGAGCTGGCGCGCAATCACCTGCGTCGCCTCCATATTGGTCTTGAACACCGTGTCTTCCAGCGTGCGCCCGCCGACATAGGAGCCGGTGTTGACATCAATAGTGGTCATGGCTTCAGTCTGATCAATCATCAGATAGCCGCCGGACTTCAGCGCGACGCGGGTTTGCAGCGCCTTTTGGATGTCTTCTTCAACATTGTACAAGTCAAAAATCGGGCGCTCGCCCGGATAGTGAATCAGGCGCTCCAGCATGTTCGGCACAAATTCTTCGACAAATTCCTTCAGCTTGCCGTGAATTTCACGCGAATCGACATGAATTTTAGAAGTTTCGTCATTGGCCAAATCGCGGATCACCCGCTGCGGCAGAGGCAGCTCCTCAAAAATCAGCGACGGCACGGCGGTGCTGCTCTGCTTGCGCTGAATGTATTCCCAAAGCTTCGCCAGATAGGCCATGTCCTGCGCAATCGCTTCTTCGGCAATGCCGTCGGCTGCCGTGCGCACAATCACCGAACCCGGCAATTTATGCTCCGCCTGAATGCGCTCAATCATCGAGCGCAGGCGGTCGCGTTCCTGTTCAGATTCAATGCGCTGCGATACGCCAATATGATTGCCGAACGGCATCATCACCAGATAGCGTGAAGGAATGGAAAGGTCGGTGCTGAGGCGGGCGCCCTTGGTGCCAAGCATGTCTTTCATGACTTGAACCGTCAGGATCTGCCCCGGCTGCAGCAGCTCAAAAACATTCGGCGCAGGCTGGTTTTTTTGCCAGACCATATCATTGATATGCAGGAAAGCGGTGCGCGACAGGCCGATATCAACAAAAGCCGCCTGCATGCCGGGAAGCACGCGCACCACTTTGCCTTTATAGATATTGCCCACCAAACCGCGCTTGACAGTGCGCTCAACAAACAGCTCATTGACCGTGCCATTTTCAATTAACGCCACGCGGCATTCCATCGGCGTGACGTTAATCAGCAACTCATCAGACATAACTAAACTCAAAACATTATAAAAATTCTTTTCAGCAGTTAATTTAGCGCCTTAACTGCCTGCAGCAGCTGTACAGTTTCATAGAGCGGCAGCCCGACTACATTGGAGTAGCTGCCATCAATCCGCGGGATATAGCGCGCAGCGATGCCCTGAATGGCGTAGGCTCCCGCCTTGCCGAGGGGTTCGCCCGTGGCCCAGTAGCTTTCCATATCGCTCTGGCTCAGGGTCTGAAATTCAACCTGCGTGCGTACCACTATACTGCAAATTTGATCTTTTGTGCGCACGCAAACGCCTGAAAACACATCATGCGTTCTGCCCGATATTTTTCCCCAGATTTCAAAGGCATGCTGTTTTGATTCCGGCTTGCCCAGAATTTGCCCATCCAGCCCTAAACTGGTGTCGGCGGCGATCACAACCGCATCAGGATATTGGCGCTGCACGGCCTCAGCTTTAGCGCATGCCAGCCGCTCCACGTAATGGGCTGCTGATTCACCTGTTTGTACAGACTCATCAATATCTGGGCTATAGATATCAAATACCAAACCAAGCTGCGCAAGCAGCTCACGCCGCCGCGGCGAACTGGATGCAAGGATTAAATCCGCCATTTTTTCAGCATATAGTAGATGACCGGCCATGCCAGCACGCTGGTCAGCAGCGGCTGCCAATGGCGCGCCAGGGAGAAATGCACGCCGCTCATGACCTGCGCTATCCAGGCGAAAAACAGATGCGCCAAAACAGCAATCGAGGCAATCGCCCATAAGTTTCCGAAGGTCAGAACGCGCCGCTCACGCGTCAAAAAACGCGCGATAAAGGCCAGCAGTACAAAACTTAAAGCATTCATACCCAGCGGCGCATCGACCAGCAGGTCTACAAAAATGCCGGTGCCGAAGGCAAACCACACGCCGCACCATGTCGGCTGGCACAGCACCCAGAACAGCATCACCAGCATCATCAGCAATGGGCGCCAGCCGGACAGCGTATAGGACAGCGGATACACCATCAGCACCGAGGCCAAGATCACCGAAATGACGATGGCCGCCAAAGGATCTCGGTGCGCCGGGCGGCTGAGCTTAGCGATTGGCATTCGGCTGCTCCATCGCTAAAGAATCGGAAAACAGCACCACCACATGATGCCCGCCGGCCAGCTGGGCCGCAGGCGCAACATCAATTTGCGCAAATTCGCCTGAATTATGGCGCTGCACTTTGGATACCGTTCCGACAAAATAGCCTGCAGGGAAATGCGCCCCAAGCCCTGAACTATACACTTTCTCACCCACTTTGATATTGGCGCTGGTTGGCACGTATTCCATTTTCAGGCGCCCTAAATCGCCTGTGCCGGATACAATTGCGCGCATGCCGGTATGCTCCAGCCGCACTGACAGGGAATGCTCCTTGTCAGACAGCAGCATGATGCGGCTGCTGTGCGGATAGACATTCACGATCTGCCCCATAATGCCTTTGTCATCCAGCACCGTCTGCCCGACTTTCAGCTGGCTGCTGGCGCCGCGGTTGATCACGATAATGTGCCGCAGCGGGTCAGCATCGGTGCCGATGACTTCCGCAATTTCCATGCGCCCGTCAATAATTAACGGCGTGTCCAATAGGCCGCGCAGGCGGGTATTTTCCGCAGAAAGTTCAGAAAGCTTCTGCAGGCGGACTTGCGCCTGCAAAAGCTCCGCCTGCATCGCGGTATTTTCGCGGCGCAGCTGAGCTTCTGACTTGGTTTGCTGATTCAGCCATTCTCGCGATAACACTGGATAGCTTGCAGCGGCGTAAATTGGATTATAGGCCGCATACAAGACATCTCTTGCCGGTTTAACCACATGCGGCATGCGCCAATCAAAGAAAAGCACCACCAGGCATGCGATTACCGCAATGATAAATGAGCGAAAAGATGGCGGTTGTCTTGAGAACAGTTGAGTTTGCACCCGCCGCGTCCTTTTCTTAGCCTACGAACAGCATGTCATGATTAGGATTATCGAAGAAGTCCAGCACTTTGCCGCCGCCGCGGGTCACGCAAGTCAAAGGATCTTCCGCCACAACTACCGGCAGGCCGGTTTCTTTCGCCAGCAGCTTGTCCAGATTGCGGAGCAGCGCGCCGCCGCCGGTCAAGACGATGCCGCGCTCGGCGATATCTGATGACAGTTCCGGAGGCGTCTGTTCAAGCGCAGACTTCACCGCCGATACAATATTCTGCAGCGGGTCAGAAATCGCCTGAGTGATTTCATCTGAAGTCACGGTAATTGCGCGGGGCACGCCTTCCGCCAGGTTGCGGCCGCGGACTTCAATTTCCAAAGCTTTTGCGCCTTCGTCTGGAAGCGCCATGCCGACTTCTTTTTTAATATTTTCAGCCGTCGTTTCGCCAATCACGCAGCCATGCGCCTTGCGCACATAGTTAATGATCTGTTCATCGAAAACATCGCCGCCAATGCGCAGTGAATCCGCATAAACGCAGCCCTGCAGGGAGATAATCGCGATTTCCGTTGTGCCGCCGCCGACATCCACCACCATTGAGCCGCATGCCTGCTCAACCGGCATGCCTGCGCCGATCGCCGCCGCCATCGGCTCTTCAATCAGGCGCACGTCGCGCGCGCCGGCATTGTAAACCGCTTCGCGGATTGCGCGGCGCTCGACCAGCGTCGATTTGCACGGCACGCACACGACGACACGCGGCGCAGGCGGAAACAGGCGCTTTTCATGAACTTTGCCGATAAACTGGTTCAGCATGGTTTCCGTCACTTCAAAATCAGCAATTACGCCGTCTTTCATTGGACGGATGGCCGTAATATTGGCAGGCGTACGGCCCAGCATCTGCTTTGCATCAAGGCCAACAGCGGAAACAATTTTCTGTGAACCGCTGTGGCGGATCGCCACAACCGTCGGTTCATTTAATATAATGCCTCGTCCCGGCGCATAAATAAGTGTATTTGCCGTACCTAAATCAATGGCTAGATCAGGCGAAAACAAGCCAATTAGTCGTTTTAAAATCACGGAGACGTTCTCGATTAAACTTTATATGGACGCAAGGTGGCAACTTTAACTAAATGTGATGATTTGGACAAGTCAATCGCTTATTATAACGCACGATAATTTGAAATTTTTTAATACTGAATTAGGTAATGTTATGTCTACATCGGATGCACAGCATTCTGCAGATCTAAATGCACAAACGGTTTCAGCAATCGCCCATTTGGCTCGGTTGTCGCTGAATGAGGCGCAATCTGCTGAATATGCTCAAAGTTTAAATAAAATCTTAGGCATGATGGAAACCTTGAAAGGCATCGACACCGATGGCGTTGAGCCGCTGAAAAGCCCCTTCGACAACCCGCAGCCGCTGCGTGAAGATACGGTTTCAGAAACCAATCATCGTGATGAATATCAAGCCATTGCGCCTCAGGTGCAGGACGGGCTGTACCTTGTTCCGCGCGTGATTGAATAATTTGCATTCAGTTGAACCATTTTTTTTAAATTAAACGTAAAGAATTATTTCTCATGACCGATTTACACCGCTTGTCGATTCGTGAACTCTCTGAGGGTTTAGCCGGGGCTAAATTTTCATCTCGCGAACTGACCGAACATTATTTAAAGCGCATCGCAAAACTGGATACACAAGTGAATTCTTATGTAACCGTGACTGCAGAACAGGCGCTGGCGCAAGCCGACGCTGCCGATGCCGCAATTAAAGCAGGCGCAGCCACCGCATTGACCGGTGTGCCGATTGCGCATAAAGACATTTTTTGCACCCACGGCATTAAAACCACTGCCGGCTCAAAAATGCTGGATAACTTTATATCCCCTTACGATGCAACTGTAGTTGCCAAAGGCAAAGCTGCCGGCCTGGTCACTTTAGGCAAAGTGAACATGGACGAGTTCGCCATGGGTTCAACCTCTGAGAACCCTTTTTACGGCGCAACTAAAAACCCTTGGAATTTAGCGCATGTGCCGGGCGGTTCTTCGGGCGGTTCGGCGGCAGTTGTTGCAGCTGACCTTGCTCCGTTTTCAACGGGCACAGACACAGGCGGCTCAATCCGCCAGCCGGCATCGTTCTGCGGCTTAACCGGCCTTAAGCCGACTTATGGCCGCGTATCGCGCTTCGGTATGATTGCCTATGCATCGTCCATGGATCAGGGCGGGCCAATGGCACGTTCGGCTGAAGACTGCGCCTACCTGATGAACGTCATGGCAGGCCATGACGCGAAAGACTCAACCTCTATCGAAAAAGACGCTGATGACTATGTGGCGAACCTGAACGGCACAGCAGTTAAAGGCCTGCGTATTGGCATTCCAAAGCAATACTTCAATGTCGCTGGTTTAGACGCAGACGTGAAAGCGCGTGTTGAAGAATCATTGAAAAAACTGGAAGACATGGGGGCAATTTTGGTTGAGATTGATCTCAACATGACTGAAGCTTATGTTCCGACCTATTACTTGATTGCACCTGCTGAAGCGTCATCGAACTTGTCCCGTTACGATGGCGTGCGTTATGGCTACCGTGCAGAGAGCCCAGTTGACCTGATGGACTTATACAAGCGTTCACGTTCTGAAGGTTTTGGTGCAGAAGTGCAGCGCCGCATCCTGATTGGCACCTATGCCCTGTCTGCGGGCTATTACGACGCTTACTACGTGAAAGCGCAAAAAGTCCGCCGCTTAATCCAGCAGGATTTCTTAAAAGCCTTTGAATCGGTTGATGTGATTGCAGCGCCATCTGCGCCAACCACAGCTTATAAAATTGGCGCCAACCTCAGCCCAACAGAAATGTATTTAGGCGACATTTACACCCTCGCGGTCAACCTTGCGGGTCTTCCTGCAATTAACGCACCTGTTGGTTTTGACAAAAACAGCTTGCCTGTGGGCTTACAGCTGATTGGCAACTATTGGTCAGAATCTCAACTGCTGTCTGTGGTGCATCAGTACCAGCAAGTGACGGATTGGCATACGAAACGTGCAGCAATTGCTGAGGAGAATGCATAATGGCTAAAAACGCTGCTAAACCAAAATCCAACCTGATTGATGGCTGGGAAGTCGTTATTGGCATCGAGATTCACACTCAGCTGGCAACTAAATCTAAAATTTTCTCAGGTTCATCGACTGAATTTGGTCAAGACCCAAACACGCAAGCCAGCCTTGTTGACTTGGCGATGCCGGGCGTACTGCCTGTATTGAATAAAGAAGTGGTGGATTTAGCCATTCGCTTTGGTTTGGGTATCGATGCCTACATCGACCAAGCGTCGGTATTTGCGCGCAAGAACTATTTCTATCCTGATTCTCCGAAAGGCTACCAAATCAGCCAGATGGATAACCCGATTGTGGGCTTGGGTCATATCGACATTCAACTTGAAGACGGCACAGTGAAGCGCATTGGCGTAACGCGTGCCCACCTTGAGGAAGATGCCGGTAAATCGATCCATGACCAGTTTGAAGGCATGTCAGGCATTGACCTCAACCGTGCAGGTACGCCTTTGCTTGAAATTGTGTCTGAACCGGATATGCGTTCGGTTGAAGAAGCGGTGGCTTATATCAAGTCGATTCACACTTTGGTGCGCTGGTTGGGTATTTCTGACGGCAACATGGCTGAAGGTTCGTTCCGCGCTGACTGCAACGTATCGCTGCGCCGTCCGGGTCAGCCTTTTGGTACACGTTGCGAGTTGAAAAACCTCAACTCATTCCGTTTCATTGAACAAGCGATCAATGTTGAAATTGAACGCCAAATGGAAATTTTGGAATGGGACGGCACGATTGACCAGGAAACGCGTCTATTCGACCCTATGAAGATGGAAACACGTTCGATGCGTTCGAAAGAAGAAGCGAACGACTACCGCTACTTCCCAGATCCTGACTTGCTGCCTGTGATTATTTCAGACGCGCAAATTGAAACGGCTCGTGCTGCATTGCCCGAACTTCCTACTGCACGTCGTGAGCGTTTCGTAGCCGACTTTGGTGTCACTGAATACGATGCGCATGTGTTGACGCTGACCCGTGAAATGTCAGACTTTTATGAAGCGGTTGTGGCTGCTGCTGGCGGCGCTACGCAAGGTAAAGTGTCTGCAAACTGGGTCATGGGCGAATTCTCAGCTGCTTTAAACAAAGCAGGCTTAGAACTAGCAGACTCTCCTGTTTCGGCTGAAAAACTGGGTGGCATGGTTGCGCGTATCGTGGATAACACCATTAGCGGCAAGATTGCGAAGCAAGTGTTCGGCTTTATGTGGGATGAAGGCAAAACTGCAGACGAAATTATTGCTGAAAAAGGCTTGAAGCAGGAAACTGATACAGGCGCGATTGAAGCGATTATTAAAGACGTTCTTGCTGCCAACGAGAAGATGGTTGAAGAGTTTAAATCTGGTAAAGAGAAAGCTTTCAACGGTCTTGTTGGTCAAGTCATGAAAGCGTCTAAGGGGAAAGCTAACCCTGCGCAAGTAAATGAATTGATGAAGAAATTGATTGGTTAATCTGATCAATGAAAAGGAAACCCGCTTTAAAGCGGGTTTTTTTCAATTCTAATCGGCATGCTTTTTAATGAGTTAATAACAACCCATAAATTATAAATTTTTAACTCGAATCCCCTCTTTGTAATATTAAGAGATACTTTTTGCGGATCACTCCTTAAAATAATATCCTCCATCATGGTTCCATAAATATTCTGTTTATTCTTAGGATAAATAGTTACACCATTATCTTGTCCAATCTCAATAATTAAATCAAATTTTCTAATTTGCTCATGATCCAAATCAATCTTCAATTCGATTTCATTAGTTTTCGGAACACCACCTAATAGTAAATTTAAATATTCATTTATTTTTTTAGGCTTTCCCTCAAAAAACAACTTCAATGCTTCATCATTCAAATAATCTTTAAAATATATAGACTTATCAAAAGCCTGTTTATCATAAAATGATAAACACTCTAATAACTTAAGATTAATAAGCCTTTCATTGGTAACAAAAGAGAACGGCATATGCTCTAAAAAACCAAATTTCTCAAGATAGGTTTTATATTCTGGAAAATTCTCATAGCAATTAATTACTAAGATTTGAAGAATTTTAGTTGAAACATTTGCTCTTAAAATATTGGAGTATGATTTTTTAAGTTTGAAGTCATCTTTGCTAATTTTTTCATCAATATTTTTAAAAATTTGATATAGAAGAATAAAATATTGAGAAATTTGAGCATTACTCAATATTTTCTGTCTTTTTTTATACAAACTTTCATCTAATGAATAACAAAATATTTTGGAATATACCTCATCTATAATCAAAATATGATCACTATTTTTTTCATATAGTGAATCTTCAATTTTTTTTAGGTGCTCCAATAACCCCCAAAAAATGGCATCAAATTGTTGTATGCGTAAAAGTTGATTACTATTATTTAACTCTTCTTTAGTAAAGTTTAAAGTTTTTCGTGTAAGTCTCCATGTTGCAAACAAAAGTAAGATACTAATAAATCCAATTATTGGGTTTAAAGTTCCACCAATAAAATCACCAAATGTCCCCCAGTCACCTATTTGACTATCTTGATTAACAATTTCTATTTTTAATGCTTCAGAGCCATTTTGATTAATATCTACAGGAGAATCTGATTCTTGGATGTCTTCTCTTAACTGTACTTCTCCATTATTTACTGAAAAATAATTCGCTAAATAGGGTGAGTACAACGCATTCCACACAATTATTATGACGCTAATAACTAAAGATAACCAAAATACTTTACAAACTCTTAACTTAAATTTTGTCTGTACATCAATCCAAGGACAAACTTTTTTTATTCCAACCAAAATATCATAAAAATAATTATTTTCAGCTTCAAACCACCAAATTATAAGTAAACCCAAAAAAACAACATATATAATGGTTACTTATACATAAATTCAAATAATTCTACATGAAAAATAAAGTAATCCAAACACATAACGTAGAAAAACATGACCATCAAAAAAGTATCGTCTATCACCAAGCTCGAAGACTTAGGACGCATTCAACTCTAAAAGTCCTTCTTTATGCGTGACTTTTAGAATCCCTCTCCTTTCGAAGCTTCACTTCTCACCTTTAGAAAAGGCAGGCTTTGTCATGTGATTAATTTAATACACGCTGTTACCTATCCCTTTTAAAGGACGAGCGTTATTACACGTAAGAAGGAGAGGAATTTTATTTTAATAAATGATTTATAATTCAAAAATCTTCCCCTCTTCTTTCCTAAAACTTAAATAAAGATGTTCTGGAATTTTCAGCACCAAATCATATCCACCATCAATAACGACTTCTAAACATTCATCACGAAATGAAGCTTCCGTGAAATCCTGGGCAGTTGTCACACAATGAAAATCAGCAAACTGTTCTATAGTGTCAACCTGATAATGAATATTCAGCAAAGCAAATATTTGATTGTTAAAGCTTACATTGTTATAGCCTTCATATAGCTCAATCACTTCATCAATTTCAGGATAAGTTCTTCTAAATATTTTCTCTGCTTGCTCAAGTATCAAATTTTTATCAGCATAATCTTGCTGAAAACGCTTATTTACTTTTGATAGATAGACTTCTAATAAATGCTCTTCATCTTTAGGAAAATCTACAAAAATAAGGGTACTATCTACTTGAAATTCCGCTCTCATCATTCCAGTAAGATTCTGTATTTCATAATGCCCCAACATATTTGAAATCGAAAAAGGAAATCCAACTGCCATCATTAAACTCATTTAAACCCCCTCTCCTTGCAAAGCTTCGCTTTTCACCTTTTAAAAAGGGAAACTTTGTCATGTGATTATTTGGATACGCGATATCCTCCTCCTGAGCAAATTTTAAAGCAGTGCTTTAAAACAAAGCGCAAGTGAGAAAATTCACACTACCTCATCACTCCCAACTTATTCCAAATCTCAGGCGTCAAAAAAGTCATCACCAATTTATTCAAATCCACATAACGCAGCACACCATTCAGCTGCTGCTTCACTTCCGGGTTCTTAATAATTTCTTCCCCCGTAATGCTGCCCAGCTCCTGAAAACTGTTGCCCACAGCCTGCAGGCCCTCCGCCTGAATCACCGCTTTAGTCTGCGCGGAACACTGCTCCACAAGGATGCGCTGCAGCACAGTGGCCAAATTTTTATCCAGTTCTGTTTTCTGAGCATCCGTCACCTGACTAAAACGCTTTAAGTCCGGATGCGTCGATAGCGCAGCAAAAGTCCATTGCAGCACCGCTGTTTTATCCGTGGCAGTCGTGGACTTGACTAAGCAATCACTCAGCTGGTCTACGGTCGGCCCAGCCGACGCAATTTGCGCTGCACCCAGCAACGCGGCTGCCACAAACACAGAACGGCTCAAAGAAGAAAATTTACGGCGGGCAGAAGCATAAACATGGCGTGGCATAAATAGAGTTCCAAATTGCAATCTGCTTCTTTGTATCACACCACCCATGCTATTACCTATAATGACTCTGTAAATTGCGCCAATCAAAACGGTTAAGGCTTCAGCCAAATGCGCTGCGCTTGAATCCTCTGCTCTGCTGCTTATTCCATTCCCGCATAATTCCATGCCGCAGGAATATCCGGCTGTGCAGGCGCTCGGTTTAAATCAATATTGAGGTTCCTGCTGCCCTGATAAGATTTTCCGCCCGAATCTGATGCTGGCGATACGCTCAAATTATAGCGGTAGCGGAATTGCCACAGCATCGGCTTGACGGGCCGGATATCCAGACTCAAGCGGTCTTCATCATGGCAATTGCCCTTTGCGCTTGCATAATCCTGTTCGGAAAAGCAGGCCCGGATCATCCGGTTCAAGCTGAAAGGGTAATTCTGAATAAACTGATGCGCAGTTCCAGCATCCTTCAGCTCATAAAAGCTGGCGCGCTCGATGCCCGCCCCGCCGCCCGAATACATTTCAGAAAAACTGTCAATCACAGCAACGGCATAGCGGTTCTGCGCCATTGGAAACAGCTTGGGAAAAATAAACTGCCCATTCGATGCGCCCTGCGCTTGATCAGAAATGTCCAGATGCCACTGCTGCGATAATTTAAAGCCCGCTGCAGATGCATTAAACTGGGCAATATCACCGCCAGCCAGCAGCCATAAGCTCTGATCCGCTGTTTTTAAGCTGCGCCATTTCTCAGGCTGCTGACACAGCGCTTTGAGCTGTTCACAAAGCTGATGCTGCTCGCTTTGGCCCAGCTGCGCTTTTTCAAACGCCAAAATCTGCAAAGGCGCGGCAAAAACTGCAGGCGTAAAGCAAGCATAGGCTGCTAAAACAGCTGAACGCAAGCCGATTTTCTTTTTAATCATTCTATTTTTCCTCAAGCATAGTTACCTGATTAAACAGCCATTTGCCGCTGCGTCTATCCAGCCTGATGCTCCAATGCCGGCTGCAGCTCAACCTTTACACATCGCTGCCCGCATGCGCAATACGCTCCCGCATCAAAAAGCACGCTCGCTTTAGATGCCGCCATAAAGTAAATCTATTCATAGGCTGTTTTAGGCCTATCCGACTAAAAGACCGCCAAAATTCTTAAAACTGCCATGCTGATGTGCTATGGTGAAATAAAATTCATATAAATCAAATCTAAACAGAGAGAAAAAACATGCCTAAACAAATCCTGATGCTGGTGGGCGACTATGCCGAAGACTACGAAACCATGGTGCCCTTTCAGTTCCTGACTGGCCTTGGCTATGCCGTGCATGCCGTCTGTCCGGATAAAAAAGCCG
The DNA here is from genome assembly GCF_001696615.3 of Acinetobacter sp. WCHAc010034. Classification (NCBI taxonomy): domain Bacteria; kingdom Pseudomonadati; phylum Pseudomonadota; class Gammaproteobacteria; order Moraxellales; family Moraxellaceae; genus Acinetobacter; species Acinetobacter sp. WCHAc010034. The sequence continues at coordinate 2,852,915 of NZ_CP032279.1, read as the reverse complement.
GCGACAGCATTGCCACCGCCATTCACGACTTTGAAGGCGAGCAGACCTACAGCGAAAAGCGCGGGCATAACTTCGCCATTAACCATGACTTCAGCGCGGTAAATACCGCTGATTATATCGGGCTGGTGATTCCGGGCGGGCGGGCGCCGGAATACCTGCGCATGAATGCGCGTGTCATTGAAATTGTCCGGGAGTTTGACGCAGCCCAGAAGCCAATTGCTTCGGTCTGCCACGGCGCGCAGCTTTTAGCGGCGGCGGACGTGCTGAAAGGCCGCCTCTGCTCGGCTTACCCAGCCTGCGCTGCCGAAGTGAAACTGGCCGGCGGGACTTATGCCGACATTGCTGTGACTGAAGCAGTCACCGATGGCCATCTGATCACCGCGCCGGCATGGCCTGCGCATCCGGCTTGGCTGGCGCAGTTTGTCAAAGCCTTGGGCGCAAGCATCAGCCTGTAACGCCGCTGCAAATATCACCATTCGAAGCTTCACGGCCGGCAAGGAAGCTTAATATGGTTCAGGCAATAGCCTTCAGCCGGCCAGCCCCAGTCTAAAAGGAATAACTGCCTATTTCATCTGCTTCAGCATATGCTTCGCCCCGGCATGATTATGATTGCCGGCCAAGTTTTGCAGAATCCGCTGCGCTTGCGCTTTAGGATTGGAAAAGCGGCTGCTGTAGCTGGGAATGCCGGTTAAGCAGCGCGCCGCCAGCATGCCGGATTCGGCATACACATTGGAAGCCGCTGACCCCGGCAAGCGCCCGTAATTGTAGGCGCGCTGCGCATTGTTGCAGGCTTCCACCTGATTCCTGCCGCTGTTGATATCACGGCGGGCCGCCACATAGTATTTCATCTGCTGCTGCTGCGGTGTATCGGCCAGCTGCACTGGCGGCTTGGCTGTTTCAGCCGCTGCCGGAAGCTCTTTTTTATCTTCTGCGCCTTTCAGCGCGGCCGGCTTGGCTGCAGGGCTTTTGGCTGCCGCCGCATTCGCCTTTTTCGGGGCAACGGCTGCCGGACTGCTGTTCCGGTAAAAGCGCTGGGCTTCGTCAGCATCCATAATTTGCGCCTGCAGACGCACGGCGCGCGCGTCCGCATATTGCGCAGACCGCATTTCAGCAATCGGCTCAATGGACACAATCCAGCGCTGGCCATTGCGCTGCTTGCACTGGTATGCGCCTATGCCCTGCGAGACATTGCTGCTGGACGCCAGCGCATTTCTAGCCCTGCCGTCCTTGACCAAGCCGAGTGAACTTTTATGCAGCAGGGAAAAACTGCCGCCTTTGGCATGGCAATACTGGCTCAGATATTTGCGCGGCAACAGGGATTCTGGGTCAGCGCCCTGATGCCGCGCGCCCCATGCATAGACATATTCTTTGGCCGCGCCGTCCGGCTGATTGAGATTTTTTTTAAGAATAAGCTCCTGCGCGGAAGCATAGCCCGCCATCGGGTCTGCGCTGAAATTCCCCATGCTGCTGCAGCCATGCAGGGCCGCGCCAAAGCTACCGATCATCAATAATTTTTTGAAGTTCACACGCATATTTCCGCTGCTGCCAAGTCAATCAACATAGCCGAAACTCACAGAAACATCAAATTTAACACATTGTTTTTAATAAGATTTTTAATTGAACCAGTCTGTGATTTCAAAGTAAAACTGCCAAACTCATAGGCATATTCCGCAATAACCTGAACCATTCAGCCTTTCCGCCTGCATGAAAAATCAATTCGACTTTTAGCGTAGAACAGCTACGGGCGGCTATTGCACAAATGGCGTCACAGGCTTTTCAGCACTGCGGCCGGGTAGCAAGCTGCGCGGTTCATATCTGCAGCCTCAAAAAAGCCCGCATCCTGCGGGCTGAGTGGCCTATTTATCCAAAGCCGATTCAAAGGCTTTTAAGCGCTTATAAATAGACAGCAGCTCAATAATGGTTGGCCAGGAAGCAATCAAATACTGGAAAGATTCACGCACTTTGCCAAAAACATTGATGATCTGCATCATCAGGCCCAGCGTAATCGCTCCGGCGGCAATGCTCGGGAACAGCACAAATAAGCCGTAAATATTGTCCAGCTGCATATACCAGATGCGCACCAGATTGAAATAGGCATAGTGGAAATACAGGCGGAAATAGTTGAAGCGCACCTTGCCGAACAGCTCCTGCAAGGTCAGCGGATCTGCGCGCTCAGGATTATCTTCGCCATATACCAGCTCTTTGCGGTAAGCGGCTTCAACCATCTGGTTATTGAATTCCAAACCAGGGAGCTTATAGCCTACCAGCATCAGCACTGCAGTTCCCAGCACCGCCCAGGAAATCGCGGCCCAGACCAAAGCATGCGGGATTGCGCCGACAATCGGCAGCTGCTGGACATGCGAAGACAGCGAAAACAGCACTGGCAAAAACGCCAGCAGCGTCATCATCGCTTCCACCAGGCTGACGCCCAGCCCTTCCATCGTGCGCGCGAAACGCATGGTGTCTTCCTGAATACGCTGCGACGCGCCCTCAATCTGGCGCAGCTGACCCCAGTTCCGGGTGTAATAGTCATTCATTGCCGTGCGCCAGCGGAAGACATAATGGCTGACAAAAAACAGATTGAAAACCGCTGCCGTCACATACACCATCGCAATGTACAGAAAGGTCATGATGCCTGCATACAGCTGGCCGACATCGCCGCCGCCCGTGCTGAGCATCTTTTGAATCAGGTCATAAAACGGGTTGTACCATGCATTTACCACCACGCTGACCTGCACGCCAAACCAGATGTTGAATAAAATGAATGCAGAGCCCCAGACCGACCAGCCCTGCCAGGGATTATTGGATTTCGCCCGCCAGCACAGAGCGAAAGCTGCAGCCGAGATGCCGAACCACAGATAAAACCATAAAAATGCCGGCGACCAGAAACGGCTGACGCCTATCGGCAGTTCCACAGCGTCATAGCCTTGCGGGAAGCCCAGAAACGTTCCCCAGCCGCTGCCGCCGCTGTACCAAAGCGCAATATTAACAGCGAACCAGAGTAGCAGCGATCCAAAGAACCATTTTGGATTTGGAAAGAAAGATTTAAACATGCGGCTGAGGCGTCCTTTATGTTTGCCTTTGGGGAATATATGCCGATCATAAAACCGGAACCTTAATTTTTCTTTTAAAATTTGCAATTTTTTCAGATATTTTGTTCAGTTTTTCTGCATCGCGCCTTCCATCTTAGCTGTTTCGGCAGCGCCATGCCGCTCCAATGCAAAATAAAGGATGACTCTGCAGGGCAAATTTGCCCATGCTTGGCGCCGGCCGGCTGCGCACAAGGGAAATGCGCGGTTCAGCATGCAGCGCCACAGCAATTCATTTTAAATAAATTCATCAGCCTTGAAGATGGAGAGCAGCTGCCCTGCATAGCAGCATAAAGCTGTGCAAAATCAGAAATTAAAATTAAATCTCGCGCAATTTTTCACTGTAATTAAGCATTAATTGCTGCGCATTTTTCTTATTTTGTTTGACACAATTTACATAAAATATTTAAAAAATAACAAATTATGCTATGATCATAAAACAATCAAAACAATTTTAAGGGGGAGAATAAAAATGGAAAACCATGTTATTGAGCTGCTTAAGCCCATCACATTGAAAAAAGAAAACTGCAGCCCGCTGATTTTTGAAACCGGCACCCTGCTTAAAGTGCTTATGCACGCGCCCGGCGGCTTATTGGTCCGCGATGATGAAAACTTTAACTTCCTGATCTCCCTGAAAGACAAAAACACGCTATGGCGTGAAATCTAAAGTCTTCTCAAACTGCGCAAGGCGTGTTTCCGCACTGTTAGCCGCCTGCATGCTAAACGCGGATAAGCCGTGCAGGGCCTGAACTGGCTCACTTCGGCCTTGCATCCCGCATTCTTCTTGCCAAATGGCGCCGGCCAAGCAGCCGGCGCCGCGGTTTTTTGCCTATTGAATATTCGCATTGACAGGGTTTGCGGGCTAAACTCTTTAATATGGCTGCGCATTCGCCGGCTGAATTTCCAAATCTCCAGCGCGCTGCCCTCAAGGGAGTAACCGTGATGACCGCCAAAGTACAGCCGAAAAACAGAAAAGTGCTGACACGCTCTGAAAATATGGCGGCCATCCACTCCAAGAATACCAAGCCTGAACTGCAGATCCGCAAGGCGCTGCATCGCCTGGGCTTCCGCTACCGCCTGCATAATAAAGACCTGCCCGGCAAGCCGGATATTGTGCTGAAAAAATACAATACGGTTATTTTTGTGCATGGCTGCTTTTGGCATCAGCATGACTGCAAGTATTTCCACTGGCCGAAAAGCAATCTGGATTACTGGCAGCCCAAAATTTTAAAAAATGTAGAGCGCGATACCGCGCATACCCTGAGGCTGCTGAAGCAGCACTGGAAGGTCTGCATCTGGTGGGAATGCGCCACCCGCAATGCGCAGGATTTTGACTGGACTCTGGCGCGCTTTCAGGAATGGATTCAAGACGCAGATAATATGTATTTGGAGCTTTGAATTTTCTTGCATCAGCAGATCACTTCTTGTTCTGCCTTAAGCTCGCCTTGGCTGTTTTCCTAAACGGTAGCCGGCTGCGCAAAGAAGCCGCGCTTCTCCATCAGCTCCCGCTTTAAATTCGGCTGTGCTGCAGTTTTATCCGGCACAGGCTTCAGCTCTTTCTATTCTCTGGCTTTCGCCTGCAGTATTGCTGCAAAAGCTTTTTATACGGCCCGCAGCAATGGCCAGATTGATTTCACATGGCTGCAGGCTCCTGCCAGCGCTTAGCTGTTTTGCTTAATGCCATACTCCGCCATAAAGTCTTGATGCGTCTTACGCTCAGCGCAGGCATAAAGCAGAGGCTCGACCTCGCGCATCGTTGCCAAGCAGCGTTCAGTCAGCTGAATATACTGCCCAGTCCCCTGACGCTTCCATGCTATTTCTTTATCGTCTAAAGCGCGAATAACGCGTGCCGGACTGCCCAGCGCTAAGGAGTTTGCTGGAATCTGCGCTTTGGCTTTGACGGTGCTGTTGGCGCCGATAATTGTATTTTCGCCAATATCCGATTCATCCAAGATCACGCTGTTCATGCCAATCAGCACGTTTTTGCGGATGCGGCAGCCATGCAGAATGGCGCCATGGCCAATATGGCCAAACTCTTCAACTACGGTGACATAGTTAGGAAAGCCATGAATGATGCAGGAGTCCTGCACATTGGCATTTTTATGAATATGAATGCCGCCGAAATCCGCACGCAGCGCCGCGAAAGGGCCGATATAGGCCCCATCCTCAATAATCACATCGCCAATCAGTACAGCTGTCGGATGAACATAAGCTTTGGGGCTGACGACAGGAATCACCCCATCAATAGCATAACACGGCATCGTTTATTCCTTTAAACTTTCAATATCGGCCTTAAAGGCATTTAATAGCTGGCTTCTTCCTGCTTGAGTCCGCCAAAGCGCTTGTAGAATTGCGGATGCGCCGGCGGCATAGAGCCTTCAGACGTTCTTGCTGTTTCCATAAAGAACTCTTCACCGGCGGCCACTACAGTTTGATAGAGGTTGCTGCTTAAATTTCTGGCATTCAGTGACAGCCAATTGGACGGCAGCAGCTCAAATGGCAAATTCGGATCTTTCAGCAAAATACGGCGGTACTGATGAATCAGCAAAATGCGGATTTGAAACGCCTGCACCGGATCCAGCTCGGCTTCATTTTCCACTGAATTGAAAAATTCCCTGAAATCGCTGATGAATTTTTCATAGCGCTGGTGCAGTTCAGCCACAGGCCAATTGCTTTCCACCATGCGCTTGACAGTCGGATAGGACTCCTGCCACAGCTGCAGCGCTTCAGCTTTGAAAATCACCACTTGATCGGTCATTTTTAAATTCAGCAATAAATTCTGCAGTTTCAGGTGGTCGCAGCCCGGATACGCCATGACATTGGCGGCAATATTGGCAAAACCCAGCCATTCCAGCTCTTTTTTCAAAACCGCTTTATTTTCCAGCTCCACTGAACTCAGCAGCACCAAGTCCCACTTCTGATCCCATTCCTGATGGTTGAAGCTGTAAATTTTCTGATCCGCCATAATGAAGCGCTGGCGGCTGCTTTCAGTAACACGGTAATAGCTGGTACGGCCAATTTTCTCTGACACCAGCCAGCCATTTTGCACCAGGCGGAATACCGCGGTACGGACTGAGCGCTCATTAAAGCCAAACACATCCATCAGCTGAATCAGGCTGGCCAGACTGATGATGCCGCCGCGGTGAAAAATGCAGTCACCAAATACGGTCATAATCAGCGATGTGCCGCTTAACGCTTCATTATTAATGAACTCATCAATAACTTGTTTTAATTTTGGATTCATTTCGCTTCACAGTTACCTTGTAATACGCGGATGATCATTCAATTGAATCATTATCCGTTCATGCTTATGCCGATTTGCGGATATCAAATACCCGCTGCGCCTTGCCTTCTGAACGCGGCAGGCTGCCTTCCGGCAGAATTTCCACACAGACAGAAAGGCCCACCATGGTTTTAATTTGGCTTTTCAGCTGCGCCGCCAGCTGAGCAGCCAAAGCCTGACTGATATCTTTACGCATTTCGGCCTGAATATGCAATGTATCTAAATGGCCTTGTTTGCAAATCTGGATCTGATAATTCGGCAGCAGCTGCGGAATATGCAGAATCTGCTCTTCAATTTGCGACGGGAACACATTTACGCCGCGGATGATCATCATATCGTCGCTGCGCCCGACAATTTTATCCATGCGGCGCATGGTGCGCGCAGTTCCCGGCAGCAGGCGGGTTAAATCGCGGGTACGGTAGCGGATGACCGGCATGCCTTCTTTGGTAATCGTAGTAAAGACCAGCTCGCCCAGCTCACCGTCCGCCAGCACTTCACCGGTTTCCGGATGAATGATTTCAGGATAGAAATGATCTTCCCAAATGGTTGGGCCGTCTTTGCTTTCAAGGCATTCCATGGCCACGCCCGGCCCCATCACTTCAGATAAGCCATAAATATCCAGCGCATCAATGCCTAAACGCTCTTCAATTTCCTTGCGCATTTCATTGGTCCACGGCTCTGCACCGAATACGCCGGTTTTAATCGAACAGTTTTTCGCTGTGCCGAATTTTTTCTCCAAAGCTTCAATAATGTTTAAGCAGTACGATGGCGTAACCATAATTGCCGTTGGCTTAAAGTCATGAATCAGCTGCGCTTGACGTTCAGTTTGGCCTCCCGACATTGGAATTACGGTTGCGCCTAAGCGCTCCACGCCATAATGCGCGCCTAAACCGCCGGTAAATAAGCCATAGCCATAAGATACTTGAATAGTATCTTTATTGCTTAAGCCGGCGGCGCGCAGTGAGCGCGCCACCACATCTGACCAGACATTAATGTCATTTTGCGTATAGCCCACAACCGTCGGCTGGCCCGTCGTGCCTGAAGATGCATGCACCCGTACAATCTGCTCTTGCGGCACAGCAAACATGCCGAATGGGTAATTATCGCGCAGGTCCTGCTTGGTGGTGAATGGAAACTTCGCCAAGTCCTCTAAAGATTTGAAATCATCAGGGTGCACGCCTGCTTCGTCAAACTTCTTTTTATACACCGGGCTGTTCTGATAAGCATGCTGCAGCGTTCTCTTCATGCGTTCCAGCTGCACACTGCGGAGCTCATCGGTTGAAACCGTCTCAATTTTTTCCATAGCATTTTTATTCATATTCTTCCTCCTGAAGCAGCCATCCTGACTGCTGGCTCATTTATACTGCGGATTGTTTCCTTAATCTGCATTTTCTATAATCAGTGCGACACCCTGTCCTACGCCTACGCACATGGTGCACAGCGCATATTTTCCTTTACGGCGCTTCAATTCCTTCATGGCGGTAATGACTAAGCGCGTACCGCTCATGCCCAGCGGATGGCCTAGCGCAATGGCGCCGCCATTCGGGTTGACCCGCGCATCATCATCCTTTAAACCCAGCTCGCGCATTACCGCCAGCGACTGCGCTGCAAATGCTTCATTCAGCTCAATCACATCCACCTGATCCAGGCTGAGCCCGGCCTGCTTCAGCACTTTCTGCACTGCCGGCACCGGGCCTATGCCCATGTATTTGGCTTCCACGCCTGCACTGGCAATGGCAACAACTTTTGCCAAAGGCTTTAAGCCATGCTGCGCGGCAAACTGCTGATTTCCCAGCAGCATGCACGCGGCGCCGTCATTCACACCGGAGGCATTGCCTGCCGTGACCGAGCCGCCCGCTTTGCGGAATGGCGCTTTTAGGCTGGATAATGCTTCTAAGGTTGTTTCTGCCCGCGGATGCTCATCGGCCGCAATGGTGACAGTATTTTTTTTACGGTCTTGAATTGCAACAGCTAAAATCTCTTCCGCCAAAATGCCATTCTGCTGCGCAGCTGCGGTTTTCTGCTGGCTGCGGTATGCAAACAGGTCTTGATCTTCACGGCTGATTTGATATTTTTCAGCAATGTTTTCTGCAGTTTCCGGCATGCTGTCGACGCCAAAAGCTGTTTTGAACTTCGGGTTGATAAAGCGCCAGCCAATGGTGGTATCAAAAATTTCAGGACTGCGGCTGAACGCCGCCGCCGGTTTAGACTGCACAAACGGCGCGCGGCTCATGGACTCCACCCCGCCCGCCAAGACAAACTGCGCTTCGCCGGATTTAATCGCGCGGGCTGCCAAGCCTACTGCATCCAAACCTGAAGCGCATAAGCGGTTAACCGTGATTGCAGGAACTGAATCCGGCAATCCCGCCAGCAATGAAGCCATACGCGCAACATTGCGGTTGTCTTCACCGGCCTGATTAGCGCAGCCGAGTATGACTTCATCCAGCTCTGCCCAAGGCAAATCAGGATGCTGATTTTTCAGGTGCTGAATCGGCAGCGCCGCCAAATCATCTGCGCGAATGCCGCTTAAACCGCCCGCATAGCGCCCAATTGGGGTGCGGATTGCATCAAAAATATAAACTTGTTCCATGTTCACTTCCTTTTAGCCTGCTGCGCGAAGCTGCTGCTGACTCTGCTGCGCCTGTCCCAAGGCAGCTTTCTTTTTTAAATATATACTGGGTCTATAGCGCTCTTCGCCATAAATACGATACATATTTTCCAATGTATGCAGAATAATGTTATATCCGATTTTTCCTGCCCATTCAAATGGGCCTTGCGGATAATTGACGCCATATTTCATTGCTGAATCAATGTCTTGTTCAGATGCAATATTATGCAGAACAGCTTCACAGCCTTCATTTACCAGCATGGCAATCGTGCGCAGCACATAAAGCCCTGCATGGTCTTTGCTCCAAACCGGTATCATATTCATGCCTGCAAAAAGCAAATCAATGGCATGCCGGTCTTCTGGCGTGCAGCACGCCGATGCAGCCACGGGCAGCGCTTTGGCATTGGCCCAATCGGCGTGCCAGTCCATCAGCACCACCTTCTCATGGACATGATCAATATCGACTGATTTGCCCAGGCTTAAACGCAGCGCAACACCGCCTATAAGCATTTCATCGTGAAGGCCGGCTTCAAAATCCAATTCAACATGCGCCGCCTGCTTTAAGCGCTGGATCAGCGCTTGCGAATGCAGCCACTCACCTTTAACAGTAAGTTTTAATTTACTTAATGATTTGGCATAGCAAACCGGCAATTCATACTTAGGCTGAACCTGTTCCTGGCTATAATCATAGAAGCCTTGCTTGGACTTTCGGCCATAGCAGCCTGCATCTACCAATTCTTTTTGAATTAAGGATGGACGGTAGCGCGGTTCATAGAAAAATTCCTGATAGACGCTTTGCGTCACTGAAAAATTCACATCCTGCCCAATTAAATCGGTCAGCTCACACGGCCCCATCGCAAAACGGCCGCATTCACGCATGATAAAATCCAATTGTTCAGGAGTCGTGACATTTTCCTGCAATGCGCGAAATGCTTCGGCGTAATAAGGGCGTGCGACGCGGTTCACAATAAAGCCCGGTGTCGATTTCGCAGTCACAGGCACCTTTTTCCACGATGCCATCAAGGCGAATAGCGCATCTGCAATAGCAGTTGAAGTTTTTAAGCCGCGGATAATTTCCACCAGCTTCATCACTGGGGCTGGGTTGAAAAAATGCAAGCCCACCACCCGCTCAGGATGAGGAATCACCGAAGCAATTGCGGTAATCGATATAGAGGACGTATTGGAAGCAAAAATAGCCTGCTCAGAACAAATGCCTGCCAGCTGCTGAAATAATCGCTGCTTCACTTCTTTCTTTTCCACAACCGCTTCCACGATTAAACCGGCATCCGTCAGCTGCTGCAGTTCATCGACGGCTTTTAAGTTGGCAAATATGCTGTCCAGCTGCTGCTGCGTCATTTTTCCAGCCTGAACACGCTTGCCCAGCTGCACCGACAACTGCGCTAAAGCCTGCTGTGTTTTAGCTGCATCTACATCAAAAATATAAGTCTGATGGCCATGAATTGCTGCCAATTGGGCAATGCCCATTCCCATGGTGCCTGCGCCAATGACTGCGACTTTAGCCTGCTGCAAATTGATCTGCTGCATAATTCAGCATCCTTTATATTCAGGGGCGCGCTTTTGCATAAAAGCCTGCACACCTTCTTTATAGTCGCTGGAACGGCCGGCCAAACGTTGCAAATCACGCTCTAAAATCAGCTGATCATTCAAGTTATTGTGCGCAGCGGCGTTAATCGCTTTTTTAATCAGGGATAAACCATAAGTCGGCTGCTTGGCCAAATGCTCCGCCATTTTTTCAGCTTCGGCTTTTAATGCATCATCCTCAACAGTTTGCCAAATCATGCCCAATTGCACAGCGCGCTCTGCTGAAATTTTATCGCCCAGCATTGCAAGCCCCATCGCCTGAGCGCGGCCAACCAAGCGCGGCAGGAACCAGGTTCCGCCCGAATCCGGCACTAAGCCTAAACGGCAAAAGGCTTGAATAAACGATGCTGACTGCGCAGCGATCACAATATCGCAAGCCAGTGCAATATTGGCGCCAGCGCCCGCCGCCACGCCATTCACTGCGCAAATAACCGGTTTTGGCATTTCAGTGATTAACTTGATTAACGGGTTGTAATATTTTTCAATTGACAGGCCTAAATCCGGCGCATCAGCATTCGGATCCACCACCCGGTCATTCAAGTCCTGGCCTGCACAAAAACCGCGCCCTTCTGCAGAGATCACCACCGCACGGATTGCGCTGTCCTTGGCCCAAGCTTTCATCACGCTGGACACTTCCTGATGCATGGTTTCATTGAAACTGTTTAACTGCTTTGGACGGTTAAAGGTTAAGCAGCCTACTGCATTTTTTTCTTCAACAATGATGGTTTGATAGTCCATTACACACCTCTAAATTCCGGTTTTCTTTTTTCTAAAAATGCGCTGATGCCTTCCTGGCGGTCCTGAGTCGCAGCCAGCCAGACAAAATGCTGGCGTTCCTGTTTCAGGCCTTGGCTCAAGCTCACTTCATGAATTGATTTCAAGGATTGCTTAATCACACGGATCGCAAGCGGCGCCTGCTTAGCGATTTTTTCCGCCAGCTCCAAGGCATATTGCACCGTTAATCCGGCTGGGCAAATCTGGCTGCTGATGCCATGCTGCATTGCTGTTTGCGCCGGAATCATTTCACCAGTCATCGCCCAGCGCATCGCCAGCTGCTGGCCGACTAAACGCGCCAGGCGCTGTGTTCCGCCTGCGCCCGGCAGCATGCCTAAGCCAATTTCAGGCAGTGCAAACTGCGCATTGTCGCCCGTCAGCACAATGTCGCCATGCAGCGCCAATTCAAACCCGGCGCCCAGCGCATAGCCATTCACCGCCATAATCAGCGGCTTGGAAAATTCATCAATGCGTTTCCAGAGCTGCGGGCGCTGGTCTTGCTGAATGCTGACCACATCCAGCTGCGCCAGCTCATTCAGGTCGGCGCCGGCTGCAAAACACTGCAGATTGCCGGCAATAACCACGGCTTTTACTGCTGCGTCAGCTTCTAAATTTTGCAGGCGGTCAGCAATTTCCTGCAGCGTGGCATTGTTGAGCGCATTGCGCTTTTCCGGGCGGTTCAGTTCAAGCAGCGCAACGCCTGCTCTGGGTGAACTGCTTTTAATGTATTCCATCCTTGAACTCCTGTTTCCTTGAACGGGATTGCTGATTTAAGGCTGCCTTAAAGATTACTCATCAAAACTCAAGCGGACATTCGGCGTGGTTGGGCGCGCCTGGCAGCTCAGCACATAGCCTTTTTCAATTTCTTCAGGTTCAAGGCTGTAGTTCACCGCCATTTCAACCCGGCCTTCCAGCACTTTGCATTTACAGGTCGCGCACACCCCGCCCTTGCAGGCATACGGCAAGTCCGCACCTGCACGCAGCGCTGCATCCAGAATGCTGTCATCCTGCCGGGACACTTCTACAGTCAATTCACGGCCATCAAGAACAATACTGACCTTCTCTTCACTGCGGCTTTCAATCTGCTGCGCTGTCGCTTTTGGCGCTGCGCCTGTATTAAAGCGTTCTGTATGAATCCTGCTGCGCTCAATGCCCGATGCCGGCAGTACAGTTTCTACCGCTTCCATCATTTCTTCCGGGCCGCAGGCAAAGCAATGATCAGCATTCGCGCCAATCAAGCCTGCCTTAAAGAGCTGCTGCAGTTTTTCAGCATCAATGCGGCCATTGAAAATTTCACTGTCATTCAATTCACGCGAAAAAATATTGATCAGCTGCAGGCGCTCTTTAAAGCGGTCTTTCAAATCCATGATTTGCTCGGCAAACATGGTCTGCTTCCAGGAGCGGTTGCCGTAAACCAAAGTAAAGCTGGATTCAGGCTGGCGGTTCAGCACTGACTTCACAATCGACAGGATTGGCGTAATGCCGCTGCCGGCAGCGAAGCCTAAATAGTTTTGACCGCCCGCCTGAGCCGCTTTTTGGAAAAACACCCCTTGCGGCGGCATCACCTCCAGCACATCGCCCGCTTTTAAATGATCATTGGCCCAAGTGGAAAACTGGCCTTGATCAATCTTTTTAATGGCAATGCTCATATCTTCCTGCTCGCTGCTGCAGATTGAATAACAGCGGCGCAGTTCAGCGCCAGCGCTTAAATGGCGGATGGTCAAGTGCTGGCCCGGCTGATATTGAAATGCGTCGAACTGTTCCGGCGCAAGGTCAAAGGAAATGCAGATGGCTTGCTCAGTTTGAGGCTGAATGGCTTTAATGGTTAATGGTATAAATTGACTCATATGAAAATCCCTCTTTCATTTTGACGATTTCGCATCGCAGTGCGGCAACTCAAAAATGCTTTGCTAAATGCATTTGAAATAATCAAAAGGTTCTAAGCAGTCTTGGCATTTGTATAAGGCTTTGCATGCTGTTGAACTAAATTCGCTTAATAATTTTGTATGCTGACTCTGGCAGCGCGGGCATTCAATGCCGTCCGTAAGCGCCACATGCGTACCGCAGCTGTGTGACTCGCCTTTTGGCGGCGCAATGCCGTACTGCTGCAGCTTCCGTTTTCCTGCTTCACTCATCCAGTCCGTAGTCCATGCTTCAGACAAGTCCACCACAACCTTTACCGGTGTTAAGCCTCTGGCTTCAAAGGCTTGAGTAATTTCTGCTTTTAATAAATCTGTTGCTGGGCAACCGCTATAGGTCGGTGTGAGCCGAACCACAATTTCATCTTGCGCATTCAATTCCACGCCGCGGATCATGCCTAAATCCAGCACCGACAAGACTGGAATTTCCGGATCAGACACTTGCGCCAAGACATCCCAGCATTCATCCGCTGTATGCCGAATTAAATTCATGCGGCTCACTCCCTGTGATGCGTCCAAATTACCAAGTCATATTCGGGTAAGAGCGCTGCATATACTGCAGCTCCGCTAACACATAACCTAAATGTTCGGTATGCAGGCCCTGTTTTGCTCCGCTGCGGTAAGCGCCTTCCGGCGGCACTGCCAGATTAAAGCGCGCAAGCTCCGCCTGAATATTCTCCAGCCACTGCGCTTTTAAAATTTCAATATTCGGAATAATGCCTGCATCCACCAGCTGCTGCTCTTCAGCGCTTAATTCATACAGCTCTTCAGTGAAGCGCCATAATTGATTTAAGCCATTCTGGATTTTTTCGTGCGCCTCAGCTGTACCCAAGCTCAAACGCTCCATCCATGCCGCCGAAAAACGCAGATGGTATTTCACTTCTTTTAAGGTTTTCACGGCAAAAGCCGAAAGCTGCGCATTGCGGCTATTGCTCAGCGCGGCAAACAGCAGCGCATGGTAATGATCCATCAGCCACTGGCGCACAATGGTTTGGCCAAAATCGCCATTCGGCTGTTCACACAGCAGCAAATTGCGGTATTCGCGCTCTGTGCGGAAATAAGCCAAGTTATCTTCATCACGGCCCAAGCCTTCAGCTTCGCCGGCAAGGCTTAATGCGGTGCGCGCTTGCCCTAACAGATCTAAGCCGATATTGGCCAAGGCAATGTCCAGCTCCAGCTCCGGCGCATGGCCGCACCACTCTGCCAAACGGTGCGACAGAATCAGCTGGCTGTCGCCGACATGCAGAAGAAATTGCGCTAATGCTTGATTATTCATGATTTCCACCCTCTGCCTTACATGTGTTCAATGCCGTCTGGAATACGGTAAAAAGTCGGATGGCGGTATACCTTGTCCAAAGACGGATCGAAAAATTCCGGTTTTTCATCTGGCTGAGAAGCGGTAATCAGTTCAGATTTCACCACCCAAATGCTGATGCCTTCATTGCGGCGGGTATAAACATCACGCGCATTCTGCAATGCGATTTCATCATCCGGCGCGCGCAGGCTGCCGACATGGCGGTGGCTTAGCCCCTGCTTGCTGCGGACAAAAACTTCATATAAAGACCAATTTTTTTTGTTATCCATGACTGTGCTTCCCTTTATTTTCTAAACTTTAAGCGACTTTTTGCGCTGGCTGATGCGGCTGCTTTTGCGCAAATACCGCGGCTGATTCACGCACCCACCGGCCGCCTTCCCATGCTTTGCGGCGCGCTTCAATACGCTCATGATTGCATGGGCCTTTGCCTGCAATCACGGCAAAAAATTCATCCCAATTCACTGCGCCGAATTCGTAATGGCCGGTTTGCTCATTGAATTTCAAATCGGCATCAGGAATGGTCAGTCCAAGCTGAAGCACTTGCGGCACGGTGTTGTCAACAAACTTCTGACGCAGCGCATCATTGCTGAATAATTTGATTTTCCACGCCATGCTTTGCGCGCTGTTCGGCGAATTGTCATCGCTTGGGCCAAACATCATCAGCGCCGGCCACCAGAAACGGTTGACTGCATCTTGCGCCAGCTGCTTTTGCTCCGGCGTGCCCTTTGCCAATTCCATCATTGCTTCAAAACCTTGACGCTGATGGAAGCTTTCTTCTTTGCAGATGCGCACCATAGCACGGGCATACGGCCCATAAGATGTGCGGCATAGCGCCACCTGATTCACAATCGCCGCGCCATCAACCAGCCAGCCAATCGCGGCGACATCGGCCCAGCTCAGTGTCGGGTAGTTAAAAATAGATGAATATTTCATGCGCCCTGCAATCAGCTTATCCATCATGTCATCGCGGTCTGCGCCCAGTGTTTCAGCCGCGCTGTACAGGTAAAGCGCATGGCCGGCTTCATCCTGCACCTTGGCCAAAAGCACCGCTTTGCGCTTTAAAGACGGCGCGCGGGTAATCCAGTTGCCTTCCGGGAGCATGCCAACCACTTCCGAATGCGCATGCTGGCCAATCTGGCGGATTAATGTTTTACGGTAAGCATCCGGCATCCATTCCTTCGGCTCGATTGAAATATCCTTTTCAATATTTTGCTCAAATATTTGCTGCTTCTTGTCCATGATTCCCTCACTTATCCCAAGTGTTGATGCATTTAAATTAAAACGATACATATTTAAAATCAATACATATTTATAAGTATCATTTAAATTATTCCATTAAAACATCTTAAGATATTATTTTTAATCATTTTTATTTTATTAATACTTTGGTATTGCGCTTTAACCATACAATTATGATTGACTTTTTTGTTTTTTAAACACAAATTATGAAACATCAAAATTAAAATTAATTGTTAAACGTATCATAAATGGAGTTTTAAGATGTTGGAGTTAGACAATAGCAGCTCAGCAGCAACCGGTCAGGCAGATCAGTACGCCTCAGCGCCTTCCGTCAAGGCGCTCAGTTCCCTTGTGTATGGCCAAGCCTATACCGCGCAGCAAGATTTGCGCACGGTTTATCACGCCATCAGCGGCGAAGCGATTTATCAGGTCGGCAGCCAGGGCATCGACACCCAAGCCATTGTGGATTATGCCAAGCAAAAGGGTTCAGCCATTGCCTCCTGGACATTCCACCAGCGCGCCAATGCCCTGAAGCAGGCTGCGCAGTACTTGCTGGAGCGCAAAGAAGAATACTATGAGCTGGCAAAGGCGACAGGCTGCACCCGCAAGGATGCATGGATTGATATTGAAGGCGGCATCGGCACCTTATTTGCCTACTCCAGCCTTGTGCGCCGTGAACTGAGTGATGAAACTGCTTTAGTTGAGGATGCCTGGATTCCGCTGTCAAAACAGGGCACTTTTGGCGCCAGGCATATTCTGAGCCCGAAAGCCGGCGTTGCTGTGCATATCAATGCTTTTAACTTCCCGATCTGGGGCATGCTGGAAAAAATCGCGCCAGCGCTGCTGGCGGGTGTGCCCTGCATTGTCAAACCGGCAACTGAAGGCGCTGAGTTGACGCATGCAGTAGTGAAAGCGCTGCATGAAAGCGGCTTTCTGCCAGAAGGCTCACTGCAGCTGATTTGCGGTCAAACTTATGATTTGCTTGATCATCTTAACCCGCAGGATACGGTTACTTTTACAGGTTCAGCATCGACCGGGCAAAAGCTCCGCGCGCATCCGCATTTAAATGCCTGCTCCATCCCATTCAGCATGGAAGCGGATTCAGTCAACAGCGCTATTTTGACTGAGCAAGCCAATGACGAAACCATCGACCTGTTTGTCCGTGAAGTGTTCCGTGAAATGACCACCAAAGCGGGGCAAAAATGCACAGCAATCCGGCGCGCCTTTGTGCCGGCAGCCCTGCTG
This sequence comes from Acinetobacter sp. WCHAc010034, assembly GCF_001696615.3. Lineage (NCBI taxonomy): Bacteria > Pseudomonadati > Pseudomonadota > Gammaproteobacteria > Moraxellales > Moraxellaceae > Acinetobacter > Acinetobacter sp. WCHAc010034. The sequence continues at coordinate 2,835,841 of NZ_CP032279.1, read as the reverse complement.
GACAGCGTGCAAAGCCGCTTAATCGAAAAACTGAAAAAAGTTACTGTAGGCAATCCGTCGGATGACGGCGTCACCATGGGCACACTTGCCAGCGTAAAGCAAAAGCATGATGTGGCCGCCAAGGTTGAACAGCTCAGCCAGGAGGCTGAAATTGTGTACGGCAGCCATTTGCGTCAGGACGTAGAAATTCAATCGCCAAATCCTGCAAAAGCAGCTTTCTATCCGCCGGCGGTTTTAGTCTGCAAACAGCCAAGCCAAGCCAAAAACATCCACCGCATTGAGGCTTTCGGCCCAGTCGTGACTTTAATGCCCTATGAAAATTCAACACAGCTGGCGGACTTGGTTGCGCGCGGCGAAGGCAGCCTGGTGGCGTCTATTGTGCGCAATACAGATGAAAACATTGAATCTTTAGTCGCTAAAATTGCCCCTTGGCATGGCCGCGTGCATATTCTGGATGCAGAAAGCGCCAAAGAAAGCACCGGCCACGGCTCTCCGCTGCCTTATCTGGTGCATGGCGGGCCGGGCCGGGCCGGCGGCGGTGAAGAACTTGGCGGCTTGCGCGCCGTTAAGCACTATATGCAGCGCACCGCCATTCAAGGCTCGCCAAATGCCATGACCCAAGTGGGCCACAGCTGGACAGCAGGCGCGCAAGTATTTGAAGACCGCGTACATCCCTTCAAAAAATCCTTTGATGAACTTCGTGTCGGCGAACGCCTGCTGACTGCGCGCCGCACGGTCACGGAAGCGGATATTGTTAATTTCGGCTGCCTCAGCGGTGACCATTTCTATGCGCACATGGATAAAATTGCGGCTGCAGAATCCCTGTTCGGTGAGCGGGTTGCCCATGGCTACTTCATTGTTTCAGCAGCGGCCGGCTTATTTGTAGACGCCGCAGCAGGCCCGGTCATCGCCAACTACGGCATGGACAACCTGCGCTTTGTAGAGCCTGTAAAAATTGGCGACACCATTCAGGTCGAATTGACCTGCAAGCAGAAAACGCCAAAACAGCAGCGCGACCCAAATCAAAAACCGCACGGCGTGGTGGTCTGGGACATCAAAGTGAAAAACCAGCGCCATGAATTGGTGGCAACCTATGACATTCTCACGCTGGTAGAACGCGGCGCCTAAGCCCTAGCTCAGAGAAAAAGGAATCACTATGATTCCTTTTTTTTAAATTAAAAAATTAATTGTATCCTTTTAATCAGAATTGTATTGACGAAGCCTGAATTAACCCATAAATTAAAGAAACACGATACATAATAAAAATAATATTAAATACAAAAGTATCATTTTATCTCACACAATCAGCACAGGAAGTTGCATGATGAATGATAAATCTCTAGAAATAGATGCGGCTGAAGGGAATATTCAGCCCCAAACCCTAAATTTTGAACAGGCGCCTGTCCCGGATCAAACGCCGGCGCACACTGAGCCTGCATCATCAGAACGCAGCGCTTACCAGTGGTACGTTGTGATCATCTGCATGGTGGCCTACATTCTGTCCTTTGTAGACCGGCAGATTTTATCTTTAATGATTGAACCGATTAAGCACGATTTAATGCTGAGCGATACGCAATTCAGCCTGCTGCAAGGTTTAGCTTTTTCACTGTTTTACGCCTTTATGGGTGTGCCGATTGCTGCCCTGGCGGATAAAAAGTCACGGATTAAAATCATTGCAGCCGGCATTGCCTTTTGGAGCTTTGCAACGGCTGCCTGCGGCCTCAGCAAAAACTTCATTCAAATGTTCCTGGCGCGCTTAGGCGTCGGCGCGGGTGAAGCAGCGCTTTCCCCTGCATTTTATTCAATTGTTGCTGACTTATTTCCGAAAGATAAACTGGGCCGCGCGCTGGGCGTATATGCCATTGGCGCCTTTATTGGTTCAGGCTTGGCTTTTCTGATTGGCGGCTATGTTATTGGCCTGCTGAAAGATGTCAATTTTGTGATGCTGCCGCTAATTGGCGAAATTAAAACCTGGCAGCTGACCTTTATGATTGTCGGCTTGCCAGGCGTACTGCTGGCGCTATTGATGATTCTGACGGTGCGTGAACCGGAACGCAAAGGCTTAAAAATTGGTCAAGATGGTCAAGTCGTACAGGCATCCTTTAAAAACTCTGTGGCATTTATCAAGGCGCATAAAAAGACTTTCTTCTGCCATTTTATCGGATTCTCTTTTTACACCATGATGCTGTATTCGCTGTTAGGCTGGGCGCCGGCATTTTACATGCGCAATCACGGTTTAGATGCCAGCCAAACCGGCTATATTCTAGGCATCATTATTTTAGTGGCGAATACTTCAGGCGCTTTATTCTGCGGCTGGCTGATCGACTTTTTCTCAAAACGCGGCTGCAGCGATGCAGCAATCCGTACCGGCATGATCGGCTGTGCTGCTTTAATTGTGCCAAGTGTTCTGTTTACTCAAGTCGACAGCATGCAAGCGTCATTTGCGCTGATTTTTGTCGCCATGTTCTTTTCAACTTTCCCGATTCCAGCCTCAGCGGCGGCGACGCAAATGCTGACGCCGAACCAGCTTCGCGCTCAGGTATCTGCAAAGTTCCTGCTGATTTCCAACCTGATTGCGCTCGGTATCGGCACTACCGCTGTAGCGCTCATTACCGATAAGTATTTCCAAAATACCGTGATGGTCGGCAATTCAATTTCCATTGTAAATGCTGTTGCCGGCGTAATTGGGGTCTTCCTGCTGTACAAAGGCTGCCGATACTACAGGGAGAGCATGAAAGCGGAGAATCTGGCGGAATAAGCTGAAGCGCGAAAACCGCAAGGAATTTGAGGCAGCGCCTGATAGGCTGAAGCTGAGCGCCGGAACCGCAGGGCTTTAAACTGCTGTTCCGGCGCCGCCTCATTCAGCCTGAGCCCGCGTCACTTTTAAAATGAGCGAGATAGCTCCTTAAAGCCTGCTGACGATCCGCCGATGCCAGCTGCTCAGGCCAGATATAGCAAGCCAGCATGCCTTAAATTGCCAATGGCTTCCGGCAGCCCTCCAATCAGCAGGTGCCGTTTCTGACAATCAATGTCAGCTCTTTTTTATAGCTGCTTGGGTCATAAACATCCGCAATTTTGCATCCCTGCGCATCACACTGCAGCTCAAAATCTACATGGAAGCTTTTTCCGAAATTTTTCGCCTGCGCGCGCACCCGGCCATTCGGCAATGCTGAATATTTGATTTGGCTCGCGCGGACATCATAATCACTGCCCGGAATCAGCACTGGCCGCACCCACCCGCACATGTCCCCTTCATGGCGCTCGGCAATGGCGTCGCGCTTTTGAATGAGCTTGCGCAGCTCCGGAGATGCATGCAGCTTTAAGATATCAATCCCCATCAAGTCTTCATTTAACTGATCTGCATATATTTTTTTGACCGCATTGATTTTTGCCTGCTGCGGCGCATTGGCATAGCCTGCGCCTGAAGAGAAAATGCATAATGCGCTTAGAACAATTTTCAGTTTCATTATTTTAACTCAAAGTATTTGATATTTAAAATTAAATACTAATCGCGATTGCGCCGTGGCGCAAGAAAAGCTGCGGGTATGCGCAAAACTGATACGCAGCTAAAAAAATAGCGGTGCAAGGCATTTCCGCACCGCTATTTTTTACGATCAGGACGCCATTTTAGAACCTGAATGTTCTGCAGTTTTTCCCGCCTTCTTCACAGATTTCACCGTAGCCCAATGTGCGGGAAGATGAAACTGGCTGCTGGGCCGCGCCAGCGTTCTGGCCTGAAGATGGATTGGAACGCATGGCGCCGGCCGGATTTCCGGCTAAATCCAGCAGATCTGCAGCCAGCATTCTGCCCAGCTTTTGATAGCCTGAAGCGGTGAAGTGAACGCCGTCGCCGCGGGCCTCGCCCCGGCTGATCCAGCTCTTCATGGAGCATGCGCCCCCCATAGCCTGCTGCCAGTTCCACAGCATCGTGCGCTGCTGCTGCGCGACTTCAGCCTGCATTTCCTGAAATTCAGTCAGCTTATCCGGCCTGCGGCCGCATTGCCCTGCCGTGCTTTTCAGGCTTTCAGGCGCTGAAACAATCATGACGGCGCTGCCGGGGCTGGCCTGCCGGATTTCCTGAATTTTAGCGCTTAACAGCTTTCGTGCCTGCTCAATATTCGGGTTGCCGTAAGCCTCATTTGTACCGTAAGCCAGCACAATCAGCTCCGGCGCAATAGCGCCCAGCTCTTTTTTCCAGCCATTGCTCCAGTGATTCCAGTAGCTGAGTTCTGCGCCATTAATCCCCAGCGCGGAAACGACTGCGCCCGCGCCGCTGGCATTTTTTGCCCACCAGCCGCCAATCGCGGAATCCCGGGTATTCTGCGCGGTAACGGTAAAAGGCAGCTTGGCGTTAAACTGCGCTGTCTGCCAGGTGCCGTCTTTGACCGGCGCGCCAAAAGAGAAGCTTCTTCCGGCGGCGTCCACTGCAGTGAAGTCGCCGTCGCCGGCAGCCTGCCTTAGGCTGACGGTAACCGCCTGCTCCTGCTCACTCTGCTTCGGCTTGATTGTCAAAGTCGCGCCGGAATAGCGCGGCACAGCAAGCAGCCCGCCAAGCGCATAGTTTTGATTGCGCTCTGTCCGGCTTGAAACCGGCTGCCAGCCGGAATTGTCATAGCCGTATTCCGCCAGGCGCTGGCCGGCAAAATACATCGGCATGCCCCAGCCCATGCCGCCATTGCCCAAGGCACTCTGCAGCTGTTCGCGGACCGTTTCAGTCCAGACATCGGCTGCAGTATGCGAGTCGCCCAGCTGCACCACATGCACCGAGCGGCTGTTCAGCGCCTGAATGAATTTGGCGGTATTCGGCTCATTGAAGTTGCTTAAATTGCCCGCGCTGGCGCCCATGGAAAAGGCCAGCGCTGCAGCAAAAGCGGCGAATGATTTGCGCTTATAAGACATGCTTGTTATCAATCCGGTTTTTTTCATTAATTTACAATTTTCAGATGCTTTTCAATTTCCTGCGCAATGATCTTTTGACCGTCTGGAGAAAAATGAATCCCGTCAGCTGAACGCATTTTAATGGATTGATTATTTTTAACCAGATAATCACTGTAAACGTCATTCTTTCCGCCTAACAGCGGGCGGGTATCAATAAAGAACGCTTTGTTCTTTTTCACCTCATCGGCAATTACTTTATTTAAATAAATCATCTGCTCATTCAGCATCGGCTTGCCCATATTCGGCGGACTGAGCCACATCACGCTGACATGATGGCTTTGCGCCGTCTGGATGATGCCGGCAATGCGCGAACGGTAAACCGCTTCCCATTGCGGCGACTTGAATTTCAGGTAGCTTCCGCCCTGCGGATTCGGCATATCCCAAGGGTCATTCGGCCCTAAAAATACTACAAGGATTTTAATGTTCTGGCCTGACGCCAAGGTTTCCTGAATGGTTTTAGGCCAGTCGAAAAAGCCCGGATAAGACAGGCCGGTGCTTTGCTTGCTCAAGTTGACCGATTTAATCTGATAGCCCTGCTGCAGATGCTTCTGCACATGCGGCGCAACGCCCTGCATCAGCGAATCGCCGGCAAAGAAGATTTCATCGGCCTTGGTCAGCGTAAACTGGTCAAGCAGGGCTTTTTCCGCGATGGCGGCTTTTTCCTGCGCCAGCCTGATTTCCTCCAGCTGGATTTTTCTGGCGAGTTCGGCTTTAAATTCCGGCGTAAACGCATAATCGGCATTAAAGCCGTTCACCAGCAGGCCATTCTGTTCCTCAATGGCGGCTTTGGCCACGCCATGCGAAGCATATAAGGCATCGCCGATGCTGCCGCCCTTGGCCCATAATGAATAATCCCCCAGCTGCATCAGCGGGCTTTCCCGGTGATAGGTCTGCTGGAAATAGGCATTGACCGAATTCTGCATGATCCAGATGCCCAGCATTCCGAAACTCAGCAGCACCGCCAGCACAAAGCAGACGCCGCGCAGGTGCGTATCCTGCACGGCGGCGGCCTCAGGCTGCTGCTGTTCAAGGCCGTCCGGAGGGCTGACTAAATCTGGATAGTTATTATTAGAAGTTTGCATAAATAAACCCTGGGATGCCGGAAGGCGCGCAAATTACAATCAGCATAAAAATCATGAATAAAGGCACAATCACGCGGTACTGCGGAAATTTTGGATAATGCGCTTTGAGCCTTTGCCCGAACTGCCGCGCAAATGGATAAGCGATCCAGGCCACGGCCATCAGGCCCAGCAAGTACAGCGGATTGTTCAGCCACTGGACATTCATATAGTTCTGGAATAATGCCTGAAATACCTGCAGCGCTTCTTCGAAAGTTTTGGCCCTGAAGAATACAAAGCAGAAGCAGACAAAATTCACGGTGACGAAAACGCTGACCGCCTTGCCCAGAAGGCTGGATTTGTAGACCGCGTCCCGCGCTTCCCTGGCGCTGACCTTGTAGATTTTTTCATAGGCCTTGTCGCTGATGTTCAGCAGCACCAAGGCCAGCCCGTGAAACAGCCCCCACAGGAAGAAATTCCAGCCTGAACCATGCCACACGCCTGACAGCACCATGGCGGCCAGCAGGTTGAACTGCGTTCTGGCAAAGCCGTGGCGGCTGCCGCCGAGCGGAATATAGATGTGGTCGCGGATCCATGTGGACAGGCTGATATGCCATTTGTCCCAGAAATCGCGGATATTGTGCGCCAGCAGCGGCGCGCGGAAGTTGACCGGCAGCCTGAAACCGAGCAGCAGGCCAAACGCGATCATCATTTCACTGTAGCCGGAAAAATCCAGGAACAGCTGAATGGTATAGCCGTAAATCGCCGCCAAGATTTCTAAGCTGTGGTATTGCAGTGGATTGGCAAATACCGGGTTGACCCAGTTGTCCGCCAGCCAGCCGGCAATCCACCATTTTTTAATCAGGGCGATGACAATTAAAGCCAAGGCCAAGCCGGGATAGATGATGCTCCGCGGTTCGGCGCTTCTGATCTGCGCGCTCATGCCGCAAGGCTGATCATCAATATCGGTCAGGCCTTTTGCGCTCTGCGCGCGGGCAATCGGCCCTGCAGTGATGGTGGCAAAAAATGAAAAATGCATCAGCAGCTGCGCGAAATTGAATTTTGGCACTTCCGGCGTGTCCCGGTAGCGGCTGACCAGATAGCTGATGGCCTGAAAGGAATAATAGGAAATGCCCAGAGGCAGAATCAGATTGGCAGCCAAGCCGCTGCCGTCCAAATTCATTGCATTCAGCGAGGCGGAAACTGCGCCTTTAAAGAAGTCATAATATTTAAAGAAGCTGAGCTGCAGCAGCGTTATCACGATGCCTAAAATCAGCAGGCTTTTTTTATGGGCCTCATACCTGCTCATTAAATAGACAATCAGGTGAATAACGATGCTGAAAGCGAAGAGGATTGCCGGCGCCGCCGCGCCCGCCATGAGGTAAATGACGCCGTAGCTGGCCGCCGCGATAATGAGGTTTTGAATTTGAGGCTTGGCCCTGAATGCCCAGTAAATGCAGAAAAATACAATGAATGCCAGGGCGAATTCGATGGACAAAAACGAAAACATCTTATAATAACTTATACTGAGTAAAAATTTTGGCACAATATACCCTAGGCAGCAGGCTTAAACAATATCGCTGCATCGGGAAAAGCTCAGCTGCGCAGTCAGCGCCTGCGCTCAGGCTGCCGGCCCGCCAGCAGGCGCGATGCCGGCCAGAAAACGGGCTTGGGCAGCAGGCCTTAACAATTACTTAATAAAATGATTTTATTAATATTTTTAAAATTTCAAGAATTCACCCGGATCAAGACTAAGCTTAGATTGTCTCCTGCCCGGTATTTAATGCTTTCATAAAATTCAGTCAGCCAGACTTTCAGCGGCTGCCCTAAAGCGACAGGCGGCCATTCCGCATGCTCCATTGCGTCATACACCCCGTCAGTGCAGATCAAAAGCGCATCGCCTGTTTTCACCTGATGCCTGACCGTATTTTTTTCAGCCACCTCTTCTTGCCAGTCCGCGCAAAAAAAACCTGTTAAAACATCGTAGATTGACGCCAGCTCCTGGCCTTCCAAAGCATGCAGCCCAGCCAGCTCATTATAAAAATTGTCATCCAATGTTAAGGGCTGCCATTTCCGCTGCAGGCTGCAAAATGCATAAACGCGGCTGTCCCCTAGGGACTGGATGCGGATAAGGTTTGGCGGATCCGCCGCTGCATGCCGCGCCAGCGCCATTGTTGTGCCGGCGCCATAAGTTTCCGCACAGCTTAAGCTGCCTTCAGCATCTTCCGGATCATTTAAACCGGCATGATCCAGCGCCCTGCATAATTCATCCTGAATATAGGCAAATTTAATATCCTGCTCATGCTGCGTATAATAGCGCTGAACCGTTTCCAGCACCTGATGCGCCGCCATTCCGGAATGGCGGTGGCTGCTGATCCCGTCAGCCACCGCTGCGCACCAGGATTCATGCGCATCAAAAAGAAAAGGCTTGCTGTAAATTCCCTTATGCTGAATGACCCTGCCCGCAATCAGAATCGCATCCTGCTGATTTTTCTTCAGCGCTTGCCAAGTCAAGCCCTGCATTTCATAGCTGGCCATTTTCCGCCTGCTCCATTTAATGATTTTTTGGGGAGCTGCTTATATTTCAGCTCGGCACATGAGCCGACGATTTGGTTTGCGCCGCGGTGCATGCATACCTGCATTTAAATTCACTCTTATTTTGCCTGCTTCAATCTGTATTCAAAATAAGGGCTGAAAAATTTAGCAATCGATGCTTTAAGAATGTAACAAGATGTATATAGCTAAAGCCTGTATTACGCATACTTTCCTATAAAATATGCTTTTATTGGATTTTTAGCGTATTAACTATTTAGATGATTTTATTATAGCGCTTGAACTGCCTCATTTTCCTTTAGAAGTTCAAACGTCTTCGCGCAGGCAAGACTCTACTTTGGAAAGACCCAAAGTAGCAAAAGTCTTTTGTTGCCCATACACGGCATCCATGCCGTGATGGGCAACGTGCGGCATCCTTGCCGCACTCGCGTATCCAAATTTTACTTTACTCACGAGCCTAGAAAGCTAAAGGGATTTTCGCGGAGTCATTTAATAAAACTTAGCTACCATATAGCTAAGTTTTTAAATCTGTACCATACATAATTTGCCATAAAATATGATTTCAGGAGGTTTTTGGTATGGCTGCTATTTAGGTAATTAACTATAGCACCACTACTTCGCCTTAACTGCCTGCTTTTTCAAGCGGTAATCCAAAGCGGCCCGGCTGATGCCCAGCAAGCGCGCAGCCTCAGAAATATTTCTGCATGACCTCTGCATGGCATTTGCAATCAGCTGCCTTTCATGCTCTTCCAGGCAGAAGCCGGCCTGCAGCAGCGCATCTAAATTTACGGCTGCAGGCGCAGGTTCAGCATCCTGCTTAATCTGCGGAAATAGGCTGCTGAGCTTGATTTCCTGCTGGTGATCGGTCAGCAGCGTTGCGCGCTCCAGCAGGTTTTCCAATTCGCGGATATTGCCCGGCCATTCATAAGTCATGGCAAAATTTTTCGCTTTGTCGCTCAGGCCTTTCAGGTTTTTGCCGTACATATTTTCAAAACGGGATAAAAAATGCTGGATAAGCAGCGGAATATCGTCACGGCGCTCGCGCAAAGGCGGAATCGTCACCGGAAAAATATTCAGCCGGTAATACAGGTCTGCGCGGAAGCGCCCGTCCTTCACCGCCTGCTCCAGGTCTTCATTGCTGGCGGCCACAAGGCGCACATCGGCGGTCCGGGTCTGGTGATCGCCGACCCGCTCATATTCGCCTTCCTGAAGCATGCGCAGCAAGGCCGCCTGCGCCCGCGGCGACAGCTCAATCACTTCATCCAGGAAAATTGTGCCCTGATGCGCCCGCTCAAATTTCCCCATGCGGGTTTGCGTAGCGCCGGTAAATGCGCCTTTTTCGACCCCGAAAAGCTCCGCCTCAATCAAATCCGGCGGAATACAGGCGCAGTTCACGGCGACAAAGGGCTGGCCTTTGCGCAGGCTGCCCTCATGAATTCCGCGGGCAAAGGCTTCCTTGCCTACCCCGGTTTCGCCCTGCAGCAGCACCGCAACTTTGCTGCCGGCCGCCTTTTTCAGCAAATCGCATACATTGCGGTAAGCTGCCGATTCGCCAACCGAATTGAACATGGTGTAATCGGCTTCGACATTGCTGTAAATATTTTTCTTCAGCTCATTCAGCTCAGCCTGCAGCGCGATTAATTCATCCGATACCGGGTCCGGCGACATGAATTGAGTCAGCTCCTCGGCATTTTCCCATTCTTTCAGCGGCTTGCCGATAATTCGGCAGCAGTCATCGCCTTTTGCAACGCAATGGGTTTCCTGATAGATGATTGTTTGCCCCATGACCAGGCTGCTGTAGCCGCAGGCGTAGCCCAGCAGCATCCAGCAGGCCGGTTCATCTGAAGCGCCAAACTCATTCAGATGCACTTCGGCTTCAAATGAATTGCGCCAGTTGAAATCCGCATAAAACTGATGCTGATCATGATTCAGCTGCAGCTGATTGACTTCCACCTGCACCATGCCGCGGATGCCGTGCATTTGCGGGCCGGCCATAAAGGCTTCCGCTTCGTTCAAATTCGGCCGCAGCTTAGAGGTCACTTCGGCATCGCGCACGCCGGCCTGATAGCCGCAGCGGATAAAAAAGCGCTTGGTTCTTTCCCAGCCCAGCATGTCATGCAGGTCTTTTCTTAAAAAGCCCATAATGCTGCTGTGCATCAGCAGCATCCGGTTTTCTTCAAACCAGATTTTTCCGTGCCGGGTATCAAACTGAATTTTATCCAGCAGGTCCTGAATATCCTTATTCTTTTCTAAAATTTGGGTATAGAAGGCTGCATCTTTGGCTTGAGGCATGACTGAATATCCATCCTTGGCTATATGTCCGATGCCTTCATCTTAACCAATCCCGGCTGAAAAGCTTTACTACCTTATTGTCATAATAATATACCCGCAAGGTATTCATATTTTTACCAAATAAAATCAATCAGATAAAAATAATTCATGCTTCTGCTCAAACTGCGGACCGGCTGGCCTGAATTTTCCTCTCTTCATGATTTGATGAAACCGGCGCTTGCGCATTTCATCATTCAATGAAATTTCCGCGCTTCAAAAAAACCATAAAAACAGTAAACCATTGATTAAATTATATTAATTAAAGTTGGCACGGCTTTTGAAATGCATAGCTCAGGAAATAAAAAATTCGGCGCTGAAATGACTTCAGCGGCAAGAGACAGAAGGATGCTCAAAATGACCCCAGCCCTACCGCCGGATCAGCTGACCAAATACATCCGCATTACCGGTGAGCGCCATGCCAAGTTTGTTGAATTCGATTTCGCCATTCACGACCCGACTTTATTTGTCGAGCTGGTTCTGCCGCAGCAGGCTTTTCAGCACTTCTGCGCCATCAATCAGGTTGTGGAAATGACCGAGGAACAGCAGGCATGGAATGACGCGCAGGAAGACAAATGGCGCTATGGCGTTGAACCAACCCTGCTCAGCCCAGCCCGTGAATATTTAGATCAAGAAGATCCATCTTAAGCCCATAAGGAAATTGTGATGACTTTAGAAATTAAAACCTCCAGTTTAGAGCCGATCCGCCAAACCTATGCCTATATTGAGCGCCGTTTTGGCGGCAAGCCGGCAACCCGCTATCAGGAAGTCAGCTTTGATGTGCAGGGCGCAGCCAACTTTCATTACCGGCCGCTTTGGAAACCGGATAAAACCCTGAATGATCATACCCATACCACGCTGCAAATGCAGGACTGGTATGCCTTTAAAGACCCGCGCCAGTTTTATTACGGCGCCTATGTGCAGCACCGCGCGCGCCTGCAGGACAGCGCAGAAAGCAATTATGCCTTTTTTGAAAAGCGCGGCTTAGCCGCCAATATCAGCGCAGAAGTGAAAAAGAAGATCATCACCTGTTTCCTGCCCTTCCGCTATGTCGAGCAGACCGCCAACCTGCATATGATGTCCGGCAGCGCCTACGGCTACGGCACCGTCATTACCCAGGCCTGCATTTTCGCCGCCATGGACCGCCTAGGCATGGCGCAGTACATCTCGCGCATTGGCCTGCTACTGGACGGCAATACCGGCGAATCGCTGCAGCAGGCCAAAGAGGTTTGGATGCATGACCCGGCCTGGCAGCCGCTGCGCCAGCTGTGCGAACAGAGCCTGACTGAACAGGACTGGTTCAAGCTGTACCTGCTGCAAAATCTGCTGATTGACAGCCTGATGCAAGCTTTGGTCTACGGCCAGTTTGACCAGTGGCTGGTGGATCACGGCGCGCGCGATGTCGCGATGCTGACCGAATTCATGCAGGACTGCCTGGCCGATTTGCGCAAATGGTCAGACCCTGTGCTGAAGCTGGCGGCCGCCGAATCTGAGGCAAATAAAGCACTGCTGCAGCACTGGATGGCGGAACTGCTGCCTCAGGCGCAGCACGCGTTCAGCGCATGGGCAGCGCTGGCTTTAAATGATTCAGCAATTGAACCGGGCCTTGCTGCAATTGCCGAACGCAGCAGAAAAGCCGGCTTCGCCCCAATTGAAAAAGCAGCCTAAGGAATTGCCATCATGAGCTCTAAAGTTTATTTAGCCCTGCAGGACAACGACACATCGCGCTACATCATTGAAGCGATTGAGCAGGACAACCCGGAAGCCTCCATTCAATACCTGCCGGCGATGATCCGGGTGGAAAGCGCATCGCAGCTGGTCATCCGCGCCGAAACGGTTGCGGAAAAACTCGGACAGGACTGGGACATTCAGGAGCTGCAGCTCAACATGATCACGCTCGGCGGCAATGTCGATGAAGACGACGACACCTTTACCCTGAAATGGAATTAAAGCTTCGGCCCTTCAAAAGCTGAACAGTAAAAAATTGAACAGGATGATCAAGATGAATACTCAAGCAAAAACAGCGGCTGAAACCGCCGCTAAAAAACTGAATGCCAAAGACCGCTACCGCATGCTGACCCGCGATCTGGATTGGAAGTTTTCCTATGCAGACCGCAAAGATGCCTTCCCTTATGAAGAGTTTGAAGGCATCAAAATCACCGACTGGTCAAAATGGGAAGATCCGTTCCGCCTGACTATGGACTCTTACTGGAAATATCAGGCGGAAAAAGAGAAAAAGCTGTATGCGATTTTTGACGCTTTTGCCCAGAACAATGGCCAGATGAATGTCTCGAATGAGCGCTACATCAACGCCATCAAGCTGTTTTTAACTGCGGTGACGCCGCTGGAATATCAAGCCTATCAAGGCTATGCGCATGTAGGCCGGCAGTTCAGCGGCATCGGCGCGCGGATTGCCTCGCAAATGCAGTCAATTGATGAACTGCGCCATGTGCAGACCCAGATTCACGCCATGAGCCATTACAACAAGTTCTTTGACGGCTTTCAGGACTGGGCGCACATGCATGACCGCGTCTGGTACCTGTCTGTGCCGAAATCGTTCTTTGAAGATGCGCGTTCCGCCGGGCCTTTTGAGTTCCTGCTGGCGATCAGCTTCGCCTTTGAATATGTGCTGACCAACCTGCTGTTTGTGCCGTTCATGTCGGGCGCGGCCTACAACGGCGACATGGCGACCGTGACTTTCGGCTTCAGCGCGCAGTCAGACGAAGCGCGCCACATGACGCTGGGCTTGGAAATTGTGAAATTCCTGCTGGAACAGCATGAAGACAACGTGCCGATTGTGCAGGAATGGATTGATAAATGGTTCTGGCGCGGCACCCGCCTGCTGTCCATTGTCGGCATGATGATGGATTACATGCTGCCGAACAAAGTGATGTCCTGGAAAGAAGCCTGGGAAACTTACTTTGAAGAAGCCGGCGGCGCGCTGTTTAAAGACCTGAGCCGCTACGGCATCCGCATGCCGAAATATTCGGAAGTAATTGAAAAGGAAAAAGAGCACGTATCGCATCAGGCCTGGTGGATTTTCTACAACTTCGGCCATGCTGCCGGTTTCCATACCTGGATTCCCACCGATGAAGAAATGGACTGGCTGTCGGCGAAATATCCGGACACCTTTGACAAATACTACCGCCCGAAATGGGAGCTGGCGCGCAAGATGGAAGCGGAAGGCAAGCGCTTCTACAGCGCAGGCCTGCCGCAGCTGTGCCAGGTCTGCCAGATTCCAATGACCTTTACCGAAATGGACGGCGACCCAACCCAGTTCAGCTACCGTGACTCAGTCTATCAGGGCGAGCGCTACCACACCTGTTCAGACGGCTGCCATGACATATTTGAGCGCGAGCCGGAGAAATACATCCAGGCCTGGCTGCCGGTGCACCAGATTCTGCAGGGCAATTGCGGCGGGCCTGATTTAGAAACGATCCTGCGCGACTATTACAACTTCAATGTCGGCGCCGACAATCTGGATATTGAAGGCTCGCCGGATCAGCAGCGCTGGAAAAAATGGAAAGGCGTTGCATAAGCGCATACAGGAAAGCCGGCCATCGCATGATGCGGATGGCCTTCACTCAAGGAATTCAGGAGTATTCTCATGCCCGTACAAGCAATTCAGGACAACTATCAATTTGAGCCGCGCGACCTGCAGCAGCATTACGGCGGCAGCATGCTGCTGTTTATCGGCTGGGATCAGCACACCCTCTTCTGTTCAGCGCATGCATTTCTGGTTTCGCCGCAGCAGACGCTGCAGGACTTGATTGAGCAGCAGATTCAGGCCGGCTTTCATCAGCATCCGGATTTTGCACAGATTGACTGGTCCAAGGCGCAGTTCAGCTTAAACCGCCAGCCCTTGAATGCAGATTTTTCTAAAACGTTAAGCGATTTAGGCTTTGATCATAAATCGCTGCTGCGCTTTGTCACCCCGGGTTTAACCGGCTGGCAAGGCAGCCATGTCTAAAGGAGCGGCCACATGAGCTACCAAGTTACCATTGAGCCTCTCGGCACAGCCATTGATGTTGAGGAAGGCCAAACCATCCTAGACGCGGCATTGCGCCAAGGGGTATGGCTGCCCTTCGCCTGCGGCCACGGCACCTGCGGCACCTGCAAAGTCAAAGTCATCGACGGTTTTTATGACCTCGGCGAAGCATCCCCCTTTGCGCTGATGGATATCGAGCGCGAAGAAAATAAAGTGCTGGCCTGCTGCTGCAGGCCTGAATCTGACATGGTGATTGAAGCCGATGTCGATGAAGATGAGGATTTCCTCGGCTATCTGGTGCAGGACTATCAGGCCAAAGTGCTGGAAATCCGCGACCTTTCACCAACCATTAAAGGCCTGCGCCTGCAGATTGACCGGCCGATGGACTTTCAGGCCGGGCAGTACGTCAATATTCAATTTCCCAATATTGAAGGCACGCGCGCTTTTTCGATTGCCAATCCGCCAAGCGAATCCGGCGTGATTGAGCTGCATATCCGCCAGGTGCAGGGTGGCGCTGCCACCGCCTATGTGCATGAAGCGCTGCAGGCCGGCGATGAGCTGCAGATTTCAGGGCCTTATGGGCAGTTCTTTGTGCGCAAGTCAGATGCAAAAGACGTCATTTTCATTGCCGGCGGTTCAGGCCTGTCCAGCCCGCAGTCAATGATTTTAGACCTGCTGGAACAGGGCGAAACCCGCACCATTTACCTGTTTCAGGGCGCGCGCGATGTAGCCGAGCTGTACAACCGCAGCCTATTTGAGCAGCTGGTTAAAGACTACCCGAACTTCCGCTACATTCCTGCGCTGAATGCGCCGAAAGCCGAAGACGGCTGGACGGGCTTCACCGGCTTTGTGCATGAAGCGGTTGCGGATTATTTTGAAAACAAGTGCAGCGGGCATAAAGCCTACCTGTGCGGCCCGCCGCCGATGATTGACGCCGCCATTTCCACCCTGATGCAAAGCCGGCTGTTTGAAAAAGACATTCATACCGAGCGCTTTTTAAGCGCGGCCGACGGCGCTGCCGGACAGTCCCGCTCAGCGCTGTTCCGGCACATTTAAGCGCGCCCAAATGCGGATATTTAAAGGCTTTAAATATCCAGAAATCAGAACCCTCATGGTTCTTGCCCTTTTCGGATGATCTGTTTCATGTCCGTTCCAGATCATCCGATCCTATTGCAATATCAAAGGAAGATAAAAATGAACCGTCAAGAAATCGACAGATTAGTCAAGCAAATGAATGTGGACACCGCCTCTGGCGCAGTGGATCAGCGCGTGCAGCAGATTGTGGTGCGCCTTTTGGGCGACTTGTTCCAGGCCATTGAAGACTTGGATATTTCTCAAAGCGAAGTCTGGAAAGGCTTAGAATACCTGAGCGATGCCGGCCAGGCCAATGAGCTTGGGCTGCTGGCTGCCGGCTTAGGCCTGGAGCATTATCTGGACCTGCGCGCCGATGAAGCGGACGCCAAAGCCGGAATTGCAGGCGGCACGCCGCGCACGATTGAAGGCCCGCTGTATGTTGCCGGCGCGCCGGAATCTGTCGGCTTTGCCCGCATGGATGACGGCACAGAATCCGGCCATATTGATACGCTGATTATTGAAGGCGCCGTCACCGATGGCGCGGGCAATATTATTCCGAATGCCAAAGTGGAAATTTGGCATGCCAATGGCCTCGGCAATTATTCTTTCTTTGACAAGTCCCAGTCCGATTTCAACTTGCGCCGCACGATTTTAACCGGCGCCGATGGCAAATACACCGCTTTAACCACCATGCCGGTCGGCTACGGCTGCCCGCCTGAAGGCACAACGCAGGCTTTGCTGAATAAGCTGGGCCGCCACGGCAACCGCCCGTCCCATGTGCATTATTTCATTTCTGCGCCGGGCTTCCGCAAGCTGACCACGCAACTCAACATTGAAGGCGACAAATACCTGTGGGATGACTTCGCTTTCGCCACGCGCGACGGATTGATCGCCGCCGCCGCAGATGTTGCGGATGAAGCTGAAATTGCGCGCCGCGGTTTGGACAAGCCTTTTAAGCACATCACCTTCAACTTTGAACTGGTCAAAGACGCGGATCAGGCGCCAGCAGCCGAAGTCGAGCGCCACCGCGCCAGCGCTTAATGCAGTGCCGGCGCCACTCAAGCCTGCTTTGATGGCGCCGCCGCCGACTCACAATAATCGACCCGCCCTGAAGCGATTCAGCGCCAACGGTCACCTTAAAAATCATTGAAAAGGATATTCTATGAAAAAAACCGCTCAGCAGCTTGCCCTCGCCGCCCTGTTCAGCCTTGCTGCAATTCCAGCTTTTGCCACCGAAAACGGCGCGGATTCATTCGCCTTAGGCGCGGAAGGCATGATGGCCGGCGCGCTGCCGTCTCCAGGCCTGTATTTGCTCAGCTATTATCAAAATTACCATGCCGGCAGTTTTGAGCGCGGGCCGGAAGGCTTCCACCTTGATGTCAATGCCGTCATCCCGCGCTTAGTCTGGATGACTGAACAGAACTATCTTGGCGGCCAGCTGGGCTTTTATGCGGCCCAGCCTCTGGTCGATTTAAGATTGGCTGCGGCCGGCATGTCTGACAGCAATGCGGCCTTGGGCGATTTAGTTCTAGGCTCCATGCTGGGCTGGCACAGCGGCAGCCATCACTGGATTGGAGCCATTGAAGGTGTTTTAGCCACCGGACAGTATGATGCGCCGTCAGCCGCGCGGCCTGTGGTGGCCAATACCGGCAAGAACTACAACACCATCCGGCCGATTATCGCCTACAGCTATGCTCCGGCAAACGGCCTGGATATTTCCGCCAAGCTGTCTTACAGCTTTAACGATGAAAATGACGATACGCATTACAAATCCGGCGAATATTTTGCCGGCGACTACAGCGTCGGCTATAAGCTCAGCGAGCATGTCAAGCTGGCGGTGCAAGGCTATGCGTTCAAGCAGGCCACGTCCGACCGGGTCAACGGCGCCGATATTGGCCAGAAAGGCCAAGTGCTTGCTGTAGGCCCCGCCATCCAGTATCAGGATGAAAACTGGTCAATTGAAGCCAAATACTTAAAAGAAAGCCGTGTGGAAAACCGCCCCGAAGGGCATACCGGCCTGCTGAAACTGGTCTGGGCTTTTTAGCACCACGCTTCCAGCCCCGCCTGAGGCGCATCCTAATGTGGCAAGGCTGCTTATGCGCATTGCCGGGCTATGCCGATAGCCCGGCTGCTGGGAAAGTCCTAAGTTGGGTTATCCCCTGCCGATGCGCTGCGCCAGCTTTTCAATATTCGCCGTGATTTCCTCCGGCGTATGGGCAGCGTAGCCGAACAGCACCGCGGCTTTGGCATAGGCGCTTTGGCAATAGCGCGATAAGGGCTGAACGGCCAGATCTGCTTCCACACACTTCTCAATAAAACCCTGCTCCGTCCACCCGCCTTTCAGCCAGCAGACCAGATGAATGCCGGAGTCTGTAGGCTGAACCTCCAATACCTCCGGCAGAAACTGCTGAAGCGCCGCAATTAAAGCCTGCTGGCGTTCGTGGCAGGCTTTGCGGACTTTGCGCACATGCCGCGCATAGTGGCCTTCCTGAATGAACAAAGCCAAAGCAGCCTGCTCCAGATAGGAACTGCGCGTGTCGGTATGATATTTGGCAAAACTGAAAGCTTCGGTTAAAGCTTCCGGCACAACCATGAAGCCTAAGCGGAATTCAGGAAACATCATTTTGGAAAAAGTGCCGGAATAAATTACCCGCTGCTGCTGGTCCAGCCCCTGCAGCGCCTGAATGGGATGCGTGCCGTATCTGAACTCACTGTTGTAGTCATCTTCAAAAATCCACTTTTGCCGGCTTGCCGCCCATTCCAGCAGCGCAAATCTGCGGCTTAGGCTCAGCGTGCCGCCTAAAGGAAACTGGTGAGACGGCGCAGTATAAATCAGCCGGCTTTCAGGATAGCGGCTGATCAGCTCCGGGATTTTCATTCCCTCATCATCGCTGCCGGCCGGATGAACCTGCAGGCCGAAGCTGCGGAAAATGCTTAAGGCCGCGTCATAGCCCGGCTCATCCAGACAGACCTGATCCTGCGGCTGCAGCAGCGCATAGGCCGCCAAATGGATCGCCTGCTGCGTGCCGTTCACAATCAGAATCTGCTGTTCATTGCAGTTCAGCCCCCGCGTGGAACGCACATAAGCGCAAATGGCCTGACGCAAAGGCAGATAGCCGCGGCAGTCATGCTGCTGCCCTAACTGGCTGCGGGACTGGCGCCAGGCGCGCCCCAATAATTTCCCCCACAGCTGATGCGGAAATAAATCAACACAGCCGACCCCAACATGAAATATTTTTTTCCCCTGCCCTGAGATATTCTGCTGCCGCCAAGCCTGCAGCAGGCCGGCGATGTGAGGGTTGATATTCAGACGCTGAGGCTGGCTTCTTGAGGGCTGCTTTAAGTCCTGCTGAACATGAATCAATTGATCCGGAATGATTTCAGCCACATAGGTGCCGGAACTCGGCTTAGTGACCAGATAGCCCTCATCCAGCAGGCGCTCTACCGCAGCCAGTACCGAATTTCTGGAAATCGACATCATTTCCGCCAAGGCGCGGCTGGACGGCAGCTTGGTGCCGGAGCTCAGGCGCCCATCCAGCACCGCATCGCGCAAAGCGCTGTATAAGCCGTCTTTAATCTGCCCTGCAGGCAAAATCAGATGCGGGAAATAAGCAGATGCCGGTGCAGCCATAATCAGAACTGGTACTGTCAAAAATATCAGAAGTGTATCTTATAAAAATACCACAGCAAAAACTACACTCAGCTGCTCCAGCGCAAAACATTGAGAAAAAATCAGCATCCAGCTCAAGCGATTTGCGGACCTCCATTCATAATCAACACCTCTCAGGGACGGGCTTATGCACTCTCCGCAGCATTCTTTGCGCCATTATTCATCAGACCTGATGCATCCGGTCATTGCCGGGCTGGTCTCAGTCATTGTGAATTATGGCGGCACTTTTATTCTGATCTTTCAGGCCGCAAAAGCAGCAGGTCTCAGCCCTGAACTCACCGCATCATGGGTTTGGTCTATTTCCATCGGCGTCGGCATTACTGGAATATTATTAAGCTGGCTCAGCCGGGAACCGGTAATTACCGCATGGTCTACCCCGGCAGCTGCCTTCCTGATCACAGCGCTGGCAGCGGTGCCCTATGCCGAAGCCATTGGCGCCTATCTGCTTTCCGCGCTGGCCTTTGTCATTTTAGGGCTCACGGGATATTTTGAAAAACTGATCCGCTTCATTCCGCCCAGCATCGCTTCAGGCTTGCTGGCGGGAATCCTGCTGCAGTTCGGCATCGGCGCGTTTTCCAGCATCAGCATCGACCCAGTTTTAGCCATAATGCTGTTCCTGATTTACCTGCTGGCGAAGCGGATTTCCGCACGATATGCCGTGGTCAGCGTGCTGGTTTTCGGCTTCATTTTTTTGCTGCTGCAGGCGCGGATTGATTTTTCCGGTTTTGCGCTGCAGCTGGCCAGCCCGGTTTTTACTGCGCCGGAATTTTCAGTCAATGCGCTGCTCAGCGTCGCCCTGCCCTTATTTTTAATCACCTTGACAGGCCAGTATATGCCCGGCCTGCTGGTGCTGCGCAATGACGGCTATCAAACCGGCCTAAGGCCGATTCTTAGCCTGACCGGCTTGGGGTCCTTGATCATGGCGCCATTCGGCTCGCATGCATTTAATCTGGCGGCCATTACCGCGGCCATCTGCACAGGCCCGGAATCGCATCCAGACCCGTCAAAGCGCTGGATTGCAGGGATTGCTGCCGGAATTTTCTATATTCTGGTCGGCATCTTCGGCGTAACGCTGGCGGCCTTATTTACGGCGTTCCCCGCCGCATTCATCAGCACGCTGGCCGGCCTTGCGCTGCTTGGAAGCATTGCCGGAAGCCTTGCAAATGCCATGAGCGACAGCGCAGCCCGTGAAGCATCGCTGATTACCTTCCTGGCAGCCGCAGCCGATATCTCCCTGTTCGGCATTGGCGGCGCTTTCTGGGGGCTGGTTTTCGGCTTAATTTCCTATGCCATTTTAAATGG
Organism: Acinetobacter sp. WCHAc010034; assembly: GCF_001696615.3. Lineage (NCBI taxonomy): Bacteria > Pseudomonadati > Pseudomonadota > Gammaproteobacteria > Moraxellales > Moraxellaceae > Acinetobacter > Acinetobacter sp. WCHAc010034. The sequence continues at coordinate 2,814,930 of NZ_CP032279.1, read as the reverse complement.
CAAATTCTGGAAAAAATAAGCCCTGATGTTCAGGGCGCAATCAAAGGCCAATGCCTAAGCTTAAGCAGCTGCTTCTCGCCAAAGCCCGGCATTCTTTTACCGAATGCTGGGGCTGCTGAAATCAAAAAGGAAGCACGGCGGAGCCTGCGCGCAGGCATATCCGCGGATGCGCATCAGCAAACTGGTACTGTCAAAAATATCAAAAGTGTGCCTTATCAAGATACCGCAATAAAAACTACACTCGTTTCTCCTATTTCATCATCCCCCAGCATAACGGAGAATATCAGTGGAAAATTCAGCGATTCAAATTGCCCCGGCAGCGCAGCAGGACTACCCGCAGTGGGTGGAATATTGGCTGGCTTACCAGAACTTTTACAAAGTGGCGCTGTCCAGCGCGGTAACGCAAAGCACATGGCAGCGCTTTTCTGATGATGCAGAGCCGGTTTATTGCGCCGTCGCCAAACATGGCGGACAGGTTTTAGGCTTTGTGCATTACGTCATCCACCGCTCCACGTGGGCCGAACAGAATTTCTGCTATCTGGAAGACTTATATGTTTCATCCGAAGCCCGCGGCCAGCAGATCGGCAAGCGCCTGATCGAATATGTGCAGCAGCAGGCGCTTCATCAGCACTGCGCGCGTTTATACTGGCACACACAGGAAAGCAACCGCACGGCGCAGAAGCTCTATGACTGGATTGCGGAAAAGCCGGGCGTGATTGAATACCGCATGCCTTTAAACTGATGCAGCAAAAACCGGAAGCGCTCTGTTTCCGGTTTTTATGTCAGGCAGGACAGCAGCGGAACGCATGGCATCATCCGCATCTGATCTGCACCGGCAGCTGCCGCTTAGGAATCATCAGGCAGCAGCGCCTGATGCAGCCTTTGCACAGTCCGGCTGATTTCCGCTTCAGTGAGGGCCGCGAAGCCAAAGCGGATATGAAAGCTGCCGGCTGCAGGGTCAGGCGCCGAACCGAAATCATATTCTGAGTCAATCTGCAGCAGCCTTAAAGCTTCGGCATGCTGCGGCTGATAAGGAAAGTTGAATTTCACCCATAAGGCCATGCCGCCGGCAGGAGCCGCAATTGCCGCCCGGCAGTCAAAAACCTGCTGAAAGGCCCTGAGCGCAAAATCCCTGCGCTGCTGGTAAATCTTGCGCATTTTGCGGATATGGCGCTTAATTTCCCCCTGCTGCATCAGCTCAGCCATCGCCAATTCAGTAATAGCATTGCCCTGCTTATCAATCAGCAGAATGTCCTGCTTCATCGCCTGAACAATCTGCAAGCCGGCGACCACATAGCCAATCCTTAAACTGGGCGCAAATACTTTAGACAGCGAGCCGATATGAATGACTTTATCCGCTGCCGGCAGGCTGATCAGCGGCGGAACCGGCCGGCTGTCATAATGGAATTCGTGGTCATAATCATCTTCAATAATATAAAAATCAAAAGCTTTAGACAGTTCCAGCAGCTTCAGCCGGCGCTCCATCGGCATCGTCACAGTGGTTGGATACTGGTGATGCGGCGTGGTATACACGGCAGCGACCGCATGCGCGGACAAAATTTCAGTCAGGTGCTCCGTATCCAGGCCATGCCGGTCTAGGCGCACCCGGATAATCTGATAATGATTGGACAGAAAAGTTTCCACTGCCGGCGGGTAAGCCCATTGCTCCACAACAATGACACTGCGCTGCGGCTGGTGCCGGGCAAGAACGCGGGCCGCCAGAAAAATCCCCATCTGGCTGCCGCGGACCACACAGATATTCTCTGCGGAAGCCTGAATAAAGCGTTCCATAGACAGCATATGCAGCAAGGCCTGGCGAAGCTCGGAACTGCCTTGCGGATCGCCGTAGCCCATAATTTGATGGCGCGTAACCTGAATCAGCGCATGCCGGTATGCGCGGGAAAACAGTTCATACGGAATCAGCCGGTTGTCAGGAACACCGTCATTTTTCATCTGCACCTGGGCTGATGCTGCCGGCGCGGCCTGCTGCAGCTGAACAGAAGCAGCAGGCTGAGCATTCAAGTCCGGCAAATATTCGGAAACAAAAGTGCCCTGCCGCGCTTTTGAAACCAGCCAGCCCTGCGCTTCCAAATCTTCATATACCGACTGCACGGTTTTGCGGTTAATGCCAAGCTCATCCGCCAGCGTCCGTGAACCGGGCAAGCGCGCGCCCTGAGTCAGCCTGCCGGACAGAATCTCCTGAATCACCTGATTAGCCAGCTTTAAAAAAAGCGTTTTCTCTTCCCGGTCTGCCAGATGCAGGCGGATTTTCCAAGGCTGGCGCATAAGCTTCTGGCCCATATAAGTTTTAAAAACTGGATATTTTAATTAATCCACAGAATTTTTATTCTGCACTGGCCCTGACGGCAAATCAACTGAACAAGAGGCTTTTATGGAAACAGCATTGCTTGATAAGCAGCAATTGATGCAAAGCGCGCAGCAGAACATGCAGGAGCTTTTTCAAGATTCAATTTATACCGAGCGGCAGAAGCTGGCGCTCAGCTGCCGCATTTTATTTGATCACGGGCATGATGCCGGGCTGGCGGGGCAAATTACCTGCCGCACCGCGCAAGGCAATGCCTTTATCACCCAGCGTTTCGGCTTGGGCTTTGATGAAATTACCGCGCAGAACCTGCTGGAAGTGGATGAAGACCTTAAGCCCTTAAATGGCCAAGGCATGGCGAATCCGGCCAACCGCTTCCATACCTGGATTTATAAGCAGCACCCGGAAGTCAACTGCATCATCCATACCCATCCCACGCATATCGCAGCCTTGTCCATGCTGCGCGTGCCCTTAGCCATTTCCCAGATGGATACCTGCGCTTTATATCAGGACTGCTCTTTCGTGGCCGAATGGCCGGGCGTTCCCGTAGGCAATGAGGAAGGCATTTTCATTTCAGAGGCGCTGGGGAAAAACCGCGCGGTTTTACTGTCGCATCACGGCCAGCTGGTGGCCGGCAAAACAATTGAAGAGGCCTGCAACTTAGCCATTTTAATTGAGCGCGCCGCCCGCCTGCAGCTGCTGGCGATGGCCGCCGGGCAAATTCAGCCGATTCCGCATGAACTGGCCAAAGAAGCGCATGACTGGGTCTCTACAGACAAGCGCAATCAAGTCAATTTCGCCTATTACGCGCGCAAGGCTTTAAAAAACCATCCGGACTGCATAGAGGAGCAATCACAATGAAATTAGCAGGCATTATTGCTTACCCAGTTACGCCATTTAAGCCGGACACTCAGGAGGTGGATTTTGACGCGCTCGCAATCACCCTGAATGCTTTGCTGGAGCATCAGTGTGACGCCATTGCGCCACTCGGCAGTGCGGGAGAAAGCGCTTATTTGTCCTGGCAGGAATGGCAGCAGGTCGCGCAGAAAAGCATTGAAACAGTCAATCACCGTGTGCCGGTCATTCTGGGCATCTCTGAGCTGACCACAGCGATGGCGGTGCAGAAAGCGCAGAAAGCTGAAGAGCTTGGCACAGACATTATTATGCTCATGCCGGTATCCTACTGGAAACTGAATGATCAGGAAATCTATGACTATTATCAGCAGGTCGCTGCCGCCACCAAGCTTCCAATCATGGTCTATAACAACCCGGCAACCAGCGGTGTGGATATGGCGCCGGAGCTGATTGTGAAAATGCATCGGGAAATTGAAAATATCTGCATGGTGAAAGACAGCACCGGCGATATTCAGCGCATGCATAAATTTCATGAATTAACTCAGGGCGAGCTGCCATTTTATAACGGCTGCAACCCGCTGGCGCTTGAGGCATTTTGCGCCGGCGCCAGCGGCTGGTGCACGGCCGCGCCGAATCTGCTGGGCGGACTGCCCAGCCAGTTGTACCAAGCCATCCAGCAAGGCGATTTAAGCCATGCTCAGACGCTGTTTTATCAGCAATTGCCTTTGCTGCGCTTTATTGTGCAGGGCGGCCTGCCGAAAACTGTCAAAGCAGGATTAAATGAGCTGGGCTTCTGTGCCGGCGAGCCTAGAAAGCCATTGCAGAAGGCCAGCGCAGCGGAAATTCAGCAGCTGAAGTCCTTAATGAAATCCGCAAGGGCGGCTTCAGCTTAAAAGCATTGAATGCTCTGCATAGGTGAGGACAATTCCTTGCTTATGCAGAAATTAATGCTGAGAAAGAGGTTTGCATTGAGTAAAGGAAATTAGCCCGCTTGCTGATAATAAGGCACGCTTCCATTCACAGTTGCCCGGTGCATAATCCTGTGCGCATCGCCATAGTCAAATAAAGCCTTATGCTGGGTGCAGCGGTTATCCCAAATCGCGACATCGCCTTCCCGCCATTTCCAGCGCAAATGGAATTCTTCCTTCACCGCATGCTGAAATAGGAAAGCCAGCAACTCATCGCTTTCAGCTTCAGGCAGCTCATTAATTCGCGTCGTAAAGCCTTCATTTACAAACAGGATTTCTTCACCTGTTTCAGGATGGCTGCGCACAGCAGGATGAATCACAGGCGGATTTTTACGGAATGAGCTTTCCAGCTTTCCGCGTTCTTCAGCTGTGGCGCCAAAACGCTCCAGAGGGAAAGATTTGCGGATATCATGCGTGGCTGTCAGGCCGCGCAGCTTATTCCGCAGTTCTGCCGGCAAAGCGCGGAATGCCGCCGTGCCGCTGGCCCAAAGCGTATCTCCGCCGAATTCCGGAATTTTGACCGCCTGCAGCACGCAGCCCAAAGGCGGCGCTTGGCTGAACGTCACATCGGTATGCCACAGCTCATTGTCGCGCAAATCCTGACGGCGGCTGTCTAATACAATCACTTCAGGCGCATCATCCAGCGCAGGGTAAATCGGATGGATATGCAAAGTCCCAAAAGCCTTTGCAAGCTTGACCTGAGCTTGCGCGCCCAGCTGCTGATTTCTAAAAAAGATCACCTGATATCGCAATAAAGCCGCCTGAATTTCCGCGGCCAGCTGTTCATCGGCCCGGTTCAAATCCAGATTTTCTATAACTGCGCCAATATTGGGATTAATCGGTTTAATGTGCAATGACATGACTGCTCCTCTATAGCTGCTGGCCGTACCAGGGCGCCAGCTGCTTCTGCAGCCAGCGTAAAAATAATTCAAAACTTACCGCGACAAGCGCAATGACAATAATGCCGAGAATAACCGTATCGGTGATTAAGAATTGCGCTGCCGACTGCACCATGAAGCCGATGCCGCGGTCTGCAGCCACCAATTCGGCTGCCACCAGCGTCGACCAGCCGACGCCTAAGCCAATGCGGATGCCGGTTAAAATCTGCGGCAAGGCTGCCGGCAAAATAACATAGCGCAATACCTGCCAGCGCGTTGCGCCTAAAGATAGGGCCGCGCGTTCACGGTTCTGCTGATGGCTTAAAACCCCATGCACGGTGCTGATAATGACCGGCGCTAAAATTGAAAAGAAAATTAACAGGATTTTGGTTGTTTCGCCGATGCCGAACCAAATGACCAGCAATGGCAAATAGGCCAGCGGCGGAATGGGGCGCAGCAGCTCAACCAGAGGGTCAAGCGCAGCGCGCACCCATTTATTCAGGCCCATCCATAAGCCAACAGGCACGCCAATAATTACTGCGGCGGTCAGCGCGCTGAATACGCGGCCAATGCTTTCGGCAAGGTGCTGCCCAAGCGTGGCCTGCATAAAGCCCTGCCGGCTCACTTCCAGGAATTTCTGCCAAACCGATGCAGGGCTGGGCAGAAACAGTTCAGGAATGAGCTGCAAAGCTGCTGCCGCAAGCCAAAGCGCCAACACAGCCAAAACGCTGCCGATGCTTAACAGCAGGCTTAAATGCTTTCTCAGCAATGCATTCAGCGCTGCAGCTGCCGCCGGAAAATGGCCCTGCAGCTGCTCAGATTCCGGCGCAGAAATAGATTTTTGAGTGATCTTCTCAAGCTGAGTGCTCATTGCTTACCCCTCCAGCGCATGCAGTTTTTGATCTTTCAGGCGCTCAAACAGCTGTTCGCGCAGCTGAATAAAGCGCGGATCAGACTTAATGGCGCGGACAGATTCCCCTTGGCGGTAGCGCTGCGCGAAATCCAGATGTAAAGTTTCAACGATTGTGCCCGGCCGCGCCGCCATCAATACCAGCTGATTGCTGAGCAGCAATGCTTCCTCAATGTCATGCGTAATCAGAAAGAAGCCTTTGTCTTCCTTAATCCATAAATTCAGCACAAATTCCTGCATATTTTCACGGGTAAAGGCATCCAGCGCGGCGAACGGCTCATCCAGCAGAATAAACGGCGCATGGCTGATTAAAGCGCGCGCAATGCCGACACGCTGCTTCATGCCGCCGGACAGCTCCCAAATATTCGACTCAGCCGCATGCAGCAAGCCTACAGCAGCCAGAATACGCTCAACCTGAGGCTTAATGGCCGGCGCTTTCAAGCCCTGCAGCTTCAGGGAAAAAGCCACATTTTCCGCCACAGTCAGCCACGGCAGCAAAGCATGTTCCTGAAACACCACGGCGCGCCGCGCATCAGGCGCGCTAAGCGCTTCATCATCAATTTTTACCGCGCCTGAATCGACCTGCTGAAAGCCTGCCAGAATATTCAGCAGCGTGGTTTTGCCGCAGCCGGATTCTCCGAGAATCACCGTTAATGATGATTCCGGAATCTCCAGACTGATGTTTTTAAGCACGGCTGCCGCCTGACCCGGATACTGCAGCGTGATATTTTCAGCTTTTAAGATGCTCATTTTCAGATCCTTAAGGCTTGAGAAATTCGGCAGTGACATGATCGCCATAGTCCGCTTTAAGCTGATCCACCTTGCCTTGCGACTTCAGGAAAGCGGCGGTGTCCAAAATGTTTTTGGCAAATTCGCCCTGCAGGCTTTGCGCCTGCTGCTGCCGGTTCAAATAGATATTGCCCGACAGCAGCAGCGGAATATCCTGAGGAGCTGAACCGGTCAATTCCGCAATTTTCTTCACATTGCCGGCATCCGCTTCAAACGCTTTGGGATCTTTGCTGTATTGATCGATTTGCTTTAAAGAGGCTTGCACAAATGCTTTTAAGAATTGCGGATTTTTCCCGGCAAAGTCTTTGCGGACAACCCATACATCAAATGTTGGCGCGCCCCACTCCCCGACCTGCCTGGAATCGGTTAAAACTTTGCCGGTCTGCAGCGCTTTGCTGAGCGCCGGCTCCCACACATAGGCAGCGTCAATATCGCCGCGTTCCCAGGCGGCTGAAATTTCAGGCGGGCGCAAATTGATGATCTTGACTTGGCTGTCGGAAATATTCCAATGCTTTAATGCGGACAGCAGGCTGTAATGCGCTGTCGAAACAAAAGGGACGGCAACCGTTTTGCCGATCAGGTCCTGCGGGTTTTGAATGCCGGACCTGCTGCTCACCGCAAGGGCTTCAGAACCGCCTAATTTAGACGCAATAAAAAATACTTCAATAGGCAAATTGCGGCTGGCTGCCGCCGCCAAAGGGCTGGTTCCGATATTTCCGATATCCACATCGCCGGAGGCCAAAGCATTAACAACGTCTGCTCCGGTATCAAATTTTTTCCACTGAATCGGCTGCTGGCTGGCTTTTTCATAATCTCCATTCGCTTGCGCAACTTTTGATGGATCGACGCCGGTCTGATAGGCAATCACCACTGCAGGCTGCGCTTTTGCAGCGGCATGCGCTGCCGTTTCAGGAGCTGAAGTTTTATTCTGAAAATAAATAAAAGCGGCAACCGCAGCAATGACGATAGCCGTAATGATTAATGGTTTTGATTTATTGCTCATATATTTTTCGTGCAAAGCGGTAACTGACGCCTATGCTAGCCAGCCGGCTTTATGATGAAAAATAACTTAATTGGCATTATTTATCATAATTCGGCATTTATAAATATTTGATATATATAGGTGAATTAATAATATGTTTAGCTGCTTTAAGTGCAGCCGCGCTATGCAGTGGCAGAACATGCAGGCGGCGCGCCATATGCGTATAATTTAATGCCTTATTTCCGCCACTTCCCAATCTGCTCTGCCCCTTCCAATACTTCGATGTGGTAATACTGGATATAGTCTTGTTTTTTTATTAGAAATTTACTAACTCTTTATTTTCGAGTTATTTGATAGAATAATCCCGCTTCCAGACATAGGGATAATAAATGTTCAAAAATATAAAGTTCGTTAAATTTTTATTGGGGCTGACTGTACTTACCGTATCAACGCTCGGCTTTACGAAAGGCAGTGAAGAAAAGGAATGGCAGCATGTTTATGATGTTAGAGAAGCCTTTTACGAGAAAAATATCGGCAAGTTACCGAATGATATTATGAAAGCAGCTCACCTCTTCGGCATTTGGCCAGGAGGCGGCTTTTACGTAATTCCTGCCGACAAAATCAACAAAGGGTTATGGGTATATTCCACCTTTGGATTTAGTAATGCTGATATGCCAACAGACATGAAAGCTGCAAATGTTAAAGTTGAGCATGACAATCAAGGACGAGTAACCTCAGCCTCATTAAAATTAGAAAAGAAAAATAAGACCATCCCCTCATCTAAAAAAGCTGGTTATGGGTATGAAATTCTCATGATTACCAAAGAAAATGCTGAATGGCCACTTTGGTTTATGCAGTGGTCAGCAAACATCGTTCTAGTAAATGATGTAGATCTATTGGCAAGAGTAGAGAAAAATAATGGTTTAACTGTTGAAGCAATCCCTGTCGGTAATGGCACAATTAATGTGTTAATTGCTAAAGCACAAAAACCGCTACCTACAAGCTTAACCTTACCCAATGGAAATATGCAGTTCTTAATTGCCACAGTTATTACAGAGCAAGAAATGCAGTGGTCTATTGAAAATGGGCATGCTGCTTTATTGGAAAAACTTATAGATAGCGGTATAGGGCAGATTAGTGACTGCAATCGATCATCAATAGTGAAGTAACTATTTCCATCAATTAATTGTTACTTCACCTTCACCTAAAAACTTAAAACCAGGAGAGCCGACGAGTAGATGAAGCCCATCACTACTTTTTTGATAATTAATCGCAATATCAATATGCTTCTGTCTTCGACATAGAGTCGAATGATCTGGTGCTGTCCAGTCTAATAAGGCTTTTAACAAAACCTGTGACCATACGTAAAGAGAGTCGAAATAGAAATTTAATCATCAAACAGCATTGAATAGCTGTATCGGAATAAGTTTGATTTCGACCTTGTTTGCCTTTAGGTTGTGCATACCATTGAGTAGCAGGATCAAACCAAATGAAATCTTTCCCCGATTGATTAAGGTCTGATTATAAAAAGATCAATTCGTTGTGCCGTAGATTTCGGGTACTGGCTTCTTCATTTCGAAATTATATCGCTGAAGGTGCCTTCAAAAATAGCTTTGTGCAACAAAGCCACTGGGCTATAGCCATATTCTAAAGTTACGTCATTTCTTGCCCAGAAAATGGAATGGGGGAAGAGTAATATTTCTCTTCGTATTTAATTTCACAACTGAATGCCTTTTATAAATCATATACCAAACTGTTTGACATTCCACCGCACAGCGGTGGAACGAGGCAAAATGGGAGTTTTCTGCTATTTCATCACAAATCAAATTTTAATAAGCTCACCTTGCGATATATTAAAACCTCCGGGTTCATTTTTTTTCATTAAATTTATTAAATATTCACAAAACCTCATTCCCGTATCAACAACTTGTTCTAAATTTTCATCATAACAATAAACCTCATCATTAAAACTTGTTTGAATAAAATAATATTTTGATTCATTCTCAACAGAAAATACAAAGGGTTTATTTAAGAAATCCCAAGCTCCTATTTCTTGTAAATCATTAAAAAAATTTATTTGAAAAAGCAGCTGGGATCTTACGCTCCATGATTTTCTATAAATAACAAGCGAATCATCCCCCATAAACCCACCATCACAACGCCCTATCTTTTCCAAGAAACATTTAAAATCATCCTTGACATCAATATTATATAATCGCTCAATTTGAGATATTTCATCTGGGCTATAACCTTTGATAAACTCTGGACTTGAAATTATTTCTGCACAAGCATTTTTTCAGAATAAACTTACATCACTGATTATCCCTGATACGGTTTGGCTTATTGGTCAAAACAGTTTTACCGGAAACAAAATTACAGAACTGGTACTGGGTTCTGGTGTAAAAATGCTCGGAAATTATGCATTTAAAGACAATGCTATAAGTATGGTCACAGTGTATGCTGTTATACCGCCGAAGGTTGAATCTGACAGCTGGCCGCCTTTCGATGGCAATCCTATTGCTTCAATTCGAGTACCTGCAGAATCTGTAAATGCATATAAAGCAGCTGAGTATTGGTCAAGCTTCAGTTCCATCATTACAGCTATTTAATGAATTTAGCATAGGCATTTTCAATCATGCCTAATCCCAAAATCCTGATTAAGCGTTAAACAGGATTCCCCTGATGGAATAAAAACTGTCCTCAATTCATGATGACTTCAAAAGTAATTTCACTTTTATGGAGTCATCATGACCGAGTTTCATCACGGCATTACAACGCGTGAAGCGCCCATTGGAAAAATTCCAATCCGCAATGCGGATACCAACATAATTGCAATGCTCGCCTTCGCGGATGATGCCGATGAAGACGCCTTTCCGCTCAACACGCCTGTCCTGGTCACATCAATCAACCGCGCGCTGCCCAAAGCCGGCGCTTCAGGAAACCTGCGCAAAAATCTGGAAATTATTTCACAGATTACATCGCCTACCCTGGTCGTGATCCGCATTGAAAATCCGTTCTCTGACGGAGACTTTGACCAGTCGAAGGTCATCGGCACAACAGATGTAGTTGGACAGCGCACAGGCCTGCAGGCATTGCTCACGGTTAAATCTGCGCTGGGCATTACGCCAAAAATCATCTGCGTTTCTGATACCGAAACTATCGATGTGGCCAATGCGCTGGGCGCAATCTGCAAAAAACTCCGCGCCTACGCTTACATCACCCCGCGCAATGAAAACGGTGCAATGCTGCCGACCGCTGAAGCAGTCGCCGGTTTCCGCAAGATGCTGGCATTCCGCGAGATTGAGCTGATCTGGCCGGAGTGGACAAGCGGCAATGTTTTCTTTGGTACAAATAATGAGGACGAACTAGGATGAATCTTAAATATGGTCCAGGCATTTACACCGCTGCAGTAGCCGCCGCAGCGCTGCGCGCCGAAACGGACAAAAAAACAGGCTTCCATAAATCTCTTTCAAACATTGCTGTGGCAGGCCCTACCGGCATCAGCATGCCGATCACTTGGGATCTTGAAGATCCGGATACCGATGCCGGCTACCTGAACAGCAATGACATCACAACGATGATCATGCATGACGGCCCGCGCTTCTAGGGCAACCGCAATTGCTCTGATGACCCGCGCTTTGCTTTTGAAGTCGCCACACGCACAGCGCAGTTCCTGCTGGACACCATCATCAATGGCTGCTTCCCTTTTATTGACCAGCCCCTTACGCCATTTCTGGCCAAAGACATCATCGACACGATTAATGCCAAATTGACGGAGCATGTCAATGCCAAGCGCCTGATCGGCGCATCTGTTTGGTATGACGAGGCAGAAAACTCAATTGAAGGACTGTCACAGGGCCTGATGTGGATTGACTACGACTTCACCCCAGTTCCAACGCTGGAGAACCTAGGCCTCAATCAGCGCATTACAGACCGCTATCTGGTCGACTTTGGCCAGTTAATCAATAACGCTGCTTAACAGGAGCTGGATGCAATGCTTCCACGTACTTTGAAAAATTTTAATGTGTTTGTTGATACACATTCCTGGGCAGGTGTCGCTGAAGAAGTCACCATTCCCAAAATCACCAAGAAAACTGAAGACTTCCGCGGCGCAGGCATGATCGGTGATGTAGCGCTGGCAATGGGCTACGAAAAGATGGAAGGCGAAGTTACCTATGCTGGCTTTGATGTCAAGCAGTACCGCCAGCTTGGCGTCTGCGGCACTTCCGATTTGCCGGTGCGGTTCGTGGGAATTTATGAGCGTCAGGACGACTGCAGCATTCAGAATGTCGAAATTTATACCCGCGGCCAAGCCACTGAACTTGATCCCGGCAGCTCCAAGAATGGCGAAAAAACTGAAACCAAAATCACTTACAACTACAGCTATTACCGTCTGGAAGTCGATGGTGTGATTGAAGTCGAACTCGACTTTATCAATGGCACCGAAAAATTCGGCGGCAGCGATTTGGCAGCAGAAATCAAAAAGCTGCTTGGCCTATAGGGTCTAGCAATTCCCCCCTCTTTTTATTCACTTTTTAAATGAGCGCAATCATGACTACAGAAAAGAACCAGGACAACACTTCAGCTTTGCCGGAAGACCAAAATGTCCGTACCGTTACGCTGGAAACACCTATCCAGCGCGGCGCAGCCTCCATTACCGAGATTCAAATCCGGAAACCCAACGTCGGCACTCTGCGGAACTTAAGCCTGCAGGACGTTTTGAAGTGGGAAGTTCAGGCAACAAACGTGCTGCTCAGCCGCGTAACAGCGCCAGCGCTGAGCATCAATGACTTGAACCAGATGAATGTATCCGACTACACCTCACTGGCCGTGGAACTCACAAGTTTTTTAGTCAGTGCCAAGCAGAAATCCCAAGCAGCGTTGACGATGTAATTGCCAACCTAGCCGTGGTTTTTCACTGGACGCCTAGGGAATGTGAAGCTTGGGAAATTGAAGAGCTGATGCAATGGAACGAACGCGCGCGCGTCCGTTCGCAAACTGACTGATAAAACAGGATTCAATTGAAGTATGAGCCTAAGTCTAAGCGCAATTTTAACGATCGTAGATGAGGCAACCCGCCCTTTGAAAATGATCCAGCAAATGTCGGATTCCAGTTCAAATTCAATTGAAGACCTGACACGCAGCATTGACCGCCTGAATCAAACATTCGGCGGTTCAAATGCCAGGAAATACAATCAATCTCTGCAGCAGGCCAGCCAATCCACCAGCAAACTGCAGGCCGTCACCCGCCTGCTCGCTGCGGAATATGGCCATGTCGACCGCGGGCTGACATCCTTATTAAATAAAACAGATCAATGGAACGCCCAGCTTAAGCAGAACCGTCAAAATATCTTTAAAGATGTCTGCAGTACAGCAATGCAGCTGACGGCTGTCGGCTTTGCCGCTTCAGTACCCATTAAGGCCTTTGCTGATGCCGAAGAAGCCAGCACAAAGCTGAAAGTTTCAATGATGGACAGCACAGGAAAAGTCGCTCCGGAGTTTGAAAAAATCAATCAGCTGGCCACCAAGCTCGGCGCTCAATTGCCGGGTTCAAATGCTGACTTCCAGAACATGATGACCAACCTATTTCCTTTAAATCCATTTTAGGCGGCACCGGTGAAGCTGCAGGCAATTTAGCGGTACTGCTGAAAATGCCATTTGATGAAGCTGCGAACTTTGCAGCCAAAATGCAGGATGCAACGCAAACTGCTGAGGGCGACATGCTGAGCTTAATGGATACCATTCAGCGTACTGCTTACCTCGGTGTAGATCCGACCAACATGCTGGGCGGTTTTGCGAAGCTGGGCGCAGGCATGAAAACCATTAAACAGATTGGGCTGGATGGCGCCAACGCAATGGCTCCCCTGCTGGTTATGGCTGATCAGAGCGGGATGACAGATTTAAGCAGTGCGGGCAATGCCTACAGCAAAACTTTTAAAGCCATGCTTGATCAAGGAAAAATCAACAAAGCTTTGAAAGGAACGAAGCTTTCATTTGATTTCAGTGACGGTAAAGGCGAGTTTGGAGGCTTAGACCGCATGTTTAAGCAGCTGGAAAAACTCAAAGGGCTAACGACACAGCAGCGGGACGGAATTATTTCAGATATTTTTGGCAATGATGCTGAGAATATGCAAGTCCTGAATTTGCTCATCAATAAAGGCAAAGCCGGCTATGAAGAAACCATTGCCAAAATGGAACGCCAGGCTGATCTGCAAACGCGCATTAATGCGCAGCTCGGAACCTTAAAAAACATTTGGGAGCAGGCTCAGGGCGCCATGACAAATGTCATGGTCGACTTTGTTGCTGCCATTGCTCCAGATTTGAAATCCTTTGTGAACCGGATCAGTGAAATAGCAGAAAAGCTCAGCGCATGGGCAAAAGCCAATCCAGAACTTGTCCGCACAATCGCCAAAATCGCCCTGCACCTGATCATGTTCAAAGTGGCCATGCTCGGACTAAGGCTCACAACAAACCTCTTCTTCAGCGCAATTGTGGGGCTGCTGGCCGGCATTACAAAATTGACCATTATGCTTTGGCTCATTAACAAAGTTGCAGACCGTTTTGGCATCAGGCTGCCAACGCGCCTATCGGTGATCGCCAAAGGCATCCGCTTACTTGGGCAGGCATTTATATTCTTAGCCCGGCAAGCTATCCCTATGGTTATCCGCGGCCTGATTGCCATGTCAGCAAGCCTGCTGGCCAATCCATTAACCTGGATCATTGTATTAATTGGCTTGGTCGCAGTGGCCATTTACAGGTATTGGGGGCCAATCAAAGCGTTTTTCAAAGGCTTCTGGGATGGCTTGAAAATTGGCTTAGCCCCTTTTATTGACACGCTGCGCGCATCATTCAGCAGCTTGAAAACAACACTTTCACCTTTAAAGCCTATTTGGGACGCTTTAGTCAATGTCTGGAATATTTTTAAAGGCGTCATAGCTGAGGCACTGACCCCATTTCAGGCAACCAATGCACAGCTGGCCAACGCCGCTTCATACGGGCAAAGCTTTGGCCAAGCGCTAGGAATTGTTTTAGGCGTGCTGGGCGAAGTCATTGCGACTTTAATCAGAGCAGCCAGTGTCATTTTTACTGTTTTCGGCACGGCCATTGGTGAGTTTGCCGGGCGGATATCCATGCTCCCGGAACAGGTGAGCGCAGCGTTCAATTCGGTTAAAGCCAGCGTAATGGACGCCGGCGCTGCATTCATCAATTACCTGCTGACCCCTTTAAGGCAAGTCATAGGCGCAGTTAATTTGCTGATTACAGGCATGAATAAAATTCCAAATGTGAATATTCCTAAAATCCCCCAAGTGCCTCAGCTCAATGCATCAACCCCCGGTGCTGTGCCGGCCAAGCCTGTGCAGACCAAAGCGATTATTCCGCTGCGGGCGCCACAGTCCGGCCAAACAGTTAATCACTTCGGCGCACCGCAAATCAGCATCACCGGCGTAACCGATCCGAAAGCCGTTGGCGCTGTGGTCGACCAGAAGATGAAGAACTGGCAAAGCAGTTTTGCTGCGCCATCTTCGAACCGCAGCTACAGCGACCAGAACTGAGCAGGAGAATTACAATGTTAATGAGCCTCGGACAATTTGTATTTGTGACCGGCACACTGGCCTTTCAGGAAATCCAGCGCCAGCGCTCATGGAATTATGCCGATAATGCAGTTGCATTCGGCCGCCCAAAGAAACAGTTCATGGGCGCCGGTGAAGACACCGTGAGCCTGCCGGGCCTCATCTATGAGGAATACGGCTTTGGCACGCGCTTCGCGCTGGATGAGCTGGCCAGCATGGCCGATACTGGCCAAGGCTTTGTGCTGATGGATGGCGCCGGCTATGTGTATGGCGTTTATGTGATTGACAGTATTGATGAAACCAAGTCTATTTTGCTAGACAATGGCACACCGCGCAAAGTGGGCTACACGCTGAAGCTGAACCGCGCAGATGATGACCGGGTAGAAACTCAGTCTGCGCCTAAGCGCAGAAAAGGTGCAGCATGATTAAAACCCCTGTCTGCATTGTTACCGCCAACAGCAAGCCTTTGAATGCGCTGATTTACAGCCGAATCCTCAGCGTTACGGTGACGGATAACCGCGCCAATGAAGCGGATGAACTCAGCATCGTGCTGGATGATCATGATGGCGCTTTGGAGCTGCCTAAGCGTGGTGTCCGCCTGAATTGCCGAATGGGCTATTTAGGCGACAGCCTGCATGACAAAGGCGATTTTATTGTAGATGAAACGGAATGGTCAGGCACACCAGATCAGATCACGGTAAAAGCCTCCAGCGCCAATTTTAAAAGCAATATCAAAGAGGCCAAATCTAAATCGTACCACCGCAAAAAATTTGGCGAGATTGCTGCGGAAATTGCCAAAAATCACAGCCTCACTTTGGTCATGACCAGCAATTTAAAAAATATTGATTTAAGCCATGTTGATCAGACCAATGAATCTGATCTGAACCTGCTGACGCGTTTGGCCAAACAGAATGGCGCAGAGATGGCCGTAAAAAAAGACCGGCTTTTAATTTTTGCTGCCGGCAGCGCAAAAACAGCTTCAGGCAAGGATTTGCCTACCATTACTTTGATCAGGAACAGCGGTGATCAGTTCCGCTACAGTGAGCAAGACCGAGAATCGGATCATACTGGCGTTTCTGCCAGTTACCAGGACACAGGCAAAGCCAAGCGAGAAAAAGCAGTGTCTGGAGAGAAAGGCAAAGTGAAACATCTGAAGGGAACCTTTGCCAATAAAGAAGAGGCAGAACGTGCCAGTGCTGCAAAGATGGCTGAGATTAAGCGCCAAATGGCGAAATTCAGCATCAATTTAGCTTATGGACTATCTGAGATCAGTACAGAGTCTCCAATCAAGCTACAGGGCTTTAAAGCAGAGGTGGATAAGCTGAAGTGGATCGTTGAAAAAGCCACTCATAGCTATACTAAGAGTGGAGGATTAATAACGCAATTGGATTTAGAAGCGAATATTAAATAACGATAATTGTCTATTAGACCTAGTATTTTGTTATTACCGATGAATTTTCCACTAAAGTGTATATATTTGGTTGTGCTGAAAACTAACTATATTGATTAAAATTTGATAAATGGGAGCGATCTAAAATGCATATTAAAGTTGAAAAAAAACTCAACGAATTACGTCAAAGTTACAACTTCATTCAAAATCAAATCGATATTGATAGCTTCGACTTAAGTGATGATTATAAAAAAATCAATCTAGCTTATTACTGTATTGTTGGACAAATAGTTGAGTCTATTGATGCTTTAATTAAAAACGGTAGATTTGTATGTGTCGCTGCTTTAACAAGAACAATGCTCGAACTGTATATAAAAAGTTTTTATGTGGAATTCATTGAAAAGTCTACAAATACAAATGTATCTGACTTAATTGAAGGTGTAAAACCTTTTCCAGATTTCGCTAAGATGGCCAAAACTTTAGATGCTTTTCAAACTGAAGATAGCAAAAATTTTGGTGAAACGTTTGGTCAGTTCACTCAAAAACATCTAGGGTCATATAGTAAGCTTTCTTTGTTTACACACGGCAAAGGTGAACTTATAAAAGCCTATTTCAATAAGCCTAAAACTGGGTTTAGTACTGACACAAAAGTTGAATTATTACAAAATATTAATTTTTACTACACTACTCTTTCGTTATTACTTTTTCATGTCCAAGGAAATCAAAAGGTAGTTCAACAGATACTCTTGCATATAATACAATCTGAAGACTTTCAAAATGAAATCTCAGCATAACTCACATTAAAACTTTAATTTTGATCAATTATTGCCGATTTCCCCCTCTAAAAAATGGGGATTTTTTGTGTCCAAAATCTAAAAAACATGGCTTCTATTCAACCAAAAGATTTAGCTTTTACGCAAGCTCTTTCCGAAAAAATTAAAAAAGCTGGGACTGTGCTGATTGAGATTATACTGAGAGCAGAACTCTAGCCTAACCTATTAACAGATTATTGGCTACAAATTAAGAGAGCTAAGCTATCTGATGCCGTCAGTATCACACATCAGGGAGGTACTTGTACTGGTTGGTAGCAAAAAAGAACTCTGGAAAATGAATTAGCAAAGAAAGTTTGCTGACTACTCAACTGAGTAGGAAGAAGTATTTATACGTTCATGAAAATTAAAAAAAATGTTTCAAAAATAAATATATAGACTATGATGAGTGAAAAAACGTAAGAGGTTTTTGATTTGCAATATAAAGAATACTTGAACTCTGCGCGGAAGCACCAGTACACTTGTGAGGAAATCCTTAAATGTATCAAAAGTAATAGTGCAACCACCTCTCAAGAGAAGGTAAAGCAGAAACAGCTAATATTTAACTTATTCTATTTAAGTGGATACATTATTGAGTGCTCAGTTAAATACGGAATTTATCATTTAATTTCTTATGATAGAAATAAACCAGTAAAAGAGCTAAATCAGAATGATTTAACGTTTGACAGACATATCAAAGTTCATAAATTTGAACGATATACCGATGCATTTAATAAACTTCAGGGCGGATATAAACTAATAGACAATACTAAAGATATTTCTCCCGAAGTAATCCAAATTTACAAAAATTGGGATGCTGAGGTTCGCTATTGGTTTAATCAATCAAACATGCATGTAGAAGGTAAGATTACTCTTAAAAATGTTGAAACATTTTATAAACTTGCTAATGAGATAATGCAAGAAATTCAAAGGTTGTGAAAATGCTTAAATCATTCAATTATATTAGAGATATGGAAAAATCTCTAATACAGCTTAAAAACAATGAAACTATAGAAAAGTTTCATATTAAACTTGGAATCAATCAGCAAATAGATATTTTTATTTCTAGTGACAAAATTAGTAGTTTAGATGAACTAAAGGAGTTATTAGAAAACAGAGATGAAACTACAAATTTTAAAATAGAAAATAACTCTGTATATTTCACCTTTTATAATACTTCAGAAGCTGAAGAGGAGTTTCAATATCTTGAAGATCAAAATGTAAACTATGGTTTGAGAAGATCTCTTGATAATTTAATCAATAAACCAACAGAAACTGGCACAGAAAACTCAAATGTAATCACATTCTATAGCTATAAAGGTGGAGTTGGTCGAACAACATCACTCGCATTATTGGCAAGATTTTATTCAGAAGCTGGCAAAAAAGTATTCATAATTGACTGTGACTTCGAAGCACCAGGCTTATTAAATTTCTTTTCAATTTCTCAATTTAGCAATCCAAAAAATGGTGTAGTCGAATATCTTAACGATAAAAAATTTGATGATAATACAATAATAAATGAGGATTATTATTACCAAGTCGCTAATCAATATTCAGGTGAAGGCACAATATATATGATGCCTGCAGGTAATGTATTTTCTGATGAAAAAAATAGCTACTTAGAGGGACTTTCAAGATTAGATACATATGGTCCGTCAGTTTTTCTACAAGATATGAAATCTCTAATTAAGGATATTCAGGATAAAGTAGAACCTGATGTAATTCTTATTGATTCGCGGACAGGTTTTAACAACGTATTTGGTGTACTATCGAAACTTTCAGATCATGTAGTCGCTCTATTTGGAGATGATATTCAGAATAAGCCCGGTATTGAATTTTTACTTGATAAATATTCTGACGAATCACTCCATACTAAAATAACGATAGTTTTATCAATTGTTTCTACAAATATGAGAAAACGCCACAATGCTATTACTAATCAAATAGCAAAGTATATGTCAGATTATGACGATGAATTTGTTATTCCAACCTTTTTCTTCCCTCGTGAATCTGCATTAGAACTAATTGGGACAGAAGATGAAAGTTTTGAAGATTTCATATATTTCTCATCAAATAATACACCAACATCATATTCACCATTCTTAACTCATATGAGTGATGTTTTAGAAAAACTTCAAGGTATTGATTACCTGAATATTAATGATATCGAATTAGAAAAAACTATACGTTTATTAGATGATCTGAATGAACTTGAAAATCAATACGACGATAGTGAGAAATTAAATGAGTACAAGAATATAATTGTAGATGATTTATATAATAACTTGCCTGACTCATATTCAGAAAATATACTTTTCGATAGTATTTATTTACAGAAAAAGTTTTATTTAAGAAAATGTATGCAAGATATTTTCTTACCAGAATTTAAATTTTTAATTGGTGGTAAAGGTACAGGAAAAACACATTTTTATAAAGCATTACAAAATGAAAATTTTGTCAAAGGATTACTGCAAAGAGCTGAAAAAAACCCTAATAAAATTTTGATAAAAAATATTATTTCGGAAAGTGACAGTAGAAATGGATTTTTTGAATTTACTGCGCATCTACAGGAAGAAGAATTAAACAATGAGATTATAGTCAGAAAGTTTTGGATAGCCTATATATGGGCAGCACTCGCGCAAATGGATTACTTTAAGCACCTAACATCTTGTGACTTCATCATTGACAACAGTGCATTAACATACTCCTACATTAAAAAAATAATTCATGAAGAGAATCTCTACTTTAAAGTTGAACTAGAACTTTCAAATATTGATTCTTATTTAAGATCTGAAGATCAAACATTAATTGCCACATTTGATCAATTAGATTCTGTCGTAAAGCCTATTTCTTGGGATAAAGGTATTTCACCATTGATCAAGATTTGCCAATCAAATTCTTGGGATAGAATTCAACCGAAATTATTTTTAAGAAAAGATCTTTTCGAGAAAATTGGTAATCTTACAAATAAGCGCTCTCTATATTCTTTAACAATAGATCTTGAATGGTCACAGGATGAAATGTACGCTTTTTTCTTTAAAATTATATATGCCAACTCTGAAATTCCATTCTATGATTTCTTAAATCAAAACTTTGAAAAAATATTTATCCAAAATAGTGTAATTAAAAAACTCAGAAAGCAAAATAGTTTTAATCAACTTCCTGATGATGGTCATATATTAAGGCCTCTAGTAAATAAATTCTTCGGAGAGCCAAAATTAGATTCTGTAGATGCGTATGAAGGTTTGTATAGAAATATTAGAAATGCAAACCAAACTATTAGTCTACGCCCATTCCTAGATATGCTAAAGTTTGCTATTGATGAACAACGTAGAGATCATGCTGCAAGAAGAGGAGACTCTGTACTTGGTATAGATTATTGCTTATTACGATCAGTCCGTGCCAAAGCGGTTGAAAGTTACTTTAAAGATATGGCAAATGAAGCAGGAAATGAAGTTATTAGATACTTCATTGAAGATATCCAAACCAGCGAGGTACCAGATGATCTAAGGGTATCTTCTTTACTTCAGAAAGATTTTGAAAGATTAGTTGAAATTGTTAAAGAGAATCATCCTGAACTTATTAATGAAACAACTAATACTTTTGAAGAAATGCTTGTTTTAAATGGAATAATATTTGTAACTTTAATTCCTGGTGGGATTAAGAAATATTCTTTTGCCTATTTATACAAGTTTTATCTAAATTTGAAATCACCACGTGAAAAATATAGAAATAGTAAATATAAGAAATAATTAGTTTAAGAAATATGTTAAAAAAGCTCTCATTAAGAGAGCTTTTTTCTATTTTATGGTTTTATATTATAATCTAACTATGCAACGTATAGCATGCCATTCTTTCTTTCGATAAAACCTTCTGATATTAAATCTGGTAACACTTTACTCATGAAAAGCTCGTTATCACTACTACTTAAAGATATTAAAAAATCAAATCCAAGTCGCTTAGCATCTATATAATCACCTTTACTTAAATTACAACTATCTAAATAGTCATAAAAATCGACTTTAATTCTTTCAATACTTGGCAAGAATAAATCCGATAATCCTTTTTCTGTCAAGCGATTATCTGGTGTCAAGAAACCCTCCTTGACTAACTCAGATATTGCATCTTGTAAAATTACCTTGCCATAACTTAATCCTTCATTTAAAAAACTTACCTTACGTGCATCAAAACGATCACCAACTTCCGAAGTTCGTGGAAAAGATTGCAATATAAATTGCATTGCTTGTTTAAGCTCTCAGTTAAGGGGTAGAGCCGAGATAATTCAAGAAATCCTGACTATAAAAAAATCCATTGATCAACTTCATTAGCATACCAAGTCATCAACTCGATCCGTTCTGGCCAGTACTCTGCCCTATTATAAATTTTGCTGGTTTTATCGGCTCTTGTGGATTTATTGACATGGGCGATCTGGTAATCAATTACTTCCGATCTGAATAATTTACTTTCATTTGCATGAGTAGAAAACAAAGTCCTAAAACCATGCGTCACCATCTCATTTGCATACCCATTTCTTTTTATAACGGCTAAAGGAGTTTCAGAAGTCATATGCTTCCAAGGCTCACGTGTATGCTTAAAAATAAATCCGTCATCCGACCGGGAATTAAATAGACCTAAAAACAGCTCATAAACTTGGGGAACTAGCGGCACCATTAATTCTTTTCGGCGCTTCATCCGATATGCAGGAATAATCCAAACTTTGTTTTCAAAATCAATTTCACCTGTATCCCAGCGGGCTTTCAAAAGCTCACTGATTCGTGTCCCTGTGTAACATGCCAGCTTTAAAACAATTTTAGTAAT
The DNA here is from genome assembly GCF_001696615.3 of Acinetobacter sp. WCHAc010034. Taxonomy (NCBI): domain Bacteria; kingdom Pseudomonadati; phylum Pseudomonadota; class Gammaproteobacteria; order Moraxellales; family Moraxellaceae; genus Acinetobacter; species Acinetobacter sp. WCHAc010034. Next base: position 2,792,637 of record NZ_CP032279.1, on the reverse strand, counting down.
TGGGAAAGCATTGCATCGCTCTAAACGCCTGAAGAACTCTGGCATTTCACTTACTGGCAAACATGGATAGCTTTGCGCTTCATGCTCAGGAATTAATTCACTCACCAAGATGCAAGGATTTTTTTCTGTATAACCTGAAGCAATCGCAAAATTGAACACTGCATTCAATAGCCTTAAAGATCTTGTAGCTGTCTCCAGCGTTCCCTTGGCCACAATTTCTTTAACCTTAGATGAAACCTGCATTCGAGTTATTTCATCTAAAGACTGATTTAAAAAATCTTCTGTAATGTAATCCAAACGGTATTTGGTGGTGTTTTAAAAAGTATGCTGACATTAAATGAAGCCATTATTGATGTAAAAGAAGGTTAAGTCGAAGGCTTTAAAATGGTTTTCAAGCTTTTTGGAGAAATTGCAACTTCTTCTAAAACCACGCCTTATTCGATGCCTTATTTTGCAATTATTACCTTCAATTCCTACAGTAAACAACTTACCAATACTTTGCTTGCAGTTTTTAAAAGCAGTGATGAAACTGTCCCAATGATCACTTGCAATTCGGGTGTAGTGAATACCTAATTGTTTAAGCTTTGTCTTCAACCTTTGGACTGTAGCTAAATCTCTCTTACCCCAAACATAAGCAACAATCTCACCTGTTTCTCGATGGTAGGCGTAAATAAGCCATTGTTTATTATTTTTATTTCCAACAAAAGTCCAGAATTCATCTACTTCGAGAGATTCATAATGACTTTGTTTAGGCTGAATTTGATAGGCCGATTCAGTTAAAGTCCGTAAGACTTTACCGATACTAATGCGCTCAACTTCAGCGATATCTCGTATACCGCTGCCTCTGACCATTAACTGTAATATTTTACGAGTAATGCCAGAATTACATCCTAGATAGCTCAGAGCATGGTCACCAATAAACTGACGTTTGCAGTCTTTGCATTGGTAGTTTTGTTTCCCATCTACTTTGATGCCATTTTTCTTTATACTGTCACTGAGGCAGGTTGGACATTTGATTTCTAGAGTTATTTGCATTTCTCTATTTTATCAAAATTCAACCTGCTTTTTTTTAGCATACTTTTTGATACACCACCCGGTATTTTACAGTGCTGATATATTTTTCGCTGGACCATTGCGGACTCATCAGCTCCAGCCATTCATCGCATACTTTTTTTAAACTGGGTGCTGCTTTAGATTTTCCTGCAATTTCAGCTTTATATTCCCGGGCAATCCTGCGGATCTCTTTGCAGCTGACATCAGGATATTCACCTAATTGTTTCCTGGTCTGTTTACCTGCAATACGGTATGAAAGAACCCATTTCTTTTTCCCTGTTGGAAACACCTCGATAGAAAGACCTTCCCCATCGGCGATTGAATAACGTTTTTCTTTTGGTTTCAGATTCTTTACTTGTATATCTGTGAGCATTGGCTGTGTTACACGCGTGTCACTAATGTGTCACAAGTATATTTGATAGAAAGCAATTATCAATGACTTACATTAATCATCAGTGATTAACATCAGGCAGAAAAAAAGCCCTGATTTACGTCTAAACCAAGGCTTTTATTCAGTTTTTTGATTAAATATGATGAACAGTGATCATACTTAATCGAGAATTTTGGTGGGGTGGCGTCAATTGAACAATATTTATAAGTCGATGTTTAATAACAATTAATATTTATCACAAAAACACAGTGTACATAACAGTGTACAAATTACTTGTTGCTGGGCTATTTCCTTCGGGTTTGGCTCCCATATCAGGAGTCAAATTCATATAGAAAAATAGTCCCCTCCCTCAAGCACATGCACTTTATTTAAGTATCCATATAGGCGCACATCAGCCTGCTGTGTTTTATTGCCGTGGCTCTTCCCTACTATTTCGCAGTACGCGGTTCGCACTCAGGTTCGCGGCAGAGCAGCATATTAAAATGCGCACCTGGTACAGCGCGACATTCTGAACATCATTTGTGCCGGCCCGCGCCGGCGGAAGCCATTCATTAATAATTACGGTGAATGCAAAGTTGCGTTGACTAAATGCATTGCGGGATTCAGCGCAGCCGGGGCCTGCCAATGGATTGGCTTTCTCTAAAAGTACGGCGCTGAAGCTGCGTTAAAATTCTGCAAACTTACACCGGAGCTAATGTTAACCATAAGGACAATATTCTATGTGCAACACAGATAAGGCCATTAACGCGGAAAGTCCAGATGAAGAAACGAAGATAAAAACACCTGAGCAAATCGAAAAAGAGCTGCGGAAAATAAAGCGCCTGGAAGCTGTTAGAGAGGAGTCTTATATTTTCTCGCTCTCCCATGCTAAGCGCCTGGCGGCCCTTGTCCGGGAGCATGGCGGGATGATCAGGTATATTCCCAATCATGGTATAAGCATAGATAAGATCAGCTGCAGCAGAATGCCTGAGCCGATCCAAACACAGCTTAATTATGGCTTAAAGAATCTCGGAAAATACTTCGCGTTTTTGCATGAAGCGGATAGCCAGGCATGCGCATTCAATGCTTATTTGTACCTGCTGGAAATGAAGCGCCAGAAATACAGAATTCTGGATATTCCCGTCAGTGAGGCAAAAGTCACTTTAGATGAATGGCGCAATTGCATTTTAAAGGAAATCGCTGCTGATCCCGGGCATCTGAATAAAATTGAAAACCGCTTAATTCAGAGCGGAAAGTTAATCCTCTCCCTGCATGGCGGGCAGCAATGCCTGATCAGCGCAATGGAAGCAAACGGCGAAGAATTGAACCTGAAGGAGGATTACCGGATCAGCTTCAATGAATGGATGAACACGGACAGGGTTATTTTCATGGAAATAGAGCATTTAAAACTCGCATTCCCATGCAAAAGGCCACTTTCAGCCTGACGGAAATAAGCAGCTGAATCCGGCTGTCAAAACTGCGTTTTTTTGACGGCCGGCCCTGCAAAAATATTTATATATAATTCATTAATTTAAAGACACTGGAACTAGTCAAATTTAACGTCAGATTTCAGGCCTATTATTCAGTTCGTTTGGCTATGGATTTGACACAGAATGACCACCTCTCCCAACTATAAAAACAGCTGGACACTTGAACGCAGGAAAAAGCAGCGTGAACGGATTATGCAAAATAAGCCCTGGCTTAAATCCACCGGCCCAATAACAGACGATGGAAAAAAGGCTTCAAGCCAGAACGCGCGCTCCAGCTTTATAAAGTTCTCATGTGCGGAGCTGGATCAATTGATGAAAAAACAGGATAAGGTTTTAAGGAAGCTTTCAAAGCTGGACTTTGAACAGGAAAAACAGGATCTTGAAAATGAAATCGCCGGAATCAAAACGATTTTGGAGTCTGGAACAGCGCGGAATTAAATAAAACAAACTAATAAATAATGCCTGCATCATTCATTCAAGAGTAATTAAAGATGACTTCCAGCAATCAATCCAAAGCTGCTGCTGTAATTCTGAGCGCAGACCTTGCGCTGAAACAGGCGGGCCTCGCGCATGAAGGCATTATCACGGATGCAGCAAAACTGCTGCTGTCCACCGCCAGCGATCATCAGATCAGTGTAGAAAGCGCATATGCCATGCTGTGCGAAGAATATGAGCGCCTGGAAGCGCAGCAGAAACAGCGGAAAATAAAAGCAGTGGAAGCCTACGACAGCCATATTGCTCAGCATCAGGAGGAATTGAATCAAATCCGCCTGGATATCGAGAGCATTAAGGCAGACGCTGCTGCATTGCAAAAAGGCCTGCAGCGTAAAAAAGAGATTTACGGGCAGCAGGAAAAAAGATTAAGGGCGGAAAACTTTACAGAGCAGCAGATTCAAGCTGTATTGGATATGGGCGAAGCGCTGGATGAGCAAAAGACCCTGGAGGAAATCAAGCAAAAGAATGAAGCGGAAATTCAGCTGAATAAACGCCTTGATGCGATTTATGAAGAAGCCCGCACCGTTAAAGAAACAGTCCTCTATACGCAGTAACGCAGCTTCAAATGCTTAATTGAATCAACTCCTCACCCGCATGCGGCGGCCGGCCCTGCATGCGGCAGATTAAGGGCCATTGGAATGAATATTGCGGAAAAGATTAAAACTGAAATTTCCAACTACAAATACTACAAAAACAAGTTTGGAGAGACTCACCCCCGGGCAATGGATAAACTGCTGGAGATAGCTGATTTAATCCCTGCAGAATGGGCTGATGATGAAAATCCAGGATTGAGAAAATTTGCAGCCTCAGCCCAGCTTATTAGTGATTTGCGGAAGAAAAATAAATAAATCTCAATTTTGAGTTTTGCTTTAAAAACAGGGTGATAGTGCAATGACTGAACCAGAAAATAGCGGTTTAGGCATGGGGAGAAATCAGCGGGATGCTTAACTTGCCTGGCTCCCAGCTGCGCTAAACTCCGCAATCAATTCGCGAAGCGCCATTTTGCGTTTTGCTTTGAAATCAATTTCTTGCTATTAAATCCATTTTTGGATTCACCTGTAAAAACAGTACGCTATACGCCATTCACCTAAATCCGAATGCCTTATCTATCTAAAAATTTACGGCGTTTTTGTCAGTGAAAATGTCAGAACAATTTAGTTGTTTTTTTTCGGGGAGATTACCATTTATTTAATTTGGTAGAAAAAGTGATGAAATATGTTAAACAATTAACAGGTAATTGCTTAGTTTAAAAAAATTCTATTTAAATAATGGGTATATATATGAAGCAGCAACTTGGTGTTTTTACTACAAATCAAATAAACAAATCAGGCTTCCGAATTCTCGCAAGTGCATTAATGAATGCAGAGGAAAGTCACCATTTTGAACGGCTTACTACAGGTCTTCCAGCTGGATTGCCAGCTTTCATACAACATGATATGCACCGCCCTGTTGGATGGAGCCAAGTTCTTGGTCTTCTTATTGATAGTAAAATGGTTCGTGTAGTTGGAGTAATCAAGGAAGCCGAAACTGAGCAAGAAAAAATTCAGTTAGCACAGTTAGCTTCTCATTTTTGGGAATCACATCATAATAAAGGGAGCGATACTTTAAAAAGCGATTTATTAGAAAGAGCTAACTTATCGAAGCTTGATGAGTTTGATAAGTTTCTTAAGATGGAGGCATATGTATTATCCCGTAAAAATGTTGCATCATCGCTTTATCCTGAACTGTTTAATATCTCAAGCAATTCTGTAGATAAAGATGGCTTAACAGATTACAAAACACTGTGCCAGAGCATGAAGCAAATTCAACCAGGTGTTTTTCTTGATAAGAAACATAATTTGTTGATATTTGCACATAGATTCTTCAGACGTAGTCTGTCACATAGAAATAAATTTAATGAATATTTTCTTTCAAGTTTTGATAAAACCGTAGCAGAGAGTCCCCATCTCACTCCTCGACTACGTCTTGATCCAGATCTCATTGGTCATCCTGACACTGTCACCAATCTATTAGAGTTGGAGTATTGGTGGGGACCACATTTTAACGATGATATTTCATCGATACCGAATGGTGTAACTGAACATAAGGCATCGGAGAAAACAAGGTATTTCGAGGGTGTTGATAGGACTCAAATTTGGTGGAAATCACCTGAAACACGCTTAAATTCAATTATAAAGGATAGATATCGTAGTTTTGAAATTGAAGAGTTAATTGAGAATTCATCTGGCGGACTTCCAGATGAGCAGTATGGATGTCGTTATGCGCATGCAGAATATTCTATCGGTACCTCAGCTATTACTCATTTTGATGGTGCTATACGAGCTTATCCACAAGATGAGTATTTAGAAAGAATTGGTTTAGCAATTGACCAAGCTGGAAAGCACTCTGACTATACGAAATTGTTCAGATTCGATGGGTCTATGACTGTGGATCTTTGGAAGAAATTATTAAGTGATTATTTTAAAGGGAATCCATTAATTCCTGAATATCTTGGTGTTGTTCAAGATGATATAAAAATACAATCGAAAGAGGCTACAAATGAAGATGTATCAACTACTGATATTGAAGAGCCTGTAGTAGAAAGTGAATTAGCTGTATTTATTAGCCTTACACACGGTGATTCTCCTCATGAATCTTATATTGAGCCGTCGACTATAGTATTACCTGATGAGCGACGCTTACGAACAATAGAAACTGGGGGCGGCGCTATTGATGAGTTCATTCGTAGTAAATTTGACATGACAAATTTAACCTCAATTGCGATTGATGACGGAATATTAAATCTGGCAAAAGTAACTTTCGGAACTACGAGTAATCTTCCTACTGAGATGCAAGATTTTATTTCGGGATTTTCTAATTCTCTACTTTACGATATTGAGCATAATGGATTACAAAGAATAGCAGTTCCTATCAGTTGGTTTCATAATAAATTATTGATAAATATGGTTATTAAAGGTTGCACACAGCAGGTTTACCAATTATTAGTTGAACTACTTAGAATCATAGACCCATTGAAGCCTGCATCAGAATGGATAGAAAACTTAGCAAGTGCGATTACTACATTAGCGCCTATTTCCGCAGCTGACCTAGATTTGAATGGGGTGCTTCAAGGTCATTTGTCCTATAAGCGTACTGGTAGTGTTAAATTACGAATGAAGCTACCTGACTCACAGATCCAGGGGCTTCTTGATGAGAAACCAGATTGGTTACGATAGTAATGGACGGCTTTGTTGTATAAAAATATAAGATATTGTTTTTATTAAATTTATTTTTAGAGTGAAATTTACACAAAAATTTAAAAATCAGTATCTTACAAAATATTTATCCAACAAATCCCTTCTGATTTCACTATCTAACCTGAGTTCGACTTAATATGCTTACTAATTAAGCATATTTCTAAAGGCCGGCTTATTCGGTGATAAACAGTAAGAAACTATTGCAGCCATCAGATTGACCATAAAATTATTAACCGAACGATGCCGGGTATGGTCAATCTGATGCAGGTTTTTCAGCTGATCATTCACTGTTTCAATCAATCCCCGCTTTGAGAGAAGCTGTTTTTCTTCCTCGTTATATTCAGGCGGATTCTTCATATTCTTACGCCCCATGGTTAAGATCTTAATGCCTTGCTGAGATAAGCTTTCAGCCTTGGCTTTACTTATATATCCCTTATCTGCGAGTAAAATTCCACTTAAGCCTTTGCTTAACACATCCAGCATTTTGACATCGTGAACATTTCCTGATGTAAATGCAATATTGATAATTTCACCTAATTGATTGATAACCATATGCAATTTAAATCCGTAGAACCAGCCCATACTGCTTTTTCCCCGCTCTGCCAGGCCTTTAAAAACTTTATGCCTTGCAATGCGGCGGTTATGGCAAACGGGCAGTTTAGTTGAATCAATTAAGCTGATCCCGGTACATTGGCCTTTAATTTGATGAAAGAAGCAAGTTAACGCTGTGAGGCATTGAGGCAGCAACTCAATCATTCTGTTATAGCTGGGCAGTGCAGGAAAAGCTGATTTCCAGAAAGGCTGAATCATATGGCTGTAATAATACTTGAAGAACCTGAAACCGGACTGATGAAACAGCACAGCGATTGTCATGATCTCGGACAGGCAGAGGGCCTTGGCTCTGCGCCGCCTTGGCTGGCGGTCTGAAATGAGGGCTGTATTTAGCGCGGATTCAAAATCTTTGCAGAAATCATCTATTGCACAGAAGATTTCAGTAATATAATCCATAGGAAAGCCTTTATTTTGTGATTTTTTGTCTTGAGAACCAAAATCTTACAACTTCAAAGGCTTTTTCTTTGTTTCTTTTTTATATCGAACTCAGGTTATCTAGGTTTTGCATAGCTTCTCTTTCCCTTATATATGCCTTTTTTACTGTGACAAGTGCGACGTCTGTGACGAATTTATTTAAGATTATGTTTTATATAGTAAAAACACGTCACATTCATTGAATAATCCAACTCATTTAAATTGTGACACTGTGACATGAAAGTGTGACGTTTCTTCTTGAGCTAAAATATGCGTCGCACTCGTCACAGTCACGTCACACTATTAAATAAAGCTTTAAATAAAAAGTGTGACACAATAAATATTATATATAACAGTGTCTTATTAATAAAATAAAGCATTGCGTCACACTCGTCACAGTGGGTAATCATTATTTTTAGATTTCATTATTAAAGTTCTGTATAGCATCAACCTTAAAATGCATCATAGTTGGACGTGAACCATCAGGGAGCTTGCCGCCCATCCGCTTGGTGTAGCGGCCATCTTCACAATCAAGCCATCCGCTTGCCTTTAAAACCTTTTTAGCACTGGCTTCATTCATCCCAATGCATATTTCCTTTTTAAACATGACTGTTGATACAAGGTAATGCCCTGTATCTGGGTCATAGTAGCCGACACGGTTATGGATGCGCGGGCGTATCACCTCGCCATCGGCATGCCGGATTACGGTCAGGTTTTCAAAGCGGCTTGTTCCGTTGGCCTCAAAGAATGCCTTGATATGCTCAAGAACTTTCGTTTCCTCCATGTTTTCGCCATTGCCCAGATTACCCAGCCAAGTATTGAAGCATTGCGCCACAGCTTCAAATGCGCGGCCCTGCGCCCATCCTGTGATGCCTGCCTGCGCCGCCAGTTCACCGGCAGCCGCCACCAGCGCGAAACGGCGCAAAACACGGCTGGCCTGCCCATTCTTTGTCTGGCTGTGCTGTTCAATAAAGCTGGCCATCAGGGCTTGGGCGTTCTGCATCACGGCACCTTTATCCTGGGTCAGATACTCCAGCCATTTGATGCCTGCGTGGCCGTAGTGCTTTGATGCCAGCTCATTTATGCGGCCGCCGATATCCTGCGGCGCTGTGCCATAGTTGATGCAGTCAAATACGCCGTATCCTTTGCCGGCATCACTGGGGATATGCGCGAAGCGCAGCAGCAGCCCGGCATCCAGTTCGATATTGCCGCGGCGCAAATGCTCTTCAAGTGTGACTTCGCCGGTTGAGGTGTACATCAGGCTGAATTGCTTGGCATCGCGGTTTTTGCCGGCCTTGGTGCTTCGGGCTTTGCCCTGTCCGCCAGTGAGCATATAGACAATATCAGATACGGCTTTCGGCACCGCCTGGCGCAGCTCATCAAGGTTTAAAAAGCTGTCATTTCTCAATTCCGCTTCATTCTCTAAAGCGTTATCCGTGGTCCGCCATGACTTGGAGATATGCTTGGGATTGCCCCACACGCTGCATGATGCTTTGGTGATGGTGCTTTTGCCGTCCGTTGATGAGCCGTAGATATGAAAGCCGCCGCTTTCCGCGCCTAAAGGCAAAACCAGCTGTCCTGAAAAGGCGCATGAAAATGCCAGCACCGCTAAAGCGTGCGGCTCAATCAGCCGGCTCAGCTCCCGCCATTCTTCAAAGCTCCCGGATACGGTATAAGGGCTTTTGCTGTCACTGTGAAAAAGCAGCTCTTCATCTTCGCTGGCGCCATAGGTTTTATTGGGCGTAGCGAAACAGCAGCCATGCCATCCGGCGCGGTCTACACAGCGGAAGCGCTGCTCTATCGGGTAATCCTGAATGTAGTTGATGAATACGTTTTTCTTATAGGCTTGGCGCGGAGGCATCAGGCCATGATTGGCAATAATCTTTAAGGCTTCCTGCGCTTCCCCCATGAAATGCTCATAGGGGATCAGCAGCCGGTGCAGGGTATTGTCCTTGTCGTGGAACTGAATAACGCGCTTCCAGTTGTCATTATTCAGGCTGCGCGCTTCGCCTAAGATAATGGCGGAATGGCAGATAAAAGTACGGGTCTGTTTAAGCTCCCCATCTTCATCCCTTTTTTCTTTGATCAGATAGAGGCCATTGTCCAGAATATGCAGGAATGCGCCGTCATCCATCCTGAAAGGCTTGGCCAAATGACCTTTAGGCAATGCCTTGTCTGCAGGCAATTGCTCAATAGCCAGCTGAATGAAAGCCGCAACATCCTCGGCATCATCATCTTTATACAGCTCGGTTAAAAATGCGCTTCCGCCGTATTCAGTGTACTGGTTCAGCAATCTGACAGCCGTATTCTGCGCCAGCTTTTGAAAAGGCTCCAGCTGGATATGCTCGGGCCGCACCGGCATATACAGCTGCCGGTAGCCGGCCTGTGACAGCTGATTAATGGCAAATTGAATCTGCTCAAAATCAAACGGCTTGAGTGCGGCCTGCCGGGCATTGCATAGGGCGGGCAATATCACCAATGCCGCGGCGCAGCCTGTCTGGGCAATCTTAAAGAATGCCTCCAGGCTGCAGGTGATAATGACAGGCTGGTCTTTCTGCAGGCTTCCATAATATGCAAAGCCTTTGGCCAAGCCGTCAGGGATGACTTGAACCGGCTTTTTATCCTGCAGTACGGCGCATTGAACAAGCTCCAGCTGCCCATTGACGATAGGCAGAATTAAAGGGCTTTCGTACCGGCTGCCGTTAATCTCTGCATTGCTCTGGTCAATATGTACCGGCATCCGGGGACTGCCAAAGCGCTGTATTAATTCATGCTCTAAATGCGCTGCGTCATTCGGTAATAGCTGGATACATTGCGCGAGAATATCTAAAGGAGAGTCAGTCAGTGAATTTTGAGAAATCATGCTTGTGACTCCCGGCATTCAGCCTGGTGCTTCTGTTTAAGATCTTGGCTCAGTTCTGCAGAATCCTGAAGCATGGTATTCGTGATGGCAATAATGCGCCTCAAGTCGCTGAAGCAGCTGTCTGGAATGCCATACGCTTTGCTGAGATAGTCTTTTAGACTCTTAAATTCATTTGAAACGGCGTTTAGCATTGCACTTGTATCCGCCATTTGCTCATAGGCAAGAGTGTATGCCTCGAGCATATCGCCGGCGTCATAAGCTTTAGGCAGTTTTTTGGAATTGATTTGATGATTCATGGCGCAACCGCCTTTTTATCAGCTTCCAAATTTGATTTTAATTGGCTGTCGATGCAGCTTAAATTATGCAGATTGTCGAAGCTAAGCTGTTCAAGTACGCCTAAGCATTTCTTGATTGAGCGAAAGAATGTTTCTTCTTGACCTGTAATTTGCGGCAATAAATTTAATTCCTGGCGCAATGAATCAAGCATGTAGTGAATTGAATCAGCACGCTCCTGCATCTCTGGAATAATATCAAAGACATCAGGCATATAAGTTTCAGGCGTATTTTTAGAATTGATTTGTGCAGGCACGGTTAATGCGCTCCGTTTGAATTTAAAGGAGCTTCACCATTCACGACCAAGTGAGGGTGGCGAAGCTGAAAAGGGTTGGTCGACAGGCTCAAACGGTTACCTGCACACTCGAAAGTGTCCCTCTCCAGCTCCGCCATAACATGCGAACGCATAGAGATTTCACGCACAAAAAAAGCCCTTGCGGACCGTGCGCCGTTTGAAAGTTTATAGCCGACCAAAGCTAATTCACCATGTGGGTGAACGCCGTTAGCATAAGCAAAACGTCTGCAGCTTGCAACAGGAAAAACAGTTATTGCCCAGGCTGAAAACAGTTTTAGGAGGTTTGTCGAGAGGTTTTTCATAATGCTTACCTCCCAAACAGCGCAGATAAATCAACTCTATAAACCCCCATCCATGCTTGAGCAGGGTAGGTATTCACCTTGCCATAACGGTCATCATGTACTTTTGATGGCTTTACGCCGTGGGATTTACACCATTTATTTAAGGGTGGCCATGTATAACTTTTCCCTGTCAATCGCTCGACTGCCAAGACGGTAGCATTACGCTTGCTTTGCCCGATTTGATCTTTTAAGCGTGAGTTTTCCTGTACGGCGTTACTGGCGGTTGCCATTGCTGTGGCGGTCTTTTTATCACTGATATGTGCTTTGGTCTTGATTGCAATTTCACGCTCAAATTGCGCCTGCTGGAGCTGTTCGTGGGTATCTGCTAAGGCCCTTAATGCACTTGGCAAATCTTCCGGCAGCGTCAATTTGGGTTTTAGCTTGCTTTCAAGATCATGCAGCCGCTGAATGACCTGATAGCGCAATTTAATGCTGTAGCCTGTGATAAGCGTTTCCACAAGATCTTTAGGCAGTGAGTATTCAATATAAATTTGGCCATTTTGGGGGTGTGTCCAATTTTGGGCATACCCCTCTGCATTAAGATCAAGCTCAAGGAACATCGTTTCACAGTCACGTTTTACATGCTTGTGCTCCTTGCCTGTCAGATCTGCAATTTCACGGCTGGACATGGTTAATGCTGGTGCTGTTAATTGATTCATGATTAAGCCTCCAGCACAGCAAGGCTTTGCTTTTGGCTGTTATGCCACGCTACAAGCTCGGCATAGTCGAAATAGACTGGGGCTTGCTTGGTATCACCCTCTTTGATCGGGCGGGGGAATGAGGCATCTGTACGCACTTTATGGCGCAGTGCTTCACGGCTTATATCCAGTAGCTCACAAACTGTTTTGAATTGGACACGAATTGGTTTGATTGACATAAAAAAGCCCATACATGAAAGAATATGGGCTTAGTATGTTTTTAAATTTAATTGCTTTGTTCTAAATAGACTCTATTTAGAAGTCAATTAATTCTATATAGGCAATTTAGATTCTAATTAGATTGTTTCGATTCAAATGCATTTTTAAACAATCCTCCACAAGTATCTTTATTAGGTAGTGGTAGTTTATTATTCTTGGCAAATGTATCCAGTTTCTCATAAGCAGTCATGTGATTAGATAAATCCAAACCCGCCTTTTCAGAGAGAGCTAATATTATTTTATTTATTGAATTTTCACGTTTAGGGTGCAACTTAAGTTCATGTTCTGGGAAATCTGCTTTATTTAAACGTTTGCGTGGGTGTTTAATTATTGGCTCTCTACACTTGCCATTAATCAATAACTGTAAATCTTCACCTAATATAAGGCAATTATCCTTGTGAATCTCTCTTTCTGATTGAAAGGAACTCATATCCTGACCACTTAAAGAAAAATCATCATTAAACCAAAAGGCTAATTTCCAGTCATCTTCATCTTCATACTCAGGAAGTGAAAGATATTTTTCACGTATATCGGCATTATGAATTGCATTGTGCTTATCTGAATAAAAAACAATATCATAAACTTCTAAGGTTGATAACTTATCAAAAAATTCACAGCAATTAAAATCTTTTTCTAGTTCTCCATTTACTGCAAATTCAAGTGCATCAATAGAATAAACATTATCAAAATAAGCTTCATTAAGTTTAATAAGTGAATTAAAACAAATATCTTTCACTGAGCCACTATTTAAAATTAGAATCGACCCAGCCTCTCCAAGGCTTCTAACTATTGCGTCAACGGCCTTGAGATAATTTAATTTATTTAAATCATTAAAATCATCAAAACTATCAAAGTTTAAAACACCACTGCCACCATCAGAAAGACTAGGGTCTGCAAAAATTCCTAAGCGGATGTTGCCTTTAATGCCTAAATGAAAAAAATAATCTTCGTTTATTTCCGTACAATCTAGTCTCTCATTTAAAACCGCAGATGCTTCTTTTAATGTGTAAAATATTTTTAGTGGTAAATTCATCATGCCTCCCACAGCAATCCCAAAAAAATAGCTAAGCCAATCGAATTGGGTATTCGACTTTCGGGGATCAACCTAGACTTAGCAAACTGAATATAAACGATATTTAATTATAATTGTGTATATTTGGGTAAGCAGTGCGACAAGGGTCGTCACTTCGCCTTTTTAAATTGAATAATGCTCTGATCCGCTATTTCCTCTAAATGGCTGGCATACCATTGCATCATGTTTGCCCTATCTTGCAGGTACTGGGCCTTGTTATACACCCCTGCCACGCCGTCCTTTACATGGGCCAATGCTGCTTCAATATGACGCTCATCAAAACCACGATTGTTTAACAAGGTACTGGCAATATGTCGGAATCCGTGTGGCGTCTGTCTGCCCTCATATCCCATACGGCGCAAGGCCATAATAAAAACCGTGTCTGATTTCGGCTTGTTCTTGTCCGATCTGCTTGGAAATAAATACTCTGAATTGGTTTGGTAAGTCTGCAATTCTTTTAAGATAGCAATTGCTTGTGTTGATAAAGGAACAACATGCTCACGGCGCTTCTTCATGCGGTATTCAGGAATATTCCATAGCCCTTGCTCTAAATCGAATTCATCCCATTTTGCTTCCCTTAATTCAGTCGGCCGGCAAAACAGCATAACCAAAAGCTGCAGGCCCATGCGCACATCAAAAGAGGGATAATTATTAATTGCTCTTAATAATGCCGGCAGCTCCTGCTCACTCACATGAGCCATATTTTCTTTTTTACCCTGCTGCAAGTATTTTTGGATGCCTTCTACCGGGTTATAGTCCATACGCCCAGTCACCTTGGCAAAATCATAAATATCGCGGCACATTGCGCGAACGCGGTTTACCTGTTCATAGATGCCCTGCTCCTGCTGTATTCCCTTTAAATGATTCATCCACTCAATCGGCTTAATCGTGGTGTACAGGCGTTTACCAAAAACAGGGAATATATGCTTTTCTAGTGCGCCCTTATTTCGGGTCATTGTGTCCTGTACCCACGCATCGACCTTAGTATCCAGCCATTCACGCGCCAACACCTCAAAGGTGGCATTATTCTGCTCTAACTCTTTCCGCTTGCGTTCCTGCTTGGTAATGATTGGATTATCGCCGTGTGAAATATCTTTAATTATCTCGGATGCTTTTTTTCTGGCACCTTTGCCTGACAATTCAGGATAGGTGCCAATACCTAACCATGACCATTTTCCATCCGCTTTTTTATATCTGAATAGCCATGCCTTCTTCCCATCAGGCTTCACACGGAAATATAGGCCATCACCGTCCAGCTCCCGGTATTCTTTTAATTCGGGTTCTAACGTGGCTAACACAGTGTCGGCCAATGGTCTTCGTTTGATATCTGCTCTTTTCATAACCGTGTACACCCGTCAGTTCAATAAAACGTGCAATGTACATGGCAGTGTACACGGCGCATGTACACTGTGGCTAGTTATGTTTGGTCATGTTCAGGCATAAAAAAAGGCTTGATCCCTTTAGAATCAAGCCTTTCAGTTCTAAAACTTGGCATATTCTGCCATGTTTTGAGAGGTATTTGGTGGAGGTGGCGTCAATTGAACTCAAAAACCAACCCATTCATTTTAAACACAATTTTATAAATATAAATATTCATTGACCCAATTTTGACCCAAATTAGATTTAGTGCATTGAATCACTTTAAAATCTTGTTCAAATCCGAATTAAGGATTTGAAAATGGCGTACAGCATTATAGCAGAACATTATACTGAAAAATAATTGCAATGTTATAACATTATAATCATTTCCTTGTGATATTAATAATCACCTTAACCTCATTATGACTCAATTTTTAATTTGTATTTTTGCTTAGGACTCTTAGGTTTATCAGGAAGGGTGCGTTCAACCACACCTGCTTCTAATGCTGGAGTTAAATAATTTTTTTGGAATGTTGCTCGGTGGGACAAGTCTAAAAGAGCCATCAGCTCAGTTAAACTATATTCCTTCTGCTCCATATTCTGGATGAGACGTTTAACTTGATCGCTAACTTGTACGCTAGCTTGAGCGGTATCTTGATCGCTGGCATCGGAACTGAGAATTGCATCTAGAATCATCTGCAAAATAAACTCAATAAAAGGTGCAGAATCTGAACGATCTGTGCTCGCTTGCAATGCATCGTAATAAGCTTTTTGGTTTTGATAAATCAAGCTTTCTACAGGGATATTGAGAAAAATTGGATTCCACTGGCTTAAGATTAAAGTTTGCCATAAACGCCCCATACGCCCATTGCCATCAGCAAATGGGTGTATAAACTCAAACTCATAATGAAATACTGAACTCTGAATTAATGGGTGCTCATTGCCTTCATCCAACCACTGCAATAACTCTCCCATTAAACGGTGGACTTGATTTGCAGGCGGAGCCATATGCACGACTCGATCCCCTGACATCACACCAACCCCACCATGGCGGTACTGTCCAACCTCATCAATCAGTCCTGTCATCAATATTTGATGTGCTTTCAGCAAATGAGATTCTTGATCAGGATTCCAATCTTGAATTTCTTCATATGCCTTTAGGGCATTACGTACCTCTTGAACTTCTTTAGGTGGAGCGATAATGGTCTTGCCATTCAGGATCGCTGTGATTTGCTCTGTACTCAAGGTATTCCCTTCAATTGCTAAAGACCCTTGAATCGTTCGAATACGATTGGCTTTTCGCAATTTAAGGCTATCTTGGATTTGGGTTAATGCAGTCAAACGCCCTATTGATTCACTAATTTGTGCAATCAAGTGAATAATTTTAGAGGTGATCGTATAAGGCGGTTGATATTTCATGCCATTCCTAATTGATGTAAAAACAAAGCACAGTTGATTAAACTCTAAAATATTAATATTTCATAGCTTAGTGAGTAATATCTGCTATCAACATGCTTATCTTTTCTGAAACAGTGAGCTAACTAATCGTTATTTCTTTTAAAATAAACCTATGCATTCTCGTTAAAATACTTAGGTTTCTTCATTACAGGACAGCATTATGTTTATTCATGCCGACTTCTCACAACCCGTCATCATCAAGCCAGAGGATTACCATTGGGTGAAATCTCCAGGAGGTGAAGTTGATAGAATGATGTTTGATCGTATTGGCGATGAGAAAGCACGTGCAACTAGTCTGGTGAAATACGCACCAGAATCTGCCTTTCCTGAACATCAACATCCTTTGGGTGAAGAAGTCCTCATCTTGTCAGGCATTTTTACCGAGAATGCTGAAGATGATTATCCGGCAGGCTGGTATTTACGTAACCCCCATCATTCAACTCATCGGGTTTCCAGTAAAGCAGGTTGTTTAATCTTTGTGAAACTGATGCAAATGACTGAACATGAGATAGAGCCCACCCGGATTAATACCAATGATCCAGCGAATTGGACGCTTACCGAACATCGGATGATATGCCCGTTATTTCAATCGGAACATGAGCAGACCTATTTAGAAAAGCTAAAACCTGATCAAATTTTCGTAGAGAAATCAAAACAAGGGATTGAATTACTAATTATCAAAGGTCAATTATTTTGCGGCACTGAAATATATCCAGCAGGTTCGTGGGTCCGTTTTCCCATCAATAGTGCTGCTAAATTTCAGGCAGGCCCATCAGGTGCAACGCTTTATGTCAAAACTGGTCATCTACAACATGCCATAGATGTATGGGTGAAATGAACAATAATGTGTCTTCAAAATGAGGCTGCCTCGTGTCTAGGATACTGAGAGCAGTCCAGTTACCACTTTTACAATCAATACAAAATGTAATGATATATCACTACATTTCTGATATTTCTTTTTTCATGTGTTATCGACTAAGACAAATTCAGGGATAAGGTTATGTTTGAAACTATTGATGATTTAAAGAAAAAATTAGATCAACATCGCCCTCTCTCTCCATCAATTGTCAAAAATTTACAAGAAGATCTTATTCTGCGTTGGACGTATCATTCGAATGCAATTGAAGGTAATACACTCACCCTGCTAGAAACAAAAGTAGTACTGGAAGGTATTACTGTTGGT
This sequence comes from Acinetobacter sp. WCHAc010034, assembly GCF_001696615.3. NCBI lineage: Bacteria > Pseudomonadati > Pseudomonadota > Gammaproteobacteria > Moraxellales > Moraxellaceae > Acinetobacter > Acinetobacter sp. WCHAc010034. The sequence goes on along the minus strand of NZ_CP032279.1, from coordinate 2,775,146 downwards.
GGAAAGGCATTAAGTGAACACTTCGAAGCGATCAACCATAGAAATGCAATTTACTATGTTGAAGATATCATTCGGAAAGAGGAGCCTTTTTCTGAATGGCAAATTCGTAATATCCATCAGCCCATTCTAAAAAACATCGATGATGACAATACAGGACGCTATCGCCAGCAAAATGTATTGATCTCGGGTGCTACGTCTACCCCGCCTGATTACACATTATTAAATGACAAGATGGCTCAATTCGTAGACTGGTATAATAGTGAAGCACATAAGCTGCATCCAATTGAACGTGCAGCCAAAGTACATGCAGACTTCATAAGCATACATCCTTTTATTGATGGGAATGGACGTACATCACGACTTTTGATGAATCTAGAACTATTAAAAGCGGGCTATCCACCTTGTGTGATTAAGGTTGAAAATCGCTTAGCTTATTATGAAGCTCTAGATCAATGGATGGCTTACAGGAAGACAGAAGGTTTTCTCAAATTAGTTGCTGATGCTGTTATAGAAGGGTTTAAACCTTATCAAGTGGTTCTAGGCATATGAGCTAGTGACTCTCATACTTTAATTTATCATTTTCTTTCGTAATTACTTTTATTGTAATTTTGGGGTCCATTACACAGATTAGTATTTGAAATCTTAGCTAGATTTTAAAAACAAACTTAACTCTAATATTAAGGTAGGCCAAGTCAAATTAGAACTCTATTTTACGAAGAAAAGGGAACTCTGCTTGCATTTAATTTTTAGTATTTTGGATGTAAGAGAGACTTCACTTTATTTAAATCGATAATCTATGACATGTTTTTAAATTGGCATTTAAGAACCAATAGTCTTGAATTAATCTTTAATCATCATATTTTTAAACAAAAAAATATAATTTTCTTATATTTCAATAGTAATATTGTTTTGTTACAGTAATAAAGTTTTTCTCAAAATGACATACCCTGTCAAAGTACTATTGAGAATAAAAGATCATAGTCTATAACTAAAAATTAGGTTGGTAATGGCAAAAAGCTCTGTAGCGTCACAATTGGCCGAACGCTTAACAAAGATTATTGTAATGTTAAACAATGGGATACATTTGGACCTAAAAAGTCTGGCTGGTGAATTTGGTGTTAGTAAACGTACATTGGATCGGGATATTGAACGTTTATCAAGCTGTTTACCTTTGCAACAGAATAGTCAAACTAAAAAATTCTATTTAGAACGTCATTATTTGGGGCAATTAAAACCACAAGATATTAAAAATTTTGCTCAACTTTCCGGAATTGCTCAACTTTACCCAAGTTTAGATATCTCATTTCTACGTGAAATTTTAGATAGTCGTGCCAGTTCTATATATAGTGCTAAAGGTTCTTCCTCTGAAGATGCAACACTATTTACAGTATTTTTTGAAATGTTTTCAACTGCAATTGAAAAAAATCAACAGGTCGCATTTTTATATAACAATGAGATACGTATTGTTGAACCATATAGATTGATACATCATCATGGAAGTTGGTATCTAGCAGCTGTAAAAGAAGGATTAATCCGTGTATATCGGATAAGTCGAATGGCGATATCTTATCAACAACATGAACTTCAAAGTTTTATACCTGATCCTCAAATCATACAGCAGCTAAATAATGAAAATAGTATTTGGTTTGGCAGAGAAAAGACCAAAGTAGTTTTAATTGTTTCTCCAGAAATTGCTTTGCATTTTAAACAACGTTTACTTTTTCCAGAACAAGAAATTATTGAAGAGTTAAAAGATGGCAGTTTGCTAGTATCAAGCAGAATTAGCCATACCATGCAGCTTTTACCTTTAGTTAGATATTGGATCCCACATGTAAAAATTACTGATCCTGGATATCTACAAGGTGAGTTGGAAAAAGAATTGAAAGAATATTGGGGAAGTTAGGAGAAAATTATGGAACGAAATCGTAAAGATACTTTAAAAAGGTCTATAGATGTGTGCCCTATTTGGTCTATGGAAGCAGCAAATAAAGTTGGGGAAATGATAGAACAGATTAATCAAGCAAATAATTTGATCAATAAAGTATCATCAACACAACAACATATAGCGGTAAAAGCAGGATTTGCAGCAGAAACATGGCATGCTGAATCTTTTAATTTAGATGCTATTCTTAAAAGTAAAAATGTACGTGCATTTACAGATAACTTTCAAGGTAACCACAACTTAAGAAAAAATGATCCTATCCACGATATAGTTATTATGGATGGAGATAAGCGTGTATTAACTGCTCAATCAAAATATTGTGGTACGCCTGAAAAAACAGCTAATGCTTTTCGTGAGCGTAATGTAGAAACACAAAGTTTTAAATATGAAGAAAATGATATTTTTTTAGGCCCTTCAGATCAACTCAATGATATTAAAAGAAATGCTCAAAGAGACATTGATACCCAACAGCATCGTCCAACTGTTGTAGAAGGAGCAACACACGTTAAAAATAAATCGGCAGATAAATTGACAATAGATGGCGTAGAGTCTACAGCACTAAGTAAAAAAGAGGCTGAGCATCTTGGACGAGGTGGTAAAACTGGTCAAGAAATGCATAAAGAGATGCAACAGGGGTATCTAAATAAATCTACTGTTCAACAAAGTATAAAAGCAGCAAAAAATGCGGCTGTTATTACAACAGTTATAGCAGGAACAATTAATTGTATTGAATATATTCAGAAAGCGCAAAATGGTCAAATATCTAGTGAAGAAGCAGTACAAGCTATTCTAAAAAATACTGTTATTGCAGCTGGAGACAGCGCTTTAAAGGCTGGTATAGCTACAGCAAGTGTAGGCACGGCAGCACAATATTTACCAAATTTATTTACAGGTACAGTATTTCAGCAAAGTTTAGCCGCAGGTAGTGTGGGGGGAGCAGCGGTTTGTGCGGTGGACTTAGTTCAATGCACTGTAATGTTCGCTTTAGGAAAAATGTCAGGAAAAGAGTTAGAAGAACGCACAGGAAAAAATATTTTTCAAACTGGCTCTGGCGTGGTCGGATCTGCAATAGGTACAAGTATTGGAATTATTGGCGGCCCACCTGGAATGATTATTGGAAGTATTTTAGGCGGGATGATTACTTCTATCGCAACAACAATCGCTATAGATAATGGTATAGAAAAGCCTTTTAAAGAAACTCTAGCACAAACTCAAAATCTAGTTTCTCTTGAAAATGTAATGAATGATTCTTTAATGTATTTATCAATATCACAAGACGTTTATGCAGATTTCCAAAAAGGATTGTTTTTGTCAGAAAGACATTTTAACACCCAAGTTCATGAAATGAAAAAACAAAGTTCAAGATTAAAAGCAAAGTTAGGAAAATTTTAGGAATCCATCATGACAGTTTTAGACCACAGTACCGTTGACCAGATCTTCCATCAACCTCTTAGTGACGAAGAAAATTCAAGATTAAGTTCTCTGATAGAGAGATCAAAAACGAAAAAAGCTTTTTCACAACAACTAGCTCTTGATGCTTCTAAATTACTAACTACGTCAAAAGATCGTCTAGATAAAATAAAAGACACAGGCTTTTTTAAACGTTGTTGGTATTCTTTTACTGGTAAAAATCAGGAAGTAATTAACCAAAATAGCTCAGACTTAATAATAATACAGCATTTTGCATGGCATTACTTAAAAGAGCTACAAGAACAAAATCTAATAAAAGCTCAGAGTATTGCTACTATTAGAAATAATCTTAGTACGACAAATGAACTACTTTATGAAACTAGAGATTTCTTAGAACAAGCAGTTAATAAAATCGAGAATATTGAGATTCGATTAGGCTTAAGTGAATGGTCTTTAAATATTAAAGCTAATAAAAGAAAATTTAAGTCTCATCCAAAGACTATATTAGTTTTATACCTAATATATGATTTTGTTAAAAACAATAGAGGATTTGATTTTAGTCGTAAAGATATCAATCATATTATCGTTTTATTAGAAGAAATGAAGGTAAATTGTGACGAAGAACTACGCTTTATTGACTTTATTGTAGAATTAATAAATGATATCGATGTTATCAAGCTAGATAGTTACCAAAATTTAATAAATCTATCTTACGATGAATACCATATTGATAATAAATTTATTGATGAAAATATTTCTAGTCAATTCTTTAATGCTTTATATTTCCTGTCAGGTGAATACAATAAAATTTATGATCTGGTTTCAGACGAAAATATTTGTGATTCAGATGAAAAATTTGAAAAAATAGTTTCTAAATTTTTTGGAAAAGAATTTAACTTTTTGGACTCCTCATACACATTTAGGCAAATTATTGAAGAGCTTGTTGATAATAGCGTATTTGCTGTAAATATATACAAAGAAATAAATGGTTTCTTAGATGAAGAAGTTGAACAACCTAATGATCAATATGACTCAGCTGAAATTAGTGAGATAGAACTAAATAATAGCTTTGACGAACTTATTAGCAAGCTGAATTCCACATCAGTAGGTAGTACAACATTACTGCTTAAAAATTTTAACATAGTAATGAAATCAAATGATTACGCTTATTACTACGATGACTCAGATTTTGATACAGGTTTTTTTAGTAAGGTTCGTTCCTCTGTTAGCGGATCAGCAACCTCTTTTGGAAGATCATCATGTACATCTGATCTAAATAATTATAAAAAAGAAGTTCGCGAATTTATTTCAAATCATAGAAATAATTTATTTGAAGCGAATCAAATTATAGAAAGGTATAAACTTGAAAAAATTGAATTTAAGGATAGTATTGATTATTCTGATATCGATCTAGATACATCAGCTACCAATGAAAATTGGCATAATCAATTTACTTATATCAATGATAATATAGAAAATACGCTTAATTCATTTTTGCAAGCTTGTGAATATACTGTACAGCAGTTAGAACTTTTTAAAAATAATGAATATAAAAAATCAATTGTCCAAATAAAAAGACAAGCTAAGTTAGAAGAAGAAAAACAAAAAGAGATAGAAAGAAAAAATAAAGAATCCATATCATTAAGTAATGGTGAAAGCATTATAATCGACTGGCAAAAGCTAGAGAACCCTCCATGCCACCCAGAAGACATTTCCATTATTAAGTCATTTAACAACAATTGGTTAATTACAAACAATGAAAATAAAATTTACATAAGCCAAGATTTAAAAAAATGGAATTCTGTAGCTATTGAATGTCTAGACGATTTTTCATACATTAAGGAAATTAAAGTTATTGATAACTTGCTTATTATCTTTCAAAATAATTACGAAGAAAAAGGATTCATCTATTCATCTGATGGTATTAATTGGAAAAAATCAAACATTCCCAATGGGATTGATTATTTTAACGGGATTTATCCTACAGAAAACTTAACTAAATTTAAAGATATATGGTTATGGAGATTTACCAAAAAAACTGAGTATAATTATACAGAAAAAGGCTTCTTTTCTGACTCTGTAAAAAAATCGGATTATAATAAATCTATTATCATGTGCTCATCAACTTTGGATGGAGGTTGGACAGAGTGGGAATGTTCTCCACATTTAGATGAAGGTTTAGAAATACAGAATCTATTTATATTACCTGAAGCTAATCTACCTATATTCTTAGCTGAATATTGTTGGAGTTATAAATCTAATAAGAAGAAAGTAGATGCAAAGCCACAAGCCCTTTACTTTAGCGACAACCAAAAATGGCGAACATGCTCTTGGAAAATTGATACTATTCAAAGTAATTCTTTTTTTGAAGAAGTAAATAACTTCTATTATTGCCAAACAGGTTATTGTGAATCCTTTACATCACAAAATGGTTTTGAATGGCATAAAAAAGATATGAATTTTTCGGTGGATCAAATATTTAAACTATCAAATTTTAATATTTTTACATCTTCTAATAGTTTATATTTCTCTACAAATATAAATGAATTCCATGAAATGATTTTAAAAGATGGTAGTTGGGAAAAATTTTCATTAAATGATACAAAATTACTGGCACTACACTCACCATCTCATCATGAGAATTATTTAATGTTAGGAAACATTGAAGTTAAAGAGTGATCCTCTGTTTAGTTGTAATTTTTACAAACTTTCTTGTATGAATCCATCTAAAGGCTTATTCAGAGATATAACTTTCTAATGAATAGGCCTTAGATTGTAATTCCCATAAATAACTGAGATGGTGGCAATTGAACTCACCATTTAAGCTATTGAAAAATTTATAAATTTACATTATTTATTAACCCTTAAAAACCCAAATCAAGAAGGTGCTCAAATGAGCACCTTCTTGATTTTATAAACTTTCAATAAAGACAATTAATTTTAATAAGCTCTGTTTATCTTGAAAATTTACTCCAATACCATATTCAGTGGGATTATCATCACATTGAGACAAAGCACATTGTGGAAACTTAGCAAAGGCTGCATTCATATTACCCTTTTCTTCAAAACTAAACTCAATATTTTCGAACGAAAGTAGATCTTCTTTAAGAGCAATAAAACATGGATGTATCATTAACCGCGATGGTTCTGCATTTCGTTTTTGAGTATCTAATAAACGTTTCACATAGATGTACTGCCCATTTTTCAATTGAAATTCATAAGCATATTCTCTAGTATTCGTTTGTTGGATACCCAATGCCTTTATTGCATCATATATTTCTTTACAGCTCAAATATTTCATTTTCTAACATCAATAAAATAAAACTATAGGTCAGTTAATGGTTGATCACGCAGAAGAGCTTTTCTTTGCTTCCAATCGGGTAAATATTGGTTCATGTAAGCTAAAAACTCATCATTGTGAGTACGGACGAATAAATGCACCAATTCATGCACTACAATATATTCCAAGCATTCATAAGGTTTTTTAGCTAACTCAAGATTAAATAATGTTCGAGCCGTATCAGTATTACAACTTCCCCATTTTGTTTTCATCTTTCGAATACCATAGGCTGAAATTTTAACCTGCATTTTTTTTTGCCACTCAAGCAACAATTCATCTAAAGCTGTCTTTAGCTCTATTCGGTAAAAATCATCAATTACTTTACGACGATTATCTATCGAAGAACTCGGACTTACATATAGATCCAACCATTGACCATGCTTCTTTATGCAATGCTTACCAGGTCGCTCGATAACATTTAATCTATAATGCTTACCCCATAAATAATGACTTTCTCCACTCATCATTTCACGCTTAGATTGTCGTCTCTGCTCATTAAAATCTGCCTGTTGCTTTTTGATCCAGGCTAATCGCCCAATGACTGCCATTCGCACTGCTGTTTCAGACATATTTAAAGGTGCAGAAACTCGTACATCCCCCAAAGGAGGATGTACAGTAATATTCAGATTTTTAACATCTTTACGATGCACTTCAATATGAATTGAACCAATCTTTAAAGTTGAGATCAATGATATTCCTGATGCTTTTGCGCAAGCGTTAAATAGGCTATTAGAACATTTTTATCCTTAATACCCAATTCTTGGCTTAGACCTCTGAGCAAAATTTTCTCTTTTGCATCATCACCCACCCATGCAGCCAATTTGTTAGATTGGATAGCTTTATCAATCTTTTGCGTTAATTCGATATCTTTGCCAAAGTTATCAAATAATGCTTGTTTACCTGGAGTGTTGATTCCCTCAGGATAATCATTCCGTCCAGCTGGCTGAGCCACTTTTCGTGTGAGATCACGTATTTTCTCAAGATACTCTTTATAAGCAATCGCATTTTTACGTCTGAGCTCTATAATTTCATTAAGTAAAACAGACATTTGGTCGTAGTAAATTGGATTTACAGGATTCTCTTCTACGATCTTTTTACGGACGTTATTTTCAATTGCCTCAGCCATTGATTCAGGATTTCTTCTGATGTTTTCAGGTACACCTTTAAAATCATCATCGCTTCTTAGAATTAGATCAATTAACCCAAACTCTTCAAACTTAATGACTTCTTCGCTACTTTCTGCCTGAATATACATATCCAGTAACTGACGCATCGCAGGCTCATAGACCTTCATGTCAACAGCATCACCGCTATGTGCTTTTATTTCTTTGCTTACATTTTCAAAGAACTTTACATCCGCTTCTAGATCGGTAATTTCCTGTGATGTATATCCCGCTTCTGGTAACTCATTGGCAATGCTAGCATAGCTGCGCAATAGTTTATTCACCGCCTTATATAAAGCTAAGCGCAACGACTCTTTTTCCTTTATTTCTTCAGAATTCAATCCAGATTTACCGCAGAAATAATGTTGATAGTCTTGACTCAACCGAGGTGCAGGCACAGGTTCACATAATGCTTTGACTACTTCGAGAGCCGTATCCAAATCTAAACGTGCAGACTGAATACGATCTTTCAGTAATCCATCTACATCTTCTTTGTCATATCCATCTAAGGCTTCAGACGTATAATCTTTAATGGTCTTATCAATGGATTTAAAAAGGTCTTTATAGTCAATGATATAACCATACTCTTTATCATCAGAATCCAGACGATTCACACGACAGATCGCTTGGAATAAGTTGTGATCTGCCATCGATTTATCAATATATAGATATGTTGCTGACGGTGCATCAAACCCTGTGAGTAATTTATCAACTACAATGAGCAGACGCATTTGACCAGGTTCTTCAATGAATTTTTTCTTTACCTGTTTTTCGAACTCTTCAACTAAATTCCCCACTTGATCTGCTGGCTTTTCAAAGTAGTCTGCCAACATTTGGCGATAAATATCATACTTGGCTAGTTTTTCTGTTAGTCCAGCCCCTGATTCTTCGCCTTTAATACTCGCAGCTGTAGGTTGGTAGCTGGTCACAATTGCGACTTTACCTTTTAAGTCTGTGTCATTAAATAGTTTATAGGCAGTACATGCTTGATAAACACTTGAACAGACAAGCATGGCATTTCCTCGTCCATCCATAAGCCTAGGACGAGTATCCATATCCATCAAAATATCAGCAACAATCTGCTCCTGTCTCGAACGGCTTGAAAGCACCTTCTGCATCGTCCCCCACTTCTGTTTAAGTAAGGTTTTGCCTAAAGGGGATAATTGTCTGGTCTTGGCTTCAAACCATTCATCAACTTTCTTCTGTGATGTAATACGTTGGTCAATATCACGTGCTTCATAACGAATATCGAGCACCACACCATCTTCAACCGCTTCATTAAATTTATAGGTATGAATATAAGAGCCAAATACCTCAATGGATTTTTTCTTATCCTTTTTCATCAGTGGCGTACCTGTAAAGCCAATAAACATGGCTTCCGGTAAAATCACTTTCATGGCCTCATGCAGTTTGCCTGATTGCGTTCTATGACATTCATCCACGAACACAAATAAATCGCCTTTAGCTTTAAAATCATGTGGTACGGCTTTTTTCATTTCTTCGATGAAATCTGCTGAAGATGCTTCATCATCCTCTTCATCGTCAACCTGGCGACCAAACTTATGTACTAAAGAACAAATCAACCAAGGATTGGTTGTGTTTAAAGTATGGATCAGATCAGCACCACTACGTGTACGATAAATCGCTTCCTCCACCCCACCAAAAACTTTTTCAATCTGTTCATCAAGTTCAGTACGGTCAGTAATAATTAATACACGGCTATCAGGTACATTCTCTCGAATCCATTTGGCTAACCAGACCATGGTTAAGCTTTTACCAGAGCCTTGTGTATGCCAGATGATACCGCCTTCTCTTGTTGCAATTCTTTGTTTTGCTGCTTCAATACCGAAGAACTGATTATGACGACAGGTCTTCTTAATGCCTGCATCGTAGACAATAAAATCATGAATCAGCTGTAAAAAGCGTTCTTTATTGCAGATGCGACTCAGATGAAAATCGAGCTTATTTGAATAAGGATTTTCTAGTTCTTCTTTCCACTCAAGATAGTACTTCTCTGTCGTCTCGATCGTGCCGTAACGTAAACCTTGCGTGTCATTGCCCGCCATCACCAACTGCATCGTCGTGAAGAAATCACGAATGAAGTCTTTTTTCTGGTTATCTAAGTTTTGTCGAATGCCCTCGGTTAACCCTACTGTAGAGCGTTTAAGCTCAATCACACCTAAAGCAATGCCATTAACGTATAACACGACATCGGGACGTTTTTTATATTCGCCCTGTACAGACACTTCTTCTGCTACGGCAAAATCATTTTCTTCTGGGTTTTGCCAATCAATCAACCATACCGTCTGTTTCTGCTCACCTTGCCCTTCTTTGTCTTTAACACCGTAGCGCAATAATTCATAAACATCTTTATTAGCATAGTAGAGCTTTCTACCTTCACCCAATGCTGAGGCTATATCTAATTGGCGAAATGCTTTTTGAATAAGCACATCACTGATACCACGTTTTTTCAGCCATGCTTTTAAATCTTGCTCACGAATATTTTTATTATTTAGGTCATGTAAGTTTCCTAAATAACGATAATCCAAATCATTTTTAAATAATTGAACGACACGGTCTTGTGTGACACGTTCACGCTGTCCGACTTCACTCATTACCCTTACCCTAATCTTTAATACTTATGCGTTCACTGTGTCTTTGTGTTCAATTGAAAATTGATATTGATCGAGTCGCTGATCATTGAAACGCCACGCATCTAGCGCAAGATCCAACATGATTTGTTGACGATCCGTAATAGCTTGTTTTGACCAATTTTCAAAAATATAGTTTTTATCTTCTTTGAATCTATTAATTGCTGTGTTTTTACCAATGTTATATTGGTGATCAAGCAGATTCACCGTCAGCAAAATCGATTTTTTATACTCTTGTTGCTTCTGTTCAAACCAATTGATTGTGAGATCATTCATCTTATTAATCGCTTGGTTAATGACACTTTCGAGTAAAGTGACGTTACCTAACTTATAGATGGTATTGTTGTATTCCGCTTTATCCAAAAACTCTTCTGGTAACACATCGTCTTTTGGTGTTTGTGGGAAAATGTGCTCAATTTCTAATTGGCCAATTTGTTTAAAATTAAACTCCGTTAGACCGGCTTGAGTACGTGCCTGATTTTCTAACTGGCCTAAAATAAAACGCTGACGATATTGTGGGTTATAGCCATCGTGACGGATATTTAAGAATTTAAATTTCAACGTATCTAAGCGTTCTAATACATACGGCACAATCGTTTTTTCAACAGCCTGTTGAATCTCTTCTATCGTTGTTTTGCCACGGAATGAGACCACCCAATTGGCAAATGAGTGTTCATTACTTTTACCTAAGATCCCCACTGTATTGGTGACAAAGTAGAAACTTTCAATTTGCTGAGCCAAATAATCAATTGCTGCTTTATCCGCCTGTTTAGACAATGCCAATAGCATAATCAAATGTTGTCGCGCTTTATATTTGTTAATAAAGCCAATATGAGTCACATGTGGGTAGTCACTGCCATCACTCAATCGTTTGGTTGCATTGACTAAATCCGCATAGCGTTGCGCCATAAACTCAATTTCTTTGACCAACTCAATGGGGTGAGTCTCGTACTTCAGAATAGCTTTACCTGATTTTGTGATAATCCAATTGTAGATATCATCTTCACGTAAAATACCGTTGTGATAACGTGCCATCATGAAGTAACGTAAGAAACGTAGTGGATTTTCATCTTCTCCACAGCGCAGTAAAGCCTCATTAATTTTTTTCCATGTTTCCTTAATGGTACTAAATTGACTTTCATTGGCTTGTCTAAACAGCAGGTTTTTGACCAAATCCATGGCATTTAAACTTGCACCACGCTGGTTGATGGTTTCAAAAATTTTAAGTGCGCTACCAATATCTTCAGATTCAATGAGCACCAAATCAATTTTACTCATGAAATAGCGTGCAAATTTAGTTAAGGCAGGCACACCTTTTTGCAAAATATTTTCAAGATAATTATAAATTTGATGATATGCAGCACGCATTTTTTGAATGGATGCGGTATTTTCACCTTCATATTTTTCTTTCAGGATCAGCGTATCTAGAAAATTCTTGCTTTCTTCATATTGCAGTTCAAGACGAAGTAAATGCTTTTCAGTGTCCAAGTCAAAGCTATACAGTAAGTTATTGACTGTACTTAAGTGGTTCTTTTGCAGTTCGGTTAATTCTTGATTTGAGAGTAAATCTCGAATTGCGCACAAGGTGAGTGTAATTGTGGTCAGACGTTGCTGACCATCTATCACATCGTATTTATTCTTGTTTTTAACAATGATAATTGAACCAATAAAGTAGCTTTCTTGTCGCTCAGCATTTTCATCGTATTCATTATCGATATCTGTTAAAAACTGCTCGACCTGATCATCGGCTTTCCATACGTATTCACGTTGATAGTCAGGTACGAGAAAAAAATAGTCCTTTAATTTTTCAATCGATTTTACTTGTGCATCAATTTTCATATTTACCCCCAAATATTTTTAACCGTACTTAAACTAAACGAGTTTTACCCGTTAAAAGTTCTTGCATCATGCCTTGTTTAATTTTTAACAATTTATTCAACTTGATATTTAATACTTCAATTTCTTCAAATAAATTTTTTATCACAGAAGCAATTTTCTTTTGCTCATTGATCGATGGTAAAAAAATTAGCATGTCTGCGATCATCTCTCGTCTAACTGAATCAACCGACGATTTTGCTGTCATAGACATAATACGGTCGTAGAAATAATTACTAAAAAATATATAAAAGTAATATCCATCTAAAGTTTGCTTAAAGTCAGACATAAGATATACACGTTGATGAATGTCACATTTACCATTTATATAATGGAAAATTTTACCCGTACCCACGCCATCACCAGCAGTTAGAACACCTTCACCATCAAAGGAATATGTATTAATTCGTTCAACATTTTGTGATCTTACAAAGAATGGATAAGCCCCATCATTTACTTTATCTTGTGTATTTCGGCTACCTGTTGTTATCGATAAAGTATTTCTAATTTTATCAACTTCCCAATCCTCAGGAATCTGCCCTAGCTCACTCCCTTTATAACCTTTAGGCGTGCCATCTTCACGCAAAGCAAATTCAGGCAAACGAGTTTTACCTGTTAAAAGCTGTTGCATGGTTGCAGTTTTAATGGCTTGTTTTTTCTCAATGAGTTTTTCAAATTCAGAAATTAAAGCATCGGTATCGGATAAAGCTGTGGCGATTTTTTCTTGTTCTTCTCTTGAAGAAGGTAATGGCACACCAATGCCTTTTAAATTACCTAAAGTAATTTCTACAAATGTACTTCCTTTAGCTTCTTTTACAGCTTGCTTTAAAGCCTGAGGGCTACGTAAAGTCCATAATAAATAACGATTGTCTATATTATTTTTCGGGGCAATCCTAGCTGTACCCTGTGTGAGGTTCGCACCTGAGACCGCAGTGCCAACCATTTTTACTTCACCTAATTTTCCTCGTAAAGCATAGACAATATCTCCTTCTTCAACTTTAGACCTACCAAATGATGAAGCTATTTCTGGAGAGGTTCTTAGCATTTCATCTACATTGAGTTCCGATGAATTCATATCAGATACACGGATATATGGAACACCATTTGGAATATGTGGTCCACATTGAACTATGCCGTATGTGATAGAACTACGGCATAAATTTTGAAGACTCTCTACATTCCAATCATTAGGAATTACGCCAACTTCAGTTTTTTTATAACCTTCAGGAACATCATGCTTTTCTGTAAAAGTTAAATTACTTTGAGCCATCATTACCACTCCAAACCCATTGCTTTTAAATGCTCAGTCACTTTTAAACCTAAAGCTTCAACATTTTGGGTAATTTGCGGTAATGGTTCTGCATAACGCTCATTAAGCTCTTTCACACGGTTTGCTAATTGTTGCGTCACACGCTCAATCTCAGCTTCAATACTGCTATTTAACGTAGCAAACCACTTATCTTGCACCACCAAATCTTTCACTTCATTTTCAGTTAAGTTCGGGTACTTGGTGAATACTTTCAGATCCAAAGCTTCTTGTAGCTCTTTTACTGTTTTCTTTAAAGCCGTTTCAGCTTCAAATAACTTTTGAACATTTTTCAACACTTGCTTTTCTTCAGCATCAATCGCAAGTTTTAAGCGAGCTTTAACTGTTGCCAAAGTCACTTTGTCTTTATCATTTAGGGCTTCAAGCAATAAACCTTCATCAGCAGTATGCTCTTCAATAAAGCTTTCTAACTGTTGTGTTGCAATATCAAGCTCTGCTTGATTTGCATCTAAAGTCGCTTGCTCAGTGGCAAAATACTTCGCCACAATCAAATGTGGTGGAATCACCTCAGCCTTATACTTAATTTTCCCAATCACTAAGTCAGGAACTTCTTTTAATTTATTGTCCTTTTCAGCCGTTAAATTGCGAATGAGCTTTGCACCTGCCCAGCTGTCTTGGGTAATGACAGATACATCGTCCTGCAACACTTCATCCCAATATTCCATAAAGATTTGATAAATATCATACTTATCTAGCAAGGCAACTTTTTCATAGCTTTGCAATAAGTCTTCACTGACACGCAGCATGATGTCCTTTGGCTTTTGATCTTTCTCAATTGCCTTAAATGCACTACGCTTAAACCACTCTGTAAACGGCTTTAAACTTTCAACAGCAAAAGTTTTAAATTCAGCATGCTCTAGAATAGTTTTCTTCACTTCATTGGCAGCGACTAAACAGCGACCATAACCTTCACGGTCTTTTTCAAACAAGCTGGCACGAATGCTTGGTAAAACGTCCCAATAATTTTGCAGAGCATCAATATCACACTTTGGAATACCACCTTTTAAATGTGCACTTAGATCATGCAAATCTTCAGCTTCGCTTGAATCGATATAACGTGGAATATTTAAGTTATATTCGTTCTGAACAATAAATTTGATATCAACTTTACGGCTATAGCCCTCAAGCACTAGCTCTTTAGTAAAGACATCGACAATTTTGTGAATATCCTGATGGCGTAAGCGGTTTTTATTGCCATCTTTAATAAAGCCTTTACTCGCATCAATCATAAAGATGCTTTGACCATCGATCACTTCATCATCTTCATTAAACTGAATTGGCTTAGCCACAGCTTTATCAATCACAATAATCGATGCTGGAATACCAGTGCCATAGAACAAGTTTGCAGGTAGACCGATAATGCCTTTGATATAGCCTTGCTTAATCAGGTTTTCACGAATACGTGCTTCTGCATTGCCACGGAATAAAACACCATGCGGCAAAATAACTGCTGCTTTACCTTTACTTTTTAGACTTTTTAAAATATGCAGTAAAAAGGCAAAGTCACCATTTTTTTCAGGCGGTACACCCCACCCAAAACGGTCAAATTCATCATTATCTGGTGTTAAACCATTGGTCCAGTTCTTACTAGAGAATGGCGGGTTGGCAACAGCAAAATCAAAGGTCATGAGCTGACCTGCTTCATCTTTATATTCAGGGGACGAAAGCGTATTACCTTGGGTAATTTTGGCACCTTCACCGACATCGCCATGCAGAATCATGTTCATACGTGCCAATGCAGAGGTCGCATTGTCCATCTCTTGACCGTAGATGGTTAAGCCTTTCTCGGCTTCATCCGAGGCTTTTAACAGCAAAGAACCAGACCCACAAGTCGGGTCATAAACAGTCGCATTTTTTGGTGTTTCTTTTTTAATTCCTACAACTTTTGCCACAACACGTGACACTTCCGCCGGAGTATAGAATTGACCTTTTGATTTACCGGACTCCGTTGCAAAGTGGCGCATCAAATACTCATACGCATCACCAAGTAAGTCATCCCCGTCTGCACGATTATCAGCTAAGTTTAAGCCTTCGAAAAGACCGATTAACTTGGTCAATCGGTCGATCATATCCTTGCCTTTACCCAACTTGTCTTCGTCATTAAAGTCGGCAACGTCAATCACGCCACGCAGGTTATTGGCTTCAGCAATTTTTCGGATGATGATATTGAGCTTATCACCAATTTCTTTATTGCCTTTTAGCTCACTGATTTTATCGAAAGTTGCATCTTCAGGAATTTCAATAATGGCAAAGTCATCATTGCTATATTTATCAGAAATGTATTTTAAAAACAGCATGGTAAGTACATAGTCTTTATATTGACTCGCATCCATACCACCACGCAGTTCATCACAACTTGCCCAAAGAGAAGAATAGAGTTCTGTTTTTTTAATCGCCATGACTGACCAAATACATTTGTTTAAATATTGAAATGAATCATAGCGAAAATAAGGAATGATATCTGTCTATTTTTTAAACAAAAATTCAAATTCCACCTGCCATACTGAGCAATCGAGAAGTTCATCTTCTAGCTGGTATATGCTAACTAAAAGACCAATAAATAAAGGCGACAAATATTTGTCGCCTTTATTTTGTTAATTGCATGAATTCAAAATTCATTATTGCTATTTTTTACCTCTTGTTTTGATTTTTGAATAAATAGTACTTTCTGGCACTCCTGTCTTTTTTGAGATATCTGGCACTTTTATACCATTATCATAACAATTTTGAAGCATTCTCTTTTTTTGGGTTGGTGATGCAGATTGATAAACCGCTTGATCAAATTTATTTTGTTCAGCTTGCATGGTTTCAGCCATTTGTTTAAATAGCTTCTCTAATGGTACAGGTTGTCCAGACATTTTCGACTCCAAACATGTTATTAACCTCGACAAAACTACAGAACAAATTTCACCCAATACAAAATTAAAAAATACTAAAATAAATCAAATATCTAAAAAAAAAAATTAATATATCTTAGAAAAAAAACACTCTAAACTTTTGATCTAATTCATTAAAATTCATCGAAAAAAAATATATCTAAAATGTAATTTTAATTATGAAAAGCATCGAATTTTGTAAGTATAATTTCTCCCTATCAAACTACGAGCTAATAAAAATAAGGGAGCCAAAGCTCCCAGTTTTATGCACGTTCCGCCAACTTGCTTTCAATCCATTGATGAATTTCATAAGCTGACCAGCCGATACGGTTTTGCGTGATTTTAACTTTCTTTGGAAAAGTAGGATCGTAATACGGTGAAAACTCATCCATCATTTCGTAAATAGTCGATCTCCCTACACCTATAATTTTAATGACTTCTTTAATACTAATAAGTTGATTCATCTGAAAGGTTTGACCTGTGAACGCATTCATGATGTTTACTCCTAATCATTGATGCGAGCGCGTATTCGCTCAGATCATAGGGCAGTCCAATAAAATTTTACGGAGTCCAATCGCGTCCACTCCCTCTAATTCACAGCCCATACATTCTGCTGTAAGCCTTGCTGAAGATTCTGTACAAAGCTATCTGCCTGATGCAGCTTAGGCTTTACCTTGGTTTTCGACTCAGGCTGTATTTGCTCAGACTCAACAGCCTCATCCGTATACAACTCCTCTACCAAGTCCAATCCTTCTTCTGAATTCATCTCAAACCTCGCATTACCATAACCTTGCCGTGCCATCTGATCTAAAGCATGTTGATTAAAGCCTGAAGCTTTACTTTGTTGATCAATCTCTTTCGCTGTTTGAATGGCTTGTTGAAGGTTGACACCATCCCTTAAAGTTAGATCCACGTAATACACGGGCTTACGATAGCTTTGTGTGGTGGATTTACCTCGAAGGGTGAGTTGTAACGGTAGACATGACAGCAAGCCATTCGATGCGGCATGGTAATAGTTCAGCCGTGCGGTCAACGTTCGTATGCTGTTAAAGCCTGTGGTTCTGAAAATAAATGTACCCAGTTCATCCGACTCATCTAAATTGACATGCAAACGTCCATAGGGTCTGCAGTTGCCACCTTGTGCCAATGGGCAAAGGTCAGGTGATGGACATGGATGCTGCTCTATACCTTGATTGGTCAATCGCTGGCAGGTTTCTCCATTGCCGATACAAACAGGCCGACCAGTTTGCCGGTCAAACAGGTTGTATTCCGCCCTCAGATTCAGCTCAGGATCATTGAAGATCATACGGACTGGAATGCTTCGGAGTTTCTGGTTCTGTGCTCTGGCACGCAGCCGTTCATCCAATGGATGCTTGATCCAACCGTCTTTGCTTTGGATTTGGCTGGTAATGGTAAACTGGTCATCCTTTTCAGGCAGACGCTTGCCGTTCTTTTCAACAACCTTGCCAATACTGATGCGTCCTAAAATAGGCGGTGTGATTACTAAACCTTTAATCATGGTGTTTTCCTCTATGCTTTAAATGCGCTGCTGTGTTGAGTAAAAATGAATTGGGCATAAAAAATCCCATGCGCTCAGGCATGGGATTTTTCGGTCATTGTTAAATGTTCTGCTTAGGCTAATCGGTATAGATATTGAAGCGCCGTGAACCTTGTTTGCTTTGCGGGAATAGGCTGAGATATTCAGGGTGTGATTTGAGCAAAGCCTTCGTATCCAAGCTGATCGAGTCTTTGGCCTTTTTCCATGTCACCGAACCGGCTTTAAAGGTCGCTCGTTCAGCCTGCTGCATCTTGGCCTGCAGCTGGTGCTTCAGCAAGTCAAACTGCTCTTGGTGCTTTTCAATGTGATTGCGCGCTTGAATCAGCTGTTCAAACTGCTGGTTGGCTTGCTCATCCCCAGATAAATCCGCAGTGCTCAGCGGTACATATTCGGGATACAGCTGCTGTAATGCTTTGGCTGCCGATGCACTGGCATCTGCATCAGGCGGTGTATCCTTTTCCACACACTCCCAGAAGTAGCGTTCTGCATTCACGATATGCTGAATGACAGATTCACTTCGGGTCACTTTAAAAATACGGGTTTCATGCCCGCAGATCAGCACGCAGATATGTGCGGCTTTCTTACCTGTAACAGCCAATTGGTGTTGTACCTGACAGAGTACGTATAAAGGCACCCCATCTCGCCAAAGTTTCGCGCCATATTCTCCTGCAGTTTTACATTCAAGCACCTGAACGTCTTCACTGCCTACCACTGAATAATCCAAGTTCGCCAGCATGAAGGACTTGTCTGGATCAGGATGCTGAAGTACAGCATTCACGCGGCGGACTTTTCGGTTGGTATGCATGCTGTAGTATTCGGCAACCAGAGGCTCTAGCTGCTTACCCCAGTACAAAGGCGCATGGCCTTCACTTTCATCTTCGATGGATTGTTTGATCCGTCCAGTCTTGATCATCCACAGTTCCAGCATCGACATATAGGGATTAAGGCCGCAGGCTGCAGCGCAGTCACTACTGCCGATGCCCTGACGCCGTACTTCCAGCCATTCGGCCTGACTGAGTTTTCGAGTATCGACAAAGCGTTTTGCCATAAATAACTTAGGCATACGGTGTTGCGGCTGCGTTTGGTTTTGATAAACGAATATTGCTGAGTTCATGTTTATTTTCCTATTCTGTTCAATTTCGGGCATAAAAAAGCCGCATCTGCAGATGCGGCTGTGAAGTATTGAAGGTGTGTTGGTGAACGGATTTTCTGGGCTGATTCAGGTGAACTGATTGAGATCAGGCAATCATGCGCAAGGCCTGTTCCAGCCCGCGCTGCTTGAGTCCAGCGCCTGCACCGAACCATGCTGAATCCAGACGGTGATCCTGACTCATGGCGCGGCGTTCATGGTCTGTGAACTCGGTAATCGCGCACAGCAAACCGTAGGCCGTGTCTTTAGCAGAGGACAGCGTTGCTCCTCGCCCCTGACCGTTAAACATCTGCATGGTCTTATTCATGGATTTGGCATTCGGTTCCGACTTTTCCTTTGCATTGGCTTGCGCGGCCTGAGCCGCCACATCACGGTAGAACTGAATGATATTGTCCTCCTGATCTGCCATGCTCATGCTGCTGTTGTTAAACACCGCATCGAAATAGGCGGCAGCTTCCTGCTGGGTCACTTTACGCTGAGTCAGCTGTTTCATTTCATACATGTGCTCCTCCCATGCACGCACAGAGATGCCCAACTGCTGCTTGACCTTATCTGCATCAAAGCGGGTGCTGTGCGGGACTTTGACCACACCGGCATTGCTGTTCTGTCCTTTCAGGGCAATCGCTAAAGTGTTGTTGCACACCACACGGATGGAGGTAAATTGCGCCGTGGTCGCCAAGGTACCGTCACAAGCCGTTGCCAGCAGCATATAGCCATTGCTGACATCCTTGCCTTTTAAGGCAGAGGTCTGTCCAGTTTTAGCTAAGGCCCAGAACTTCTTGCCGCCTTTCAGTACCCCTGCTGTTTCCAGTTCAAAGCCAGATTGCTCCGTCAGGTCACGGTAGAATTCCAGAATTTCACGGGGCTGGACTTCCTGAAAGCGCTGACTAACCACAGACAGCGGAGCATGGGTATCAGAGCGGTACAGCACCCGTTGCTCTTCATAAGGCATGATGATGCTTTGCCCGCGTTCATTCTGCGCCATGTAACTGACATTGGAGGATTCAATGCGCCAGTCCATACCGGCCTGCTGTGCCCAGACTTCGATCGGCTGGTTTTGGCTGAGTTGATTACCTAGTCCATGCCAAGGGGTTTCGCCAACATACGCCATTTGTTCAAGTTGATGTGCCATGAGATTTTTCCTTATAAACAAAAAAGGCTGCTGAATCCCATCCCTTAATTGGAATGAAGTCCAGCAGCCTGATTAAGATTGGTCTTATGAATGTATTTATTAAATCTTACGTGTGATTGAACTCAATAAATTCATTCTGTGTGTAGATTCATCTTTATGTTATATAAGTGAAATTTCTTTCAATTCACGCAAACGCCTTAAGCGTATAGCCTGTGGCCCGCGCACATAGAAGATACAGTCCTGACCCTATTGTGCTGTCATCACAATTTCACGTCCATCCTTGAGTACCGCAACCACCTCACGGACATTGCGCGGATCACAATTCAGGAAGAAACGCATCGATTGGCCGTATAGAATCGGGTTGGCGCCGTCACGGTAATCCGCTTTGCAATTGCCGCGGTTCACCACAACCCGATCGAGATTAATGCTGTCGGACAATGAAATTAAATGCAGATAAGCCGTTTCAACCACATGCTTCCCGCCAAAGACCTGATTCTTGATTTCGATGCGGTACTGCATGGATGCATTACCTTGAGCAGATTCGGCTTGATCTGCATTTTCAGCTTCCTGCCGGTTCAGTGTTTCCCACTCATCCCAGCCTTTAGCGATAAACTCGCGTATTTCCTGTGCCGGAGTCACTTCTAGATTGCTGAGATAATAGCCTGCAGTACTGGCTGTTTCTTCACTGGGTGATTTTTCTAAGGACTCCAAATCCTGTATTTCTTTCTCAGTCAGTTTTTCAGCTTTGACCGCTGGTTTGGCTTTTTCAGTTTTAGCTACGGTATTCTGTGCTTGTGCTGCTTCTGGTTGCTTTTCACAGCCGACTGTTAACATGGTAATTGTTGCCAACATTATGATCTTTTTCATCTTTCCCCCATCGCCTGTATGCTCAGGCATTCACATCAAGGTGCTGGTCGTTCCATGCACTGTTGGTAATATTTGTCTTTAAATATCTGCTTGGTTTTCTCATAGGTTGCTGTACCACCTCGGCCGTATTCAAAGGCATCATGAATCATCGGTCTGAGCTGCTCACGCAGTTCAAGGTTATCGCCAGCAAGCATATAAGTCGCTTCGGCAAAGCCGCCATAGTTCAATCGAGCCTGCATCACGGTTTCAGCGACATCCGCTTCTTCCTGACAGGCCTTTTCTTGTTTGGACGTACAGCCAGCAAGCAAAGCAACTGCAATGATGAGAAGTAATATATTGTTTTTCATGTGCTGCCCCTTAGCCTCTGCATTTGCCCACGGTATAGCCTCTGGCAAAGTCCAGACGGCGTTTATCTTCATCACTGGTAATGGGTACAGTAAAGAAAGGCTTGCCATATTGTTCACGAATGCTGTCATAACGGCAGGTGCAGGATTCTTCGCTTTCGACTGCAGTTTTAATAGCGGCGTTTGGATACATGCATTGTTCGATGTAGGCTTTACGGTCTTTGGCATCCGTAGATGAACAGGCAGATAAAACAGGTAAAAGCAGTACAGCCAGCAGGCTGAATGTTTGAATTCTCATAAAGCACCCCTTTAATATTGTTCTGTATTGAAATCAAAATTTAAGACACAGCAACGCATGCTCCCTAGTGAGGAAGATATGCGGATATGAATAAAATGAGACGAATAAATCCCATCAACTGCTTGGTAAAAAGTCAGCTGTTTGAAATAGAATTCAGTACAGTAAGGGGAAGATTTGAATGACCATGATGGACTCCTTGTGTAAAAGAAGAACTACCACATCACTGCTAAATAATGGTGGCAGAACGAAGAGGGTTAGCAGACTGGTACACAAGGATCCAGCACGCGCAAGCGCGTCCCCCTCCGTCCTACCATAGAAAAAAGGGGGACGTGAGGATCCAATACTAAAAATCTGACTTTTTAGTATTCTTGTGTATAGGGTCTGCTAAAACCCACTGGCAATGTAGGCCAGCACGCTAAGAATAAAGGTGAGGAGGATTGAAGTCAATTCAGATGGTTAGGAATACTGCTTGTTTTATATTTATATATTTATTGATTACAAAAAAGACAGCATGACTTCATTATTTCTAAATTCTATCCACAAAAGTGGAATATTGATTAAATAGTAGCCACACAACATGACAAATAATCAATTAAAAAACAGTTCCAGTATTCCAAAGCCCAGAACAGATTCAACTAAATATTGATAAAAATCACAAATATAAGTTATTGTTATTCAATGGCATAGTATCCAAATACTACCTATGAGAATTGAGCCACTATAATGGCTCAATTCCTTAGAATAGCAAAACAGCTTTTTTAGCTAATAATGTATAAGTCAAGAATTTTGACTTAAGTTATTTTTTGATCCCTCTACGCTTGCTATTCTCGAACTGACCTTTCCCAAAAGTTTGCATGTTCCTAAAACATTTTACTCTGAGACGCTGTTCGTCCTTAGCGGGGTCTGTAAGATATTCAATTACAGTAACCACTTTTTCCCAATCACCTTCATTGTTTCTCGACACCATTCCCAATCCAATATCACAGCCTGCCATGCGTAACTTATGAATATACTCTTTGTCATGCAGATTAAAATAGCTGCCATGCCCTTGGGTAATCTCTTGCCATTTTTCCCCTACTCGCTGCGCATAATAAGAACCATTCTGTACTTTGGTTCCATCATACATAAGCAATAGGTGTACGTGATAACCCCGTTCCTTCCCTTGTTCAATTGCCCATGAATATCCATGAAGATTACTAAAGAAGGTATCTTGGTTAGATAGGCGATTACGCATGATTTCAAAATGCCGATAGAATTGCTCTACTGTGATTTGCTGTTTCGAATCCTTTAAATATCCTAAATCTACACGAACCATAAGCACCTTCGTATGGTGATTGAATATCTGTTCAACATATTCCTTCAAGCTTTCTGTATTGTCCTTTTCTTGTAGCCTAAACTGATGTAGGTCTCGTTCAATTTCCCCCTTTAGCATCTTGAGCATCTTTTCATAAAATGCTAATTGCTCATCATTGAGTTCTAAAACGAAATCATAACTATCAGTTTGCTTTACAAGTGGATCAAAACGGATTTGGTCAATATACAATTTCAACAATATGAAGGCTGAGATATAGTCACCATAGCAATAGTCGATATTGTAAATGGCATCGAATAGCTCAAGCAGCTCTTTAAACTCTTGTTTTTGAGCGTGATTGAAACCAGCCAGATGGATGTTAATAACAAAGTTTTCAACTGCAAATAGGATTTCAGTTTCAGAATAAAGCTTGGTATTCAGTGTAGTGATTGACATGGTTAGTCCTCTAAAGTGTTTATAACCATGTCATGAGTCACCTCTGTATTTTTTTAAGAGGTTTGATGTGTGCTGAATTAGCAGGAGACTTTCACTTGGGAGATTCTAGGCAGCTAACCGATAAAAGTCTTCTGCCATTTGATTTGGTGTCTTAAAATCCAAGCCTTTTTGAATTCTTCGCTGATTATAAAATAACTCTATATATTTTGTAATATCCGCTTTGGCTTCTTCCCTTGTTTTGTAGTTGCGATGATGGACTAGTTCATTTTTGAGTATGCCCCAGAAACTCTCTATCGGTGCATTATCAAAGCAGTCGCCTTTTTTGCTCATTGAACCCTGAAAATCAAATTTCTCAAGTAAGTTTCGATATTCATTACTGCAATATTGGCTGCCTCTATCTGAATGTACAATGAGATCTTTAGCAGGTTTCTGATTGCGAATAGCCATATTCAATGCATCACAAACAAGCTTGGCTGTCATGCGCTCATTTAAGCTATAGCCAACAACCTGTTTCGTGTAAAGATCTTTGACAGCTGCCAAGTACAACCAGCCCTCAGCCGTCCAAATGTAGGTAATGTCACTCGACCACGCAAGATTAGGCTTCGTCATTGAAAACTGTTGCTTGAGTAAATTGTCATAAATAGAACGGTTGTGATCACTGTTCGTGGTTCTTTTGAAACGCTTATGGCGCTTACAATACAACTGATTTGATTTTTTTATTTGGCGCACAGCATACGTACTTATTTTGATACCTTGCGCTTGTAAATGCTTGGTTAATCGAACATAGCCATAGCTTTGTTTGGTTTCTTCATGGGCTATTTTGACCAAAATTGTCTGCTGATTTCGCTGAATTGATCTTTTACTCATGCCTCGCTTTAGCCAATCATAAAAGCGAGAAACGGATACACGAAGTAATCGAGCCATTAAAATAATCGGAAATAAGTGGCTTTGCGATTTCATATAGGCGTACCTCACTGACTTTCTTTGGCAAAGTACGCTGCTGCCTTTTTTAAAAATTCACGTTCCATTTCAGCTGTTTTGAGCTGTTGTTTAAGCTTCTTATTTTCTTCGAGTAAGGCGTTTAGATCGGGCGAATACTGTTTTGTGCCTGCTAAAGTTCCAGCCTTTGCTTTGTTATTCCAGTTCGAAAGGGTTTGCATTGAAATGCCAAGTTGTCTAGCGGATTCCGATACATTACCTTGGTTCTCTTCAATGGCTTTTATGGCTTCAGCTTTAAATTCTGCGGTGTAAGTCTTCTGTTTCTTGCTCATGGTAAACTCCTAATGAGTATGTATAGTTTACCAAGTTAAACCCTCCTGTTTTTTAAGCACACATCAACTCTCTATCGGTGCATTATCAAAGCAGTCGCCTTTTTTGCTCATTGAACCCTGAAAATCAAATTTCTCAAGTAAGTTTCGATATTCATTACTGCAATATTGGCTGCCTCTATCTGAATGTACAATGAGATCTTTAGCAGGTTTCTGATTGCGAATAGCCATATTCAATGCATCACAAACAAGCTTGGCTGTCATGCGCTCATTTAAGCTATAGCCAACAACCTGTTTCGTGTAAAGATCTTTGACAGCTGCCAAGTACAACCAGCCCTCAGCCGTCCAAATGTAGGTAATGTCACTCGACCACGCAAGATTAGGCTTCGTCATTGAAAACTGTTGCTTGAGTAAATTGTCATAAATAGAACGGTTGTGATCACTGTTCGTGGTTCTTTTGAAACGCTTATGGCGCTTACAATACAACTGATTTGATTTTTTTATTTGGCGCACAGCATACGTACTTATTTTGATACCTTGCGCTTGTAAATGCTTGGTTAATCGAACATAGCCATAGCTTTGTTTGGTTTCTTCATGGGCTATTTTGACCAAAATTGTCTGCTGATTTCGCTGAATTGATCTTTTACTCATGCCTCGCTTTAGCCAATCATAAAAGCGAGAAACGGATACACGAAGTAATCGAGCCATTAAAATAATCGGAAATAAGTGGCTTTGCGATTTCATATAGGCGTACCTCACTGACTTTCTTTGGCAAAGTACGCTGCTGCCTTTTTTAAAAATTCACGTTCCATTTCAGCTGTTTTGAGCTGTTGTTTAAGCTTCTTATTTTCTTCGAGTAAGGCGTTTAGATCGGGCGAATACTGTTTTGTGCCTGCTAAAGTTCCAGCCTTTGCTTTGTTATTCCAGTTCGAAAGGGTTTGCATTGAAATGCCAAGTTGTCTAGCGGATTCCGATACATTACCTTGGTTCTCTTCAATGGCTTTTATGGCTTCAGCTTTAAATTCTGCGGTGTAAGTCTTCTGTTTCTTGCTCATGGTAAACTCCTAATGAGTATGTATAGTTTACCAAGTTAAACCCTCCTGTTTTTTAAGCACACATCACTCTTCAACATGTTCACTTAGCTTATTTTGATCTTCCGCTAATTCAGCACTATCAAATATCAATACAACATCTAAAGAAACACTTTGATGCCTTTTACATTCCAACAAAATATGTTGAACATTCTTAAAGTGACGTTCTTTACCCGATAACCTCGTTTTAAATTTATTAAAAAGTGACATTAATCTTTCTTTTATATTGGAGTCACTCGGCAGATTAAATTGCCAACGCATAAGAATGCATTCTTGATCAAAAGTCTTTTGCCACAACTTAGCATCTGCATACTTTAGATATGTTAAAGGTTGCTGCATTTTCTTTTGATACTCTTTTACCAATACTCGCGCCTTTTTCATCAAGTCATTAAATTTTTGAACTTGCTGATGATGCATCTTTAATTGTAAACCATCGAACTGATATTCTTCATCAGGACGAGATTCAAACATCATGGTAATCAAATTCCAATATTCTGATTGAATATTCAACTCATCTAACTTATTTTTAATTTGTTGTGTATGAAAATTATAGAATAAAAAAAGGTATTGCCCTCCAACAAAAGATAAACCTTTAGGACTACAATTCTGTTTTGGTACTACTGAAAAAAATGAATTTGCTGAATGGAACAAAGTGTCACTAAAATGTTCAAATCTGATCAGAAAAGCTAATAGTTCCGCATCACGAATCTTATTTTTAAAAAATATTTCAGCCCAACTGACTCGCTGCTTATTTTTGATTTCAGTTTTCCATATGCCATTTTTCTCATCCAAGATGTAATCAATAAAATCTTGCAAAGTTGGTATTTTTGATGGGTTTATCACATCTTCATCTTTTGGTGCGCCAATATGAAGCTTTTCTATTTTGGTAATTGTTTTGCTTTGAAATTTTGGTTTGGCTTTTGATTCAGCAACATCAGCCAAAGGCATATTTTTGGTAAAATCGAGTTTTTCATTGTAGAAAGAAGTTTGGTTTACATCAGTCCTTCTTTGCTGTGTTACAGGCTTTTCATTCACTTGATTTTTTTTTCTTCTTGACTGATTTGGATTTTCTGTCTTCTGCTCACCCCTAGGACGACTATCTTTTTCCTGTATTTCAGGTGCTGCTAATTTAGAGACAATTTTTTGTTTTGGGGTTGGGGATCGATAAACAAAACTTACTATAGATGGATGTAAATCCTCATGATGTTGCTGGAGATATATATACTTACTAGAAATGAATAGGTATTTAATCCCCCAATACTCTAATTTTTGCCTGTCTTCATTACTAAAAGAATCATCTATTTCAAACTTTAATACAGGTTGCAGCTTTCTTAACTGCTCATTCCAATTGATAATTTTAAAGGTAATATCGTGCTGATAGTCTTGAAAATTTGAATAGATACTTTGCTCAGCTTTATCCAAATTTTCCTTGGAATGAGCTAATTCATTTAAATCCCTATGATTACGCCATACGTTTATTTTTTTTGTGTAAAGTGGCTTCAACCACTCACTTAACAATACTTTATCAGACAATCTATGTTGCAATTTTTCATTAAACTCTGCTAGCCACGCTGATTCAGTTAAGGTCAAAAATTGCAAGAAAATGACTATATGAAATCGAAAGCCATAGATACCATCATCTTCAAACTTCACACAAATGCGTAAAGTATCCGATTGTTCTTTCAAAATATCATTCAGTGCATTTTCCAATATAGGTTTTAGCAAAACAGCATTTTCTCGCCAATTTGCAATCATATCCCCTTTGAACTGATCCGCTTCAATTTCAATATCAAATGCTAAAAAATATGCAGCCTCTGTATTTTTTAACAATAGCTGTAAGCCTTCAATTTGCGATTGGTACTCAACATCTAAATCAAATCGTGCTTCATGTTTTGCTAATAATTTTAGCTGTTCTCGGACAGGGTAAACTTCTTTTAACCAATTAGTCAGCTCATTGTCACCATATTTTTTTAGTACCAAATTTCGATATTCACGTAGCCTCAAATCAGAGTATAGCTGCCTACAATCTTGGGAATATTCTGCTATTCCAAAATTCCCAAGCACTTCATCTTTGACTATTAACTTGTCCAACTCCGCTTGAAATGACTCAAAATCATTTTCAGAAGGAGGTGTACCTTCGACGGACAATTGGTAAAAAAAATCCTCACAATTTCGATACCACCGAATCAATTCCAAAGAATTAGAAACTGGCCGTTTTATGTTGTAGCAACCATCTTCATCATAAATTGAATGCGAATAACGCAGTTCCATTATTTTAAATAAATCACCACTTTGTACCAAAGCAGCATTGGGAAAATAGGTAGTATTAGACATACAACATCAACGTAAGCTATTGTTTTATACATTTATAATGACTCATTTACTAATTTTTTACTACAGCAAATTTTAACTTTTACTACTGCATTTTTTAATTAATACAACAGCAAATTTTATAAATTACAACTGTCGTTTTAACTATTTACAACACTTTGGACAAGTACATCTATTCCAACAGTTTAATGACACTTAAATAAAAAAATCCCCCTTAAACCATATTGGTTTAAGGGGGATTTCGGTCTATTCAAACTTTTGCTAATAATTTTAAAATTCCATCCATGTCCTCACCTGCTCCCCATACCACTCCATGATTTTTACACGCTCACCCCAGTATTGAGCTCGGTTATAAGCTGATCGAATACGGTTTTGTGGTACATGGGCAAGCTGACGTTCAATAGCATCAGGATTAAACAGATTTGATTCATTCACGACTGTACTGAATAGCGATCTAAAACCATGTGTCGTCATTCGACCTGCATAGCCTGACCGCTTAATCACTGCTAAGATCGATTCACTACGCATAGGCTCTTTGTTATTTAAACGATGTGGAAATAGCAAGTCTTGGTTATGTGTCAAGCGTAGTGCCTGAAGCTCATCGATCATCATGTCTGTTAAGGGTACACGATGCGGAAGACGATTCTTCATACGTTCTTCAGGGATATCCCACTTACGCCCTTGCAAATCAAATTCATCCCAACGTGCTTGTAGTAACTCATTGATCCGGACACCAGTCAGCATAATTAAAATGATGGCATGATGTGTCTGAGCATCACTTGGATAAGCTCTAACTTTTCTTAGAAATTCGGGCATATCTGAAGCAGGTAATGATGCTAAATTTTTCACACGCTTATTTTTTAATGCATAGACCAAATCGCCTGCAGGATTATCGTAGCGATAGCCGTGTGCAATAGCGTACTTCATGACCATACCACAGCGGGATAAAGTCCGTTTTGCCACTTCAAGCGATCCTCTAGCCTCTATCTTTTTAATAATTTGCAATATTTCGGGCGCCTGAATTTGATTGATGCGTTTATTGCCTAGAGCAATATAAAGTTCATCTAAAGAGGCTCGTACATTACTAATGTGTTTTGGCGACCACGTTTCCTTCTGATTATCAAACCAATCTTCAGCTACTTCTTTAAAGAAAGGCTTTATATCCTCATGAAGTATTGACTTTGAATGTCTATATTTAAGTTCATAAGCCATTTCTCTTGCTTTTTTCAAACTAAGTTCTGGGTATGGTCCTAGTGACTCAGATTGACGCTGCCCATGAACGGTATAGCGAACATTCCAATACTTCTGACCTTTAGTCGTAATAATCAGCGATAAACCATGCGAATCTGATAGACGATATTGCTTGTCTTTCGGTTGGGCTTTTCTACATTCTGCATCTGTGAGTGACATATCTTTAACCAGAATTTGTTGTGTTAATTTCTGGGTAAATTTTGCCAATTTTTACCCACACAAAGCAAAAATAGGGTCAAATCGCTTAGGACAGCATCGGACAATACAGCCAATAAAAAAGCCCTTAAACATTGAGTTTAAAGGCTTTTTTAGATTCCGATGGATTACTTCGGAAAGAATTTTGGTGGAGGTGGCGGGAGTTGAACCCGCGTCCGCCAGCACTACGCTCGAGAATACTACATGCTTAGATATCGTCTACTATTTTAACTCTTTGCGGCCCGACGAACAGGGCGCAAATCGCGATCCTCTAAGTTTAGTACAAAGCCCCGAGGCTTGGCTTTATACGGACTTGTGTGCGTGCGCTTCAGTCGGACTCTCTAACCACAAGTATTCGGAGAGGCGGACAAGCTGCCCTTAGGCAGCTAGAGCGTAAGTTTCGTCGTTTGCGACTATAAAATGCAAATTTGATTTACGAGAGAAAATGCGCTCTCGGCATGCATCTATGAGTTTCATCACCAGCGTCGAAGCCAGAAACACCCCCAAAGTACAGCGCAATCATAGCACAAATGTCTAAACACGCGGTGTTTTTTTTAAACATTTGCACAATCAGATGCGCTTAATTACATAATTGCGCTAATATTTTGTTTTTCAAGCCCACATACAGAAAAAATATGAGCTATTTATTGGCACTCGATCAGGGAACGACATCCAGCCGCGCAATTATTTTCAATGAACACGGACAGGTTCAGGCAGCGGCTCAGCGTGAAACCTATATCAAAACCCCGCATTCCGGCTGGGTGGAGCAGGATGCTCAGGAAATCTGGAGCTCGCAGATTGCCGTGGTGCAGCAGGCTTTGGCCACAGCGCGGATTCTCGCCAAAGACATCAAAGCGATTGGCCTGACCAACCAGCGGGAAACCACCGTGGTTTGGGACAAGCGCACGGGCAAGCCGCTGGCGCCGGCCATTATCTGGCAAGACCGCCGCGCCGCCGACTGGTGCAATCAGCTGATACAGCAGGGCCTGCACAGCAGCATCCATAAAAAAACCGGCCTGCGCATCGACCCTTATTTCAGCGCAGGCAAGCTGGTCTGGCTGCTGGAAAATACCGCAGGCCTGCGGGAACTGGCGCTGCAAGGCCATGCCGCATTCGGCACTATTGACAGCTGGCTGATCTGGAATCTGACCCAAGGCGCTGAGCACGTCATAGAGGCCAGCAATGCTTCCCGCACCATGCTGATGAACCTGCAGGCGCAGCAGTGGGATGAAGAGCTGCTGAAGCTGTTCAATATTCCGCCGGCGATGCTGCCCAAAATCATCAGTTCAGACAGCTATGTAGCGGATACGGCAACCGGCCTGCTGGGCGCGAATATCCCCATTGCCGGAATTTTAGGCGACCAGCAGTCTGCCCTGTTTGGCCAGTCCTGCTTCGAAGCCGGCACAGCCAAAAATACCTACGGCACCGGCTGCTTTCTGCTGTTCAACACAGGTAATCAGGTGCAGTTCAGCGCCAATGAGCTGCTGTCTACGCTGGCTTGGCAGGCGCAGGAGCAAACCGTTTACGCGCTTGAAGGCAGCGTATTTATGGCCGGCGCGATTGTGCAGTGGCTGCGCGACGGCCTTGGCATCATTCAAAAAAGCAGCGAAGTGGAAAAGCTGGCCTGCCAAGTCCAGCATACCGATGGCGTGGTTCTCGTTCCGGCATTTACCGGGCTTGGCGCGCCGCACTGGGACAGCGAAGCGCGCGCCCTGCTCTGCGGCATGTCGCGCGGAACCAATAAAGCGCATATTGCCCGGGCCGCGCTGGAATCCATCGCTTTTCAGGTTTCCGATGTCCTGACCGCCATGCAGTCCGATATTTCCAGTCCGCTGAAGGAATTGCGGGTTGACGGCGGCGCCAGCAGCAATGACATGCTGATGCAGTTCCAAGCCGACATTTTAAATGTGCCGGTGCTGCGCCCTAAGCTTTTGGAGTCTACCGCATGGGGCGCGGCCGCCATGGCCGGCCTCAAATCCGGGGTGTTTTCCAGCCTAGATGAAATCGCCGCCTCTTGGCAGCTGGAGCGCGCTTTTGAACCGAAGATGAATGCAGACCAGCGCGGCTATCATCTGGATCTGTGGCAGTCTGCGCTGAAGCGCGCCAAGTCTGATTTATAAAAGCATCATCCTTTTAAATAGCTTTGCTCATCCCGCGCGGATGGGCTGAGGATTTCAGCCTGCCCTGCCCCGGCTTTTTTTAAAAGCTGAGGGCTTAGGAAGCATCCAAAAAAACCGCTCCGGAAAATAAATAAAGCCAGCCAATTTTCCAGCTGGCCGGCTTTATTGCAAAACGCGGTTTTCCATCGGCATGGCTTATGCCGCTTTAATGCGCGTGCCCGCCGCCGCTGGCGCCCGCTTTCGGCTTCGGGCACAGCCAAATGATCAGGGCCGCGAAGATGAACACCATCGCCAAAATTAAAAACACATGATTCGCCGACAGCGTCAGCGCCTCTTTATCCACCAGGCTGGAAATATAGCCTAATGCGCGCTCTGAACTCATGCCGCTCTGCATTAAAGTGTTTTTTACTTCATCCGCATGCAGCGCGCCCGCCATCTCGCTTCTGGCCACTTTGGTGTGGTCATCCCAAATAGTGACTGCCAGCGATGCGCCAATTGCGCCCGCCATGGTGCGCAAAAAGTTCATTAGGCCGGCCGCCGAAGCCATTTCCTGCGGCAGCACCGAGGCCAAGGCCATATTCGACAGCGGAATAAAGAAAAACGGCACGGCGAAACCCTGCAGCATCTGCGGCAAGGCCAAAGCCATAAAGTCGGCATCCGTCGTCCAGAAAGCCCGCATCAACGTCACCCCGCCTAAAATGCTCAGGCCGAAGCTGGCCAAGGCGCGCTGGTCATATTTGGTGGCCAGCTTGGCGACCACCGGCGACATGGTCAGGCTGCCAAAGCCCATGGTTGCCGTGAGGTAACCGGCCCATGTTGCGGTATAGCCCAGATTAATCTGCAGCCACTGCGGAATCAGCACAATGCTGCCGAAGAATGCGCCAAAGCCAAAGGCCAGCGCCAGCACTGAAACCGTAAAGCCGCGGTACCTGAAAATCTGAATATTGACGATTGGATGGCGCTCTGTCAGCTCCCAAATGGTGAAAACAATCAGGCCGACAAGCGCAGTCAGCGCCAAAATCACAATAGACGGGCTGCTGAACCAGTCGCGCTCATGGCCCAAATCCAGCATCAGCTGCAGCGCGCCAATCCACAGCACCAGCAGCAGCAGGCCGCCTTTATCAATTTTCAGCTGCGCGGTTGCGGTTTCAGCCGGTTTCAATAAACGCATGGCCGCCAGCGCGCAGGCAATGCCGACAGGAATATTGATGAAGAAAATCCAGTGCCAGGACAGGTTGTCGCTGATTGTTCCGCCTAGAATCGGCCCTAAAATTGGCCCCACCACGGTAGTCATGGCCCACATGCCCATCGCCTGCGACTGCTTTTCCGGCGGAAAAATCCGCATCAGCAGCATTTGGCTCAGCGGCATAATCGGGCCGCCGAACAGGCCCTGGCCAATCCGGCAGAATACCAGCATCTCCAGGCTGGAAGATAAGCCGCATAAGACCGAAAAAACCGTAAAGCCGATCAGGCTGATGATAAAAACCCTCACCCCGCCAAAGCGCCCGGCCAGCCAGCCGGTCAGCGGCACGCAGATCGCTTCGGCAACCGCATAGGAGGTAATGACCCAAGTGCCCTGCGAGCTGGAAACCGCAAGGCTGCCGGTAATGTGCGGCACAGAAACATTGGCGATGGTCATGTCCAGCACGACCATAAAGTTGGCCAGCGCCAGAACAAAGGCCGCCAGCATCAGCCGCCCGCCTTTCAGGTCGCCATAGGGTACATAGTTATTCATAGGCGCTTACTTCGATGACAGGTCGATTTTCGCTTCCATTGATAAGCCGACGCGCAGCGGATGCTCAGCCAGCTGCTTCGGATCCAGCTGAATGCGCACCGGCAGGCGCTGCACCACTTTAATCCAGTTGCCTGTGGCATTTTGCGCAGGAATCAAGGCAAAGGCTGCGCCTGTGCCGCCGGAAAAGCCGGCTACCGTGCCGTGATATTCCACGGCGTCACCGTACAGGTCTGAGGTCAGCACCGCCTTTTGACCCGGGCGGACTTTTTCCAGCTGGCTTTCCTTGAAGTTGGCATCGACATACAGCTGCGATACAGGAACCAGCATCATCAGCACCGCGCCCGGCGCCACCCGCTGGCCGGCCTGAATACTGCGCCGCGTCACCACGCCGTCAAACGGCGCTTTAATTTCCGTGCGCTCTAAATCCAGAATAGCCTGTTTCAGGCGCGCCTGCGCAATCAGCACATCCGGCGCCGAGTTTTCATTGCTGCCGCGGATCAATGCCTCATTGGCAGCCAAAGTGCTTTGGGCAGCCTTCTGGCTGGATTTGGCCTGCGCCAGACCGGCTTGCGCCAAGTCATAGCCGGCCTGCGCGTTATTCAATGCGCTTTGCGCTGAACTCAGCTCTTCTTTGGAAATTGCCCCCGAAGCGCTCAGCTGCCGGCGCCGGCTGAACTCGTCCTTTGCCTTGTCCAGCTCGGCTTTGGCCTTCGCCACTTGCGCTTCTGCGCTGTGAATGCCGTCATCGCTGACAAAGACCTGCGAATTCAGCGCGCTGCTGTTGGCCTGAGTCTGCCTGTACTGGCGCTGCGCCTTCATCAGTTCGGCCTGCGCCTGCGCCAGCGCAATTTCAGCATCGCGCGGATCAATCTGCACCAGCACATCGCCCTTTTTCACTTGCCGGGTATCGCTGACCAGCACCTGCGCCACTTGGCCGGTCACCATGGAAGTCACCGACGCGGTTTCCGCGCCGACATAGGCATTGTCAGTGCTGACGGAGCTGTTGAAAAAAGCTTTCCAAACCAGGTACAGCGCCAGCGCAAGAACTAAAATAATGCCGACCAGGCCTAAAGCTTTCCTGCGCTTGGCTTTAAGCTGCTGATCGCTGGGCTGATCCGCTGCGGGCGACTCCGGCAGGGTATTTTGAGCATCTGTCATCGATTTTTCCTAAATCCAGCAGACTTGGTCACGCGGCATCATCCCTGCGCTTCATTCAGGATGCGGACATTTTTGTCCCAAATGCTGTCGATGAAAAAGTCATTTTTTAAATTTGACGCATTTTAAAGCGAAATAATCATATTTTGAGAATATAAAATGTAACTGATCAGTCTTTTTTCATCCTGAAGCGCCAGATTTTCATCTGGCGCTTCAAATTATAGTTAATTATTATTGATTTAGCTTAAGCCGAACTCAGTAGGCATACGAGGCGATAGCCGTCGCAATCGGCTTGTCTTCATCATTGACCAGCGTCATGCGCATGGTGCAGCCCTTGCGGCCTAAGCGCAGGGTTTCAGCGCGCGCAATAAAGTACTTGCCGCGGCCCGGCGCCAGATAGTCCACCCGCATATCAACTGTCGCCAGGCGGGTCACCTTTTTAATCGTATCGGGAAGCTCATCGGCTTCCGCCTTTTTATACAGCTCTCCCATCGCCGCAATGCCGCCGATGCTGTCCAGAATAGTCGCAGCCACGCCGCCATGCAGAATCTGAAAGGCCACATTGCCGATCATGAAAGGCTGCATTTCAATGTAGGCTTCAATTTGCCCATCGGCAACGCGCATTAGCATATCGTTATGCTTAAAGTAAGGAGAGCTGTTAAATGCATGACACAGCTGCTTGAGGACAACATCTATATCCACTTTTGAGCCCAAATGAATACTCCCTGTCCACTTTTTATCTGAATCGCTCGTCATCTGCCCGGATACCTTAATTTGAGAAATAGCACTTAACTTATGCCCCAAAAACGGATTCTGGGGCTACAATAGCGCCAGTTTAATACTGATCAATGGGATTGTTATGACTTATACGTTCAATCGCCCGGCATTTCCTGCCACCCGCATGCGCCGCATCCGCAAAAATGACCAGCTCCGCGCCATGGTGCGTGAAACCCAGCTGACGGCCGATCATCTCATTTATCCAGTATTTGTCCTGCCGGGCCAGAACCAGACGCAGGATATTCCCAGCATGCCTGGCATTCAGCGCCTGTCGGCAGATCTGCTGCTGAAAAAATCAGAGCGCCTGCTTGAATTGGGCGTGTCAAAGCTGGCGCTGTTCCCGGTTACCCCGCAGCAAGACAAAAGCCTGACTGCAGAAGCCGCCTGGCGTGAAGACGGCTTGGTGCAAAGCACCGTGCGCCTGCTGAAAAAAGAGCTGCCGGAAATGGTGCTGATTACCGACGGCGCGCTCGACCCCTATACCACGCACGGCCAAGACGGCATTATTGATGACACCGGCTATGTGCTGAATGATGAAACGGTTGAATGCCTGATCAAGCAGGCTTTAAGCCATGCCGAAGCCGGCGCTGACGTGGTCGCGCCCAGCGACATGATGGACGGGCGCATCGGCGCCATCCGCCAGGCTTTGGAAGCCAATGGCCATATTTACACCAGCATCATGGCCTATTCGGCAAAGTACGCTTCCAGCTTCTACGGCCCCTTCCGCGATGCGGTCGGCTCATCCGGCAACCTGAAAGGCGGCAACAAATACAATTACCAGATGGATGTCGGCAACCGCGCAGAAGCGCTGCATGAAATTGCGCTGGACATTCAGGAAGGCGCAGACATGGTGATTGTCAAGCCGGGCATGCCCTATCTGGACATTGTGCGCGAAGCGAAAGACACCTTTGGCGTGCCGACCTTCGTGTATCAGGTCAGCGGCGAATACGCCATGCTGGCCGGCGCGATTCAGAACGGCTGGCTGTCTGACAGCGTGATTATTGAATCCCTGATGAGCTGCCGCCGCGCCGGCGCTGACGGCATCTGGACTTATTTTGCTGAAGAAGCGGCGCTGAAACTCAAAGACATGAAATAAACGGACTTTAGCCATTTAAAAATGAAAGTTGCCATTATTGGCGCAGGCATCAGCGGCTTGCTGTCTGCGCTCGAACTGATTGAACAGGGCTGTTCCGTCACGATTTTTGATCAGCAGCAGGCCGGCAAAGCCGCTTCATGGGCCGGCGGCGGCATCCTCTCGCCCATGTATCCCTGGCGCTATCCTCAGGCCGTCAATGAGCTCGCCCAGCACGGCAAAGCGCTGTATCAGGCCTGGAATGAAAAATTAAGGCCAGTCAGCGGCATTGACTTTGAAATTCATGAAAGCGGCATGCTGATTTTTGATGAAGATGATTTTGAAACCGGCCTGAACTACGCATCCCGGCATCAGGAGCCGATGCAGCAGTGCGAATACCTGCAGCGGGAACAGCTGGAGCAGGTCAATCCGCAGATTGCTGCGCAGTTCCGGCACGCCATTTATTTTCCGCAGATTGCCAATGTGCGCAACCCCCGCCTGCTGCAGTCGCTTACCGCCTATTTAAAGCAGCATCCGCTGGTGCAGTTTATTGAGCATTGCCCGGTTGCGCAGCTGCAGATTCAGCATCGGCGCATTCAGTCGATTCAAACTGCGGACGGCGCCCAGCACAGCGCAGATCAGTATGTGCTGGCCACCGGCGCATGGTCGGCGCATTGGGCGGCGCAGCTGCAGCTGGATATTCCGGTTCAGCCGATTCAGGGCCAGATGGTGCTGTTCAAGGCCCCGGCGCACTGGCTGCCGACCATGTGCATGAATAAAGTCATGTACTTGATTCCGCGCGAAGACGGCCATATTGTCTGCGGCTCCAGCACCTTGCAGGCCGGCTTTAACACCGCGCCGGATGCTGCCGTGCAGCGCAGCATTCTGCAGGCCTGTTTTGAAATGGTGCCTGAGCTGGAACAATTTCCGATTGTGCAGCAGTGGGCGGGCTTAAGGCCCGGCTCACCGGCGGGCGTGCCTTATATCGGAAAAATGCCGGATCTGGAAAACCTCTGGGCCAATTTCGGCCATTACCGCAATGGCTTGTGCATGGGGCCGGCCTCTGCGCAGCTGCTGCGCCAGCTGATGCTGCAGCAGCCGCTGCTGGCCTGCCCGGACGCCTATGACCCGGCGCAGCTGCATGCCGGAGCAGGCGCGCAAGCGGTGTAACCGGCTCAAGCGCATTCTGCCATCCGCTGACATGCTGAGAATGCGCGGGCTGAACACTGCGCCAGAAATGGCGCAGTGTTCAATCTTCAAGCGCCTGAATCCTCCAAATGGAAGATGCCTGAAATACCCTAATCAGCCCAGCACATCCGCCAGCGCTTCTTTGACTGTCGGAAATTCAAAGCTGAATCCCTCCTCAGTCAGCGCCTGCGGCTTGACATACTGCCCGTTCAGCAGCAGCTGCGACTGTTCGCCCAGCAGGCACTTGAAAACAAATGCCGGCATGCACAGCAGAGGATGCTTTTTCAGCTGGCGCGCAGCCAGTTCAGCAAACTGCGCCTGAGGAACGCTTCCCGGCGCGGTCAGATTGAAAACCTTCGCCTGCATCGGCCGGGTCATTAGAAATTCAATGCCCCGCAGCACGTCGCGGATATGCACCCAAACCACAGGCTGCCGGCCATGGCCGATCCTGCCGATTAAATTCATGCGGATCGGCATCAGCATCTGCGGCAAAATGCCGCCTTTAGCCGCAAACACGATGCCCAGGCGGATGATTTTCGTGTTCTGCTGCGGAAACTGCCGCGCCGCCTGCTCCCACTGCTGGCACAGTTCGGACTGAAAGATCGGCTGCGGCGGCGAATCCTCAGTGCAGGGCTGCTGCCATTTTTCCTCCGGGTCTATGCCGTAATAGCCCATAGCGGAACCGGAGATGATGCACTTCGGCGCAATCCGGCGCCGTTCCAGATAGCGGTAAAGATTCTGCGTAGTCTGCACCCGGCTCTGAATCAGCTGCTGCTTGCGCTGCGCTGTCCAGCGCCCTTTGCCAATGCTTTCGCCGGCCAAATTAATCACATAGTCAATCTGATCGGTTTTCAGCTCATCCAGCTGCTGCACCCACGTCAGGTCAGGATGGCTTGAGGTTCTGCCGCTTTGCCGGCTTAGGCCGATGACGGCATAATCCTTGGACAGCAAGTATTTAATTAAATGCGAACCGATAAAGCCGCTGGCCCCTGTAATCAACACCCGTTCTTTATGCATAAAGCGCTCTCATTTTTAAACTGGCTGGCTGCAGTTATCTATAGAATAAGATCAGCTTTTGTTCAAGCCTTATTCTGCGCCGAACATTTTCTGCGCCATGCGGCGCGCTTGCGGGCCGTAGAACCAGTAGGTCAGCAGATACAGCGGAATGGCGATCAGCAAGGCCATAATCAGCACAATGCTGAGAAATTGCGGCTGCTGCAGGTACAGCAGGAAATTCTGCCAGATTTCAGGGTCTTTATAGGCAAAAACCGCAATGCCCAGAATCTGAAAGGCGATATTGTAGCCCCAGAAAATCAGGCTGAAGCCCAGGGTGAGCTTTTTGCGCTCAGCCTGCGCCGGCGCGCGCCGGTTGCGCTTCAGGAAGATAAACAGCACCCAGATCATGGCTGCAATATACGGCACAGCCGTCAGCACGCCGCCGACGCCTAAAGGCAGAAAAGCCGCCAGTACGCCGCACAGGCAAGTTATGGCAAAGCAGATCAGAAAAAATATTATAAAATAGCGCTTTAGAGACATCAGCACGATGACCGGAAAAAAAGAATGCAGCCAGTATAAAAAAAAATGAGTTTTTTTTCATTTTATTGTCAACCAATCTGAAACGCGCTGCGTTATATAGGGTACAAGGTCTGTAGCAACCGATGATTTGTACTGGCATCCGCAATGTTTCGGTGACCTTTTCTTAAAGCAATAAGCTTCATTTCAAGCTTAGGTTTTGAACAGCAGCCAAAACCTCAACTTGGAATAGATTTTTTGACCGGCGATTTATCATCACTCGAATCGCCGGTCTTTTATTTTCTAATATCCATTCTAAGCTGTTTTTTTAAGCAATAGAATATCCGGCTTGACCGGATGGCCCGGCAAGCCGGCCAATTCATTTTCATCCCCCCTCCAATGCATCACGCAGCAAAAATTCTTAACAGCGCCTGTATTGCAAATCCGGCGGCTTTTAAAAGCCATGCAAAACTGAAACCGCGCGGCCTCAAAAACCGCCTAAAAAAATGATTTACATAAAAACGCAGCAGGCGCCATTGCTGTCCCATAGTTGAGTAAAATAAAATTCAGATACGCGAGTGCGGCAGGGATGCCGCACGTTGCCCATCACGGCAAGGACGCCGTGTATGGGCAACGAAAGACTTTTGTCTACTTGTATCTTAATTCACATAGTGATTAGCTCTCACTATACGCAAACAGCAGAGTTTGGTTGTTTACTAAAACTTAAAGTTTGGCCCAAAGATAAAACCTGCTGTTTGCCCTGACTGCCTGCACAACTCTGGACGGTAACTAAGCACCTCGATGCTGGATTCGCAAGAAAAGACGGCGGTTATGCTGAAAAAAATAATTGAATAAATAAGGCAGGTAAGATTATGTTTTATCTCGGTATTGATATTGCAAAAGCTAAAATTGACTGCTGTCTGATTTTAGAAGATTCTGCAGGCAAAAAGAAAACCAAAACCTTTCCGAATACGCCCAAAGGCTTTGAACAGCTTCAGGCCTGGCTGAATCATCATGCTGCAGGCCCTGCGCAGGCCATTGCCTTAATGGAAGCCACTTCTGTCTATCATGAACGCCTAGCTGGATATTTATTTGATGCAGGCTTTCAAGTCTGTGTGGCGAATCCCGCCAGAGCCCGGTATTTTGCTCAGAGCATGTCCAGGCTGAATAAGACAGACAAGGCTGACAGTGAAGTTCTGGCCCGGTTTGCGATGACTGCGGATCTGCATTTTTGGCAGCCTCTGCCTGGACATATTCAACTGCTGAATGCTTTGCTGGATCGAAGGGCTGTGCTTGGTGAAGATCTGCAGCGTGAAGAAAACCGTTTGGAAAAAGCGGAGTCTACCTTCACGATAGAACCGGTACTTCAGTCGATCCATAAGAATATTAAGCAGTTAAGCAG
This sequence comes from Acinetobacter sp. WCHAc010034, assembly GCF_001696615.3. Taxonomy (NCBI): domain Bacteria; kingdom Pseudomonadati; phylum Pseudomonadota; class Gammaproteobacteria; order Moraxellales; family Moraxellaceae; genus Acinetobacter; species Acinetobacter sp. WCHAc010034. The sequence goes on along the minus strand of NZ_CP032279.1, from coordinate 2,734,369 downwards.
GCATATTCAGGATCTCGACCGGCAGATTGATGACCACATTGATCAGCATCCTGATTTAAAAAATGACAAGGCGCTGCTCAGCAGCATTCCGGCCATTGCAGACCGGACCAGTTTATTAATGCTCAGCTTCTTGCGCAGCCATGCTTTTGAAAGGGCGAGCCAGGCGGCGGCCTTTGCCGGCCTGGTGCCCATTCAAAGGCAGTCGGGCAGCTCCATTCACGGCAGGAGCCGCCTATCCAAAGCCGGCCCGTCGAAAATACGGGCCGGCTTATATATGGCGGCGATTGTCGCAACCCGGCATAATCCCCACATAAAGGGGATGAATGACAGGCTGCTGGCCAATGGCAAAACCAAGATGATGGCGGTTGGCGCTGCAATGAGGAAGCTGATTCATCTTTGTTATGGCGTACTCAAGCACCAGCGGCCTTATCAGGAGAATTATTGCGCCAATTCTCAATAATCCTCTTGACCTCTGAGACGGTATCTTTGGGTCTTTCCAAAGTAGAGCCTTGCCTACGCAAAGGCGTTTCAAGGTTTAACGAAAAAATGCGGCAGTGCAAACTGCTAAAACCTAAGAGCGCATACATCGGCTGTCTTTTTGCACCAAAATAAAATCTGCATAACTATTTTCAATAACTATTTAAAAATCATACGATTGGAATGCAGGTAAAAAATGCGGGACAGGACTGCAGCAGGCGCTTTTAATTTAGCGCCAGCATAATAAAAAATAAAAGCTGGCTGAACAGCAGCCCAGGAACAGCAATGAACGGCATCATCTATTTTGAAATCCAGTCCTCAAACCCCGAACGCGAAATTAAATTCTATCAGGAGATTTTCGGCTGGAAGTTCAGCAAGGCCGCAGGCTTGCCAGTTGAGTATTGGTACATTGAAAGCGCCAATATGCATGGCGGCCTGCTGCAAAGGCCTGCGCCTACTCCAGAAGCACACTGCGGCACCAATGCCTTTACCTGCTCCATTGAAGTGGCAGATTTTGATGCGGCGGCGGAGAAAATTCTGGCCTTAGGCGGGCAAACCGCAATGCCGAAATTCGCCATTCCGGGCAAATGCTGGCAAGGCTATTTCACCGATGCCGACCACAACACCTTTGGCTTGGTGCAAATAGATGAAAATGCAAAATAAATAAAGAGCGCTGAACGGCCGGACACGCCTTCTAAACAGGCTGCTTATTCACGGCAGCAAAATATGCTAAGTTGTGCAGGGCATTTCCAATATTCAGGTTCACATGACTGTACGCTTTTTTCATACTTCCGACTGGCATTTAGGGCAATTCTTTTACAACCATTCGCGCCAGTATGAACATGAACAGTTTTTAGCCTGGCTGCTTGAACAGATCCAAGCCAGACAGCCGGATGCCCTGCTGATCGCCGGCGATATTTTTGATGTGATCAATCCCGCATCCAGCGCGCAAAAGCAGCTGTACCAGTTTTTAGCCGATGCCCATAGCCTTGCGCCGCAGATGCAGACCCTGATGATTGCCGGCAATCACGACTCCGGCTACCGCATTGAGCAGGTTGAACCGCTGCTGGAAAAATACCATGCCAAAACCGTGGGTGTAATTCATAAAGATGCGCATGGCCAGCTGGATTTAGAGCGCCTGCTGGTGCCTATTTACGATGCGGATAAAAATATCACGGCGTGGTGCCTGACCCTGCCCTTTCTGCGCCCTGCGGAAATCACCGGCATCAATGAGCATACCGCCAGCAGCCAAAGCGCAATCGCCTATCTGCACCAGCAGCTGATTGCCGAAGCGAAAAAAAGAAAAACCGCCGGTCAGGCGCTGATCCTGATGTCGCATGCGCATATGCAGGGCGCGGAAACTTCCGACTCGGAACGCCCGATTATCATCGGCAATGAAGAAGCGCTTTCAACCGCTTTATTTGATGAAGTGATTGATTATGTGGCGCTCGGGCACCTGCATAAGCCGCAGAAAGTCGGGCAGGAGCATATCCGCTACAGCGGCTCGCCGATTCCTTTATCCTTCAGTGAAATTAAATATAAGCATCAAGTCGTTGAAGTTACGATTGATCCGGCGCAAAACGCGGAATCTCGCCTGCAGCTGCAGGCGCTGGCCATTCCGCGCAGCGTGCAGCTGCATAAAATCAAAGGCGGGCTGGATGAAGTTTTTACCCAGTTAAAAGCCTTGCCGGGCGGTGAAATCTGCAATATTGACCAGCGCGAATATGTCGATATTGAATACCATACCGATGTGCCGCCGCCGCCGAATTTAAGGCAGCAGCTGGAAGATGCCCTGCCGCCCCGGCGCTACCGGCTGGTGCGGATTACCCGGCAGTATTTGACGCCTGAAAATAGCGGCGCTGCAGCTGATGCCGTGCATTTGGAGCCGCCGACGCCGGAAAAGCTGTTCCAGCAGATTTGGGAAAAGCAGGGCTATGCTGCCGATAATGAGGTGCTGAGCGATTTTATGAGCCTGGTGCATGACGCGCAGAAATCGCTTGAATCTGAACCGCAGCATTAAGGACGCGCCATGAAAATTCTATCCATCCGCATGAAAAATCTGGCGTCAATTTCCGGCGAGCATTTCATTGATTTTGAAGCGGAGCCTTTGGCCAATGCCGGCCTGATTGCGATTGTCGGCAAAACCGGCGCCGGCAAATCCACCATTTTAGACGCCATGTGCCTCGCGCTGTTCAACCGCATTCCGCGCTTGAAAGACAGCGACGGCAAACTCACTGATGCCGACGGCTCAGAGCTGCTGACCAATTCCCCGCTGACGGTGCTGCGGCGCGGCGCGGCGCACGGCTTTGCCGAACTGTGCTTTGTGGCGCAGGATCAAAAGCGCTATTTGGCGCGCTGGGAATTAAAGCGCGCGCGCGAAAAAGCCGACGGCCGGCTGCAAGGCGTGCAGCGCTATTTAACCTGCCTGAGCGACGGCGTAGTGGTTGCCGACAAAGCCAAGGCGGTGGATGCTGGCATTTTGAAAGTCACCCAGCTCAGCTTTGAGCAGTTTACCCGCGCGGTGCTGCTGGCGCAGTCAGAAGTCACGGCCTTTTTAAAAGCCCGCGACAATGAGCGCGGCGAGCTTCTGGAATATCTGACCAATTCATCAATCTTTGGGAAAATTGGCCAGCTGGCCTTTGAAAAAACCCGGCAGGCCGCCATCCAGCGCAAAGCGCTGGAAAATGTTTTGGGCCATATTGAAATTTTATCCGATGAGGAAGCAGCGGAATTAGCCGCTGCATTTCAGCAGGCCAATGCCGGCTGCAGAAAACTGGAGGCGGAAAAAGCCCAGCTGGAAAAGCAGCAGCGCTGGTTTGAGCAGAAGCAGAAACTGGACAGCGAGATTGTCCTGAAACAGCAGCTGGCGGAGATTCAGCTCAAGGCGCAGCAGGATTTAATGCCTGAGCGTGAGCGCTTAAAGCGTTTGGAAATATTTTCAGGAATCCGCCCAAGCGTGTTCCAGCAGCAGCAATTGCTCAAGGCTGAACAGCAGCTGGCGCCGCAGCTGCAAAAACAGCAGCTGCAGTTTGATGCAGCCCTTGCGCAGTTTGAGGCGGAAAAAGACCAATTCCGCCGGGCAGAAAACGCTTTAACTGAACTGCAGAATTTTGAAAACAAGCATTTCGCAGCAATCAATCAGGTTCGGCACTGCAATGCCGAGCGTGACCGCATTGGCGCAGAATTCAAGAAAATCCAGGCGAAACTGACCGGTTTGGAGCAGGCCAAAGCGCCCTTGGCGGATCAGCAGCAGCAGATGCAGCAGCAGATGCAGTGGATGGCTGAGCAGCAGGCGCTGTTCAGCCAGCAGCTTGCTGAAACCCGGCAGTTTGCTGTTCTGGATAAAGGCATCACGGCGCATCTGCAGCAGCTGAGCCAATTCATGCAGCAATATCAAAGCATTGAAGATCAATTAGGAAATATTGCTCAGGCGGAATACCAGCTGATTGAACAAAAAGCGCAGCTGCAGCAGTCTGCGGATCAAGCCGGCGGCATTGAACAGCTTGAAGCGAAAATTGAACAGGCGCGCCAGCAGCGCGACATCAAAATCAGTCAGCGCAATCAGCTGGATGCTATTCAGCAGAAGCTGGCGCAGTTTTTTGAATGGCAGGCTGAATTGCGGCGCTTGCAAGAGCAGCTGCAGGCGTCTTCAGCGCAGCTGCTGCCGCTTGAGCAAAGCGCATTCAGCGCTGAACAGGATTTTCAGGCCGCCAAAGATGCGCGCTTAAAACTGCAGGAGATTCTGCAGCAGCAGCGCCTGCTGCATGCGGAAAACGTTGAATATCTGCGCGCCGAATTAAAAGACGGCGAGCCCTGCTTGGTTTGCGGAAGCGCATCGCATCCTTATAAAGCCGATGATGCAGCCGTGTCCAAAGCGCTGTTTGAACTGCAGCAGCTGCAGGAACAGCAGGCTGCGCAAACAGAACAGGATGCCCTTAAAGCCTGGCAGCGGGCGCAGCAGCAGCTGACTCAGCTGCATGCTGAATTGGCGCAGCTTAAAGTGTCGGTGCAGAATACATCGGACAAAACCGCCACCGCTGAAAAGGCTTTAGCCGAACAGTGCCGGACAGCCGATATTCAGCTTGATTTAACTCTGGCGCAGCCTGAAGCCGCGGCGCAGGCCGAGCATATCCAGCAAAGCTTTACTCTGAATATTCAGCAGCTTGAAGCTCAATCCAGCCTTTGGGCTCAGAGCATTAAAGCGCAGCAGCAGCTGATGCAAAAGATTCAGCAGGCTGAACATCTGCTGCAAACGGCAAAGCATCAGCAGAGCCAAGTGCAGCATATTGCAGACTGCCTATCTAAAAGCGAAAAAATGCTATGGCAGCAGCAGAGCGCTGCCGCGGCGCAGCAGGCTTACAGCCGCTTAAACAGCCGCGCCCAGCAGCTGGAACAGCTTGAGCAGCTGAATAAGCAGCTGGATCTGAAGCATCAGGAATTCAGCTCCCTCAAACTGAATCTTGAAAATACCGCCAAGCAGATTGAGGATTCGGCGCACAGCCTGAATGAAATTAAGCTCAGCGGGCAGCAGAATACGGAAACTGCAAATCAGCTGATTCTGCAGATGACCGGCCTAAGCGATGCCAAGCCGAATGAATGGCTGATGCAGCACGATGCACAGCGCCAGCAGACCCAGCAGCATTATCAGCAGCTCAAGCAAAGCTTTGACCTGAGCCATCATCAATTTGAACAGGAAAAGAGCGTGCTGGAGCAGCTGAAAGCGCAGCTGCAGCAAAACCGGCACAGCGCAAATCTGGTGAAGCAGGATATTCAGCAATGGCTTGCGCAGCACACAGACTTCCAGCTGCAGGATTTAGCGCATTTAGCGCAGGTCAGCCCGGCGCAAGAGCAGCAAATCAGGCAGCAGCTGCAAAATGCAGAACGGCTATTGAGTGAAGCGCGCTCTGCACTCAAAACCATGCAGGAGCAATTGGCTGAACATGCGGCGCATCAGCCGGAGATTGATTCGGCGCAGCTGCAGTTATTGATTGTGCAGAATGCGGAAGCGCTGAAAACCCAGTTTGAGCACCGGGATCAGCTCAGGCTAAAGCTGGAGCTGCATCAGCAGAATGCAGCCAAACAGAAGCAGTTCGCCGAGCAGATTCAGCAAGTGCAGCAGCAGGAACACCGCTGGGAAAAAATTTCCGGCCTCATTGGCGACTCCAAAGGCAAAGACTTCCGCGATTATGCGCAGCAGTATAATCTGGATATTCTGCTACAGCATGCCAATCAGCAGCTGGCGATGCTGTCGCAGCGCTATACCTTAAAGCGTTTGGAGAATTCCCTCAGCCTGGCCATTATTGACCACGACATGGACGGCGAAACCCGTTCCGTCGCTTCGCTTTCCGGCGGCGAATCCTTCCTGACCGCCCTCGCCCTGTCGCTGGCGATTGCCAATATGGCCTCCGGCTCAATGAAAATTGAATCGCTGTTTATTGATGAAGGCTTCGGCACGCTGGATGCATCTTCCCTGCATATGGTGATGAATGCCTTGGATCAGCTGCAGAACCAAGGGCGCAAGGTGGTGCTGATCTCGCATATACAGGAAATGCATGAGCGCATTCCTGTGCAGATTCAGGTGCAGCCTTTGGGCGCCGGCGCCAGCACGATTGAAGTGGTGTGCTGAAGCGCCGTCAAGCCTGTCCTAGGCATTAAGGCATCAAGGTGCGGCGGGCTGTTTCAGGCCGCTGTCAATTGCGGTCGGCAGGGAAAGCATTCGGCGCAGGCGCATATTTGCCTTCCGGCTGCTTGGCAGCGCGCGGAACGTTCAGCTCATATACCGCCGTTCCAATTACCCCGGTATTCTGAATGGAACCGTGGGCGGAATTGGCTGCATAGGAGTCTTTAGGCTTGCTGAAAGTAAAGGACGCCACGGCTGCATTGCTCTTCCTAAAGCCTTCAATGGCAAAAGAACTGTAAGGGCGCAGCACATAGCCGCTGCTGTAGCGCGAAGCCTTCTGGCCATTCAATACATCCAGCCCATCTACGCTGGCGACAATTTCAAAGGTCTGCGCGCTGCTGTTGCTGTATTTCAGCTGATAGCTTTGCCCGTCATTGGCGGAAAGGTAATAATTCTGCCCGTCACGGTACAGCGGCAGCGCGCGCCCGCGGTCATCGGTCACGGCAAAGCTGACTTTGCCGGAAGCCAGGGAAATGCTGCTGATGCTGCGTCCGGAGAACTGCTTTCCGGCATAGCGGACCTGTACTTCTGACAGCGGCGCAGAGGATAGGCGCTTTAAGTCCACCTCGGTGACATGCGAACTGATTTCATCGCCCCATTTGGTGCCCAGGCGTTCTCCTGAACTGATGCGGCTGTTCAGTGACGGCGCTGGAGCCGCGATGGCCTTCGCCTGCCCTGAAGCGGAGGCTTGCGCATCGGCGGCTTCCGCTGCCATCTGCTGCGCTGAGGATTCAGGCTGCTGCACTGCGGTCGAACTGCAGGCCGCCAGCAGGCTGCCAGCCAGAATTGATAAAAAAGTCCATACAACTGCATATAATCGCGCCATCTGCGTGCCCTATTATTAGAATGTTTTACAGGCAGTATAAAAGAGTCGCTGCAGCCGTGCAGGGAAAATTTGTTGACTTATTATAACTGCCACAAAGCACGGAAATTCAGGCCAACCTCCCTTTTTGGGCCAGTTTCGAGCATCAAAAAAACGCTGCTGAATGCCAGTCAGTTAAGCAATTGACTGGCTTTTTCTTTATTTAAATCCTAGACTTTATTTGATACGCGGAAGCGTCATCCGTAGCCTGCGTGGTCTTTTAAATGGATTGTTTTTGCAAAATTGTTGTTTAAGTGCAGAAAATTAACAGGTTTTGCGGATGACAAATGCTTTTGGTTATTTTGGCGAAACAAAAGAACAAAACGAGCTCCGAACATCTAATTTAAACCGGTAAGACTCCGCTGTGAACTGACCTAGATAGTTAAGAAGTTTATTACAAAACTTCTTAACTGATCAGCATTCGTTAGCTGACCGGCCTTAAAGTCAGAATCTGCTCGCTGCGGCCGAAAGGCCCGTAAATATCATGCAGCACCGAACTGGTCAGGCCTATGCCGTCATCGCCATACTGCTGCACCGTTTCCAAGCCCAGCCACTTGCCCTGCGGCATGCGGTGCAGGTGAATCTGCAAATCCAGATTCGGAAAGCCCCATGTAAACGGCCACGGCTGGCGCGGCGCAATGCCGTTTGCAGTGTCCACCAAGCCCATCAGGCGCACAAAATCAGAACTGCCTTCGCCTGCAACCATCGCATGCTTTGTGCTGAGCCAGACAATGCCCTTGCCTGCGCGGCGCTGATGGCTTCTGGCTTCAACCGACTGAATATAGCCGCCCGGCCACTGGCGGATGCCTTCCCACAGCGGCGCATCTTCCGGGCCAAAAACCGCAGGATCTTCAAGGCCTTTTACCGGCTGGCTGTTTTGCGTCGCCATGCGCCAAGTGCGGGCAGCAATGCAGGCCTTGCCCTGCGCTTTCATTTCCGACTCAATCAGTTCAATAGTTCTGCCGGGCCGGATGACTTTGGTGCTGATGCTGAATTCTCCAGCAGGAATCAGGCCCAGAATATCCAGGCTGATACGGCCGATGCGCATATCGCTGCGCGGCGCAAAGCGGTCCAGCTCGGCACAGATGATGCCCGTCGCCGGCGCCATATGCTGCTCGTTCTCATTCCATGCGCCCTGCGCCAATTGCGTTGAACGGTAATGCGCGGTGATGGCGCCTGCAGCATCCGTTTCGCGGTGAATCAGTTGGTAATATGCGGTCATGAGCTTTCCTGCTTCTTGCGTAAATTGAGTCACTTCGCTATAAGAATTAACAATATATCGTGTGTTTTTTGTACTCAACTTTAGTGGAAAGTTCAACTGCTAATGCAAAAACTGAACCGCATGGTTCAGTTTTCTGCCGGCCTGCGGCCCGCAAATGCGCCGAAACCTTGAACAGCAGCTACTGGGAATAATCCCGCGCGCCGAATAAGGCGGTGCCGACACGCACCAGCGTGGAACCGGCGGCCACAGCTTCGGCCATATCGCCGGACATGCCCATGCTTAAGGTATCCCACTGTTCAGGATGCGCATGCTGCGCTTTCACCTGATCAAACAGCTTTCTGGCGTCGGCAAAGGCCTGCACATTATGCGGCGCAGGAATCACCATCAGGCCGCGCAGCTGTAAATTCGGCAGCCGGCTGATCTGCTGCACCAGCGCCGGAACGTCGGCAGGCGGGCAGCCGTCCTTGCTCTCCTGCCCATCAATATTGACCTGCAGGCAAATATTCAAAGGCGCTTGCGAAGCGGCGCGCTGGCTGGATAAGCGCTCTGCAACAATCAGCCGGTCAACCCCGTGCACCCATGCAAATTTTTCAGCCAAATGCTTGGTTTTATTGCGCTGCACATGGCCAATGAAATGCCATTCAATCTCCAGGTCAGACAGCGCTTCAATTTTATCCAGCGCTTCCTGCAGGTAATTTTCGCCGAATGCGCGCTGGCCGGCAGCATGCAGCGCGCGCAGCATTTCGCCGGGATGCGTTTTTGACACCGCCAATAGCTGCACGGATTGCGCATCGCGCCCTGCCTGCAGGCAGGCCTGCTCAATCTGGCGCAATACCTGCGCTCTGGCGTGTTGAAGTGTATTCATTGACCGGGTTCTCATTTCATTCATCTTTTTTTGCTTTGCCCTGCAACTAACAGTTGGTTAAGCTGAGGGAAAGCCTTATCATTCTAGCAAAATAATTAAGATTTAGACGTTCCCGGGGATATTATGGACATTACAGAATTACTGGCATTTTCCGCTAAAAACGGCGCATCAGACCTGCACCTGTCTGCGGGCATGCCGCCGATGATCCGTGTGGATGGCGAAGTGCGCCGCATCAACTTGCCGGCCTTAGAGCATAAAGAAGTGCACAAGCTGGTGTATGACATTATGAACGACAAGCAGCGCCGCGACTTTGAAGAAAAGCTGGAAACAGACTTTTCATTTGAAGTGCCGGGCGTGGCGCGTTTCCGTGTCAACGCATTCAACCAGAACCGCGGCGCTGGCGCAGTATTCCGTACCATTCCATCCAAAGTGCTGTCCATGGAAGACTTGGGCATGGGGCAGATTTTTAAAGATATCTGTGAATATCCGCGCGGCATTGTGCTGGTCACCGGTCCGACAGGTTCTGGTAAATCAACAACCTTAGCCGCCATGATGGACTACATTAACGACAACCGCTATGACCATATTCTGACCGTCGAAGACCCGATTGAATTTGTGCATACTTCTAAAAAATGCCTGATCAACCAGCGTGAAGTGCACCGCGACACCCACGGCTTTAATGAAGCCCTGCGTTCCGCGCTGCGTGAAGACCCGGATATCATTCTGGTCGGCGAGATGCGTGACCTGGAAACCATCCGCTTAGCGCTGACCGCTGCCGAAACCGGCCACCTGGTCTTCGGCACGCTGCATACAACTTCAGCGGCTAAAACCATTGACCGTGTGATTGACGTATTCCCTGCCGAAGAAAAAGACATGGTGCGCGCCATGCTGTCTGAATCCCTGCAGGCGGTTATTTCACAAACCCTATTGAAGAAAAATGGCGGCGGCCGTGTAGCTGCCCATGAAATCATGATCGGCATTCCGGCCATCCGCAACCTGATCCGTGAAAACAAAGTCGCGCAGATGTATTCCGCGATTCAAACCGGCGCAAACTACGGCATGACCACGCTGGATCAAAGCCTGAAAACCTTAGTGTCCAAAGGCATTATCAGCCCTCAAGCCGCCCGCACCGCAGCGAAGCAGCCTGAATCTTTCCTATAAAAAAATAATCCGGCTTCTGGGGAAAATATATGGACTTTAACGGCCTGCTCGACTACATGGTTGAGAAAAAAGCGTCTGACTTATTTATTACTGCTGATGTAGAACCGTCGATTAAAATTAACGGCACCATCATGCCGATCGGCTCAACCAAGCTTCCCGGCGCCACTGTCGGGCAGCTGCTGAATTCCATCATGTCGGACAAGCAGCGCAAGGAATTTGCTGAAACGCGCGAATGCAACTTCGCGATTACCAACAGAGACAAGTCTTCACGCTTCCGGGTCAGCGCATTTCAGCAGCGCGACCAGCCGGGCATGGTGCTGCGCCGCATTGAAACCATCATTCCGACCATGGACGAGCTGAAGCTGCCGCCGATTTTAAAAGAACTGGCGATGACCAAGCGCGGCATCATCATTTTTGTCGGCGCAACCGGCACCGGTAAATCCACCTCTTTGGCATCAATTATCGGCTTCCGCAATGAAAATTCGCATGGCCATATCATCACCATTGAAGACCCGATTGAATTTATTCATGAGCACAAAGGCTGCATCATTACCCAGCGCGAAGTGGGCATTGATACAGACTCCTTTGAAATTGCGCTGAAAAATACCCTGCGCCAGGCGCCGGATGTGATCCTGATTGGCGAGATCCGTTCCCGCGAAACCATGGATTACGCCATTGCCTTTGCCGAAACCGGCCATCTGGTTTTCGCCACGCTGCACGCTAACAACGCCAACCAGGCGATTGACCGGATCATCCACTTCTTTGAAGCGGACCGCCACAGCCAGCTGTTCATGGATTTGTCGCTGAACTTGAAAGCCATGGTGGCGCAGCAGCTGATTCCAACCATTGACGGCAATTCACGGCGCGCCGCCATTGAAATCCTGATCAACTCGCCTTTAATTTCTGACCTGATCCGCAAAGGCGAAGTGCATGAAATTAAAGACTTGATGAAGCGCTCGCGTGAACTGGGCATGCAGACCTTTGACCAGGCCTTATTTGACTTGTACAAAGCTAAGCAGATCAGCTATAAAGATGCGCTGAAGCATGCCGATTCGCCGAATGACCTGCGCCTGCAGATTAAACTGTCAGAAGAAGGCGGCGACCGCCTGCTGCATGCCAGCGCGAATATCACCTTTGATGGGCAGTCTTAAGGCCGCGGCCAATAAATGCTTAGGCAAAAAAAACAGGCTTCAAATGAAGCCTGTTTTTTTATCCAGCTGATGATTGAAGCCGGATATTTTTCCGCAGCTTATTTCTTGCGGTAAGCGTCCTGGCATTCAGGCGTATCGCAGTAGCCGTATAAATTCAGTGAATGGCCTGTCAGCGCAAAACCGTATTTTTTCGCAACCTCATGCTGTTCATGCTCAATCACGTCATTGGTGAATTCAACGACTTTATTGCAGTTCTGGCAGACGATATGGTCGTGGTGATCTTCCTGCATAATCTCAAAAACAGAATGATTGTTTTCAAAATGATGGCGCTGAATAATGCCGGCTGCTTCAAACTGCGTTAACACACGGTACACAGTTGCTAAACCCACATCTTCACCCTGTTCCAGTAAAGTCTTATAAATATCTTCCGCGCTTAAATGGTGCTGCTTTGAATTTTCTAGTAATTCCAATATTTTAATTCGTGGAAGTGTAACTTTAAGTCCAGCTTTGCGTAAATCTTGGTTTGATATCGGCATGAAAAAAGGTCTCTCAACAAAATTAAAGTTGGAATATGCAACAAACTTCAGATGCAGTATGATCTATCCCTGGATCAAATGCATCATAATTAATTTGGGATAGTGTAGCAAAATGCAAAAACTCATGCTGACGTTATTCGTCACTTCATTGCTCGTAGGCTGTTCAACTTTGGGCGTTTATAAAGTTGATATTCCGCAAGGAACACCCTTAACAAAGGCGCAGGCATCTCAAATCCAGGCTGGCATGAGTCACCAGCAAGTCCGCTTCCTGCTCGGCAGCCCAACGGTGGCAGATCCAATGAATCCATTGCGCTGGGACTACATTTACCAGTATACCCCAGGAACCTATGCTAAAAAAGCCAAGATCCCTGCAGCCCACGGCCAGCATTTAAAAATCTACTTCAATCAGAACGGCATTGTGGAAAAAGTTGAGGGCTTGGACACCATCCCTGAATCTCAGCCAGGCTTGCCGGGTTCGAAAGAAGCAATTCTAAACGCGCCTCCACTATAGTCAGTTTAAAATAAAAAGAAAGCCCCCAATGAGGCAATGCTGATCAGTTAAGGAGTTTTGCATGAAACTCCTTAACTTTTTTGGCCATTCATGATGCATCCCGCCGCTTTAAAGCAGGCATCCGCAATCCGCCTATTCCTTGCGCAGCAAGGCCTGCCCGCTTTCTATCCTTAGTAATTTTTAATTTAAAAACAATATATTACAAATATCATTCTTTTATCTTGCGCTGCAGATCAAGCAATGTAAGTTTAGCGCTTTGCCTTGCGCATCAAGCCCGGCTGGAAATGAAAAAAGAAATGCCGGCCAATTCTTAACTGGCCGGCATTTCCCGCTGCGGTTTTGCTTAAAGCTTGAATTATTTCGCGCGGTTGCCCTTGCTAAAGCGCCCGACGGGATTATTCTGCGCCCGCTTGCGCCGGATCTCTTTCGGGTTGACCGTTAAGGCGCGGTATATCTCCACCCGGTCGCCCGCTGCCAGCGGCTGCTGCGGGTCCTGCAGGCGCGCGCCGAAAATGCCCAGCTGCAGCGCTTCCGGCAAATCCGCCAGCTGGCGGATGCCGCTTTGCTCAATGGCATCCCAGGCTGTCATGCCCGGCGCAAACGGCACGGCAAGATGAAACTGCTGCCCGGCAGCCGCATAGGCCACCCAAACCTGCGCTGGCGCAGCCATCAGAATAATTTGCCCAGCACAGCGGCCATGGCTGCAATAATCGCGATAGGCAGCGCTATGCGCACCGCAATGCGCCAGATGTTATAAAAGGCCTCATTGCTGAAATTCATCGCTTTGCGCAGGTGGCTGATTTTCATGATCCAGCCGGCAAACAGCGCATAGATTAAGCAGACCGTCAGCCCCCACAGCATCAGCAGAATATTGAATACCCCGCTGATTTCAGGAATAGCCCAGACGGCCACCGCCGCCAGCGGAATTCCCCACTGCGCAGCCGCCGCCAGCTGGCGCTGCTGCAGCTGCTCGCGCGCCATCTGCAGGAGCAGCGCCGCCGCCATGACCGCGCCGAACACCAGCGCATAGGCAGGCAGTTGCGCCTGAACGGCGAAAAAGCCGAAGGCAGCCACGGCCAGCAGCTGCGCAAGCCAGACCGGCAGCGCCATTTTGCTGGCGCTATCCTGCTGCTGCACCGCGCTCAGGCTGGACTGCCAGTACAGCCCCATGCCCAAGCCGCTGGCCACTAAGGCCAAAACAGCTGCGCTGCCCCATTCGCCGAATTCAACCGGCGTGATATGCCATGCAGGCAAACCGGTTCCAAACACATTGGCTAAAATCAGCGAGGCCAGCACGCCGGCCGCAGTTAACGCTACCAGAATCGGGCGCGCCGCCAGCGACAAGGCAAAAGCGGCCAGCGCCAAGCCGGCATAAAAAATGCTGGCTGAAGCCGGCGCATTGGCCAGCTGATGCGTAGCCTGCGCAGCATTGGACAGCATGCCGCCGGCCAGAAATGGAATAAAAACCGCAGCCAGCCAGCCGGCAAGGCGCCATTTTGAAGATGCATCCGCATCGCGGGTTAGGCTGGACAAGGCCTGCAATGCCGTGGTTTTTGAGCGCTTCGCCAGCGCAATTTCCAAATAGCAGAGCGGCAGCGCAGCAATCAGCATGGCCGCCAGCCACAGCAGCCAAAAGTCCAGCTGGCGGTCAGCCTGAATACCGGTTATTGGCGCGAGCGTCGCAATAATAATAAACGATAGGCAAAACGCCATCAGCGGCGGTAACCATTTTGACATCGCATTGTCCTGCATGATGCGTTCCTTGTTAAAATCTAGCGCTATTTTGCCCTGCTCACAGCTGAAAATCAAAAACAAAAAGCAAACCACCATAACAGTGATTTGCTGCGCTAATTGATGCTGAGCTTTTAATTCTTGTTTTCCCGCTTACTCTTTTTTATGAGAAGAAACGAGCGAACCAGTTTTTGCCTTTTTTCTTTTCTTTCTCTTTAATAATGCCCATCATATTTTCTTTCACGGCGCCGACATAATCCGCGTCATCGTGCTGAATATGATTAATCAGCCATTTTGAAAGCACTTCATGCAGTTCAGACTCAATCGCCTGCCCCATTTCAAAGCGGTCGCGGTAAGATTCAATTTTCTTAATGAATAAATCATGCACGCGCTTGTGCGGCACGCGGTATTTATAGCCGGCTTCTTCCTGAAGGGATTCTTCAAAAGTAAAATGCGACTGCGTGTAATCAATAATATTTTCAAGAATCTGCTTTACGCGGTCACGGTCTGTATTTGCATTAATGCCATCAATTTCATTAATGTAGTCAAGAATCCGTTTGTGCTGATCATCAATCACATCGATGCCAGTATTATATTCTGGTATCCATTTCATTCTCATTACGGCCGCCTAATAATATCAAGGACATATCACATAAATTTCATGATATCGCTAAACAGGACAAATAAAAATGCAGTGAATTACTCGGGTTTAAGGGGAAGTCCACATTTTCTTTGCATGCTGCTGTTTTACATGAAATTTACCGGATAATCCCGACCATAAAGCTAAGATATTTTTTAACCAATTCAATAGTTTATATATTGAGGTATTTCTAAATAATTTTCCTGAAAAGCCCCAATCCGCCTAAAAAATCTGCACACTGCAGCACGTTTTTTGAATTAATATTGATCTGCTTTGGTCAGGCGCTTAAGAGACGGGTCCAGCAGCTCGCGCTCCAGGCGGGCAACCCGGGTCTGGCCATGGCGCACCGGACGCCCGTCCCGGAATAAAATCATTTCGCCCGGCGCAAACGCGGTCCAGACTTCATTCTGCGTCAGCGGTTCCGTGGTGATGACCGCGACCCGGTCTTCCGGCGTGGTGACTTCACTGAAATCCACCTCAACATCCAAATCAATCAGCTGCGCCGGCTTGAACGGATATTCGCGCACCAGCCAGTGCAGCTTGGTAATGGCGTAGGCAAACAGCGCCTGGCCGTTGGACAGGCAGAAATTAAAGGTGCCATGCTCCGCAATTCCCGGCGCAATTTCCAGCAGCGCATCAAAGATCTGCTCTAAAGACGGTTCGGCATAGCCAAAGCGCTTCACCAGCTGCTCCAGCAGATAGCAGAAAGCCAGCTCGCTGTCGGTATTGCCAACTGGGGTAAAGCGCCCCGCCAGTTCCGGCTTGAAATCATGCAAATCGCCGTTATGGGCAAAAATCCACTGCCGGCCCCACAGCTCGCGGCTGAACGGATGGGAGTTTTCCAGATTGATTTTGCCCTGCGTCGCCTTGCGGATATGCGCAATCACATTGCGCGATTTAATCGGATAGTTGCGGATGAATTCCGCAATCGGCGATTCGACGGCAGACTGGTTGTCGGCAAACAGCCGGCAGGCCTTGTCTTCAAAAAAAGCGATGCCGAAGCCGTCACAGTGGTCAGAGGTGATTCCCGCGCGCTGCGAGAAGCCCCGGAAAGAAAAGGTAATATCCGTCGGTGTCGCGCAATTCATTCCAAGCAGCTGGCACATAAGCCTTCATCATCTGTTTAATCCACCACACAGCTATTCTGCATCACTCCTTATGCCATTTCAAACGGGAAAATCCGCATTTTTTATGAATTTTTACGCATTCGCCATCATTTTTTTCTGCAGAATGAAGTTTTTCGCCAGCTGGCCAACCTCAAGGTAGACAAAATAATCCAGGCAGTTGAATGCTTCATCATAAAAGGCCTGCTGCGACAGCTGCGCCTGCATTTTCAGGTAAACATCAAAAAGCTTAGGAATGCGCTCATCCTGCTGCAGGCTGTACTGCGGATACGGCGGCTCAAAAGCCTGCTGCGCCTGGATGCCGCAGCGGGCATGTTCAGGCAGCGCCTGCATGCGCTGATGGGTATAGTAGGCCCGCGCTTCATTGCCCTGCAGCCGGATGCTGACGCAGCCGATCAAATGCTTGGCGCGCATTTCCAAAATGACTTTCGGCAGCAGGTTCAGCCACAGCACCGACAGCGCCTTGCCTGAGCGGCAGCGCGGATGCACGCAGGTGCGGCCGATTTCAACAATATTTTCCAGATGGCCCAGCTCATCGGCAATTTTAAATTCCTGATGGCTGTAGCTCTGGTACAGCTCATGGCCCTGAAAAAGCTTCAAGCGCGTATAGGCGACAATTTCATTGCTCCATTTGTCGCGCAGCACCGCATGCTGGCAGCTGAAATCGTACAGGTCCTGATCCAGCCCGGCCTCAAACTGAATGCCGAACTGCTGCGAAAACTGCGCAGTCCGGAAACGCTGCGCCTCCTGCAGCCCCTGCAAATCCTCAATCCATTCAAATTTATAGGCAGCGCCGGCGGCTTTTTTCTGAAATGGAAATGCAAAGTTTTGACGGTACTGATTTAGCTTGTCCAACATCTGATGCGCCCTTGGGTTTTTTTCTACACTAGGCAATGCCGATGACATTTTGATGACGCACAGGCCGCAAACAGGCAATAAAAAAGCCTCATTGCAATGAGTAATGCTGATCAGTTAAGGAGTTCTACAATAAGCTCCTTAACTTTTGGGCCATGCACGGCGGAGTCTTACCGTTTTTAAATCGGATTTTTGGAGCTCGTTTTGTTCTTTTGTTTCGCCAAAAGAACCAAAAGCATTTGTCATCCGCGAAACCTGTTCACTTTCTGCACTTAAATAATTTTGTTGCAAAAACAGTCCCTTTCAAAGGCCTGGCAGGTTGCGGATGACGCTTCCGCGTATCAAATAAAGTCTAGAATTTAAAAAGAAAATGCCAGTCAATTTCTTAACTGACTGGCATTAATTGCAATGAGGCTTCCGCTTCAATCCCAAATCAGGCTTTTTTCAGGCTGCTGCGGTTGGTAATCAGCGTACCCACGCCATGGTCGGTGAAGATTTCCAGCAGCGTGGCATGCGGCACGCGGCCATCGACAATATGCGCGCTGACCACGCCGCCTTTGACTGCATCCAGCGCGCAGCCGACTTTCGGAATCATGCCGCCGTAAATCACGCCGGTTTCAATCAGGCGGTCAACTTCCTGCGTGGTCAGGCCCGTCAGCAGGTTCTTGTTTTCATCCAGCACGCCGCTGATATTGGTCAGCAGAATCAGTTTTTCCGCGCCCAGCGCTTCCGCCACTTTGCCGGCAACCAGATCGGCATTGATGTTGTAGGTATTGCCCTCATCATCGACGCCTAAAGGCGCAATCACCGGAATGAAGTCCCCTTGAGTAAACATTTCCAGCACATCGGTTTTGACGCCCACCACTTCGCCGACCAGGCCAAGGTCAATTTCCGCCACCGTGCCGTCTTCAGCAGTTTTGCGCATCAGCAGCTTTTGCGCGCGGAGCAAATTGCCGTCTTTGCCGGTAAGGCCGATGGCACGCCCGCCATGCTGGTTAATCAGGTTGACAATGGATTTATTGACGCTGCCGCCCAGGACCATTTCCACCACTTCCATCGTGGCAGGGTCCGTCACGCGCATGCCGTCAATGCGGTCCGACTCGCGGCCCAGCTGCTTCAGGAACGAATCAACCTGCGGCCCGCCGCCATGCACCACAATCGGGTTTAAGCCCACAGTTTTCAGCAGCACGATGTCGCGTGCAAAAGAGCTTTCCAGCTCAGGATCGGTCATCGCGTTGCCGCCATACTTCACAACCAGCGTTTTACCCGAAAATCTTTGAATATACGGCAAAGCTTCTGTCAAAATTTGCGCTTTGCCGATGCCAGTCTGCTGATGTGGCATTCGCCTCTCCTTATTGAGCGTCTAAAATGTCTTGAGCAATATGCGGATACTGCTCCAATAACATGGAACTGAACAGGGTGCGTATTTCATCTAAGCGCGCGGCATTGTCCGCATCAAAGCGTACCGTGAAGTACTCACCTGTATTCGATGCCCGAATGATGCCAAATCCATCATCAAAATCAAGCCGTATGCCGTCAATTTTGCTGATTTCCGCATCAATATACTGGGACTGCTGCTCTACCGCATTTAAAACCGTTTGCGGGATGGCCTGATAGGTGCTGATGTAAAGGTCTTCCGTGCCGCTGCGCTCCGGATAGACCTGCATCGCCTGCGACAGGCTCAGGCCTTTCTGCTGCATATGCTCAATGACGCGCAGCGCCGCATACAGACCGTCATCATAGCCGCCGCCGCGGCCGTCATTGAACACATAATGCCCGGCGTATTCGCCGCCGAACACCGCATGGCCTTGAGATTTAGCCAGATACTTGCGCAGGAAGGAGCTGCCGGTACGGATCATCACCGGCTGGCCTCCCAATGCCTGCACGGTATTTTTCACCAGGGTTGAGCATTTCACGTCATAGACAATCTCCCGCCCTGGATGCTGCGCCAGGCAAATTTCCGCAAAAAGGCACAGCAGGCGGTCTGCTGAAATGACCTGGCCGCACTCATCAATCAGCACCAGCCGGTCGCCATCGCCATCCAGGGCAATGCCGATATCCGCCTGCTGCTCAAGCACCGCCTGACGCAGCTTGCGCAAATGGATTTCCTGCGACGGGTCCGGCGCATGGTCCGGGAAATTGCCGTCCGCCTCACAGCGCAGCGCCGTCACGGCGCAGCCGAGCTTTTTCAGCACCAAGGCTGCGCAGCGCCCTGCAGAGCCGTTCAGCCCATCCAGAACCGCTTTCACCGGATGCTTCAGCTGAATGTCATCCAGCAGGGACTGCTGATACTGCAAGCAGTACTCAGGAAAAACCTGATGCTCCGCCTGAGCCGGCGCCAGTTCCAGCGCATGCTCCGGCACAAAATATTCTTTTGACACATGGGCAACCTGCTGGATCATTTCAGGGCACGGCGGCTCCCCCTGCACAATCCACTTAATGCCGTTGTCGGTTTTAGGGTTATGGCTGGCTGTTACCATAATGCCGTTGCCGCCGTACTGGCGCGCTATGCAGTACAGCATTGGGCTGGAACAGCAGCCGATAATGAGCGCGCTTAATTGATGCTGTGCGCAGACTTCCTGAATAATGCCGGCATAGCCGGGGCTGCTCAGGCGGGCATCATAGCCGATCACCAGACGCTGCTGGCCGGCGCGGATATACTGCTGCGCTAAGCCGTGCGCAATTGCGCGCACCATTTCCGCATTCAGCAGCGACACTTTGCCGCGGATATCATAGGCGCGGAAAATATGCATCGGAAAATTATTATACAGTGACCCCATAATACGTTCTTCTAATCATTAACCCTGCAGAGGCCGGTATATAATTTCCAGCCGCCAATCATATTAATTAAATTATATTCACCCTTAAAAAGCGTATCTTTTTTATATCATTTGCCTTTAATAATCAATTAAAAAAAATTAACCATTTGAATCGCGAAGGTTTAAAATCCACTTTCAGCGCCTATTATTCAACCTGAATGCAATCATTGCAGGCTTTCCGGACAGCCTGAATCCGCCCTGCGCCTTGCCCGGATAATGGCTCCATTAATGCCGAAAAAGCTGACGCGCTCCGCATTTAAAATAAAAAAATACAGAATTAGCTGCATATTAACTTGCGTGACAGATCATTATTCAATTCACGCTTTTTAAATAAGCAACTTCTGCAAATCCATTAAGTTATATAAAGGCAAAAGCTGATCCGCAAATGCCTGCAATTATACGCGCGGGCCGGAATCTTCAGGAAACTTGAAATGCTGCAAACCCTGCGCCGGCTGCTTATCCTTAATCCATTGTTTAAAAATAAAGTATTCAAAACCGCCTGCTTATAATAAAAAAGCGGATTGCTGAATAATCATGCAATCCGCTTTCAATATTGCAGCCTGCCTTTTCAGCAGCGGCCTGCTCAGTTTTTGCCGGTATGGCCAAAACCGCCGGCGCCGCGTTCGGTGGCTGCGAACTCATCGACCAGATCAAATTCAGCCTGCACAACCGGCACCAGCACATACTGCGCCAGACGCTCGCCCGGCTCCAGGCTGAATGCAGTTTGGCTGCGGTTCCAGACTGAAACCATCAGCTCGCCCTGATAGTCAGAGTCAATCAGGCCGACCAGATTGCCCAATACAATGCCGTGCTTATGGCCCAAGCCAGAGCGCGGCAGAATCATGCCGGCAAAGTTCACATCTTCAATATAAATAGCTAAGCCGGTTTTCACCAAGACCGTTTGGCCCGGCTCAATTACCGTGGTCTGCTCTACGCAGGCGCGCAGATCCAAACCTGCAGAGCCGGACGTTGCATAGGCCGGCATAGGCCATTCCGCGCCTAGGCGCGCGTCGAGTACTTTGACCTGAACTTTCATTGCTTCATTCCTGTTTTATTCAGCTAATGGGGAGAGATTAGCGCTTGATCAGCGCGCGTAAATTTTCTAAATAATGCTGCGCCTGCTGCTTCGGATCGATATTGCCGGCCAGCTTTTTCTTACGGCCCAGCCATTCCAGCTCGTCTTCCGGCAGCTCATCCAAAAAGCGGCTTGGCGTCTGCTGCTTCATCTGCCCGCCGGCCTTGCGCTGCTCCGCCAGGGTAATGGTCAGGCCTTGGCGCGCGCGGGTGATGCCTACATACATCAGGCGGCGCTCTTCTTCCACGGTTTCGGCGGCGATTGAGTTTTTATGCGGCAGCAGCTCTTCTTCCAGTCCAATCAGATAGACATAAGGGAATTCCAGGCCTTTGGAGGCATGCAGGGTTAGCAGATTGACCTTGTCGGTGTCTTCCTCTTCCTGCTGCTGCTCCAGCATGTCCAGCAGCACCATTTTGCGGATCACGCTTTCAATGTTCTTTTCATCGACATTTTCCGCGCGGTTAATCAGGCTCTGAATGCTGCTGTACAGCACTTCTATATTGTCCAGCTTGGTTTTTTCCTGCGCCGGCGTGGCCGCGGTTTCCTTGACATAGTCAATATAGCCTGCTTCCAGCATCATCTGGCGGATGATCGGCACCGGCTCATCATCTTCCAGCAGATTGCGGGTAAAGCGCGCAATAAAATCTGAAAATTCCGCCAGCTGCGTGGTGGCCTTTTTCGGAATCGCCATGGTCAGGCGCTGATCGCCGGCGGCCGCCAGCAGGGATAAGCGCTGCTCCTGCGCAAACAGCCCGAGCTTTTCCAGCGTCACCGGGCCAATCGCGCGCTTCGGCGTATTGATGATGCGCAGGAAGGCGCTGTCATCTTCAGGGTTAATGATCAGGCGCAGATAGCTCATCATGTCTTTGATTTCGGAGCGCGCAAAGAATGACTGGCCGCCGGACAGCTTGTAGGGAATCTGCATCTGGCGCAGCTGGGTTTCCAGCACGCGGGCCTGAAAGTTGCCGCGGTACAGGATTGCGTAATCCTTCCAGTTTTTGCCGTTCATCAGCTTATGCGTAATCAGGTCCTTCACCACGCGTTCCGCTTCATCATCGTCATTGCGGCAGGTAATCACGCGGATCACTTCGCCGTGGCCCTTGTCTGACCAGAGCTTCTTGTCAAAAATATGCGGGTTGTTACCAATCACGGTATTGGCGGCTTTCAGGATGCGGCTGGTAGAGCGGTAATTCTGCTCCAGCTTGATGACTTTTAAATTGCGGAAATCTTCCTGCAGCAAGGCCATATTTTCAGGCTTCGCGCCGCGCCATGCATAGATCGACTGGTCATCATCGCCTACCGCGGTAAACTGCCCCATCACCCCAACCAGCAGCTTCACCAGAATATATTGCGCGGTGTTGGTGTCCTGATACTCATCGACCAGCAGATAGCGGATGCGGTTCTGCCAGCGCTCGCGCACCTCAGGATTTTCCTGCAGCAGGCGGGTCGGCATCACAATCAGGTCGTCAAAATCCACCGCATTATAGGCGCGCAGGTTGCGCTCATACAGCTGATACAAATGCGCCATCTGCACATCTTCAGGCGTTTCGCAGGTAGTATGCGCCTGCTCCGGCGGAATCAGGTCGTTTTTCCAGTCAGAAATCATCTTCATGGCTTTGGCGATCAGCTCTTTGCTTTCCGCGCCGGATAAGTTGTCGCGGTGCATCAGGTCCATCAGGATGCGCTTGCAGTCATCGGCATCCAGAATGGAAAAATTGGCCTTTAAAGGGGTATTTTTCAGCTCCAGGCGCAGCAAATTCAGCCCGAAGGTATGGAAGGTTGAAACAGAAAGGCCTTTGGCTTCTTCGCGCGACATCAGCTTGGTCACGCGCTCCTTCATTTCCCGCGCCGCCTTATTGGTAAAGGTCATGGCGGTAATGCGGTGCGCCGGAATGCCGCAGTGCTTGACTAGATAGGCAATTTTCCGGGTAATGACCGATGTCTTGCCTGAACCTGCGCCTGCAAGCACCAACAAGGGCCCTTGAGTATATTTCATGGCTTCAAGTTGCTTGTCGTTTAACTGACTTGCGAGCGACATAGTGTTTCCTTTTCCTGATCCGGCCTCGATTATAGTCATCTCCGCCGGCATTGCATAATCTAAAAGATGATTTTACCCGCATAAAAAAAACCGCCCGGAGGCGGTTTCCCTGATTCAGCAGCTGAATTACTGAATTGCGTAAATGCTGATTTCCACGCGGCGGTTCTGCTCACGGCCCGCCGGCGTTGCGTTTGACGCGATTGGGTTGGCTGAACCTTGGCCCTGCGCATTGATGCGTGTGGTTGAAACACCCTGAGCCGCTAAATAGCTGGCTACAGACTGCGCGCGCGCCTGAGACAATGGAATGTTGATCGAGTCAGTGCCGGTGCTGTCAGTATAGCCAGTCACCAGAATGCCGCTCTTGTTGTCTTCAGTCAGCGTCTTCGCAACTTTATTCAAAGTAGAATAGAAGTTAGGCTTGATGTTTGACTTGTTGGTATCAAATGTGATGCTGCCCGGCATAATCAGGCCGACAGAACCGTCTGGATTGCGGTTAACTTCAACGCCAGTGCCCGCCATCTGTTCACGCAGCTTTTTCTCTTTGCTGTCTAAATAAACCCCTGTCGCGCCGCCCAATACTGCGCCAATCGCTGCAGCGCGGTTATTCTGCGCGCTGGTGTTGGCATTGCCTTTAGACAGGCCATAGCCCGCCGCTGCGCCAACTAATGCCCCAATTGCGGCTTTGTCATATTCCATACCGCCTGTACCGCCGGCTGTTTGACAGCCAGATAATACCAATGCCCCTGCTGCCGCTGCTGAAATTGCTAGTGCACGCATTGCATGCCTCCTTCTTTGAATGTTTTGCTGCATGGTTGAAATGATGGATTAAAAAAAATAGCCCGACCATTGAATTTTTGTTAATAATAAAACCTTTAGTTACATATTGTAATACTTGGCAGAGAAAATTCCGTTAAGTCCGTCACAATTTCTTCACAGTTGGATTTCAAGGCTTTTTTATTTTCAAAACTGCAGCTATATTTGTGGCAATCGGCAAATTTTAACAATTTGATCCCAGGACTTTTTTATATGCCATCTAAAACTAAGAAGCAACCAGCATTAAAAAAAATCATACGCGGGCTTGCAGTCGGCTGCGTCATTACAGCCAGCACTTTTTTTCATGGCCCGCCAGTGTTGGCGCTGGGCCTGACCAAGCTGTTCCGGCAGTCGCGCAAGGTGGATGAAACCAATATCAAAATCACCAACAGCTGGCTGGGCGTCAACAACTGGCTGATTGACCATATTCTACCGCATACCCGGTGGGACATTACTGTAGATGAACAGCTGGATTTGAAGCTACAGGGGCGCTACCTGATGACCTGCAACCACCAAAGCTGGGTCGACACCACGGTCAATCAGTATTTTGGCCTGAGCCGCATGCCGCTGACGCGGTTTTTCACCAAATGGGAGCTTATTTTTATCCCTTTTGTCGGCCAAGCCTTTAAAATCCTTGGCTTCCCGATGATGAGGCGCCACAGCAAGGAGCAGATCGCCGCCAATCCTGAGCTGAAATACCGCGATATTGAGGAAGCGCGCAAATCCTGCGAGCAGCTGCTGAGCCAGCCTTTCACCCTGCTGAACTATCTGGAAGGCACGCGCTTCAGCCCGGAGAAAAAAGCGCGCCAAGGCTCGCCGTACCGGCACCTGCTTAAGCCGAAAGCCGGCGGCCTCGCGCTGGCCTTGGATATTTTAGGCGACAAGGTTGACGCCTTGGTGGACATGACCATTGTCTACCCGGATGGCGCGCCGGGCTACGGCGAATTTTGGCTGGGCGAAGTGCCGCGCATTGCGGTAAATTTGCGTAAAATTGACATTCCAGCCTGGGTGCTGGCCGGCAGCTATGAAGATGATGCCGAATTCCGGGAAAAATTCCAGAACTGGCTTGACCAGCTCTGGACTGAAAAAGACCAGCTGATTGAAAAGATGACAGCAGAATATACCGCTGCTGCCGAATAAGGTTGAAGTGAACGCATATGCCGCAGAATGATGCAGTTAAAAAATCCAAATACCACCATCTAGATCCGGACAGCTGGCCCTTCAAGCTGTATTTGGCCTATGACATCTTTATGGTGTTCATCATTATTTTTAATTTGTTCTGCCTGGGCATGAACTTCTTCCTGATGAGCAATATTGGCGGCTGGTTCTTCAGCACCATTCATCTGTCCAGCGTGCTGGAATTTTACCGAGAGCATCTGCACCCATGGGTAATCAGCACCGAAGCCTGGTTCATTATTTTCCTGATTGCGGAACTGCTGGTGCGCTGGGGTATTGCCATTATTAACCGGCACCATCAGCGCTGGTTTTTCTTTCCTTTTATTCACTGGTATGAAGTGCTGGCGGTGATTCCGCACCTGCGCTTTTTACGGCTGTTCCGCGCCGGCAGCATCGCCTACCGCCTGTATGAAATGGGCTATCAGATTTTCCCCGCCTCTTTGCAGAAAAAAGGCCTGTTTTATTACCGCGTGGTGATGGAAGAGCTGTCTGACCGCATCGTGATAACCGTGCTGGATGGCCTGAAGCACGAGCTGAGCACCAGCACCACGCATAAGGATCTGATCAGCAGCCTGGTGCAGCACCACCGCGAGATGTTTGCGCAGGTGCTGGCCGAAATGCTGCAGGAAAACCTCAGCAGGGAGCTGCGCGCTGACCGCGAGCGCATTGCCAAAAACGTCGGGCAGATTGTCAACCGGGCCATAGAAGACACGCCGGAACTGACCCAGCTGCTCAGGCTGATTCCGATTGTCGGCGGGCGCATTGAACAGCAGATTCAAAGCATCGGGCAGCGCCTGGGGGAAAATATTACCCAGGGCCTGATCGACCCTTTCGCGGACCCAGCGGCATCCACCGCCGACAGCCCAAACCTTTATGCTGATATTTCCAAGCGGATCAGCCAGATAGAGGTTGAAAACAACGCGCAGCTGGATGCGCTGGTGCGTTCCGCGGTTTTTGAAAGCCTGCATGCGGTGCGCAAGCAGGTCAAGGTCAAGCAGTGGCAGCAGATCATGCAGGAGCAGGATCAAGCCAAAGATTAAGCAGCGGGGCAAAATATTTGTCTTTCGCGCTAGAGAATTGCGCCGTTTTGCTCTAGCATTTGCTGTATTTACGGCATCACTTCGGCATAAAACCAATAGCTCAGAAGTACTAAGGAATAATTATGGCTGACATACGGATAAAAGGCAGAATGGTCAATGCGATTCGCATTAGCCTCGATACAAATGATCATGATGCGATCCGCCAGCAGCTCACGCCAATGCTTCAGAAAGGCTTTCCGGCCGGCGCTTTGGCTGTGATTGAAAGCAGCGCTGAACAGGAGCTGATTGAACTGATTCAATTGCTGATCAGCCTGAACCTGCAGCCGATGGCTGTGACTGAAGGGCTGCTGGCGGATCAGGCGCGCACCATCCAGTTCCCGGTGATTCCGGCTGACCGCCAGCTGCAGCAGGTGAAAGCCACCAAAGAGCTGGCTGCAGAAGCCGCGCCTGCGCCGGCTGAGCAGAAGGCTGAACAGGACGCCGCTGAAGAAGCGCCGGCAGCGCGCCATATCACATCTTATCACAATGAAATCCTGCGCACCGGCCAATGCCTAGTACAGGATCATGGCGACATTATCAGCACTGCCGGCATGAACAGCGGCTCAGAAGCAATTGCTTCAGGAAATATACATATTTACGGCAGCGCCCGTGGTAGAGTCATTGCCGGTGCTGGAGGCAACACCGCAGCGCGCATTTTCTGCCACTCACTGGAAGCAGAATTGGTGTCTATTGCGGGAACCTATTGCGTGGCGGATGACATCCCGCAGCATGTCGCAAAGCAGCCTGTGCATATTTATTTAAATGACCAGCACGAGCTGGTATTTGAAGCTTTGCAGTTTTAATGTATAAATAAACACCAAAAACCCCGTTTATACAGGGGGATTTACCATAACAGGAGTGGATTCGGTGGCGAAAATTGTTGTCGTAACATCAGGCAAGGGCGGCGTAGGTAAAACTACAACAAGTGCATCTTTTGCAACAGGTTTAGCCCAGCGCGGCCACAAAACTGTTGTGATCGACTTTGACGTGGGCTTGCGCAACCTGGATTTGATCATGGGCTGTGAGCGCCGCGTGGTTTATGATTTTGTAAACGTGCTGAATAACGAAGCCCGGCTGCAGCAAGCGCTGATTCGCGATAAAGACATAGAAAACCTGTATATTTTGCCGGCTTCGCAAACCCGCGACAAAGATGCCCTCAGCGATGAAGGCGTGGCGCGCGTAATGGATGAGCTTGCGCAAGAATTTGACTACATCATCTGCGACTCGCCTGCAGGCATTGAGCGTGGCGCGATTCTGGCCATGTACCATGCGGATGAAGCGATTATTGTCACCAACCCTGAAATTTCTTCAGTGCGCGACTCTGACCGCATTATCGGCATGCTGGACAGCAAAACCAAAAAAGTTGAACAGAATGAAGGCCGCATCCGCAAGCATCTGTGCATTACGCGCTTCAACCCTGAACGCGCCGACAAGCAGGAAATGCTGACGATTGATGACATTTCCAAGGATATTCTGCGTGTTCCGACTTTAGGCGTGATTCCTGAATGCAAGAGCGTGCTGCAGGCGTCCAACGAAGGCAAGCCCGTCATTCTGTTCACAGAAGAGTCTGCAGGCCAGGCCTATGATGACCTGGTCGCCCGCTTCCTTGGCGAGGAGCGACCTTACCGGCATATCACTGTAAAACCTAAAGGCTGGCTAGCACGATTATTTGGAGCGTAACATGGCAGGATTCTGGAGCAAACTTTTCAGCAGTGACGACAAACCGTCTAGCGCGCAAACCGCAAAAGACCGCCTGAAAGTCATTGTTGCGTCTGAACAGGGCCTGGGCAAGCGCCTAAGCCAGGAAAAAATTGACCAAATGAAAACTGAAATCATGCAGGTCGTGAACCGCTATGTGCGCGGCGTAGATGAGCAGCATATTCAAATGTCTGTGCGCTCTGAAGCGAATCTTGAAATGCTCGAAATGAATATCAATTTGCCTGAAGAGCGATAATCTGATTTCTGATTAGTCAAGCAAATTGAATCAAGGCAGAATATGCGGCATGAGACTGGATGAATAAAGCGCAGCTTTACCCAGTTTCATGCCGCAAGTTATTTTGCCTTTTTTTATTTTCAAAAAAATACCAAGGAGATTGCGATGGCATTGTCTCAGCCTGCAACGTTTAACGAAGAATGGTCTGACGAGCGCGTATTTGCCTATCTGAATCAGCTGCCTCCTGAAGGCGTAAACGGCGACTTTCACGTGCTTTACCATGCTTTCAAGCATATGCGCCCGGCGGACTATGAACGCCTGCTGACGCAATTCACTGCTGACGGCCGCGATGTCAATGCGCTGAACCCTGAAGGCCAGCGCATTCATGAGGTGATTGCGCAGTATCCGCGCCAAAGCGCAGGCTTTCTGGACGTTTTAGCCAAGTTTGCTTAAGCGGCTTAGCCGGATTAAAGCCTGCATCTGCAGCAATGCCCGTCAGTTAAGCACTTTTAATCCTCCCCTTGCGTAGCAGTGCTACTCACCTTTTTCAAAGGAGGGAGCGTTTCGGAATTCAATACGGTATTGAATTCAAGGATGTTCCCCTCTTTTTTAAAGAGGGGTTAGGGGAGATTTATCAATCCGTAATAATAAAATTACGCTTAACTGATCAGCATCATGCATCTGCAGGCTTTTTTACAGCATAAGAAAAGTCAGAACAGCAGCTGCGCCAGCAGCTGAAAACTGGCGGCGAAACACAGCGTCTGCATGCTGATCACACCCGCCATCAGCTGGCTGTCGCCGCGGAAATAGCGCGTTAAAATATAAGCCGCCGAAGCTGTCGGCAGCGCAAAGAAGGTCACCACAATGGCGCTTTCCAGCGAATTCAGCCCAATCCAATGACAAACCGCATAGGCAAAGCACGGCATTGCAATCAGCCGCCCTGCGGTATTCCACGACAGAGCCAATAAATCATGGCGCAATTGCTTAAACTGCAAGGCAGCGCCGACGGACAGCAGCCCCAAAGGCAGGCTCGCGGCGGCTAAAATTTTCAGCAGGGACTGCAGGCCGGAAAACAGGCTGAAGCCTGAAAGGTTGAACAGCACGCCCGCCGCGCAGCCTAAAATCAGCGGATTTTTAACAATGGACAGCAGGGTTTTGCCAAACTGGCCCTGCCGGCCTTGCGCAAAGGACATCACAGACAGCACATTCACCGCGGGAATGGCTACTGCAATCAGCATGGCGAACAGCTGCATGCCCTGCGCGCCATACAGCGTACCCATCAGCGACAGGCCAATATAAGTGTTAAAGCGCACATGGCTTTGCAGATAGACGCCGAAACGGGCAGGCGGAATGCGGTACAGCTTCTTCAGCAGCCAGAACACCGCGCTGATGCTGAAAATCACCGCGCTTAACGCTGCCAGCATGCTGAAAACTGCATTCAAATCCAGCTGCACATCAGCCAGATTGCTGAACAGCAGAATGGGAAACAGAATAAAATAATTCAGCTTTTCGGAATTGCCCCAGAATTCATCCTGCACAAACTGCGTCCGTTTCAGCAGATATCCCATGGCAATCAGAACTGCCAGCGGAAATAAAGCCATGATCAGGTTCATCGCTGCATCCATATGCGCCCGCGGCGCGCTTTCACTTTTAATCAGCCCACAATATAATCCTCATTCATCCTCATGCCAAAATGAGCGGATGCTCATATGCCTATGACCTTTACCCAGCTGGA
Organism: Acinetobacter sp. WCHAc010034; assembly: GCF_001696615.3. Taxonomy (NCBI): domain Bacteria; kingdom Pseudomonadati; phylum Pseudomonadota; class Gammaproteobacteria; order Moraxellales; family Moraxellaceae; genus Acinetobacter; species Acinetobacter sp. WCHAc010034. The sequence continues at coordinate 2,704,886 of NZ_CP032279.1, read as the reverse complement.
AATTTTTGTTTTAGTTGCGGAATATCAGAGTTTTACTTTAGCAGCCAGGCAGCTGAACATTACCCAGTCTGCAGTTTCCCATGCCTTAAAGTCGCTGGAGAAGCATTGGAATGTCCGCCTGATGACCCGCGAGCAGAATCAGATTGAACTGACGCATATTGGCCGGCAGCTGCTGCAGCACGCCAAAGAACTGCTGAATACCGCGCAAATCATGCAGCAGGAGGTCAGCGCCTCGCTCGGCATTCAGCAAGGCACGCTGCGCATCGGCTCATTCGGCGCATCGGCGTCCATACACCTGCTGCCGGAACTGCTGAAAGCTTACCGGCAGCGCTATCCGCATATTGAAATTTATGTTGAAGAAGGCACGGATCATGAAGTAGCGCAGTGGATTCAGCAGCGCCAGGTCGATGTCGGCTTTGCCGTGCTGCCCCGCCCGCATTTGGACACTTTTCCGCTGCTGCAGGATATTTTCATTGCGCTGATACCGGCGTCCTACCCGATTGCCCGGCACGCGCAGCTGAATATTCAGGAGCTGGCCCATTATCCCTTTATTCTGACTAAAGCCGGCAGCCAGACCCATGTTGAACAGCTCCTGCGCCGGCATGGCGTGCAGCCGAAAATCCAGTATCAGATGTCGCAGCTGCTGACCATTTTAAATATGGTGAATCTGCAGGAAGGCGTGGCGATTGTCGCGGATATGTCGATGACGCCTGAGCTGCTGCAGCTGCATCCCAATGTGGTGAAGCGCCCGCTGACGCCCAACACCCAGCGCCAAATTGGCCTTGCGGTGAAGGATACCCAGTCTGCCAGCCCGGCGGCCAGAGCGTTTATTCAGCTGGCGCAGGAGATGTTTTATTTCGATGCATAAAAAGCCGGCCTGTGCAAAAACAGTCATGCCTCATCTGCTCCAGCTGCTCCCCAGCCATTCAGATTCTATCATTGCATGCAGGGCAAACTTTTAATAAACTCTTGATCTCACAACAGATTATTTCTATATTTGCAGTCTATTGAATTATATAAGAAAAGATTGCTATGCCAGATGCAGGCCGCACTTTAGAAGAAACAGCTGTACAGAATGCTGCAATGCAAGCGCAAAAAATCATCAGCCTGAATAAATTCATATTTTTATCGGTGATTTCTTTCGGACTTTATCCGATCTGGTGGATGTTTGAAGCCTGGCGCTTTTTCATGCAGAAAGACCGGCTGGATATTATGCCCGCGGCCCGGGCCGTATTTGCGCTGATTTTCCTGTACCGCCTGCTGGATGAAATTAAAGATTATGCTGAACAGCGCGGCGCGGCGTGTGATTTTTCCACAGGATTCCTGTATGGAGGCTTCCTTATCCTCTCACTGCTGGCCAGGCTGCCTGACCCGTATTGGCTGGTTTCAGTGTTTGCCTTTATCTTCCTGATTCCGGCATTTCAGGCGCTGAACCATGCCAAGCGCAATACCCATGAGCTGAACATCATTGAAGCGCGGAGCTTCAGTATTCCGCAGATCCTTTTAATTATCATCGGCGCTATTTTCTGGCTGCTGCTTTTCGCTGCCTTTATACTTTCAGATCAGCTGCAGTGAGTCCGGCTCACTGCAGCTGCCGGTTCAGACCAGAATATCGCGCTTGCCGTTCGCGCCCATGGAGCCGACAATGCCGTTTTCTTCCATCTGATCAATAATCCGCGCTGCGCGGTTATAGCCGAGGCTGAATTTTCGCTGCAGCGAAGAGGTTGATGCTTTGCGGGTTTCCAGCACAAATGAAACGCACTGGTCATACAGGGCATCGCGGTCAGAGCCGCCGTCGCCCTCTTCAAAGCCGCGCGATGCAGGCTCTTCATCATATGGGGTTAAAATTTCATCCACATAATCCGGCTCACCGCGCTCGCGCCAGGCGTCGCAAATCCGGTTGACTTCATCATCGGCAATGAATGCGCCATGCACGCGTTCCGGCTCAATTTTGCCCGGCCCAAGGAACAGCATGTCGCCGTGGCCAAGCAGGTCTTCCGCCCCGCCCGCATCCAGAATGGTGCGCGAGTCAATCTTGCTGTTGACGCGCAGCGCCACGCGGGTTGGAATATTGGCTTTAATCAGGCCGGTAATCACATCCACCGACGGGCGCTGTGTCGCCAGCAGCAAATGAATGCCCGCGGCGCGCGATTTCTGCGCCAGGCGGGTAATCATTTCTTCGGCTTTCTTGCCGACCTGCATAATCATGTCGGCGAATTCATCCGCCACAATCACAATTGACGGCAGCGGCTGCAGGCGCGGCGCGCGCTCGCCGGCAACGGAGTCGCTGGCTTTCCATGTCGGGTCAATCAGGTCTTCGCCGCTGGCAATCGCCTCTTCCACTTTGCGGTTATAGTCGCTGAGCTTGCGGATTTTCAGGAACGACATCAGCTTGTAGCGCCGCTCCATTTCATTTACGCACCAGTTCAATGCGCTGACCGCATCTTTCATGTCGGTCACAACAGGCGTCAGCAAATGCGGAATATCGTTATAGTTGGCCAGCTCCAGCTGTTTCGGGTCAATCAGAATCAGGCGCAGCTGATCCGGAGTGTATTTCAGCAGCATCGACAGGATCATCGAGTTTACCGCAACCGATTTGCCTGAACCTGTAGTGCCCGCGACCAGCATATGCGGCGCTTTGCCCAAATCGGCAATCACCGGATTGCCGGAAATATCCTTGCCCATCGCCATGGAGAGTATGCTGTTTGGGTCAGTAAACGCCGGAATGGTCAACAATTCAATCAAGCGGACCATTTCGCGCGCGCTGTTCGGCACTTCAATGCCGATATACGGTTTGCCCGGAATGACTTCCACCACACGCACAGAGGCCATGGACATGGAGCGCGCCAAGTCGCGGGAAATATTGGTGACTTTAGAGGCTTTGACCCCCGGCGCCAGATCCAGCTCAAACCGCGTAACGACAGGGCCCGGCTGGGCTTCCACCACCTGCGCTTTGACATTGAATTCCTGCAGCTTGATTTCCAGCAGCTCAGACAGGCGCGCCAGCTGCTCCGCGGTGAAGTTCACTTTTTTATCCGGATCGACATCATCCAGTAAGTCCAGGCCCGGCAGCGGCGGCAGGTCGCGGCGCTTTTGCGCAACCTGCATGGCGCGCGACATTGGGCGGCCTGAAGCGTCGGTCAGCGGCGCATCAAAATCAAAGTCGTCTTCTTCGTCAAAATCAGGCTCGGCCGGCTTGCCTGCCGTATCTTGCCAAACATCGCGGAAGGCGTCCTTGCTGGAAGCAATCAGCGCTTTTTCATCTTCTGAAACATAGGACTGCTGCGCCGGCGGATTGAAACTGGTTTGAATTTCAGCTCTGACCAGAGGCGAAGACTGCGCATAGCTGCTGGTAGCGCGCAGCGCCTGCGACGGCTCCAAATCATTCACCAGCAAGCCGTCCAGATCATCCAGCTCCGTGTCTAATCCGGACTGAGGCGCAGGCGGAGCAACGGAAGCCGCTGCAGCCATCGAAACAATTGAAGCTGCTGAAACCTCTGGAACTGCTGAAACCTCTGGAACTGCTGAAGCTGATGTAGCTGTTGAAATCTCTTGAGCTATTGAAATTGTTGAAGCTGCATCATCCACCAGGTGCAGTGGCGCCGCAGCTTCAGGCTGATTAAACGGCGTATGCACATCTGTAGCGGTTTTACTGTTCGGCACGGCCGCCAGCAGCTCATCAAAAATTTCGTCATCATCCCAGTCCACATTGGGCTGCTTGGCCCGATCCGGCGCTTCAGCGGGCGCTGACGGATGCACCACCTGCTGGAAATGCCCCGCCGGACTGTGAGGCTGCTGTTCTTCAGCCGCTTTCAGCAAGGCGTCAATATCCTGCTTATGGCGCTGGTCTTCAGCGGAATGCAGCGCGCGCCAGACTTCTCCGGTCGCGACAACGCGCTGGCTGTCCTGCTCTAGGCGGTGCGCCTTTTCCAGAGTGCGCTCCAGATCCGCATCTTCCGGCTCTTCCGCATCTTCCGGCTCTTCCGCTTCTTGCTGCTGCGCCTGCTCCTGCGCAGAAGACCACTCTTTATGCGCAATATCTTCAAACAGGCGCTCGGCGGCGCGGTCGCGCACCACCGGGTCAACCTCAACCGGCCGATGCTCCGGCGCCGGCGCAATGTCTGCAGGCGCTTTGGCAGGCGCAGCAGCGGCCGGCTTTTTCGCCGGCGGCGCAGTGCGGTCAAATGCCGACTCAGACTCCGGCACATTGCGGTAAAATAAATCCTGCAGATAAGCCGGCGCGGCTTTCAGGGTCGCCCAAGTGCGGTTCCACTTGACGCCGAAAGCCAAAGTAAACAGCAGAATCCAGAACGCCAGCAAAAGCGGCACCGCGCCATACACGGTCAGCAGGCTTTCCAGGCTGCCGCCCAGCTCATAGCCGATAATGCCGCCGGAGGCGTTATCCAGCGTATCCGCCGGCACTTGCCAGAACAGGAACAGCAGGCTGGCGCTGGCCAGCAGGATAAAAAACTGCGCCGCATAGCGGAATGGCCGGTTGAGGAAACTGTGCGGCCACCATACCTGCACGGCCTCAGCAAAGAAATAGACAGGAATCAGCAGGCTTGCCCAACCGAGAAAGCCGAACAGCAAATCCGCAATCCAGGCGCCGGCAACGCCGCTGGCATTGGATACCTGCTGGGTATCGCTGGAAATGTGCATCCAGCCCGGGTCAAATGGCGTATACGTTACTGTTGCAAGAAACAGATAAATCCCAAACGAGACTAAAAATAATGTCATTACTAAGCGCTGTGCATAAGCACCCGACACCGCTGTCATATACTGTCCTGTAGCCAATTCTTCATGAATGTTTTTGTTTGCTGTTATGCTTCAAAAAGCGTTGCAATAGCTCATTATTATGCACCTGTTGCAACAAAAAAGATGCATGATTATTGATGTAAGTTGTTAACTGCAGCCTATATAGCTCAAATCGATTTGCATGATCAGTAATATCGGCCTTAATCCCGCACAACAGCCGGCATCTTTCACGTATAATTCGGAAAATTTTCATATAAAAAAGGATGCCTCAGATGAGCGCTCGCCACTCACGTTTGATTATTCTCGGTTCAGGCCCTGCCGGCTACAGCGCAGCAGTCTATGCTGCCCGCGCCAACTTAAAGCCGACACTGATTGCTGGCCTGCAGCTGGGCGGCCAGCTCACCACCACCACTGACGTGGACAACTGGCCGGGCGATCCGGAAGGCTTAACCGGCCCTGCGCTGATGGAGCGCATGCAGGCGCATGCGGAACGCTTCGGCACTGAAATTGTCTATGACCATATCAATGAAGTGGATTTAAGCGTCCGCCCATTTGTGCTGAAAGGCGACATGGACGAATTCACCTGCGATGCGCTGATTATCTGCACAGGCGCAACCGCGCAGTATTTAGGCCTTGAATCAGAAGCAGCCTTTATGGGCCAAGGCGTCAGCGCCTGCGCAACCTGTGACGGCTTCTTCTATAAGGGCCAGAAAGTCATGGTGGTGGGCGGCGGCAATACCGCTGTTGAAGAAGCGCTGTACCTTTCCAATATTGCATCGCATGTGACTCTAGTGCACCGCCGCGACACGCTGCGCTCTGAGAAGATCCTGCAGGACCATCTTTTTGAAAAAGAGAAAGAAGGCAAAATCAGCATCATCTGGAATCATCAGGTCGATGAAGTCCTGGGCGACAGCAAGTCCGGCGTCACCTCAGTCCGCCTGCAGTCTACCCAAGACAGTTCTAAGCAAGATGTTGAAGTTACCGGCTTATTTGTCGCAATTGGCCATAAGCCGAACAGCGGCATGTTTGAAGGCCAGCTAAACCTGCGTGACGGCTATATCCAAGTGCAGAGCGGCACGGCCGGCAACGCCACTCAAACCTCAATTCCGGGCGTATTTGCAGCCGGCGACATCGCTGACAGCGTTTACCGCCAAGCGATCACCTCTGCCGGTTCAGGCTGCATGGCGGCGCTGGATGCAGAAAAATATCTGGATGCTTTGGGCCAGTAATCTCCGGCATTTAAAAAGGCCGCCCGCTCAGGGCGGTTTTTTTATGTATGATGATTCATGATTTTATTGCCAGTGACTCAATGATGATGCAAACCCTGCCCGCTTCAGAATATATCTTTCCCGATCCGGCTGAAGCGGATCCCGAAGGCCAAGGGCTGATTTGCATTGGCGCCGACCTCTCCCCTTCCACCCTGCTTGAAGCCTATACGCATGGCCTGTTTCCATGGTTTTCCGAAGGCGAGCCGATTTGCTGGTGGAGTCCAGAGCCGCGCTGCATCATCCGCCCGCAGGACTATCATCCCAGCAAATCCCTGGTCCGCAGCATGAAAAAAATGGACTATAAAATTACAGTCAATCATGCCTTTGAAAGCGTCATCCGCGCCTGCTCGCTGCCGCGCAGCTATGCCGACGAAACCTGGATCAGCGAAGAGATTATTCAGGGCTACTGCCAAATGTTTGCAGCCGGCTATGGCTACAGCGTGGAAGTCTGGGACAATGACCGGGTAGTTGGCGGCCTGTACGGCATCTGCATCGGCCATGGCTGTTTCGGCGAATCGATGTTCAGCACGCAAACCGACGCCTCAAAAATGGCATTTTATGCGCTGATGCTGCTGGGGCTGGAAAACCGCCTGCCGTGGGTGGATTGCCAGCTGGTGAATGACCACCTGCTGAGCTTAGGCGCCTGTACACTTTCTCGCCACGCATACCTTAATTCGTTACAAGATGTGATAAAACACCCCCCTGTCGATTGGAAAAAGTATCAGGACAGTGTATTTTCAAGTAAAACAATAGCGCAAAATGCCCGGCTGATTGACTAGCAGCTGGCCAGATCACAAGAATAGAGAGGGATATTTGACATGAACTCTTATCACCCAAAATCCCTGTTGAATGAATTGCAGTATTACATCACGCCGCCGCATGACTGCAGCTATCTGGCAAAAAAATCTGCGCGCATGGTGTTTTTAGATCCAGTGCACCGCATTGACGTAGTTACGCTGTCCGAGCTGTCCCGCATGGGCTTCAGGCGCAGCGGCGATTTTGTCTACCGGCCGGAATGCCACCTCTGCCGCCAGTGCCTGTCCTCGCGCGTTCCTGTGCGCGACTTTGCCATGAACAGCAAGCAGAAAAAAGCCTGGAAGCGCAATCAGGATCTTAGCCTGAAGATAACCCGCCCGCAGGATGCCTCTGAAATCCACTACGCCCTGTATGAGCGCTATATTATTGAACGGCATGCCGACGGCGACATGTTTCCGCCCAGCCATGACCAGTTTGAAAAATTCCTGATTCACAGCTGCACCGACAGCTTCTTTCTAGAGCTGTGGCAGGGCAGCCGCCTGATCAGCGTTTCGACCTGCGACCCTCTGGATGACGGGCTTTCTGCGGTATATACGTTTTTTGACCCGGATGAAAACCGGCGCTCGCTGGGCGTTTTCGCGATCTTAAAGCAGATCGAATATGCAAAAAAGCTGAATCTGGACTATATCTACTTAGGCTACTGGGTACCGCATTCCGATAAGATGAATTACAAATCGGAATACATTCCGCTGGAGCTTCTGCTGGACGGGCAATGGCGCAGGCTGAACCGCACGCTGACTGCTGAAGAAATCACGCAATTGGGCGATTCCTTAATGACAACCCTGCCCTCCGGCTGGAACAACTCCATCATCAAATAGGCGCGCTACCTGAACAGTTTGGAAAAGTCATCGCTGCAGGCCTTGACCATAATAATGGCATGCTCGCGCGTTCCGTCCGCCTTAGGATAATAGTTTTTGCGCAGGTCAATCTGGTGAAAGCCGGATTTTTCGTAAAGCTGAATTGCCGGCTTATTGCTTTCCCGCACTTCCAGAAAAATTTGCACAGGATTGTTTTTCAGCATCGCAATGGACTGCTCCAGCAGCTGATAGCCCAGCCCTTTGCCTTGCTGGCTTGGATGCACCGCCATCAGCAGCAGATTGGCCTCATCCAGCACCGGCTGCAGAATGCAGAAGCCCGCCACCTTGCCCTGCAGTTCAATCACCGTGCTTTGATGCGCAGCCGCAGATTCCTCAAACTGCTTTTTTGTCCACGGATGGCTCTGCACCAGGCTTTCAATTTCCGCTGCATCGGCTGCATCGGAGGCATTCATCAAGCGAATCATGTCCGTTCATCTTTTTTCAGTTACAGGAATAGCGAATTATAAAAACTTTATGAAAAAAATCGAGCAAAAAAAAGAGCGGCTTACGCCACTCAAAGCGTCAGATGCAGCGGCAGCCTGACATTAGAATCCCAGCTTTTCCCTCCATGCATCCAGCAGGCCTGCTGTATCCAGATCATTTGGATGAAAGCCCGGGCGGAAATACGCCAGCATTTCCCTGCCCATGCCGGCAATAATGCCTTTAGACGGGCTGTAGCCGTAGGTATAAATATCTTTCAGCGCCGCTAAATTCAGCTGCCGGTCATCCTGCAGCAGGCGCAGGACAAAGTAACTCTGCACGGCAAACAGCGCCAGCATGGCGGTCACCAAAGAGCCTGTGCGCAGCGCATAAGCCTTGAAGCCTTTGCCGAACACCGCTTCAAAAACATCATAAGCCACCGCTTTGTGCTCATTTTCTTCAACCGCATGCCACAGCCACATGGTTTTCATGGTTTCATCGGCCATGAGCTGCTGGATATGCGGATTCGTCAGCAGCTGCGATGCGATTGTGGCGGTAAAATGCTCCAGCGCCGTTGTCGCCGTCAGATCCACCATTTCCTGCGTAATGCCTGCAGGCCTGCCGGCAAATGCAAAGGCCTTGCGCATGCCTTGAATGACGCGCTCAGTCATTCTGTCCAGGCGCTCTACATCATGGCCGTACTTTTGCGCAGATGCATTAAAGCCTGCGTGCTCCTGCGTATGCATGGCTTCCTGGCCAATAAAGGCGCTGATTTCCTTCTGCAGCGCTGGATTGCCTTGAATTTGCGGGTGCTGGCGCACTGCCCGCACACTGTCTATAAAGAATTTTTCGCCTGCCGGAAATAATGCGGACAGCGCCGTCATAAAATGGGTCAGCCCTGCAGAGCCGTTCATCCAGTATTCCGGAACACGGTCAAAATCGAAGCTCATGCGCCGGACGGGAAAGCTTGCGCCGGCGCGGCGGCTGATCTTTACTTTTGCATTCATACGATTACTCCTTTCAAGTGAAGCATTCACTTAAAAACTTATAGTTATTTTCATGTTTTTATCTTACGTTTTTATCGTTTTTCTTTAAGCGCAGTTAAGGCCAGTAAATTATCAGCCGGGGACAGCTTGCAGAAATATTGTCTGACAATTTCCCGCAAGAAAATTCAGGCATAAAAAAAGCGCCCCTAAGGGACGCTTTTTTCACACAATTCGTGATTATGCAATTACTTTCGCAACAACACCAGCACCAACTGTACGGCCGCCTTCACGGATCGCGAAGCGTAAGCCAGCGTCCATTGCGATCGGGTGGATCAGTTCTACTGACATTTCAACGTTGTCGCCAGGCATAACCATTTCAACGCCGTCTTGCAGCTTGATCGCGCCAGTTACGTCAGTTGTACGGAAGTAGAACTGTGGACGGTAGCCGTTAAGGAATGGAGTGTGACGGCCGCCTTCTTCTTTAGAAAGTACGTATACTTCCGCATCGAATTTAGTGTGCGGCTTGATTGCGCCCGGCTTAGCCAATACTTGACCGCGCTGAACGTCTTCACGCTTAGTACCGCGAAGAAGAACACCACAGTTCTCGCCCGCACGGCCTTCGTCAAGAAGCTTACGGAACATTTCTACGCCAGTTACAGTTGTTTTAACTGTATCTTTGATACCAACGATTTCAACTTCTTCGCCTACTTTCACGATACCTGATTCAACACGGCCAGTTACTACTGTACCGCGGCCAGAAATAGAGAATACGTCTTCGATTGGCATCAGGAATGCTTTGTCGATAGCGCGCTCTGGCTCTGGAATGTAAGAATCAAGCGCTTCAACAAGAGCAACTACAGCTGGCTCGCCGTATTGACCTTGGTCACCGTTAAGCGCAAGAAGCGCTGAACCGCGAATTACTGGAGTGTCGTCGCCTGGGAAATCATAAGTAGAAAGAAGTTCACGAACTTCCATTTCTACCAGTTCAAGCAGTTCTTCGTCGTCTACAAGGTCGCATTTGTTTAAGAATACAACGATGTATGGAACGCCTACTTGGCGAGACAGAAGGATGTGTTCACGAGTTTGCGGCATAGGACCGTCAGTCGCAGCACATACAAGGATCGCGCCGTCCATCTGAGCAGCACCAGTAATCATGTTTTTAACATAATCGGCGTGGCCCGGGCAGTCTACGTGAGCGTAGTGGCGGATTGAAGAATCGTATTCTACGTGAGAAGTATTAATTGTAATACCGCGCGCTTTTTCTTCAGGTGCAGAGTCAATTGCAGCGTAGTCTTTCGCTTCGCCGCCAAAAGTTTTAGCACATACAGTTGCAATAGCAGCTGTTAAAGTTGTTTTACCATGGTCAACGTGACCGATTGTGCCCACGTTAACGTGTGGCTTATTACGTTCAAACTTAGCCTTAGCCATGAGATCTTCCTTTTTAAACTGCCCATGCAGGAACGCTGCATGAGCACTTGGTTTTTAACTATAAATTAGTTGGGGATTATAGTAATCGAAAGATTACTCGTCGTCACCTTTTTTACCGCCAGACTGGAACTTAGAAATGATGCCTTCAGCCACGTTACGCGGTGTTTCAGCATATTTAGCAAATTCCATAGAGTATGTTGCACGGCCTTGAGACATAGAACGCATTTGAGTCGCGTAACCAAACATCTCTGCAAGTGGAACTTCAGCTTTAATTGCTTTAGTACCGCCAGGCAAGTCATCCATACCTTGAACCATACCGCGGCGACGGTTTAAGTCACCCATGATATCGCCCATGTAGTCTTCTGGAGTTTCTACTTCAACTTTCATGATCGGTTCAAGCAAGATAGGATCTGCTTTCATAAAACCGTCACGGAAGGCGTAAGAACCTGCCATTTTGAACGATAATTCGTCCGAATCGACATCGTGGTAAGAACCGTCAAACAATGTAGCTTTAATGCCAACAACTGGGTAACCAGCAAGGACACCATTCTTCATACGCTCTTGGATACCTTTATCCACAGCACCGAAGAATTCCTTAGGAACTACACCGCCAACAACTTCTTCAACGAATTCGTAATCTTTTTCTGATTCAGGATCCATTGGCTCTAAACGTACGTATACGTGACCAAATTTACCTTTACCACCAGTTTGACGTACGAATTTGCCTTCCTGCTCAACCGATTTTTTAATCGTTTCGCGGTAAGAAACCATTGGTTTACCAATGTTTGCTTCAACACCGAATTCACGCTTCATACGGTCAACAATGATGTCAAGGTGAAGTTCACCCATACCAGCAATAATTGTTTGACCTGACTCTTCGTCAGTACGAACGCGGAATGATGGATCTTCCTTAGCCAAACGGCCTAAAGCAATTGACATTTTTTCTTGGTCAGCTTTAGTTTTTGGTTCAACAGCCAATGCAATTACTGGCTCTGGGAATTCCATACGCTCAAGTGTAATGATGTTTTTCTCATCACACAGCGTGTCGCCTGTAGTTACGTCTTTCAGGCCTACACACGCAGCGATGTCGCCCGCGCGGATTTCTTCAACGTCTTGACGATCGTTCGCGTGCATTTGCACGATACGGCCGATACGTTCACGTTTAGATTTAACTGGGTTATAAACAGAATCACCTTGCTTAAGAACACCAGAGTAAACACGTACGAAAGTTAAGTTACCTACGAATTTGTCGTTCATGATTTTGAACGCAAGCGCAGAGAACGGAGCTTCGTCAGATGCTTCACGAATCGCTTTAGTTTCAGCTTTGTCGTCAAGAACACCTTCAATCGCTTTAACTTCTGTAGGCGACGGTAAGAATTCAATTACTGCGTCCAACATACGTTGAACACCTTTGTTTTTGAACGCTGTACCGCAAAGCATTGGTTGAATTTGACAAGCCAAAGTTTGAACACGTAGACCAGCAACGATATCTTCTTTAGATAGTTCGCCTTCTTCTAGGTATTTGTCCATTAGCTCTTCAGAAGCTTCAGCAGCAGCTTCAACCATGTTGGTGCGCCATTCTTCAGCAGTAGCTTGAAGTTCAGCCGGGATTTCACCGTATTCGAACTGCATGCCTTGTGAAGCTTCATCCCAAATGATCGCTTTCATTTCGATCAAGTCGATTACGCCTTGGAAGTTTTCTTCAGCGCCAACAGGGATTACTACAGGTACAGGAGCTGCACCTAAACGTGTCTTCATTTGTTCAACAACACGGAAGAAGTTGGCGCCAGTACGGTCCATCTTGTTCACGAATGCTAAACGAGGCACTTGGTATTTGTTCGCTTGACGCCATACAGTTTCAGACTGAGGCTGAACACCGCCTACAGCACAGTAAACCATACACGCACCATCAAGAACACGCATAGAACGTTCAACTTCAATTGTGAAGTCAACGTGTCCCGGTGTATCAATTACGTTGATACGGTGTTCAGGGAACTGTTTAGACATACCTGACCAGAATGTAGTCGTAGCAGCAGAAGTAATGGTAATACCACGTTCCTGCTCTTGCTCCATCCAGTCCATTGTTGCTGCACCATCATGCACTTCACCAATTTTGTGAGATACACCTGTGTAGAACAAAATACGTTCTGTAGTTGTGGTTTTACCAGCATCAATGTGCGCAGAAATACCAATGTTACGATAACGAGAAATTGGGGTTTGACGAGCCATGATTTCTTGCATTCCTAAATTTTGTTGTTTAAAACAGGACGCTTTAAGCCGCTGGGCAGCTTAAAGCGCTTTGATGACAGTTTAGTGAAGCCAACTGCCACCCTCCTGATAGGGCCTGTTTTATCCGCTTAGAAACGGTAGTGAGAGAAGGCTTTGTTGGCTTCAGCCATACGGTGCACGTCTTCACGTTTTTTGATCGCTGCGCCTTTGCCTTCAGCTGCATCAAGCAGCTCGCCAGCAAGACGTAAAGCCATAGTTTTTTCAGAACGCTTAGCAGCAGAGTCTACCAACCAACGCATAGCTAAGGCAGTACGACGGGATGGGCGCACTTCCATAGGTACTTGATAAGTAGCACCGCCGACACGGCGTGCTTTTACTTCAACCATAGGGCGAACTTTTTCAAGCGTAGCTTCAAAAAATTCAACCGGGTCTACTTTGTTTTTTTCTTGAACGCGGTCTAAAGCACCGTAAACGATACTTTCAGCAATAGATTTTTTACCATCTTGCATTACGTGGTTCATGAATTTAGCGATTGTTTGGCTGCTGAACTTAGGATCCGGAAGGATTTCACGAGCAGCAACTACGCGACGTCTTGGCATTTTAAACTACCTATATATATGACACTTCAGGTTAATCCAGCAGTAGCGCAAAGTGTCGTGCGCTTTCGCTGGCCTTACTACACGTCGCTTGAATTTCACAAAATTAATGCAGAAATCAGACAAGCGAGACGATAAAGGATTGCGGTATGCAGTCTTAAGAAGCTATTTCTTAAAAATTACTTCTTAGGACGCTTAGTACCGTATTTAGAACGTGACTGGTTACGGTCTTTAACGCCAGCACAGTCTAAAGAACCGCGAACGGTGTGGTAACGTACACCCGGTAAGTCTTTAACACGGCCGCCGCGGATAAGAACAACACTGTGCTCTTGCAGGTTATGGCCTTCACCGCCGATGTAGCTGGAAACTTCAAAACCTGAAGTTAAGCGCACACGGCAAACTTTACGCATTGCTGAGTTAGGTTTTTTAGGTGTAGTTGTGTAAACACGTGTACAAACACCACGACGCTGCGGACAAGCCTTCAACGCAGGAACTTTAGATTTTTCAACTAAAGTCGTACGACCCTTGCGGATCAACTGATTTGTTGTTGCCATTTGGCAATTCTCCCGTTAATAAAAAGCCCCAAAAACATACTGCTTTTTGAGGGCATGCAATTGTAATTCAGGATGCAAAAATGGTCAAGATTCAGCACAGCGCCAAATCTTGAGCGGATCAAGTTTTAACCGGAGTTTTTCTCATGAATAAGCAGCTTATTTCTGCGCATCATTCGCCGGTTTTTTTGTAACTCTTTTCCTAGCCGGCTTTTTAGGCGGCTCAGCGGCCTGCCCCGCTTCGGCAGCTGCGGCTGGCGCGTCATTCAGCGCTGCCGCATCATTGCCTGCAAGCTCACCCGCCGCAAGCCCGCTGCCGGCAAAACTGCCATCGGAAAAGCCTTCCTCGAGAAAATCATTATCGGGAAAGCCATCTTCAGCCGCCGCTAAAGCGGGCTGCTGCGGCGGCACGGCAGCGCTGGGCGCGACTTCCTTTTTCGCCAAGGCATTCAGCTCATCAGCGACTTGCGCGGTTTTTTCTTCCGTGCTGGCCGGAGCCGCATGAGATTTCTTCAGCACTTTGACCTGGCTGATATTCTGATTGCCGGAAATTTCAATCGGCTGATCCAGCACCGGCTCTTTCAGGCTGCTTTCAATGGACTTGATGGATTCCAGCAGCTTCGGCCCAGCCTGCGCCAGCAGCTCTAAAGACTTTTCATAGGCAGCCAGCGGCGGCAGCTGCAGATCCGCATGCTGAATTAAATATTCGCGCGCATGCGAAAACACCTGCTGCGCCTTCTGATTGGCTTCATCCACCAGGCGCCAGCTGTACACAGCGCCTACACCTGCGCTGGCGAACGGCGTCAGCTTGGCCAGCTTGTCCAGCACAGAAACTTTCGGCAGCTGATTCAGCCACGGCCATTTATACTGCCCGTTTTCATCCATTAAGTACTTTTTCAGCATTTCGGTGTCATTGCCTGAACCCAGCATCTGCTGCAGCTGGCTGAGATCGCTGCTCTGAATGGTGCTGGAAAGGGTTTTCAGAGCCATCAGCACCGCCTGCTTTTCCGCAATCAGGCCCAAATCAATCTGTTTGAAAATATGCTGCACGATGTCCTGATCGCTTTCCTTGCTCAGGTCAAAGCCGTAAGAGCGCCCAACCTGATAGATCACCCGCAGCGCCATGACCAGCGAGGCCGGAATGTCTATGGCCGCCCCCACTGCGCCGGTGGCCCCGGTCAGCGCGCCCTGCAGCGAAGCAATCCATTTATTCTGTTCCGCCAAAGCCTGGCTGAGGCGCCGGGAGCGGCCGGCATCCTGCGTGAGCTCTTCCAGATCGCGCACGCCGGCCTGATCCAGCACGTCATCCACCGAGCTGAGGCTGGAGCTGAACTGATTCAGCTGCTCGAATAAATAATCTGAAATTTTTTCTGACAGCTGCGGCGACACAAAATGCGCCACATTATTGACCCTGCTGTAGTGGCGCCCCAGCAGCTGGCGCGAAACATTCGGCAGATGCTCGCGCAGGAGCTGCTGCGGGTGCTCATAGCTTTTTGATGCAAAAATGCGCTGGGGCTGCGCAGCGCCTTCTATGGCCTGCGCATAATTTGCAGAGGGCGCAATCCTGCTGACCGAATCCGGCGCAGCGTGATTCAGCAGCGACACGCCTGCCGTGCTGAGCTTTTTAGCCACTCCAAAGGCATCTGACAGGAAACCCGCTGCATGCTTATTATTAGAATCCGCCATTCTTTCCCCCGCTGTTCCAATTCTTGAAATTATTGATAAATACTAGGTGCTGTCTGCGTTTATCTCAATATTTTTGTGTATCTTTTAGTTAACCCGCGCGCAGGAGGCGCCGCCGTGCGCGCCAGCCTAAATAGGCATAGGATTTGCCATAAGAATTCAAAAATCTTTCTGCTATCATGAACTCAATTCAAAAACTTGAGCCACACGCCGCCTGTCCATGGCAACCATGTTCAGGGGCGGCTCAGCCACGCCATAAAAGGGATCTGTAGATGAAACGTGTTGTAATCACTGGCATGGGCATTAACTCATGCATTGGTAATACATTGGAAGATGTCACTCACTCTTTGCAAAACGGGATTTCAGGAACACGTTTTAACCCCATTTATGCGGAAATGAATTTTAAAAGCCATGTCAGCGCAGCCGCTGAACAGGACTTTGACGGCATTGACCGCCGCCTGAAGCGCTTTATGGGCGTATGCGCCATGTATGCCTATAACGCAGCCTTGGCCGCCGTTGAGCATGCCGGCTTAACCGCTGAACAGATTGGCGGCAACCCGCGCTACGGCATTGCCGGCGGTTCAGGCGGCGGCTCTACCGCCTCTGTGGTGGAAATGAAAGAACTGCTGGACACCAAAGGCGCGCGCAAAGTCGGCCCGTTTTTTGTGCCGCGCAACATGTCCAACACCATTACCGCCAACGTCGGCGTTGCCTTTAAAATGCAGGGCATTGCGCACACCATCACCAGCGCCTGCGCAACGTCTGCAGATGCAATCGGCTATGCCTACAACCTGATTCAATTGGGCAAGCAGGACTTAATGCTGGCCGGCGGCGGCGAAGAAGACCACTGGTCGCAAAGCCTGCTGTTTGATGCCATGGGCGCACTGTGCTCTAAATACAATGACACGCCGGAAACTGCGTCACGCCCTTACTCTGCTGACCGCGACGGCTTTGTGATCGCCGGCGGCGGCGGCTTTGTGGTGCTGGAGTCTCTGGAGCATGCGCAGGCGCGCGGCGCGAACATCTTAGCTGAAGTAGTGGGCTACGCAGCCAACTCTGACGGCGCGGACATGGTTGCGCCATCGGGCGAAGGTGCGACACGCTGCATCCTGATGGCTTTGGAAGAAGCCAAGCAGCATGGCGCAGACACCATTGACTATGTGAATACCCACGGCACATCGACCCCTGCGGGCGACGTGACAGAACTGAAAGCCATGGAGCGCGCTTTCGGCGAAGGCCAAGTGCCGCCGCTCAGCTCAACCAAGTCAATGACAGGCCACAGCTTAGGCGCCGCCGGCGTGCAGGAAGCCATCTATTCGGTTCTGATGATGCAGAATGACTTTATTGCGCCGAACATCAACGTGACCGAGCTGGATGAAGGCGCGAAAGGCTTTGACATCGTACTTGAAAAACGCGACGCAAAACTGAATACTGTGATGAGTAACAGTTTCGGTTTTGGCGGCGTAAACGCCTGCCTCATTTTCAAAAAATGGGAAGGCTAAGCCGCCCATTTTAGGGTGACTTGATGGATGCTCCTTCTGATGCTTTCCTCTGGGTAAAAGCATTACATATTATTGCCGTGGTGTGCTGGTTTGCAGCGCTGTTTTACCTGCCGCGGCTTTATGTTTACCACGCCATGAGCGATGACACGGTCAGCCATCAGCGTTTTGAAGTAATGGAACGCAAGCTGTACCGCGGCATCATGTGGCCGGCAATGATCGCAACGCTGATCAGCGCGCATTTTCTGGTGGACTGGGGCGATGCCACCCGCCACTACCATGAAGCGCTGTGGTTCTATCTGAAGGTCGGCCTGGTTGGCCTGCTGGTGATTTACCACTTTGTCTGCGGCTATTACCGCAAGAAATTGATTGGCAACGCCCACTACAAGTCGCACAAGTTCTGGCGCTTCTTTAATGAAATGCCGACGGTGATTTTACTGGCTGTAGTGATTCTGGTGGTGGTGAAGCCAAGCTTCTAAAAAGCACCCAATAAAAGCCCCGATTGATTCGGGGCTTTTTTATATCCGCTAATTCCTCCAGCTCTTTGCTAAAGGGCAAGAGCATGCGCGCGGCAAAAATGCTGAGAATACGCCAAGCAGCGCGCAGGCAGCGTTTTAAGGCTTCAGCCATTTCCTGCGGATCTTCAGATTCAGCGGCGCTGAATAATATTTTTCAACCGCCCAGCTTAAGATGAACACCGCAATAAAATACAGCGGCAGCAGCATCAGCTTTTCGGCAGGCAGAGTTTCTTTGGGGAAATAGGCGGCCTTCATCAGCCCCAGAACAATTAAATGAAACAAATACATTTCATAGCTGCGCTGGCCAATCCAGGCCAAAGCTTTTGCCGATGGCGCACTGGCTTCTATTTTTGCATCCTGCGCAAAACAGAAAATTAAAACCGCAGCAAGCAGGGCAAAAACACTGATGCCCCAAGTGCTGACCTCTTTAATCGGCGCATAAAGATATAAAGCCGCCATCAAGGCTGAAACCGCAGCCGCCGTCAGCTTCGGATGAGGCATTGCGCCCTGAAACCTGTGCGCTGCCAAAGCAGTCAGGCAGCCGATGGCGATGCCGTCAAAGCTGGAAAAATAGTGATACAGATAGGCGCCGCTTTCCTCGCCAAAATGCATGGCGCGGAAATACGGCGCATAACCAATAACAAGGAGCAGGAAAATGATAAAACCTTTGCCTCGGCCAAGCGCCAAACACAGCACAGGAAATGCCAGATAAAATACCTCTTCGACCGACAGGGACCACAGCACGCCCAGCGCGTAATTGACCCAGCCGTATTCAATAATCAGGATATTCATCCAGAAGGTGAAAGCCGCAGCCAGCGTCAAGCCATAAGGCACCTCCATGCCGTTCGGCGCCTGATTGATAAAGGGCTTCAAGCCCAAGGCGCCAAGCGCTGTGACCATGGCTGCCAGCAGCAGCAGGCACGGCACAATCCGCGCGGTACGGCGGATATAAAAATCCTTCAGCCGGATCTGCGCCAGCGAGCCACTTCTCTGCAGCGTGTGCCGGGTAATCAGGAAACCGGAAATGACAAAAAACATGGTCACGCCGTAATTGCCATTGCGCGCAAGCAGCGTGCTGAGGCTTTCGCCAAAAACCTGCATGCCTAAAAAAGTATCATGCAGCTTATAGGGAATATTGAAGTGGTGGAGCAGCACCAGAAGAATGCAGATGCCGCGGAGAACGTCTATTTTATAATTTCGCATAAACCGCTTGTTAATTTATAAGTTTTTAAAGAATGCCGCCGATGCAGGCTTTTCATATTCAAATCATCGCCGCAGCTTCAGGCAGCAGGCTGAATTGTTGATTTTCATCATATTTTAAAAATCCCGTTTGGGCAAATAAGCGCGCCCTTCCGGACTGCGCGCATAAAAAAGCCCGCTTAGGCAAGCGGGCTTTTAAAAGCGGATTGGGCAGTTACAGCTGTTCCAGCTGGCGCTTTCTCACCCTCGGCAGATACAGCATCCGGTAAGTCACCGCCAGAATCACCAGCCACAGCGGGCTGATTTTCAGCGCTTTCAAGGTATCCGGCTCCAAGCTTAAAATAACCAGCGCGAACAGCAGGAAAGCCAGAACAATATAGCTCATCCATACGCCGCCCGGCATTTTAAAGGTCGAATCCGTATGCTTCTGCGGCTGAAGCTTGCGGTAGCGCAGGTAGCACACCATGATCAGGCCCCAGATGCTGATGAACAGAATCACGCACAGGGAGCTGGCCAGCGTAAAGGCTTCCACGGTATTCGGCACAAAGTACTGCAGGCCGGCGCCCGCCATAATGAACAGGCAGGAGAAGATCAGGCCCTGCGCAGGAACCGCGCGCTTGGACAAACGCGCCAATGCCTGAGGCGCCTGGCCGCCGCGCGCCAAGCCGAACAGCATGCGGCTGGTCGAGAATACGCCGCTGTTCATTGAAGACATTACCGAAGACAGCACCACCAGATTCATAATGATGGCGGAAGTCGGAATGCCGGCATGCAGGAACAGCGAGACAAACGGGCTTTGATCCGCTGGAATTTTATCCCACGGCGTTACCGACATCACCACAAACAAAGACAGCACATAGAACAGGATAATGCGCGTTGGAATCGCATTCACCGCCTTAGGCAGGTTCTTTTCAGGGTCTTTGGTTTCAGCCGCCATGGTGCCCAGCAGCTCCACGCCGACAAAGGCGAACAGCGCAATCTGGAAGCCGGCTAAGAAGCCATCGAGGCCTTTAGGGAACATGCCGCCGTGCGCCCAGACATTGCTGAAGCCTGAAACCGTGCCGTCCGGCGCATGGAAATGATTGAACACCATAAAGCCGCCGATAAAAATCAGCCCTAAAATGGCTAAAATCTTGATCAGCGCAAACCAGAATTCAATTTCGCCAAACAGCTTGACCGTCAGCAGGTTCAGGCCCAGCACAAACAGCACGCAGCCGGCGCTGATTAAGGCCTGCCCCATCGGAGTAAAGGCCATATCCGGCGGCAGCCAGAAACTGAGGTAGTTGATAATGGCCGCCAAGTCCGCAATGCCGACCAGAATCCAGCCCAGCCAGTACGACCAGCCGATATAGTATCCGGCGCCCGGCCCAATCAGGTCATGCGCCATATCAATAAAGGATTTGTAATGCAGGTTGGACAGCAGGATTTCGCCCAGCGCGCGCATTAAAAAGAAAAACATCAGGCCAATAATCATGTAAATAAACAGGATGGATGGCCCTGCAAGGGAAATGGTTTTGCCTGAGCCCATAAACAGGCCCGTGCCAATGGCGCCGCCGATGGCGATCAGCTGCAAATGGCGGTTGGACAGCTTGCGCTGCAGCTCATGAGGCGACGATTGCACGTCATCTTGATGCGTTTGGCTCATTTTAATATCCTTATTTAATGCCTCCAACGGCGCGGCCAGCCACTGTGTCCAGTGCCTGCCTGCGCGGCTCAATGTCCTATTGAGCGCAAATTGCCGTTAAAAGCATGGAAGATTCAATACAAAAACTGCGCGGCCTAAGGCTGCGCAGCAGTGACTGCAATTTCAATCAGCCAGTCCGGATTGACCAGCTCGGCCTGAATCGTAGCGCGCGCCGGCTTCGGACTGTCTTTCAGCCATTCAGCCCAAATGGCATTCACAGTTTTAAAATCTGCAAGGTTCTTCAGAAACAGCTGCGCAGACAGCATGCGGGTTTTGTCGCTGCCCGCCTGCGCCAGCAGCTCATCAATGGTCTTCAGCACGTCTTTGGTTTGCGCTTCAATGCCTGCTTCAGGGTTTTTCGGCACCTGGCCTGAAAGATAGATCACCTGATTAAAGACAGTAACAGCGCTCATGAAATCGTTGCTGCTGATTCTTTGAATTTGCTCTGACATGGTTATGCTTCCTTGTAAAATTAAGTTTCTTCTAAACTTTTAAGCTGGGAGGGCGCTGAAAATTCAGCGCGATCAATCGCGAACTGCACACGCTGCGTCACCGCGCACATCAGCTCATAGCCGACTGTGCCGGATGCGCGCGCGACTTCATCAACCGGCAGCGCCGCGCCGCAGGACGACTTGCCCCACAGCACCACTTCCGCGCCGATATCCGCATCCGGCACAGCGCTGAGGTCAACCGCCAGCATATCCATGCTGACCCGGCCAATCAGCTGCGTGCGCTGGCCATTGACCAGCGCCGGCGTTCCGGTCGGCGACGTGCGCTGATAGCCGTCGGCGTAGCCACAAGCCGCAATGCCGATGCGCATTGGCCGGTCTGCGACAAAGCTGGAGCCGTAGCCCACGCTTTGCCCGGCCTGCAGCTGCTGCACGGCGATAATTTCCGTGCGCAGGCTCATGGCCGGCTGCAGCTGCCAGTCCTGAATGCTGTGCGCCGGATAGTCCGGCGAACTGCCGTACAGCATGATGCCGCTGCGGACAATATCCGACTGCAGTTCAGCGCTGTGGCGCAAAATCGCCGCGCTGTTGCTGACAGTAGCAGGCGCAGGAAAATCCTGAATGATCTGCTTAAATAGCGTGTATTGATACTGAATGCCGCATTCGCCGAAGCGCTCGCCGTCCGCATCTGAAAAATGCATCATATGCGTCAGGCTGCGGACAATCCGCAGCTGCTGCAGTTCTGTCCAGGCGCTGCGGTAAGCTTCAGGCGTGAAGCCCAGGCGGTTCATGCCGGAGTTCATTTTGACAAAAATATTGAACTGCGCTTCAGGATGGCTGTGCTGATACTGGCGCAGCCATTCAATCTGGCAAGCGCTGTGAATGCTGAAGCTCAGCTGCAGGCGCTGGCAATCCGCCAGATCCTGCATCGAGAAAATGCCTTCTAAAAGCAGAATATCGCCCTGCCAGCCCAGCGCGCGCAGGCGCTCAGCTTCAGCGATATCCAGCAGGGCGAAGCCGTCCGCCTGCTTGAAAGCGTCATATACCCGCTCTATGCCATGGCCGTAAGCATTGGCTTTGACCACCGCATACACTTGCGACCCGGCAGCGCTGCGCTTGGCAGCCTGCAGGTTATGCGCCAAGGCGCTTAAGTGGATAATGGCTTGAATCGGGCGCGGCATCGGGTTCTTCCTTGAACATATTGCATGAGGATCATTTGAATTTAAGCGGCGTGCGCATGCGCATAGCGCTGCAGGGACAGGCCGTCGGTGCTGATGTCAGCCGAATGGCCCAGCACCAGGTCGCTGATCAGCTTGCCTGAACCGCAGGCCATGGTCCAGCCCAGCGTGCCGTGGCCGGTATTCAGGAACAGGTTTTTGTACTGCGTAGCGCCGATAATCGGCGTGCTGTCCGGCGTCATTGGACGCAAGCCGGTCCAGAAGCTGGCTTCAGCCAGGTTTCCGCCCGGGAACAGGTCTTGAGTGACCATTTCCAAGGTTGCGCGGCGGTCCTGGTTTAAGCCGTGGTTGAAGCCGCTCAGTTCCGCCATGCCGCCGACGCGGATGCGCTCATCAAAACGCGTGATGGCAATTTTATAGGTTTCATCCAAAACCGTAGACTGCGGCGCAAATGCCGGATCAACAATTGGAATCGTAAGCGAGTAGCCTTTTACCGGATACACAGGCAAGTTCAGATTCAGCGGCTTCAGGAAATCGCGCGAGTAGCTGCCGAAAGCCAGCACATAACGGTCTGCTGTCAGCACTTGACCATTAACCACCACGCCTTTGATCTCACCGCCTTCAACCACAAGTTTTTCAACGTTCTGGTTAAATTTAAAGTCCACGCCCATGCCTTTAGCCAAGTTCGCCAAAGCATTGGTAAATAAGTAGCAGTCGCCTGTTTCATCATTCGGCAAATGCAGGCCGCCGACCAGCTTGTCTTTGGCATAGGCTAAAGCCGGCTCGACTTTCGCCAAATCATCTTTCAGCAGCAGTTCGTAGTCGACGCCGCATTCTTTTAAAACCTGAATATCACGCTGCACCGCATCAAGCTGCGCATCATTACGGAAAACCTGCAATGTTCCTTTCGCACGGTTTTCATAACTGATGCCTGTTTCTTTGCGCAGTTCACGCAAACAGTCGCGGCTGTACTCAGCAACACGGGTCATGCGCTCTTTGTTAATGGCATAGCTTTGCGGATTGCAGTTTTTCAGCATCTGCGCCATCCAGTTCAGCTGCCACATGCTGCCGTCGATATTGATCGCTAAAGGCGCATGATGCTGGAACATCCACTTCACGGCTTTAAAAGGAATACCGGGAGCAGCCCAAGGCGTCGAATAGCCGGGAGAGATCTGGCCGGCATTGCCGAAACTGGTTTCTTCCGCAGGCCCAGCCTGGCGGTCCAGCACAGTCACTTCTGCGCCTTGCTTCGCCAAATAATAAGCGCTGGCTACGCCAATAACACCACTGCCTAAAACAATTACACGCATAGCCTTGACCTCGACCCTGTCCCTAGTTTATTTAACTAGTATATTTTTGGATCAATAGTTGAATTTGCTGTTTTTAGGGCTTTCTTTCAGTGAATTCACTCGTTTTGTCGCGGTTTTACTCAAAACACAGGGAATTATAAATGCGCAAATTAGACCGTATCGACCGCATGATTTTGGACATTCTGCAGAAGAATGGACGCATCGCCATCAGCGAGCTGGCAGCCAAAGTCAACCTGTCAACCACCCCCTGCTCAGAGCGGGTCAAGCGCCTGGAGCGCGACGGCATCATTATGGGCTATTATGCCCGGCTGAACCCCGAACTGGTGGATAAGCGCCTGCTGGTGTTCCTTGAAATCAAGCTTTCCGCCAAGTCGGGCGATGTGTTCGAGCAGGTGGCGCGCGACCTGTCCGAGATTCCCGAAGTGCTGGAATGCCACCTGATTTCAGGCGACTTTGACTATCTGGTGAAAGCGCGCTTAAAGGAAATGAGCACTTACCGCAAGCTGCTGGGCAACCTGCTGAAAAAGCTGCCGGCCTCCGCCTCTTCGCACAGCTATGTGGTGATGGAGGAAGTCAAGGAAGGCCTGTATCTGGATCTGGACGTTTAGCGCTGAAGCTGATGCAGGCATGCGCGCCATAAAAAAAGCCGCCAAAACTGGCGGCTTTTTTTATTCAGCAAAGCTGAAAATCAGGAATTAACCCAGTTTCTTAGAAACGTAGTCAATAGCTGATTGCACGGTTGTGATTTCGTTAGAATCTTCATCCGGAATTGTGATGTCGAAGTCGTTTTCGAAAGACATAACCAGCTCAACCAGGTCAAGAGAGTCAGCACCTAAGTCATCCATAAAAGATGCTTCGTTTTTAATCTCGTCAACTTTAAGGCCAAGTTGCTCAGCAACCGCTTGTTTAACGCGTTGTTCGATATCGCTCACAGGAATTCTCCTCATTGCTTGTGGCGTTTTTAATGCCGTTAGTTTAATTGAATATAAAAAATTTGGGAAGTTTATACTTGAGCTTAGCTCATGTATAAACCGCCATTTACATGCATTACAGTACCGGTAATGTAGCTTGCCTTGTCTGAAGCCAGAAAGCTTACAGCATTGGCGATATCCTGAGGCTCACCTAAACGGCCTAATGCCACCTGATCGCTCATTTTCTTGCGAATTTCTTCGCTCAACTGTTCGGTCATTTCTGTCGCAATAAAACCCGGCGCTACTGAGTTTACAGTGATCTGGCGGCTGCCCATTTCTTTGGCCAGGCTGCGGCTGAACGCTTCAATGCCGGCTTTGGCCGCAGAATAGTTGGCTTGGCCCGGGTTGGCAAAATGCGCAACTACAGAACTGATATTGATGATGCGGCCGAAACGCGCCTTAGTCATGCCTTTCAGCACGCGCTTGGACAGGCGGTAAACTGCCTTCAAATGAATATTCAGAATATCATCCCAGTCATCTTCAGACATGCGCAGCAGCAGGTTGTCTTTGGTGATGCCGGCATTGTTGACCAATGCAAGCACCGGGCCGTAATTCTGTTCAATCTCTGAAACCAAAGCGTCAATCGCTGCGCCGTCGCGCACATCCAGCGTCTTGCCTGCGCCATTCTCACCAAAGGCAGCAGAAAGCTTTTCTGCGCCGGATTCAGATGTCGCCGTGCCTACAACAAAATAACCGTCTTGAATCAGCTGCTGAGCGATGGCTGCGCCAATCCCCCGGCTCGCGCCTGTCACCAGTGCGACTTTGCGTTCTTGTGTCATGCAATTTTCCCTTCAGCCACTAAGATGGCGTTTAATGCGTCTTCCAAACGACTCTTGGTGTCGAGCGGAAATGCTTTTTCGATATTCGGCAGACGTTTCGCAAGATTCGCCAGAACATTGCCCGGACCGCATTCAGCTACATACTGTATGCCCTGATCCTGAATGAGCTGCATGGTCTTGGTCCATTGCACCGATTGATACAATTGCGCAGTCAATGCCTGGCGCAGCTGCGCCACATCAGCGGCAGCTTCTGCGTTGACATTTTGTATTACAGGAATGCGAGGCAGCTCAATGGCAGTTTGTTCCAAAGCTTGCGCGAACTGCTCAGCAGCCGGCTTCATCAGCGAACAGTGCGACGGCACAGACACCGGCAACGCAATCGCCTTGCCGCCGTTTTCCTTGGCTGAAGCCATGACCGCCTCAACCAAAGTCTTATCGCCGGCAATCACTACTTGGCCATTGGCATTGTAGTTGGCCGCTTCAACCGAGCCGCGCCCCTGCATATTGGCCTGCTCGCACAGCTCCAATACTTTGGCGTCGTCCAGACCCAGAATCGCAGCCATTGCGCCCTGCCCCTGAGGCACTGCGCTCTGCATCAGCTTGCCGCGCAGGTGCACCAGCTTGACGGCATCGCCCAAGCTCATTGCGCCGGCAGCCACCAGCGCGCTGTATTCACCCAGAGAATGGCCAGCCATGTATTTCGGCACTACGCCGCCCAATTCCAGCCATACGCGCCATAAGGCAATGCTGGCAGTCAGCAGCACAGGCTGGGTGAATTCAGTCTGATCCAGACCTTCGCCGCTTTGCGCAATATGCCACAGGTCAAAGCCAACCGCTTCCGATGCTTCAGCAAACGTCGCCTGCACACCGCTAAACTGTTCTGCAAGCTCTGCGAGCATGCCGGCTTTCTGCGAGCCTTGACCGGGGAACAAAAATGCAGTTTTGGTTGCCAAAGACGCTTGCCCAAGTTGTTTAGCAGACATAAAAAAATCCTTTAATTAAGATATGCTGAAGCGTGATAGACGCCCAATACTCCAGCAAGCTCTCATATAAGCCCGTATATGGTGCGGAAATTTAGCATTTAATTTTGCTTTTAGTAATTGCCAAATACAACAAAAAACGCGGACAAAAAAAGGGAGCTTACGCTCCCATTTTTTCTACTAAGCTTGACGCTTAATACATCATCAATTATTCAGCAGCTGCTTTAGCGAATAATTGACGGCCACGGTAGACACCATCTTTAGTTACATGGTGGCGACGGTGAGTTTCACCAGTAGTTTGGTCTACTGATAATGCATTCTCGGTTAAAGCGTCATGTGAACGGCGCATGTCACGGCGAGAGCGACTTTTACGGTTTTGCTGAACGGCCATGATGGCTCCTTACAAAGATCGAAAAAATGGATCAGAACAAATTCGATTGTCTTATACTTCGCAGTATAACACAAAAATTAGTTAAGTTTACCCTTCAAGCCTGCCAAAACATCAAACGGGTTGTCCCGCTTTTCTGCAGCAGCTTCCTGAACGGCAGGCTGATGCTTATGTTCGCAAGCATCATGCTTAGGCGACAAAGGCAGCAGCAATAACAGTTCATCTTCTATCAGCGCAAGCAAATCAGCAGTCGCAGGCGCATCATAGTCGCCTTTGGTTGTTGCTTCGCTTTCGCCTAAGACGATGAAATCAGCATCCTCATCCAAGCGCTCTATCAGTGACTCATCATCCACTAGAGCTAGATGAAAATCTGAAGCGAGTTCAATTTCTACCGCGTTTAAGCAACGCTGGCATTCCATTGGGACACTTGCTTCAACGTGACCATCCAGCCATGCAATACGATGATACGCATCCATTGATAGCTTACAGTCTATGTTAACCAATTGATCATCAATTGATCCAACAGCTTCACGGGCAATACGAGCAAAGCGCGATAATGGCAGTTGACCTGACCATGTAAAGCCCTGCTCAGCCCATTTAAACGGCTCTATCTGTGCCGGAAAGGTATTTGCTGACATAATTAAGGCGGCAATTCTACAAATTCATCAGTACTCTGTCAAAGATTAAGATACAATTTTGCACTTATTTAGACAGACCATTTGGGGTAACACAGTCATGCATCTGTTGCAGCCGCAAACAGAAGTGAGTGTTTCATCACTTGTGAGCACACTTCCAGCCGCCGATTCTGACATTTCAGCCAAGCCAGTGCAACTCTCGCAATGGGCTAAATTATCGGCAGAACCGGAACAGGCCGACTGGCTCATCTTACACTTTAATCACTGGTTTTCCCACCTAAATGTCACTTTAGTCAAAGGCGGTTCTGAACCGGAATATTTTCCGGCAGATGAAAACGGCCCTGCCCGCATTCAATTTGCGCACGGCTTCTTCAACAGCGCGCTGCATGAAATCAGCCACTGGACCATTGCCGGCGAAAAGCGCCGCCGCCTGCCCGACCTGGGCTACTGGTATGCGCCGGATGGCCGCACGGCGGAACAGCAGGCGCTGTTTGAACAGGTGGAAATTAAGCCGCAGGCGGTGGAATGGCTGTTTGCCCAGGCCTTTGGCCGCAAATTCCGCGTGTCTTTGGACAACCTGACTGGCGAAGGCGGTGACGGCGCCGCCTTTAAGGACAATGTCCATGCGCAGCTGCAGCGCTATTTTTCAAGCGAAGCCAAACTGCCGCGCGACGCAAAACATTTTATTGACTGCATCTGCGCCTGCACCCGGAATGGCAAAACATTACAGGCCGATGAATTTCAGCGCGAAATGCTTGATTAAATTGCACAATATTCTGCGCGCAATGCATTGCGCGCCGCCGCCCTGCGCATCCATAATAAGCTTAGCCTATTATAAAAGCCAAAAACTGGAGGACACGCTATGCTGCATTTACGCGTACACCCCGAAAACCCTCAGCCTCGCCTGATCAGCCAAGCAGTTGAACGCATCCGCGCCGGCGATGTGGTGGTTTACCCAACCGACGCTGCCTACGCCATCGGCTGCCAGATTGGCAATAAAAGCGCCATGGAGCGCATTGCGCAAATCCGCGGCCTGGATTCCAAGCATCAATATGCCATTATCTGCGCCGACCTGTCGGACATCGCCACCTATGCCAAAGTGGACAATGCCATGTACCGCCTGCTGAAAAGCAATACCCCGGCTATTACCACCTTTATTTTGCCGGCCACCAGTGAGGTGCCGCGCCGCCTGATGCATCCGAAAAAGAAAACCATTGGCCTGCGCATTCCCAGCAACCCGATTTGCCAAATGCTGCTGCAAGAGCTGGGAGAGCCGCTGCTGACCAGCACCCTGATTCTGCCTCAGCAGCAGGACCCGCTGGATGATCCTTTTGAGATTGAGCTGCAGCTCGGCAAGCGCATTGATGTGCTGATTGACGGCGGGCTGGGCACGCTCGCCACCACCAGCATTGTTGACCTATCCAAAGACCACCCGGAAATTATCCGGCGCGGCGCAGGCGATGTCAGCGCGTTTGAATAGCATGCAAGCCTCAATGCTGCGGCTTAAATCCATCCTGTAAAACCCGCCTTGCTGAATTGCATATCAGCAAGGCTTTTTCTGAACAGCTCATCTCATCGCGCATTTATTGCGCCATTAATGCGCAGCAGCCTCATCACTGCCTGAATACGCCGCAGCAGGCGCAGCTTCAACGGCCGAAGGAATCACAGGCGCTTGAGCCGGCACTAGAGCAGCTTGCTGTGAGTCCTGACCATCTTCTTCTTTCAAATTTCTTAAAGCCAAAAAATTAGAACATGCGGAAAGCTTTTGCTGATGCGCCGCCAACTCTGCACCAAATTTATTTTTCAAAGAAACATAAAAAGTAATCTGATCTTCTTCCAGGACATTCAGCAAAGCAGTCCGCTCTTTGTATTCCATAGCGCGAAATGACTCAATGGAATCACAGCTCATGGTTTGCACCATGCGCCTTACCCCTTCAGGCAAGTCCTTCCCCGCATATGCTGTATTGCGCATATAAAAGCGGATATTGGGATATTGATCCAGCACAGAAAAATCAATTTTTGCAGCACTCATCAATGGGCGGTAGTTTGCCCCAAACTGCTCAAATCCTCCTGATTTAAGCGTTCTTCGCGCTTGGTCTTCTAATTTCATAATTTGATATTTGGGATAGCCCAAAAACACGCCGAAACAGATCATTCCGGCCAGCACTAAAATAAGCGGCATTTGATTTGCATTTCCTTATTATTGAATATTAATTTCAATCAGTTATGCAGCAACTTTAGTTTATTCCACAAACAGTAAACAATATTTTTTCAGCTTTTCTCAGTTGAATCCC
The DNA here is from genome assembly GCF_001696615.3 of Acinetobacter sp. WCHAc010034. Taxonomy (NCBI): domain Bacteria; kingdom Pseudomonadati; phylum Pseudomonadota; class Gammaproteobacteria; order Moraxellales; family Moraxellaceae; genus Acinetobacter; species Acinetobacter sp. WCHAc010034. Next base: position 2,675,412 of record NZ_CP032279.1, on the reverse strand, counting down.
CATCAGGGGTTTAATTTTTCTTGGTTCAAATTTCGAAAGCGCCGGCAATTTTTTCATCTCAACTCTTGTTTAAACTGAATCAGAAGCGGACATAGGCCAAGATAAACATTAAACCGGCGCCGATCTTCATAATACAATTTTCAAACCGGCTTAAAGCAATCTCATTTATTTTGCTGATGCAGCTGAATAAAATCCTGCAAGCGGACTTTCTGCCGCACATATTCATTCTCTTGCGTTTCTTGATAGCTTTTCATCATTCTGCCCAATGTTTTTTTCAGCATGCGTCTTGCATAAGTGCTCTTCTGACAAACTGCATATAAAACAGCTGCCTTGCCATTAAAAACTTAAAATCGGCCGCGCGCCTGCAGCTTTTTGCGGTTTTTTTGGCGTTTTAAACGCTCCATGATTTATTTCAGCGCGTTTTTCCATTAAACTAGCGCTCAGATTATCTTTTTTTGCTTTTTCTCATCATCCGCTCACGGCAGCGTTTCTAATTTGATTTGAAATAGCGCTTTCATGCCTTTGAAAATTCGCGTGGCCTATAATTGCAATGAATCAAACTGTCCATGAGCCGATGGAACCATCTGCACACATCCGCGTTTTGGGTGAATGGCAGGATGCGCTTCCTGAGGACCTTTACATTCCTCCCGCTGCATTTGAAATCCTTTTAGAGCATTTCGAAGGCCCGCTCGACTTTCTGATTTACCTGATTCAAAAAAACGGCTTTGACCTGCTGCAGCTGGATATTGCCCCAATCGCCGCGCAGTACCTGTCTTATATGCAGGCGATGAAATCGCTGAATATTGAATTGACCGCAGACTACATGGTGATGGCTGCCCTTTTAGCCGATTTGAAATCGCGCCTGCTGCTGCCGAAACCCAAGAATATCAGCGCAGCCGAAGCCGACCCAAAACAAGACCTGATTGAGCGCCTGGAAAACTATCTGCGCATTAAGCAGGCTGCCGAACGCCTCGGCCAGATGAGCGTCTTAGAGCGCGACACTTTTGCAGCCAATATCAGCTTAGGCCATGTGATTCAAAACAATGACGGCTACAGCGCAGATGCGCTGCGTGATGCAATGCTTTGCGTATTCAGCCGTCCTGAACCTGCCGTTCATCAGATTCTGCAAGAGCCGGTGCTGCTGGAAGAGCGCATCGCCTATATTGAAAGCCGGCTGGAAAGCGGCGCCGTGCTGGAATTTGAAGCCCTGCTGAAGCCCAGCCAAGGCCGCATGGGCATGGTGGTCACGTTCATGGCGATTTTAGAACTGACGCGCCAGCAGAAACTGACCATTGTTGCCACAGGCGTGGAAGCGCCGCTTGCGGTTCAGGGAGCGCGCGCATGAATAGCGGATTGATCCAGCCCGCCGCGCAGCAGGAAGATGTGCATGAAGTGCTGATGCAGCTGGAAGCGATTATATTCGCCAGTGAAGCGGCGGTATCGCTGGCCCGCCTGAAGGAAGCCTTTCAGGGCCGCTACAGCAAGCCGGAAATGCGCCAATTGCTGCAGCAGCTGTCCCTGCTGCAACATGGCAGATCCATTGAACTGGTGGAAACCGCCCAAGGCTTCAGATTTCAAGTTCGCGCAAAATATCGTAATATTATTGCTCAGACATGGCCTGAGCGGCCAACCCGCTTATCGCCATCTTTGCTCGAAACGCTTGCTGTGGTTGCCTACCACCAGCCAGTGACCCGGGCAGATATTGAGCAAATCCGCGGAGTAACCAATAACAGCCAGATACTGCGCACGCTGTTTGACTGGAACTGGATTAAAGAATCCGGCTTCAGGGAACTCCCGGGAAGACCTGCGTTGTTAGTTACAACGCCACAATTTTTAAATGCTTTTGGCCTTCATTCTTTAGGTCAATTGCCTCCCCTGCAGGATGCCAAGGAAGCTTTTATGGCCCTCGACGCAAACGCGCCGAAGTCATAAATAGGTGAACTGTTGATGATAATTTCTAAGGTTATGCTGTCATGAGTGAAAAATTGCAAAAGGTGCTTGCGCGTGTTGGTTTGGGTTCTCGCCGCTATATGGAAGAAGTCATTGCCGCCGGGCGCGTAAGCGTAAATGGGCAAGTTGCCCAAGTAGGTGAACGCATTGAGCCGGGCGATGAGCTTCGCATCGACGGCCGTAAAGTGCAGTTCCAGATTGAAGATGAAATCCGCCGCCGCGTGCTGATTTACTACAAGCCTGAAGGCAAAATCTGCTCGCGCAATGACCCTGAAAACCGCCCGACCGTATTCGAGCAGCTGCCGCAGATTCAGGGCGACCGCTGGGTGATGGTGGGCCGTCTGGACATCAACTCGACTGGCCTGCTGCTGTTCACTAACGATGGCGAACTGGCCAACCGCTTGATGCACCCATCAAATGAAATTGAGCGCGAATATGCGGTGCGCGTTATGGGCGAAGTGACGCCGCAGCTGAAAAACAACATGCTGAAAGGCGTGATGCTGGATGACGGCCCGGCAAAATTTGAATCCTTCACTGAAATTGGCGGCGACGGCATTAACCGCTGGTTCCAGGTTGTAGTGAAAGAAGGCCGCAACCGCGAAGTGCGCCGCATCTTTGAATCGCAGGGCCTGAAAGTCAGCCGCCTGCTGCGTACCCGCTACGGCACAGTCATCCTGCCGCGCGAGCTGCGCACAGGGCGCTGGATGGAGCTGGATAAAAACGATATCGACAACTTAACCAAATCGGTTGAGCTGAAGCCGCGCCAAGGCACCGGCTTATTCGGCATGGCGAAACGCCGCAATGAGCGCATGCAGGAAAAACCGATGGCAGCGCGCCGCGGCGGTTTCCTGCGCCAGCAGCGCCGCGACACTGAAGATGAAGGCAGCCAGCAGAAGCCGGCTTTCGGCCGCGAACGTGAGCGCCGTGAAAATCCAAACGGCTATGCGCAGCGCCAGCAAGACGGCAACCAAGGCGCTTACGGCCAGCGCGAACGCCGCCAGGACGGCAATCAGGGCACTTACGGCCAGCGTGAACGCCGCCAAGACGGCAATCAGGGCACTTACGGCCAGCGTGAACGCCGTGATGACAGCTTCGGCAACCGCGAGCGCCGCGACGAAAATGCGCCGCGCAAGCCTTACGGCACCAATAAAAGCTTCAAGAAGTTTTAATTGCGGAAAGCGCTAAAACCGCTTAGCCAAGAAAAAGCCAGCCAGTTCGCCAACTGACTGGCTTTTTCTTTTTTAGATCCTGAACGTGGTTTGATCCGCAGCAGCGCCGGCTGACTAAGCGCTGCTGCCGGCCAAGCTCTTTAAAGCGGCAATTCAACCACCGGAATATCCATCCACAGCGCATCAGGAAAATGCTTGGCCAAATAAGCCTTTAAGTATTCTGCGGTATCTTTTGAAATCAGCGGATCCTGCGACTCATCATTCAGATTATAAGCCAAAGCATGCAGCTGCATGCCGCGGCTGCGCAGCGCTTCCAGACTGAGAATGGTGTGGTTGATGCTGCCCAGCCGGCCGGAACTGACCAGTATCACTGGAAAGTTTTTTTCCGCCGCGTAATCAATGCTCAGCAGGCTGTCCGTCAGCGGCACCATCAGGCCGCCGGCGCCTTCCAGCAGCACCGCGTCATAGCGTTCAGCCAGCTGCTGCGTGGCTTGGGCAATTTTGGCGAAATCTACGTCACGGCCGTCTATTTTCGCGGCCAAATGCGGCGATGCCGGATAGCTGAAAATTTCAGGCATGGTCAGCCGGCTGTCATCTTCAGGAAACCAGCCCATCTGCATGATCTGGCGGTGCTGTTCAATATCTTCTGAAATTCCGCTGTTGCCGGTTTGAATCAGCTTCTGGGTAATGGTGCGGATGCCCTGCTGATTCCACAGCTTGGCCAAATAGCCCGTGGCATAGGTCTTGCCAATGCCGGTATCAATGCCGCTGATAAAATAAACCGGTGCCGTCATGAAGTTCTCCGCGCAATGCAGTAAATGGGGTGATAGCTCAAATGATATTCAGGCTGGCCTGCATCATTGCGCTGGGAATATTGCGCATAGCCTTGATAAAACTGCGCCAAGGACTGCTTCGTCCAGCGCTGCCCGGCGGATACCGCCGTTACCCCAGTCGCTTTCAGATGCTGCAGCACTTCGCGCGGATGATTAAAATGCAGCGCATCCAGGCTTTCGGACAGATACAGAACTTCAAAGCCCTGCTGCTGCAGCAGATGCTGAATTTCAGCGGGCGTTAAGTATTCCAGGCCTTGCCCGGTTAAAGCTTTAATTTCCTGCAGATTCTGCCGGCCGAAAGTTGAAAAGCAGAAATAGCCGCACGGCTGCAGCGCCTGATGCGCCTGCCGGAAAACCGACTTCAGGTCGGCCATCCACTGCAGCGCCGAGCTGGAAACCGCCAAGTCCAGCGCCTGCGGAAAAGCCAGCTGCTCAATATCGCCAATCAGCCATTCAAGATTTTCCGCCGCCTTGAAATGCTGCTGAATTTCAGGATACAGGTCATTTAAAATCAAGCGCTCAATGCGCAGGCGCTGCAGCAGCTGATGGCTGAGATTGCCGGAACCGCAGCCGATTTCCAGCACCCGCTTGAAGTTCCGCTCAGGCAGGATCTGCAGCATGAGATTCATCAAATGCCGGCAAATGCGCTTCTGCACCACGGCATGCAGGTCATAGCTTTGGTGCGCCTTGGCGAAACGCTGCGCCACCTGAGCTTTATCAATAGGCATCATCAAAACTCAAAGCAAAGCGGCCAGCTGGTCCAGCTCAGCCTGCTCAATGGAAGCGATTAAAGAAATGCGCAGGCGCGAGCTGCCCTGCGGCACGGTCGGCGGGCGCACCGGCATGATGTAAAAGCCGGCAGCCTGCAGCGCCTGGGCTTTTTCGACGGTTTTCTGCGATTCGCCGATGATCACCGGCACAATATGCGAGCTGGATGGGCAGTCAAAGCCTTTAGCTGCCACCACCTGGCGCAGCGACTGGCTGATGCGCTGCAGATGCTGGCGCTGCGGGTTCAGGGCCAGCACTTTTTGAAAAATAAAATCCGTCCACGCCATGCAGACCGGCGGCAGCGCCGTGCTGAAAATCAAGGGGCGCATGCTGTTGATCAGATACGCGCGGATCACCGGATGGCAGATCAGATAGCCGCCGATGGACGCCATGGCTTTGCCGAAGGCGCCGACAATCAGGTCAACCTCATCAATCACGCCGTACTGCTCCGCGCAGCCCAAGCCCTGCGCGCCGCGCACGCCGACCGCGTGCGCCTCATCCACATACAGCATCACTTTGGAAAACTGCTTTTTGATGCGGACCAGTTCAGCCAGATCGGTTTCATCGCCATCCATGCTGAAAATGGATTCCGTCACCACAATGATGCGCTCAAACGCTTCATCCTCATGGTATTTCTGCAGCAGCTGCGCCAGATGATGCAAATCATTATGGCGGTAGCGCACATATTTGGCTGCCGACAGGCGGATGCCGTCAATCATGCTGGCATGCACCAGCTTATCGGCCAAAATCAGGGTTTTGCTGTCGCTGAGCGCAGGCAGTATGCCGATATTCATGTGATAGCCGCTGTTGAACAGCAGTGCCGCGCGGCCATGAAAGGCCCGGCTTAAGCTGGCTTCCAGCTGTTCATATTCCGGAAAATTCCCCGTCAGCAGGCGCGATGAAGACGAGCTCATCCAGCGCTGCGCATTCGGAGTCTCATCAAAAAACTGCTCCCGCAGCTGAATATCCGAAGCCAGCCCTAAATAGTCGTTGGAGGCCAGATTCAGCATCTGCCGGCCGCCAATCTGAATGCGGCGGCCCTGCTGCCGGTTTGCGGTGAATTGGCGCAAATTTCCCTGCTGCTTCAAAGCATCCAGCTGCTGCGCATAATGATCGATCAAACTCATGCTGCATGCGCCTGCAGGCCCGCAACTACAGCAGCCAGCTGCTGCAGCAGCGTATTCAGCTCTGCATCCGAAATAACATACGGCGGCATCACATACACCAGCTTGCCAAAGGGGCGCACCCAAATGCCGCGCTCCACAAACTGCCGCTGCAGGGCCTGCATGTCTACATTGAATTTCAATTCAACCACGCCTATCGCGCCCAGTATCCGGACATCCTGCACATATTCCAGCGCCGCCAAGGGCTGCAGCCTATGGCGCAGCTGCTGTTCAATGCGCTGAATATTGGCTTGCCAGTCCTGCGCCAGCAGCAGCTGCGTGCTTTTCAGCGCCACCGCGCAGGCCAGAGGGTTGGCCATGAATGTCGGCCCGTGCATGAACACGCCGGCCTCGCTCCGGCTGATGGTTTCCGCTACATGGGCGCTGGTTAAGACCGCGGAAAGCGTCATATAGCCTCCGGTCAGGCCTTTGCCAATGCACATGATGTCCGGTTCAACCCCCGCATGCTCCCAGGCAAACAGCTTGCCGGTGCGGCCAAAGCCTGTGGCAATCTCATCAAAGATCAGCAGGATATTATATTTCTTGCACAGCAGCTTGGCTTGGCGCAAATATTCAGGATGGTAAAAGCGCATGCCACCGGCGCCCTGCACAACCGGCTCCAGAATCAGGCCGGCAATGCTGCCGTGATGCGCCGCCAGCGCCTGCTCCAGCGCAGCACTGTCCTGCTGATCCCATTCATCATAAAAGCCGGTTTGCGGCGCAGGGACAAAAATGCGGTTCGGCAGGCTTGAGCCGAAAATCTGATGCATGCCGGTCACCGGGTCGCAGACCGACATGGCATTCCAGGTATCGCCATGATAGCCCGAGCGCGGGGTAACAAAATTGGTTTTTGCGGTTTGGCCTTGCGCGGTCCAGTACTGCACCGCCATTTTCAAGGCAACTTCAACCGCCACAGAACCGGAGTCTGCATAGAAAATTTTGCTCAGGCTGGGCGGGGCAATTTCAAGCAGCAGTCGGCCAAGCTGAATTGCAGGATCATGCGTCAGGCCGCCGAACATGATGTGCGACATCTGCTGCAGCTGCTCCGCCGCGGCCTGATTCAGCTCAGGATGGTTATAGCCGTGAATCGCGCACCACCATGAAGACATGCCGTCAATCAGCTGCCGGCCATCTTCCAGCTCAATGGTTGCGCCATAAGCTTTCTTCACCTTAAACGCCGGCAGCGGCTGGGTCATGGAAGTATAGGGATGCCAAAGGTGCTGCTGATCAAACTGCAGATCGGTTAATTCGGTCATCCATCGCTCCATGCCCAAGGCTTAAAATCCATTTTGCATGATCTTAAACCTGCATCGCCTAAAAATAAATTGCGAGATAAGCCAGTTATGCGCTTCTTTGTTCTATTTTCTTTAAATATTGGCAGATTTTGCAACTTATCAATTCAGAATCAAACAGGGGAAAGCCGTGCGACCCTCTGAGCAGTTCCGTTTCCAGCAACTTGGCGCCGAAATCCTGAAGTTTGGCTTCGACTTTGCTGCTAACTAAGAAGTCCTGCTGGGCAAAAATATGATACTGCCTTCCGGAATAATTTTTTAAGATATCCGCTGTATTGAGCTGCTCAAGGCAGTTCAGCCCCTGCTTTAGCAGTTCTAAATTCTGCGCCTGAATCAAACTTTGCAGCGTCAGGAAATCCTGTTTTGTGCTTGGCGTGCCCTGGCAGACCATATAGCCGAATTTCTTCAGCGTCGAAACCGCATCCTGCTCGAAGGACTGTTTAAAGCTTTGGAATGCCGGCTGATCCATAGCATCCTGCCATTCAGCATTGGCTGCAAAGCAAGGATTGGATGCCAGTGTAATCAAAACCTTGTGTTCAGAATACTGCTTCGCAATTTGATCCGCCAGCAATGCCGCCAGCTGGCCGCCCAAAGACCAGCCGGCAATCACATCAAAGTCTTTGGCTGTTTTGACCTGCTGCTGCAGGACTTTTTCATCCAGCGCATTAAAGATATTGATCAATTCAACATGATGGCCCTGCTGCTGCAAAGCCTGCTGCAGCGGCGCCAGCAGTTTTGCGCCGCCGCCCCAGCCTGTAATGAGTAAAATACGCTGTTTCACAAGAAACTCTGAAAATAAAGCCTGCGCCTAGTATAGGCAAACCCGGCTGAAATTTGCTATTGCGAAAAGCTGCAATGGCAAAGATCAGCAATTCTCCAAGTCCAGCAGCAATGTTGCAGGCATTACTTTCAGCCAATTCTGCTTAAACTGCTTATGCACCTGATCAATCGGGAATTGGCTGGTTCGGCCAATCTGCTGCGCCCGCGCAATATCCTCCGCCCGCATATAAGCGATTAAATAATCCTGCCCTTCCAGCTGCAGATGAAACCATGATTCCACATGCACGCCTTCCGCCTGCAGCGTTTCAACCGCCTCCGCCTTGCGCGCATTCAGCTCATCTTTCCATGCCTCAACATTGCTTAAAGCATCCGGCTTTAACTGAATCAAAACTGCACCGACATCCATAGCATCCCCCCTTAGATTTAATTTTCATTTTCAGCATCAAAATTTATAACATAAACCGATCATATTTAAATAAAAATTCACGCCGCGCCGGAGCGCAATCTTGCTAAACTCAGCAGCTGCAGGCTACGCAAACAATGCAATGGATCTTATGAAAATGAAAAAAATCTTCCGCCTCGGCTTCTTGGCCATCAGCGCCGGCTTGATCTTCAGCCCCGTCCTTCATGCTGAAAACACCCTGTTTGCCAAAATTGATTCAGATCAAAAGCGCTGGGTAGGCAAAACTGCCCCGGCGTTTAAACTGCAGGATCAGAATGGCAAATGGCATGAACTGAGGCAGTACAAGGGAAAATGGATAGTTCTGTATTTTTATCCGAAAGACAATTCTCCCGGCTGCACGCAGGAAGCCAACCAGTTCAAAACGCTGTATCCGCAGTTTCTGAAAAACAATGCTGCGGTGCTGGGCGTAAGCCTGGATGATGTGCCTTCCCATCAGAAGTTCTCTGAAAAGCTCGGATTGCCCTTTGCCATACTGGCGGACAATAACCATCAATTGGCCGATCAATTCGGGATTGTCCGCAACTTCGGCATTGCTAAAATCGCCAAGCGGGAAACCTTTTTAATTGATCCGCAAGGCACCATTATCTACCACTACAGCAGCGTGAACAGCCAAACCCATGCCGGGCAGGTTCTGGCCGATATTCAGAAATTTTCCAGAAAATAATGCGCCTGATGCCTGAACTAAAACATCAGGCAATAAAAAAGCCCAGCATGCTGCTGAGCTTTTTCAGGGATGCTGCCCGCGCCCTTCCGTAAGGGAGAAATCAGGCATGCATTCCGCAGGCGCGTTTAGCGGCCAGCTTACATCTGAGATTGAATATAGTTCTGCAGGCCAATCAGCTCGATCAGGCGCAGCTGCTTTTCCAGCCAGTAAGTATGGTCTTCTTCAGTATCATTCATCTGCTGGCGCAGCATATCGCGGGTCACGTAATCGCCTTTTTCTTCGCACAGCTTCACGCCCTGCGCCAGTTTTTCGCGCACATGATATTCCAGCGCCAAATCCGCTTTCAGGCAAGAAACCACATCTTCACCGGTGACAATATCTTCGCGGTTCATGTTCGGCGTGCCTTCAAGGAACAGAACACGGCGGATCAGGGCATCTGCATGCGAAGCTTCTTCCTGCATTTCATGGTCAATGCGCTCAAAAATCTTGCTTAAGCCCCAGTCTTCATACATGCGGGAATGAATCAGGTATTGATCACGGGCAGCCAGTTCGCCACCGATCAACATATTTAAGTAGTCTACGACTTCTGGATTGCCGCGCATTTTCTTTACTCCATACCCTTTTCCAGCATTATGGACAAATCCGGCCGCCTTTGCAAAGCTTAAATTATGTAAGCTTATGATTTTTATAAAATTTAAATGATAAACATACGCATTTGCAGTCTAATTTCAAGCAATTTCTACATAAAAAATAAGCCCTTGCATAACTTTGCGCAGCCTGCAAAGGCCAATTGGCCGGAAAACCGCAAATTCAGGTTTTTTGTAACGATTAACAATGCGTCTTATTCAGCGGCGGCGCTGGCCGCCAGCGCAGTACAGGCTGGCGGAAAACCCGCTGAGCTGCGGCATTGCCCTATTGCTGCCCGCGCGCCGCAATTCAGTCAAAGACAAGCGCCGGTTTTGCCTTTATGATGAGATAAATTAAATAACTACAACGGTTTAAAACATGACGGACTTATCAGGCCAAGCGCCGATTTTAGTAACGGGCGCGACAGGCTATATTGCCGGCTGGGTGATTCAGAAACTACTGCAGCAGGGCTTTACTGTGCACGCGACAGTGCGCGATTTGAATAAAAAAAGCAGCTTTGCCCATTTAGAGAAAATTGCTGCCGAGAGTTCCGGCACGCTCAAGCTTTTTCAGGCCAACCTGCTCAGCCCGGATTCTTTTGATGACGCCATGCAGGGCTGCGGCACGGTAATTCACATGGCCTCGCCTTTTGTGGTGACCAACTTCAAGGATGCGGTAAAGGACATTATTGAGCCTGCGGTATTAGGCACCGAAAATGTGCTGAACAGCGTCAATAAAACCGCATCCGTCAAGCGCGTTGTTGTGACCTCCAGCATTGCGTCCGCCTATGGCGATGCAGTCGATATTGAAAATACCGCCCATAATCAGTTTGATGAATCGCACTGGAACACCACCAGTTCGGAAACCCACCAGCCCTATCCGTATTCTAAAGTCATGGCGGAACGCAAGGCATGGGAAATGGCCAATGCACAGCAGCGCTGGGATCTGGTCTGCATCAACCCGGCATTGGTGATGGGGCCATCCCTGACGCCGAATACCCAGTCCGGCAGCGTTGAAGTGCTGCAGCAGTTTGCCAACGGCATGACCCTTGCCGGCGTGCCGCCCATGTGGAACGGCATTGTGGATGTCCGCGACGCAGCCGATGCGCATATTCAGGCCGCTTTAAACCCTGCAGCCAGTGAGCGCTATATTGTCAGCGGGGGCACGCTCAGCCTGCTGGAAATGGGCAAAATTCTGCGCCGGCATTTCGGCAATAAATTTCCTTTTCCGCGCAATCATGTGCCTAAAGCCGCATTTAAGATTTTAGGGCCGGTTTTTGGCTATTCGCGCCAGTATATTGAACGCAATATGGGCTATCCGATTTATTTCAATGCAGAAAAAAGCCGCAAAGAATTAGGCATTGAATACCGCGATATCCGCGCCAGCATTACCGAGCATTTTCAGCAGCTGCTGGATGACGGCGTGGTGAAAAAATACATTCCTTGATTTAAGGGAAAAGCCGCTTTCGGGTGGCTTTTCCTTTTTTAATGCTTGAGTATTTCCGCTTAGAAATCGAAAGTTACCCCCACTTTATAAGTCCGCGGCCCGCCAACTAAGGCATAGCCGGAATTAAACGCGCCTTCCCAATATTGCTTATCTGTTACGTTATCAATATTCGCCAAGAAAGTTGTATTCACACCGCCAAGTTTCGTGGCATAGCGCGCGCCCAGATCTAAAATAGTATAGTCAGGAAGTTCTAGAGTATTGGCGTCATTTAAATACTGTTCGCTGACATAGTTTGCGCGCGCATTGACATTCAAGCCCTGCACATACGGCACAGCATAATCAAGGCCCAGTGTCGCTGTAAAATCAGGTACGCCATATACGGTATTACCCTGCACTGCGGCGCCTTGTTTTGGCGCGGCTTTAATATATTCGGCATCAATATAAGCCATGCTGCCCAGCAAATTCAGACCTGAATAAATTTCACCAGAGAATGCCCATTCCACACCGCGTGAACGTGTTTCTGCGCCATCTGTGGTAATTTGGGTAATCTTACTTAAAGGATCGCCGTTCGAATAGCTTGAAACCATAGTACCCGGCTTATCAATTTGATAAACCGCCAGCGTATTCAGCCATGTGCCTTTTTGATATTTCGCGCCCATTTCATATTGCTTGGTTTGAAATGGCGCAAAAGTGACATTGTTATTCGCATCAGCGTTATTATTGACTGTCGCGCCTTCAGACAGGCCTTCTACATAATTGGCATAAAGAGAGAGGTTTTCGCCGAAAGGCTTAACCACCACGCCTAAGCTTGGAGAGATTTTATCTTCCTGATACTCCGTTTTCTTCTGCAGGTTCTTAGTATCAACATCCTGATAACGTACGCCAACAATCAATTGCAGCTTATCATCCAGCATAGAAAGCTGGTCGGTCAGCGTGTAACTCACATATTGATTGTCCAGCAGCGGCGATAAAACCGGCTTTTCCGCCGGCATACTGCCTGCATTTGCTATTGGATTATATAGATTCGTATTGAAATCAACTGGCTTTGCGCCTTGATTGCTATGCTGGCTGGTTTTGCGCGTCAAGTAGTCTGCACGCAGACCCACCTTGTGTTTGACTGCGCCCGTCTCAAATTTGCCTTCTACGCCTAAATTTGCAGCGGTATTCTTTTCATCCATTCCCACACGGTAATATTGAGAGCTGGCATCGCCCGTATTCGCATTATTGACAATTAAACGTGTTCCAAAAATATGGCCGCGGTATTTTTTCTCCACATAGCCAACGCCAGCGCTTGCTTTTATATCAGGCGTGAAGCTGTATTCACCTGATAATCCGGTAAATTGGCTGCGGGTATGCCCTTCAAGACTAGAAAAATAGTTGGTATCGCCTTTTGGAGCTTTCATCAGCTCAAATGGTGCAGTGCATTTTTTCGGATCTTTTACGCCAGCACAGGATAGAAAGCCAACCATTGCCGGCGAACCGCCTTCACGGTCATCCCGCACCGCATAAGCGTCAAAATTCAGCTTCAATTTATCTGTCGTATAATCTGCTGCAATAGCGCCTGATGCATGGGTATCATCCATACCCTTCAGGATATGCTCGCCTTGACCATAAGCGCCGTTTACACGCACGCCAAACTCTTTATTAGCACCGAAACGGCGTGACACATCAAAACCAGACTGGTAATAGCCGCCATTTTCCAAAGATGCTGAAACTTGCGTTTTATCTTTATCTGCGCGTTTAGTATTGGCTATGACAACACCGCCTACGCCGCCCGTAGGAGACATGCCTGCAACCAGCGCATTCGGGCCTTTCAGCACGGTGACGGAATCCAGAAACTCTGTCGGGACACGGCCATAAGGCGCCATGCCATACATGCCGTTTAAGGCAATGTCATCATGGATAACATCAAAACCGCGCAAGGAAAAATTCTCGTTCAAATGCCCTTGACCGGTGGTAATGCGGATACTTGAATCATTTTTTAAGACCTCGCCTACCGTAGAGGCCTGCTGATTTTCAATCAGCTTGCTGCTGTATTCGGCAACGCTAAAGGGCGTATCGATAATTTTCTTGCTGCCTAAAGCTCCCAAGTCCGCATTATCCTTCAGCGCCCCATTTGCATATGACTGCTGTTCTGCAGCTGCTTCCACGGTAATTGTCGGCAAAGTCGTATCAGCCCATAAAACCTGTGATGCCCCGCCAATTAAAACTAGAGAAATCGATTTCATCAATATGGACTTTGGAAATTGTTTCATAACAAAAAAATTCTAAATATTAAATGAGAATAATTATTATACTCATCAATACCTTCAAAAACTATCAAGAATTAATCTCATTTACATAAGCTTAATTTGAACGTTAAAGTTTTTCCTGCTTGAAGCCGGGCGCATGCATGAGCTATTCGGAGTATTATTTTTCTAAATGGCGTGAAATCCGTTCAGGCCGGATAGCTGAACATCTGCATAGCTGTGCCTGTGAGTTATTGCAGGCAAATAAAAAGCATGAAGGCTTTTAAGGCCCTCCATGCTTATTTATATGTATCCACTTAGCGCTTAGTACTGCTGTGCGAATTCCAGAAACTCAGCTTCGGTCATCACCCGGACTCCCAGCTTTTCCGCTTTTTCCAGCTTGGAGCCGGCTTTTTCACCGGCCACCACGCATTTGGTTTTGCTTGACACGCTGCCGCTGACCCGCGCGCCTAAAGCCTGCAGCATCTGCGTCGCTTCATCGCGGCCCATCGTGCTGAGCGTGCCGGTAATCACCCAGCTTTCGCCGTTCAGCGGCTGGCGGGTCGGCGCAACCGGCACATCCCAGTGAATGCCGGCCGCCAGCAGGCGGTCAACCACTTCCAGATTATGCGGCGCCTGAAAGAAGTCAATAATCCATTCCGCGGTAATGTCTCCGACATCAGGAGTTTTCTTCAAGGCTTCAAGATCTGCTGCCCGCAGCGCCTCAAAAGTCTGGAAGGTATTGGCCAGCATGCGCGCGGTGGTTTCTCCGACGCCGCGGATGCCTAAGGCGTAAATGAAGGCCGCCAGCGTGGTTTTCTTGCTGTTTTCAATCGCATCCAGCAAATTCTGCACCGACTTTTCGCCCATTTTTTCAATGCTCAGCATCTGCTCGCGGTGCTCATGCAGGCTGTAAATATCGGCAACGTCCTGCAGCAGGTCTAAATGCAGCAGCGATTCCACCCAGCGGTCGCCTAAGCCTTCAATATCCATCGCCTTGCGCGAGACATAGTGGCGGATCGCCTCAATGCGCTGCGCCGCGCAGTACAGCCCGCCGGAACAGCGCGCCAGGGCCTCGCCTTCCGGCATCACCACCGGCGAAGAGCATACCGGGCAGTTTTCAGGCAAATGCACCTCAGCAGCATCGTCAGGGCGGAATTCCGGCCAAACCTTTTCAACTTTAGGAATCACATCGCCGCTGCGGTAAACGCTGACGGTATCGCCGATGCGCACATCCAAACGGTGAATCTCGCCGATATTGTGCAGCGTGACATTGGACACCGTCACGCCGCCCACCGCCACAGGGTTCAAGCGCGCCACAGGCGTTAAGGTGCCGGTGCGGCCAACCTGCCAGTCAATATTGTCCACGGTGGTCAGCGCCGCCACTGCAGGGAATTTATAGGCTGTGGCCCAGCGCGGTTCCCGGCTCAGGAACCCCAGCTGCTGCTGCTGCTTCAGGTCATTGACCTTGATTACCATGCCGTCGATTTCCACGCTTAAATCCGGGCGTTCTGCATTAATCCGCTCATAGGCCGCCTGCACTTCCTGAATGCTGCTGCAGATGAAATGCCGCTCCCCCACCGCAAAGCCGAACTGAGTCAGCCACTCCAGGCTGGCAGACATGCTGGCCTGCCCATGATGCGGCTCGCACTGCGCAATGCCGTAAGCGTAGAATGCCAGCGGGCGCGCTGCGGCAATGCCCGGATCGAGCTGGCGCAGGCTGCCGGCGGCGGCATTGCGCGGATTGGCGAAGGTTTTTTCGCCTTTGGCTTCATTTTCCACATTCAGTTTTTCAAAGCCGGCTTTCGGCATCAGCACTTCGCCGCGCACTTCCAGCAGTTCAGGCGCATCGATGGCTGCGCTGCTGAGCACTTTCGGCAGATTGCGGATGGTTTTGACATTGTGGGTAATGTCCTCGCCGGTTTCGCCGTCGCCGCGGGTCACACCGCGCACCAGCACGCCATGCTCATACCACAGCGAAATCGCCAGGCCGTCAAATTTCAGCTCGACATCATATTCAATCTTCTGATTCGGCAGGCGCTCCTCAACGCGGCGCGCAAAGGCGAACAGCTCTTCCTGATTGAATACATTGCCCAAAGACAGCATCGGCACGGCGTGGGTAACGCTTTCAAATTTTGACAGCGCCTTGCCGCCGACTGTCCGGGTCGGCGTATCCGGCTGCACTAGATCCGGGTGCTGCTCTTCCAATGCTTTCAGCTGGTGAAAGAGCTGATCATATTCACTGTCGGAAATCGTCGGCTGATCCATCACATAGTAAGCATGATTATGCTTGGCCAGAATCTGAATCAGTTGGCGCATTTGCGCAACAACAGTGTTTTGCTGTGTCATATCTTCACCATAAAAAAGGGCGGTAAACCGGCCGCCCTTAAAAAATTCTCAATCCGCCACTATTATAAAAATCAGCAGCTTCAGTTTCAATGCTAAGCTTCCGCCGCCTGGCCTGCGCGGTAGTCAATCGCCTGATGGCGCCAGTGCTCGCGCAGCTGCGGGGTAAATTCCTGATTGTTCTGGTCGTAGACCGTGCCTTCAATTTCACGCGCAATTAAGCGCGAAATGCTGTCCATGGTGTCAAAGGCAATCTGCACATCGCTGTGCGGCAAGGCCAAAAAGAACGCCAGGCCCTTCACCTGTTCAGTGGATAAAGTTTCCAGGTCAAAGCCGGCCGCTGCGCCGTCATTGCTGATCTGCAGCACCGAGAACAGCAGCTTGCTGCCGTCTTCGCTGTAGCGGTGGAAGCAGGCCATTTCGCCAAAGCGCAGGCCGTATTTCATCAGCACTTTCAGGGCTTTTTCGCCGGAAAGCGCACGGCTGTCCGGGTAGACATTCAATGCAATATAGGTTTCCGCCGTAGCCAATGCGCTTTCATCATCCACCAGCTTCTGCTCATACAGATGCGCATCTAAAATATTGCTTTCATCTTCAAATTCGCTGATTTCAGCTTTTTCAATCTGATTCAGGCTGAGTTCCTGAGCGGCTTTTTCCGCAGCCGCGCCGGCCGGCTTTTCTGCGGCTGAGGCTGCAGCGACTGGGGCTTCGGCCTGCGCCGCCGGCTGTTCCGCGGTTTTTGGCGCTTCAGGCGCATCTTCTGCTGCGGCAACTGCTTCAACTTGATCAGCAGGCGCTGCGGCTTCCGCCGCTGAGTCCGCCGGCTGCGCTAAAGCAGGCTCAGTCCGCTGATCCGGCTGTTCCGGCGCATTCAGCTGGCTGCGCACATGGCGCGGAATAACCGGCTGCTGGCTGTCCGGGTCGATATGCAGGTCGGTATCCAGCGAAGGCGCCGCATCTGCCGGCTTTTTCAGCAGCAGCTTCAAGCCCGCCAAGATCAAAATGACCGCAGCAGCAATCCCGACGATTGTAGTGATTTCCATGTTATGACTCCGCAGCTAAGCCGTATTCTTTTGCCTGTTCTAAATTCACAGTCACTAATTTTGAGGTTCCCGGTTCCGGCATGGTCACACCGAGCAGGTCAGTCGCCATGGTCATCGCCAGTTTGTTATGTGTAATGTAAATGAATTGAACCTGTTCAGAAAGCTCTTTTACTAAATTACAGAAACGCCCCACATTTGCATCGTCCAGAGGCGCATCTACTTCATCCAGCACGCAGAAAGGCGCCGGGTTCAATCTGAAAATCGCAAACACCAAAGCCAAAGCCGTCAGGGCCTTTTCACCGCCGGACAGCAGCGCCAGAGAACTGTTGCGCTTGCCCGGCGGGCGCGCCATCAGCTTTACTCCCGATTGCCAGCCGTCTTCAAGGCTCAGGCTGGCTTCGCCGCCGTTAAATACCTTCGGAAACAGCTGCTGCAGCTCGGCATTAACCTGATCAAAGGTCGCCATAAACAGCCTGCGGGTTTCCTGATCAATGCTTTTCATTGCGGACTGCAGCTGGTCTACCGTTTTTTCCAAGTCTGCAATCTGATGGCTCAGCTCTGCATGGCGCTTCGAAACTTCTTCATATTCTTCCGAAGCGGCCAGATTGACCGCGCCCAGTTTATCAAACTGCTGCTGGGCTTTTTCCAGTTTCTGCTGATGGGCTGCAACGTCAATCTGCAGCCCGGTCAGCATTTCGCTGTTCATTTCTTTCAGCTGTTCAGTGTAATGCTGCAGGTCTGACTTGGCAGCCTGCCATGCCAGGCGCTTTTCTTCCAGCTCAGTCCGCAGCTTTTCGTCCCGCTGCTGCTGGCTGTGGCGGCTGTCGGTCAGCTCGCGCTGCCGGGTCTGCACGCTGTTCAGCTCCTGCTGCCATTCAGTCCATTGCTTTTGCAGCTTTTCAGTAATTTCCGACTGCTGCGCATGCTGCGACTGCAGGCTCGGCAGTTCCAGCTGCGCCGGGTCGGCAAATTTCCCCGCCTGCTCGATTTGCGCCATAATCTGCTGCTGCTGCGCCTTTAAAAACGCGCGGTCTTTCTCCAGCAGCTCAATCTGCTGACTGGCCTGCAGCGCCTGCCGGCGGATCATCTCCAGCTCCTGCTGCCCCTGCTGCAGCTTTTGCTGCCCATCTTCCCACTGCCCGGTCAGCTCCTCTAGCTGAAACTGCAGGGTTTTATAGTTCGGCAGCGCCTGTTCCAGCTTCATGTTCAAGGCATGCAGGTCAATTTCCAAATCGTCTTTCTGCATCGCGTCTTCTTCCAGCTGCGCGTCGGCCTGCATCAGCTGATCATGCAGCTGGCGCCGCTGCACGGCAAAGGCCTGAGAGGCGCTTTGCGCTTTGGCAATGCTGACATCCGCCTGCTGCAGCGCCTGCTGCAGATGCTTCAGGTGCGCCTGCCCGGCCTGCAAAGACTGTTGCGCCTCCTGCAGCTGATGCAGCAGCGCCGGCTGCGACAGTTCCGCCTGTTCCAGCAGCGGCAGCTTTTCCGCCAAAGCCTGTTCAATTTCACCCAGGCGGATGCGGTGGCTTAATGCGCCCTGAGCCGCCTGGCTGTCTTCGTCATAGTGCAGGCCAATCACCCAGTCTGGGCCCAGATGATAGCCGTCCAAGCTCAGAATCGACTGCCCGGCCTGCAGCTGCCCCTGCAGAGGCAAGGCCTTTTGCAGGCTGTCCGCAACTGCGGCCTGCAGCCACAAAGAAGAATGAGGCGCTTCAATCCAGTCAGCCAAACACGCCAGCTGAGGCAAGGCGATTTTTTCCGCTTTGGCCTGAGCTTTGATTTGGCGCGCCATACTGTCCTGAAAATCGTCTGCGCCGTCCAGCACCTGCGCATGCAGCCATTTGGCCAGGAATTTTTCAATTAAGGCAGCATGCGCCTTGCCCTGCTCCGTCAGCTGCAGCGCCTGCATCAGGCGCACGGTGCCGGCCTGCGCTTTCGGGCTGGCCTTGATCAGCAGCTGATTCAAATTCTTCTGTTCAGACTGCAGCACCTGAATTTCTGATTTCAGCTGCTGCAGGGCGGATTTCTGCTGCGCCTGCTGCTCGCTGCGCTGCTCCAGCTGCTGCTTCAGCGCAGCCAATTGCTGTTCCTGCGCAGCTATGCTGGCGCGCAATTCGGCTTGCTGCTCCAGCTGTTCCAGTTCATCCTGCTGCCCATGATGCAAAATCTGGGCAGACTGCTGTTTCAGCGTATCTTTCTGCTGTTCCAAGCGGCCGATGTTCTTGCTCAGCTGTTCGCTTTGCGCCAGCATCTGCATTTTCTGCTGCTGCTGCTTTTCCACCTGCGCTTTCACCTGCTCAAACTGCTGCTGCGCATTGGCATGCTGCGCCTTGAGATCACTTAAGCGCTGAGCGCGCTGCTGGCTTTGGCTTTCCTGCTGCTGCAGCTGGCCATTGCTTTCATCCAGCTGCTGCAGCAGCGTTTCCAGCTGCAGCTCTATCAGCTGCAGGCGCTCCTTGGCTTGGGCTTTCTGCTGTTCCAGCTGAATCAGGCTTTCAGCGTTCTGCGCAAACAGGCTTTGCTTCTGCTCCAGCGTCATTTTCAGTTCAGCCAGCTTTTTTTCCGCCTGCTGCCATTCATTCTGCAAGGGCGTGGACTGCTGAATCAGGCGCTGAAACAGTTCACTGGTCGATGTGATGTCATGCTCCAAGGTGTTCAGTTCGGAACGCACCAGCTTGAAGCTTTCCCCCAGCGCATTCATCTGCACAGTGTATTCCTGCTGCAGGCGCGCGCTTTGCCCGCAGTGGAAAGACAGCACTTCAATTTTGATGCTGCGGATGGTTTTTTCCAATTCCTTATACTGCACCGCCGTTTCTGACTGGCGCTTTAAGCTTTTCAGCTGCGACTTCAGCTCTGAGGCAATATCCTCCAGGCGGGATAAATTCTGCGCGGTATGCTCCAGATGCTGATTGGTTTCACGGCGCCGCGCCTGATAGCGCGAAACGCCGGCAGCTTCTTCAATAAACACCCGCATTTCTTCCGGCTTGGCGTCCACCAGGCGGTTGATCATGCCCTGTTCAATAATTGAATAGGAACGCGGGCCTAAGCCTGTGCCGAGGAAAATATCGGTAATATCGCGGCGCCGGCATTTTGCGCCGTTGAGGAAATATTCAGATTTGCCGTCGCGGCTGACCTGCCGGCGCACAGCCAGCTCATTGTAGGCATTATAGGCGCCGCCCAGTTTGCCGCAGGTGTTGTCAAAGCGCAGCTCCACGCTGGCCGCGCCCACCGGCTTGCGCTTGGCGGTGCCGGTAAAAATCACGTCCTGCATGCTGCCGCCGCGCAGCTGGCGCGCGCTGGATTCGCCCATCACCCAGCGGATGGCGTCAATCACATTGGATTTGCCGCAGCCGTTCGGGCCAACCACAGCGGTGCGGCGGTCTTTAAAGTGCAAAGTGGTGCTGTCGGCAAACGATTTGAAGCCGGAAAGTTTTAAACTGCTTAAACGCATAGTGTCCTGATTAACGCCGTGAGCGCCGAGCCCACGCGAGTTCAATTTGTTTCATCCGTGCCAGAGATTCCAACACAAGGTTGCGCAAGTGTCGACAAAAATCTTCCATAAATAAAGCCGCCTGCTGCGGCTTGCGGATTAAAACTGCATCCGTCACCAGCTTAAACAGCTCGGAAGATTCCTGCAGCTCGCGGCGCGAAATATTCAGCGTCAGAAAGTAGCTGCGGCGCAGCGAAGGCAGCAGCTCCTGATAATAGCGCATCAGGTACGGGTTGCCGACCATCTCATGCTGGCGCGCCATGCTTTGAAAGATCAGATCATAAAACTTTTCGGTATGGCCTTGGCGGGTTTCCGCCTCCAGCTGCTCTAATAATAGCTGAATGCGCTCGGCTTCATGGCTGCGCCAGGTTTCCGCCATGCGGTGCACAATCTGCCCCAGCAGCAGCGCGGCCATGTCAAACAGCGAACGCACCTGCAGCGCGGACATTTCCGCAACAATGGCGCCGCGGCGCGGAAAAATTTCAATCAGCTGGGTGCGCTCTAAAATCAGCAGCGCTTCACGCACCGAACCGCGGCTGACATCCAGCTCAGATGCGATGCGCAATTCCTGAATGCGCTCGCCCTCCACCAGCTCACCGCGGATAATCTGCTCGCTGATATGCCTGGCGATTTGTTCTGACAAACTGTCCGCTTCGTGCTGCTGCATGCTGTTCCCGTCTTGTTTTTATTAATAATGCAATATTTAGATTTCTGCGAATCTGCAAGCAATTTAAACGGTTTTTAAAGCAATTGAATATGACATTGTCAGACAATCTTGCGTCTGCAAAGCCAATTTTCAGGCGCAGCCGCTGCCTCAGCCGAACAGCAGCGGGCTGGCGCCCTGATAAATAAAGTAGCTGCCGACCACGGTCAGCAGGCAGGCGAAGCATCTTTTCAGCATCGCCGGCGACAGCAGATGCGCCACTTTTGCCCCCAGCTTTGCGGTAATGAAGCTCATCACGCTGATGCCGATGAAGGCATAAATATGCACATAGCCAATGGTATTGGGCACAGCGACCTCAGCCTGCTTGCCGAACCACATGAAGCCGAGCGCGCCGGCAAGCGCAATCGGCAAGCCGCAGGCCGCCGAAGTCGCCACCGCTTTCTGCATCACCACGCCGCTGCGGTTCAGGTAAGGCACGGTCAGGCTGCCGCCGCCGATGCCGAAAATCGCCGAGGCAATGCCGATGCCGCCGCCGGCCGCCAGCTGCATTGGCGCAGAAGGCAAATGTCGCTTCGGGTCAACAGGAACGCCTGCGCCCCTGAACATTTTAAACGCCACCCATACCGCAAAGCAGCCGATCAGCAGCTGCAGGCCCTGCCCCGAAATCGCGTCCGCAATGCCTGCGCCAAGAAATGAGCCGGCCAGCAAGCCCGGCGCCAGATTGCGGAACACAGGCCACAGCACGGCGCCTCTTTTATGATGCGCGCTGACAGAACTGATGGAAGTGACAATAATGGTGGCCAAAGATGTGCCCACCGCCATGTGCATGATCACCGACGGATCATAATTCAGCTGGCTGAAAACAACATACAGGATAGGCACAATAATTAAGCCGCCGCCGACGCCAAACAGCCCCGCGGTAAAACCAGCGATTGCGCCAATCAGCAAATATATGATTAACTCCATCAACATTCTTCCACAATTCTCAGATTCAAATGGATTTAGAGACACGCTTACTGCAGCAGATTCTCAGCCAGGCCCATCAGCTTCCTGAAGTGCTGCTTTTAAAACCGGTTACCGCATCGACCAATGATGATGTGCGTGAAATTGCGCTCAAGGGCGTGCAGCAGGTGCTCGTGGCCAGCGGCCGGCAGACGCAGGGCCGCGGACAGCGCCAGCGCAAATGGGTTTCGCCTGAAGGCAATGTCTATTTAAGCACACTGCTGAATATCCGCACACCCATAGATGGGCGCCTGGCGCTGGAAATTGCGTTAAATATCCTGCAAATGCCGAGCCTGCGCGACTTAGAGCTGCAGGTCAAATGGCCAAATGACCTGTACAGCAGGCATGGCAAATGGGGCGGGATTTTAATCGAGCCGCTGAATGCGCATCAGGCCGTAGTCGGCGTTGGCCTGAACGCGCTGCCTGTGCCTAAAGAAGGCATTGATCAGGCAGCCACCTCTTTAACCGAGCTGGGCCTGGCGCAGTTTGACCGCATTCAGCTGACGGCTGAACTGTACCTTGCCATTCAGCAGGCGGGCGAATGGTTCAGCCATGACAGCTGCAATTTAGCGGCCCGCTTCAATCACTGCGCGGCGTTTAAAGATGAAGCGGTGGAAATTGAGCACCTGCAGGGCTTAAGCCGGGGCATTTTCCTCGGCATCCGCAATGACGGCGCGGTGGAAATTTCCTCTGAACGCGGCATAGAGCATTTCTTCCAGGGGCGCCTGCGCCGCGCCAGCGCATCCAGCGAGTGATGAATTCAAGAGTAACCCAATGAAAAATCTATGGCTCGATATCGGCAACACCCGCCTGAAATACTGGATTACGGAAAATGGTCAGGTCATTGAACAGGCTGCCGAGCTGCACCTGCAGTCGCCTGCTGACCTGCTGCTGGGCCTGATCCAGCATTTTAAAGCGCTGAAGCTGCAGAAAGCCGGCGTGTCTTCTGTGCAGGACGCCAAAAGCAATGAGCGCATTCAGAAAATCCTCAGGCGCCTGAATATTCCTGTGGTTTTTGCCAAAGTGCATGCCGAATATGCCGGCCTGAAATGCGGCTATGACGCGCCGGCGCAGCTGGGCATTGACCGCTGGCTGCAGGTGCTGGCGGCGGCTCGGCAGCCGGCGCAGAAATACTGCATCATCAGCTGCGGCACCGCATTGACCATCGACTTGGCGGATGGCCTGCAGCATCTGGGTGGCTATATTCTGCCGAATTTATACCTGCAGCGCGACTCGCTGATTCAGAACACCAAAGGCATTAAAATCCCCGATGCTGCTTTTGATGACTTAAGCCCAGGGCGCAATACCATTGATGCAGTGCATCACGGCATCCTGCTGGGCTTGGCCAGCACCATTGAAAAAGTGCTGCAGCAGTCGCCGCGCCAGCTGATTCTGACCGGAGGCGATGCGCAGCTGTTCGCCAAGCATTTGCAGGCTTATGCGCCCGTCATTGAGCCGGATCTGCTGCTGCTGGGCCTGCAGCATTATTCCGCCCATGCCAATGCGGCGGCAAAAGCTTAGCCACCGGATTTTAAGTGGTTAGTTTTCAGACCTGAAAGCGCTCAGCCCCGTTGCGCGCTTTTTTCATGCGCTCAATAAAGGCTTGATCAATTCCCACACCTCATGAAATTCGGCATAGCCATCCCCGCGCATAAAGTGCCCGGCCTGCTTCACCTCATAGGTTTGCGCATTTAAAAAATGCCCCAGCTGCAGGGTCAGCGGCGGCGGCACAACCGGATCATTGGATGACAGCAGGCTGAACGCCAGCGGCATGTGATGCTGCAGCGCGGCGCTGTCCAGCCGCGCCTGATGGATGAATGGATTCAGTTCCGGCGCGCCGGGCAATGGCGCCTTAAAGCCGGCCGCGAAAATGCCGGCCTTAATGCTTCCGCCGGCGGCCTGAAAGCGCTGGTTCAAATAATGCAGCGCCGCCAGGCAGCCGAGGCTATGCGCGACAATAATGGTGTCCTCATCCAGCTCAGGAATCTGCAGCGCCAGGAATTTCTGCCATGCCTCAAAGTCCGGCTGGCTGGACTGCGCCAGCATCACGCGCTTGGAAAAATGCCCCGCCAGCTGCAGCTTGCGGCTGAGCCACGGAAACCAGTGGTCATTCGGCGAGGCTTTATAGCCATGTACGATGTAGATTTTTTTAGCATCTGGACTATTCATTGCGCTGTTGTTCTTATAATTGCTGTTTTCAACATTCGCTGCGCTGCGCCAAAAGCGGTGCCCGGCCTGCGCGGCGGCCCAAGTTATTCAAGCCTTCAATTTCCGTACTCAGCAGAGGCGGCGCCCGCAACTGCAAAGGCATGGCGCCATTGAATGATTTCATCCTGCGCCATCCCCGCCAGCCTGTAAAGCTTTTACAGCCTTTAGGCGTAAAAAAAGCGCTGAACGCGCTTTTTTTACCGATAAACCCTTATTTCGGATCTTTACTGCCGAACAGCGGGCCCATGCTGCCGCCGCCAAACTGCTTCTGCATATTGCCCAATGATTTCATCATTTTGGCCATGCCTGAAGGATTGGCAAACTTCTTCATCATTTTCGCCATTTGTGCATGCTGCTTAATCAGCTTATTGACTTCAACCACGTCCATGCCGCAGCCGGCTGCAATGCGCTTCTTGCGGCTCGGGTTCATCAGGTCAGGATTGCGGCGCTCCTTGACGGTCATCGACTGGATGATCGCTTCCATCTTTTTGACCTGCTTCTCTGGGTTGGCCTGCGCAATCGCATCCTGAATGCCGGCATTGCTCATGCCCGGCAGCTTGTCCAGGAAGCCCATCATGCCGCCCATTTTGTTCATCTGCTCAAACTGCATCAGCATGTCTTCAAAAGTGAAGCTGCCGCCTTTCTGCAGTTTTTTCGCCATTTTTTCGGCTTTTTCTTTGTCGATTTTGCGTTCAACTTCTTCGACCAAAGACAGCACGTCACCCATGCCCAAAATACGCTGCGCGATACGTTCAGGATGGAATGGCTCCAGAGCATCGAGCTTTTCGCCCATACCCAAGAATTTAATCGGCTTGCCGGTAATGGCGCGGACTGAAAGCGCCGCGCCGCCGCGCGCATCGCCGTCAGTTTTGGTCAGGATCACGCCAGTTAAAGGCAAAGCGTCATTGAAGGCTTTGGCTGTATTAGCGGCATCCTGGCCGGTCATGGCATCGACCACGAACAAAGTTTCAGTCGGCTTAATCGCCGCGTGAAGCTCTTTGATCTCGTCCATCATCTCATCATCGACATGCAGGCGGCCTGCGGTATCGACAATCAAGACATCGGCAAACTGGATTTTCGCCTGTTCAATGGCGCGGTTTGCAATGGCAATCGGCTTTTCGTCTGCGCTGGATTCAAAGAAAATCGCGCCGACTTCACCGGCTACCGTCTGCAGCTGCTTGATGGCTGCCGGACGGTAAACGTCGGCAGACACCATCGCCACTTTTTTCTTTTGGCGCTCTTGCAGGAAGCGCGCAAGCTTGGCTGCAGTGGTGGTTTTACCTGCGCCCTGCAGGCCGGCAAGCAGCACAACCACAGGCGGCTTGGCTGCCAGGTCAAGGCTTTCATTGGCCTCGCCCATCATTTTGGTCAGTTCGTCATGCACAATTTTAACGAACGCTTGGCCAGGCGATAACTGAGTCATCACTTCTTGGCCCAATGCCTCTTCCTTAACTTTCGCGATAAACTCACGAGTTACAGGCAACGCCACATCGGCTTCAAGAAGTGCCATACGTACTTCACGTAACGTATCTTTAATATTGTCTTCGGTTAGCTGCCCTGAGCCAGTAACATTTCTTAAACTCTGCGTGAGTCGTTCTGTTAAGGTATCAAACATTGCAAAATCCGCTTAAAATAGCCAATAGCAAAAAAATCTTTCTTAAAATAGAAAATTTATGCATAGAATGCTATAGGATACTGTAGTTCGCATCGAATTTACATCAATGAATTTTCATCATCCTGAAAAAGGTTTGACATGATTAGCCTGCCCTTGGTCTACACAATTTTAGCATTAATCGCTTATACCACGTCTTTCTGGTATTTGTTTATGAATTTAATGTCTAAGCGTGTACCGAACCACTGGTTTGTCGGCGTGGTGTTAAGTTTGGGCCTGCTGCTGCATGCCGGCGTGCTGTACAGCGACATGCTGACGCCGGTGGGCGTTAACTATAATGTTTTCAATATTATGTCATTCACTTCAGGCCTGATGCTGCTGCTGAGCATTCTGTTCAGCACCTACCGGCCGGTGCTTCCGCTGGCGTTAATCGGCATTCCTGTGGCCGCCGCCGGCCTGATTATGGGCTTTGCGTTCAGCAAGCATGATCTGTTTATTTCCCGGAATTCGCTGGGCTTGGACATCCATATTATTCTGTCTTTGTCCGCCTATGCCGTGCTGCTGATGGCGACCATTCATGCGGTGCTGCTGTGGTTTCAGGACCGCGAGCTGAAAAATAAGCAAAAGCGCCGGGTTTGGGTCAATCTGCTGCCGCCTTTTCAGGCCATGGAATCCTTGCTGTTTGACATGCTGATTGCCGGCTTTGCCCTGCTGACTGTGGCTTTGGGCTTCGGCTTCCTGACGATTGATGACTTCTTTGCCCAGCATTTGGCGCATAAAACCGCTTTCAGCATTATTTCCTGGTTTGTATACGGCGCGCTGCTGATTGGCCATTACCAGTTTGGCTGGCGCGGCCAGAAAGCCATCCGCTTTACCTTAATCGGCTTTTTCTTGCTGGCGGTCGGCTTTATCGGCTCCAAGCTGGTGCTGGAAATGATTCTAGGGAAATAAGGCCTTTTTGTTCAATTTGCCTAATTCAAAACTTGGAACAGTGAGTGAATATTAAACGCGGAATAGGACAAAACCCAGTCACAGCAGATTGGGCTTTTATATTCACAATAAGGCAATGATTTTAAAATGTTTTCCATAATCCGTATTATGTTGATTTTATAAAAATTAAATATTTTCCGATAAGACAGAAAGTATTAAAAAATTAGATATTGGGGTTTTATACTTTAATATTCGTAAGATTAATTCTAATATCCATTATAAATTAGGTTAAATATGACTTGGAAAATTGTTTTATTTTTAATTTTTTTACTTTCCTCTCAAGCATATGCAACTGTAAATGATAGTTGTAATATTCTGGCCAACTTAGCTAAAGATGTAATGAGCAAAAGACAGAGTGGTGCTTCAAAAGCGCAATTGATGGCGGAAGTTCAGAAGCTAAGAATCGAGAGTGAGGAAAGCAATAATGAAAAAGATCGTTATCGTTTAGCAGATGAAAGCGGCTTAACTGCAATGTTTACGCAAGAAGTTTTTGAGAAAGAATTATATGAGAATAAAAAAATGAAAACGAAAGCCATAAATGATTATAGAAACCTTGTATATAAGGAATGCATGCTAGCAAATCCATAGGCTAGCTATAAACTCAACCCCATTTAACATAATGGCCGTTATACGAAGTACGCTTGTTAGAACCCATTTAAAGTGTCTATATTCTCACCAATAAAAATGTCTGGTTTATGATGGTTTTTATCACCATGGACTGGATATAAAATATAGATGCTGATCACTATGTCTGATAAAGAAATTCAACGTCTTGCAGTTCTGCAAGACGTTCGAGATCATCGTATTACCCAAGTCCGTGCTGCTGAAATCCTGAATCTTTCTACCCGTCAAATTACCCGGTTATTACAGAAGCTCAATCAAGATGGTGTTTCAGGCATGACTCATGCAAGTCGTGGTCAACCGGGCCATCATCGCCATGATGATTTATTAAAATCGCAATGTCTTTCAATTATTTCTGAACATCTGCTTGGATTTGGACCCACCTTGGCCCATGAGAAGCTCAGTAGCATATTTGACCTGAATATCCCGGTAGAAACGGTTCGTCGCTGGATGACGGCCAATGAGCTCTGGATTCCGCGATCCAAACGCCTGAAACGTCCATATCAGCCACGCTATAACCGTGATTGCTTCGGTGAGCTGATCCAGATTGATGGCTCATATCATGACTGGTTTGAAGGTCGAGCTGCCAAATGCTGTTTATTGGTTTATATCGATGATGCCACTGGAAAGCTGCTACATCTGCGCTTTTGTGAGGCGGAAACGACCTTTGATTATATGCTTTCCACTAGAGCCTACATTGAGCAATATGGCAAGCCTTTGGCCTTTTACAGCGATAAACACTCGGTATTCCGAGTGAATCAGAAATCGAGCCAAGATAGTAAAATCACGCAATTTGGGCGGATTCTGAACGAGTTAAACATTGATATTATCTTCGCCAACTCACCGCAAGCTAAAGGTCGCGTAGAACGTGCCAATAGAACCCTTCAGGACCGTCTGATCAAGGAGATGCGCCTGGAAGGCATCGGTTCGATTGCGGAAGCCAATCCCTGGCTGCCCTGCTTTATTGAGCATTTCAATCAGAAGTTCGCCAAATGTGCGAGAAATGCAAAGAATTTACATCGGCCATTAACCGAATCTCATCTTGAACTGGATGATATTTTTACCTGGCAGGAACCACGTAAGGTCACCAAGAATCTGACCCTGACCTATGACAAATGTATTTATCTGCTTGAACCGACAGAGCTGAATCATAAGCTGGTTGGGCAATACATTTCATTTCTGGAGTACCCGGATGGAACTGTGGCCCTCATGCATGAAGGACGAAAGCTCAACTACAGCATCTTCAATAAATTGGCTGGGCTACAGCAGAATGAAGTGGTTGAGAATAAACGGTTAGGTTCAGTTCTGGCACATATTCAACAACAACATGAAGAATTGGAACAACAAAATAAACGTTCTAGATCCAAGAAAAGTATGCCGAGTCGTAAAGCTCAGAAAGCCATCATTGAGCAAAGAAAGTTAAATCCTGTGCTTGACTCTTGTGGTTAAAAACACGACATTTTAAATGGTTTATCGCATAGACATTTTAATTGGTGAATAACAACGCTTGTTAGAACCCAATTAAAGTGTCTAGGATCACCTTGGATTTAGACTCGATCCAAGTCCTCTGAATAATCTTGAATAGATAAAATAAATAACCCATTTATTTCAACAGCTTTACTTAAATCAGATAAAAATCTAATATCCTCAATAAAAAAGGCATCAGTTCTATCATGCCCACCTTTAAACCGTAATGAGTAGTTTGGATAGTAAATATCGAAAAAATCTAATCGTTCCTCTCTTAGACTTCTTTTTAAAATTCGCTCAAATTTTTCACTATTTGTATTAAATAATTGCCAAGAATCTTTATAAAAACAATAGGCTTGATCAGACAAAGACGTATAAAAATTAATAAATTTTTTTTCACTATCTAAGTATTCATCTAACACATCAGAATCCTTAGCTATTGAATAACATAAGATCTTACATTCATCTGCTTCCACCTCATCTAACCAATGGTCAAAAACTGAAATATACCCCATCTTTGACCATTTTATTTCTTCGATATTACTTGATAAACAATTATTCATTTTCTTAGAACCTTACCTTCTTGAGTGAGTGTTGCAACCCTGTTACTTTTTTAGGTTCTATCGCATTAAGGATTAAAGCCAGCCATTTAACATAAATCCCTTATACGAAATATAAGCAGTCAAGCCTCTATCACCCTATAATATTTCAAAGCCCTTTTTCTAGACAACCCGCGCAAAAAAACGTATAACACCGTTTTTCATCTGACTGGCAGCGCACATTGAAACTCATCCTTGCCCCCATGGAAGGCTTAACTGATCCCATCATGCGTGATGTCCTGACGCATGTCGGCAGCTTCGACTGGTGCGTAACCGAGTTCATCCGCGTCACAGATTCTGTGCTGCCGGATCACATCTATCAGGCTTACTGCCCTGAGCTGCAGAACGGCGGAAAAACCGCAGCCGGCACGCCGGTGCATGTGCAGTTTTTAGGCAATAACCCTGAAATGCTGGCAGCCAATGCCGTGCGCGCGGCGGAACTGGGCGCGCCAGCCATCGACATGAACTTCGGCTGCCCGGCCAAAACCGTCAACCGCCACCGCGGCGGTTCGGTGCTGCTGGATGAGCCTGAAGTGGTGCATGAGCTGGTGAAAGCCGTCCGTGACGCAGTGCCGGCGCATATCCCGGTTTCCGCCAAAATGCGCCTGGGCTATATGGACCGCAGCTTTATGCTGGAAAATGCCCATGCCATTGAAGATGCCGGCGCGGCCTGGGTGACGGTGCATGCGCGCACCAAAGCCGACGGCTATACCCCGCCGGCATTCTGGGATCAGCTGCAGCCGATCCGTGAAGCCTTGAAAATCAATGTGATTGCCAATGGCGAAATCTGGAACAATGCCGACGCCAAGCAGTGCCGGCTGGAATCCGGCTGTCAGGATTTAATGATTGGCCGCGCTGCCGTCACTACGCCTGATATTACGCAGTGCATCCGCAAAGATACTGATGAAGCGCTGATCACGTGGAATGAGCTGATCCAGCTGCAGATCCGCTTCTTAAGCGGGCCATATAAAAAAGAAATCAATATGGTCGGGCGCTATAAGCAGTGGCTGGGCATGATGTCAAAGCATTACCCCGAAGCCAAGGCCCTATGGAATGAAATCAAGCGGGTCAAGGCGCTGGATGAAATTTCACAGCAGCTGAAACACCACGCCCAGTCCTGATCCCGGCTGCGGCCAATTGCATAACAGCGCCCGGTGCATATCGCCGGGCGTTTTGCATTGCAGCCTCCGCTGCCTGAGCAACTCAAGCGCCCTCCTCATGGCTAAACACTGCTTAAACAGCTGAATTTATCCCGGCAAAACCCGCCCGATGCTTCGACTAAAGTCGCATACGGGAATAGCGCTGTTCACTGCTGCGCATTATTTACACGTTGCATGCAACATGCTACGATTTCTTTCAAATCCAATTCAGATAATCATTGGAATCGTAATCTGACCAATTTTCACGCTTAGCGGATTCTTGGTGAATCAATAAAGTCGCGGTATTGATAATGTGGGATTTCATCAAGTGAGCTGCTTGCTGAGCCTCCCCATTGACAAACGCCTCATGCAGCTGCAAGTGATCGTTAAAGGTTTCCAGGCAGCATCTTGAATGAGGAATTGTGGCGGAACCGGCAATCAGCACCTGATTGCGGGTATTGCTGATAATGTCGATGGCTTTCTGATTGCCCACAATCTGCAAAAGCGCCAAGTGATAGTCGCGGTCGGCTTTCAATGTTCCAGTGATATCTCCGGAAGACGCTTTCTGCCTGAATTCCTCAAAAATCTGGTCGAGCTGCTGAATGTCTTTTTCAGTGCGGACCTCTGTCGCCCTGCGCACTAAAGGAACTTCAAGCATTAAGCGGATTTGAAAGGACTCAATCATGGTTGCAAAAGTCGTGGGCATAATGCGTATGCCTTTGTTCTTTTCAATTTTGACAATGCCAATCTTTTCAAGCATCTGCGCTGCTTCACGGACTGGGGTGCGGGAAATCCCGCCTAACATCTGACCCAACTCGGTTGCTGAATAAAGCACATTGAACTGTAAGTGATTGTTAATTATTGCATCCTGCAGAATTTCGAATGCTTCTTCAGTCA
Organism: Acinetobacter sp. WCHAc010034; assembly: GCF_001696615.3. Lineage (NCBI taxonomy): Bacteria > Pseudomonadati > Pseudomonadota > Gammaproteobacteria > Moraxellales > Moraxellaceae > Acinetobacter > Acinetobacter sp. WCHAc010034. Next base: position 2,643,951 of record NZ_CP032279.1, on the reverse strand, counting down.
ACGTTTTTGGTTTTTGGATCAATTTCATGCTGTTTGAACAAGGAAAATTTATGACTAATAAGCATTATGCCATTATCGGAGGGGGAATCAATGGACTGGCGGTTGCCCGGCAATTGCTGCTGGATTTTCCTGAAGCGCAGGTCAGTGTTTTTGAAAAAGAGCAGGATGTGGCGATGCATCAGTCCAGCCACAATTCCGGCGTGGTGCATGCCGGCCTGTATTATGAGCCGGGCGGCTTAAAAGCCCGCCTGTGCCGCCGCGGCGCCGAGCTGGTGCAGCAGTACTGCGCGGAAAACAGCATTCCTTATGATGAATGCGGCAAGGTTGTGGTTGCGCTTTCCAAAGAAGAAGAAGGCCGCCTGGACGCAATTTACATGAAGTCTCTGGCCAATAAAGTGCCGGATGTGCGCATGCTGAGCGCCAGCGAAATCAGGGATGTCGAGCCGAACTGCATCGGCACCAAAGCGCTGTATTCGCCACGCACAGCAATTGTCAGCTACGGTGAAATCGCCCGGCATATTGCGCAGGAAATTAAAAGCAAAGGCGGCCAGATTTTTCTAGGGCGCAAGGTCACCAGCCTGAGCGAAAAAAATCAGAAAATCACCGTGCATTTTGAAGGCAATGAGCATCACGGTACGCAGTTTGACTATGCCGTATCCTGCGCAGGCCTGCAGTCAGACCGCTTGGCGGCGCAGTCTGGCGATATTGAAACCCCGAAAATTGTGCCCTTTTTCGGCCAGTACTATGTGATTGATGAAAATTTCAAAGATCATGTCAAAGGCCTGATTTATCCGGTGCCGGACCCGAAATACCCTTTCCTTGGCGTGCATTTCACCAAGCGCATTGACGGCCAGATGACCATTGGGCCAAACGCGTTTATTTCTTTCGGCCGTGAAAACTATTCAGGCAAGCGCATCAATATTTCTGATGTCTATGATTTCCTGACCTATAAAGGCTTCTGGAAGTTCTCTTCCAAGAACATGCCGGCGGCCGTGCGCGAGCTGAAAACCGTGCTCAGCCAGACCAATTTTGTCGAAGAAGCCGCCAAATACGTCCCGAGCCTGGCCAATGTTTCCGCAGTTCCCGCTACCCGCGGCATCCGCGCGCAGGCTATGGAATCGGACGGTTCGCTGGTGGATGACTTTGTGATCCGCAAGCAGGGCAATATCACCCATATCCGCAATGCGCCTTCTCCAGGCGCAACCTCCTCTTTAGCGATTGCTGAATATATCGTCCGTGAAGTCATGACTCATCACTAAGCGCCGGCAGCATTTTTGGAACTCTTTTAAAGGAATATTGAATGAGCCATTCTACTGAAACAGAACTAGAGAAAAAGACCCGATTAAGGAAAGTCGCAACAGCAACGATTGTGGGTTCAATGCTGGAGTGGTACGACTTTTATCTTTACGCCACCATGGCTTCAATTGTATTCAGCAAGGTATTTTTTGACACCTCTGATCCGGGCACGGCGGCGATTCAGGCCTTTGCGACTTTCGCAATCGGCTTTATTGCGCGCCCGATCGGCGGCCTGTTCTTCGGCTATTTCGGCGACAAATACGGCCGCAAGAAAATGCTGTTTGTGACCTTCCTGCTGATGGGCCTGTGCACCACCGCAATCGGCCTGATTCCAAGCTATTCCAGCATCGGCATCTGGGCGCCTATTCTGCTGGTCTTCTTCCGGATTATTCAGGGCCTGGGCGCAGGCGCGGAATTTGCCGGCGCAGCCATCACCTCGTATGAACATGCCTCAGAAGACAAGCGCGGCAGCCAGGGCGCATGGCCCGCTCTGGGCTTGAATCTGGGCCTGCTGCTGTCCTCGCTGACCATTTTCCTGCTGACGCTGAACGGCGATGAGTTTCTGGTGAACGGCGGCTGGCGCATTCCATTTGTTTTAAGCTTTGTGCTGGTGATCATTGGCCTGTGGGTGCGCCACAGCCTGCCTGAAACGCCGGATTATCAAGAAGCGCATGTGGAGAAAGTTAAAACCAATCCATTTAAAGACATCCTCCGAACCAATATGAAAGGCCTGATGGTTGTGTTTATTGTGGCGATTGGCTATAACGCCCTCAGCTATATCTTCAAAACTTTCTCGCTGGCTTACCTGACTCAGTTCAAAGGCGTCAGCGCGCATACCACGTCCCTTTCGGTCACCATTGCCAGCCTGGTTGCAATTTTCTGCGTGCCGTTCTTCGGCTGGCTGTGCGACAAATGGAACAGCAAAAAAGTCCTGATGCTGGGCGGCGTGCTGTCCATCCTGTTTGCCTATCCGTTCATGATGCTGCTGGAAACCGGCAACAGCACGGCAATTTATATCGCGATTGCGATCGGCACAGGCGTGCTTGCGCCAATGATGTTCGCGCCGCAAGGCTCGTTCCTCAGCCGCCAGTTTGCTGTTGAAAACCGCTCGACCGGGGTCAGTTCTGGCCGTGAAATCGGCACGGCGATTGCCGGCGGCCTGGCGCCATTGGGCGCGCTGTCCCTGGTGGCCGCTTCACCGACGCATTCAACCACCGGCGTAGTGATCATTCTGCTGATTGCTGCCGTTCTGGTGGCTGCAGCGGCCTTATGCGATCAGGGCCATAAGTTCTCCAAGCATAAGAACTAAGCAGCTCCCAGCTGAAAAAGGCTGCGGCCGATTGCATAAAAACGCCCGGCGCATATCGCCGGGCGTTTTGCATTTTAGGAAAGCGCCTTGATGATGAAGGCGCCAATTTCTATTGATGCTGCGGCGCTTTTAAAGCTGCCGGAATCTATCCGGCCGCTAAAGCCCTCAGCTCAGGCAGGCTTGCAGCCCAGACCGGGAATCGCCTCCAGCAGGGCGCCGAAGGACTGAATCACCATTTCAGGCTGCGCCTGCGCCAGCTCTTCCACAGAACCGTAGCCGTAAGCAACCCCGATGCTGCCGATGCCGTTGCGGCGCGCGCCCAGAATGTCAAATTCGCGGTCGCCGACCATCAGGCATTCGGCAGCCAGCAGCTGTTCCTGCTCCAGAATATAGGCGATCAAATCGCCTTTATTGGTGCGTTCTCCGGAAAGCTCGCTGCCGTAAATTTCCGCAAAATACTGCGCCAGTTCAAAATGCGCCAGAATCTGCTTGGCGTAGACCGTCGGCTTTGCTGTAGCGACCAGTAACTTGAAGCCCTGCTGCTTCAGGCTGGCTAAAGTTTCCGCCACATCCGGATAGACTTTATTTTCAAATAAGCCCGTCACCGAAAAGCGCTCCCGGTAGCCCAGCAGCGCCTGCTCCGCCAGATCATCATCCAGCGCAACATTTAAAATCTTGGCCAGCGAGGCTTTTAAGGGCGGGCCGATAATCCAGTCAATATTGCTATTTTCATCAATCGGATAGCCTGCCTTTTCCAGCCCATAGCGCGCAGATGCGGTGATGCCGGCTTTCGGATCAGTCAATGTTCCATCCAAATCAATCAAAATATTCTTAATCACGGTCTGCACCATATCCATCCGCGCAGCAAAAATGCGCTCGAGAGTTGCCTGAAAGTTGCCTATACTAACCCAAATTTTGTGTAATAAGGACATGATTGTGCGCCCTACTGTACTGTGCTTTTCCGGTTTGGATCCCTCTGGCGGCGCAGGCCTGCAGGCGGATATTGAAGCCATTGGCCAAAGCGGCGCGCATGCGGCCATTGCCTGCACGGCGCTGACGGTTCAGAACTCGCAGCAGGTGTTCGGCTTCAGCGCCACATCAAAAGAGCTGCTGCTGGCGCAGGCGCAGGCTGTAGCGGATGATTTGCCGATTCAGTGCGTTAAATCCGGCATGCTGGGCACCACGGAAAATATTGCAGCTCTGGCGGATTTCCTGCGCGCGCGCCCCGGCTACCTGTATGTGCTGGACCCTGTGCTGGTGGCCAACAGCGGCGGCTCTTTGGGTGATCAGGCGACTTTAGTCAGCGCTTTTGCGGAACTGATTCCGCTGGCCGCGCTGATTACCCCGAATACGGTTGAGCTGCGCGCATTGACCGGCGAGCAGGATTTGGAGCGCGCCACGCAGCGGCTCTTCGCCATGGGCGCCCAAGCGGTGCTGGTCAAAGGCGGGCATGAAGATACGCCGGACTTTATCCGCAATGCGCTGTATATCGATGGCGAGCTGGCGTCTGAAACGCAGTGCCCGCGCCTGCCCGGCGAATACCACGGCTCAGGCTGCTCTTTGGCCAGCTATATTGCCGGGCGCCTGGCGCTGGGCGATGATTTGAAAGCTGCGGTGCATCATGCTGAAGTCTGGCTGTTCGGCGTGCTGAAAAATGCCGAAACGCCTGTGCCGGATGGGCAGAAAATTCCAAAGCGCTTTTAAGCCGGCAAAGCAGCTGCCGCGGCGCTTTTTATTGCGCCGCCTGCACCTTGGAAATCAGCAGCGGCATGTCCCATGCGCCGCCGGTAAAGCCCTTGCACTGCGCCTGTATGGCCTGATAGGTTTTGACAAAGCGGCTGCCGTTCCATGCCCATTCATCCTGGCTGCCGCAGTCCGCAATGCCCCGGCCTTTTTGCGCAGCGAAAATCTGCCCCTCGCTGAAACTGGAGGCTGAAGCAGTGACAAACTGCCTGGTCTGCATCAGGGCCTTGTCCATCACCCAGTAGCCGTAACCGTAATTATAGGCGGCGCGCCAGCACGGCGCTTCCACCAGCACATTCTGGCGGTTCAGCGGATAGATGGCGATTTGATCTTCCGGCAGATAACTGCCTTCATACAGCGCCCAGCAGCCTTCCTTAGGCGCGGATTTTTTCAGGCGCGCCGCCAGCTGCTGCGCCGGCGCTGCGTTCACATTCAGGCGCTTGGCAATGCCCCGCTGATAGTTCTTGATCTGAACCAGCGGCAAAGGCTGCATCTTTAAAACGCCGGCATTGGACTGCATGCCTTTGCGCGCCAGCGCCGATGGCGTGCCCACGCGCTTCTGGAAATCATCCATTTTCAGCAGCACCGCGCTGGCGCCGGCAGAGGAAAGCGCCCATCCGGCATCATCGGCGGTCCAGACAACCGGCTGCGCGCTCTGCACGGCCTTCAGCAGCGCCTTCGTCTGCGCAGCCGAAAGCTGGCCTTCTCCGGAGCGGAGGTCTAAAGCTACAGTGCCGTAGCTGCGCCCCAGCATGGACAGCTGCAGCGGCTTGCGCTGGGCCGGAATATGCGCCGCATCAATTTTAACCCGCGCGCTGACCCGCGCATGGGCGCCTGCGGCGCGCTGCAGCAGCACCGAAACGGGGCGCGCCAAATGGTCTTCCGCCTGATAGCCCGCCGCCCGGCAAGTTCCGGTATTGTCGCAGGCCAGCTCCCAGTCCTTATGCAGAAAATGCAGCCCGGTGATGGCGCTTTCGGCAAAACTGAAGCCGCTGAACATCAGCAGGCCCAGCGCCGTGCATAACTGCAGATTGCTCTTATTTTTATTCATTGCATGCACCTTCCCTAGGCTGCGGCGTTTCAAATTCATTCAAAACTGCGGCTCAGCACTGTGCCGTTAAAATTCAGGCAGTCTTCTACCCGGATGCGCTGCATGGGGCTCAGCTCATCTAAATTAAACCAGCGCCAGGCGGAATGTTCGTCGCTGAGCTGAATCTGCGCATCATCAGCCAAATGGCAGCGGAAAATAAAGGCATGCGAGCAGACGGCGGCATGAAAATACACGCCCGACAAATAATCCGCCTGCACCGCGCAGCCCAGCTCCTCGCGGCATTCGCGCAGCAGCGCCTGATGAATGGTTTCCCCCGGATCTAAGCCGCCGCCGGGCAAGCCCCATGCCTTGCCGGCATAATCGGCTTTCAGCAGCAGCACCTGGCGCTGCGCATTCACAATGACCGCATGTGAACTCATTCGGTAAAAATCATGAAAGCTCATCACTGCCCCCTGCAGGCCGGCGTTTGCTTCAGCTTATCAGCTTCCGCGCCGCCCTTTTCTTTTTATTTGCTTCGGCTGCGCCAGCCGGCGCGCCGCATCAGTCCGGCAGCGCGCGGCCCTAAAGCCTCCATTGCGCGGCCTGCCCCGACTGCAGATCCACCGGCATTGAAATATGCTGATGCACAATTTTCCATTGATGGCGCTTTTTCCTGAAGCAGAGCGTGGTTCTGCACCACGGAATATCCGGCGTAGGCGCGCCGCTCTCCACATCCACTTTGGAATAGCAGGAAACAAAGGCCAAATCCGGCGCCGCATGCACATTCAGATGATCGCGGAAAACGCGGAGGCCCGTCCTTAAATAAGCGAGGTCGCGCTCCCAAAGCTGCTGATAAGCCACAATGCCGCTCATTTGCGTGCTGACATCAAACAGGCTGACATCCGCACTGCAATGCGCAATAATTTCATGCAGATCCAGGCTGCACACCGCCCGGTCCCAGTCTTTCAGGACAGCAATTACTTCCTGCCCCGCCTGCAGGTCTCCCGTCACCTTCACAACGCACTCCAATGCTAAAAATGTTGCTGGCTTGATTGACCGTCCCTGTCAGCAGTGTTTTCCCTTTTCCAATTAGAATATTTATGTCTTTAAATTATATTGATTTTTCATAAAAATTTACTAATCCGGCAATTGTACAGCAACAATTTTCCAGTGCAAGCCTGTGCGCGCCATTTCAAAGCGCGTGAATTTTCCAGACGCTGCCGGCACAGCAATCTCAAAACGGCTCCAGCCGGTATAATGCGCCTTCACCTTGGCCGGATGAGCGGCGGGCGCGCTTGCCGGCCGGGACGGCGGCGCCAAGTCCGGCGCCGGCTGCAGCGCGTCAAAATTGACTGCATCCTTGAGTTCTTTGCCCTGCATCAGCAGCATCAGGGTTTGCTCATTCACCGCAGCATTGGCAGCGCGGGCGCTTAGCGCAGCGCTGAGCCGTCCGCCCCACGGCTGCAAGGGTTCAGGCAAATGCTCCAGCCCGGCAGCGGCCTGCAGGCGCCGCTGAATCTGCGGCTGCAGGCTGCTTTTGACCTGCGCAAAATCAATATATTCCGCCATGCCGGCGGCGTCATTGCGCTGATAGGCCTGATGGATTTGGCGCAGCGTCCAGTACGGCGATGCAAAAAACAGCGCAGCGCCAAACAGTACGGCTCCTGCCAGCAGGGATTTAAAAGCTTTCATCTATGTATTGCACCGCTGTAAAAAAGCATGTCTAAGCATGCTTCAGGATGATCCGGAAGCGCCGGCTGCTCCGGCCGGAACAGCATCAGGCGCATGCGCAGCTTACTCCGCCAGATCGCTCAAGTCTTTAACGGCATCGCTGCTGCCGTTGCTTTTCACCGATTCAATGCCCTTGTCGCGCGCCTGCTCGCTGCCGTAGAACTGGCTGGTGCCGATAATCTGATGATTGGCCGCCTTTAAATTGAAATAAGGCTTGCCGTTCTTGGCCTCCAGACGCTCATAGCGGCCGTCTTCCGGGCTGTTTTTCTGCACCGATTCAATGCCGTTGCGCGTTGAAGCTTTGGTTTTATACAGCTCGCTGTTTAAAATAACTTCGCCGTTGCCCGCCTTTAAAACAAAGCGGTATTGGCCATCCTTTGCCTGACTGATTTCATACCAACCTGCCATTTCACACCTCTTCCGATGATAAAGTTTATTGTGGATAGAATGATGCTGCCTAAAAATTATTCTATTTATATGAATATAATGGAACTTAATTGCCGAAAACAGTATTTTTTTTCACCGCAGCGCCGGCAATTCCATTTAATTCCAAGCCTGATTAAAATCTTATTATTTTTCAAAACGCTGCGTTATCAATACCGCCATGAATGCGGCGCTGGGCCGCATTCACGGCTGCGGAAGCTATTTCACAATCTGCTTGCTGTAAGTTTCCTTATTCATTTCAAACATTTCCACACAGAGCTGAATGCTCAGCCCTGCCCGCGCCGGAACATGCTCCCGCAGCGCAGCCAGCAGCAGCGCCGAAATTTCCTGCTGTACCGCCAGGCTCCTGCCGGCCAGCAGCGAAACTTTGGCATGCACATAGGCCTGTCCGCTGTCCTGTTCCAGCCCGATGACATAATCCTGATGGCAAACCGCGCGGCTTTTAATGTCCAGCGCGGCGCCGGCATGGCCGGATTGAAAAAATGCGCGGTTTAAAGCCAGCAGCACAGGCTTTGCATCGAAGGGCTGAAGGTTGTCTGAATATTCCAGATGGATATGCGGCATGGTCTGAATCATCTTAAAAGCGTCAGTCTATTATGACCTGCCCAGCAAAAAAAGCGCTGCATGATTTGCATCAGGCAGCGCTTTTTTAGGCAAAAACCGGAATGGAGCCTTAGGCTTTTTTCACATATTCAGATTTCAATTTCATCGGGCCAATGCCGTCAATTTTGCAGTCAATATCGTGGCCGTCAGACGCGTCCGGCAGCAGGCGGATATTCTTGACTTTGGTGCCGACTTTCACTACAGAGGATGAGCCTTTGATTTTTAAATCTTTAATAACTGTTACAGTGTCGCCGTCCGCCAGCGCATTGCCGTTGGCATCTTTAATAGCGGCTTGCGCATCTGCGGAAGCTTCTTCCCCTTCTTTCCACTCATGCGCGCATTCTGGGCAAATCAGCAGGCTGCCGTCTTCATAGGCATATTCGGACTGGCATTTTGGGCAATTGGGTAAAGACATAAAAAACCTCAAAAAATAAAAGGGGCAGCAGCTCTGCCCAAAATGCCACTATAGCACTTTTATTTTTTCATTCGCTTAAAACACCTATTTAATTTATGGATTCAGCTTGCGCGCTTTTGAAATACCGCATACTGGAAATTCTGCGCCTTGCCTGCCGGCGTCATATGGGTTTCCTTCATGCTCTGCAGCAGCGCAAAATCAGGCGGCGCGAAAAACGCCTGCAGCTGCTCAAGGCTGAAGCGCTGAATATCCAGGCCGCTGCATTGCAGAGGGCCGTCTTCCGCAAAAACCGCAATAATTAAAAACCCATGCGGCTTTAACGCCTTCAGCGCCTGCGCCAAATAGCGGCCACGCTCATGCGCTTCTGTCAGGAAGTGGAATACCGCGCGGTCATGCCAGATGTCCAGGCTGTTTTCAGCCAAATCCGCCTCTGCAATATCAGCAGCCAGCCAGCGCACCTGCTGCGCCTGAGCGCCTAGTCTGGCCTGGCTTTTACGCAGCGCGGCCAGCGATAAATCCAGCACCGTCAGATTGCAGTAGCCGGCATGCAGCAGGTCATCCGCCAAGACCGAAGCGCCGCCGCCGACATCCAGAATCGCCGCATCATGCGCCGCTCGGGTCTGCCGAATCAGCGCCAGAGAAGTTAAGGCATGCTCCTGAAACCAGCTCAGCTGATCTTCCTGCCGGCTGCTGTAGATATTTTCCCAATGCTGTTTGATGCTAGTGCCCATGCCATGCTCCTCATTTTTAAACCAACATAGCATAGATCAAACGGCGCGAACGCATTCCTCCTGCTTGGCTGAGCGCTCATTTCACCGCAGGCCGGCGCGGAAAGCCGCTTTGCAGAATCCGCTTCAGCACCTCAGCATGGTTTTTTCCTGCGTTCTTAGCCGCGGTCAGCAGGGTGATTTTTTCCTGCCGCGCCAGATCGCGCAGCTGCTGCAGCGCCTCCTGCTGTCCCGCCAGTTCCGCCTGATAGCGCTGCTGAAATTCATCCCAGCGCTGTTCAATGTCTTCATGATACCACTGGCGCAGCGCATCCGACGGCGTCAGCTCCTTGGGCCATAAGTCCAGCTGCGCCCGCGCTTTGCTGACGCCTCTGGGCCAAAGCCGGTCAACCAGAATGCGCTTGCCGTCCGCGGGGCTGACGGCTTCATAAATCCGCTTAATCTGGATATTCATGCGCAGGCCCTGCTATTCATCCGGAATGGCGGGGTTCACCAGCAAAGACAGCAGCTGCAGCGATTCCTGCCAGCCCAGATAGCAGGCATCCGGCGGAATCACGCTCGGCAGGCCCGCCTGAGTAATCTGAAGCTCTGTGCCGACACTGACTTCTTTCAGTTCAATGGTCACTTCTATTTCACCCGCCAGCTCCGGCATGTCGAACTGGTCGGTGTAGCGCAGCAGCTGGTTCTGCACCACCTGGCGGTAATTGCCGTGAAATGAATGCTTGGTGCCGGTGGAAAAATTGGTAAATGACATGCGGTAGCTGCCGCCGGCCCGCACATCAAAGTGCTCCACATGCGCGGTAAAGCCGTGCGGCGCCATCCATTTAACCAGGGCATCCGGGTCGGTAAATGCGCGGAACACCCGCTCCGGCGGAGCGCTGAACACGCGGTGCAGCCGTACTGTATTGCTCATTCCTATTCACCGTTTGGGCTGTTTTTTTTGAATTTAGCCCGATGCCCAAGCCCTGTCTATGCCATTTCTGTACGCGCAGCGGCGGCAGGCGCAGCTGCCGTTTTGCGGATCTGAATGCGCTTTTGAATGTCCTGCACAATATAGCCCGGCGCAATGCTGAACAGGATCATTTCCACCTCATAAGGCTTTTGCCACGGCGTATCCGGATGGCTCACCAGCGCCTTGATCAAGCTGCACAGCGCAAGGTAGGCCTGAGGCTTCGGCACATAGGCGCGGGTGCAGCCCATCAGGTTGAAAATTGTCTGCTGCTCAAACTTCTGCAGCTGCGCATTGCGCGATACCGGCTGCGGGAAAAATTCCAAATCAAGATCATGCGCGAAGATCAGCCAGTTCAGGCTGTAGGCAACTCTGGCATCATAAATCACATAGTCGTCCGGCATTAAGAAAGACGAAACTTTGGATAATGACGGCAGCGTATCATAGAGTTTTGAAGACGGCTCCGCGGCCGCCAGCGCTTCTAAAAACTGCAGGATTTTCCGGTCATTCTGCGGATTCTGCTTGAATGACTTGATGCCGCCCCATTGCTGAATCAGCCAGTAATGCGCGCGCAGCTGCGGGTCTGACTGCAGCTGCGGCGCATAATGCTCTTTCAGGTAGACATTCTGCTTGAAACAGTCGCCGGCGAAATCAGGCACGGCTATCGGGCAATCCTCTGGAACCGGCCATTCAAACTGGCCCTGCAGATTTTCTTCTTCAACAATTTGCTGCAGCATCGCCGCCAGCTTTAACAGATCCCGCATCAATCAGCTCCGCCTTTTCCGGTTATTCTGAATGCCGGCCATCTTATCATTTTATTACTGTTCAAATACTTACAGCAAAAAGCCCGGCATTTTCCTGCCGGGCTCCAGTCAGCGCGATGCTTCAGGCATCAATCCGCTTTTTCTTCTTCATCCGCTTCTTCAATTTCATCGTCATAGACATAGGCCATGCAGCCCCAGCCGTCATATTCGCCGCCAAACTGGCCGGCAATCTTGCTGAACCATTCTTCCAGATCGACAATGTCCGCATACTCCGGCTCCATATAGACATAAATGGTGATGATCCATTCCCCGGTTTCTTCATCTTCAAACAGGCTGATTTTCTGCTCTTCTTTCAGCAGGTACACCGCGCACTGATCGGCTTTGTCTTCCTGCTGGAACGCAATCGAATATTCAATTTCATGCGCCGCGGTTAAATCATCGCCATCATTGTGCATCTGCCACAGCACATTGCCGTTATCGTCATCTGGGAACTGCTGGTAGTCGCGTGTCATACATTATCCTTATGGTGCTTTGCTGTTTTTGCTGCATTTAGCTTAGCCGAAATTTGCTGCGGTTTGGAGATTTATTGCGCAGCCGATTCAATTCAGAAGCTTTTCAGCTTGCTCCTGCACGCTGTGCGCTTTGGCGGCCTGCAGCAGGGCCGCAAATTTCAGCTCTTCCAGCCTTAAATTTAAATAAGATTCATGAATATGTGAATGGCTGAAATGATTGCCGTGAAAATTGATCAGCTGATAGTCATCCTGCAGGGCCTGCAGCAGCTGGCCCAGATTCGCGCCGTCCAGCTGCGCCAGATATAGGTCGGCCTTGCTGTTGAAGGCCAGCGTGACCAGGGCGCTGAACGCCAGGCAGCGGCTTTCATCCACATAATGGCATTCGGCCACCTGCCCGCTGGCATTGGCCGCCTGAATTCTGCTCCTGACCGCCTGCAGATGCCGGGCGGCATCGGCTTCTGAATAGCCGTCAATCAGCTGCTCCAGCAGGCGCGGATGCGGGAAAAAATACTGCTGCTGATCGCCGCGGATCTTCCGCTCCAGCGCCTGCACAATGTCCCTGCGCTCCTGCAGGGCCTGCGCATGCGCATAATAGTCTTGCAGCTTTTCCTGCGCTTTGCGCTCTACGCTGTCCTGAACCTGCTGCTGGTGCTGCGCTAAAAATTCCCTGACCTGCGCAATCATGCGCTTGACGTCATCCAGCATAATTTCCGCATTCAGCTTGGTCATTTCAATAAAGCTGTCGGCCTGCAGCCTGCGGGTCAGCACATACTGCTCAATGTCTACAACATGCTGATACTGGCTGAATTTATTCAGCTGCACCTTTAAGCTGCTGGCCTGAATGCGCAGCTGGGTAATTTCATAGTTCAGCTCGCCGGACTGCGCTTCATGCTGGCTCAGCTCACAGCGCGCGCGGTTGAAGTTTTCCTGCAGGGCCTGCAGCAGCTGATGCTTCTGCTGCAGCAGGCGGCAGGCATACAGCAGGCCGGCAAACGCAGCCGCCAGTATAATGAGAAGAATATTTGACATTGCTGCTCCCCCCTGCTTAGGCCATCCGGCCGGTGGCGTTAAAGCATGCGGATTATTTTTATGCGGCATGCTTTAGCCATCATTCGCCAAGTTTTAAGCGCTGCCAATCAAAATATGACCAATGGCGGATCTGCAGAGTTCTAAATAGTCTGCTGTTTTTTATTTGGATTTATCGGCTTAAATGCATTTTCAGCGGTTTTGGAAATATTTTGAAAAATAAATTCCGGCTGCAGAATTTCTCCGGTTTGATTGGATAAACCTTTCCATACTGCCTCAGCTTGGCATGGCTTTCAGGCTGGCTTTATGCAAAAAGCGCTGTATTTTTAATTCCTTAGCGTAAAGCGCTGCGCGGTTTAGGGCTGCCTGTTACCCGACTTTCCAACCGCACGATTCAGCCGCTGCGCCGGCATTTTAAAACGGCACATGGCCTTTAATTTCAACCTCTTCGCCGCTTAAAGGCTGGGTAAAGGCCAAATAGCTAGCATGCAGCGCCATGCGCTTTAAAGGGCTTTGCGATGCATGCGGATGATAGATTTTATCGCCGCTAATCGGATGGCCGATATGCATCATATGCACGCGCAGCTGATGCGAACGCCCGGTAATTGGCGTCAGCAGCACGCGGCTGATGTCCTGCGCAGCATCATAGCTCAATGCCTGATACAAGGTCTGCGCAGGCTTGCCCAGCTCATAATGCACCATTTGGCGCGGGCGGTTTTCCCAGTCAGCAATCAGCGGTTCATTCACGCTGCCCGCGCCTTGCAGCAGGCCCTGCACTAGAGCAATGTAGTTCTTCGTGACGGTGCGCGCCTGAAACATTTTGCTGACCGCCACTTCGGCATCGCGGTGCTTGGCAAACATCAGAATGCCTGAGGTCGCCATGTCCAAGCGGTGGGTAATTTTCGCCTGCGGATACTGCGCCAGAACCCGCAGGTAGGCGCTGTCATGATGCTCCGGCAGGCGCCCCGGAACAGACAGCAGGCCGGCGGGCTTTTCAATTACCACCAGATCATCATCTTCATAGGCAATCACAAGCGCTTCTTGCGGGGGCTGGTATACAAAACTGTCGTCTAAAGGAGGCATGAGGGCGCGGCTGAGCAGGAGAATGCGCGCAAAATATCAAGCCGCAGTCCGGCTGTCAATTCCCCGCGCCGAATGCAGAAAAGCGCCGGCCCCAAGCGCCTGCAGCTGCGCGCTCAGCGTTTCGCCAGACCCGCCTGCAGGCCTTTAATCATGCTGTCCAGCTTGTCTGAAAACATCAGCTTATAAGTGTCCTGATAAGGCTTCAGCGTCACAATCTGCATGGAATTAAACTCAATATTTTCAACACTCGCATACTGCCGGACCAGCAGATGAATTGCATCCCCCTCCTTGACGCTGCCGACAATTTTCGACTGAGTGAAATGAATATCTTCAGACTTCATCAGCTTGCTGATTGCGCCAAGCATCCGCCGCGCAAACTGTTCAGCAGGCATCGCCTTAAGCTCCGCCAGGGCAGCCTGCTCACCGAAGAACATCTGAACCAGCTCCTGATCACCCGAACTTTCAAACAGCGTGATAAAGGCGCTTTTAAACTTATTCAGCTCATCCGGGTGAAAATAGCCTGCCGTTTCCGCTAAGCCGCTTTTATTCGCCGCATCTAAATACGCGGCGGTGACCTGTTCCGGCGTCTGCTGCGCAAAAGCGGGCGTCAGGCCCAGCAGCGAGCAGCCCAGCACCAAGGGGTACAGATATTTTTTCATCATGACGGTTATTCCACACAAAATGCTCCATGCAGAAAAGATCAGTGCCTGCAGCATTAAATTTCTATTTTTCAAATATTAAGATAATGCATCTCTGCATTTAAAGCAGCCTCAGCCGGCAGCATCCGCCAAAGCGGGAAATTCCACATTTTCCAGATACACTGAAAAATCATGCGTATATTCATAATTGCCGGTATAAGCAGGCGCAATTTTCCCTGTCCAGCGGATATTGAATAAGCCTGTCTCTGCGGCCTTTTCAAACTTGATGCGGTGCTTGGCGGCCGAATCATGGCCCAGCAGATAGATATGAAACGCCAGATCGTCCCAGTCCTCCGCCTGTTCCGGCGCAGGATCTACGGAAAATTCCCTGCCGTCAAAAAATTCCGGGCAATATTCCTGCCGGCTGCACGCCTTAAAGCCCCGGCTCTGCCAGTAGGTGCTGGACAAAGTGCATGCATGATAATTTTCCCAGACAATCGGCGCTTCCCAGTCTGATGCATATTCCACGCCCTCTGCATCTGCATCCTCCATGCTGCCGTCAATGTCGCGTTCGCTGTAATAGTCCGCAGATTTTAAATGCAGATCAAACCAGACTTCGCCATTGATCAGGCGCGCTGACCATTGAAATTCTTTAACGGGGTGGCCTTCCGGCCAGGGATTGCCGGCAAAATAAATCCGATTGGGCTGCATGCTGTGTTGTCCGCGCTGGGTATTTTTTAGAATTCTAGCGGACAAATGCTTATTTATAAATACTTGTAGAGTAATGAAATTTTACAGGATGAAAGAGAAAACTGCATGTTTGCTTCAACTGCCGTGGCTGGGTAAGCCCTGACCTTATTGCCTATAAACTTGTGATCTATAGCGTCCTAAGCCGGATCGAGACCTTGTGGGTGAGTACTGCACTCGCGTTTTGCGCCGCCCGCAGCATGCTGCTCTTTCCGATCTCTTCTGCACCTTGGACGCTATATTAGCCAGCGCGCTGCGGGATTGTTTCCCTAAAAAAAAACGATTCAGCGTGATTTTAAGAAAATTTTCCGTAAAATTTATTATTGTGAAAATTTTTCCCAGCAGCATAAATTAATCGCATCTTTTACTGCATATATGGCCTGATTTCAGGAAAATTTTCTTCGCTCAGCCTTTTCCCGGCCCTGCAAGAGGCGCGGCTATGCAGCCGCCCGCACCGCGGAAATCTGCATTCTCTGCCCAGTTGGCAGGCAAGTCGGCCTATCAAACTGCCGCAGCGCAGCGCTGCAGATAATCCTGCTTAAGCTGATCCAGCTGCTGCCGGCTAAATGCCTCCAGATAGCTGCGGGTGGCGGGCAGGCTTAAATGCCGGAACTGCACATAATCGGCCGCCTTGTATTTCAGCAGCCCGAATAAATTTTTCTGCACCGCCTGCACTTCTATATCGCTTTCAAGATTAAAGGCCAGCGCGCCGGTGTCCGGCAGCTCTATCAGGCTGATTTTCACCGCCTGATTGGATGCCTGATGCGTCACCGTAAAAACCGCTTTTCCGCCGCGCATCTGCAGCATGAGGATCTGCAGCTGCTTCCAGTTCATGGCATTGAATTTCGCCATCAGGTCTTGCGCTGCCATATCTTCCATGAATTCAGCTTCTGAATCCGAATGGTGGTGCGGATGCCGGATTTCCAGATCAAATATCGTCATTTTTATTCTGCTCTTTTTGAATGATCTGCTTGAATTTTACCAAAAGTTAGAAAATATGCATCATTTTGTTTTTAAATGAATAATCTGAATGCATCATGCTGAAAAAGCGCAATATGCGCACTGTTTCACACTTATAAATGAAAGCTTGATGCCGTGCTGAAATGAAGCGCCTGTGGCTGCAGTGCAGGATTGGATATTTTCAATGCTGATTTGTAGCGGGAAGTTTTAGCGGCAGCGCTTAGATTTTTTATTCTGCCGGATGATTTGAAACGCTGAATTCTGAGGGCGGTGTAAGAGAAAACTGAATCGTTTACTTCAACTATCATGACTGGGTAAGCCCTGATCTTATAGCCTATAAACTTGTGATCTATAGCGTCCTAAGCCGAATCGAGACCTTTTGGGTAAGTACTGCACTCGCGTTTTGCGCCGCTCACAGCATGCTGCTCTTTTCGATCTCTGTCACACCCTTGAAATCTATAGTAGCCAAAGCGCTGAGGGATTAATTTCCGAAGATTCGGCAATTTTCAGATATTTTAGGAAAGTTTTCCGCGCAAATGCAGCTTCAAAGTATTTTTTCCCCAATGGGATGAAAATTCAGTTTTTTATTGCATTAAAAGGCTATTCTATAGGAATATTTTCTCAAAATAGTATTGCATGCAGCCGAATTGCCGCGCCGCCCTGCGGATTATTCTTTTTTCTTGCTCATTTCCGACAGCAGATCCAGCTGGATTTCCTGAATTTTGGCCAGCCTGTCCCACTGATGCATCAGCAGATGGTCAATTTTTTCATGCAGGTTGCGGATTTCCAGCTCGGCTTTCAGATTAACCTGATAATCGTTTTCCGAACGCAGGCGGTCTTTGGCTTCCTGCCGGTTCTGGCTCATCATGATCACCGGCGCCTGTATGGCCGCCAGGCAGGACAGCATCAGGTTCAGCAGAATAAAGGGATAAGGATCTGCGGGATGCTTCACCATCACCACGGTATTGACCAGAATCCAGATCACTAAAAAGGCCGCAAAGCAGCTCAGGAACGCCCAGCTGCCGCCGAAAGCCGCGATCTTATCCGCCAGCCGTTCGCCTAATGTCCAGTTCTGATCGAGCCGGCTTTCTACGTTTTTGCTGATCAGCTCATGCTGCCGCATGCTGTGGATGACTTCATATTCCAAGTTTGAAACTTCGCCCTGCTCCGAGCTGAGAATGGACTGCACATACTGCATGCGGTATTTGGTTAAATCGGGCTGGCAGATATAGTTCTGCGCGCTCCATTCGGGAAAATCCTTGGCTATTTCCTCAGTAATGACCTTGCGCACGGTTCCCATCGGAATCAGGCTGTTTAGCGGAAAGTTTTTTTTGCAGACCATGCATGGCCGGTATTCTGTTTTTCCGTTCATCCCTGCGCCCCCTTGAAATTTATTCTGATGCTGGATTTGCGTCTGTATTCAGAGCAATTTTAATGCAATATACGGCGCAAGGTTCAGCAGCATGATGCCGATTTTATACACGGCCATGCTGCCGTAATGCATGGCGTCAAAGCTTTGGTCGGACAGCTTGAACCACCGGCCATGCAGGCTTTTCATCCAGCCTTTGGCGAAAACAAAGGCCAAAAACCAGATGATTAAAATGCTGTAGTTGACGAGCGCGCAATAGAGCAGAAAATCTGCTAGCTGGGTTGTGTTCATGCCGTTTTCCCTGCTGCCTTTTACTGCTGTTATTTTAACCTTTTTTTAGCTGAAGCTGCGCTTAAAGTTCTGCAAGATTGATTCCTTCAAAGCCTTTTACCTTAGGATAAATGGCTTGGCGCGGCATGGATTTTATTTTTATGCGCCGGCCGGCATCTCAGACATATCGAAATTTCTTCCCTTATTGAAAAACTCCGCCTGACTGGCGGAGTTTTATTTTTATCATTTTAAGCCGGCATTATGCCCTAGCTCCATTTAAGCAATGCAGCATTTGCTGCAGCCTTCCACCTTTTCGGTCGGCCAGTTCATTCTGGCGCGCTTATAGGCCAGCTCATAATTTGCAAAATAGCCAATCAGAATTTGATCATCAAATTTAGGCATGTCCTCACAGCCTTGATTGCCATTGTGCATCAGGTGTACGCCCTTGGCTGTCGGCTGCTCATCTACAATAAATTTTATCATTCACAGTTCCCCAATATTTTTTTTAGAAAGTTCAACTACAAACAAACCCATACAAAAAGTAATGCTTTCTGTAATCCCGTACTAAAATTATGCCTTTATTGAGCAAAAATCAATCACTAGTTTTGGTTATCGTAGTATTTTTTGATTTTTTTATTGTTATATAAAACAGTCTTTTATTTCTCAGCTGGATTTGATTGATTCGGCAAAACTCAAGACGCTGCTTTCTGCAGGCGCCAATAAAAAGCCCCATGGTGTAATGGGGCTTTTGTCTAAAACAGGATTGGCTGTTTTATGAATTCCGCTAGGTACTGTTATTTTTTAAATTCAGTGCCGTGGCATTTGGTACATGGGGGTAAACGGTCTGTACCAATTTCTAAGTATGTGCGTCGTCCGCACTGAACACAAAAATAGAAGCCTGTTCCGGGTATTGAGCCAGCAGTAACCATTTTTGTTCTCCATGTGTTTTAGAAATGGTCTATTCAGTATATTCCTTTTATGATGGATGTCTATTGTTCATTTCGACAGGTGATGGCGGCAGATGGGCGAAGCATAATTTCCAAATAAAATTTGACAAGCTCAGAATGTTTTGGTTAGCGAGTTTTCTACTTTCAAGCCGTCAACACGTAAAAATTCTTTTTCGTTATTGGTGACTATAACCCAATTATTTGCTCTTGCATGCGCCGCCAGCCACAAATCATTCGCCCCGATAATCTGTCCCTTGGATGAAAGGTCTTGGCGTATCTGTGCATAATGCTCAGCTGCATTTTCATCTAATTCAGCCACTTGAATCATTGACGTTAATTCATCTATCACCTTTAGCGCTTTTTCTTTTTTCTGGCTTTTCTCTGCGCCAAAACGCAGCTCGCCCAATGTAATCACGGAAATTAAAATATTGCGGTTTGGGAGATGTTTTTCAAAATGCTGACGAACAGTTTCAGGCTGATGCCTAGTGATATAGATACAAATATTTGTATATAGCAAGTACTGTGTCTGCATTAAAACTCTTCTCGTTCTTGCTGTGGTCCATCCACTCTTTCTTCTGCATAAAAGTCATCAGGCATTTGTAACAATACCTTAAATAAGCGTTCTGCTGTGGCTGGTTTTTCCCTTAGTATGACTTCATCGCCACAGCGGAAGATTTCGACTTATGTGCCTTCAAAACAGAATTCTTTAGGTAAGCGAATCGCTTGGCTGCGCCCTGTCATAAAAACTTTTGCGGTAGACATGAGGCTACTCCATAAGTTTTGGTATGTATCTTATGATAGGTATTTTTTTGAGTATTTTTCAAACAAATTTATTGGCGTATCTTTAAGGGTAAATCAACTGATCAGACGTTATATACACCTCACCCTCATCACCCTGCACTTTCGCATCTAATGCTTTTGATATCTCGATTAATTTATTTAGAAACTCTGTGTTGGGATTTTTAGTCATCAAATCACAGCCCTTATAGTCTATCCACATCGCATATTCATCATTATTGATATAGACAAGATAAGAACCTTCACTATTATCGTGATCTACTTGTATTGATGAATCAATTTCTAGATATTTTTTCCAATCTGCTTTATTAATACAAATGTCATTTTCATCAGTCCAATGTTCTTTTTTAGTGATATGAATATCATAGCCTGCAAATGTGAATTGACTGACTATAAAAATAAGCATCGCAAATACTATTTTAATTTCTTATCTCCATTAAACAAAACCCCACTTCACAGCAGGGTCTTTTAAAACAATATCAATGACTTTAGCTTAAATCATCAAGCCACATTCCCTTCCAAGAAATCCTGTGCAAAGCGCTGCAATACACCGCCCGCTTCATATACAGACACTTCTTCTTCAGTATCTAGACGGCAGGTTACAGGCACTTCAACGGTTTCACTCTTGCCTTCATCCGTCGCACGCTCAATCACCAAAGTTAAAGTCGAACGCGGCGCGATATTACCAATGACGCTATACAGCTCTGTGCCGTCCAGCTTCAAAGTTTTACGGTCAGTACCCGCTTTAAACTCCAGCGGCAGCACGCCCATGCCCACCAAGTTGGTGCGGTGAATGCGCTCAAAACCTTCCGCCACAATCGCTTCAACACCTGCAAGGCGCACGCCTTTGGCCGCCCAGTCACGGCTGGAACCCTGACCATAGTCTTTACCTGCAATGATAATCAGCGGCTGCTTGCGGTTCATATAGGTTTCAATCGCTTCCCACATGCGCATCACTTCGCCTTCAGGCTCCACACGCGCTTTCGACCCTTGCTTGATCGTACCGTCAGCGCGAACCACCATTTCATTGAACAGTTTCGGGTTGGCGAAAGTCGCGCGCTGCGCCGTTAAATGGTCGCCGCGGTGCGTTGCATAAGAGTTGAAGTCTTCCTCAGGCACGCCCATTTTATGCAGATATTCGCCTGCAGCCGAATCCATCATAATTGCATTGGATGGCGACAAATGATCCGTGGTGATGTTGTCCGGCAGAATCGCCAGCGGACGCATATTGGACAAGGTGCGCGGCGCAGCCAAAGCCCCTTCCCAGTACGGCGGACGGCGGATATAGGTGCTTTGCGGGCGCCAGTCATACAGCGGGCTGGCGGCTTTTTCCGTTACGCCCAAATCAAACATTGGAATATACACTTTGCGGAACTGCTCAGGCTTCACCGCTTCTTTTACCAGTGCATCAATTTCTTCATCCGACGGCCAAATGTCCTTTAAGTAAATCGGGTTGCCGTCTTTGTCCGTGCCCAGCGCATCTTTTTCGATGTCAAAGCGGATAGTTCCGGCAATCGCATAGGCAACCACCAATGGCGGAGAAGCCAAAAACGCCTGTTTTGCATAAGGATGGATGCGGCCGTCAAAGTTGCGGTTACCTGAAAGCACTGCCGTGGCGTACAGGTCACGGTCAATAATTTCCTGCTGGATTTTCGGGTCCAGCGCGCCGGACATGCCGTTGCAGGTGGTACAGGCATAGGCCACAATGCCGAAGCCGAGTTTTTCCAAATCATGCAACACGCCTGCTTCTTCAAGGTATAAAGCCGCCGCTTTAGAACCCGGCGCAAAGGATGATTTCACCCAAGGCTTGCGGGTTAAGCCCAGTTCATTGGCCTTGCGCGCCAGCAGGCCGGCAGCTACGGTATTGCGCGGGTTTGAAGTGTTGGTGCACGAGGTAATGGCGGCGATAATCACTACGCCGTCCGGCATCAGGCCATCGGTGCGCTGCTCCACCACGCCGGCAATGCCTTTTTCCTTTAAGTCGGCTGTAGAGACGCGCGCATGCGGGTTTGATGGCCCGGCAATGTTGCGGGTGACGGCTGAAAGGTCGAAACGCAGCACGCGCGGGTATTGCGCCTGCGCCATGTCCGATGCCCACAGGCCAATTTCCTTGGCATAGGCTTCAACCAGCTTGACCTGCTCCGCTTCACGGCCGGTCAAAGTCAAATAATCAAGAGTGTTCTGGTCAATATAGAACATGGCCGCGGTTGCGCCGTATTCCGGAGTCATATTGGAAATGGTCGCGCGGTCGCCGACAGACATGCTGTCTGCGCCTTCACCGAAGAATTCCAAATATGCGCCGACTACGCGCTCTTTGCGCAGGAACTCGGTCAAAGCCAGTACGATGTCGGTTGCAGTAATGCCCGGCTTGCGCTGGCCAACCAGTTCTACGCCGATAATGTCCGGCAGGCGCATCCACGACGCGCGGCCCAGCATCACGTTTTCAGCTTCCAGGCCGCCCACGCCGACAGAAATCACGCCAAGCGCATCGGTATGCGGGGTATGCGAATCGGTGCCGACACAGGTATCCGGAAAGGCCACGCCATCACGGTTCTGAATCACCGGAGACATTTTCTCCAGGTTGATTTGGTGCATGATGCCGTTGCCCGCAGGAATCACATCGACATTTTCAAAAGCGGTTTTGGTCCATTCGATGAAGTGGAAGCGGTCTTCATTGCGGCGGTCTTCCACGGCGCGGTTTTTTTCAAAGGCGTCCGGGTCAAAGCCGCCGTATTCTACGGCTAAGGAATGGTCTACGATCAGCTGGGTCGGCACCACCGGGTTGACTTTAGACGGGTCGCCGCCTTGGTCGGCAATCGCGTCACGCAGGCCGGCCAAGTCAACCAGCGCAGTCTGTCCCAGGATGTCATGGCACACCACGCGCGCTGGATACCACGGAAAATCATGGTCTTGCTTGCGGTTAATCAGTTCTTTCAGCGACTGTTCCAAAATGGCCGGATCGCAGCGGCGCACCAG
This sequence comes from Acinetobacter sp. WCHAc010034, assembly GCF_001696615.3. Taxonomy (NCBI): domain Bacteria; kingdom Pseudomonadati; phylum Pseudomonadota; class Gammaproteobacteria; order Moraxellales; family Moraxellaceae; genus Acinetobacter; species Acinetobacter sp. WCHAc010034. The sequence goes on along the minus strand of NZ_CP032279.1, from coordinate 2,621,613 downwards.
CTGTTCCGCCAGCACTTTGGAGGTATAGGGAAGTTTGGCATATGCGCCTGGCTGAATATCTTCTACGGCTTGGCGCACGTCATAGTATTCGAGCTGGGTGTCTTGCAGTGGTTTGCGGTAGTTTTTGTTCATTGCTTAGCTGCCTTATGAATCGTTTTTTTTACTGCGTGTTTTTGTCGACATTCACACTGTGGTTGCTGGCATAGTACACTGCCGAAAAGCCATTTCCCAAATCCTTTAAATTTCATAAGCTTAAATATAAAAACAGGGGTTTTAGAAATATCTAGTTACATTACTTTTGGGTTATTTGCTCTAAATGTGATTTTTTTTCAAAAATAGCGGAAAATAAGCCTAATTCTTTAGTATTAGATTTAAAACAGGCGAACAATACATGAGCAATCTAGCTTTCTCCTCATTCACCCTGAACGGCCCGGATGCGCAAAAATTCCTGCAGGGCCAAGTGACCTTAAATGCCGAAGCTTTAGCGGAAAATGTGACGCGCTATACCGGCATCTGCAGCCTGAAAGGCCGCATCCAGTTTGGCCTGTGGCTGAAAAAAGTGAATCCGGAAAGCTTTGTGATTGTCACCACGGCGGATCAGGCCGACGAGTTTTCCAAGCACATTAAAAAGTACGGCGCGTTCTCTAAAATGAAGCTTGAACCCACGGGTTCAGTTTTCCCGACACTGATTGAAGATACGACTGCTTTTTCAGCAAAAACCACTGATATTACAGCTTGGGAAGTGTCTGCCATTCAAAACGGTCAAGCATTCATCAGCCAAAAAACTGAAGGCATGTTCCAGCCGCAAGAGCTGCGCCTGCATCAGCGTGAAGGCGTGCATTATGACAAGGGCTGCTACTTGGGGCAGGAAGTGATTGCGCGCCTGTGGTTTAAAGCCAAACCGAAAGCGTGGCTGCATGCGGTTCAAGGCGCAGGCGCTGTTCCGGCGCAAGGCGAACAGCTGCATAAGGGGGTGCAAGTAGTTAACAGCGCGGCCATTGAAAATGGCTATATCGCCTTGGTGATTGCCCGTCCTGAAGCTTTAGCTGAACTGGATGTGGCGGTTTTAGACTTGCCTGAAAGCTTGAGCGGCGATGTAGCTCGTCCGCAGTAAGACTTTAAAATTTATGCAGCTGTGATACATTAGCCTCCAGATTTGGGGGCTTTTTAATGACTGAAAAATTATATGATTGAGCCGGAATTCAAAAACCTTCTTATAAAAAACGCATGAAACACCATGATTATTAAAGCGCTTACTGCAAAATGCCTCGACTATAACCAATTACCTAAATAGCTATCACATACAAAACCGAATGAAAGCATATTTTATGGGAGATGATGTGTGATACAGCTTTCAAAACTCAGCTATATGATGGCTAAGTTTTCTTAAATGACTCCGTGAAAATCTCCTCAGCTTCCTAAGCTTTTGATTAAAATAAACCTTGGATACGCGAGTGCGGCATGGATGCCGCACGTTGCCCATCACGGCAAGGACGCCGTGTATGGGCAACAAAAGACTTTTGCCGACTTTGGGTCTTTCCAAAGTCGGGACTTGCCTGCGCAAAGGCATCTAAATTTTTAAAGGAAAAATGAGGCAGTAAGCGCTATCGTTAATTGCCGAAATAGTTAACGTGACTAAAATCTAGTGCAATCATATTTTATAGGTAATTATTCTTAATACAGACTTTAGAATTTAGCAATAATCAGCATTGCTGCAATAATACTCTGCCACAGCCTACGCTTGCCTGCCTGACTAAATGCTTATAAAATATCAAAATCATGTGTTATCGCGGCTGCTGAACCCGATCAGCTCATGAGTTTAAAAAATGCAAACAATACCGCAGGATTTTGAAAATAATTCAAACCGTAACCGCGCTTGGCGGCGTAAAGTCAATTACCTGCACCGCGGCCGGGACTGCAGGCACACTTCAACCCTTTGGAAAGCTGAAAAAGACTGGAAACTCCTTTGGAGCAGGTCATTGAAAATATCCCGCTCCAGACAGCTTGGCACTGAGTATCCGCGCATTTCTTCAGCGCAAAGGCTAAAATAAGCGCAATTTGATTTTGGATTACTGTGAATTGAATACCCTTTTCATCTGCAGCCGCAACCAGTGGCGCAGCCCGACTGCGGAGAGAATCTTTGCAGCCGGCTGCGGCCTGCGCACCCGTTCCGCAGGCACAAGCAAGCACGCCAAACACACAGTTTCCGTGAAAGATATCGCTTGGGCGGATTTAATTGCCGTGATGGAGCATAAACATAAGCAGGCCATTCAGGAAAAGTTTGCAAAAGAACTGAAGCATAAGAAAATCATCATCTTAGATATTCCAGATGACTATCAGTACATGGATGCAGAACTGGTTGAAATGCTTCAGCTCTCTATGACGCCCTACCTGCCTGAATAAATTAAAACCGCGGCCGGCAGATCCTAAAAATTATGAAACAGCTTGTTCATGTCTTTGACGATGTACTGCTTAAAATGGAAGGCGCGCGCGTGCTTGGCGTCAAATTTTGCCGTCACGCCGTCCTTTGCAAAAACATAGACACGGTCTTCCTTGCTCACCAAAAATTCGGCGCCCAGCTTCATCAGCAGCGCGTCAATTTTCGCTTCATCCGGAATAGATGCATCCTGATTCACTTTGTCATAATTGCGCTTAATGCCTTTAACAAACATGCCTATACTCATTGATTAATTTCAGCTGTGATTTAATCAAAAACTTTACTAAAAGCAAGTTTCATCTGCAGGAAAATTCAGAATCGCCTCATTATAGGCAGATAAACTGCAGAAACAGACTGTCAGCGCTTGGCCGGTCGCGGCACAGCCCTTTTTTGCGCGCCAATGCAGCCGCAAGCAGAACAGCGGCTCTCAGAGCGCCGCAAACTGTTTGGAAGATTTCACAAAAGGCATATTTACTTTCACACAATTCTAACTATGATGTGAATTAAGGTTTCCCAACATATGCACAAATACACATAAATGGATTTATGTTACTGTTTTAAAAAAGGTTTATAAATGAAAAAAATTCTACTCGCGGGTTTAATTGCATTATCTTCTCAATTTGCGCTGGCAGGCATGGATACCAAATCCATTGATCCTGAATTTACAAAAATTGAGGCGATGGTCAAAGCTAAAAATATGACCGGCGCTTATCAGGCATTGGACAAATTAGCAAAACAGGGCAATGCGCAGGCGCTGTATAACCTCGGCTACCTGACGCAGACAGGCCAAGGCACGGCCAAAGACGAGAAAAAAGCCATTCAGCTGTATGAACAGTCCTCAGCGAAGGGCTATCCGGTGGCCAGCTATGTGCTGGGCAAAAATTATATTACCGGCTCAATGGGCCTGAAGCCTGATCCGGCCAAAGCCAAGCAGTATTTAGAAAAATCCGCTTCACAAGGCTTTGATGATGCCAGCATCGATTTAGCCGTACTGCTGTTCTCTGAAAACAAGCCTGAATCAGATAAAGCCGGACTGGCGCGCTTAGACCCGCTGATTAAAAAAGGCAATTATCAGGCGGTTCACGCCAAAGCGCTGTATGACATCAGCACCGGCTTTAAAAACAAAGATGAAAAGCCGATTCAGCAAGGCCTGAGCAGCATTCAGGATTTAGCGAAAAAAGGCTATATTCCAGCGCTGATGGCTGTGGGCAATATGTTCGCCAACGGCAATATTGTTCCGCAGAATCTGCCGGAAGCAAAAAAAATCTTTACCGCCTTAGCCAAAGAAAATGTGCCGCAGGCCAAAGCGTCACTGGCGACTGTGGATAAAATGATTGCGGAGCAGGCAAAAAATCCGGCGCCGGCAGCCAAAAAGAGCTAACTGAAGCCAAAGCAGCTAGTTTGCGTTGCAAGCGAAAAAAGCCCTGATGATTCAGGGCTTTTTTTATAGCTGCAGATTAAAAAGCGCTGAATAAGCTTTTCTGCCCATGCGGCTGGCAGCGCAGATACTGCGGCGCGATCTGCACCGCTTCGCCCAGTTCAGCAGCTGCATGCCACGGCCAGCGCGGATCATACAGCATTGCGCGGGCAATGCCGACGGCATCCGCCTGCTCATACTGCAAAATGCCTTCCGCCTGCATGGCTTCGGTAATTAAGCCCACCGCAATGACTGGAATATCCACCGCCTGCTTCACCGCTCCGGCAAACGGCACTTGATAGCCGGCATGCAAGTCAATTTTCTGCTGCGGATGCAGCCCGCCACTGGACACATGGATATAGGCTGCGCCCAGCTGTTCCAATGCTTTGGACAAGCCGACCGAAGAATGGATATCCCAGCTGTCCTCAGCGTCTATCCAGTCTGTTGCGGAAATGCGCACGCCAATTGGAAAATCTTCAGGCACGGCATTTTTCATGGCCTGAAAAACTTCCAGTGTCAGGCGGATGCGGTTTTCAAAAGCGCCGCCGTATTCGTCCCTGCGCTGATTGCACAGCGGCGACAGAAACTGATGCAGCAGGTAGCCGTGCGCTGCATGCAGCTCAATCAGCTGGAATCCTGCATCTGCAGCCCGCTTGGCGGATTCTGCAAAGTCGGCAATCAGCGTTTCAATTTCAGCCGCGGTCAGCGCATGCGGCGCATGATCCTGCGGGTGAAATGGCGTGGGGCTGGCGGAAACCGTTTGCCAGCCTTGCGCATGTTCCGGCGCCAGCTGGCCGCCGCCCTCCCAAGGCTTGCGGGTTGAGGCTTTGCGCCCCGCATGCGCCAGCTGAATGCCGAACGGCATTGGAGAAATGGTTTTCAGCTTGACCAGCAGCGCTTTCAGCTGGGCGCGCTGCATGTCGTCCCACAGGCCCAAATCGGCATGGCTGATGCGCCCTTCGGGCTGCACTGCCGTAGCTTCAACAATGCACATTCCCGCGCCTGACAGCGCATAGCTGGCCCACTGCTGTTCATGCCAGTAGCTGAGTTCGCCCTGCGCATTGGCCGAATACTGGCACATCGGCGCAATCACAATTCTGTTGCTGAGCTGAAGCGCGCCAAACTGAATTGGCTTGAATAGTAAAGACACCCGGCTTCCCCTATTAAAAAGCTTTGCTGATACTGAATCCAGCGCTCCAGTTTACCCCATCCGCAGGTTCAAAGAAGCGCCCGTTGCCGTCATTGACAATCACTGAGCCGGCATAATTTTCATCAAATAAATTGTCGGCGCGCACATAGGTCCGCACTTTCCAGTCCTGCTGCTTCCAGACATAGCCTGCATTGGCCGATACCACGGTATAGCTGGGCGCTGCGTCGCTGTTTGCGTCATCGACATAAATTTTATCCATGTAGCGCACATCCATGCCGGCATTAAAGCCTGTTTCCGGCTGCCAGCCTAAAGCGGCGAAGGCCTGATTTTCGGCAATGCCGGGAATCCTGTTGCCTTTCGCTACGGCTTTTTTCGGGTCACTGTTTGGAATTTCTGCATCAAAAACAGCATCCAAATAGCTGTAGCTGGCCTGCGCCGTCAACTCACGCCACAGCGTTTTATTCCATGACAGCTCCAGGCCTTGGCGCAGCGTTTTGTCCGCATTTCTGAATGTAGAGCGGCCATCAATATTTCCTGCAGAAACAATATCATTCTGTGTTTTGCTTTGGAATAGCGCTGCCGTGAAATTGCCCCAGGCATTTTGCGCTTTCAGCCCCAACTCATAATTGTCGCTGCTGGCAGGCTGTAAGCTGAAATTCATGCCGTCATTGGCTGAATAGGCCATTTCGGTAAAGGTCGGGGTTTCAAAGCCTTTGGCATAGCTGACATAGCTGTTCAAATGCGGCGAAATTGCCCAGCTCAGCGCTGCTGAAGGCAGCAGTTTGTCATAGTCAGTTTTGCCGCTGTCATCGCCATTGTCTTTATCGGCCGGGTAAAGCGCTTTTTGCTGATAATGATCCTTGGATTGATAATGCACATTGCTATAGCGCAGGCCGGCATCCACAGTCCAGGCCGGCAGGAAAGTCCAGGAAGCCTGCAGGTACGGGTCTAAATTCCATAAGCGGTTGCTTTCATCACGGCGCAGCGCGCCTTTGACTCCGTAGCCGGCAGCATCAAAGTTTTCATAGCCTTTGCGCTCTTCATTCATAAAATCAAAAGCCAAGCCGGCAATCAAGCGCGTATTGGGCAGCAGCTCCCTGCCGGTCCAGCGCAGGTCTGTCCCATAATAATCGCGGCTGAAATCGATGACACCGCCGGCATGGCGCGGGTTTCTTTGGCCTGTAGACGGGATAGGCTTTCCATCTTTATCAACACCAAGGTCAATCGAATATTCGCCTTTAGGAATAGACTGATACTGCGTGACTTCACGCTGCCCGGCATAAGCCATGGCATACAGTTCATGCTGATCATTTAAAGGTTTTGTCCAGGTCAGCCCTGTTTGCGTTTGATTAATTTCCTTGCGCACATCGTAAATATTTTTGGCGTCATTCACCTGTTTGGGATTAGCCTGCCACTGCGCGCGGGTCAGGCCCTGCGGATCATCGGCATTGATATCCACATGGTTCACAATCCAGTTCACTTTCGAACCGTCATCCAAATCCCACGTCAGCTTGGCATTGCTCAGCACTTTTCTCGCCGCGCTGTGATCGCGGTAGCCGTCGGTTTCAAAATAGGATGAACTGACCACATAGCTTGGCTCGCCGGCTTTATCCGCGCCGCCTTGCAGAATAACATCGGCACGGCTTTTATGATGGCTGCCGCCGGCATAGCCCAGCTCAATGGAGTCCTTGCCCGCGCCTTCTTTGGTTGAGGTTAAAACCGCGCCGCCGGACGAGTTGCCGTAAAGCGATGAAAATGGCCCGCCCAGAACTTCAATATGGCTCAGGCTGCTTAAGTCAATATTTGAGGTTTGGCCCTGCCCGTCTGGCATGGTGGCGGGAATGCCGTCAACATACAGGCGGATGCCGCGGACGCCGAAAGTAGAGCGCGCGCCAAAGCCGCGCATTGACAGCTGCAGGTCCTGCGCATAGTTTTCGCGGTTATTCAGCTGCAGGCCCGGCACGCCTTTCAGGGTTTCGGTTAAATTCACCCCCAGATCATTGCGGTTTTCCGGCTGCGCTGTGCGGAATACCGACGCCGGGGTGTTCAGCCATGCGCTGTCTGTGCGGGCTGCTTCTATTTTTATCACCGGAAGCACAGCAGGCTCCGCAGAACCCGCTTCTGCATAAAGGCATTGGCAAATGCTTGCTGTCAGCCCGAGTAAAGCCATTTGCATGGGGAAATTGGATGCTTTACTTTGCATTGGCGCACCTGCTCTTCATTTAAAAACTGCATTAAAGTAAAGCTTAAACCAATTCGCAAGCCATCATCAATATTGTTTGCCGGGCCTGATTCAATAATATACGGCAGTCCGCCGGACGGCGCCTGCAGCTGATTTTCATGACGCATTCGGCGCAGCATCCGCGCGATTTTAAGCTTGCAATCCGCATCATTCAGCCCAATATTATCCGCATCCTCCCATATCACCTGATGCAGCATGCCTGAATTACCCGAAGTTGAAACCACCAAAACCAGTTTACTGCCCCTGCTGGGCCAAACCGTGCAGCAGGTTGAGGTCCGCCAGCACAGCCTGCGCTGGCCAATTCCGGAAGACTTAAACAGGCTGGCCGGGCAAAAGCTGATTGAGCTGACGCGCCGCTCCAAATATATTGTGGCGCAGTTTGAGCAGGACAGCATGCTCTGGCATTTAGGCATGTCCGGCAGCTTCAGGCTTTGCAGCGGCCACGAGGAGCTGCGCAAGCATGACCATCTGATCATTCAGTTTGAAGAGATGCAGCTGCGCTACCATGACCCGCGCCGTTTCGGCTGCATCCTCTGGCTGGATGAGGCTGCCCAAGCCAAGCTGCTTGACCCTTTAGGGCCTGAACCGCTCAGCGATGAATTTAACGCCGAATACCTGTTCAATAGATTCAAAAGCAAAAATACCGCAATTAAAGTGGCGATGATGGATAACCATATTGTGGTTGGCGTCGGCAATATTTACGCCACTGAAAGCCTGTTCAATTTGGGCATTCACCCGGCGCAGCCCGCTTCTGCGCTGACATTTGAGCAGGTGCAGAAAATGACCGCTGAAATCAAGCGCATTTTAAAGCAGGCCATTGAGCTTGGCGGCTCCACCCTGCGCGATTACAGCAATGCCATGGGCGAAAACGGCTATTTCCAGCAAACGCTGTTGGCTTATGGCCGCGCCGGCGAAATGTGCATCAACTGTGAAACCACTTTGGAAAATTTAAAGCTGGGGCAGCGCGCCAGCGTTTTCTGCCCTGAGTGCCAGCCTTTAAAAAAGGTTAAAATGGCCGGCAAGAAAGCAATCAAAGGAAATAAAGCATGAAGTCTGCAATTGTCCGGCATATCCTGGTGAAAGATAAAGAGCTGGCGGAACAGCTGAAAAAGAAAATTAAAGACGGCGCAGACTTTGCCAAAATCGCCAAGCAGCATTCCACCTGCCCATCGGGAAAGAAAGGCGGTGAACTCGGCGATATTAAAAAAGGCCAGCTGGTCGGCCCGATTGACAAGGCGGTGTTTACGCTGAAAGAACGCGAACTGCACGGCCCGATCAAAAGCCAGTTCGGCTGGCATTTACTGGAAATTAAATTCCGGATGGATTAATTTCTCCTCCATCCCATTGAGCAATAAAAAACGGCACATCAAAGTGCCGTTTTTTATATCAAACCGAAATTACGCTTGCGGGCGCTTTTTCAGCTCATCGCGGATTTCGCGGAGCAGCGCAATATCTTCCGGAGTCGGCGCTGGCGCTGGAGCCGCTTCTTCCTGTTTGCGGCGCATTTTATTCATGACTTTCACCAGCAAGAAAACCACCCAGGCCAAAATCAGGAAATTCAGGAAAATCGTTAAAAAGTTGCCGTAGGTTAAAACATTCACGCCGGCTTTCTGCAGCGCGTCCAAAGACTGCAAATTATCAGGGTTGCTGCCGAGCACAAAGAATTTCTGCGTAAAATCAACACCGCCGCCGGTAATCACAGAGATTAGAGGCATAATAATGTCTTTAACCAGTGAATCAATAATTTTACCGAAAGCGCCGCCGATAATGACGCCGATCGCTAAATCCATCATGTTGCCTTTAATGGCAAATTCTTTAAATTCTTGAACAATACTCATCTTAATCTCCAGCTAATGTCCGATACGATTTTTTATTAAGTTTTCATGAACTGCATCACACAATTCTGTCTGCAAGCATGGCTAATTCCTTGTAATTTACTTGGATTTACCCTGCTTTAATATATGAATTTGCTAATTTTAAACAAAAAAAATGCCACCAATGGCTTGATGGCATTTATTTTAAGCGCAGCTGCCCGCTCAGGAGCAGCTGCGTTTTTAAATCTTATTTACCTGAACGGTTGCGCTTACGCTCGTTTTCAGTCAACCAGCGCTTACGGATACGGATTGACTTAGGCGTTACTTCAACCAGTTCGTCATCTTCAATGAATTCAAGCGCTTGTTCAAGCGTGTATTCAATTGCAGGAACAAGTGTCAATGCATCATCAGTACCCGATGCACGCACGTTTGTTAACTGTTTCGCTTTCGTCGGGTTAACAGTCATGTCGTCTGAACGTGAGTTAATACCTACGATCATGCCTTCATAAACTTCCAGCTGCGGTTTAGCAAACAGGCGGCCGCGGTCTTGCAGTGTGAACAATGCATAGCCCAGGCAAGTGCCTTGAACCATAGAAATCAGCACGCCGTTTTGACGCTTCGCAACAGTACCTTGCTTCATTGGACCGTAGTGAGAGAAGCTTGACGTCATGATGCCTGTACCGGAAGTCATGGTCAGGAATTCAGAACGGAAACCGATCAAGCCGCGTGAAGGAACAGTTGCTTCAATACGGATACGGCCTTTACCGTCAACTTCCATATTGGTCATCTCGCCTTTACGGTGACCCATTTGTTCCATTACAGCGCCTTGATGCTGCTCTTCAACGTCAAAGGTTACGTTTTCGTAAGGTTCTTGCTTTTCACCGTCAACTTCTTTCAGGATGACTTGCGGACGGGAAACACCCATCTCGAAGCCTTCACGGCGCATGTTTTCAATAAGAACTGAAAGGTGAAGCTCACCGCGGCCAGAAACTTTGAAGCGGTCTGGACTGTCAGTATCTTCAACACGAAGCGCTACGTTGTGGATCAATTCGCGGTCAAGGCGTTCACGGATGTTGCGTGAAGTTACGAATTTGCCTTCTTTACCGGCAAACGGTGAGTTGTTTACCTGGAAAGTCATAGACACTGTAGGTTCGTCTACAGAAAGCGGCGGAAGCGCTTCAACATTTTTAGGATCACAGATTGTGTCAGAGATATGAAGTTCATCAATACCTGTTACACAAACGATATCGCCAGCCTGAGCCGATTCAACATCGATACGCTCTAAACCGTGGTAACCCATGATTTTCAGGATACGGCCGTTACGTGTTTTGCCGTCTTTGTCGACCACAGTAACAGGTGTGTTCAGTTTCACTGAACCGCGCTGAATGCGGCCTACACCGATAACGCCTACGAAGCTGTTATAGTCAAGTGAAGACACTTGCATTTGGAATGGGCCATCAACGTCAACTGCCGGCGGCTCAACGATGTCTACAATTGTCTGGAACAATGGAGTCATGTCTTCAGCCAGTTCTTCTGGAGAAGGGCCAGCAACACCGCGCAGACCGGATGCATATACCACTGGGAAGTCTAACTGTTCGTCAGTACCGCCAAGGTTGTCGAATAAATCGAATACTTGATCAATTACCCAGTCTGGACGCGCGCTTGGCTTGTCGACTTTGTTGATGATCACGATTGGCTTCAAGCCGCGCGCGAACGCTTTTTGCGTTACGAAGCGGGTTTGCGGCATCGGGCCTTCCTGAGAGTCAACCAGAAGCAGTACGCAGTCAACCATAGACATTACGCGCTCTACTTCACCGCCGAAGTCGGCGTGTCCCGGGGTGTCCACGATGTTGATGCGGTATTCAGTATTGGTGCGTGCATCTAACCATTTGATTGCAGTGTTTTTCGCAAGAATGGTAATACCACGTTCACTTTCAATAGCGCCTGAATCCATGACACGCTCAATCTCGCCTGCACGCTCGCCAAGTGCACCTGATTGCTGTAAAAGTTTGTCTACTAGAGTGGTTTTACCGTGGTCAACGTGCGCAATGATGGCAATGTTGCGGAGAGTTTTAATATCTGACATGTAAATTCGATACGCCTAAAGTTTGAGGGCAAATTATACAGAAAAATAATAGAATTTAGTAGTGACAGTTTATTGACAATACCGATTTTTTTTGATGACCGGCGCGCTTTTGGTTTTGTAAAGCGCTGCAATCAGATTAGAATAGCGCCACCTAGCCTCTATTTGCCTTGACACATGTCTGATTTAAATCAATCTCCCGATTCTAAAGGCCAGCTCGACTTAGTCTACGGACTGGATGACCGCCCCAAACCGCTTATCGCTTTTTTAGCTGCATTTCAGCATCTGCTGGCCATTATTGTGCCAATTGTCACGCCCGGCCTGCTGATCTGCCTGGCTTTAGGCGTTTCCCAGCAGGACACCAACATGATCCTTTCCATGTCTTTGGTGATTTCCGGCATTGCCACATTTCTGCAGTGCAAGAAAGCCGGGCCGTTTGGCGCAGGCCTGCTGATTGTTCAAGGCACGAGCTTTAACTTTATCGGCCCGATTATCGGCATCGGCTCCGCCATGGTGGCTGCCGGCACGCCGGTCGAAGCGGTCATGGCCTCTATTTTCGGCGTGGTGATTGCAGGCTCATTCATTGAAATGGGGGTTTCCCGCATCCTGCCGTGGGTGAAAAAGCTGATTACCCCTTTGGTGACAGGCATTGTGGTGCTGCTGATTGGCCTGACCCTAATTAAGGAAGGCCTGATCAGCATGGGCGGCGGCTATCAGGCGATGGGCGATAAAACCTTTGCCAATGCAGACAACCTGATTATGTCCTGCACGGTTCTGGCGATTATTATTGTGCTGAACCGCGTACGCATCACCTGGATCAAAAGCTCCGCCATTTTAATTGCCCTGGTGATTGGCTACATTGTTGCCGGCTTTATGGGCCATCTGGACTTTTCCGGCCTGAAAGATGCGCCGCTGGTGCAGATTCCAACCCCAATGCATTTCGGCCTAAGCTTCTCCTGGAGCTTATTTATTCCCATGGCATTCATCTATCTGGTGACGTCCCTGGAAGCGATCGGCGATATTACCGCGACCTCTAAACTATCCAACCAGCCGGTTGACGGCCCGCAATGGATGCAGCGCATTAAAGGCGGCGTACTGGTGAATGGCGCGAACTCTTTTCTGGCCGGCATTTTCAATACCTTCCCAAGTTCGGTATTCGCGCAGAATAACGGCGTGATTCAATTGACCGGCGTCGCCAGCCGCTATGTCGGCATCTGGATTGCAGCCCTGCTGGTGATCCTCGGCCTGTTTCCTGCAGTGGCCGGCGTGATTCAGGCCGTGCCGCAGGCGGTGCTGGGCGGCGCAGTCATGGTGATGTTTGGCGCAGTCGCAGCTTCGGGCATCAATATTCTGTCAGGCGTGCAGCTGGACCGCCGCGCCCTGCTGATTATCGCCATTTCGCTGGCGCTGGGCCTTGGCGTTGCGCAAGTGCCGCAGATTCTGGAGCATCTTCCGGAATTAATCCGCAACATTTTCAGCTCAGGCGTCGCCACAGGCGGCATCGCTGCGCTTTTACTCAACATTATTCTTCCTGAAACGAAGAAATAATTTCATTTCAGTTTGCACGGTGCCCAGCATTGCCTGAGCGCCGTTTTTACTTAGGAGCAGCAAACAATGGATCCGAGAAGTGAAGTGGTTCTTCGTCAGCAAGATTACCTGACTGGCCCCATCCTGCTTGTCAATGCGCCCTGCGATGAACTGCAGGCGCAGCTGCCACCCCATGCTGAGGCGCAGTTTTGGACCTGGAATTACAATGAATACCTGCACTTTCAGAACCGCCAAAGCCAGGTGCATTTCGGCATTACTCTGCCTGAAGCGGACTTTGAGCAGGCGATTGTGTTCGTGCCTAAATCAAAAGAGCTGCTGAATTACATCCTGCACAATCTGGCCAGCAGGCTGAAAGCCGGCTCATCCATTTTCTTAGTCGGCGAGAAAAAAGGCGGCGTAGAGCGCGCAGCCAAACAGCTGCTGCCTTATGGCGATGCCGTCAAGCTGGACAGCGCGCGCCACTGCCAAATGTGGCAGCTCACCACAAATATGACCGAAACCCTCAAGCCGCTGGACAGCTGGGTGCAGGAATATACGGTCAATACGCCGAAAGGCGATTTAAGCATTTGCGCGCTGCCGGGCGTATTCAGCCAAAACCGGCTGGATATCGGCACGGCGGTACTGCTGCCTTATCTGCAGCAGGTCAGCTCCGGAAAAATTGCCGATTTCGGTTGCGGCGCAGGCGTGATCAGCGCCTATTTAGCCAAGCTGAACCCTAAAAACCGCATCTTTGCGCTGGATGTCGACGCTTTCGCTTTGGCGTCCACCCGCCTGACCTTCAGCAAAAATGATCTTGCGCCCGAACAGCTTGAAATCAAGGCGGTCAGCGGCATTGAAGATGCGCCGCTGTTCCTGCACGCAATCGTCAGCAACCCCCCATTCCATCAGGGCATCCATACCGATTACAATGCCAGTGAAAATTTATGCAAAACAGCGCGGCGCCACCTGAAATCCGGCGGCGAATTATGGATTGTCGCCAACCGCTTTTTGAATTACCCATTATTAATTGAGCAGAACTTCGGCCAATGCATAACTAAAGCCGATCAGCAAGGCTTTAAAGTGCTGTTTGCCAGCACTCAAAAAAATCTTAAGGAACAACGATGAGCGAAACGACTCAACCGGCGCACCTCAAGCGGAAGCTGGGCGCCCGCCATCTGAATATGATCGCAATCGGCGGTTCAATTGGAACAGGCCTATTCCTCGCTTCCGGCGCCACGATCGCCAATGCCGGCCCGGGCGGCGCTTTGCTGGCCTATGCCCTGATTGGCGTCATGATTTACTTCCTGATGACCAGCTTGGGCGAGCTTGCAACGCACAACCCGACTTCAGGGGCATTCTTCACCTACGGCAATAAATATGTCGAAGGCGGTTTCGGCTTCGCTTTGGGCTGGAACTACTGGTACAACTGGGCCATTACCGTCGCCTTTGAACTGGTTGCAGTGCAGTTCATTATGAAATTCTGGTTTCCGGATGTGCCCGGATTTTACTGGAGCGCGATCTTCCTCGCGGTTATTTTCGGGATCAACTGCCTCACCGTCAAAGGCTTCGGCGAAAGCGAATTCCTGTTTTCCCTGGTCAAAGTGCTGGCCATCATCGCATTCATCATTATCGGCATGGCGATGATTGTCAAAATCATGCTGACGCCGGGCATGGCGACATTCAGCAACTGGACCAAAGGCGATGCGCCTTTCGTCGGCGGCCTGCAGGCCATGATCGGCGTGGCGATGATTGCCGGATTCTCATTCCAGGGCACAGAAATGGTCGGCGTGGCAGCCGGCGAATCGAAAGATCCGCAGAAAACCATTCCTGTCGCCATCAAGCAGATTTTCTGGCGCATCCTGCTGTTTTATGTGGTGTGCATTTTCATTATCGGCACCTTGGTGGCTTATGATGATCCGCGCCTGCTGCAGGCGGCTTCCAGCTCAGACATCGCGCTTTCGCCATTTACCCTGCTGTATGAAAAAGCCGGCTTTGCCTTTGCCGCCAGCCTGATGAATGCGGTAATTCTGACCGCCATCCTGTCTGCAGGCAACTCAGGCATGTATTCATCTACACGCATGCTGTTTGACATGGCGCGCCAAGGCCGCGCGCCGAAGCTGTTTGCCCGCCTTGACCCGCGCGGCGTTCCAATGAATGCGCTTTACGCCACCACGGCAATTGCCGCGCTGTGCTTCCTGACCACATTTATCGGCGAGCAGGAAGTCTTCAACTGGCTGCTGAACATGTCCGGCATGTGCGGCTTTATTGTCTGGCTCGGCATTGCGATCTCGCATTACCGCTTCCGTAAGGGCTATCTGGCGCAGGGCTACAAGCTGGAAGATTTGGCCTACAAAGCCAAGTTCTTCCCTTTCGCGCCGTGGTTCGCCTTCATCCTGTGCTCAATCATTATTCTGGGCCAAAACTATGAAGCGCTGATCGGCGGCAAAATTGACTGGCTGGGGCTGGCTTCAACCTACATCAGCATTCCGCTGTTCCTTGCAATTTGGCTGGGCTATAAATGGAAGCATAAAACCAAGCTGATTCCATACAGTGAAATGGATGTACAGCCGATGCGCATAGAACGCGACGATTGATTTTCTTAAGCCAATAAAAAAACAGCCTCCGGGCTGTTTTTTTATTGCTGTCAAGCTGATCAGCCGCAAGGGCTGCATGCTTTTGCGCTTAAGCTTAACTGCAGCGCAAAGCAAATGAACTGCCGTCAACCACCAGCGCCTGGCGGCAAATCCCCTCCGCCCGCCGCTGCCACTCAAATACCTTTGCCGGCATCGGATCAAAACTGTCAAAAAAGCAGATTTCCCGTTCATCGATAGCATAAATCAGCGAATGATTGCCTACGCCCTGCAAGGTATCGTAAAACACAATCACAAAACACCCGATATCAACTGCATCACGCAGGCCCTGATAGCTCAACGCCGGCAGCACAGGAATATTCAGCTTTTGGGCTTCCGCATAGCATGGCAGCTCCTTTTCGTGCATATGCGGATCATCATCTGTGTGAAACGTGACGGAAAAACCGAATTTTTCCAATGCCACAGCCAAGCCGATGCCGAAAGCGCCGTCTTCACTGTCATGCCTGCAGGCCTGCGCAAGCCTGTCAATATCCATATTGACGCCATAATGCTGAAATATCATCCACACTGCGAAAATGCCGCAGTTGGATTCTAAGCTGAGCAGAGGTTCAGGAATTTGCAGGCTCAAGGCGGATCTCACAGTTCAATGCAGTTAATTTTCAATTTACCCGGGAATTTTACAATAAAAAAAGCAGCCTTTCGGCTGCTTTTTCAGATCAGTTCAATAATGAATTATTGAGCTTGCTGACCTTCTACAATCACTGTACGGCTGCCAGAAATCGTCGCGAATACGCGGCGGTTCATAGCGCGGCCTTCTTTAGTGTTGTTGTCAGCAATCGGCTGATCCCAAGCAAAACCTTGAGTAGACAAACGCGCTGGATCTACATTGTATTCATTTACAAGTGAAGATTTAACAGAGTTAGCACGAGCCAATGACAGGCGTTCGTTCAATGCGCGCGGACCAGTGTTGTCTGTGTGGCCTTCGATGCGGGCAGTTGCGTTTGGATATTCAACCAGTTTTTCAGCAACTTTAGCAATTTCAGGCTTGTACTGATCTTTGATGTTTGATTTGTTTGTATCAAAGAACACGCGAAGTTCCATGTTCAGATCTTCAGTCAGCTCTTGCGGTGCAGGAGCAACTGGAGTCGGAGCTACAGGAGCAACTTCAACTACAGGCGCAGCAGGCTTCAAGTGGCCACCAAGAACAACGTTCAGGCCAGCTAAAGCTGTGTAGTTCCAGAAATCTTCATCGATGTTGTAAGTCGCGCGAGCTTCAGTACGCAGAGACAAAGCATCGTTCAAGCGCCAGAAAGCACCCAGACCTGCGTTACCCAAAGTGCCTTCTTCTTCAAGACCGCGAGCAGGAGCGCCAGGAACGTTACGGCCAGCAGCTGAATCAAGTTCGTATTTGTAGTGGCCAGCACCTAATAATACGTACGGCTTGATTTTGCTGTCGTAGTTTTTAGTGATCAAATCAGAAGTCACGTAGAAGTTACCGTTGATTTGAGACTGCTTGTATTCAGAACCAGCTGCAACAGCTGTACCTTCAACATCGCCTTTCACCTGGTTGTATTCAGCTTCAAAGCCTAACCATGGAGTTAATTCAACACCCAGCGCAGCGCCAACGAATAAATCGTCTTGCAGCTCTTGACCGCCATTAGTCAAATTACCGCGGCTGTTGTTGTGCTGCGTGTCTTGGAAAGTGTAACCAAGCATTAATGGAGTAACAGTTACGCCTGCGTTTGCAGCAGCTAAAGGAGCAGCTACGAGCATTGCTAAAGCAATACGACTCATTTTCATGGATTTATCCTCCAGAGATAAAAATTGTTGTTCAAGCTCAAGCCTTAAATTTGGCTATCCTGAGATAGGCTTTCTAATACCCCAGTGTTATTTTTAAGCTATTCACGCTGAATCATACAAACACTTTTTTCTTTTTCCAAGTGCTTGATTAATTTAATCAAGTAAATTATTGACAAAATTACTTACAATTTCCGTTGTAATTCGGTAAATTTTTACTCAATTAATTCTTGCGAATCGCCTATTGTCACTTTGCCGCTATCTTAGCAGTTTTATAAAAATTTGAGTAATAAAATTAGCTGCCCAGTATAAGAAAGCATCAAAAAAACAGCTTACTAATAGCACGCTCTTTACAAAAACAACATATAACACTTGGTATAATATAATGTTTTCTATCATTAAAAATGGCTTTACTCTTGTCGAGCTTATTGTCACCGCTGCTGTTTTAGCAATCATTGCGGCGATTGCCCTGCCGGCTTTTCAGCACTATATGGCAGAGCAGGAAGTTAAGGCAACCATCTCCAAACTCATTCTGGCGAACAGATCAGCAAAAAACTCAGCTGCGCTGCATCACGCCAATGTTGTCATTTGCCCCAGCGCAGGGCTCACGCAGTGTGAGCCGGCTAAATGGAGCAGCGGCTTTATTGTCTTTACAGATGCCAATAAAAACCGGCAGGTGGATGCAGGCGAAAGCATCCTGCAAACTGAAGCACTGGGCCTAGAGTACGGCACCTTGGACTGGAAAGGCGGGCTGAGCCTTCCCAGCCTGACTTTTCAGGCGCTGTCCGGACTGCCTATCGGCTCCAACGGCAGCTTCTATTACTGCTCATTCACAGATGTGCCCAATCAGAAAATCATCATGAGCAAAATGGGCCATATACGCATAGAAAATCCAAGTTCCTGTTAAAAACTCATGCGTCTAGTTTGGCCCGGCAATAGCGCTTTATTCCGCTTGATTTTTCAATATACTGCTTGAGCTGGGAATATTTGATTAAAACCTATTCGGAGAAATAACAATGACAGACATCGTAATTGTAAATGGCGCACGCACGGCAATGGGCGGCTTTCAGGGCAGCCTGTCGGGTGTCACTGCGCCGGAACTGGGCGCTGCAGTCATTAAAGCAGCCGTTGCCCGCGCCGGCCTGCAGCCCAGCGATGTCGAGGAAGTCATTATGGGCTGCGTGCTGCCGGCCGGCCTCAAGCAAGGCCCGGCGCGCCAAGCGATGCGCCAGGCGGGCTTGCCGGATGCTGCAGGCGCGGTGACTATCAACAAGCTGTGCGGTTCCGGCATGAAGGCGGTAATGCAGGCAGCCGACATGATTAAAGCCGGCTCTGCAAATATTGCGGTTGCCGGCGGCATGGAGTCCATGAGCAATGCGCCTTATGTGCTGACCAAAGCGCGCGCAGGCTACCGCATGGGCCACGGCGAAGTCAAAGATCATATGTTCCTTGACGGCTTGGAAGATGCTGAAACAGGCCGCCTGATGGGGTCTTTTGCGCAGGATATGGCAAATACGAAAGGCTATACCCGCGGGCAAATGGACGACTTTGCGATCCGCTCATTAAAGCGCGCGCAAACGGCTGTTACAGAAGGCTATTTTGCAGATGAAATTGTGCCGGTCACAGTTTCCTCGCGCAAAGGCGATGTGGTTGTCGATAAGGATGAACAGCCGTTTAACGCCAATATTGACAAAATTCCGGCACTGCGCCCCGCTTTTGCCAAAGACGGCACCATTACCGCCGCCAATGCCAGCTCTATTTCTGACGGCGCATCAGCTTTAGTCTTAACTTCTGCTGACAACGCCGCCGCCAAAGGCTTAGCGCCTTTAGCAAAAATTTTGGCTTATGCATCAAATTCCCAGCATCCTTCTGAATTCACCATTGCTCCTGTTGGCGCGATTCAAAAAGTTTTGGATAAAACAGGCTGGACAGCGCAAGAAGTTGACCTTTGGGAAATCAATGAAGCCTTTGCCATGGTCACCATGTGCCCGATGGATGAGTTCAAGCTGGATGCTGAAAAAGTCAATATCAATGGCGGCGCGTGCGCCCTGGGCCATCCGGTCGGCTCTACCGGCTCGCGCATTATCCTTACCCTGATTCATGCGCTTAAGCGCACGGGCGGGAAAAAAGGCATTGCAGCGCTGTGTATCGGCGGCGGTGAAGCGACTGCTGTGGCGCTTGAGCTGCTGTAAGCAGGCCCTGCCTGCGCAAAAATAAGTCCAGCGGGGGAAATAAACAACAATCTCCCCTATCTCATGATTAAGCAAGAATTAAAAAATCAATCCCTCAGCTTTGGGGGATTTTTTACACTTTTTCATTCGCATTTAAATTCAGGCTTGCTACATTAGAATGCTCAAAACAACAACAATGGACAGCCATCATGCAGCTGAATCACTATCTCAATTTCCAAGGCACAGCCGAAGCAGCCTTTAACTTTTACAAGTCGGTATTCGGCGGCGAGTTTGCTTTCCTGACGCGCTATGGCGAAATGCCGGCTGAAAATGGCGTGAGCCTTTCCGAAGCGGACAAAAACCTGATTCTGCATGTCTCGCTGCCCATCAATGAGCATACGGTTTTAATGGCTTCAGATACCAATGCGCAATTCTGCGCGCCCAACTCTGTGTTTACCCAAGGCACTGATGTGTGCTTAAAAAACAGGAGGGTTTAACTTGGTAAACTATACATACTCATTAGGAGTTTACCATGAGCAAGAAACAGAAGACTTACACCGCAGAATTTAAAGCTGAAGCCATAAAAGCCATTGAAGAGAACCAAGGTAATGTATCGGAATCCGCTAGACAACTTGGCATTTCAATGCAAACCCTTTCGAACTGGAATAACAAAGCAAAGGCTGGAACTTTAGCAGGCACAAAACAGTATTCGCCCGATCTAAACGCCTTACTCGAAGAAAATAAGAAGCTTAAACAACAGCTCAAAACAGCTGAAATGGAACGTGAATTTTTAAAAAAGGCAGCAGCGTACTTTGCCAAAGAAAGTCAGTGAGGTACGCCTATATGAAATCGCAAAGCCACTTATTTCCGATTATTTTAATGGCTCGATTACTTCGTGTATCCGTTTCTCGCTTTTATGATTGGCTAAAGCGAGGCATGAGTAAAAGATCAATTCAGCGAAATCAGCAGACAATTTTGGTCAAAATAGCCCATGAAGAAACCAAACAAAGCTATGGCTATGTTCGATTAACCAAGCATTTACAAGCGCAAGGTATCAAAATAAGTACGTATGCTGTGCGCCAAATAAAAAAATCAAATCAGTTGTATTGTAAGCGCCATAAGCGTTTCAAAAGAACCACGAACAGTGATCACAACCGTTCTATTTATGACAATTTACTCAAGCAACAGTTTTCAATGACGAAGCCTAATCTTGCGTGGTCGAGTGACATTACCTACATTTGGACGGCTGAGGGCTGGTTGTACTTGGCAGCTGTCAAAGATCTTTACACGAAACAGGTTGTTGGCTATAGCTTAAATGAGCGCATGACAGCCAAGCTTGTTTGTGATGCATTGAATATGGCTATTCGCAATCAGAAACCTGCTAAAGATCTCATTGTACATTCAGATAGAGGCAGCCAATATTGCAGTAATGAATATCGAAACTTACTTGAGAAATTTGATTTTCAGGGTTCAATGAGCAAAAAAGGCGACTGCTTTGATAATGCACCGATAGAGAGTTTCTGGGGCATACTCAAAAATGAACTAGTCCATCATCGCAACTACAAAACAAGGGAAGAAGCCAAAGCGGATATTACAAAATATATAGAGTTATTTTATAATCAGCGAAGAATTCAAAAAGGCTTGGATTTTAAGACACCAAATCAAATGGCAGAAGACTTTTATCGGTTAGCTGCCTAGAATCTCCCAAGTGAAAGTCTCCTGCTAATTCAGCACACATCAGCACCAACCATTACATTTCCATCAATCTGGAAAAGCATGAGCAGGATGAAGCGCGGCGCTTATTTGACGCTTTGTCTGTGAATGGGCAAATTGAAATGCCGCTGGAAAAAACTTTCTGGGGCGCGCTGTACGGCGCGTTCACCGATCAGTTCGGCATTAAGTGGATGGTGAATTGCCAGCTTGAACAGCCATAGCAGGCTTAAAATACAAGGTTCATGAATCCATCTTCATGAGCCTTGTGCTGATTAACTCACATCATTCAAAGTTTGATTTAAAATTTTCTGGACATTCTGTCCAGAGAAGACCTCAGGAAATCTATAGATCAGTTTGGGCAAGACATGCTCTAGCTTCTGTTTTTGGCGCTGCTGCCAATGCGGCGGATAAATTGCATAATTTAAATGCCATAATTGCCTTTGCACAAAGGCATCATAAATCATTTGCTCATTTTCATTCCGGATAAAATTCCAATGCAGCGCATACCAATACAGCTGTTCCCATGCATTATATCCGGCAGCCAGCTCTAATCTCTGCAGCAGAGGAATAGGCTCATCCATTAAGGCAATGAGGCTTTCAATTTCATACAGGCTCAATTGCTGGCCTGAAATTTGCCGTATTTTTGAAAAAAAATGGAATGTCAGCTTTTGCTCAGTCCGATGATAATAAGAAATAACCTGCTCAAAATTTACAGATTTTCTTTTCAAGGCTGATTTCATTACTGCATTGGCGATCACTTGATTGTCTAAAGCTTGAATGATGCTAAAAAATTCAGCCTGTGAACCGCGCCTGATCATCCATTGATATGCCCGAAGACGCAAAGACTTTTGAGATAAATCCTGAATTGGATGTTCCTGAAAATATTGATCAAAATCAAAATTCTTTTGCCTCAATGCAAAATCCGCATAATCCATTACAGCCAAATAAGGGCTATGCCAAAATTGTATGAGATCATTTACAGTTAAAACATTTTTATGCCATAAGGCATTAAACAAGGTGTACTGCACATCTTTTTGCTGCGCATTTCTAAGCAAAGACAGCTGCTGCTCAGGCCCCGTCTGTATTATTTTATCCAGCCAATGCTTGCGAACCAGCTGATCATTTGCATGCTCGCATAGGGACATTAATTCATCCTCTGCCAGCCATTGATATTCCAAAATAAAAGCTAGAATCACCCGGGGAAGGCGGCCTTGCTTTTGCGTCAAACTTTCTCTCAGATATTCTTTATTTTCCCCAACGCCCGCTAAAAGCAAATGAAAAACATCCTGATTTATACGTATGCGGTTTTTCAATGCCGCAATTTCTAAAAAATACTGCGCGCACACAGCTGAAAACTCTTGGCGAACTGCCCAGCGCTGTACATGGTCGGCGGCTAATTTTTGATTAATTCCGACATAGTCATTTAAACGCCACAGCAAATGAGGAAATAATTCAGGATCAAAGCACTCCTTCATATCTTCCAATACGGCTTGGCGGATATGGCCATCGTAGCTTCTTAGCCTCAATAATGACTTTTCAAATTCGGATAAGCTTGGATCAATGCAGTAATATTGGTAATTGCAGCCATCATGCAAATCATCAGGCTGTGATTCCAATACAGCCGCTTCAGCATTATTTTCTATTCTTGCTGTTTCGCATGCCGCCTCAGCTGCTGGATAAGATTTTTTAGGGGATAGCAGCTTTTCTAAAAATTTCCACATGATAAAACGGTATCTATTCTCTTTTAGAACACTAATAGCATATTTTTATTTGCTTCATCCAATAAAAAAGCTGGAATAAATCCAGCTTTTTTATCTAGCTTTAAACGTCAAGCGCCCGTCTGATAGTGCGCTTGCGGCACCGCAGTCGATGCCTGGTAAGGGTGGGTAAAATCGCCCAAACCGGCAGCCGCTTCCTGAATGTCTTTGCCTTCTTTCACGACAAAAGAGTCAAAACCGGAACGCTTCATGTAGTTCAGCACATCTTTAAACACATCGCCTGTTGCGCGCAGTTCGCCCTGATAGCCCTGACGGCGTAAAAGCGCTGCAAATGAATAGCCGCGGCCATCATTGAAGCCGGCGAATTCAATGAAAATCGCATCCAGCTGATCCAGCGGAAATTCATTGACTTCCGGCGATGCATCTACCGTAATGTACAGCGCTTTCCGGCCGCTGATATTTGCCAGCTGATCCAGCTGTTCAACCGTCAGCACCACATCGCCCTGCGGCAGCGCGCCGTCTTCGCCGATCAGCTGATAGGTATTGTCTGCAACAGTGCCGTCTTTAGAGAGCACTTGAAGTGCGGTATTAAGCATATGCGCGCTCCTTGAATGGCTGAATGCCGACACGGCGGTAAGTTTCAATAAACGCTTCGCCGTCCTGGCGCAGGTCTAAATAGGTATTCAGGATCTCTTCGACAATATCCGGCACCACTTCAGCTGCGAATGACGGCCCGAGGATGTCGCCGATTGAAGCGTCATGGCCGGCGTTGCCGCCTAAAGTAATCTGATAGAATTCCGCGCCTTTCTTGTCTACGCCCAGAATGCCGATGTTGCCGACATGGTGGTGGCCGCAGGCATTCATGCAGCCTGAAATATTCAGGTCAAGATGGCCCAAGTTGTACACCGTATCCAGATCATCAAAACGGCGGGAAATCGCTTCAGAAATCGGAATGGATTTGGCATTGGCCAGTGAGCAGAAGTCGCCGCCCGGGCAGCAGATAATGTCGGTAATAAAGCCGATATGCGCGCGCGCCAAATTGTGCTGATCAAGGATTTTCCACAGTTCAAACAGGTCTTTCTGCGGCACATCGACCAGGGAAATGTTCTGTTCATGCGTGGTGCGCAATTCGCCGAAGGTGTACTTGTCCGCCAGATCGGCAATCAGGTTCATTTCTTCAACCGCCATGTCGCCCGGCGCAACGCCGGTGCGCTTCAATGAAATGGTCACGATGCGGTAACCTTTCACTTTGTGCGCATTGGTGTTGATGTTGAACCACTGCTTGAATTTCGGCTCAGCGGCGAACTGCTCAGCAAAGTCTTCATCCGCATAATCCTGATAGGCAAATGGCGTGAAGTTCTCATCCATTTTTTTCAGGGTGCCCGCGTCCACTTTCAGCGTCTTGACGGTGTGCGCAAATTCAGCTTCAACTTTTTCCGCAAAGACTGCTGGAGTTAAAGCTTTAACCAGGATTTTAATCCGCGCTTTATATTTGTTGTCGCGGCGGCCGTGCAGGTTGTACACGCGCAGCACCGCCTCAAGGTAGGCAATCAGGTCTTCACGCGGCAGGAAGTCGCGGATAAAGCTGCCGATAACCGGGGTACGGCCCAAGCCGCCGCCGACTTTAATTTTGTAGCCCATTTCGCCGGCTTCATTGCGCACAATATACACGCCGATATCGTGGAATGAAGTGGCTGCGCGGTCAATTTCCGCTAAGGCGGACACGGCAATTTTGAACTTGCGCGGCAGGAACGCGAATTCCGGGTGAAACGTCGACCACTGGCGGATCAGTTCGCAGGTTGGGCGCGGGTCTGCAATTTCACCGGCAACCACGCCTGCATACTGGTCAGTGGTGGTGTTGCGGATGCAGTTGCCTGAGGTTTGGATGGCATGCATCTGCACAGAAGCAAGCTCCTGCAGCATGTCCGGCACATTTTCCAGCGCAGGCCAGTTGAACTGAATATTCTGACGGGTAGAAACATGCGCATAGCCGCGGTCATAGTCCTTGGCCAGTTCCGCAACTTTGCGCAGCTGCTTCGAGTTCATCAGGCCGTAAGGCACGGCAATCCGCAGCATTGGCGCATAGCGCTGAACATACAGGCCATTTTGCAGGCGCAGAGGACGGTATTCGTCTTCAGTCAATTTTCCGGCTAAATAACGTTCCGTCTGGTCACGGAACTGTGCAACACGTTCATTGACCAGTTGCTGGTCAAAATCAGTATATAAATACATGGCGTACAGCTAGTAATTTCTATTATAACGATGCACAGCATAGCGGGATTTTTTCTATCAAGAAAATGCGTTTTTTACATATTTCATAGCGGTTTTATTGATAAGGATGCCGGATTTCCGCAGGGAGAAAGCCTTTGCGCCGGTTTTCATTCATTTTCAGCTGCATTGCTTATTTTGTTTATTCTTCAGCATTTATTTTCATAAGAAAAAAGCCTGACGAATCAGGCTTTTTGCTTTAGATCAACTCAAGCGGCTATTTCTGATCCGGCAGCGCATAGGCCACCAGCGCATCGCCCATTTTGGTGCCGAATGAGCCGTGGCCGCCGGCCATAATCACCACATACTGCTTGCCGTTGGCTTCATACGTCATCGGCGTCGCCTGCCCGCCCGCCGGCAAGCGGCCTTTCCACAGCTCATCGCCGTTGCTGACGTTGATGGCGCGGATGTAGTTATCCTGCGTGCCGCCAACAAACATGACGTTGCCCGCAGTTGAAATTGAACCGCCCAGCATCGGCACGCCCATTTTAAACGGAGGCAATGGAATGCCCGGCATGCTGTCGCGGATGGTGCCGATGCGGCGCTTCCAGGCCACTTTATGGGTATTCAAATCCACGCCGGCCACATAGCCCCAGGCCGGCTGCTTGCACGGCAAGCCGAACGGCGACAGAAACGCGCTGATTTCAACACCGTACGGCACGCCGTACATCGGCTGAACGCCCGCTTCAGTGCCTGCGCCTCTGGCCGTTTTCGGACGGTTCGGATCTTCAGGAATCAGCTTGGACACAAACGGCAGGCCAATCGGGTTCATGACGGCAATCTGGCGTTCCGGATTGACCGACATGCCGCCCCATTCAAATACGCCTAAATTTCCCGGGAACACCAAGGTGCCGTTTTCAGACGGCGGAGTATAAATGCCGTCGTAATTCAGCTTATGGAAAGACACGCGGCACATCAGCTGGTCAAACATGGTGGCGCCCCACATCTGCTTGTCCGTCAGTTTTTCCTGCGGCGCCAGATCAAAGTCCGAGAACGGCTGGGTTGGAGAATAGCGCTCGCCTTTGGTCTGCGGGCCGCGCTTCACGGTCTGCGGCACAGGGCGCTCGGTAATCGGCACAATCGCTTCACCGGTGCGGCGGTCTAGAACAAAGGCGTTGCCGGTTTTGGTCAAGACATAGATGGCTGGAACCGTCTTGCCGGATTTGTCTTTAATGTCGGTAAGCGTCGGCTGCGACGGCACATCCATATCCCACAAATCATGATGGGTGGTCTGGAAGTTCCACACCAGCTTGCCGGTAGTGGCATTCAGCGCCAGCATGGAGTTGGCGTAGCGCTCATGCAGTTCGGTGCGGTTGCCGCCCCAGATATCCGGCGTGCCCACGCCTGTCGGCACATAGACAATATCCAGCTGCGCGTCATAAGCCAGCGGCGCCCATGCGTTTGGCGAATTCTGCACATACTTCTGGCCCGGCGCAGGAATCGCATTCGGATCGGCGGCGCCGGTATCAAATACCCACAGGAGCGCGCCGGTATTCACATCATAGCCGCGGATCACGCCGGACGGCTCTTCAGTTGAATAGTTGTCGGTGGTTGCGCCCGCAATGATAATGGTCGTGCCGGTCACTACCGGCGGCGAGGTCGGAATATAGCCGCCCGGATACGGGAACGGCATATCTTTCTGCAGGTCAACTTCGCCGTTTTTGCCGAAGTCGGTGCAGCGCTGGCCATTGTCGGCATTGATCGCCACAAGGCGGCCGTCATTCACAGGAAGAATGACTTTTTTCGGGCACTGCGCGGAAACAGTTTTCTTGGCTGCCAGGCTGGCTTCAAAACCGGCCGTATTGGCTGCGTCATAGTATGAAACGCCGCGGCAGGTTAAATGCTGGAAAGTCCTGTCCGATTTCAGTTTCGGGTCAAAAGTCCATTTCGCCTTGCCGCTGGCAGGATCCAGCGCAACCAGCTTCTGGTGGGTGGTGCAGATGTACATGCTGTCCCCCACTTTAATTGGGGTCACCTGATTGGTGGTCTCGCCTGAATCATTTTCGGTCTTGAAGTCGCCGGTGTTGTAAGTCCATGCCACCTGCAGGTCTTTCACGTTGTCTGAATTAATCTGATTCAGCGGTGAATAGCGCAGGCCGGATTGCGTGCGGCCGTATGCCGGCCAGTCTGCATCGGCGATGCCGGGAACCGGCTGTGACGCTGCCGGCTGCTGTGCAGTCAGCTCGCCGCGGATTTCCTGCGGGTCATTGAATACCGCATAAACCATCACCGCAACAGTAATCGCCAGTGAGCCGGACAGGGCTATTTTTGCGCCTTTGGCATGCTCAAAGCCGCGGGTTACCGCAGGAATCAGCAGCCATAAGCCGAATACGCCTAAAATATCCAGCCGGGGCGCCAAGGCGAAGAAGTCAGAGCCGACTTCCCACAGCCCCCAGACTACTGTGCCTAAAATCAGCACAGCATAAACCGCTAAAGCGGCGCTTTTTAATTTCTGCAGCAGCACTGCGGCAGCGATGAAGAATAAACCTGCAATGACGTAGTACCAAGACCCGCCAAGGACTGCAAGGTATATTCCCCCTAGCAGCAGGACCAAACCGAAAATTACAGCAATCGCGGCTGTAAAGGTGGTTAATCCTGAAGCTGAAGATGGAGTGCTCATATTGACCACCTATTTCTTAGATTCTGTTGAAAGCCCAGACAGCGCTGAAGCTGAATGGGCGCCTGTTTTTAACAGTTTTTAGATTTTAAGTATCTGCCCGGCACTGAACAGCGGAAAGCCTTGATGCACCAAAGCTTTGATGAATTAAAAATTGACAGCTAAAAAAACAGGGCTGCCGGCAAATACTTATCGATCTAGAAACTAGAATGCGGTCTGGAATTTAATTCCGCCGACCCATGCATTCTCGCCATTTTTATACGCGCCGACATGGCGGATATACTGGACATTCGGCCGGATGCTCAGCCAGTCCGCCGCATGAATGCCGTAATACACTTCCGCATCGTATTCCCGGCTGCGGCCGTCATTCAGCTCATCATTCATATTGATGCGGGCAAAGCCTGCGGCTATCTGGTCTTGCGGGCGCGCGTCCATCAGGCCGGTGTAAACCACGCCGGCATTCTGCATGTCGCTGACCGCATTCGTGTCAGCGTCATGCACCGTGGCATTAATGAAAGCCGTCAGGCCGCGCGAGGCGTCGCCCTTATGCGCGGTCAGCTGCTGCTTCAGCACCAGCCAGCCGCCCTGCTTATGCGCGCTGCGCTGCGGATGGCGGATTTGCTGCGCATCCGCTGTGCTGTAGTAGTAGCCTGCGCGGTATTCACCCGGAAGCTTTGCAGCGCCCAGCTTCGGCGTCCAAACCGCTTCTGCCGGAATAACGGCGCCATGCGAGCCGTCTGTGCTGAGGTTAAAGCCTTTGCTGCGCTCAAGGTTTTCCGGGTTGTATTCATAGGCGCCCGCCTGCACATAGACTTCAGGCGTGACGCTGTATTTAACCCGCGCCGCCCATTGGCTGACCGGCCAGTTGTACCACTGGTCGCCGACCCAGTTGCCGACTTGCGAGCCGCACAGCGCCAAGTTCTGAAAATCGCAGTCAAAGCTGTTGAAGTCTTCGCCTTCGCCAAAGCGGCCGGCCTTGATGTCCAGTTTCTGATCAAGGAATTTCTTCTTGATCCAGAAATCAGTTAGGCGCCAGGTTTGGCCGCGCCCCCAGACTTCCTGCGCAGAACTCAAATGCCCGCTTAAGGCATCGGAAGTCTGCGACAGCGAGCGCCCGTTGCGCTGCGTGACGGTGAGCTGCGCTTCGGTGTCCCGCCATCCTAAGATTTTTTCCAAATCCAGATGCGCGCCGAACGTAAACTGATCCGCATATTCCGTGCCGTGGCTGGATGCATGCTTTGCATCCAGCAAAGTGGCCATTTCACCGGTGTAGCCCAGGCTGAAATCATAGCCCTGCTGCTGCAGCGCCGTGCGCTGGCCATTCCAGTCACCCAGCATCCAGGGGTTGCGCGCATCAAAAGCATTTGCAGCATAAACATTTTGAAAGCAGCAGCTTAGCGTTAAGATGCTGACACCAAAATATAAACTGCTTCTAGATTTATTCATAATTGGCGGCCTTGCTTACAAATTGTAACTATATGGCTATGTTAACCCCTTGCTGTATGTAGCCCTATGTTTTTTTGTTATTTTATTGTGTAAAAGATAGTTAAATTATCACACTGTGATATTTACAAGTGGTCAAAACCCATTTTTTTCCCAATAAATTCATATCTTATTTTTGACCGTGAAAACTTGATCGGGCATGCCGGCTGTGGCTCTGTTTCCGCGCTTCCAGCGCTTAAAGGCACATCTGCAACCCAGCCCCTTTGCGCCGCCAGCTCTGAATGCAGCGCTTCATGCAGGGTCAGCACCGGCTCTACACAGACATCCTGCGCCTGAAAAATGGCATTCCACTCGGCAAAATCCTTGCCGGCGATTTTCTCCCGTATGGCCTGCTTCACCGCTTTCCGGTCCGCCGCGTCCAATGAAGCGCCTTTTTCCAGCACCTCCGGCAAATCCAGCAGCTGCGCCAGCCCCGCCATGAATTGCGGCTCCAGGCTGCCCACCGATAAATAGCGCCCGTCGCGCGTCTGATAATAGTCATACAGGGCGCCGCCGTTTAAATACGACTGTTCAGGATGCTGCTGCTCCTTTCCGGCAAGTTCAGCGGCGGCGGCCATGCTGTTCAGCGCAGCGGCGCAGTCGGTCATGGAAATATCAATATGCTGCCCCAGGCCGCTTTGACTGCGCTCAATCACCGCGCTTAAAATGCCGATCAGCGCATGCAGCGACCCGCCGGCCACATCGGCAATTTGAATGCCCATCAGCGGCGGCCCGCTGTGCCGGCGGCCGCTGTGGCCGGCAATGCCCGACAGCGCCAGATAATTGATGTCATGGCCGGCGCGGCTTTTATGGCTGCCGGTCTGCCCGTAGCCGCTCACTGAACAGTAAATCAGCCTCGGATTAATTGCCGCAAGGCGCGGGTAATCCAGGCCCAGGCGCTGCATCACCCCCGGCCTGAACTGTTCAATAACAATGTCATAGCTGGAAATTTTGGATAGAATCAGCGCGATGCTGTCAGGATTTTTTAAATCCAGCGCCACAGACTGCTTGTTTCGGTTCAAGTAATTATGCGACGCCGCCTGGCCGTTTGAATACGGCGGCATCAGGCGGATCAGATCCGGGCGCGCGGGTGATTCAATATGCACAACTTCGGCCCCCATGTCCGCCAAATACATGGTGGCGAACGGCCCCGGAAGAAGTGTGGAAAAATCAAGAACTTTCAAGCCTTTTAACGGATAAGTCATTGGAGTTTCTGCTCTATTTATGCTGCTTTTTCATTCATCTTAAAAATATAAAACAGCCAAAACAATGTCATGTTCAGCCATTTACCTTGATAGTTTCGGCAATTTACCATGTAAAAATGGTGAAATTGCTGTTGTAAATTGCCATACAATCATTTTTTAGCGTCATTTAGGTCAGGCATTAGTGAACATTAAAGAGACTGAAGGAATTAACATGAGTCGCGATACGATCAGTATCCATTTTGTCAACGCTGCCCTGTCCGGCGTAAAGCGTCTTGGCATGGATGTCGAAACGCTGCTGTCTCACGTTGGCATTGAGGCGGAGCTGCTGCGCCAGCCTAAGGCGCGGATTTCACCGGAACAGTACACCCGCTTCATCAAAATGCTGTGGATGGTGACGCAGGACGAGCATGTCGGCTTTGACGCTCAGCCGCGCCGGCTGGGCACTTTCGCCATTATGTGCCAGCTGATTATTCACGCGAAAACACTGGGCGATGCGCTGGAGCTTTCATCTCAGTTCTATAAACTGTTCGGCGATGACTGGTCTGTGACGCTGGAGCGCGACAAGCACGAAGCGCGCCTGGTGCCGCAGATTCCTAAAAGCATGGACCCGGATCATTTCATTACAGAAAGCATGCTGATGATTTGGCATGGCCTGGCTTCGTGGCTGATTGAGCGCCGCCTGCCGCTGGAGCGCGTGCATTTCGGCTATTCCCGCCCGGAACATGCCGATGAATACGATGCGCTGTTCTTCGCGCCGGTGATGCAGTTTGACATGCCGCGCACCGAGATCACCTTCGCAGCCGACTATCTGGACCTGCCGATCCGCCAAACTGAAGAGACGCTTGAAGAGTTCTTAAAAGCCGCGCCGGCGCAGCTGCTGGTCAAATTCAAAAACACCAACTCGCTGACTTCGCGCATCCGTGAGGTGCTGAAGAGCCAGATTGGCGAAGAAATGCCGACGCTGAACGATGTAGCCTCCATGCTGTATCTGTCGCCGCAGACTTTGCGCCGCCGCCTGGCTGCCGAAGGCAAAAGCTATCAGGGCGTAAAAGACGCTTTGCGCCGCGACGCCGCCATCCACCTGCTGCTGAATCCGGAGCTGACGCTGGAAGATGTGGCGCAGCAGGTCGGCTTCAGCGAAACCAGCACCTTCCACCGCGCATTTAAAAAATGGACGGGGGTTACGCCAGGCCTGTACCGCCAGCTTCACGGCTATCATTAAGCCCTGCAGCCGCTCAAATTCAGCCAGACAGGCGCAATAAACCGGGCAGCTGTGCACGCGGGTTTAAGCCCGCACAGCCATGCTCCGGAATTGCTGCCATCCCGCTTAAAAATAGAGCCTATATGGCTCTATTTTTTATTTTGAATTCCGCCGCCATGCCGGCGAATGTGGCTTCCCGCTTCAATAAAACGGCAATGATGCGCTAAAAATTACGCATCCGCGCGCCGAAGAAGCAAAGCCCCTAAATAAACAGCGCAGCCGCTTAAAAAACGCTAGTCAAATATTAAACAGCAGCCTATAATACAGCGCTTGAAATTCAATATTTCATTTGTGATTCTTCACATTTTCGTTTAGAATCGCGTCTCCTTTTGTTTGGACAGATTCCACAGTCCAAACCAACTATAATAGGTAGTGGTTTAATGAAAACTCTCAGCGCTAAGCCTGCTGAAGTTCAACACGACTGGTACGTTGTTGATGCTTCTGGCAAAACTTTAGGTCGTCTTGCGACTGAAATCGCTCGTCGTTTACGCGGCAAGCACAAGACTTCTTATACTCCTCACGTTGACACTGGCGACTACATCGTTGTTATCAATGCTGAAGAAATTCAAGTGACTGGTAACAAAGCGCTTGATAAGAAATACTATCGCCATACTGGTTTCCCTGGTGGTATCCGTGAGACTAACTTCGAGAAGTTAATTGCTCACAAGCCTGAAGCTGTTCTTGAAAAAGCAGTTAAAGGCATGTTGCCAAAAGGTCCTCTTGGTTATGCAATGATCAAAAAAATGAAAGTGTACGCTGGTACTGAGCATCCGCATGCTGCTCAACAGCCACAAGTTTTGGACATCTAAGGGATACAGCACATGGCTACTAATTATGGTACAGGTCGCCGTAAGACCGCAACTGCACGTGTTTTCTTGTCAGCTGGTACAGGCAAACTCGTAATCAACAACCGTACACTTGATCAGTACTTCGGTCGCGAAACTGCTCGCATGGTTGTTCGTCAACCTTTAGAGCTTCTTGAAGCTACTGAAAAGTATGACCTTTACATCACTGTTGCTGGTGGCGGTATCGGCGGTCAAGCTGGCGCAATCCGTCACGGCATTACCCGTGCATTGATCGCTGCTGACGAAACTTTAAAGCCTGCTCTTCGTCAAGCTGGTTTCGTTACTCGTGATGCTCGTGAAGTTGAACGTAAGAAACTTGGCTTGCGTAAAGCGCGTAAGCGTCCTCAATTCTCTAAACGTTAATACGTTTACCGAATCGGACAAAAAGCCTTGGTTTATCCAAGGCTTTTTTATTGCCTTAAAAACAGCACTCCCCTCATCGATTGCCTGACTGGCGCGCCCCATCAGCAAAAACAGCGCAGGCTGCGCAAGCCCCGATTCCAGCACTATTTTAATTATCCAAACTGCCTCGTGATTTTAGCGCCTATTTTTAGTATCCTATCTTATTCACCAGACTTTGCTCAGGATTTATGTCAGTCGAAAGCGCCCCTCCTCAGGGAATCACCCTGTACAGCCATGCAGATGATTTTCGATCACACTGGATTCGATATGTCCTTGCCGAGAAGCAGATTAAATATCATTTAATCCTCGCTGATGAGGAAGATGAAGATCTGGCCAGCCTGAATCCCTACAATCAGCTGCCGATGCTGCTGGAAAATGAGCTTAAGCTGTTCAATACCGGCATTATTTCTGAATATATTGATGACCGCTACCGGCAGAACAAGCTGTATGCCGATGCGCCGGTGCCCCGCGCGGAGCAGCGCCAGTATATTTGGCGCTTTGAGCAGGACTGGCTGAAACTGGCGGACATCATGCTGCGCCATCCGGACACGCTGGATCCGGCAGCCAAAAAGCAGGCGCAGAAAAAACTCAGGGAAACCCTTGTTTCCCTCACCCCCTTATTTCAGCATTTTCCCTTTTTCATGTCGGAACATTTCAGCATTCTGGACTGCATGCTGGCGCCGATCTTCCTGCGCTTGAAGTCCATGGGGATTGAACTGCCCGCGCAGCACTGCCGCCCCATTCATTTATACTGCCAGCGCATTTTCAGCCGCCCTGCTTTTGCAAAGTCCATGACCCTGCAGGAAAAAAACCGTTACAGTGATTTATTAACCCATTCATAGAGCATCTTATGTCCGAACAAGAATTGAACCTTAGCCCGACCCGCCCGTATATGGCGCGCGCCATTTATGAATGGATCTGCGACAATCAGCTGACTCCGTATCTGCTGGTCGATGCGACGCAGCCGAACACCATGGTGCCTGAGCAGTTCATTCAGGATGGCCAGATTACCCTGAATCTCGCGCCGCATGCGGTGCATGCCCTCAACATGAGCAATGAGGCCATCACCTTTTCTGCGCGCTTTGGCGGCATTTCACGTGATCTTTACATCCCTTTGGCTGCCGTTCTGGGCCTGTATGCGCGCGAAAACGGCCAAGGCTTATTCTTCGACCCGAATGAATATCAGCATATCCAAAACAGCGAAGATGCTTTAAAATCGAGCGCTGAAGAACAAACTGAACAGCCAAAGAAAAAACCAAGCTTAAGGCTATTAGATTAATAAATATGGAGTGATATGATGGCTTTTGACCTCGTGCAATACTTTGCGGAACAGATAGAAACTCATCAGCCTGAGCTTCTCAGCCAGTTTCCCCGGGAAGAAAGGCGCCATCATATTGCCGCAATCAACGCTCTGACTTTAGGCGAACTGATTACCCAATGGCGCGCCAACGATAAAAAAGTGTATCAGGAAATCACTGAGCCGGATGAGCTGTATATACAGGACGTCGCGCGCCACTTAACCACGTCCAAAGAAAATGCTTCCCCGCTGCCCCATGCCGAGCTGGAGGCATTGACCGCAGCGATTTTCAGCCTGCAGCTGCACGAACTTAAGCAGCTGCATGATACTGGAAATCATAACCTGCAAAGCATCCGCGAACTGCTGCTGGGGCAAATTGAGCATTTATCCGGCCAGGCCGAGGATTGGGTTTGGTCAGCAAATAGCCTTTCAGAGCTGAAAGGCTCAAAACCCGTCATCCAAGATGAGATATCATTGGAAGCATCTATGAAGGAGTTCAGTCAAATGGTCAGTCAGCACACCCATCAGGAACAGGATGAAGCAGTTGCAGCAGTTCCGCTTTGGTCTAAAGTTTTGGAACCGGCGGTCGCCCTCGCCATCCTCTGGATTTTATATTCAGCGGCCTGCAGCATGTTTGCATAAGTATTTCTGCAGAGAATAAAGACCAGGCCAGCCTGGTTTTTTATTGCCAAAATTCAGGATAACCGCTTAAAAAATACTCCATGTTATTTTTTGTATCACAAAACCACTCAGGCAGCGCTTTCCCTAAAAATAGCCGCCTTGTTACATTTCCTTACATGCTGCTTTTCCCGACTAATTTACTCAAATTTCACCGCGCAAAGCACATAGTGCAAAACAAACTGACGATCAAATCACATTTAAAATTTGAAGCTGATCCAGCAGTGCGCCAAAAAATATTATCCATTTACCGCATTAAAATATTTCCGTTGAAAACGCTTTCCGCCTTTCTATAATGAAATAAAGCAGAGCTTAACAGCACGTTAAATACATGCTTGGATAAAAAACCAATAATCATGCATAACCAAAAAAGAGGGAGAAATATATGGCCAAAGTTTCATTAGATTCACTCACCAATATTGACGGTTTTCATGCAGCAGCCCTGGTAGACAGCGAAAGCGGCCTCGCTCTCGCAACTCAAGGCGGAGGAGATATTGACTTAGAACTTGCAGCAGCGGGAAATACAGAAGTTATCCGGTCCAAAAGGCGCGTCGCTCAGTCACTGAACCTGAACGACCATATTGTTGATATTCTTATTACTTTAGGGAAACAGTACCACTTAATCAGGCCGCTGGAAAAAAATGAAAATGTCTTTCTGTATCTGGTGCTCGACCGCGCTAAAGCGAATTTAGCCATGGCGCGCCATGAACTGAAAGCCTATGAAAAGAATTTGGATTTCAGCTAATTCAGGCAATCCCCTTTATCGGCATAAAGGGGATTTTAACTCCCAGCTATTTCAAAATCATAATCCAGAATTTGATGGAGAGATAATATGAATAAGCAGTACATTAATATTGCTATTGCTGGTTTGAATATTCAGGACTCTGCGGAATTAAAAAATCAGCTCTGCAATATAATGCCGGACAATTTAATTATCCACTGGAAAAAAGCCTCTGACCTGCATTTAGACTGCTTATTCATTCATGAAACCTTTTTTAACACTGACGGCATGCAGAAGCTCCTGAACCGGACAAGCTTTCCATGGCTGAAAATATCCAAGGACGCCCAACTCAGCAGCACAGTGCAGAACAACACCCTGTATTTCCCCCTGCTGAATGCCAAAGAGCTGTACCGCTGGCTTGAGCAGCATATTATGCAAAGCCTTCCAGCCAGCCAGAATACCTCTTCCGTGCCAATACAGCCGGAAGCCGCTGACAATCGTGCACCAAAGCATGATGCCCAGCCGCTCAATGAACGGTTTTTCAGGCAAATGCTGACCGGTGCGCCGCCAAGCAAACTGCACCTTTATGATGATCAAGGCTCCATCGCCGTGATTGACGTTGCGCAGAATTCGGTCTGGCCCAACCCTCGCCGCCTGCACCCTGTGACCGACTTAAGTTTTAAATACGATTTAGCTTCCACAACCGATTTAGCAAAAGCAGACCGGAAAGAAAGCGCCATCCTGCAGGACTGGCTGTGGAATTTATTCTGGAATTCTCCAGATTTTTATCAGATTGCGCCCGAAGACGGGCACTACCGCATTCATTTCTGGCCTAAACCGGCAGATAAGGCGCAGCGCAAAAAGATTTTCCAGCTCTCAGCCTGCTTCATTCAAGGCGCAAAACTTTCAAAAATCTCGGAGCAGCATGGCATTCCCATCCGCACTATTCAGCAATTCATTGCAGCTAACATTGCGGCAAACAATATCAGTAAAATCAATCTTTGGGATGCGCATTACAGTCCGCCTGAACAGGCCGAAAGCAGCGCAGACAAAGGCTTTATTCAGGGCTTTATCGGAAAGCTGCGTAAAAAATTCGGCTTTTAAAGGAGGGCTGAACAATGATTCTTCAGCAGTACAAAATTGTTTTTGCAGGCTCCATGGGCGCAGGAAAAACCGAAGCCATCCGCTCCCTGTCAGATATTCCGGTATTGCTTACAGAGGCATTCAACACAGATCAGCACAGCCATGCCAAACTTGAAACCACCGTCGGCATTGATTATGGCGAAGTATCCTTAGACGATGGGCTAAAAATCGGCTTATACGGAACACCGGGGCAAAGCCGTTTTGACTTTATTTGGCCGGTGATCTGCCGCGGCGCCATAGGCGCGATCATTTTAATTGACCACAATGCAGAAGCGCCATTGCAAGAACTGGAACAGTATCTAGAAACTTTTCAAAATTATACAGACAACATTGCAATAGGCATTACCCACGTAGACGGCACGCTGAAATCAACTCATATCTACAAAGAATGGCTGCTGAGCCAGGATCTGTTTTCCCCGCTTTTCTTCATTGACGCACGGAAAAAAGAGGATGCCCTGCTGCTTTTAGAAGCTTTAATTACATCAGTAGAAGTCAACCATAACATTTTTACATGAAGGAGGAATCATGTTCGGCATTCAGGAAAGCAGAGCCGCGCCCGCCCATTTGATACAGAAAGCCAGGTCAGAAATACAGAATATTATGAGCAGCGCGCGCGGCGTTCATTTTATTATGGTGTGCTCTACAGATGGCTTTGAACTGACCAGCATTTACAAAAAAGAAAATTACAATAACAGTAAGCTGGCAGCTGTCGGAAGCTCAATTTTAGCAATGGTCAGCGCCTTTACGCATGAAATTAATCTAACCGGCTGTCAAACGCTGACTCTGGATGCCGAAAACGGCAAAGCCATATTGAGTTCAGTGGCTGCGCCCCGCCATCCTTTGATTATTATCGTGCTTGCAGAAAAGGACATTTTACTAGGCCAAGTACTGTATATGCTGAAGCAGGCTTCTCAGGCAATTAAAGCAGCAGATGTATAAGCGGAGTGCTGTCAGACTTTTCTGATTTATTTTTTCCACACATAAAAAAACCCCCTCCGATTTTATCGGAGGGGGTTTTGAATAATGAGCTGGCGATGACTTACTCTCACATGGGTAACCCCACACTACCATCAGCGCAAAGAGGTTTCACTTCTGAGTTCGGGAAGGGATCAGGTGGTTCACTCTCGCTATTGTCGCCAGCACAACTGTTATGGATACTCGCTTGGTCTTATCTGTTCACTTTTCAGTGCATGCCAAGGTTTTTTCCAAATGAGTTATTAACAGGTATATCTGA
The DNA here is from genome assembly GCF_001696615.3 of Acinetobacter sp. WCHAc010034. Taxonomy (NCBI): domain Bacteria; kingdom Pseudomonadati; phylum Pseudomonadota; class Gammaproteobacteria; order Moraxellales; family Moraxellaceae; genus Acinetobacter; species Acinetobacter sp. WCHAc010034. Next base: position 2,583,800 of record NZ_CP032279.1, on the reverse strand, counting down.
GTTTATGCAATTTGTTCAATTTTACTTAGCTTTTCAACTAAATCAAGTTTGATCGTTTGATTTCGAATCAATTGATGCTTCGTATACAACTGCTTGGGCGTTGTATAGTCAAGCCTCACGAGCAATTAGTACTGGTCAGCTTCATGCGTCGCCGCACTTCCACATCCAGCCTATCAACGTCGTAGTCTTCAACGGCTCTTTAGAGGAATAAATTCCTAGGGAAATCTTATCTTGAGGTAGGCTTCCCGCTTAGATGCTTTCAGCGGTTATCCCTTCCGAACATAGCTACCCGGCGATGCGACTGGCGTCACAACCGGTACACCAGAGGTTCGTCCACTCTGGTCCTCTCGTACTAGGAGCAGATCCTCTCAAATTTCCAGCGCCCACGGTAGATAGGGACCGAACTGTCTCACGACGTTCTAAACCCAGCTCGCGTACCTCTTTAAATGGCGAACAGCCATACCCTTGGGACCTGCTTCAGCCCCAGGATGAGATGAGCCGACATCGAGGTGCCAAACACCGCCGTCGATATGAACTCTTGGGCGGTATCAGCCTGTTATCCCCAGAGTACCTTTTATCCGTTGAGCGATGGCCCTTCCATACAGAACCACCGGATCACTAAGACCTACTTTCGTACCTGCTCGACTTGTGGGTCTCGCAGTTAAGCGCGCTTTTGCCTTTATACTCTACGCGTGATTTCCGACCACGCTGAGCGCACCTTCGTACTCCTCCGTTACTCTTTAGGAGGAGACCGCCCCAGTCAAACTACCCACCAGACATGGTCCTCGTCCCGGATAACGGGACAGAGTTAGAACCTCAATATTACCAGGGTGGTATTTCAAGATTGGCTCCACCGGGACTAGCGTCCCGGCTTCAAAGCCTCCCACCTATCCTACACAAGTAAGATCAAAGTTCAATGTCAAGCTGCAGTAAAGGTTCACGGGGTCTTTCCGTCTAGCCGCGGGTACACCGCATCTTCACGGCGAATTCGATTTCACTGAGCCTCTGCTGGAGACAGCGCCCCCATCATTATGCCATTCGTGCAGGTCGGAACTTACCCGACAAGGAATTTCGCTACCTTAGGACCGTTATAGTTACGGCCGCCGTTTACTGGGGCTTCGATCAAGAGCTTCGCTTACGCTAACCCCATCAATTAACCTTCCAGCACCGGGCAGGCATCACACCCTATACGTCCACTTTCGTGTTTGCAGAGTGCTATGTTTTTAATAAACAGTTGCAGGGGCCTGGTTTCTGTGGCTGCCGGCAGCTCAGGAAGCAAGTTCCATCACCGCCAGCAGCGTACCTTCTCCCGAAGTTACGGTACCATTTTGCCTAGTTCCTTCAGCAGAGTTCTCTCAAGCGCTTTGGTCTACTCGACCTGACCACCTGTGTCGGTTTAGGGTACGATTCCAGTATAACTGAAGCTTAGAGACTTTTCCTGGAAGCATGGTATCAGCCACTTCACTGCACAAGTGCAGCTTGCTGTCAGTTCTCAGCATAGAGTACCCCGGATTTGCCTAAGATACATGCCTACAACCTTTCACCTGGACAACCAACGCCAGGCTGACTTAACCTTCTCCGTCCTCTCATCGCATTATACTGAAGTATTGGAATATTAACCAATTTCCCATCGACTACGCCTCTCGGCCTCGCCTTAGGGGTCGACTCACCCAGCCCCGATTAACGTTGGACTGGAACCCTTGGTCTTTCAGCGAACGGGTTTTTCACCCGTTTTGTCGTTACTCACGTCAGCATTCGCACTTCTGATACCTCCAGCAGACTTCTCAATCCACCTTCATCGGCTTACAGAACGCTCCCCTACCACTTGCAATAAATTGCAAATCCGCAGCTTCGGCATATAGTTTTAGCCCCGTTACATCTTCCGCGCAGGCCGACTCGACTAGTGAGCTATTACGCTTTCTTTAAAGGGTGGCTGCTTCTAAGCCAACCTCCTAGCTGTCTATGCCTTCCCACATCGTTTCCCACTTAACTATAATTTTGGGGCCTTAGCTGGCGGTCTGGATTGTTTTCCTCTTGACTACGGACGTTAGCACCCGCAGTCTGTCTCCCGGATAGTACTCATCGGTATTCGGAGTTTGCATCGGTTTGGTAAGTCGGGATGACCCCCTAGCCGAAACAGTGCTCTACCCCCAATGGTATTCGTCCGAGGCGCTACCTAAATAGCTTTCGGGGAGAACCAGCTATCACCAAGTTTGATTAGCCTTTCACCCCTATCCACAAGTCATCCCCTGGCTTTTCAACGACAGTGGGTTCGGTCCTCCAGTTAGTGTTACCCAACCTTCAACCTGCTCATGGATAGATCACCTGGTTTCGGGTCTACACCCAGCAACTAAGCGCCCTATTAAGACTCGGTTTCCCTACGGCTCCCCTATGCGGTTAACCTTGCTACTGAATGTAAGTCGCTGACCCATTATACAAAAGGTACGCAGTCACCGGACTAAGCCGGCTCCCACTGCTTGTATGCATGCGGTTTCAGGATCTATTTCACTCCCCTCACAGGGGTTCTTTTCGCCTTTCCCTCACGGTACTGGTTCACTATCGGTCAGTCAGGAGTATTTAGCCTTGGAGGATGGTCCCCCCATATTCAGACAAGGTTTCACGTGCCCCGCCCTACTCGACATCATCATATAAGCCCTTTCGCGTACAGGACTATCACCTACTGCGGTTGCGCTTCCCAGAGCATTCCGCTAGAACTTATATGACTTAATGGGCTGTTCCCCGTTCGCTCGCCGCTACTGAGGGAATCTCAATTGATTTCTTTTCCTAAGGGTACTGAGATGTTTCACTTCCCCTCGTTCGCCTCGCAACACTATGTATTCATGTTGCGATACCTGCCTTATGGCAAGTGGGTTTCCCCATTCAGAAATCTCCGGATCACAGGATATTTGCCGCCTCCCCGGAGCTTATCGCAGGCTATTACGTCTTTCATCGCCTCTGACTGCCAAGGCATCCACCACATGCACTTAATTACTTGACTATACAACCCCAAACAGTCGCTAATACTTACAAGTAGTATTTCGCGTCGCAAACTTAATTGCCACAGTTAGAGTTTCGTGAACTTAATCACTGTACAGCTTCAATTAGATTCATATACCAAAACGCTTGATTCAGTTAATTTCGCTAGTAACTCATTTCATTCAGCATTAACAATTGCTTGTTAAGCTGGCTAAAACGAGTATGAACAAATTATTTCAACTCAAATATATTCTGTTAATGATTCACTGCATCCTCGTCGGACTGCAGTCAACTGTGATAAATCACAGAACTTAATAAGATGCGCATTATACGCTTTTTCTTACTAAATTCTATAATCTAGGGCTTCGTTTGCTTAAAGCCTGCGCGAAGCACAGCTTCTTGCTTAAATTCTCGGACAAAGCGTTGCTTTGTTTTTCCTCGAATTTGGTGGAGACTAGGAGAGTCGAACTCCTGACCTCCTGCGTGCAAAGCAGGCGCTCTACCAACTAAGCTAAGTCCCCAGCTTATCATAAGGCCAATGTTTCTGATTCTCTGTTTCAGTTTGCAGATTTGGTGGGTCTGACAAGACTTGAACTTGTGACCCCACGCTTATCAAGCGTGTGCTCTAACCAACTGAGCTACAGACCCTCAGATACATCGTCATGAAGAACAACTTGTTGTGGATTCTTACCGATCGTCAATCTTTCGTTAAGGAGGTGATCCAGCCGCAGGTTCCCCTACGGCTACCTTGTTACGACTTCACCCCAGTCGTCGGCCACACCGTGGTAAGCGTCCTCCTTGCGGTTAGACTACCTACTTCTGGTGCAACAAACTCCCATGGTGTGACGGGCGGTGTGTACAAGGCCCGGGAACGTATTCACCGCGGCATTCTGATCCGCGATTACTAGCGATTCCGACTTCATGGAGTCGAGTTGCAGACTCCAATCCGGACTACGATCGGCTTTTTGAGATTAGCATCCTATCGCTAGGTAGCAACCCTTTGTACCGACCATTGTAGCACGTGTGTAGCCCTGGCCGTAAGGGCCATGATGACTTGACGTCGTCCCCGCCTTCCTCCAGTTTGTCACTGGCAGTATCCTTAAAGTTCCCGGCTTAACCCGCTGGCAAATAAGGAAAAGGGTTGCGCTCGTTGCGGGACTTAACCCAACATCTCACGACACGAGCTGACGACAGCCATGCAGCACCTGTATGTAAGTTCCCGAAGGCACCAATCCATCTCTGGAAAGTTCTTACTATGTCAAGGCCAGGTAAGGTTCTTCGCGTTGCATCGAATTAAACCACATGCTCCACCGCTTGTGCGGGCCCCCGTCAATTCATTTGAGTTTTAGTCTTGCGACCGTACTCCCCAGGCGGTCTACTTATCGCGTTAGCTGCGCCACTAAAGCCTCAAAGGCCCCAACGGCTAGTAGACATCGTTTACGGCATGGACTACCAGGGTATCTAATCCTGTTTGCTCCCCATGCTTTCGTACCTCAGCGTCAGTATTAGGCCAGATGGCTGCCTTCGCCATCGGTATTCCTCCAGATCTCTACGCATTTCACCGCTACACCTGGAATTCTACCATCCTCTCCCATACTCTAGCTTCCCAGTATCGAATGCAATTCCTAAGTTAAGCTCAGGGATTTCACATCCGACTTAAAAAGCCGCCTACGTACGCTTTACGCCCAGTAAATCCGATTAACGCTCGCACCCTCTGTATTACCGCGGCTGCTGGCACAGAGTTAGCCGGTGCTTATTCTGCGGGTAACGTCCACTCATCCTAGGTATTAACTAGAAGAGCCTCCTCCCCGCTTAAAGTGCTTTACAACCAAAAGGCCTTCTTCACACACGCGGCATGGCTGGATCAGGGTTCCCCCCATTGTCCAATATTCCCCACTGCTGCCTCCCGTAGGAGTCTGGGCCGTGTCTCAGTCCCAGTGTGGCGGATCATCCTCTCAGACCCGCTACAGATCGTCGCCTTGGTAGGCCTTTACCCCACCAACTAGCTAATCTGGCTTAGGCTCATCTATTAGCGCAAGGTCCGAAGATCCCCTGCTTTCCCCCGTAGGGCGTATGCGGTATTAGCGTTCCTTTCGAAACGTTGTCCCCCACTAATAGGCAGATTCCTAAGCATTACTCACCCGTCCGCCGCTAGGTTATGTAGCAAGCTACATTTCCCCGCTCGACTTGCATGTGTTAAGCCTGCCGCCAGCGTTCAATCTGAGCCATGATCAAACTCTTCAGTTTAAAATCAATAGTGCTTTATTCAAAACACCAAATCTGGCTCATCAATTTTCTGACATTAATTTCTCAAATAAACTTCGAGTAATTTCTACCATCAATCAATGAAAATTATTTCGATCGATCAACCGGTAAAAATCCACACAAGTTGTTCTTCATATTCTCTTAATGATCTTCTCAATGCTTCGTCAGCATCAAGCTAGGTCGGCTATATTACTCTCTTTCAAAAGAAAGTCAACTGGTTTTGATGATTATTTTTAAACTCATTCAAGATTCAGAAATTTAACCAATCTAGCTAAATCCTTGTTTCTCAACAAGTTTTAATCAACATCACCGCCGATGGATATGCATTATAGGGGAAAAAATTACAGACGCAAGGCCTTTTCAAAATTTATTTGCCTGCATGTTGTTTTTTTAAGCAACCTGGCATTTTGACGTATTATTATTGCCCAATCTTAGCCCTATGTTTATTTTTTAAACTTGGATAAACTTAGCCTTTCACCATTTTCAACTTTATTCTGCAATGGTTCACAATCTAGAAAAAAAAGCCCTGCTTATGCTTATAAGCGCAGCGCTTTTCAGCAGCAGCCTGCCTGCTGCGCCCGCTGCCAGCATGTACAGCACAGTTTTTTCCATTTTAAGCTATGCGAAGTGGAATACGCCTGCGCCCGCAATCTGCGCAGTCAACAACTCCCCTTTGGCACAGCAATTTCAGAATCATGCGCCGGACCATTCCAACTACAGAATTTCAGCAATTCAATCCAGTGAAATTAAAAGCAGCGCGTGCCAGGTTTTGATTTTTTCCACATTATCCCCCAAGGAAGAACAGCATCTTTTAAATACAGCCGCAACATTTCCAGCGCTCTCCATTAGCACCAATAATGCAGAATGTGAAATTGGAAGCGCATTTTGCCTGTATAAGCGCAGTCAAAACTTCGCGTTTAAAGTCAATTTAGACAGCCTGACTCAAGCCAAAGTTCATGTTGATCCGCGTGTTTTACTGCTTGCCAAATCCGCGGAGTCCAGCGAATGAAACAGCTGTATAAGCCGATTACACTGCACCAGCTGTTTACCCGCTCCCAGCTGACCATATTTATTTTAACTTTCGCCATCTGTTCCGCGATTTTCCTGGTGATATCGACTTACACCATGAATGCATATGCGAAAAGCAGCCTGAATATTTTAACTTCGGCGCTGAATGAGCGGATTCAGCCCGCGGTGGTTTTCAATGATCAAATCACCATTAGGCAGATTTTATCTGAATATGCTCAGCAGCACCCGATCCGCTCAATTGAAGTCACTTCTGCGCAGAATGCAGTGCTGGCGCATGCAGAACAGAAAGGCCTGAACCGCTTTTCCAGCCAAACCTTTCTGGATTACCTGTTTTACAGCCAGCCAATCCAGATGGACATTCAGCATGATCAAAAGCATTACGGCCATTTAACTGTTTACGGAAATTCTTCCGAGCTGGTCAGCTTTTTCCACAAAATCCTGCTGGCTTTATGCATCGGCTTTGCGCTGCTTTTGGCTGCAGCCTACTGGTCGGTCAATTCAGTTTACCAGTACCTGATGCAATCCATCCGCTCAATTGCCGAATCCGCGCAGGACATCAGCATCAAGAAAAACTACACTATGCGCGTATCCAATTCGAACATTCAGGAACTGCAAACGCTGAGCGCTGCCTTTAATGGCCTGCTGAGCGAAATAGAGCAGTCCAATCGCAGCCTGATTTCTGAAAACGATAAATTAATGCATCAGTCCAAGCGTGATGTGCTGACCCAGCTGCCGAACCGCAGCAGCTTTTATGAAGCGCTGTTTCAGCTGTTCGATCAGGCGCAGCATCAGAACGCTGCTGTGCTGCTTTTAGACATCAACCACTTTAAAAAAGTGAATGATCAATTCGGACATTTGGCCGGCGATGCGGTATTGCGCGCATTATCCTATTGCGTCAGGCAGATTCTGCCGCCGGACGCCCTGCTTTCCAGGCTCGGCGGCGACGAGTTCGCCATCATCATTCCAAACGCAGCCGATGCAAATGCCGCCGCACACCACTGCCAGCGCGTGCAGGACTGCTTTTCATCAACATTCATCTATGAACAGCAGCAGATTCCCCTCAGCATCAGCATTGGCGCCGCGCTGGCGCAGCAGGCGCCAAGCCCGGAAGACTTAATTGCGCACGCAGATCAAGCCCTGCGCAAAGCCAAACGATTAAATAAAAAATGGCATTTTTACCCACAACCCGATAACCAATAGGCCCGCTATGTTAAAAAAAGCTTTGACACTCTGCTTTATCCTCACCCTGAGCGCGGTTTTAACCGCCTGCATGAGCTTAGGCAACTTAAACTACAAGCAGGCCCGCATGCTGAAAAGCGAAGGCTTTGTCCTGACTGATGACGGCTGGACACTCGCCCTGCCGGAACGCCTGCTGTTCAGTTTTGATGACTACCAGATTCAGGAACAGCAGAAAAGCAAAATCACGACTCTGTCCAGCCAGCTGCAGAAATACAAGCTGGAAAAAGTTAAATTTACCGGGCATACCGACAATATCGGCCTGGCCAGCTACAATCAGCAGCTGTCGCAGAAGCGCGCGCAGAGCGTGGCCAATGTATTCCTGGAAAACGGCTTTCAGCCAAAAGATGTGCAGATTATCGGGCGGGGCGCGGAACAGCCACTGGTCAGCAATGACAGCGAAGAAAACCGGGCGAAGAATCGGCGGGTCAACATCACCATTATTCCTTAATGGCGGACAGCTCAATTCAGCCTCCTTTGCGGGGGCTTTTTTATATGCTGATGGACTGCAGCCGAATTTTAGGCATAAAAAAACCGCTTGCGCGGTATCTTTTATCGAATTTCGGCCATTTTAATAAATGGTCGGAGCAGTAGGATTCGAACCTACGACCCCCTGGTCCCAAACCAGGTGCACTACCAGGCTGTGCTATGCTCCGATTTCAACTTTTAAAAAGTTGGGGTGAATGACGGGATTCGAACCCGCGACAACTGGAATCACAATCCAGGGCTCTACCAACTGAGCTACATCCACCATAACGTATTTGGCTCTAAGTACCAAGCTACCAAATGGCGCGCCTGACAGGATTCGAACCTGTGACCATCCGCTTAGAAGGCGGATGCTCTATCCAACTGAGCTACAGGCGCATGACCGATGATAGTAATATCACGCGATTTTTGCCTTGAGGAATTGGTCGGAGCAGTAGGATTCGAACCTACGACCCCCTGGTCCCAAACCAGGTGCACTACCAGGCTGTGCTATGCTCCGATTCATCTCAGCTTTACTGTACCGCTTATCGCTCGGTACGGTGTGCATTCTAGGCGTGACGCCATGAGACGTCAACACCTATATTTAAAAAAAATAAAAAATCCGCTTCAACCGATTATTTATCAAGCATTTTAAGCATTTTTTAAGCAGCTTTCAGCGTTTCAGGCTGGCGCTGAAGTTCAGCATGCGGTCTAAAGGCTGTTTCGCGCGCTCAGCCAGCTGCGGATCGACGAATACTTCCTGCCCGCCCTGCTGCAGAACTTCCAGAATGCCGTCCAGTTCATTCATCGCCATCCACGGGCAATGCGCGCATGAACGGCAGGTTGCGCCTTCGCCGGCAGTCGGCGCTTCAATTAAAATCTTATCCGGCACCGCCTGCTGCATTTTGTAGAAAATGCCCCGGTCTGTCGCCACAATCAGGCGCTCATGCGGCAGGGTCTGGGCCGCCTTGATCAGCTGCGAGGTGCTGCCGACCGCATCGGCAATATCCACGACAGATTCAGGCGATTCAGGATGCACCAGCACGGCAGCATCCGGATGCAGCGCTTTCATATTGGCAATACCGCGCGCGCGGAATTCTTCATGCACAATGCAGGCGCCATCCCACAGCAGCATGTCGGCGCCGGTTTTCTTTTGAATGTAGCGCCCCAGATGCTGGTCCGGCGCCCAGATGATTTTTTCGCCCAGGCTGTCCAGATGCTCAATAATTTCCACTGCGCAGCTGGAGGTCACCACCCAGTCTGCGCGGGCTTTGACCGCCGCCGAAGTATTGGCGTACACCACCACGGTATGGTCCGGATGCGCATCGCAGAACTTGGCGAACTCATCCGCAGGGCAGCCTAAATCCAGTGAACAGGTCGCTTCAAGCGTCGGCATCAGCACGGTTTTTTCAGGTGAAAGGATTTTTGAGGTTTCCCCCATGAATTTCACTCCCGCTACCACCAGCGTGGACGCTTCGTGATCGCGGCCGAAGCGCGCCATTTCCAGAGAGTCTGAAACGCAGCCGCCGGTCAGCTCCGCCAGCTCCTGCACTTCAGGATCGCAGTAGTAGTGCGCAACAAGAACCGCATTGCGCTTTTTCAATTCCGCAGCAATCAGCGCAAATTTTTCCTGCTTGGCCTCTTCGCTTAAAAGATGCTCTTTAGTTCCGCCCAAACGGTCTAAATGCGCCTGCACAATTGATTTTGCCTCATTGGCAATTAAATTGTTCGCATCATTCATAACAAAATCTTCTCTATCCTTAGCGCCCATGCTGTGCCATGGACTGTACCCAGCTTACCGGCCAAAAACGGCGTATCGGCTATTTTGACCAGTCATTAAAAAGTAAGCGTTATAAAAAAGCCTCGCAAAGGAGGCTTTTCAAAACGTCTGAAAAATCTTAGGAACGGTAATCCGCATTGATCTTCACATAGTCATAGGACAGATCGCAGGTGTATACCGTATCCTTCGCCTCACCGCGCCCCAAGTCAACGCGGATGGTCATTTCCGCCTGCGCCATGACGCGCGCGCCGGCCTGTTCCGTATAATCCGCAGCTGCGCCGCCGTCTTTGCAGATCTGCACATCATCCAGCCAAACCTGAATTTTTTCAACGTCTAAATTTTCTACGCCGGCATAGCCGATCGCCGCCAGAATGCGGCCCCAGTTCGGATCAGAGGCAAAAAATGCGGTTTTCACCAAGGGCGAATGCGCAATGCTGTAGGCGATATCGCAGCATTCCTGGGTATTGGCGCCGCCTTCTACCGCCACGGTAATGAATTTGGTCGCGCCTTCGCCGTCACGGACAATCAGCTGCGCCAGGCGCTTCATGATGCGGGTCAATACTTCCGCAACAGCGGCATAGCGCGCATCGTCCTGTGATGAAATTTCCGCGCCGCCGGCCTGGCCTGTGGCCGCGAAAATGCAGGAATCATTGGTTGAGGTATCACCATCCACGGTAATGCGGTTGAATGAAACGTTGACCGCATCATTCAGCAGCTGCTGCACCAGTCCGCGGCTGATCGGCGCATCGGTCGCCACATAGCTCAGCATGGTCGCCATATTCGGGCGGATCATGCCGGCGCCTTTGGAAATGCCGGTCATGGCATAAGTCACGCCATCCAGCACAAACTGCTCAGAAGCGCCTTTAGGCGTGGTGTCTGTGGTCATAATGCCCGCCGCTGCGTCCAGCCAGGCGTCATCTTTCAGCGAATCCAGCGCAGGCTGCAGGCCGGACAGCAGGCGCTCCATCGGCAGCTGCTCGCCAATTACGCCGGTGGAAAACGGCAGAACTTCAAAAGGCTCAACGCCGGCAAGCGCTGCAAATTTAAAGCAAGTGCTTTTGGCATTTTCCATGCCGGTTTTGCCTGTGCCGGCGTTGGCATTGCCGGTATTAATCACCAGATAGCGCGGATTGCCCATTTCAAGATGCTTTTTAGACACATGCACCGGCGCGGCGCAGAATGCATTTTGGGTAAAGACCCCGGCAGCATGGGTGCCTTGCGCAAATTCAAAAATGACCAGGTCACGTCGGTTCGGATAGCGCACATAGGCTTCTGCAGAACCAATTTTTACACCTTTTACCGCATGCATCTGCGGCATTGCTACGTCACCCACAGCCATTTTTAAATATCCGTTTCGGTTTATTTGGAAAAGACAGCTTAGTGCAAAATCCGCAAAAAATCGAGCATCGGGCATCTTTTTAGCGTGTTTTTCTTGGCGCAGCTGCGGGCATAAAAAAGCCAGTCATCAGACTGGCTCTTGAATGGCAAAATGCAGCACAGGAAAATCAGTTGCGCGCCAATTGGCCCGCTTCATTCAGCAGCGCCTGCTTGGCTTTCTGCTGGCTGGCGTCAGACAGCGCCGGGTTGGCTGCGACAATGCGGTCCGCATTGGCTGAGTTAGCCGCTGCAATGGCTGCGGTCTGCATCACAATCGGACGGTTAGGATTGGCAAATGTGTAGCGGATGCCGGTGCGCGGGCTTGCGACCGTAACCTGGCCGTCTGCGCCGACCTGAACTTGCGCGGTTTTTGCGCCAAGCGCCTGCTGCACTTTATCCGGCGTAGTCGTCTGCGCAGAATTCGCAAAGGCAAGAGCAGGCATTGCAAGCGCAGCAATCATCAACGGCTGTAATACTTTTTTCATTGTGTGTTCCGTTTTCCGGTTGTCAATGTGAAACTAAATAACATTTAATCTGCCGGACTGCAAATACTATTGCCGGCCTGAAAAGTTTCCTGCACAAAAAATCAGAGCCTTGCGGCTCTGATTTCTGCAGGCCACGCTTAGATTTTGCCGTGGCACTGCTTGTATTTCAGTCCTGAACCGCATGGGCAAGGCGAATTGCGGCTTTCCGGGGCCTGAACCGCCTGAACGCTTTGCACCGGCTCAAACTGCGCGTCAATTTCCAGCGCATTCGGATCTTCCGCCAGCAGGCCGTCAAATTCAGCATGCGACAGGTTCAGCTTCATGGCATCGGCCTGCGCCTGCTGCTGCGCTTCCATCTCTGCCAGCTCTTCAGCAGTTGGCACATGAACGCGTGACAAATCAGTCACCACGTCCGATTTAATAACTGCAAGCATGTTCACAAACAGATTAAATGCTTCTTTCTTATATTCCTGTTCAGGGTTTTTCTGCGCATAGCCGCGCAAATGAATGCCCTGGCGCAGGTAGTCCATGGCAGCTAAATGCTCTTTCCAGTGGCGGTCAAGCGAATTCAGCATGAAATGGCGTTCCAGCATGGCGGATGACTCATCCCCCATCTGCGCGCGGCGCGCATGGTAGCGCGCAAGCGCTTCATCGGTAATGCGCTGCACCAGCCCTTCTTCATCCAAGCGGCGGTCCTGCAGCAGCCACTGCTCAATCGGCAGGTCAATCGACAGGTCTTCACGCAGGGCTTTTTCCAGGCCGGGAATATCCCACTGGTCATGGATGGATTCAGGCGGCACATAATTTTCAATGACGCCTTTCATCACCTCACAGATCATTTCTTCAATGTATTCCTGCAGCGAATTTTCAGCCAGAATGTCATCGCGCTGCGAGTAAATAATCTTGCGCTGCTCGTTATTGACGTCATCGTATTTCAGCAGGTTTTTGCGGATATCGAAGTTGCGCGCCTCAACTTTGCGCTGCGCGTTTTCAATCGAGCGCGAGACCATTTTATGCTCAATCGCTTCATCCTCCTGCAGCCCCATAGCGCGCATCATCGCCACCACGCGGTCACCGGCGAAAATGCGCATCAGGTCATCTTCAAGCGACAGATAGAAGCGCGAAACGCCCGGGTCACCTTGACGGCCTGCGCGGCCGCGGAGCTGGTTGTCAATCCGGCGCGATTCGTGACGCTCTGAACCGATAATATGCAAGCCGCCGGAGTTCAGCACCATTTCATGGCTCTGTTCCCATTCGGCTTTCAGGCGCGCTTCATCTTCAGCTGTCGGATTTTCAATTTTCGCCAGCAGGGCTTTCCAGTTGCCGCCGAGCAGAATGTCCGTGCCCCGGCCAGCCATGTTGGTGGCAATCGTCACCGCCTGCGGCGCGCCGGCTTGGGCAATAATGTCCGCTTCGCGCTCATGCTGCTTGGCGTTCAGGACTTCATGCGCAATGCCGGCTTCCTTCAGCTTGTCGGAAAGAATTTCAGAAGCTTCAATGGTCGCGGTGCCGATCAGGATCGGCGCAACGCCGGCTTCATGCACGCGCTGAATTTCCTGAATAATCGCGTTGTATTTGCCATTGCGGTTTAAATAAATCAAATCGTTCTGGTCGTTGCGGATCATCGGGCGGTGCGTCGGAATCAGCACCACATCCAAGCCGTAAATTTCCTTCATTTCCGCAGCTTCGGTATCGGCTGTGCCGGTCATACCCGAAAGCTTTTTGTACAGGCGGAAATAGTTCTGGAATGTTGTGGTCGCCAGCGTCTGGTTTTCCGGCTGAATCTCCAGGCCTTCTTTGGCTTCTACCGCCTGATGCAGGCCTTCTGACCAGCGCCGGCCCGGCATGGTGCGGCCGGTATTTTCATCGACAATAATCACTTCACCGTCATGGATGATGTAATGCACGTTGCGCTGATACAGGTAATGCGCGCGGATGGCGGCTGAAACATGGTGCACCAGATTCAGGTTGGCGGATGAATACAGGCTCTCGCCTTCCGCCAGCAGGCCCATTTGAATCAGGGCATCTTCAACCGTTTCATAGCCGACTTCGGTCATTTCAACAGTGCGCTGCTTTTCATCAATCCAGAAATGGCCGCCGTCCGCCACTTTCTCTTCTTTTTGCGGATGCAGCGCCGGCGGAATCAGGTTAATCGCGGCGTACAGCTGCGAGGAATCTTCGCTTTGGCCGGAAATAATCAGCGGGGTGCGCGCTTCATCAATCAGGATCGAATCGACCTCATCGATAATGGCATAGGTTAAGCCGCGCTGTTTTTTCTCCGCCAGCGAGAACACCATGTTGTCGCGCAGGTAGTCAAAGCCGAATTCGTTGTTGGTGCCATAGGTAATGTCCGCGCGGTAAGCCTGCGCTTTCTCAGTCGGATCCTGCATGGAATAGATAATGCCGATGCTTAAGCCGAGAAATTCAAACAGCGGGCGGTTCAGCTCAGCATCGCGCTGCGCCAGATAATCGTTCACGGTAATGACATGAACGCCTTCACCGCTGATGGCATTCAAATAACAAGCAAGCGTCCCCATCAGGGTTTTACCTTCACCGGTGCGCATTTCCGCAATTTTGCCTTCATGCAGGGTGATGCCGCCGATCAGCTGCACGTCATAATGGCGCATGCCCATGACGCGCTTGGCCGCCTCACGGCAGACCGCAAAGGCTTCCGGCAGCAGTTTATCCAGGCTGTCGCCTTTGTTATAGCGCTGTTTGAATTCTTCAGTTTTTGCAGATAAGTCTGCATCGCTTAGTACAGATATCGTCGGCTCGAGCGCATTAATCTTCTCTACGATTTTACGCATGCGTTTGAGTTCGCGCTCATTTTTGGTACCGAAGATTCCTCCGATCAGACTTGCCAACATGAATAGACTCTCTAAATCTTGCTTGTCAAATGAATATGTTTTCTTAGCCGTTATTATGGTGCTAGAAATTTGAAGTACAAGGGCTTTGCACAAAAAGCCCTTAAAAAAATCTGATCCCGGATTCCAGCCTGGAGGGCCTAGAGCGCGGCAATGCAGCAGATTTTATACCGCATGCGGAGCCAAGCTCCAATGCCTTTCAGCAATTTTTCAGCCTTTTTCTGCAGCATCCTCTTTGTTCAATTTAATGATAAGGAAATTCAAAAACAGTATTTTTCATCATAAATAATCTGCGCCATATTGAGAGCCATCGGAATACAACATGAATCATGAGGCTTGAAGATGAGTTTACGCTTAGGAGACACCGCTCCAGATTTCACACAGGAGTCCAGTGACGGCGCAATTAATTTCTATGAATTTCTGGGCAGCAGCTGGGGAATCCTGTTTTCGCATCCGGCTGACTACACGCCGGTCTGCACCACCGAACTGGGCTATACCGCAAAACTGCAGGATGAATTCGCCAGGCGCGGGGTGAAAGCCATTGCGCTTTCGGTTGATGATGCGGAATCGCACAAGGGCTGGATCAGCGACATTAACGAAACCCAGAACACTGCGGTAAATTTCCCGATCCTTGCCGACAAAGACCGCAAAGTCTCTGCGCTGTATGGCTTCATCCACCCGAATGCCAGCGAAACCCTCACAGTGCGTTCGCTGCTGATTATTGACCCGAATAAAAAGGTGCGCCTGATCATTACCTATCCGGCATCCACCGGGCGCAATTTCAATGAAATCCTGCGCGTGGTGGATTCGCTGCAGCTGACTGACCATCATAAAGTAGCGACGCCCGCCAACTGGCAGCACGGCGATGATGTGGTGATTGTCCCTTCCTTAAAAGATGAAGATGAAATCCGGCAGCGCTTTCCGAAAGGCTATACCGCAGTGAAGCCGTATTTGCGCCTAACCCCGCAGCCTGAGTGACGGTCAGCGGACACGGAGACCATCTGACGGGCCAGTTTCCGGCTGCAGCGCAGCGCCCGCCTCCCGGCGGGCTTTTCACCTTCAAACCTTTTGATTTACAAAAGCATGCCTGAAGCAGCTGAAATATCTATTGGTGAAATTTTCCACATCAGTTATAAAGAACAAAATCTTTAAAAAAATTCTGACCGTGATTAATAAAATTCATCATTTGCACTGCGGCACCATGTGCCCGATTTGCGGCCCGCTGTTCGGGCAAAACAGTTTTTTAGCCAAAGTCATTTGCCACTGCCTGCTGCTGGAAACCGATCAGGGCTTAGTGCTGGTCGATACCGGCTTAGGCGTGCAGGACTATTTGCATACCCGGCAGCGCCTGGGCGGCCTGATTGCCCGCGCGGGGCGCATTGAGCAGAATTTAGCGCTGACCGCGACTGCGCAAATTCAGCGGCTGGGCTTTCAGCCCAAAGATGTGAAGCATATTCTGATTTCGCATCTGGACTTTGATCACGCCGGCGGCATTTCAGATTTCCCGCATGCCACCGTGCATGTGCTGTCAACTGAATACAACGCCGCGCAGCACCTGAAAACGCTGAAAAGCAAAGCCCGCTACAAGACCCAGCAGTTTAAAAATCACCGCTACTGGAATTTTTTAGAGCCGATGCAGGGCGAAAGCTGGTTTAACCTGCACCGCGTGCAGGGCTTCAAGCTGTTTCAGGATAACATTCTGCTGATACCGCTGATCGGCCACACCGCAGGGCATTGCGGCATCGCCATCCGCCAGCAGGAAGGCTGGCTGTTTTTCTGCGGCGACGCCTACTATTCGCATCTGCAGCTGCAGCCGGAGCATTCCTTAAAAACGCTGGACAAGCTGGAGCGGCTGTTTGCAGTGGATAATCAGCAGCGGATTGCCAATTTAAATAAAATTCAGGAACTGGCGCAAACTGAAGCGCAGGTCGAAATCATCTGCGCACATGACCCGGCAGAATTAGCGAGATACCAGCCCGCATGAAACTGAACGCACTGATTTTCATGCTCGCTTTCAGCCTGTCCGGATGCATGACCGCTCCGGCCTGGCCAGAACAGCAGCGCCCGCAGCATTGGGGCTCGGCTGTAGCCGCTGAATCCAATCTCTATCAAATCAGCGATTTTGTCTACCGCAGCGAACAGCCGGATACGGACCTGATTCCCGCCTTAAAAGCGCATGACATTCAGATGGTGATCAACTTGCGCACGCGGAATAAAGACCGGCAGCTGCTGAGTCCAGATGAGTTCCAGCTGGTGCATATTCCCGTCAAGACTTGGGCAATGTCGCGCGGCGATCTGCTGCAGGTCATGCAGTCCATTCAGCAGGCTCAGGCCAAAGATCAAAAGGTGCTGATCCACTGCTATCACGGCTCTGACCGCACCGGCGCCAGCATTGCCATGTACCGGATTATTTTTGAGCGCTGGACTGTGCAGGAGGCTTTGAATGAGATGAAGCACGGCGGCTACGGCTTTCATCCGGTGTGGATCAATATTGAAAAGCTGTTCAGCCCTGAAAATATCGGATGGATCCGCCAGCAGCTGGCAAACCCGTCCTGATCAAGCGCAGGACGCAGCTTAGCGCTTATCCAGCGGCACCCAGTCAATGACCCATGCGGACTTCATGCCTAGGCTGGCATCGGAAGTGATTTTCTTGCGCGCGCCGTCCGCAGCTTCGCGGTCTTTTGATGGCCCGACCATAATGCGGATGCCCTTAGAAGTCGGGCTTTTGGTGACGCGGTAGCCTTTAGCTTTCAGCTTGGACGCCAAAGCGTCTGCATTGGCCTGATTGGCAGCCAAAGCCACCTGCACCATCCACTGCTTGTCGCCATGCTCCAGCAAATCACGCGCTTTTTCAGCTTCGGCTTTTTTCTTGGCGTCTTCTTTGCGCTTGGCTTCGGCTTTATGCTCTTCAGCTTTGCGCTTTTCTTCCGCAGCTTTGCTGTCAGCAGCTTTCTTATCGGCGGCTTTTTTCTCAGCCGCTTTTTTCTCGGCGGCCAGGCGCTCAGCCTCTTCCTTGCGCTTCAGCTCTGCGCTGCGCTTTTCTTCCGTAGCGCGCTTTTCGGCTTCAGCAGCTTTGCGGGCGGCATCCTGCTTGGACTGTTCAGCCTTCTGCTGGGCGGACTTCTGCTGCTCCAGCTTTTTTTGCGCGGCCTGCTTTTCCTCAGCGATGCGCTTCTGCTTGGCCGCTTCATCTTCAATCAGTTCCGGCGGAATATTGTCTGAACTCTGCTGCGCAGAGCGGCGCGCATTCAGCGCGGCATATTCTTCGGCAGCTTTGCGGGCTGCATCCGCTTCCGCCTGCTGCTGCATCGCCAGGAACTCAGCGGCCCGCGCTTCCTGCTCGGCTACAGATTTCTCGCGGGTCTGGCGCTGCGCTTCCAGCAGGCGCTTTTCAGTTTCTACATCCACAGTCAGCCCGGAAGCGCTGCTGCCGGCATTTTTTTGCCCGGACTCAGCCGCAGTTTCCGGAGCATGCATTTGATTGTGGTGGATTTCATCTTTGCCTTTCAGAAGCAATGCCGCCAATAAAACGCCGCCGCTTAATAAAACGACACCGCCCATCCAGCGCTGTCTGCTATTCATTGACATTCTTCCAAATACTCCCATACCGCTTCTAAGGTATGAAATGAACCACATACCAAGATCAGCTGATTATTTTTTGTTTCATTCAAGGCTGACTTAAAAGCTGATTTCACACTGCTGAAATGCTGCGCCTGCTGCCCCTGCAGCGCGGCATCCAAGGCTGTGATGCTGGCCGCGCGCGGAACATTTAATGGCGCAATTTTCCACATTAAAACAGCATCTTTCAATAAGCTGGCGACAGAATTGATATCTTTATCGGCCAGCATTGAAAAAACACTGACCACTTCAGTGTATTGTTTATTGTATTCTAAGAATTTACGCAATTGCTTTAACAAAAAATCAACGCCATGCGGGTTATGCCCGGCGTCAAAAATAACGGTTTTTCCTGCAATGTTCCGCACTTCAAAACGGCCCTGCAGTTTGGCATTTTGGATGCCCTGCGCAACCGCCTGCTGCGATACCGTCAAGCCGCTGAGCAGAACCGCCGCGACCGCTGTAGAAATATTTTCCAAAGCCAGGCTGCCGGCCGGCAGCTTCAGGGTGGTGCCGGCAGAAGCAAACATCCAGGACTGGCCGTCTTCAGCAGGCTGATAGAAATAGTCTCGGTTCACCGCATGCAGCTGCGCCCCGCATTCATCCGCTTTGTCTTGAATGGCCTGCGGCAAGTCCTGCTGGCCGCCGAACACTACCGGAATTTCCGGGCGGATAATGCCGGCTTTTTCAAAGGCGATCTTTTCAATGCTGTCGCCGAGCCAGTCGGTGTGGTCAAGGCCGATATTGGTAATGACCGCAACATCCGGATCGATGACATTCACCACATCCAGACGGCCGCCTAAGCCGACTTCCAGCACCCAGACATCGCACTGCTGCTGCTTGAAAATCACAAAAGCCGCCAAGGTGGTGGCTTCAAAAAAGGATAGGCTGAGGCCGCAGGCGCGCCGCGCCTGATCGACAGCCACAAACGCGTCAATCAGCGCCTGATCTTCCACTTCCCTGCCCCGCAGCTTCACCCGCTCATTGAAGCGGTAAATATGCGGCGACTGGTACAGGCCGACGCTATAGCCTTGGGCGTTAAGAACCGCCGCCAGCGCCGCTGTTGTAGACCCCTTGCCGTTGGTGCCGGCAACGGTGAAGACCTTTGCCTGCGGACGCGTGACTCCCAGCAGCTCAGCGACGGGAATGACGCGCTCCAAACCTAAATCGATGCCGCTGACATGAACATGGCCCCAATAATCGAGCCATGTGTTTAAAGAATCGCTTGCAAGGGGTGCTGTGTTCAAGACCGGTTCATCAATTTACTGATAATGCGGTATACAGTATCACGTAATGCGTGACGGTGAACAATCTGATCGATTACGCCATGATCAAGCAAATATTCCGCGCGCTGGAACGGTTCTTCCAGTTTTTCGCGCACGGTCTGCTCAATCACGCGCTTGCCGGCAAAGCCGATCATCGCTTTCGGTTCAGCAATATGCACATCGCCCAGCATGGCCAAAGATGCCGTTACGCCGCCATAGACCGGATGGGTCAAAACCACCACATACGGCAGGCCGGCTTCCTTCATTTTCTGAATCGCCGCCGAAGTCCGCGCCATCTGCATCAGCGACAGCATGCCTTCCTGCATGCGCGCGCCGCCGGAAGCAGCAAAGCAGATCAGCGGCTGCTTCATTTCAATCGCGCGTTCAGCTGCCTGCACAAAGCGGTCGCCGACCACTGAGCCCATTGAGCCGCCCATAAAGTCGAATTCAAAGGCGCAGGCCAGCATCGGGATGTCTTTCAGCAGGCCCTGCATCACCACCAGCGCTTCAGTTTCGCCGGTTTTCTTTTGCGCTTCAGTCATGCGCTCAGGATAAGGCTTGCTGTCAACAAATTTCAGCGGATCTTTGGCTTTAAATTCCTGGCCGAGCTCATTCTGAACCTGGTCAAAAAACCAGTTCAGGCGTTCGCGGGCTTTCATGCGCAGATGCTCATCGCACTGCGGGCAAACATAGGCATTGAAAGACATCGCCGTACGGGTCACTAAAGCATGACACTCAGGGCATTCAACTGTAGGTTCGGTAAAAGTGGCTTTGAGCGCCTGCTGCTCATCCGGCATCTCAATGCCGGGCACGCTGCGTTCCGTCCACGGCGCAGACGGGCTAAGAATTTTCCCTGATTTCACGTCTTGACTCATACTAACTCATCGAGCGCGGCTCGAAGCTCCTTAACTTTATTCACCGTTGCTGTTGCGGCCTGTTCTGGGGCTAAGCTTGCAAACTGTTTTACAAAGGCGCTGCCGACAATCACTGCATCCGCCGCGCCGCCCATGGCTTTCGCTGAAGCTGCGTCGCTGATGCCAAAACCGACACCGACTGGAATGTCCGTATAGGATTTGATTTTCTGAATGCGGCGGGCAGCCTCAGACACATCTAAAGTCGCTGCGCCCGTTACCCCTTTCAGGGAAACATAGTAAATAAAACCGCTGGCCTGCTTCACGACATGCTGAATGCGCTCATCGGTAGAAGTCGGCGCCAGCAGGAAAATCTGATCCATGCCGTATTTCCGCAGCACTTCATCCAGGCCTTGGGCTTCTTCCGGCGGCAAGTCCACCAGAAGCACGCCGTCTACACCGCATTCATTGGCATAAGCCACGAATTTTTCATAGCCAATCACTTCTACAGGGTTCAAATAGCCCATCAACACCACAGGCGTCGCTGCGTCATTTTTACGGAACTCTTTGACCATGTTTAAAGCGTCAAGGGTATTGGTGCCGCCTGCCAGCGCGCGCTCAGCAGCCAGCGCAATCACAGGGCCATCCGCCATCGGGTCAGAGAAAGGCAAGCCTAATTCAATGACATCCACCCCAGCCTCAACCATGCGGTGCAGCAAAGGCACGGTTACATGCGGATGAGGGTCGCCAGCCATAACATAAGAAACCAAAGCTTTACGCTGCTGAGATTTAAGTGCTTCAAAACGTGCGGCTAAACGTGACATAAGGCTATACTTTCCTTGAATGGTTCGAAACGGATCGGCTTTGTAAAAATACAAGACTCTGCATTGTAACGCTATTTTTCACCCATTCAACAGGATGCCGGCATTTCCATCTGCATTTCCGCTGCGCGCATAACTTCCAGAACAATCCGAAAGCAACATTTACGGATATTTCAGGCTTTTTCTCAATGATCAAAGATGCCTAATTTCGCTACATTACAAAAGCTTATGCATTCCGGCAAACGCAATTTTATCGGTAAAAAACTGATATAAATAGCAGGCTTAGCTTTTACATTTAAAGTTTTCTGAAATAGCAAAACCTGCTTTATACTATCCGCATTGTTTTCTTTTTTATCTCCTATGACCTCTGACACCCCAGCGAAAGTGCAGGCGCGCGCCTTTGCACTGCTGCCGCTTATTGTATTTTTAGCCATTTTTTTAGGCAGCGGCATTTACCATTCCCTTATTGGCGCCGAGCTGGCTTTTTATCAGGTGAAAGCGCCTGTGGCAGCCCTGCCGGCCATTATTCTGGCGGTGCTGCTGTACCGCGGCAAGCTGAACGCCGGCATTGACGCCTTTCTGAAGGGCGCCAGTCACCCCAATCTGATTTTAATGTTCATGGTGTTCATGCTGGCCGGCGCATTCGCCAGCGTCAGCAGCGCCATCGGCAGTGTGGACGCTACGGTGCAGCTCGGGCTGTCCATCATTCCGCCGGAATTTGTGTTGCCGATGCTGTTCCTGATTTCAGCCTTTATCGCCACCGCCATGGGCACCTCCATGGGCACCATCGCCGCCTGCGCGCCGATTGCCTTCGGCTTTACCCAGGCCACGGACATAGAGCCGGTCTATGCGATTGGCGCCGTGGTGGGCGGCGCGATGTTCGGCGACAACCTGTCGATGATTTCAGACACCACCATCGCCGCCACCAGCAGCCTGAAAGTGCAGCTGCGCGATAAATTCCGCGTCAATGTCTGGATTGCGGTGCCGGCAGCCGTCGTCAGCCTGATGATTTATGTGCTGATCAGCCACGGTTCGCAGGCCATTGCATTTCAGGATTATGACCCTTGGCTGATTCTGCCTTATATCGCGGTGTTCTTTTTAGCCTTCAGCCGCCTGCATGTTCTGGCGGTGCTGACCATTGGCATTGCGCTGGCCGGCATCATCGGCCTGGCCGACCGCGCGGATTTCACCCTGCTGCAGCTGAATAGCGCCATTTATGACGGCTTTGTCGGCATGTTTGAAGTGGCGCTGCTGTCCATGTTCCTGGGCGGCCTGTCGGCGATTATGCAGCGTGAAGGCGGCCTGGAGTGGCTGATTCAGCGCATTTACCGCCTGACCCGGCTGTTCAGGGTCGGCAGGCAGCGCGCAGGCGAGCTGGGCATCAGCTTTCTGGTGATTTTCTCCAACCTGTTTGTGGCCAACAACACCGTGGCGATTATCCTCTCCGGCGATATGGCGCGCGAAGTCGCCAAAGAATACGGCGTTGACCCCAAGCGCGCGGCGGCTTTGATGGATATTTTCTCCTGCATCGTGCAGGGCCTGATCCCTTATGGCGCACAGCTGCTTCTGGCCTGCTCCATCGCCAAAATGTCGCCGGTTGAGCTGATCGGCGGCATCTATTACTGCTGGGTGCTGGCGGTTTTCGCAGTGCTGTCGATTATTTTCCGCTATCCGCAGCTCAAGCCGAAGGAGCTGTAAGCGCTTAAGCTCCCATCAGGCGGGTTGCATCTGCATCCGCCTGATGGGAGCTTTATTCATTGGATGCCAGCAGGCCTCTATTTCAGCTGCCGCCTGCGCTGCATTAAGGTCAGCCCGGCATAGGCCTTGTAGGCTCTGGCCAAAGCGGACTGGTCTGAATAGCCCAGCTGCCGGGCGATTTCAGCCAGCGGCGCGCCCTGCGCCAGCAGCTGCTCGCAGCGCTTCATCCGTTCAGTTTCCAGCACCTGCTTAAAGGAGCTGCCCAGAACATCCAGCTGGCGCTGCAGCGTGCGGACCGACAGATGCAGCTCACCGGCAATGGCTTCAATTTTCGGCGCCGCCGCATGCAGGCGGATATGTTCCGCAGCCTGCAGATGCATCCGCTGCAGGATGTTTTCATGCTGCGGCTTGGAGGCGATGGCCGCTTCCGCCTGCTTCAGCAGCAGCTGCATTAAGGAGGGATCGGCCAGTTCAGACTTCAGGTCCAGGCTGTCCGAGCTGATCACAAAGGCATAGCCGGCATGGCCAAACTCCACGCGGCAGCCGAAGAATCTTTCATAATGATAGCGCGCCATCTGCGGCGCATGGGCAAACTGCATCCGCAGCAGCTGCAGCGGGGCCGGAAAAATCTGCCTGGCCAAATGCGCCATGCAGGCCGATGTCAGCTCATTCACCATGGCGTACTGCTCATCGTGCACGGGCCATGACAGATGGATTTCCCCACCCTGATGGCGCAAATGTATCAGGCTGATTTCCGCGCCGTCAATCACCAGCCGGCTGAAGCGCATAATATACTGCAGCGCTTCCGCCACACTGCCGCTGCGGGTGGCCATATAGCCCAGCACGCCAAAATGCTCTGCGCGGATATGCTTGGCCATCTCAAACACCAGCTGCGGGCAGTCCAGATGCTGGCGCGTCAGCGCCATTACGGCAGCGAAAAAACTGCAAGGCGACTGCGAGTCTATCGGCAAGGACAGCGCATGCCGCAGCTGCGCCTGATGCGGCGCCAGAAAGCTCAAATCCGCCTCATCCAGCGGCAACGCATTCAGATGCATTTTCCACAGCTGGAATATAGCCATTGGGTATTTGCAGTTCCTGCATCACCCCGCCCCGTTTTTATCTTTTCTTCCGGCATGCTGAATTTTCATTCTGGCGTTAAATGTATAAAAATTGGCAATTGCTGTCAAAACATCCGGCGGAATCTCCGGCATACTGCAGGCATCGAAGGCCATTGAAGTAAAAGAAAATGAATGCCAATGCCCATTATCCGCAGGCCAGCCCTGTCGTCCGCACCCAGCTGAACTTCAAGCTGGATCAAGTCCCGCGCTTCTGGTTCGGCGGCGACCCTTACCTGACCCGCATGTTTGACGCGCTGAGCCTGACCTTTCCGGACGGCGAACGCTATTTTATTGAATCCGTGCGCCTGTTCCGGGATCAGATTGCCGACCCCGGCCTGCAGCAGCGCGTGGCGGATTTCATCCGTCAGGAAGCGCAGCACGGCATGGCGCATGACAAAATGAATCAGGTGATGAAAACCCAAGGCATGCCTGTCGATCAGTTCATTGCTCGCCTGAACCGGATCTTCAGGTTTGAGCTGCAGCACCGCTCCGCGCAGTACAATATCGCCATGACGGCCGCCGCGGAGCATTTGACCGCGCTGATGGCGGAAACCTTTTTCGGCAGCCGGGATACCTTGCGCAGCGCCCATCCTTACGTGCGCGCCTTGTTTGCATGGCATGCCATTGAAGAAATGGAGCACCGCGATGTGGCTTTTGATGTGATGAAACAGGCCGGCAATGTGCCCGAACTCACCCGGCGCAGCGCATTGGCGATCACCACCGCGCTAATGCTGGGCTTTACCCTGTACCGCACCAATGTGATGCTCAGGCATGACGGCTTCAGC
Organism: Acinetobacter sp. WCHAc010034; assembly: GCF_001696615.3. Taxonomy (NCBI): domain Bacteria; kingdom Pseudomonadati; phylum Pseudomonadota; class Gammaproteobacteria; order Moraxellales; family Moraxellaceae; genus Acinetobacter; species Acinetobacter sp. WCHAc010034. The sequence continues at coordinate 2,559,170 of NZ_CP032279.1, read as the reverse complement.
CTGCGCGAGCGCCTGCAGATGAACCTGCGGGGCCTGCCGTGGTTCTTCGGCAAAAACGGCGTGCTAAGCAGGATGCGCCGGCAGTATCTGGACTGGTTCAAGCCGGATTTCCACCCCAGCCAGCATCCGCTGATTGCGCAGTATGAGGTCTGGGTGCAGGCCCTGCAGGAAACCGGCGACCCGATTCAGGCCGGCGAAGCCTTTTGGCAGGCGGCTCGCTGAAAAATGCCGGATCAGCCTGCTGCTCCGGCATCCGCCCAAGGCTGCTTTCCGCCGATCAATGGCTTAAGCCGGCAATGGATTACCACTTGGCATAATGCTGCTCCAGCAGGCCATATTCATTCAGCAGCACGATTTCCTGATCATCCTGCTGAATGGTGCCGCTGATTTTGGCCTGCCACTGGCTGAACTGGCTGCCGACCAGCCTTAAATTCAGGTTTTCATAGCGGCGCCAGCCGGTGCTGACCTGCAAATTCAGCCCGCCGTCCAAAGAGCGGATGCTCCACTGGTCTTCATCCTGCTGCTGGAACAGCACATCGGCCACCGGATACAGTACGCCATTAATCCATAAGCAGTTTTCATTGCCGAAGCTTTCATTCACGCCCGAAGCCAGATTCAGCCCGATCCGGCGGTTTTGCGCATCCCAGAAATTGCAGGACAGCCAGAACCACGCCGTTTCCGGGCGCAGAAAGCCGCAGGTGTCATCCAGGGATGCAAAAGTGCGCTCATTGAACTGAATGACTTCGCCCTGCCGGTTTTTAAAAAAGCCTTCGCAGCCCAGCGTGGTCAGCTTCTGCGTATAAGTCCAGCCGTTAATGCCGGTCGGGCTGCACATGCTGAGCGGGTCAGTGCCGGCGCAGAAAATGCGGGCGCTCAGCTGCAGCTCGCCGTGCTTGCTGACCTGAATGTAGCGCACACCGTTGGCATGCTGCACATCAATCTGAATTCCGGATTTTGCAAAATGGCTCTGGCTGTATAGGGGCTGCTCATCCAGCACGGTATTCAGCGAAAGAAAATTGATGGCATTCCATTCCGTGACCTCATTTTTCAAATGGTCATAAATGTAGACAAAGCCGTGCCCTGCCCATGCAATATCGGCAATCGCCAGTCCAATCGTGTAGTGCTGATGCTGAATGCAGCAGAATTTGAATTTTTTATATTTTAAGCGCTTGCGCCAGCCCGTCAGCACTTTGCCGTAGGGGGTTTTGTAGACATACTGATTCAGGTCAATCTGCCGCGGCAAAGCGCTGAAACGGCCGTAATTCGGCTGTCCATTGGGCTGTATTAAATCCATTTATTCATATCCATGGAATAAATTTATCTGAAAATCCTTATGCTTATTATGCCTGTATTTTTTAGGCTGAACAGTCTAAGCATCTGTTTTCCGCCGAAAATCAGGAAAAATATATAGGATATCCCGCGCAGGTCAAAATAATATTTTTTGGTTTTATTTTACTCGGGCCAGCATCAAGGCGGTTTTATCCGCCTATTGTCAGGTAGGTGTTCTCCCAGCGGTTTCCCGCAAATCCGCCTTCAATCAGCTGAATATAGCGCCCATGCACCTGATCCACCGCAATGCAGTCATCCACCTCCAGCACGCAGTCAGTATGCTGCTTTTGCCAATGCTCGGCGAAATGCGCCTTGCCGCGCTGTTTGGCTGCCGGCGCATCTTGCGCCGCCACCAGCACATAGCGGTGCAGTTCGCCGAATTCACGCGCATCGTAGCCGCCCAGATTAATCAGCCAGAGCTTTTTATCCGCCGGGCTGGGCTGAGCATCGGCAAAATGGATTTGATAGTTTCTGCCTTCAGATTGCAGGCCGTTGACCTGCGCCCATGCATCAATATGCAGGCCTTTCTGTTCGCCAAACCATGCATTTTTCAGCTGCGGATAAACCTCTTCCAGCGAATCGCCAGCGGCTAAAACCACATCATGCACTTCTGTGTTGGCGCGCGCATGGCGGCCGCCGAGCATCACAACAAATAGGCTGGGCATTTTATTTCCTTTCATTTTTCAAATATTAAGCTTAGCGATCATAGCGGATGCACGCAAATTGCATTCATAATTTGAACAGCAGAAATTTAAATGCCTTGGCGCAGGCAAAAGCCTTCTGCTGCCCATGCACGGCGCCATTGCCGTGATGGCTAAGGATAAGCTGGCATCCCTGCCGGCCTTAAGGCGCGCATAAAAAAACCGCGCCCAGCTGCCTGAACGCGGTTTTCATTGATTTGCACTTCAAGCATGCAGGAAAGATTTACATCTCCACCATTTCCACGCCATCAATGCGCGCAACCGTCATCAAGTCCTTATCACCGCGGCCGGAAACCGTGGCAATAATGATCTGATCCTTATCCATTGTCGGCGCAAGCTTAGTGACATAGGCCATCGCATGCGAGCTTTCCAGCGCTGGGATAATGCCTTCGATATGGGTTAAGTCGCGGAAGCCCTGCAGCGCCTCATTGTCATTGATCGGCACATACTCAACGCGGTGCATATCTTTCAGGAAGCTGTGCTCCGGGCCTACGCCCGGATAGTCCAGGCCGGCAGAAATTGAATGGGTTTCAATAATCTGGCCCTGCTCATCCGACATCAGGTAAGTGCGGTTGCCGTGCAGCACGCCGACATGGCCGGCGTTCAGCGGCGCAGAGTGCTTGCCGGTTTCAATGCCGTAGCCGGCAGCTTCCACACCGTACATTTTCACATCTGCATCATTCAGGAACGGATAGAACAGGCCCATGGCATTGGAGCCGCCGCCGACACAGGCGACCAAGGCATCCGGCAGGCGGCCAGCCTGTTCCTGAATCTGCTTGCGCGCTTCACGGCCAATGATCGACTGAAAATCACGCACCAGCTGCGGATACGGATGCGGGCCTGCCACCGTGCCAATTACATAATAGGTTGAATCGACATTGGTCACCCAGTCGCGCATGGCTTCGTTCATGGCGTCTTTCAGGGTTTTTGAGCCGCTTTCCACCGGCACAACGGTCGCGCCCAGCAAACGCATGCGGTACACGTTCATGGCTTGGCGCTTGACATCTTCTGCGCCCATGAATACCACACATTCCAGCCCTAAGCGCGCCGCAATGGTCGCCGTGGCAACGCCATGCTGGCCTGCGCCAGTTTCGGCAATAATGCGTTTTTTGCCGGACAGTTTTGCCAGCAAAGCCTGCCCAATGGTGTTGTTGACTTTATGCGAGCCGGTATGGTTCAAGTCTTCGCGCTTTAAGTAAATTTGCGCGCCGCCCAACTCTTTTGACCATCGTTCAGCATAATATAGAGGACTAGGACGGCCTACATAGTAGGCGAGGTCGCGGTCGAATTCTGCCAGAAACTGGGCATCATCTTTCATGCGGAAATAAAGCTTTTCCAAGTCTTCTAATGCCGCCATCAGCGTTTCTGACACAAAACGTCCGCCATGGATACCGAAATGCCCGCGTTTATCCGGGAACTGGGTATAGTCAATCACCTGACTGTTGTGATTTGTACTTTGCTGATCCACGTTGGACTCCTTGCATAAACTGTTCAATGAGTTGTTGGTCTTTGATACCTTTTGCGGACTCTACGCCTCCGCTGACATCGACCGCAAATGCTTGCGTCGTCTTTATGGCGTCTTCAACATTTTCAGGCTTTAAGCCGCCTGCCAAAATTAAAGGGATATCGAGTTTGGGGAACTGCGACCAGTCAAAGCTGTGCCCTGTTCCGCCTTTCAGCTCAGGATGCCAAGCGTCTAAGAGTACTGCACTTGCGCCTGCTTGTTGATAATTTTTTATGGTTTCTATGAGATCCAGCTCAGGCTTGACCTGAAGGGCTTTATACCAGCGCCGTCCAGTCCGCTCAGCAATAGCTGCGCATTGGGCTACGGTTTCATCGCCATGAAACTGGAGCATGTCCAAAGGCACTTCTTTCAGCACAGCTTCAATTTCATCGGCAGAAGCATTTACAAAAAGGCCAACGCTCTGCACATAGGCGGGAATATGCCGCATCAATGCCTTGGCCTGCTCCGCTGTCACGCTGCGCGGGCTGGGCGGATAAAAAACCAAGCCAATTGCGTCTGCGCCTGCATGGACAGCAGACTGTATATCCTGCGGCCGGGTCAGGCCGCAGATTTTGGCACGGGTTCGCATCATGATTGCTCTATTTATGGCGGTGTATTTTGAATTGCCGATTCATCTATTTTGAGGGCAAATTATTGTAATGCAATTTTGAACTGCTGCGTGCAAATTCGACAGCTTTATCTGCTTATGAAAACACAAAAGCCCTGAGTCATCAGGGCTTTTGCATGCTTCAAATGATTATTTCATTGCATAGCGCAAAGTTACCCAAGCGGTGCGGCCGTCTTGGTTATAGCCATTAACTGTTTGATACTGTTTATCAAAAATATTTGCTAATTTTGCTTGAATACTGAATTCAGGGGTTGCCTGATAAGTTACACGCGTGTCAGCAGTCGCAAATGAACCTAAATAAGTTTTATTGTCTGCACTATAACGCTTATCCTCTGCGTGTACAGAACCGCCGACAATCCATTGATCCATTTCATAGTCAGCAGATAAATTGAATAATTGCTGCGGAATATTGGCAATTTTCTTGCCATTATTTACGCCGCTGCGATTTTCAGGTTCTTGATATGTGTAGTTCATATTCCACATAAAATTATTCAAATTCTGCCCCAAAGACAATTCAATGCCTTTGATTCGCGCCTTATCAATATTTATAGGGGTGCTGTGTTCACCTGTTGGAGTATAAGTTTTTTCCAGTGTGATTTTATGATCAATTTCATTATAGAAACCAGTCAACTCATAAGAAACCGATGATAAAGCGCCTTTAAATCCAATTTCATAATTTTCAGATTCTTCAGGCTTCAAGTTAGGATTTGATACACCGCTCCACGTATAGCCATTATATTCCGAAGCATATGCTGGATAGTACAAATCATTAAATGTCGGCGCCTTAAATGCCTTGCCATAACTAATATATGTTTGCAGCGCTGGACTAAATTGATAACCTAAACTTGCATTACCTGTAGTATGTTCACCAAATTGCTCATTATCATCTAGTCGAATAGCGCCCTGCACATCAAAATTGCCAAATGCGCCCAGATACTGTGCAAAATATCCAAGGTTATCGCGCTCATCTACATCATAATGCGTATTGCCAGAGACCTGATCATTTTGATAGTCCACGCCAAACATTAATGTATGGTCAGAATTAACTTTAAAAGTATTCAGCAAACCTGCATTTTGTCTTTCCGTATTAATTTCATAAGAAAATTTATTATTATCAAAACCTTTTAATTTATCTTCAGTTTGACCAATTCGCAATTCAGAGATCCAGCTTTCAGCTGGCTGATAAGTTAAAGCCGCGCCATAAACATTTTGCTGAGTTTCAGAATATGGGTCTATTCCCCCATCATACTCATTCTCACCTTGGGCAGTTAATGCATTTGCCTCAACCTTTAACTGCTCTGAGAATTTATATCCGCCTTTAATAGAAGCAGATTTATTCTCATAGCCATCTTTATCAAGCTCAACAGGTTTTGATGTTGCATCAATACCTTGCGTTTTTAAGCCAGCTAAGCTTGCTGTTACCCAGCCATTACCGCTTTTAATATTAACACCAGCATTCCCTTGATAAGTTTCATGCGAACCATAGGTGAATGATGCAAATGGCTTTACACTATCCTGAGATGCTTTACGAGTAAAAATCTGAATTACGCCGCCTACTGCTTCAGAACCGTATAAGCTTGAGCGCGCTCCGCGTAAAACTTCAATACGTTCAATTTGCTCTAACGGAATATGTTCAAAAGCAGTCTGACCAGTCGTTGCTGATCCAACTTTTTGCCCGTCAATTAATACCAGAATTTGACTTGCTTTGGTTCCCCGTATAGAAACTGAAGATGTCGTTCCCCACCCGCCATTGGCAGCAAGAGAAATGCCAGGTACAGTTTTCAAGGCTTCCAATAAAGTGGAATACTGCTTACGCTCAATTTCTTCACGGTCAATAACCGTCACGGCAGCCAAAGTTTTCTGCGAGTCTTGCTCAACAAGGTTGGCTACCGTATTTTTAATCACTGGAAATTGCTGAACTGCCTCATCAGCCATTGCAGCTGAAAGTGGCGACAAAATAAAAAGAGAACCCAAGAAGGTCTTTGAGATAGGATGCATGCTGTATTCCCCAATCGCACCGCCCGTGCGAATATATAAATGGATAACGCATAGGCGGATTACGGGTAAGCAATACAAAAAAGTATGCAATCCCTGTCTAACGCCCGCCGCATTATATGAAGGTTGCATCAGGCCGGTCTCCGGACTTAAGGGTAAACCCTATTCACCGTTGCGGGGGCAGTGTCAGCGTTTGACTGACTTCCCAGTTTCACTTCGCATATGGAAGCACCTGAAGCGCAGGCAGAGTAATTTTTAGCAGACTTGAAGTCAAGCTGAATCTGACCGCATCAAAAAATTTGCGCTGCGCTGTTTATTCATTGCCGCGCCAGACTATGGCATTATCCTTTTTTATTCACAGATACAGACTTTCAAACCTTTAAGGAATACAGCATGGGCCACCGTTTAAGCAAAATTTACACCCGCACAGGCGACTCAGGCACCACCGGCCTAGGCGACGGTTCACGCGTTGCCAAAGATGATTTGCGCATTGGCGCCTTAGGCGATGTCGATGAACTGAATGCCTGCGTCGGCATTCTGCGCTCGCAGATTGCGGCCAGCGCAATTGCAGATGAAGCGGCCTGGGACAAATCGCTGAGCCTGATTCAGCACTGGCTGTTTGACCTTGGCGGTGAAGTCTGCATTCCCAACTACACCCTGCTGCAGCCGGTCTGCGTTGAGTTTCTGGAAAAAGAAATCGACCGCATGAATGAAAGCCTGCCGATGCTGAAAGATTTTATCCTGCCTTCAGGAACGCTGGCGTGCAGCTATGCGCATCAGGCCCGCGCAGTCTGCCGCCGTGCGGAACGCGCATTAATGTCTGTGCAGGCCCGCGATCAGAACATTCAGGCAACCGCCCTGCAGCTGCTGAACCGCCTGTCCGACTGGCTGTTTGTCGCATCGCGCGCCCTGCAGCGCGCCGAAGGCGGTTCGGAAGTGCTGTGGCAAAAAAATATCAACGAAACTATTTAAGGTTAATGCTAAATTGATCTTTAAATGGACTGAGCTTGACGGCTTGCGCATGGCCAAGCCGCGCTCAGCCTCCGTCACGGCATAATCAAATTTCCAGCTCACACTAAGGCGGCAAGCATGAGAATCATCGGACACCGCGGCGCCCGCGGTGAAGCGCCTGAAAATACTTTAGGCGGTTTTCAGTATATTCACGGCTTGGGCATCCGCGCGGCCGAGTTCGACGTGCGCCAGCTCAAAGACGGCGAGCTGGTGATTATGCATGATGACAATTTCCTCAGAACCGCAGGCATAGACAAAAGCCTCTACGAATGCGCCAGCACAGAACTTGCGCCGTTTAATCAGGCCCATATCTGGATGGACTGGGACAGGCAGGCCACCCCGGCCCTGCGCGATGCATTGCGGATCATGCATGACTTTGAGCATCTTGAAGTTGAAGTTAAGGCGGTCGAAAGCGCGCAGCAGGCTGAAAGGCTGGTCACCGAACTGCAGAAGCAGCTGCAAGGCTTTGAACGCACGGCGGTGATCACCAGTTTTGACCTGAAAATCCATCAGGCTTTAATCCGGCAGAACAGCGCTTTCAGGCGGGGCCTGCTGATTGAGGGTGACAGCGGAGAACAGGCGATTGCGCAGGCTTTGGCATTCGGCTGCTGCCAAATCGGCTGGATGGACCGGCTGGCTACGCCGGAAATCATCCGGGCAACGCAGCAGGCGGGTTTAGCCGTCAGCGTCTGGACGGTCAATAATATTGAGCGCGCGCAGCAATTGCGCGGCTTAGGCATTGACGGGCTGATTACCGACTTCCCCAAAATGATGCTGCAGCATTTATGACAGTTTCAAAACCGTTTTTTAATGAAAAGCCCTGCAGAGATGCAGCGATACCAGTCAATTAAGAAACTGACTGGCTTTTTCTTTTTAAATTCTAGGGCGTGTCCTCATTTGGCTTTGCACCAAATAAACATGCAAGCAATGTAAATCATAGACTGATAATTTCGTGCAAGCTTATCAAATCGGGTTGCAATCGCTCGAAAATGTTTTAACCTCGCAAACGCATTCTCAACTAAATGCCTTAATCGATATAGATATTTATCAAATTCTTTATTTAATCTTTTACTATTTGATCTCATTGGAATAATTGGGATCATATTTTTATTTTTAATAAATATTCTGATGGTCTCAGCATCATATCCCTTATCTGCAATTAAATAATCTGCTTCTTCTACAACCTCTATCAATTGCTCTGCAACTTGGCTATCGTGGACTTGACCCCCAGTGATTTTAAAATCAATCGGTAATCCATTCGCGTCGGTTGCAAGATGTATTTTTGTTGTTCGCCCACCACGTGATTGTCCAATTGCTCTTTCGAAACCATTCCGAGCTCCACTTGCATGCTGATGCACGCGTATGTAGCTTCCGTCAATGAATACCCATTCTTGATCCAAGACGCCTCGTAATCTAAAAAAAATTTATTCCACAATCCCTTACTTGCCCAACGATTAAAACGATTATAAGCAGTTTGCCAAGGACAAAATTCTTGAGGAATATCACGCCATGTCGCGCCTGTACGCAGTTTCCATAAGATAGCTTCCATGATATTTCTACTATTCTTTGAACAGTAGCAACCGTGCAATCGCATTGTATCCTGGATTTGCTGCCAAATATTATCTGTTAAAAGAGTACGTGCCATTGAATAATATTGAAATACAAGTAATTTGGAATATTATTTTAAGTCTTTAAAATCCATTCTTCAAATGAGAACACGCCCTAGAATTTATTTGATACACGGAAGCGTCATCCGCAACCTGAGCAAGAATAAAAGCACTGCTTTTATTTGAAGCGTAAGGCGAAGCAGCAAGAACAAAGCACTGCTTTGTTTGCAGTGTAAGGCGAAGTGGCAGCCTTTGAAATGGACTGTTTTTGCGATGAAAGCTGTTTAAGTGCAGAAAGTGAACAGGTTTCGCGGATGACAAATGTTTTTGGTTCTTTTGGCGAATGAGAAACATTATTTCGCAAGGAACAAAACGAGCTCCAAAAATTCGATTTAAAAACGGTAAGACTCCGCCGTGAATAGCCTAAAAGGTTAAGAAGTTTACGGTGAAACCCCTTAACTAGTCAGCATTACTGCAAAAATGCAGGGCTTTTTTATGCGGAATAATCATCCATGCAGGCGCTATTTTTTCTGCGCCTGCAGCAGATTCTGGCCGCTTTTATCCTGCAAAATCAGCTGGCCGCCTTTCAGCTGAAAGCGCTCGGCATCCTGCAGGACATCCATCAGCACCGCTTCCTGCGCCAAAGCGCCATCGCAGCTGAAATGGCCGGCGCGCGCATTGAGCTTTACGGTGCGCTGCCCGGCGTCCAGATCATAGCTGCCTGCCAGTTCATTGCAGCCGGTATTGCCCTGAAGCTGCCTGAACTGCGAACCGAACTGCAGATAGGGCTGATGATGGAAAAATTTGGCTTTCTGGCCTGAAATCTGGGTGATTTCCCAGCGCACATCCTGCACGCCGTCCATGCTGCGCATGGCCTGCAATGGCCGTTCGGCAGATGCCGGCTTTGCGCCGGGCGCGGCGGATGCAACATGGCTTGCGCTCTGGCAGCCGGCCAGCAAAAACGCAGCCGACAAAATGACCGCCCATCCGCACTTTTCTGTATATTTTCCCTGTTTTTCACGGCAATATCGAACAACTGTCATCAACACCCTCTAAGCTTCGATAAAATCAATAAATAGTCAGTCTTATTCTGTTACTGTTTAGTACAATACAACTGTACAATAAATACTGTGAACAGCTGTTTGCGCATGCTAATATGCTGAAGTCTTAATCCATATAAAGAATATGGAATTTACTTTCTATTCAAACCTGCCAAGGTTCTAGGAGTACTGCCGGAGATGACCGCTCCCCAACCCAAAGCCCCAATTAACTGGATTGCTGTATTTGCCCTGATATTCTTGCCAATCGTGGCGGCAATTGCAATTCCGTTATATGCCTATCACCATGATTTCAGCCTAGCTGCCTGGATCAGCATGTTTGTTTTGCTGGGCGTCAGCAGTTTGGGCATCACGGCAGGCTACCACCGCTTATGGGCGCACCGCGCCTATGAAGCCACCTTGCCGCTGAAAATTATCCTGATGATTATGGGCACGTTTGCTGTTCAAAACAGCATCCTGTTCTGGGCTTCAGGTCACCGCACCCACCACCGCCATGTAGATGATGTCGAGCAGGATCCGTACTCCATCAACCGCGGCTTCTGGTATGCGCATATCGGCTGGATGCTCCGCGACTATCCGTCAGGCGCCGCCAACTATAAAAACGCGCCGGATTTGCTGAATGACAAACTGGTAATGTTCCAGGACAAATACTATGTCCCGCTGGTGATTGCCGTGCATGCCGGCATTCTGCTGCCGATCGGCTGGGCGGTAGGCGACATGTGGGGCGTGCTGCTGCTGGGCGGCTTAATGCGCTTGATTCTCAGCCACCATGTAACCTTCTTTATCAACTCGCTGTGCCATATGTGGGGCTCGCGCCCGTATACCGATGAAAATACGGCGCGCGACAATTTTGTGCTTGCAATCGCCACTTGGGGCGAGGGCTACCATAACTACCACCACATTTTCCAGTACGATTACCGCAACGGCGTGAAATGGTGGCAGTATGACCCGACCAAATGGCTGATCTGGTCCTGCTCTAAGCTGGGCTTAGCGAAAAACCTGCGCCGCATTCCAAGCTTCAATATCAAAAAAGCCGAATTGGCGATGAAGTTCAAATACGCTGAGCAGGACTTGGCGGTCTACGGCCACAACGTCAATGAAGACATGGCGACGGTAAAGCTGCGCATTTCACAGGAATATGACGCTTTTTCCCAGACCTTAAATGACTGGGCGAAACTGAAAGAACTGGAAATTCAGGCCAAGAAGGCTTCGGTTGCTGAGAAAATCCATCAAATCGATGACAAGCTGAAAATGGAATTCCAGCTGGTTGAACAGCGCCTTTCGCACCACCGCCAGACACTGAACCTTCTGGTCAACAACTTAAAGAAAAAAGCGCAAGCGAATTAAGTTCGGCACAGCATAGCGCAATCAGCAAAAGCCCCGCATTTGGGGCTTTTCTTTATTTGAAATTCACGATAATAATGGGCATCTGCAATATAAAAAGCGCATCACTATGGAAATAAGCAATATCCCCTTTGGCCTGACCAACTGGGATGAAATAGCAACCGAAAGATATGAAGGCGAAAACGGCTACGCGCTTTGGCGCACGCAGCGTTTTGGGCCGATCCGCGTGCGCATTGTGGAATATTCCGCCGGCTACATGGCCGACCACTGGTGCAGCAAAGGCCATATCCTCTTCTGCATAGCGGGCGAACTGCATACTGAACTGCAGGATGGGCGCCATTTCATTTTAAAGGCCGGCATGAGCTATCAGGTTGCGGACAATGCCGAAGCGCACCGCTCCTACTCGGAAACCGGCGCGCGCCTGTTCATTGTGGACTGAATTGCGGATTAAGCATTTACCGCACATCCGCAGGCGCAACTTTGCTATAGTTTAAGCCTGTTCAGCACTTGCCCATTTTCCTATGCATTTCAATTCACGCTATTCTGCGCTCCCAGCAAAACTGTATCACCATCAGCAGCCCTTGGCGCTGAAAGGCGCTAAGGCCGGACATTTCAATGCGGCGCTGGCCGATGAGCTGCAGTGGTCAGAGGCCGATAAAGCCGCATGGGTTGAAATCTGCAGCGGCCAGAAAACCTTTGCCGAATTTGAGCCTTTGGCCATGGTATATGCAGGCCATCAGTTCGGGCAATGGGCGGGCCAGCTGGGCGATGGCCGCGGGCTGCTGATTGCGCAGATTATCGATAAAAACGGCCAAACCGTAGACCTGCATCTTAAAGGCGCAGGCTCCACGCCCTACTCACGCATGGGCGACGGCCGCGCGGTGCTGCGCTCGGTGATCCGCGAATATCTGGCCGGCCATGCGCTGAATGCCTTAGGCATCCCCTCCAGCAATGCGGTGGGCTTCACCTCCTCCACGCAAGGCGTGCAGCGCGAGAAGCTGGAACTGGGCGCCATGATGCTGCGGACTTCCGACTGCCATATCCGCCTGGGGCATTTTGAATGGATCAATCAGTATCAGCCGGCTCTGCTGCCTGAATTTACCCAGAAATGCATTGAATGGCACTACCCGCAATGCCTTGCGGCGGAACAGCCGGTGCTGGCTTTCGCCGCGCAGGTGATTCAGCGCACCGCGGTGATGATTGCCAAATGGCAGCTGGCGGGGTTCGCGCACGGCGTCATGAATACCGACAATTTGAACATCACCGGCTCTACTCTGGACTTCGGCCCTTACGGCTTTATGGAGCGCTTCCGCCCGAACTGGATCAATAACCACTCGGACTATCAGGGCCGCTACACCTATCAGCAGCAGCCGAGCATCGGGCACTGGAATTTATGGACTTGGCTGAATAATTTAATTCCGCTGTGCCCGGCAGGCGATGACAAGGCGCAGTGGAAAGAGGATCTGGCCAAGTGCCTGGAACAGTTTGAGCCGGCCTTTCTGGAGCATTACACACTGGGCTTATGCCAGAAAATGGGCCTGCCCAGCTTCCATAAAGACAGCTTTGACTGCGCCATGGCGTTTTTGCGCGTGCTGCAAAGCGAGCAGCTGGACTATACGCAAAGCTTTATCCGCCTGCAGAACAAGCAGTATGAGCTGATTAAGGATGACTGCCTTGACCTGCGCCAGTTTGAAGCATTTCTGACGCAGTATCACGGCATCCGCGGGCTGCAGGACACCGCTGAGCTGGATGCGGCGATGGCCAAAGCCAACCCGCGCTATATTCTGCGCAACCACATGGCGCAGAAAGCCATCGAGCTTGCCGAGCGCGATGACTTTTCAGAAGTCGAGCGCCTGTTCCAGCTGCTGCGCCAGCCCTATGCGCCGCAGCCGGACTTGGAGCGGGAAAGCGATTTGGCGCCATTGCCGGGCGATCAGCCTGAAGTGGCGGTCAGCTGTTCATCTTAAACAGCAAACTGTGGATAAATTTTAACTTATCCGCAGCGCGCTGAAACTGCAAACAGGCAATAAAAAACCGGGCGGATCACTCAGCCCGGTCTAGCATAAAATGCGCGGCCCGCCTATTTTCAGAAGCGGGCAAAGCGCGCCGGCATCCTCAACAATATTCTGCCGGCAAGGCGCAGCCAGCGCATTAAAACGTCGACAGTCCGCTCCATTCCATAAAGCGGTACAGCATATACTTCAGCTTGGATTCATCGGCATACTTGCTGTAGTCCACGCTCATTTGGCGGCCGTGCAGATTTGACCATGCGCCATTGAAATACTGTTCAGCATCTTTAAAAACAGCGCTTTGCGGCTGTCCAAGCACCCGCAGATTGGTTTCCAGATTGTAGTTTTTCAAATTGCGCGCAGTGAAGTTGGAAGAGCCCAGAATCAGCTCGGCCTGCTGCGCGCCGTATTTGGCAATCATTTTGCTGTGGCACTGCTCGCCCTGCGTATTGCACCAGCGCACCGGCACGCCGGCATCGTTCAGTTCCGACGCCACCTGGCGGTTCGGTATGCCGTTCTTCTGGCGGCCGAAGGCATCCTTGTTCGGGTCCAGCAGCACCCGCACATGCACCCCGCGCGCATGGGCTGCAATCAGGCCCTGAATAATCTTGCGTTCGGACAGATAGAACATGGCCAAATCAATGTGCTCTTTTGGCTTGGCGCTATCCAGCAGCTGCAGCACGGCATCGTAAACTGCAGCTTCGGTCAGCACCTGCACCTGCGGCTCACTCGGCTCCGCTTCAAATTCGCCGGCAATCACCGCAGGAAAATCGGCTTTGGACATCACCGCCACGGCCTGCTCGGTTTTCAGCACATCCAGCGCGGTATTGCCGCTCACCACTAAGGCGACATTCGAATGGCGCGAACTGCCGTCATGCGGATTCATCGACGTCACCAGCGCCTTCCAGCCCTCTGCCGTGTCTACCACCAAGGTTTTGCGGTGATTGGCTTTAAAATTGAATAAATCCAGATAGCTTCTGATGGTGATTTTTTCATGGCCGAACGGGTTCGGCAGCCAGCCCTGTTCCGGATTATTGCGGATTCCCTGGCAGCACAGGTACCAGAAGCCCGACCATACCGGATTGGAGGCGCGCAACGGCGTTAAATCGGTTTCAATCACGTCGATTCCGGCCTGGCGCAGCTGGCGGTAGTGTTCGGGCGCCACGCCGCCATACACCGAATTGATCGGGTCGGTGATCAGCTTAATTTCAACATTCGGCGCCTGCCTGCGCTTCTGAATCAGAGCATCGGCCAGCTGCTGCGTCAGCGCCTGATGGGCGATTTTAGAGGTGCCGACTTCTTTGTTGAACAGAAACATATCCAGCACAACCGTGGTTTGTGCCTGATCAATCAGGCTCAGCATCTGCTTGAAAATCTGCTGATCCAGATGCAGCTTTCCTGAGGCATCAGCATAGCTTTGATCGGCGATAAACTGCACCTTGGCATGGCGCAGCTTGCCGGTGTAATCCAGCCCCTGCGGCAGGGGCTTATAGGTATGATAAATTGCCGAAGAAAGATAGCCGATGGCCAGCAAGTCGATCACTGCGCTGATGTAGCGCCGACGCGGCCAATTCAGCTTGCCGTGAATTCTCTGAAAGATACGCATAATAAAAAACCTAGTCCAATGCGCTCAGACTAGGTTTTATCCTGTGATTTTTCAAGAGGATTTCTGTGATTTCAGCCTGTTCAGCGCGCTGCGGCCGCAGGCGGAATCAGAAGCCGAATTCAACGCCCACCGTAAAGTTGCGCCCGGTTTGCGGAATATTCGACAGGAAAGAGGCATGCGAATATACCTGATCATCCAGCAGGTTATTGGCGTTGAAATACACCCGGTAATCGCCGGCTTTGCTGTACTTTGCGGCATAGGCCAGGCCGAGATTCAGCATATTGTAACCGGCGGTTTCCTGCTCATAGGCCGCGAACTCATCCTGCTTAAACACATGGGAATATTCCGCCATGCCTGACCAGCCGCCGGCAAAGCCGGCATTGACTTTCGCGCCTAAGCGGCCTGCAGGCACGCGCGGCGCATTTTCGCCGTCAATTTTTCCGCGCACATAATCGCCGAATACGCTCAGCTTGTAGCTGTCGCTTAAAGCATAGCCGGTTTCAGCTTCTATGCCGTAAAACTTGGCTTTGTCCTGCGTGTAGTCCACAAGGCGGAAGTTTTCATGCTGGTCGGTGGTGGCGGCGTAAATATAGCTGTCATACCAGTTGTGATAGGCATGCACGTGATAATCCAGCCGGTCCGCCTCATAATGCAGGCCCAATTCCAGATTATTGGATTTTTCCGCGCCCAGATTTTGATTGCCGCGCTCATAGGTATTGGTGGCAAAATGCTTGCCCTTGGCATACAGCTCCTGCGCCAGCGGCAGCCGTTCCTGATGCGATGCAGACAAAGACAGCTTATAGTCCGGCGCAAAATCCCAGCTGGCTGCGCCCGAATAGGAAATAGCGTAATCATCAAAGCCTTTCTGCGCGGAATCAATGTCAATCTTCTGCTGATCCGCGCGCGCGCCCAGCTCAACATGCACATCGCCAAACTGCCTGTGCTCCAGGCCGAACAGGCTCCATTTCTGCGTTTTGCTTGGATTCATCAGCGCTTCTTCACCGCGGATGTCCAGCTTCTGCTGATTGTACTGCGCGCCAATCACCCCTTCCCAGCCTGCAGCCGGCTGATGCGCCAGCTCCACGCGCGCATCATAGCCCTTGCTTTTAAAGGCGGTCATTACTGCGCTTTCTTCCTTTTCGTCATGCTGATAGTCGGTATAGCTGGCATGCGCGCGCAATTTCTGGAAGCCGGCAAAAGGCTGCGCCAGTTCCGCGCGCACATCATAGCGCTCCGATTTCAAATCAACCCAAGGCCCTGCATGCTCCTCTTCATGCGCATGGCCGTGGCCGGGTACGGGCGCAGGCCCGTGCGCATGGCAATCCAGCTCGTCGCCATGCGGATGGCAGTCTTCATATTCATGGCTGTGGCCCGGCAGGCCGTATTTGTCCTGGCGGCTGCTGTAGGCAGCGCCGACAAAGCCGCGGTCATGAATCCATGAGCCGCCGACATTCACGGTCTGCCCTTCGGCAAAGGTGTTGTCCACGCGGCGCTCTTTTTCAAGCTCATCATCATGATCATGGAAATAATCCGGAGCAATATAGTTGTTGGCTTTGCGCTTGGAGCCTTCCACCCGCACAGCGAACTGCCCGCCCAGCGCAGCCGTAACCCCGGCGCTGGCCAGCTTCTCATCGCTGCCGGAGTTGTAGCGCAGCCCGGCCCGGCCTTCATAGCCGTTTTCCGGCATTTGCGCTGGAATTTTCTGATCCGTCACATTCACCAGCCCACCGGCGGCGCCCGCGCCATACAGCAGCGTTGACGGCCCGCGGATGATTTCAACCTGCTTGGCTAGGACCGAATCGACAGTAACCGCATGGTCAGGCGAAAGCGCAGACACATCGGCCGGTTCAGAGGCATGCTGCAGCACTTTGACCCGCGGGCCGTCCTGGCCGCGGATCACCGGCCGGCTGGAGCCAGCGCCGTACTGGTTGGAAGACACCCCCAGCTCGCCTGCCAGCGCATCGCCAATGGTGACGGGGCGCTCCGCCAACTGCTGCTGGCTGACAATATGATCCGCCGCGGCGAAATCCGCAGCCGTCTGCGCCAAGGGATGCACCTGCACTTGAATGGTGTCCAGCCGCTGCGCCTGAACGGCATTTTCATCGGCGAATGCCAGCGGCGCGGCGGCGGCGAAAAGTGAAGCAGTAATTAAATTCTTTTTAAGGCGCATTGGGCTGGCTCAAACAGGTTATTTGTCAATTTTTGTTATAATATAACATTTCATTTGCTTTGCAATAAAAAACATTTCTTTCTTGCATCCTGCGCTAGACTGCCTGCGGACTTTTAGAACTAATTTGCTGAATTGCCAGCAGGATCAATGCCTTTTACCTTATCTCACGCTGTTTTAGCGCCGCCGCTGTCGCGCCTTACAGGCGGGCGCCTGCCCACCGCCGCTTTAGCCATCGGCTGCATGGTGCCGGATTTATTCCGGCTGTTTACTGCAGAGCGCACCAATGTGACGCATTTGTGGAGCGCGCTGATTCATCCTGATTTATGGATTGGCCTGGCATTCTGCGCAGCCTGGTACCTGCTGTACCGCCCTGCGGTTTACCGCTTTTTAGGCCTGCAGCATGACTTAGGCATTTACAGCGCATGGGCTGCATTCAGGTTTTTGGGCGCCGTCTGCGCCGCGGTGATCGCCGGCACCGCCACGCACCTGATTTGGGACGGGCTGACCCATGCCGACTTCCGCACCTTCGCCTTCAAAGAGGCTTTAAGCCAGCCCATCATGCTGCTGGGCCAGGCCTATCCGCTGCACCGCATCCTGCAAATCGGCTGCTCCATCGCCGCCCTGCCGCTGATCGGCTGGATGAGCTGGCGCTATTATCAAAGCTATCAGCAGCATCTTCCCGTCAGCCTTAAAATCAGGCGCTTTGCCTGGGGCCTGGCCCTTGCCTCGCTGGGCGCGGGCGCTTTGCAGGCCTGGCTGTTTAACATTTCGCCCTCCAGCCAGCTGTGGCGCACAGACTTATATGAAATAACCGGCCGCCTGCTGAATGAGTTTGCCCACGGCAGCCTGCTGATGTTCAGCTTGGGCTGCCTGCTGTTTGCCGTTCTAGACCGCGGACACCGCATGGGCTGAAGCAGCAGGCGGATGCAGCGCTAAAACCGCGCGATTTCCCGCGGTTTTTTGATCTAGTTCTTGTGACGGCCTCCTCAAAGAGGCATAATCCTAGATTAATTTTTTCTAAGGCGGTGCGCTGTTTACGCATTCGCTTCCTTAACCCATATAGTTGGATTTTTTACGCTATGATGCGAACTCATTATTGCGGTTCTTTAACCGAAGCTCAAATTGACCAGACAGTGACACTCTGCGGCTGGGTGCACCGCCGCCGCGATCATGGCGGCGTGATTTTTCTGGACATGCGCGACCGTGACGGCCTTGTGCAGGTGGTTATTGATCCGGACACTCCGGAAGCCTTTGCAACCGCTGACAAATCGCGCTCTGAATACGTGCTGAAAATTACCGGCCGCGTGCGCCGCCGCTACGAAGGCACGGAAAATGCCAATATCGTCAGCGGTCAAATTGAAGTTTTAGGCAAAGAAATTGAAGTTCTTGCAGCGTCTGAAACGCCGCCATTCCCGTTGAATGACGAAAATACCAACATTTCTGAAGAAGTCCGCTTAAAGTACCGCTTCCTGGACATCCGCCGTCCGGAAATGCTGGACCGCCTGCGCTTCCGCTCTAAGCTGACCAACCTGATCCGCAACTATTTCGAAGAAAACGGCTTCCTTGACGTTGAAACGCCGATTCTGACCCGCGCTACGCCTGAAGGCGCGCGCGACTATTTAGTGCCAAGCCGCGTATCCAACGGCAGCTTCTATGCCCTGCCGCAGTCGCCGCAGCTGTTCAAGCAATTGCTGATGGTCGGCGGCATTGACCGCTACTACCAAATCGCCAAATGCTTCCGCGATGAAGACTTGCGCGCAGACCGCCAGCCTGAATTCACCCAGATCGACGTTGAAACATCGTTCATGAGCGACGATGACATTATGGATCTGATGGAAACTTTGACCATTAAGATGTTCAAAGAGCTTCTGAATGTTGACTTTGGCAAATTCCAGCGCATGACTTATGCAGACGCGATGCGCGACTATGCATCTGACAAACCGGATATGCGCATTCCGCTGAAGCTGGTGGACGTTGCAGACATGATGCAGGATGTTGAGTTCAAAGTATTTGCAGGCCCGGCTAAAGATCCGAAAGGCCGTATTGTCGCGCTCCGCGTGCCGGGCGCAGGCTCACTGCCGCGCAGCCAGATTGACGAATACACTAAATTTGTCGGCATCTACGGCGCGAAAGGCTTGGCTTACATCAAAGTCAACGAGCTTGAGAAAGGCATTGAAGGCCTGCAGTCGCCTATCGTTAAATTCATCGAGCCGATCGTGCTTGATTTGCTGAAACGCGTTGGCGCTGAAAATGGCGACATCGTCTTCTTCGGTGCGGACAAAGCCAAAGTTGTGAACGATGCGATGGGCGCTTTGCGCATTAAAGTCGGCCATGACATGAAACTGGCGACTTGCGAATGGGCGCCGCTTTGGGTGGTTGACTTCCCGATGTTTGAGGAAACCGATGACGGCAAATGGACCTCTGTGCATCACCCGTTCACGCTGCCTAAATCCAGCGTTGAAGAAGTGAAGAACAACCCGGGCCAGGCGCTGTCTGTCGCTTATGACATGGTGCTGAACGGTACTGAAGTCGGCGGCGGCTCTCTGCGTATTTACACGCTGGAAATGCAGAAAGCGATTTTTGAAGCTTTAGGCATTGGCGAAGAAGAAGCCGAAGAAAAATTCAGCTTCTTACTGAATGCATTGAAATTCGGCGCGCCTCCGCATGGCGGCTTGGCATTCGGCCTGGACCGCCTAGTGATGCTGATGACCGGCGCGACTTCTATCCGCGACGTGATTGCCTTCCCGAAAACCAAGACTGCAGAATGCCCATTAACTCAGGCGCCTGCGCCGGTTGAGCCAAATCAGCTGCGCGACTTGGGCATCCGCCTGCGTGAAAAGCTGAAAGCTGAAGCGAAAGAAGCTTAATTGCGCTTTTGCTGAAGTTAAAAAACCCTGCGCTATGCAGGGTTTTTTATTGCATTGAGATCGGCAGGCAACGGTGGCATAATAGCGCCCTATTCCACTTTGCTGTGAGCATTCTTATGGCTATGCGTCCTGAAGTCCGCCGTCGCGCAATCGTTTTAATCGTTTTTGCTATCGTGCAATGGGTTTTCATGCGCTACATCGTGGATAATCAATTATTCAATTTAACCACTTATAACCGTATTGTCGTGTTTTGCATCAGCAGCCTTGGCGGCGCCTTTATGATCTTTGTCGGGTTGATTTATATGGTGCTGAAAGGCAATGCGGATAAACCTGAGTAAATTTTTTCTAGCCCCACGATTGGCCTCCAATGACTAAATTCCACCCTCGTTCCAACTGATGAAAATGGTGTGCATTCAATCTTTAAGCACCTCAAAAAAAGGTGGCTTGACGGTAATATTACCCGACCATCTACCTAAAGAATCTGGCGGAATTTATTCCTCCTTTTTTTGGACAAAAAATACTATCAACAACATTGGTATCAAAATTAGCCAGTAAAACATAATGTAATATCATTGGACTCGGTTGTATTCGTGATGAAGTTTCTGGTTTTAATATCCATTGTTCACGACTTCCCGAGGAAATTTCATCCAAAAATTTACAAACTTCCGTGGATAATCTCAATCAAAATTTAGAAGCTATGATTAATATCGCTCCTGAACAGTATTTATGGTCTTATAAGCGTTTTCGAAATTGTTACGGTAATATCAATGCTTATAGAAGATAATCACCACTTAAGTTACGGCAGTTAGATACCCCAATGTAGAAAATAACGCCAAATTGCTATAAATATTAATTTATTTTGATATCAATAGAATGTTTTATTCATTTGAGAACAATTCCCAACGGTGGCATAATAGCTCATATATGGCAATGTCCTTTCTACTCGAAAAGAGGTAGATACTATATTTTGAATATATTGAGATCTATTACAATCAAATCAGAAGCTATTCTGCAAACGGCTAGTTTATTTAGCACCGAAACTTTGAGCAGAAATAGTTTAAGAATTTAGAGGGATCAGGAAATGGATATGATTTTCTGATTAATTACAAAGAGAATTCTCTTATGGTTAACAAATTCATCGACAATAGTGATATGTCTGATAAAAATCAATTTCTGCAACTGTCTAAGAATATCCTTGATTACAAAAGCAATTCTAGAAAACAAAATAAATTTGATCTTTTAATTATTGATGATGTTTTTCCTTCATTGAAAAGTGGTTTTCGCTACGTTGAATTCACTGCATACTTAAATGAATTTAATAACTCATTAATACTTACTTCTGGCAAAAACATTGGGGCTCTTGAGAAAAAACCCATAGCTGGTGTTATTGGTAGTTATCGGGAGAAGTTTCCTAATCTTAGCCACAAAGTAATACAATGTGTCGATAAATTTCCTTTGAACATAACCAACTTAGTTTATGTAACCTTTTTAAATAATGTTTTTTCACTATTACCACAAATTGAGGCTGCTAAAGTTCCATTTGTTTTCACTCTTTATCCAGGAGGAGGGTTTCTTCTAAATGATCAAATATGTGATCGTAAGCTTAAACGGGTTTTTAATTCCCCCTGCTTCCAGAAGGTAATCGTAACTCAACAGGTAACTTATAACTATATTATCAGTCGGGGAATGTGCCCGCCAGAAAAAGTCCAAATGATCTTTGGTGTTGTTATGCCAGAGCTTCCAAAGGCAGATTCTCTCTTTATGAAACATCGATGGGGTTTTGACAAATCCCGCTTAGATATCTGTTTCATGGCACATAAATATACAACCTATGGTCAGGATAAAGGATATGATGTTTTTGTGAATGTAGCGACTATATTACGTCAATATCATGAGGACATGTACTTTCATGTTGTAGGACCATTTGATCCCCAAGTTATTGATGTTAGCTCCTTAAGTGATCGTATCGAATTCCATGGCTCATTAGATCCAGAAAAATTTGATAGCTTTTTCCAAAATATTGATATTATTATATCTCCTAATATCAGTGGTAAAATTTGTCCAGGTTCATTCGATGGTTTTCCCACAGCAAGTTGTACTGAAGCAGCACTACGAGGTAGTGCAATCTTCGCAGTGGATGAATTCAATTCTGCAGAAGGATATTTTACAGATGGAGAAGATATTGTTCTAATCCAATACAATATTATGCATATTGTTGATAAGATCGAAAACTATTATGCTAACCCTTATGCTCTCAAAATGATTGGGGAAAATGGAATGCACCGTGTGCGAGAATTATATAATCTAGAGGCACAGATGCAACCTAGAATCGATCTATTGCGTGAAGTAATGCACAGCCCTATACCATCAGAAAATATAAATTGGAAAATATTAAAATTAAACATTCAATGGAAATTATCATTTGTATTAGACCTATTACGTAAAATACGCCTAAAGTCAATCACAAAAAATCATCGAAGTTAGAGTAAAAAATGTTTAAAGAAGATCCATCAGATACTTACTTAAAAATATACGTTTAGGTGCTATTACAACTCCAACGCAAAAGTATGATTATATCTTCTCTCTATGAGGAAAATCCTGCAGTATTAGCCGAAGCGAATTCTCTCGGTATTCCTTCCTGTGGCTACTTATGAATCCTCCTCTGGCATTCGTGATTTGTTTACTTAACAAACTACTAAATTAGCATTAGCTCCTAAAAAATATTTATGCCCCAAGTTTTACTCTATAATAATTTATAAAATCAAACACATATCAATATATTTCTATACAATATCGGTATAAATAATAGGCATAAATATTTTTAGATTTGTGCGATTGAAATAAATACAATTAGTCAGACTTCCACACAATACTTTTAGGTAATAGGCTAAGTATATAGAAAAATACTTGCCTTACTGTATAAAATTTTACAGATAAAGATTTTCTCACCAATAAGCAATAAACATCATAATCACTACCAGTTTTGTAAAATTGACGAGCATATTGAAGTGCATACTTAGAATAAGTTTTTCTTAATTTTTCAAGTTTATCTAAATCTTTTTCTTCCACTAATTTCTTATCGTACGCTCTCATGATACCCATAGGTAAAATTGGGTTAATCTTCTTCCCAATAATACTAATTCCGACATCTACACGATATGCACCTAATTCTTCATTTAAATGATAAATAAATCCTTTTCTAGCCTGCTCAATATGAATTTCTATATCTAATGCTTTAGGGTGTAAATCATTAAAATAATCAAACGTAAAATCATTTCTAAACATTTTTGATGAATGTGCAAAAAAAGGTAAATGTAGATATAAATAATCTAGATCAAATTTACCGTTTTGATGCGTCCATTCTCGTACTTTGTTTCCTTCAGCATCAATATATCGCATATTATGCGTACAGATTGAGCAATCGGAATTGGATTCCATAATATCAAATTGACGTTGCAATTTATTCGGAAGAGCCAAGTCATCCCCATCAAGATGATAGATGTATTTACCCTTAGCCTTTCTATATACCGCCTTAATATTTTCCACAGGCCCTATATTTTTCTCATGAAACACTGGAACAATAATATCCTGATTCTTTTGAAAAAAAGCTTCTACTATTTTTCTAGTTGAATCAGTTGAGCAATCATCCCCAATAATAACTTCATACTGAAAATTAGTATCTTGGGTAAGAACACTTTTTAAGGTCTGCTCTATAAATTTTTCTTGATTATATGTAACAATACAGACTGAAACTAATATATTCATATTAAACAAATCCATTATTTTTTAGTTTTATCTCTAATTTGAGTATATCCCTCTTTCTTTCCTTAATTCGTTTTGCTGGAGTCCCAATATAAATACCAAACTCTGTGCAACTTTTATTTACCAAACTTAATGCCCCGATAGCTACACCTTTTTCTAAAGTCACGCCAGGTAAAATCACAGTTCCAGATCCGACAATGACATGCTCTCCAATGATAACATCTGAGTTTTCAACATTCGTATATTGTTTAGGTACCATAGGGTTTGTCATAAACTCACCACTATAATCATCATTACTACTATAAATTGCCACCCTAGATGAGATATTACAAAAATCTTTTAGCACTATTTTTCCAGCGCCTATCAGTGAACTATATACTGCAATATGAATATAATTCCCTATAGTTACCCCCCCATCCCCTGCTGATAGCACACAAAAATCATCTATTCTTACGTTATTTCCAATTCTTATATTTTGACAATTATAATAAGAGGCTTTATCTGAAAGTAAGCAATTTTCACCTACGCAACCAAAGCCCATTGCTTTAATTTGATCTTCTGTTAAAAAAGCCATTAATTATCCTTAATTAAATTAATGATCTTTTCTACTGATTCCATGCAAAGATCTGGATATAAAGGTAAGCAAAGTACTTGCTCTGACAAGCGTTTGGCTTCGGGGGTGTCTGACTGATATTTTTTATAAACAGCTAGATCAGTCATAATCGGATAAAAATATTTTCTTGCAAAAATATTGTTGAGCTTCAATTTTTCAAATAATTCATCACGACTGAGTGGGTATGGCTCAGAAATAACTATTGGGAAATAAGAGTAATTATCTTTTACTAAATCTATGCGCTCTATACAACGTATACCCTCTATATCTATGAATGAACTGCGATAAATACGATCAATTTTCTGTCGTGCTTGTAAAATATGATCAATACTTTTTAATTGAAGCAAGCCAAGCGCAGCATGTATCTCACTTAATTTTCCATTCAAAGAAATATCATCTATGGTACTTTCATTCACAATGCCAAAATTCTTTAAACGATCTATACGTTGTTTCATTTCAGCACTATGGCAAACAATTGCTCCCCCCTCAAAAGTATTAAACACTTTTGTGGCATGAAAACTCATTATGCTTAAATCACCATATTTTAATAAGCTTTTGCCCTGATGTATTACACCAAAAGCATGCGCTGCATCATAAATTAATTTAAGATTATGTAGATTCGCAATTTCTTGCAGTTTTTCTACATCACAAGGAATGCCATAACAATGCACCGGTAAAATTGCGACTGTTTTATCTGTTATCGCTTTTTCAACGTTTATAGAGTCAATATTAGATGTCTTCGGATCAATATCAACAAATACAGGAGTTAAATTATTCCAAACAATAGAATGTGCAGTTGCGACAAATGTATAAGGTGTAGTAATAACCTCACCCTCAGTTAAACCTAATGCCTGTAGTGCTGTTACTAATGCGATAGTTCCATTATTGAATAGCGAGATATAATCCACACCTAAATATGCACAGAGTTCCTGTTCGAGTTGTTGGTGTAATGGGCCACAATTAGTCAAAATTTTATTTTTCCAAATTTGCTCTAAATAAGGAATAAATTCATCAAATTCAGGCAAGACTGGCTGAGTTACGTAAATTGGGCTGTTCATATCTGATCATCTACCAATGAAATTAAATATTGACCGTACTCATTTTTACACATGCTCCGACCAATTTCTAAAATTTGCTCCGTACTTAACCAACCATTGTTAAAAGCAATTTCTTCTAAACATGCCACTTTATAGCCTTGGCGTTTTTCAATGGTTTCAACAAACTGTGCCGCTTCGAGTAAACTTTCATGCGTACCCGTATCTAACCAAGCAAAACCACGGCCCAATAATTCTACATTTAAGTCACCGCGCTCAAGATACATCTGATTCACCGTGGTAATTTCCAACTCACCACGATCTGAAGGTTTGACTTGTTTGGCAATTTGAATGACATCATTATCATAGAAATAAAGACCCGTTACCGCAAAATTAGACTTTGGATGTTTTGGCTTTTCTTCAAGGGAAATCGCACACTTATTTTGATCAAACTCAACCACACCAAAACGTTCAGGATCTTTGACTTGATAACCAAATACTGTCGCACCTTGTTGGCGTGTAATCGCTTGTTTCAACATTGACGTAAAGCCTTGACCATAAAAAATATTATCACCTAGCACCAAACAAACATTGCTCTGACCGATAAAATCTTCACCAATAATAAATGCCTGTGCTAAGCCATCTGGACTTGGCTGTACCGCATAAGTCAGCTCAATACCAAACAGTGAGCCATCCCCCAATAAGCGTTTAAAACTGTCAACATCTTCAGGTGTGGTAATAATAAGCACTTCACGAATACCCGCCAACATCAAAACTGACAATGGGTAATAAATCATCGGCTTATCATAAATCGGCAACAGCTGCTTTGATACGCCTTTGGTAATGGGGTACAAACGTGTTCCAGAACCACCTGCGAGAATAATTCCTTTTGTATTCATGATTGATCTACTCCTAGTCTCTCGCGTTGATAGCTGCCATCTTGAACTCTACGGCACCAGTCTAAATGACTCAAATACCATTCTACAGTTTGACGAATACCCGTTTCAAAAGATTCTTGCGGCACCCACCCCAGCTCATTTTTTATTTTACTCGCATCAATAGCATAACGTAGGTCATGCCCTGGACGGTCTGCAACATAGGTAATTAAAGATGCATAAGACTGTTGATCACT
The DNA here is from genome assembly GCF_001696615.3 of Acinetobacter sp. WCHAc010034. Classification (NCBI taxonomy): domain Bacteria; kingdom Pseudomonadati; phylum Pseudomonadota; class Gammaproteobacteria; order Moraxellales; family Moraxellaceae; genus Acinetobacter; species Acinetobacter sp. WCHAc010034. The sequence goes on along the minus strand of NZ_CP032279.1, from coordinate 2,532,800 downwards.
TCGTGGTTGAAGTTCATCTAATAGTTGGCAAATTGTTCTAACAACTTCAATATTCTGTTTTTCATTATGGCCGCCAATATTATAAGTTTCCCCAACCTGACCTTGGGTCGCTACCGTATATAAGGCACGGGCATGGTCTTCGACAAATAACCAATCACGTACTTGCTGACCATTGCCATAAATGGGCAATGCTTTACCTTCAAGTGCATTCAAAATAACCAGAGGAATCAGTTTTTCTGGAAAATGATATGGCCCATAATTATTTGAACAATTGGTCACAATCGTTGGTAAGCCATAAGTTCTATGCCATGCCCGAACCAGATGATCCGAACTCGCTTTACTGGCGGAATAAGGTGAACTCGGTTCATATGGCGTTTTTTCTGTAAATAAATCTGTGGTTCCCTCTAAATCACCATAAACTTCATCTGTAGAAATATGGTGAAAACGGAAATTCTTTTGTTTATCTGCATCTAAGGCTAACCAATATTTTCGAACGGCCTCTAAAAGAGTATAAGTTCCGACAATATTGGTTTGAATAAATGCTGCTGGACCATCAATCGAGCGATCTACATGCGATTCAGCGGCTAAATGCATCACAACATCAGGTTGAAAATCTTTTATCGCCCGATCCAAAGCCACAGCGTCACAAATATCAATCTGATTAAAATGATAGCGTGAACTTTGCTCAATTTTAGCCAAAGATTCTAAATTACCCGCATAGGTCAATTTATCAATATTTAAAACTTCATTTTCAGTGTTTCGTATAATATAGCGGATTATAGCTGAACCAATGAAGCCTGCGCCGCCAGTGATTAAATATTTCATTATTTTTGAACCATTCTCAGTCATGATATTTTTGAAGTTGCAAGCGCTTGAGCTTATTAATTAATTGAAAATAAAAACTCTTTTGAGCTTTATTATTTTCAATTCCTTTTACTTTTAAGCGCTCTTGTTCAATGTAGCTATTCGTCTGTTCATTAATAATTTCTGGGTGATCAAACAAATACGTAGCATATAAATGAGGCACTTCCTCCAAATACGCTAAATCCCCCCAATGATCACAGCCACATGGAGGCTGATGGTACTCAACTAGAACTTGCGCCATTTTTCGATCAAGCATGTATGCATAAGTAGATGATAAATTTTTATAATAATAAGGATGAATATCAATAACAGCCTTTCCGAATAATTTATCCTGTAAAAACTTTCCTTTCACTTTTTCACTGAATGAAAGCTGTATGCCGCCTAAGCTGAGCAAGAAATTAGGCTTAAGATTAAGCTTTATAATGTCCTGCTCTAATTGATCTAATGAGAAGTCTAGCTTTTGAATCGCATCATCTTCAAAAAATATGGCGTACTGTTGCCCTGTTGCTAAAAAATGCTTCATTGCCTCAACATGCGATAATGTGCAGCCCAGCTCTCCTGGAGATAAAGGCCTCTCTCTATTCGCAACAGCTAATTTAAAATATAGCGCTGTCGGCAAATCTGCGCCTTTTACGCCAAAAATATGAAAAACAGACTGATTCTGTTTAAAAATCTCTTGAGCAAAGAATGCCTGCCAACGAGGGCTTTCCGATGCTTCAATACTGATTAGATACTTTTCCAAAATGTTCCTCATTAAATTTTTACTTTAGCAACGTGTCATTGCAAAAAATTAAATTCAGTTATTTTTATAGCGCGAAGTCACTAATTTAATTAAATTCTTAGGCCAGAATTTACCATAGCTGCTCACAGGCAAATCTGCAGTATTAACCCGTTCATTTTCTATTTTGCTGATGGCCTCATCGGTTTCCCCTACAGCAAGGGGCGGATGCTCAATAATATGCGTCATTAAAATATGTGCAGTAGAATCAAAGTCATATAAATAGCCCCAATCATCCGCTTTTCTAATTCGCGCATTGTATTTAAGCAAAGTATTAGCCATTTTACGGTCAACAATATATGCAAAAGCTGCGCAAACGCGATGATAATAATGCGGTGTTACTTCTAAAACATTTTTATTTAAAAATTTTTGCGCTCTGATTTTTCCTCTGACTTTTAAAGACTCTTTCATTTGAATACCACCAAGACTCAGTAAAATATTAGGCGGAAAATCCGCCTTTTCTATTTCAGCTTCAATCTGCGCAAGAGTCAAAGCATGAGGAAACAGCGCGTCATCTTCTAAAATAAGCGCATAATCATCATCAGTTTCTAAAAATGCTTTCAGCGCAGCCATATGAGATAAGGAACAGCCCAGCTCACTTGGAGAAAGCGGCTGGGAGCGGCCTTTTACCGCAATTTCAAAATACTGCTTAACAGGGAGTTCCGAGCCTTTTACACCAACTTTTGCAAAAGGCGCAGCACCTTGCTGAAAAAAAGGCTGTGCTGTAAAGTTATTTAAACGAAGAGAGTTTTCTTCCTCAATACTTATCACAAAAATTTTCATCAAAATGGGCCTGTATAAACTATATAAATGATATCTAATGTAGAATCATATGAATAGTTAGTAATTTATAATTTTCTTACGATGAAAAGAATTTTGTTAAAAAAATGGTACAAACACCAGCAAAATCAGCAAGCTAAAAAATTTGATTCCCACTGGTACATGCGTTTTGGCTGGCTGGACGAATCGTTAAAAAGCCAAGAACAATTAAAAAATCTTTTTGAAATCCACTCGCCGCGCAAATTCACCTTTGCAGACTGTTTTTATGCGCAGGAAAATGACCGCTATTTCATTTTTTTTGAAGAAGTCGATGATGTTCACCCTGTCGGCTTTTTATCGGTTCTGGAAGTCTTTAAAGATGGGGCTTATACTGAACCGCAAACCATTTTAAAACTGGACTATCATCTGTCCTACCCTTGTGTTTTTAAAGCCGGGAATGACTGGTACATGATTCCGGAAAGCAGCGCCAATAAAACCGTTGAACTGTGGAAATGCACCGAGTTTCCGCTGAAATGGGAAAAGCATTCAAATATTCTAGAAGGCATTGAAGCTGTGGACAGCACACCTTTTTACCATGAAGGCATGTGGTACTTATTTACCTCCACGCGCAGAAACTGCAAAAAATTCGGCGACCGCCTAGACCTGTTTTTTACCGAAGATATTTTAAATCCAAACTGGCAGGAGCATCCGCAGAATCCGGTATGCAAGGGCCATCAGCAGTTCCGCATGGCAGGCAAGCCCTTCATTTATGACGGCAAGCTGGTTCGTCCAAGCCAAGACTCCTTAAAGCGCTATGGCGGCAACATTGAGCTGAAGGAGATTGTGCGGCTGAGCCCGGCGCATTATGAAGAGCGCCTGCTGGAAGTTGTCCTGCCGGAGTGGCATGACAGCGATGACGGCTGCCATACCATCAATGCTGAAGGCGGTTTTGTGGTTTTAGATGCGATCCGCTTAACCGCCAAAAACTAAGGAATTTTCCTGCGCTATTTTTGCAGCAATTGCTCATAAATATTCAGCGTTTGCCCTGCCATTGCTTGAACAGTCAATTCAGCCTTGGCTCTGGCAAATAAGGGCTGAAATTCGGCCTGCGCAGACAGCGCATTTATAATTGCAGCATGCAATTCATCCGCTTTGCCGGTGCCGGCCAAATACGGCTCCGGCAGCCATTCAACCACGCCATTGACTTTGGTCGATGCCATGGCTTTATCCGCCTGCAGCGCCTCAACCATCACCAGCGGGAAACCCTCGCGGTCTGAGGACAGCACCACGGCATCCGCAAGCTGAATCAAATCACGCGCATCACTCCGGAACCCAAGAAAAGCCGCCTGATGCTGCAGATTCTGCTGCTGCATCTGGCTTTCCAGTCTTTGACGCAATGAGCCATCTCCCACAATCCAAAGGTTGGCGTCTATGCCTTGCATGGCTTGAAGCAGCAGGCTGATATTTTTCACCGGCTCTAAGCGGCCAATGCACATCACAATTTTTCTGGAAGCGTCTAAAGCCGGATGCTGCGCATAAATTTCAGCTTTCAGCCGCTGTTTTTGCTGATCGGAAAGCCTAGGCTGCGCATGCACGCCGTTATAAATCACATGCGCCTTGGCAGGCGGTATGCTCTGCGTCAGCGCCTGGCTGACCGCAATCACCGCATCTGCAGCCGCATAAGCGGATTTATTTTTTTTAGTGCCATGCACCGTGCTGACAAATTTAACAGGCTGCAGCCATGCGCGGATTTTTGCAATCAGCTCAGCCGCCTTGCCGGCCTGCGCATGCACAATATCCGGCTGAATTTGATTAATCAGGCTTTTCAGCTGCCAAAGCAGCAGGATGTTCCAGCGGCTGCGGGCAAAATCGACCGCATGAAAATGCACCTGCGGATTGAACTTTTCCGCATAGCAAGGATGCGCAATCATATGCACTTCATGCTGCTGCGACAGCTCATTCGCCAAGTTAAAGGTATGCTGCTCCAAGCCGCCGATGCCGCCGCTGGTCGCCAAGACCTGAACAATTTTCATGGCTTGTCCTGGCGGTTCTTTTGCGCGTTTTGATGCTGCTCAAACAGTTTTGCTTCTTTCAGAAAAGCATAAAATGCATTGATCATGCTGTTTACAAAGCCGCGCCAGCCATTCAGGCAGCTGCGGCGGATGAAATAGGATTTCAGGAAAGTCATAGGCATCACCAGGCTCAGCTTCAATACGCTTGGCTTTTTGCCTTTTTGGAACTTTTCCGCCGCCTTCAAGTTTGAATACTGATTGTTTTTTTCAACTTTGACAAAAATGCTCGATTCGCCATAGTGATAGATATCCCCGGCAGCGCGGGCGCTCTCGCCATTCACCACCACATTTTCATGGACTTTATTCTCAAGGTCATACTGGCCTTTGCTCTTGCGGAAAAAACGCACTTTGGCATGCTTCTTCGTGTGCTTGCTGTTCGGCACACCCAAGAACACATCATTGATGGGGGTGATTAAGGCATCAATTTGATCTGCCTGAATGGCCTGCTCAATTTCAGCTTTCAGTTCAGGCGACAGCACTTCATCGCCATCCAGATTCAGCACCCAGTCATTTTTACATTGCGCCAGCGCTAAACTTTTCTGGCCTGCATAGCCCTGCCAGTCCTGATGCGCAATGCGGGCATTCGGAAATGACTGCGCAATGGCATAGGTATCATCGGTGCTGCCGGAATCCAGAATAACCACTTCGGCAAAGTCCTTGACGCTATTGAGCGTATCGCGCAGCCAGGCGCCGCAGTTCAAGGTGACAATATAAACACTGCATGGAATCATAATTTATAGCGTCCTTTGGCTAAGGCAATGCGCATTTGCACGGCATTCATCGCGCCATGCGTGCTGACGCGGGGAATATTGAATTGATTTTCTGCGGTATAGGCTTCGACTTTCTTGCGGGTCGATACCGCATTTTTAAAGCCGATTTCTTTGGCCATCTGCTGATGCTTTGCATTAAAGCGCCCAAAGGGATAGGCAAAGCTCAGGCAGCGCCCGGCCAAGGCTTCCACATCCTGTTTTGAGGCCTGCATTTCTGCAAAAGCCTCATCATCAGACAGCTTAAGCAGATTCACATGATGCTGGGTGTGCGCGCCAAATTCAATCAGGCCTGAATCAGACATTTCCCGGATCTGTTCAGCATTTAATTTTTCGATGCCTTCAATTTGCGTGGCTAAATAAATAGTCGCTTTAGCCTGATATTTCTTCAGCAAGGGATAAGCGTATTGATAGTTATCCAAAAATCCATCATCAAAAGACAAAGCGAAAACATTGCGCTGGCCCTGATATTGATCCAGCTCGGAAACGAAACAGAAAACGGCTTTCTTTTTCACCAGATACTGCAGCAGCAGCTCAAATTTGGCCGGAGGCATATTCATGCCTGAAGCATCTTCATGCGGCGTCACTTGATGCAGCATTACGACACGCGGCAATTCAGCGCTGCGCAGCGGCAGCCAAAAGGTATAATTGCCCAGCAGGTACAGCACCGCGGCCAAAACTGCGATGCCGGCCAAGACATATAAAATCCACATTAAGCATATACCTCATGCGCCCATTCGTACGCTTCCGACAATGGCTGATCAAAAGTCACTTCAATCATAAACTGGCTGATGCGCTTGGCATTGAAGCTGCTTCGGGTTTTATTCCAGCCGGCTTCGGCAATTTTCCGGGCTTGCTCCGGGTGATCCGCATAGAATTTAATTTTTTCGGCCAAATCATTCTGGTCATCAAAATAAACCACTTCCTGCGCTGTATACAGCTTGTCAAAGCCAGGGATTTTCGGACTGAATGTCAGCAGGCCATTGCCGGTCAGCTGCACAATGCGGTCTGAGCTGTACAGCGTGACATCATTTCTGCGTGAGTAATTCAGCCCCATGCGCGACTCGGACAGCACCTTATAATAGCCTTTGCCGTAGACCCCCGGCTGCTCGAAACAGCCGTAATATTGATACTGCACCTGATTCTGCCTGAGGGTATCCGCCAAATCCTTCAGGAACTTTTCGCGTTCCGGCTCTTTATAAATGACGCCGCAGAAAATAAATTCCTTATCAATATTTTCAGATTCGAACTGCTTCAGCACTTCCACATTGCGGTGGCCGACATTCGGCATATAGGCGGCCTTTAAATGCGGCTGCTTCAGCTTTTTCAGGTACTCGCCGCCTGTAGTGCAGAAGATTGCATCCAAATACGGAGAAAAGTCGCGGACAAAACCCAGCTTCTGCTCCAGATACAGCGGATCGACATACCAGAAAGCGATTTTGGTTTTTGGAAACCGCTGCTTGATTTCTTTCAGCACGTCTGGGCTCATCAGGTCGCTGTGCCCGATCAGAACCAGATCCGGCTCAATATTATTGACGATTTTCAGGATTTCTTTATTGGCCCAGCTGGCGCCGAGTTTTTTGGTTTTAAAAATTGTGCCCATGCGCGCCATATCGCGGAAACTGAAGTCATAAACGAAATGGCCATTTTCGGTCAAGCCCGCGGAAATTTTGCGGTCTGTACAGTAAAAATGGGCGCCCTGCTTATTGAAGCCGAAATTCGCAATATGTAAAATTTTCATAAATCACTCAAAAAAACAATCAGCTGCAGTATCGCCGGATTGGCATATTCTAATCTTTAAAGCGCAAGAATAGCATAAAGCCAAGATGCGGACAGCAATAAACTTTTCATCCGCAGCGGCCGAAACCTGACAAAATAGGGCATTATTCATGCGGAAAAATCATTCTTGTTTTAGCCATTATTGAGATTCGGCTTAAGGGGTTCCACCTTGCTTTGCATTGATTTTCATTGCATATTTTTGTGCAGGGAGTTTGTGCAAAGCAGGCTGTATGCTCTATATCTCCGCTGATGTGCTAAGGGCCGATATTCAGCAGCCATCCTGCTAAGCAGCCTGCAGCAGCCGGGCAGCAGCCTGATCCGCTTCCATGAGCTGAAACGCCTCCGCAAGCTGGGAGATTTTAAAATGACTGGAAATAATTTGCCTCTCCAGCAATTGATCTACCACATTCACAATCCGGTCCTGCTTCAACCGGTCAACCTCAATCACCCCGACCCGGCAGCCTGCTGTCAGCGCTTCATAAATCATTGACACGCTGTCTTCAGTCACCCAAACCGCTTCCGCCTTCTGCATTTCTTCAAAAATCCAGCCCTGCGGAGTTTCTTCTACAGGAAAAACCTGCAGCTGCCCGGCAAAAGGCTGCGCCTGCAGCTGCTCCAGAAACGCTTTTGGCGTACGGCGCGAGGTGGTCAGGATAATTTCCGCCTGCAGATTGCTTTCCGCAATCTGCTGAACGGCTGACAGCACCTTTTGGTCATTCCATGCATGGCGCTTTGAAGATCCGCCCAGGGCAATTAAAATTCGGTTTTGCTGATGGCGCTGCTCATTCACAATCGGGTTCAGCGCGCCCTGAGTCACAATCACTTTTTTAGATTCAGGCACGGCGTCATGTTCAGGAATAATTGAATAATCAAACCACGATACAGGAAAATTCGGCTTCATTAAAATCACAGTTTTAGCCTGAGGATAGGCCTTCCCCAGCAGCAGAACCCGCAATTGAGTATGGCTGCCTACCCCGAAGATATAGTCCGGCGCCTGCTCCAAAGCCTTTAACCGGCCTGAAATTATGCCTTTGCATAAAGCCAGAAGCGGCAGCTGCTCAATGGAAATTTCCTGAAAGGTCACGCTTTGCCCGCTGATGCGCTGCACCGCATGATACAGGCCGGCAGCTTGCGAGCGGTGCCCGGCTTTTCCATCACTCACATAAACAATATGCATAAACAGCAGCCATCATCAAATTTCAATAAAAAAAGGCGGAACTTCCGTTCCGCCTTTTGATCTTAACCGATCCGCTTATTTTACGTAAGTTAGCCAGTGCGCATATTTAGGGTCTTTGCCCTGAACAGCGTCAAAATACGCTTTCTGGATTTTTTCCGTAATCGGGCCGCGGCAGCCTTCGCCGATTTGACGGTCATCATATTCACGGATTGGCGTCACTTCAGCGGCCGTGCCGGTAAAGAACGCTTCATCGCCGATATAGAACTCATCGCGGGTGATGCGGCGCTCAATTACTTCAATGCCCAGATCTTTCGCAATGGTGATGATGGTTTGGCGGGTAATGCCGTCCAATGCGCCGCCAGAGATATCCGGCGTATGCAGCGCGCCGTCCTTCACCAGGAAGACGTTTTCGCCTGAACCTTGACAGACATAGCCCTGCGGGTCCATCAGCATCGCTTCGTCATAGCCTGAATGCGCCACTTCCTGATGCGCAAGGATAGACAGCGTATAGTTGCCCGACGCTTTCGCCTTGCACATCGTCACATTCGGGTGATGATGGGTAAAGGATGAGGTTTTCACCCGGATGCCGTTCGCCATGGCTTCATCGCCCAGGTAAGCGCCCCAGCTCCACGCCGCCACAGCGGCATGAATGGTATTGTTTGTCGCGGCAATGCCGAGCTTTTCAGAGCCAATCCAGATTAAAGGACGCAGATAGCAGGACGCCAATTTATTTTCACGCACCACATCAATCTGCGCCTGTTCCAGCGCCGCCTGATCAAATGGAACTTTCATCTGATAAATTTTTGCAGAATTAAGCAGGCGCTTGGTATGGTCTTGGAGACGGAAAATCGCGGTACCATTTGGTGTTTCATAAGCGCGGACACCTTCAAAGACCCCCATGCTGTAATGCAGCGTATGAGTTAAAACGTGGACTTTCGCCTCACGCCAGTCAACCAATTGTCCATCTTGCCAAATAAAACCATCACGATCAGCCAAGTTCATGGCGCACACTCCAAATTTTTATACACAGTCATTTTTATCCAGGGCAGCAGCTGCGCCCGGATCAATTAATCTTTGCCATAGCTTGCAAACGGCCTCTCGGGTATCGCGCCAGTCCGCTGCGCTGACTTGCATGGATTGATTTGCAAGCGCCAGACGGTGGCTCTCGGCCCGTTCACAAAGATAAGCTTGAATCAATGCTGTCGCGTCGTCGCTGGATAAGCAACCTGCTTTTGCGGCGTCTTCAAGGATTCGTACGTTGTCGGAATAATGAGCGAGATCTGGATTCGCCCCACTCCATGCCAATACCGCATACTGTGCCATAAATTCAATATCAACGATACCACCTGCGTCCTGTTTTAAATGAAAAATTCCTTCTTTTTTCTGCTCCTTAGATGAGCCTAAATGATCCTTCATTTTGCAGCGCATTTTCAGCACTTCTTCGCGCACGCTGGCCTCATCTCTGGGCTGGGTCAGAATGCGGCAGCGCAGGTCTTCAAACTTGGCGCGCAGCGGATCTTCGCCGGCAATCGAGCGCGCGCGCACCAGCGCCTGATGCTCCCAGAGCCATGCGTTTTTAAACTGGTACTGCTCAAAGGCTTTCAGGCTGGTCACCAGCACGCCGGCCTCGCCGGAAGGGCGCAGCCGCGTGTCAATCTCATAGACCCGGCCATCCAGGGTCTGCGTGGTCATTAAAGACATGAATTTCTGCGCAACCCGCATGGCGAATTCAAAGCCGCTGATCGGCTTCAAGCCGTCGGTATCCGCCTGTTCATCCATGAAATGAATGAACACCAGGTCCAGGTCTGAACCGTAGCCCAGCTCAATGCCGCCCAGCTTGCCGTAGCCCGCAACCGCAAATGCGGTATGCTCCGGCGAGCAGCGCTGGCCTTCGGCATCCAGCGGGCAGCCGTGCTTTTTCGCGGTCATCCGGTACGCCAGATTCAGCGTCGCATTCACCGAAACCTCCGCAATATCGGTCAAGGCGTCAGAAACCTTCATCAGCGGGCTTTCCGCCAGCACATCGCTGGCAGCCACCGTCAGCACATTGGACTTTTTGAACAGGCGCAGCGCGCGCATCAGGTCTTCCACATCATCCAGCTCAATGCGCAGCAGCTGCTGGCGCAGCGAATCTTCCAGATCCCTGCGCTTGGGCAGCTCAAAATCCATCGACAGGAATTCATCCAGCAGCACCGGGTAATGGGTCAGCTCTTCGCAAATCCACGGGCTGACGGTGGCCATTTTCACCAGGCGCTGCAGCGCGCCTTTGCTTTCAATCAGCATCACCAAATACACCGTGCGGCGCATCACCGATTCCACCAGCGGCATCAGGCGCAATAAAGCCACCTGCGGGCTGTCGGACTGAATCACCGCTTCAACCAGATGCGGCCAGAAAGCCTTCAGGCGCTGCACCGCTTTAGCTGGGAGTTTTTTCAGCGCATGGCCATGCCAGAACTCATGCACCAGATTTTTCGCATGCGCATCCAGCACCGCATCCAGCTGCTTTTCCAGCTGGGCAAAGCTTTCAGTCAGCGGATCCGGCTCCGTTTCCTTAATCAGATGCTCAAACTGGTAAATCACTTTGACGCGCTTCCGGTTCAGGACCTGCAGCAGCTCATCCCAGGAGCCGTAGCCCAGCGTGTCCAGCATGCGCTGGCGCAGTTCGGCTTCGGCCGGCAGCGACTGGGTCTGCTGGTCATTCAGCGCCTGAATCGCATGCTCAATGCGGCGCAGGAACAGATAGGCGTCTTCAAGCTCCGCAACCGCCTGAGCGTCCAGCAGGCCGGCTCCGCCCAGATGGCGCAGGCTGACCAGGCACTGGCGGTCCTGCAGCGCCAGCTTGGAGCCGCCGTAAATCAGCTGGAACACCTGCACAATGAATTCCACTTCACGGATGCCGCCGGCGCCCAGCTTAATGTCATCTTCGATATTGCGGCGCAGCACTTCGCGCTCAATCATCGCCTTCATTTCGCGCATGGCTTCAAAGGCGCTGTAATCCACATATTTGCGGAACACAAAGGGCCGGGTCATCTGCAGCAGATCCTGGCCTTCTTTGCCGCCGGTGACAATCCGCGCCTTGATCCATGCATAGCGCTCCCACTCGCGGCCGTGCTGGCTGAGGTATTTTTCCAGCGCAGCATGGCTGATGGCCAGAGCCGAACCGTCACCCCAAGGGCGCAGGCGCATATCCACGCGGAACACAAAACCGTCGGCGGTGATATGATCCAGCAGGTAAATCAGCTTCTGCCCCCACAGAATGCAGAACTGCCGCACATCAATGCATTTGCGCCCATTGCTTTCGCCCTGCTCGTCAAAGGCGAAAATCAGGTCAATGTCGCTGGATAAATTCAGCTCCTGCGCGCCGAGCTTGCCCATAGCGATGACGATCAGGTCCTGCTTTTGCCCGTTGTAGCCGACCGGCTCGCCATGCTTGGCGGCCAGCGGCGGATAGGCGAAGGCTTTGGCGGCGCAAATGGCAGCGTCGGCAAAATCAGAGAGTTCCCGGGTCAGCGCAACCACATCGGTCAGCTGATTAGCGTCCTGCCAGATCCAGCGGAACATCAGGCGGGCGCGCAATATGCGCATGGCGCGCATCCATGCCGCTTCATCCTGAATCTGATCTAAGGTATTTTCCACATAGGCCTGAATTTGTTCAGCGCTGAGCGGCGCAAGGAACTGGTCGGCTGCATAATCCTGCTCAATTAAAGCGCCGTGCATTCCCAGCACCTGTTCAGCATACTGGCTGGCGCGCAATGCCTTGCGCAATTGTTCCGCGTTCATTTTCAAACCCTTGGCCTAAGTTTTTTCTAGTTATATCAGCTGCCGGAGGATAGTGGAAAAGAAATTTAATGCGCCATGCGCTGCTCAGGCGGTTTCTTCCGGCTTGTCACCCTGCAGGCTGCCCATGCTGAGGGCCTGATGGCTGCTGGATGCCGGCGGGAATGTTACGGTAAACGCCGTGCCGGCGCCCTCTTTGGACTCCACGCCGATTTCGCCGTGGTTTAAATCGACAAAGCGCTTGCACAGTATCAGCCCCAGCCCTGTGCCTTTTTCGCCGGCGGTGCCTTTAACGCTGACCGTCAGCTTGGGCTGAAACAGCTGTTCAATCTGATGCCGGGTCATGCCCAAACCATTATCCTGAATGCTGAGGCTCACGCCGGATTCGCCCTCCGCTGCGCGCAGCACCACCGCGCCGCTGCCGTCGGTATGGGTGAATTTAAGCGCATTGGAAACCAGATTCTGAATAACCGAAGTCACCATATTAATGTCTGCGTAAATTTTCAGGCCTTCAGGCACTTCATCCAGCAGGCGGATATTCTTTTTGACCGCCAGGCTGTTCAAAACATTGCAGACAATTTTGACCGACTGGCTGAGTTCAAAATTGATCGGATGATAGACAAAGCGCCCGCCTTCGGCCATGGCCCAGTTCAGCAGGCTTTCCAGCAGGCTGTAGGTGGACTGCGCCGTATCAAACAGATAATCGGCAATATTCTGAATGCTGGATTCATCCAGCGAATCGCGCTCCTGCGCCAGAACCTCTGAAAAGCCCAGCAGGCCATGAAACGGCGCGCGCAGGTCATGCGCGATAATCTGGAAAAATTTAGTCTTGCTGAAATTCAGCGCAGACTGCTGCTCATACAGCTCTTTCAGTTCGGCATTTTCCACCCGCAGCTTGATGATGCTGACCAGCCCCTGCACAAACTCCTGCACAACGCTTTTCTGCTGCGCATCAAATATCTCCGCGCTTTCATCAAACAGCAGCACCTGCCCGATCACGCTGCCGCCATCCTGCAGGTTAAAGCCCAGCAGGCGCGCATGGCCTGCGCCCAAGCCGCTAATATGCCGGGAAAACGCCGCATAATTCGGGTGCAGCGCATCAATGCAGCCCGCGCCGTCAAAATAGGCCGCCAGGCTGGCGCCTTCATGGGCCAGAAAGGGCTGGCAGCCTGCGGCTGAGGAATACCAAATATAGGGTTCGTCCTGAAAGGCCAGAATCGCGCTGTCAATCTGCAGCAGGCTTCTGGCAACTTTCAGGAATTCGGCAATGCGGTTATCTTCGGTAAACACTCCCAGCAGCAAGGCCAGCCTGCACGCCGCCAGCTGTTCAGTCTGCGTACCTATTTCGAGCAATTGTATTGCCATAGACGCCTCACTTTGCCATTGCTTAAAAGAGTCAAGCCGGCCGGATTAGCCAGCCTTAAGCTGCTTCCATTATTAATTAACAAATTTTAACAAACAACTCAATAACAGGAATCAAAAACCAGACCAAAGGCCTCCGGCAGGATAAGATGGAATTGCCAATACAGGCCCTAAAATAGGCAGGGATTTGAATGATTTGAAGGCTTTTATTGCAGCATAAATCAAGTGATTCATCATAAATTAAAAGCGTAAATAAAATGCAGCTTTGATCACACTTTCCACTAGCCGCCGCCGGATTTTCCATGGCCCGCCCGCTTACTGCGCCACTCTGCTCAAAATCCGCGCCTTAAATTATCTACAGTCAATTACTTCAATAGATCTCACACGCAAAAGCGAATGAAAGCATATTTTATCTGAGATGATGCGTGATGCAGATTGCAAAACTCAGCTATATGGTGGCTAAGCTTTCTTAAATGACGCCGCTAAAATCCCCTCAACTCCGAGTTTCCCAGGCCCTTGAGTAAAATAAACGCTGGATACGCGTGTGCGGCAGAGAGGCCGCACGCTGTTCATCCTTGCGCTGCACTTTAAAGCAGCGCTTAAAACTCGCTCAGGACACCGTGTATGGGCAACAAAAGGCTTTTATCCATTTTGGGTCTTTCCAAAGCGGAGTATTGCCTGCGCAAAGCTGTTTAAACATTTAAAGGAAAAATGAGGCAGTGCAAGCGCCATCATTAATTGCCGAAATAGTTAATGCGGCTAAAACCTCGTGAAATCCTATTTTATAGGAGATTTTTCATAAGGAAGCTGAAGGGGCTGCTTAAGAAAACTTGATAAGCGCAGTTATCGGCCTGACCGCGCATCATTTCTCAGCGAAATGTCGTTATCACTGGATATTTCGTTGACTGGGATGCCATCAGGACTGATACTCTCAAGTTTTATTAAGCAAACCGGTTCGCAGGGGCTGAGCTTTAGACTCGCTCCTGGAAAACTCAATCCAAAGCAAGGGGCTATATATGGCTGGTGGAAAGTCAACAATCATTTACACACTGACCGACGAGGCGCCGCTATTGGCGACCTACTCATTGCTGCCGATCATTGAAACCTTTACTAAGCCAGCTGGCGTCGAGATCGTTAAAAGTGATATCTCTGTAGCTGTGCGTGTGCTTGCAGAATTTGCAGACTGCCTAAGCGACGAACAAAAGGTACCTGATACGCTTGCAGAGCTTGGCCGTCTCACACAAGATCCAGACACCAATATTATCAAACTCCCAAATATCAGCGCTTCTGTTGGCCAGTTAACTGCGTGCATTAAAGAGCTTCAGTCTAAAGGCTACGCGCTTCCAGACTACCCTGAAAACCCAACAACTGACGAAGAAAAAGCGATCAAAGCGCGTTACAGCAAGTGCCTAGGTTCTGCTGTAAACCCTGTGCTGCGTGAAGGCAACTCTGACCGCCGCGCGCCTGCCGCGGTTAAAAACTACGTGAAAAAGCACCCGCACTCTATGAGCGAGTGGAAACAGTGGTCACAGACCCATGTATCTCACATGAACGAAGGTGACTTCTACCACGGTGAAAAGTCAATGACTTTAGACCGCGCTCGTGACGTGAAAATGGAACTTGTGACTAAGTCTGGCGAAACGATTGTTCTTAAACAAAAAGTTGCATTGAAAGATGGCGAAATCATCGACTCAATGTTTATGAGCAAGAAAGCGCTCTGCGACTTCTATGAAAAAGAACTTGATGATTGTAAAGAAGCAGGCATTTTGTTCTCTCTGCACGTTAAAGCAACCATGATGAAAGTTTCGCACCCGATCGTTTTCGGTCACTGTGTGAAAATTTACTACAAAGATGCTTTTGAAAAACACGGCAAATTATTCGATGAGCTAGGCATTAACGTAAACAACGGCATGGCTGGCCTCTACGAGAAGATCGCCACTTTGCCAACGTCTGTTCGTGAAGAAATCATCGAAGACCTGCACGCTTGCCAGGAACACCGTCCTGCACTTGCGATGGTTGATTCTGCGAAAGGCATCACAAACTTCCACTCACCAAACGACGTGATTGTAGATGCTTCTATGCCTGCAATGATTCGCGGCGGCGGTAAAATGTGGGGCGCTGACGGCAAACCTTATGACTGTAAAGCGGTAATGCCTGAGTCAACTTTTGCGCGTATTTACCAGGAAATGATTAATTTCTGTAAATGGAATGGCAACTTCGATCCACAAACTATGGGTACTGTGCCTAACGTTGGTTTGATGGCGCAAAAAGCTGAAGAATACGGTTCACACGACAAAACTTTCGAAATTTCAGAAGCCGGTGTTGCAAACATCGTCGATCTTGAAACTGGCGAAGTGCTGATGTCGCAAAACGTGGAAGAAGGCGATATCTGGCGTATGTGTCAGGTGAAAGACGCGCCGATCCGCGACTGGGTAAAACTTGCGGTAACGCGCGCGCGCAACTCTGGCATGCCTGCAATTTTCTGGCTTGACCCGTACCGTCCGCACGAAAACGAGCTGATCAAGAAAGTTGAAAAATACTTGAAAGATCATGACACTGCTGGTTTAGACATTCAAATCATGTCTCAAGTACGCGCTATGCGCTATACGCTTGAGCGTGTTGCACGCGGTCTAGATACAATTTCAGTAACAGGCAATATTTTACGTGACTACCTGACTGACTTGTTCCCAATTATGGAATTAGGCACTTCAGCGAAAATGCTGTCTATCGTTCCGTTAATGGCGGGCGGCGGCATGTACGAAACCGGCGCAGGCGGTTCAGCGCCGAAACACGTACAGCAGCTGGTAGAAGAAAACCATTTACGCTGGGATTCACTGGGTGAATTCATGGCGCTGGCTGTATCGCTAGAAGAGATGGGTATTAAAGAAGGCAATGACAACATTAAGCTGCTTGCTAAAACTTTAGACCAAGCGACTGGCAAATTACTGGACAACGACAAGTCTCCATCACGCCGCACCGGTGAATTAGACAACCGTGGCAGCCACTTCTACTTAGCGAAATACTGGGCTGAAGAACTTGCAGCACAAGATGAAAACGCTGAGCTGAAAGCCAAGTTTGCGCCGCTTGCGAAAGCGCTGACTGAAAACGAAGACAAAATCGTTGCTGAACTTGCAGAAGTTCAAGGCAAAGCTGCCGATATAGGCGGTTACTACGCAGTTGATGCAGCGAAAGTAAGCGCTGTGATGCGTCCAAGTGCAACTTTAAATGCAGTGCTTGAATCTGCTTAAGCTTAATGCATCGCTGATTCGCTCAGCGATATGAAAAACCGGCGCTTAGGCGCCGGTTTTTTTATGCGCGCCTGCAGAATTCCGGTTCTTAGGAATGAACTATGCCCCCACAGAATCCAAGCCTGCTGCTTTTTACTGATGCACACTGCATTCAAATCATCGTAAATTTCTACGGCAGCATCAACCGCATGAAACAGAAGGCCAGAAATACCGGCAGGATTTTAATTAAAATATCAATTGCCGTCATTTCCCACCAGAATTAAAAATACATTTAAAAACAATAATATAAATTCAAAAAACGGTTTAAAGCCAAGCGGACTTATTTCCTTCAGGCAATAAAAAACCCCAAGGCTTAATATGCTTGGGGTTTTTCAAAATCTTGGTCCCGAGGGTCGGACTCGAACCGACACGTCATCTCTGACAGCGGATTTTGAGTCCGCCGCGTCTACCAATTTCACCACCTCGGGAGTGGATGACGGCTATATTACCCTGTTTCAAAAACTTGTCAACGCATGAAATACGCATTTGATTACTTTTAAAGCGCTTGAGATTTTTTCGCTTCATAAATCGCCAAATTCAGCCATCAAACTTAAAAAAGCATATACTAGGCGCAATTTTATCCCCTGCTGCTTTATACATTCCTCATGCAACTTTCAGATTTCAGTTTTGATCTCCCCGATGAACTCATTGCCCGCTACCCGCTGCAGAACCGCAGCGCCTCCCGCCTGCTTCATCTAGACAGCCAAGGCCAGCATCATGACGGCCATTTCACTGACATTCTGGATTTGCTTGAGCCGGGCGACCTGCTGCTGCTGAACGACACCAAAGTCATGAAGGCGCGCTTAAAAGGCAAACGCGCCAGCGGCGGCGCAGTTGAAGTGCTGGTTGAGCGCATGATGGACAAATTCATTGCCCACTGCCACATTAAAGCCAGCAACTCGCCGAAAGCCGGCGCAGAACTGTTTATTGGCCCGGATGAAGTGCAGGTAACGGTCAAAGGCCGCCATGAAAACCTGTTCATCGTTGAGTTTTCACAGCCGATTTTAGAAGTTTTGGAGCAATACGGCGCCCTGCCGATTCCCCCGTACTTCAACCGCGAAGCGGAAGCCATTGACACCGAACGCTATCAAACCGTTTTCAACGATCCGGCCAAGCTGGCAAGCGTGGCTGCCCCGACCGCCAGCCTGCATTTTGATCAGGAGCTGCTGGAAAAATTAGAGGCCAAAGGCATCGGCAAGGCCTTTGTCACCCTGCATGTCGGCGCCGGCACTTTCCTGCCTGTGCGCGCAGCGGATATTGCCAACCACATTATGCACAGCGAATGGTGCGATGTGCCGGAACAGACCGTTGAGCTGATCCGGCAGGCCAAAGCCCGCGGCAATAAAGTGATTGCGGTCGGCACCACCGCAACCCGCGCCGCTGAAAGCGCAGCTCAGGCGCATGGCGGCGCGCTGCAGGCCTGGACCGGCGACACCCAGATTTTCATCTATCCAGGCTATGAGTTTAAAGTGGTTGACCGCCTGATCACCAACTTCCACCTGCCGGAGTCCACCCTGCTGATGCTGGTGGCTGCCCTGTCCAGCCGCGACAATATTCTGAACGCCTACCGCCATGCTGTAGACAGCCAGTACCGCTTTTTCAGCTATGGCGACGCCATGCTGATTGACAGCATCCGCCTGAAATAGCCGGAAGCCCGCCCATGCCCCTCGATTCCGTCAAGCAGTCCATTCATATCCGGCGCAGGAAAAATCAGGTGATTTTCCAGAATATCGCCCGGCTGTGGGATCTGGGGCGCAGCGCGCAGTCGCATCAGGAAATTCTGGATGGGCTGCACCCCTGGAATGCGCCGATCAGCCTGCGCTTTGAAAACCTGCTGCCGCGCCTGCTGGCTGTGGCCGGCGTCTTGACGGCCTTGCCGTTTTTTTTCCAGGCCGCGCATTTCTGGGCGCAGCTGTGCCTGCTGGCCGGCCTGCTGATGATCTTCGGGGCCTACATCAGCTATGAGAATGATGATCCGGTGCAGGAGGTCATCGCTTTCCTGGAAAAGGAAAGCATCGCCAAAAAATATCAGCTGGCCTTTGGCCGGCAGCCGCAGCACATTTCCATCCCAATGAACCAGCTGCATTTCATTGCGCACATCAAGCGCCTGTTTCCCGCCTTCAGCCGCGGCTCGCTTTCCAATGACATCAGCACTTACGCCAGTTCGGTCTGGGAAGATGAAAATGGCCGGCAGCATCAGGTGCTGCTGTTTCAGTACCATTATGTCGATGAAATTAAAGCCCGCGGCAAAGACGGCGAAGAAATCAAGCTGAAGGAAGTGCATAAAGACTTATGGGGCATATTTGTCTTTGATGTGGAAATTCAGGGCATTGCGGTGTCCAGCATGAATACCGCATTTTACTATCCCTACAGCTTCCCATGGCACAGCAGCGACATTCAGATCAATCAGCGCCTGAAATTTTACGGCAGCGATGAAATGCAGACCGCCAAGCTGATGAGCCCCGGCTTCGTGCTGCGCCTGGCGGATTTTTTTGCGCAGCGCCAGGGCGACCTGATGTTTCATCCATCCAGCAATCTCCTGTGCTTTCTTGGGCCGCAGGATCTGTTCAAAGCGTCCAGCAAAGCGGAAAAGATCGAAGATATTTCAGCATTGCGCGGGCATCTGAGAACGTTTAAATTAACTGCATTAGAAAATTTAAAGCATGACCTGATGCAATTCCTGAAATAGGAGTGCATGCGGGCTTTAGGGGAATTGAGATGATGGCACTGCTGCTGTTTTTTTTACTGATCATCGCTGCGGTTTTTGCCTGCATCATGATCCGCAACAACATTGTGCGCCACCATAACGCCACCATCCGGGCATGGGCGGACGTCGCCAGCTATGAGCGCCAGAAAATCAAGATTCTGGACGGCCTGCAGCCGCTGGTCGAACAGTACTCCAGCTTTGAAAAAGGCACGCTGGAAAAAGTCACCGAACTGCGCCAGAACATTCTGAACCTGAACCTGAACAATACCGATGTGTCGCAGCTGCAGCGCATTGAGTCGCTGAACAAAGAGCTGATGCACAGCCTGAATGTAGTAGTGGAAAACTATCCTGAACTGAAAGCCAATGAAATTTATCTGAAAATGATGGTTGAAATTGAAGAGCAGAACGAGAACGTCGGCGCGGCCATCACCATTTTCAACCGCAACGTCGAACTGTTCAACAATCACATCCAGATTTTCCCGAATAATATTGTCAATACCATGACTTTAGGCAAAAAAGCCATCCGCCCGTTCCGCGACAGCGCGGCAACGCAGAATTTTGATTACCGCCCGAATTTCTAGCCCGATGCAGCATCAAGGCATTCTCCCGCCCGGATGCCTTGCTTCCCGCTTTCCCTCATCTCAGGTTTTAAACTGCAGCTGATTCCGCCCGCTGCTCTTGGCCCGATACAGCAGCCAATGCCTGTTTACAGCCTTGGCCTGAAGGCGGCCCGCCGGAGCGCCATTTTATTTTCAAAATAAACAATTTAGTTAAAATCGGCTGCCCAATGCATCACAGAACTGGCGTTTAGGGCCAGAATCAAGGAAAATAGCGTACTTTTAGCACTAATGATCAGCGAACTGTTTTTCGCCTTGATTTGGACTCAGTATGAAGTTTGAAAAATTAGGCCAGTCGGGGCGCGCCCGGCGCGGCCGCCTGACCCTTGCGCACGGCGTGGTTGAAACGCCGGTATTTATGCCTGTCGGCACTTACGGCACGGTTAAAGGCATGCTCCCCCGCGACATCGAAGATATCAAAGCGCAAATTATTTTGGGCAACACCTTCCACCTGTACCTGCGTCCGGGCCTTGAAGTGATTGAACAGCACGGCGGCCTGCATGAATTCATGAAATGGGACAAGCCGATTCTGACCGATTCCGGCGGCTTCCAGGTCTTCAGCCTTGGCGCCATGCGCAAAATCAAGGAAGAAGGCGTAACGTTCCGCTCGCCGATTGACGGCTCCAAAGTCTTTTTATCGCCTGAAATTTCCATGGAAATTCAAAAGACTTTAAATTCAGACATCGTGATGATTTTTGATGAATGCACGCCTTATCCGGCCACGCATGAAGAAGCGCAGAAATCCCTGCAGCTGTCGCTGCGCTGGGCCAAGCGCTGCAAAACCCATCACCATGATGAGCTGAAAAACAGCAATGCGCTGTTCGGCATCATTCAGGGCGGCATGTACGAAGACCTGCGTGACGAATCTCTGAACGGCCTGCTGGAAGTCGGCTTTGACGGCTACGCGATCGGCGGCCTGTCGGTCGGCGAGCCGAAAGAAGAAATGATCAAGGTGCTGGACTACCTTCCAGTGAAAATGCCGGAAGACAAGCCGCGCTACCTGATGGGCGTAGGCAAGCCTGAAGACATCGTTGAAGGCATCCGCCGCGGTGTGGACATGTTTGACTGCGTCATGCCTTCACGCAACGCGCGCAACGGCCATTATTTTGTCTCTGACGGCCTGGTGCGCATCCGCAACGCCAAGTACCGCTATGACCAGGGCCCGCTGGACGCAGACTGCGACTGCTATACCTGCAGCAATTTCACCCGCGCCTACCTATTCCATCTGGAAAAATGCGGCGAAATGCTGGGCTCGATGCTGGGCACCATCCATAACCTGCGCTATTACCAGCGCTTTACTCAGGACATCCGCGACGCCTTGGACAATGGCACATTTGACGCGTTTGTTCAGGACTTTTATGCCCGCCGCGGTTTAGAAGTGCCGCCGTGCCCGCAAGATTAATCCTGCGGCATTTGCGCTGAGGAAAAAGACAGGGTAAATTGCAGAACAAGCCAATTTATTATCATGTTATTGATATACAGTTTTATTAGTTTAGGAAATTGAAATGAGCCTTTTTATTTCTACCGCTCACGCGGCGGGTGAAGCAGCACAGCAGCCAAGCCTTATGGCAAATATTTTGATGATTGCGGTTTTTGTCGCAATCTTCTACTTCCTGATCTGGCGCCCGCAAGCCAAGCGCGCAAAAGAGCACCGCGCGCTGGTTGAAAGCTTAGGCGTAGGCAGCGAAGTGGTTTTTGCCGGCGGCCTGATGGGCAAAATCACTAAAATCGACGGCGATTTTGCAGTGGTTGAATTAAGCCGCGGCGTAGAGGTGAAAGTCCAGCGCGCCAGCGTGATTTCAGTTCTTCCTGAAGGCACGCTAAACAACCTTTAATCAAAAAAACAGTCGCGCATCCGCGCGGCTTTTTTCATTTTAAGAAGAAAACGAATGCGTTACCCAGCATGGAAATATCTGCTGATCCTAGTGGTTTTAGTGGTCAGCACATTATATGCCCTGCCAAGTTTGTATCCAGATGAACCTGCCGTTCAGATTTCGGGTGCCAAAGCCGGTACTCAAATTGACCAGAGCATCGTGCAAAAAGCAGAGCAAATATTAAAAAGTGAAAAAATTGCGACACATGACAACAGCTTCACCAATAATGCTGCCTTATTGCGCGTAGATTCAAGCGAAGCACAGCTGAAAGCCAAAGATGCGCTGCGCCGCGGCTTAGGCGATGACTATGTTGTTGCGCTGAACCTTGCGCCGACTACGCCTGAATGGCTGCAGAAAATCGGCGCCAAGCCGATGAAGCTCGGCCTGGACCTGCGCGGCGGCGTGCACTTCCTGCTTGAAGTGGACATGGATAAAGCCATTGCGCAGCGCATGGAAACATCGGCTGCCGACCTGCGCCGCCAGCTGCGTGACAATAAACTGAAATTCAACAGCCTTTCGCTGAGCAGCAACACCATTACGGTGCAGTTCGCCAATAATGATGACCGTTCAGCAGCGATGGATTTCCTGCGCCGCAACGGCAATGAATTTACCCAGCAGGCAGTTGCGACCGACAGCGGCTCAACCCTGCGCCTGAATTATACCGATGTGCGCAAGCAGGAAATTGAATCCTATGCGGTGAACCAGAACTTAACCACGCTGCGCAACCGGATTAACGAGCTGGGCGTGGCTGAGGCACTGGTGCAGACTCAGGGCAGCAACCGCATTGTGGTTGAGCTTCCGGGCGTGCAGGATACTGCCGAAGCGAAGCGCGTGCTTGGCCGCACCGCCAACCTCGAATTCCGCTTAGTCTCTGACCTGAATGACCAGTACATTGACCCGTATACCGGCCAGGTGAAAGGCGCGCTGCCTCCGGGCACCGAAGCATTCGCCTATGAATCTTTGGACAGCGGGCGCCAGCTGCTGCTGAACCGCAGCCGCATCCTGACCGGCGAACGCGTGCAGAATGCATCTTCCGGCTTCAGCCAGGACACTGGCGGCGCCGAAGTGAACATTACGCTGGACACGGCCGGCGGCAAGCTGATGGCTGAAGCCACGCGCAATGCCGTAGGCAAGCGCATGGCGGTGCTGTTTATTGAGAACAAGCAGAAAATCAGCTATGTGGCTGACCCTGAAACCGGCAAGCAAACTGAAGTGCGCACGCCGTATACTGAATCTGTGGTCATTAACGCCGCAACCATTCAGGCGGTATTAGGCTCGCAGTTCCGCATTACCGGACTGGATTCGCCGCAGGAAGCCTCTGAACTGGCGCTGATGCTGCGCGCCGGCGCTTTGGCTGCGCCAATGTACTTCGTTGAAGAGCGCGTGATTGGCCCAAGCCTAGGCCAGGAAAATATCGATAAAGGCGTACTGTCTACGCAAATCGGCTTCCTGCTGGTGGCGATCTGGATGGTGGTGTTCTTCCGCCTGTTCGGCTTAATCGCCAACTTTGCCCTGGTGTTCAACCTGGCCATGATCTTAACCGTGATGTCCTGGATCGGTGCCTCGCTCACCCTGCCGGGGATTGCCGGCATCGTGATCACCATCGGCATGGCGGTCGACGCCAACGTGCTGATCTGCGAGCGGATACGGGAAGAGATGAAATGGGGCGCCTCGCCCAAACAGGCCATTGTGGCCGGCTATGACCGGGCTTACAACACCATTTTCGACTCGAACTTAACCACGTTCTTGGTGGCGTTCATTCTGTTTGCGATTGGCACCGGCCCGATTAAAGGCTTCGCGGTGACCCTGATGATCGGCATTATCTGCTCAATGTTTACTGCCATTACAGTAACCCGCGCGGTGGTCCAGCTGATTTACGGCAAAAAACGCAACCTGCATAAGTTGAGCATTTAAGGAGATCGAAGATGACTGAAAATACTCAGCTGAATCCGAAGCAGTACGGCCGTCCAGACGGCGAACGCGTCATTCCGTTTATGAAGATTGCGCTGCCGGCGGCGGTGATTTCACTCCTGCTCACGCTGGCCAGCCTTTTCTTCATTGCCACCAAAGGCCTGAACCTCGGTTTGGACTTTACCGGCGGCGTGGCAGCCGAGCTGAACTATGCGCAGCCGGTCAAAGCCTCTGAAGTGACGGCAGCCTTAACCAAGGCCGGCTTCCATGACCCGGTGGTGCAGACTTTAGGCTCGAACCGCGACCTGATGATCCGCATGCCGGTGCAGGAAGATGCCGAAGCGGCTGACTTAAGCAAGGCCATCACCGCCGCTGCGCAGCTTCCGGGCAACGCAGCCGAAGTGCATAAAGTAGATGTGGTCGGCGGCCAAGTCGGCAATGAACTGTATGTCCGCTCCGGCGGCGCTGTAGCGCTGGCCCTGCTGCTGATGCTGGTCTATGTCACCATCCGCTTTGAATTCAAGCTGGCTTTAGGCGCCGTGCTTTCGCTGTTTCACGATGTCATTGTCACTGTGGGCATTTTCGCCATGATGCAGTGGCCGTTTGACTTGACTGTGCTGGCGGCGATTCTGGCGCTTTTAGGCTTCTCGCTGAACGACAATATTGTAGTTTCTGACCGTATCCGTGAAAACTTCCGCAAAATCCGCGGCGCGGAGCCTATGGAAATCGTCAATATTGCCCTGACTGAAACCTTGCGCCGCACCGTGCATACGTCAATGACCTTGATGCTGGTGGTGCTGGCGATGATGTTCCTGGGCGGCGAAGGCCTGCACTGGTTCTCTGTCGCGATGTTTGTCGGGGTTTTTGTCGGCACTTACTCTTCAATTTATATCGGCACTGCATTTGCATTGTGGCGCGGCCTGAACCGCCAGGACTTCATTGTGCAGGTCAAGCCGGAGTTTGAAGAAGAAGATGAAATTCCGCGCTGATTCGATGCGCTGAACTGAATGAAAGAAACCCATCTACGGATGGGTTTTTTTAGCGCTGCAAAAAGGCAGTGGCTAACGCTGCAGCAGCTGAATATCCGGAAAAGCAAAACCCCTGCAGGACAGCTCAGAACGCCAGGCTACCGTCAGCATGACATGCGCCAGCTGAAAGTTCTGATAGGCGAAAACGCCCAGGCTTGGATGGCTGCAGACCCCGCCGTTCTGCTCCGGATGCGCTTGGGTATCCAGTTCATTCAGGCTCATCCGGATGCCCAAGCCTGCAGCTTTCAGCACCGCCTCTTTAGCCGTCCAGACTTTAAACCAGTACTCCGGCTGCTGGCCTGAAGCGTTCCAGGCATCCAGTTCCCGCGGGTGAAAGGCATGGCGCGCCAAGGCCTCAAAGCGAACTTTGCGCTCCAAGTCTTCCACATCTATGCCGATATCCTGCATGCCGGCGCTGAGCGCCAAGGCGTAGTTTTTCTGGCTGTGCGAATGGTTGAAGGCAATTTCAGGCCGGTGCTTTAAAAAAGGCTTGCCGTATGCGCTGAGCGCAATATCTGCATCGGCAACCGGCTGGCCGGAAAATGCGCTGAGATGCGCATTGCGCTGCGCGTAAATCTGCTGCTTTTTATAGCGGCTGTACTGGCGCAGGTCGGCAAAGCCGGCTTTGTCTAAAGGCGCAAGCTGAGACAAGGCATGCAGATAAATTTGAATCGCTCTGGGCTTAGTCATCGGCTCAACTCGGCTTATGCTGGATGCGGCGCTTAAAACTTGACAATATCGCCCTTTAAAGCCACGCCGGCTAACGCTGTACCTTTAGCGCATTGGTAAGTCGTTGTGCTGCGGGTTTCGTTGGACCTATAGAAGCTCACCAAATTGGTCACCGCATTGGCGCCCTTGGCTTTTGCGGTATTCTGGAACTGAATCAGTGCCGAACGCAGCACATGGTCGCAGGAGCTTTCAGCCGATTTGGCGAAGCCATTGGTTTTCTTGTTGGTGACCAGTCCTTTCTGAATCACTTTGCCGCCGGACTTGGTGCCCGCCAAATAGAATTTGACCGAACCATCCAATGCGCCGTCAGCAACCGCGCGGTCTACCGCATCCTTAAAATTAAAGTCATGCATTTTGTCCGCAGCGCTTGCAGACGCAATTCCACCCAAAGCCAGCACAGCGGCTGCGCAGATTTTTTTTAATGACATTGTTATGCCCTCTTCCCAATTAAACACGTTTAAAAATTAAGGAGGTATTGATACCGCCAAATGCAAAATTATTGCTCATGATGATTTGCGCTTCTGCTGAGCGCATCCCTCCAGCAATATAATCCAAGCCGCCGCAGGCGCTGTCAACCTGATCTAAGTTTAATGTCGGCACCAGCTGGCTGCGGTGCATCATTTCAATACTGAGCCAAGCTTCAATTGCGCCACACGCGCCTAAGGTATGGCCAAAATAGCTTTTTAATGAGCTGATCGGTTTTTTCCCCAAGATCCGCGCAGTCGCCTGCGACTCGGCGATATCGCCCTGATCGGTCGATGTGCCGTGCGCATTGACATAATCAATGCTCTCTGCTGCCAGCTGCGCATCCTTCAGCGCCAGCTGCATACAACGGCCCATCATTTCAGAATCAGGCCGGGTCACATGCTGACCATCGGTATTGCTGCCATAACCCACAATCTCGGCATAAATGGTCGCCCCACGCGCTTGCGCATGTTCATACTCTTCTAAAATCAAACAACCTGCACCTTCACCCACCACCAAACCATCTCGGCTTGCATCAAACGGACGTGGGGTTTTCTCTGGATGATCATTTTGCACACTGGTCGCCAATAGCACATCGAACACGGCTGAACCCGCTGCACTGAGCTCTTCCGCACCACCCGCAATCATCACAGTTTGCTTGCCATATTTGATCGCTTCATAAGCTTGGCCAATCGCCATAGAACCTGAAGTACAAGCACTCGAAGTTGGTAGGGTTAAACCCTTTAAACCAAAATACACCGTCATATTGACTGCACTGGTATGCGACATCATACGAATGTAGGTTGTGGCATTCAATTGGCTCATATTATGCTCAATCAACATGGCACCAAACTCACGCACGGCATCCACACTGCCCGCAGAGGAACCAAAGGCCACGCCTGCATCACCACTTTTTAAGATATCCGCATGCAGTAAACCTGCATCTTCCAATGCTTTTTCAGCACATACCGTAGACATTAAAGCAACACGCCCCATGCCACGGGTTACTTTACGGTTAAAATGCTTCGGTACAGTAAATGACTCCACCGGGCCAGCCAATTTACTGCGTAAATCAGGATAAATTTCCCAGTCAGGCATATAGCGAATACCGCTTTTGCCTTGTGCAAACTGCTCAAAAATTTGCTCTGCGGTTTCACCCAAAGAGGTAATCCCAGACATGCCTGTTACGACAACACGTTTCATTAGATCAAGCCTCCATTGACTGAAATCACTTGGCGAGTGATATAACTGGCATCATCACTACATAAAAACTTCACCGCTTTTGCGACTTCTTCCACCTGCCCCATGCGCTGCATCGGGATCATTTTCAAAGCATGTTCTTTCACTTCTTCCGTGACCATTTCGGTTTCAATCAAGCCCGGAGCCACACAGTTCACCGTAATTTTGCGTTTTGCCAATTCCAGTGCCAATGCTTTGGTCGCACCAATCAAGCCTGCCTTAGCAGCACTATAGTTCACCTGACCACGGTTGCCCATGATCCCAGACACTGAAGATAAGGTCACAATACGTCCGCCCTTTTTCAAGCGGATCATCGGCATCATCAGGGGTTTCAGCACATTATAAAAACCGTTCAGAGAAGTCGAGACCACATCATCCCAGTCTTCATCAGTCAGTGCGGGGAAAGCACCATCACGGGTTAATCCTGCATTCAACACAGCGCCGTAAAAAGCACCATGCTGTGCTATATCTTGCTCTAAAATAGCGGCAATATTTTCACGCTCATTCACATCGAACATCAGTACATGGCTGGCCTGTCCAAGTGCTTGAATTTCCTGAGCCACCGTTTCGGCCTCAGACTGTCTTGAACGAGCATGTACCGTGACATCAAAGCCCGCCTTTGCCAACTCCAAAGCGATCGCTTTACCTATTCCTCGACTCGAACCCGTGACTAAAATTCTTCTGTTCACACTAATTTTCCAATGATTTCATTCATATTTTCAGGCTCAAATACGCTCAACATAGCGCTGAACCGATGTTCTTGATATTCAATTTCACAATTAAACTGCCCCAAACCTTCGTGCAGATAACTTTGTTCGACCCGAATCTGCACGGTTGTACCCAAACTAAAATAGGCACAGGGTAACTGCATTTTACGCGTTCCCAATAAAAAGCCAATTTTCGGTGGCCAACCCTTGGTTTGCCCTTTATAGCCTGCATAGGCACTAATGGTCTGCGCCATCAGCTCAATACTGCTCCATGTGGGCAAGCCATTTGGCTCACAAAACATCAAATCAGCTGTGATATGAAGTTCTGCAATCGCAAATGTATCATTGGCTTCAATCAGATGACTTACAAAAACCATCGGTTTCGCATGTGGAATAAACTGTACTGCGTCCATCATGACAAAGCCGTCCCGAAAATTAAACTGATGTTGCTCCCCCCAAAAGCAAAAGAATTACTCATCGCATAGCGAATGGGTGTATTCAAATGCGGTGTAAGCACATAATTTTGCCCAGCCAAAGCATCGTCCAACTCACCTGCATGATGTAGCGGCAACCAGGATTGGTCCAATAAAACTTGTTGGCAAATAAAGGCTTCGATTGCACCCGCTGCCCCCAGACAATGCCCTGTTTTATGTTTGGTACTGCTCAAAGCCACAGCTGCATCTGAGAAAACAGTCTGTACCGCTTGAATTTCCATCGCATCATTTTGGGGTGTGGATGTACCATGCAAATTTAAATATCCAATATTGCTTGCTTGCAGCTGTGCCATATCTAAAGCTTTTTGCATCGCCTCCGCAGCCCCTCGTCCTTCTGGATGCGGTGCTGAAATGTGCCACGCATCCATTGACTCGCCGCTCGACAGTAACATCACAGGGGCAAGCGCTTTAGAAAGTAAAAACAGTCCTGCGGCTTCACCAATATTGATACCGTCACGGTTGGCACCACAGGGCTGACAAATTCCGCTCGATAAGCTTTCTAAACTATCAAAACCATTTAAGGTCAGCTTGCATAAGGTATCAATGCCTCCAACCAACACAGCATCGGCCAGATCGGCATTCAGCAGACGTTGCCCCGCCGCCAGCGCTTTGGCTGCCGAGGAGCAGGCAGTAGAAATGGTATAGGCGGGCCCTTCCCAGCCCAAATACTGTTGTAAGGCTTTCGCTAAACTGCCCATTTCTTGTTTTTGGTGCTGTACAGACTTTGACGCTGGCTGTTGAAACTGCGCTTTCAATACAGGCTCATTATCCGCGATGCCTGAGGTTGACGTGCCGATAATCACAGCAAGACGTTGTTTAGCAAACTGCGCAGTATAAGCATGAATTTCAGTTTCAATATGTGCCAGAGCCGTCAAGGCAAAGCGTAGATTCCGTGAATCTGCACCGCTCAAGCTTTCAGGCACTGCTTGAACCAAGGCTTGATCAGATGCACCGACCCAAACCGAACGCCCCGCGATCAAATCCTCTCGTTGCGACAAAGTATTTTCAGTATTGGTTAAGGCATGCTGAAGCTCAGTGGCATTTTGCCCCAAAGCCGACAGCGCCACACTGAACTGAATCCCCACGGCTGAAACATGCTGTAGATTTTTAGTCATGATGGTCACCTTGATCATCTTCTAAAGTATTGCTCACCGTGCTGATCACCATTTGATAAGGCACTTGCAAATTATCCAGTTCAATTGTTCCTTCATTTTGCTGAATTTTCAACACGGGTTGCTGCTGTATATAAATGGTATCGTCTTTCTGCACGACCGCATTTTGAGCAGTATGTAAGGCAGCAAAATTTGGATAAGTGGCATACAGAATATCACGCACTACATAATCAAAAGGTAACCGTTTCATTGGATCAATCCGCTGTTCAACTTCGACCTTTTGACCATCAAAACTGAGCTTAAACAACTGCTGTCCTGTGAGGCTGAGCGCCAGCATATCAAGCGACTGCCCCCGTTGTTGCTGATACAGTAAAAAGCTGAAACTCTGGGTTTTCCACTGTACTTCGATTTGATCTTGACGTTGATAATTTTGCGCAGCCCACTGCGGGGTCGCGAGTCCCTGCGCCTTGGGGATCCAGCTTTGGCAGGCACTACAGAGCAAAGCACTGGCTAAAATCCAACTGACAGTTTTCAAACGCAGCTCAAGTTTCATCGGTCAGTGACTCTTTTTGCGGTTGTTCTTCCCGGCAATATTCGGCCAAAGTGCTCAAGCGTTGCTTGGCATTACGATGAATCGGGTTGCTTGCATCCCACGCATAACCTGCCAGTAAGGAAGCAATCATACGGCGGATTTTTTCATCCTGATGAGTGGAGAACACCACATCCTGAAATTCACCTGAATACCATGACTCGACATAGGCACGGAATACCTGAATGCCTTTACGCAGCGGCTTTTCATATTGCTCCATCCAATCTACTGCCTGACCTTGCAGCACTTGCTCGACCAATGGCACGGCTAGACTGGATGATTTCAAGGCAATGGTTACCCCTGAAGAAAAGACAGGATCGAGGAACTCGCCCGCATTGCCCAGCAGTGCATAATTGTTGGAGGCCAAATGTTTCACATCGGCAGAGTAGCCCACCAAAGTCCGCACAGGAGTATCATGTTTGGCATGGCGCAATACATGCGACAAGCTAACATCATCGGCCAAAATACGTTTTTGCAAGGCTTCTAAGTCATAGTCTGCACTGCCGTCATAACCATATTTTTCAAAGAAATCTTGCTCCGCCACGATGCCAAATGAAGAGCGCCCATCGGCAAAGGGAATCAGCCAATACCACGCACGATGATCTTTTTCATGTACGGTAATTAAAATTTTCTCACGGTCAAACTCAGGGTCATTCAATAGACCGTCTTCAATATGGGTAAAGACTGCACGGCGCACAGGAAAGTCCGATGGACTTTCTAAGTCAAGAAACTTCGGCAAAATACGGCCAAAACCGCTGGCATCTAAGAGGAACTTGCCTTGAATTTGATAGCTGTCACCTTGCGCATCTTTGACCGTCAAAATCGGCTGTGTGGATGCCACATCGACGGCCAAAACTTCATGGCCAAAACGGATGTCCGCGCCCATTTTTCCGGCTTGCTGTGCCAAAAGCTGATCAAAGTTGGCACGCCGGACCTGCCATGTAGTGCCTGGGCCTTCACTAAACTTTTGAGTAAAATCATAAAAACTGCGCTGTGTGCCTCTTAAAAAAGCCGCGCCATTTTTAAACTGAAAGGCATATTCGTCGGCATGGGCACGCACCGTTTCCAATAAACCGGCTTCTTCTAAAAACACCATACACTGCGGCAATAAAGACTCGCCGATGGAAAAACGCGGAAAATATTGCTTTTCGATGACCGTGACTTGATGGCCTTTTTGGCGCAGCAAAGCCGCAGCCGAACTGCCTGATGGTCCTGCCCCAATAATTAAAACATCTGTCTGTTGCATGGTGCTCATTGCACTGTACCCTTTGACTCAGCTCTTTGGCTGATATTGTTGAACCACCACATGTTTTGCATCGGAGGATGTAAAAAGTGTGGCATAAATAAATGAAAAAATAACGCCCAGCAACACTGTTAAGCCAAAACTGTGAATGGCATAGGTATGACTAAAGGACAGCAAACCAAAACTAAAGAACGTCGACATCATGCACAGGAATAAAGCCATGCCCACCACCTGCGGGTGATCATGTCCGTGGCGGTAGAAAATTGCATAATCCACCCCAATTCCAATGATCAGGAAGGTACCCATAATGCTGAATAAATTAATCTCGACACCCAGCCATGCTTGAATCGCAAACGTGGTCATTAAGGCCATGCTGACAGGCAACACCAAAGGCAGAATTGATTTTTTGCCATATAGTGCCCCTAAGCCAATGGCTAAAATCACCAAAGCGCTGAGCAATAGCCACTGTGCCTGCTCACGGTGCTGTTTAAACAATTCAGACAGTTGATGAACGGGACGTAACAGTTGCACATCAGCATTCTCAAGCTGCTGTACGGCATTCACATCATGTACATTTTGCAGCATCACCAAACGCTGCGTCGGACTCATCTGCAAAAAATACAGAGGATGATCTTTAAAGACGGCTTCGGTCAGCAACGGCTGGTCTTTTAAATGCGCTTGCCAGTTTAAAACATCGGCTGCGTTGAGCTGTAACGCTTGCGCATATTCCACCAAAGCGGGCTGGGGAATCGCCTGCAACATTGCAATATTGTGTTTTTGCTGCTCAAGCGATGGAATCCATTGCCCTAAAGCTTGTACAGCATCCAACTTGCCAGCCTGCTGCAAGGGCGCAAGCTCTGCCAGCAGTTGCTGTTCGCGCTGTTCTAATTCTGCTGGGGTTCGACCTTGTACCACAAAATATTCACTGCTTTGCTGTTGCATAAAACGCGAACGAATATATTGATCTTCCTGCTTTAAAGTGGCATCCATACTTTGTAAATTGCGGATGTCATCATTACTTTTCAGGAAGACAAGGCTGCTACCCATTACCAATATAATCAGTGAAATCATGCCATAACGTAGCGTGTTGTGGCGCTGCACATAACTACGTGCTTTGCCAATAAAGCCCAAAGCACGTATCGCAGGTTCCGCATTCAGCGCAGGCAAGCGTGGCAGCAATAAAATACTGGTCACCCATGCGGCGCTCAGTCCAACCATGGAAAAGACCGCAATCTGCTTAAAACCCGGAAATGGGGTAAAACTCAGCACCACATAAGCCAACAGTGTGGTCATCAAACCCACAAATAGGCTTGGCAATAATGGTTTTAAAACTGCAAATCCATCCATCTGTCGATGCTGAGACTGCATGGCCATAAAGTAAAATGAAAAATCGACACAGACCCCTATCAGACTGGCGCCAAAGACCAGTGTCATCAGGTGAATTTCGCCGAAAACCCAATATGTCACTGCAAAGGCCACCAGACTGCCGGTACCGACTGCAACCATTTCCGTCAGCATCGGGCGTATCGAACGGAAGCCAAACCAGACCAGCAGTAATATTCCAATGGTCGAACCCACGCCAATAGTCGAGATTTCCTCTTTGGCAGAATTGGTGCCGAACTGTGCAAACAGCAGTGTTCCTGTCCAGTGCGGTTTAACCTGCAACTGGCTAAGCTGCTGATTGATATTTTGAATAAAAGCAGCAGTCTGCTCTTGGTAGGCAATGTTATAAGGGCTGTTGTTGAGCTGAAGCACCATCAGGCGCGAGATGCCCTGTTCATCACGAATGGTCGCAAAGCCCTGCTCTAAATTGATATCGGCATTGCTTTGTAAGGCGCTTAAACCCACTGCATAGCGCGGAAACAGCAATAAAGGATCTTGTTTCAGCATTTCAGCCGTGATTGGCAGGCCTGGACTCATCAGTTGTAATAAGCCCTGCTCCATTAACGCTGCAGTATCCTGCCCTTGCACAATCTGTTGATCTGTCTTGGATAATAACCCCGCCTTGTGTAGATACAGTGCTTGGGCAAATTGATCAGGATCAAGCTGTGGACGAACAGGTAAAAACAGCTGACTGTGGTCGGCTTGGGTTTTGAGTGCCTGCGTTGCCTGTTCGAGTTGCAGATCTGTTTTGGCATCCAGCACCACAAAGACTTTGTCATTTAACTGCTGACTGACATATTGCTGTGCTTGTTCCAGATAAGCATCTTGATGTGCCTCAGGCAGCAAAGCAAAAATATTGGTCTCAATCTTAATGCCTTTATTCAGCCAAGCCACGCCCAGTGCCAAAGTAATGACACACAGCACCAACAGCCACAGGGCGCTAAATTTATTTTGCCAATTGGAAAAGCGCATTTTCCGCAGCCGTTAAAGTTTGAGGTTGAGCCGTTTGCTGGCTAAAACGAATGATGGTGCGATTATTGGCTTGTTCCAAAATGGTAATACGATCCACATAACGCTGACCTTGCGCATCAACTTGGACAAAAAGCTTTTTAAACAGACTGCTTTTCGGCGTTAAGCTGACATTCCACTGCGTCGGACTGTAATTGGCAGACACCACATTAAAGTTTTTAGCGAGTGCCGCTTCATTGCCCGACATCAACTGTAAAAACATCGTCGCTACAGAGCCATAAGGAGTCTTATCGACTTCAATTTGACTGCTAGTACGCTGCGTTTTTTGTACCAGCTTACGCGGTGTCACCACCAAATCGGCTTTGACTGGACTTTGAATCTGCCACAGCACCCCTTGGTTTTTGCTGAACAGCACCGTGCCTTTGGACACATAGGTTTTATTCAGAGCGGCCAGTTTTTTCTGCTGCTCAAATTGGGTACGCACCACAGGCGTTGCACCGAGCTGAGCAAACACCTGTTTCAATTCAGTATTTTGTGCATTCACTGCGGGAGCAAGCACAGTCATCATACTGGCTGTACACGCAACCAAAATCGGCTTAAAAAATTTGTATCGAATCATGCTTGCATTACTCCGCTTTAAATTCAGGCCATGCATTTAAACAGTCCAGCAACACCTGTGGTGACTGGAAGCACATTTCACGTTTTTCAATATGTACCGCCACTTGCGAGGTATAACCCTTGGTCAGCTTTCTGCCTGAAACCGCATCGAAAATCAGATATTCGATTTTTAAGCGATTTTCCCATTCTTTCAAAACGGCGCGCACACGAATTTTTTGCTCAAACTCAATGCCTTGTACATAACGCACATGACTTTCAATCACCGGCCATGCATAGCCCGAGTCACGCATTTGGTTATAGTTATAGTGAAATTGATCCAGCAATTTGCAGCGCGCAATTTCAAAATATTTTAAATAATGCCCGTGCCACACCACATTCATGGTGTCGACATCATGAAAAGGCACTTCAATGATTACATCAGCATGCATGCTCATTTCCTATGAATATTGAACAGCAATGCTGTCTAACAGTTCTAAATCCTCAAAGCGATGAACCAATGCCTGAAGCTCTTGCTGCAAAGGACGATCTTCCGCTACATAGGTGAAGCTCTGAAGCACCCAGTGTTGAAATGCTGTTAAAACAGGGCTGAGTTCTGTATCTACCCCTTTGAGTTTGACCGCCTGAACCGCTGCACAGCTGAGTGCCGCAATCACTTGTTCAGTCAGGGTAATCACTCGACTGGCATCACGCGCAGCAATGGTACCCATACTGACTTTGTCTTGATTATGACATTCGGTTGAGCGTGAGAAAATCGACGCAGCGAGGGTTTGTTTCAAGGCTTCTGCTGTCCATGCCGAAACCCCAATTTGCACCGCTTTAAAGCCATGATTCAACGGCAAACGCTCAGGGCTTGAACCGGTTAAATTGCGCGGCAAACCATTGTTCATTTTATAGTCGACCAACTGTGCCAACTGACGATCCATCAAGTCGGCAATATTCGCGATCATAATTTTCAGGCTGTCCATGGCTTGGGCAATATGTCCGCCATAGAAATGTCCACCATGCAGTACCCGCAAATTGACAGGATCAATCAATGGGTTGTCATTACTTGAATTCAGCTCATTTTCAATAAACTGACGCAACCAGACTTTAGAATCTTCAAACACCCCAATCACATGCGGTGCACAGCGCAGTGAATAACGGTCTTGCAGGCGCGAACTTTGGTGCTCGGTCTGCACTTCACTGTTTAACCAGTCACGTAACTGAGCTGCAATATGTTGCTGTCCCGGATGTGGTTTCTGCGCAAACAAGACTTCATCAAAATGGCTTGGATTCCCTTCTAAAGCCAAGACATTCAGGGCAGTAATCAAAGTACTGGCAAAAGAAATCTGTTCGGCTTTTTTATAATTCAGGCAGGCAATCGCGGTCATAACCGCTGTACCATTCATCAGGGCCAAGCCTTCTTTAGGACGCATCACCAAAGGCTCCAAACCTTTTTCGGCATACACTTGTGCAATCGGCACAATCTGGTCTTGATAGTACACATCACGCTCACCGACCAAGGCCCCAGCGATATAAGACAAAGGCGTCAAGTCCCCACTGGCACCCACCGAACCTTCTGAGGGAATTACAGGAATGACATCTTCATTCAGCATCCAAACCAAACGCTGTAACAAGGCATGTGAAACACCCGAATAACCGCGTGCTAAAGAACATAAACGCACCACCACTACAGCACGTGCGGTCATTAAGTCTAAGTTTTGTCCCATGCCACAGCCATGAAAACGCGACAAATGTAGTGGCAACTCATGCACTTGATGGGCTGGAATTTCGACCAAGCACGAATCGCCATAGCCCGTGGTCACGCCATAAATGACGCCTTCGTCTTGCAACAGCTGATCGAGGAAATCTGCGCCACGTTGAATCAATGCTGTCCATTCAGCAGAAGCAGGCAATGCCACCTGTTTTTCTTTACGCGCTACAGCCACAACATCTTCAATACTGAGCGGAGTTTCCCCAACAATTAACACAAGACTTATCCTTTATTCCAAAAATTATAAAAATTAAACCATTGATAGGGTGCGCGTATGCAATGCTGTTCCAACAGCTCCACATACTGTCGTGTGGTCTGTTGCATGGCCTGTAAACGCTCTTTACGTGGCCAGTTTAACTGCTCCGCGACTTGATGGATATGCACTTCAAAATGTGTATCGACTCGATAGCAAAACACAGCTAGCACAGGAGCTTTCAACAAACTGGCCAAAATCCATGCGCCCTGTGGCCACAGCGCCTGCTCACCTAAAAACGCAACCGATTGTACCCGATCTGACTGCACAGGTACGCGGTCTGCTGCCACAATCACCCATTCACCTTGATCCAACTTATCCTGTAAAATCAGTGCTGTTTCGATTCCTAGCTCATCCACCGAAACCAAATTAACATCGGCATGTTCATTCAGCTTTTTTAAAAATGCATTGAATTTGGTAGC
This sequence comes from Acinetobacter sp. WCHAc010034, assembly GCF_001696615.3. Classification (NCBI taxonomy): domain Bacteria; kingdom Pseudomonadati; phylum Pseudomonadota; class Gammaproteobacteria; order Moraxellales; family Moraxellaceae; genus Acinetobacter; species Acinetobacter sp. WCHAc010034. Next base: position 2,496,065 of record NZ_CP032279.1, on the reverse strand, counting down.
ATGTTTTTGATAGACCAACACATTAATTCTCTGCGGATGCTCTGCTTTGACGGCGCGCAACAATTCAATATTGCCAAAGTGCGACACCACAATCACCGCACCTTTTTGATAGTGCGAGCGAAAGTGCGCATGACCATGTAGCTTTAAGTTCTGTTCAGGAATATGCCCAAGCCAACCTTCAATTTTATCTAAAATACATTCGCCAAATTGCATCAAATGCGTATAGCTATGCCAAAGCTGCGGCTCAGCCTGAAACGGTGACTGTGCACCTGCAAAATGATGCAGTTTTTTTAAGTACAACAGAGAAGCCTGACGCGCGGTATTGGAAAAGAGCCAGTACCATAAAATCACAAAGTACAAGATGACCCGACACAGCCAGCGCCCACCTAAACGGTAGAAACCCAGCATCAGCATCAGCGGTAACATCCCGCCCCGCTCTTTCACGGCGCTCCATTTCTGCATATGCTTCTCTGACCGCCTTAACCTTTGACTTTCTTATAAATCAGTTTGGGGAACCTCAGCAGCATGCCACCCAATAAGCGACTATGCGCGCGCGCCATGCCCAGATTGTCCCGCCACACATCGAAATGTGAAATGCCACCTTCAGGGTAAACGACATGCGTGGGCAAATTGATAAACGGCACATTATCCCATTTCAAACGCACCAAAATTTCCGAGTCAAAGCCCATCCGCGGTTGAAATTTGGCTGTATTTAGAATGTTTACTGTCTGCGCCAAAGGATAAACACGAAAGCCACACATACTGTCTTTAATCTCAAAAGACAGGCTGTTAATCCACACCCAAATATGGGTTGCATAACGGCCATAGAGACGTTTTTTTGGAACAGTCGTATCAAAGATCGGCTGACCAATAATCATGGCTTCAGGATGCTGGATAGAAGTGTCTAAAAAGCGTTGCACATCCTGCCAATCATGTTGTCCATCGGCATCCAATTGCAAGGCATGGCTATAGCCACATTGAAAGGCATGCTTGAGACCCGTGATCACCGCCTGCCCCTTCCCCTGATTGTAGGTATGTTCAACCAAATCGACCCTTGGGTAGTCGTGCGCAAGCTGATGTAACACTGCTGTACAATCGGCATCACTGCCATCATTCACCATAATGATGGGTAACTCAAAAGCGCTTAAATGTGACAGTAACGCCGCCAAATAATGCGGATGGTTATACACAGGAATCACAAAGCAGTGTTTCATTTTGTCTCTCGGCTTAAACGTCTACAGTGACAGCAAACAGCAAACGTCCTGATGCCAATATTTTGTCATGATTTTTCAACTCAAAACTGACCTTATGCGCTTTACGGCTGAGCACCAGTTCCACCGTTTGATAGGGTTGGATCAGTCCTTGAAATTTTAACTGTTCAAAACCATTGCACCACAGTAAATCTGCCCAGTTTTGTTTAGCAAAATGTTGAATAAATCCAATTTGCCCTACACCCGGATAAATCGGGAAGTTTGGGAAATGCCCTTTAAAGCATTCCAGCTCAGGCACAAACTCCAAAGCATAAGTGATCTGCATATCCTGAGACTGCTGCGTCAATACCACAGGCAAGGTCATCGGTTGAAAGAGCGATTTTAAATACTGTTTATTCAGCTTCGATTGGGCATTTTGTGGCATTTGCGTTAAAAACCGCCACTGCCGCGGAATCGCGATACTTTCCAGTTTCTGTTGTAATTGTTTTTTCAGTTGTGCGGTAAAGGCAGCTTTACCCTTTTCAATGAGCAGCTCCCTTGCATCATCCGTCAACACTGCCACCACCGCCAACATCTGACGCTGTTCTTTTTCATGAATTAAAACATGGCACTGCTGTATTTCTGCCAACTCAGCGATTTTTGCTTCAATCGCATCGAGACTTAACCGCTTTTCTTCAAGTTTGACAATGCGGTCCAAACGCCCCAATAACTGGAATGGACTTTTGGGATTCTGTACATCTGCAACCTGCACTTTATCTCCAGTCAAAATCCAATCCGTGCTAAAGGCATGATTGGTTTTAACGGCTAACTCTTGTTGCTCGGCGCAGTTAATTTCGACATTGGCAAAGGGTGTCCATAGTGCATCATCCGCCTGACGGTGAGCGATCCCACCTGTTTCAGAACTGCCAAACACTTCAGTAATCGGGCGATTCAGCAAAGGACGCACGCCTGCATCCAACTTTCCACCAGAGGAATAGACCCGATGGCAGTCTTGCAACACCACATCTGTGGTCCAGCGCTTCAACAATGCAGGACTTGAAATCAGATAATTGGGCAGTTGCAAATGGGCAATTTTCTTTTGAAGATCGACCACCTCTTCAGGGAAAGCCTGTTGTTTTTGATAGAAACTGCGTCCACTGGCTAAGGGCCACAACAGCTTGAACAACAAGCCATAAATATGCTGATGACTCACCGTGGCAATCGCCACCGCCTGTTCAGGCAAATCAAAACTGGCTTCCAAGCCACAGACTTCATTGAACAACTGTTGCAAGCTGCGTGGAATCTTTTTCGGTTGCCCAGTTGAGCCCGAAGTATAAAAATACAGCTGTGCCTGATTGAGAAAGGCAGCATCAAATTGAAGCTCAAAGGTTGACGCGGCTGTCGACGGCAAACGTTGTAAAAAATAAATCTGCTGTTCAGCCAGTTCTTTTTCTAAGTCGCTGACCCGATGCGGCGGCAACAGCACTTGCTTACCTGCTTGCAAGGCTGCAAACAACAATACCAAAAACTCATAACTGTCTTCTTGCCAAAGCGCCCATACTGGCTGTTCCAACTGCTGAATTTGCATAGCCTGCACAGCTACATCCAACCAAAAAGTGTGAAAGGACACAAAACTTGAGTCCGCCTGAATACACAAGGGACGTGATGAATGGAGATGGTGTTGAAAATGACAAGACATAAAATTTGTTTTTAAAAACCGTATTTCTAATCGCTATAGTTCGAGGCCACTATTTCAGTTGCCCTGACGGAAATGCTGTTATTTCTGTGCCTGATGCAGTCGTTGCTGACGTTTACGCAAGACAAACTCACCCAGTAACAGTCCACCCATCAAGATATAAGAGATCAAACCGTTATACAGCACCCAAATCTTCATCGGTGCAAAGAAAACAGTGATCAGGGCAATGACCGCATTGATGCAAAAAAAACCACACCAAACTTTGGTCACTTGACGGGTCCATTCTACTCCTTCTTCGGGCAGATTAGGCTCTGCCAAACGTGCAAAACGTTCAATCATTGAAGGCGGTCGAATCAAAGTGCTGGTAAAAATAAACAGCGCCCCAAGACTCATAAAGACAGGATAGAGTTTCAGCCACGCATGATCTTTTAAAATCAAACTCAACCCGCCACATAAAATGGCAAAACCGGTCAAGGGCCATAGCAGGGCATTGCCCTTACTCAAGAGACGTAAAATACCCAGTGCAATCAATACGGCACTGACCCAGACATACTGTCCATGCGCTAAAGAATAAGCCACAAAAAAAGGATAGAGGATCAATCCAACCCCTGCTATCCCTTTTAAAATGTTGTTCATGCAGCCGACATATTCTGAATCACGAGCACCACATCTTCTACGGTACGCACGTTTTTAAAGTCTTCAGGATTGACTTGTTTGCCTGTCAGTTCTTTAATTTTCACGACCAAATCAATGGCATCAATACTATCAACATCGAGGTCTGAAGCTAAGTTTGATTCTAACTGCACATCTTCAGGCGCAATTTCAAACAGCTCTTCCATCCACTCACGTAATTTTTCTAACACGGTTTCTTGTGCAAGCATAGCAACCTCTTATGCTGTTTTCTGTGCTTCAACCAAAGCCACTAAGCTTTGAATTGATTTAAAATGTTCTTTTGTTTCTGCAGACTCTGCATTCAAATGAATGCCATAGCGCTTTTTCAATGCCAAACCCAGTTCTAAAGCATCAATCGAGTCCAAACCCAGACCATCACCAAATAAAGGTGCATCTGTATCAATGTCTTCAATATGGATGTCTTCAAGGGCAAGGACATCAATAATCATTTGCTTTAATTCATCAGCAAGATTGCTCATTTACGGATAACTCTTGGTTAAAAAACCACTGTAATTGTTGATTTAATTGACGCACATTTTTGGGATTGACCGTTACGTCATCCAATACGTCTTCCACTCGGATCGCATCCAGCACTTTCACATGGATATGAAAAGGCTGTTCTGGAATGTGATACCACTTTTCATTTTTGGTCAGGGTCGATGGCGCACAGCTAATCAGCACAGGGCGAATCGGCACACCTGCACGTAGAGCAATATTGGCCGCACCACGCTGAAAATCATTCAGTTGCTCACCTTTTGCCGTTCTTGTCCCTTCAGGGAAGATTAACAAGGACGCCGCATGATCCTGTTGTAATTTGTATACGCAGTCCTGAATAAATTGTTCAGAACCTGCATTTAAAATATAGCCTGCACTTTGCACAGGGCCTTTGGTAAATGGGTTCGACCACAACGCCTGCTTGACCACACAGTTTGCTTGTTCCATTAAACCAATTAAAACCACCACGTCAATCAGTGTCGGATGGTTGGCAATCACCAGCTCCTGCTGGCTGTGCTGCAGTTTGTCTAAGCCTTCAACCGTATAGGTCATGATGCCCAGTTTCACCATCATCTCAGTAAAACCTTTAAAACTATGCTTAATGACTTTTTGAGTGCGCTGCTTTCGAACTTCTGGATCTGCTGAACTCAGCTTAACCATTGGTGCAATCAAACCGCCAATCGCCACGCCGCCTAAGCCAAAGCTGGCAAAACTAAACCCTGTCGCTCCAACGCGCCAGACATAGTTGGCTTTTTGCTTGATTCGATTTAATTTCAGCATTTCGTCCACGCTTCTGATTCAGTTTGCTCAGGATTAGTCCAAAACGTGTTAAATGCTAAAGCCTGCTGATAGGCTGGCGTTGAATCTGTATGCTTTGGCGTCAACATCAAATTGGCAGGCGCTAATGAAATCATCGCTGCCACCGCAAAAGCAGCAAAGGGTTGATGCTCGATATAAATGTCTGGCAAGGCTTCATCATAATACACCAGCAAAACCTGACGGGCTTCTGGCATTGCTTTTAACCATGCATAGGCTTCAATCAACCCATCATTCCACGAACCTGCCAAGCTGGTCGCAGGTGTCGGATCCTGACATAAAATGGAATATAAACCTGAAATTGCATTATGCACTGAGGTTGAAAATTGCGTCGGTGAAGGGGTTTGATCCTTGAGGACATCTTCAAGGATTTTCAGTGTTTTAGCTTCATCGCCGTACTGCGACACCCAGACAATATAGTCCGCAGGCATTCCGGACAGCGCCTGCATTGCGCTGCTGAAGGCCAGTTTTGCAATAGGCGATAAGCGGCGGCGCTGCAGGGCGGGAATTTGCGCCAATGCAGGAAAAACTTCATCTGCCCGGCTTACGCAAAGCCGGGACACATTCATTTGTATCATGCGCCGATATACCCTGACCCTTTCAAATTCGTCTTCAAAATAGTGGCGCGGATTATAGCATTTGCGCTCAAAAACTTACAAAAAATATGCTGCGCGTTTTCAATACAATATATCCAGCTGCATGTTAAGGGCTGAATTGCGCCAGCCATAAAAAAAGCCCGCATTGCTGCAGGCTCTTTATGCCGGGGCGTTCCGTCAGCCGCCCTGAATCAGGCGGCGCGCGCTGATGATTCCCGGCTGCTGCTCCAGGCGGGCCAGCAGGCGCGACAGCTGCGCCAGGCCTTTCACCTCAATCAGCAGCTTCATATTGGCAATGCCGTCCGCTTCAGAAATGGTGTTCACCTGGCGGATATTGATCTGGTCTGAGAAAATCACCTGCGTCAGGTCTTTCAGCAGGCCGCGCCGGTCATAGGCTTCCACCACAATCTGCACGCTCTGGCCGCGGGTCGGCTGCATTTCCCAGTCCGCTTCCACAGCGCGTTCCGGCTCCTGGCTGATCATGCGCACATAATCCGGACAGGCCACTTTATGAATGCTGACGCCACGGTTCAGGGTAATGTAGCCGGCAATCGATTCGCCATGCACCGGCTGGCAGCACTGCGCCACATGCAGCTCGACGTTGTCCAGGCCGTCAATCAGGATGCCGTGCGCGGACAGCGTATGGCTGGCGCGCGGATTCAGCGTCGGCTTCAGCACCAGTTCAGGCTCATCCTGATCCAGATGCATATGGCGGTTGACCTGATTCATCAGGGCATGCAGGCTGATATCGCCGCTGACCAGGCTGATCAGAATGTCTTCGCCGGCTTTAACATTGAAATGATTGCAGTAGTCATTCAAATCAATGCTTTTCGGGTGAATCGCCAGGCGCGACAATTCCTTGTTCAGAATTTCCCGGCCCACTTCCAGATTCTTGCTGCGGTCCTGCTGGCGGAACCAGTGGCGCAGCTTGTCACGCGCGCGCGCGGTCTTAATATAGCCCAGCGAGTTCACCAGCCAGTCGCGGTTCGGCTCGCGGTCTTTCTTGGTGAGGATTTCGACCTGCTCACCGGTTTTCAGGGTATAGGTCAGCGGCACATAGCGCTGATTCACCCGGGCTGCATAGCACTTGTTGCCCACTTCGGTATGCACATGGTAGGCGAAGTCTAAAACCGTCGAGCCGCGCGGCAGCTCCTTAATGTCGCCGTCCCGGCTGAACACATAAATCTTTTCAAAGCCTTCGAAATCCTGAATCTGCTCAAAATTTTCTCCGGCCTGATCTTCCTTATGCGCGCTGGCGTCATTGCGCTCCTGATAGTGCTCCAGCACGGCGCGCAGCGAATGCAGGCGGTGATTGAAAGAATGGTCTGTCGCCTTGCCGCCTTCCTTATAATTGAAGTGCGAGCACACGCCCAGCTCGGCTTCTTCATGCATGCTGGTCGTGCGGATCTGCACCTCCAGCGACTTATTCTCAGCAATGACCGCAGTATGCAGCGAGCGGTAGCCGTTGGCTTTCGGGTTGGTAATGTAATCATCAAACTGATGCGGAATGTGGCGCCAGATCTGATGCACAATGCCCAGCGAGTGGTAGCATTCCGGCACGCTTTTCACCAGTACCCGCACGGCGCGGATATCATACAGCTGGTCAAAGCTCAGATTCTTGCTTTTCATTTTCCGGTAAATCGAATAAATGTGCTTTACCCGCCCGTTGATTTCCGCTTCGATGCCGTGCTCGGCCAGCTCATTGCGCAGCTTGTCAATCACGAACTGAATATAATGCTCGCGCTCCAGACGCTTCTCATTCAGCAGCGAAGCGATTTCCTTATAGCGTTCCGGCGCCAGATAGCGGAACGCCAGATCTTCCAGCTCCCACTTAAGCTGGGCAATGCCCAGGCGGTGCGCCAGCGGCGAGTAGATGGTCAGAATTTCGCGCGCAACCCGCTCCTGGCGCTCGCGCGAGGCTTTGGTCAGCTCGCGCAGCGCATACGTCCGCTCCGCCAGCTTGATTAAAACCACGCGCACGTCTTCCGTAACCGAAATCAGCATTTTATAGATGCCGGACAGATGCTCACGCTGGTTGTTATTAAAATGGTCTTCCAAGCGCTTGTTCTGCTCAATCAGCTCGGACAGCTTGCCCATGGCCAAAGCGCCCTTGACCAGGCCATGCACCTGCTCGCCGAATTTTACCCGGACCTCATCCAGAGGCATTACGCCTTCGCGCACGCTGCGGTACAGCATGGCGGCCGAAAGTGTGTCTTCATCGGCATGCAAATGCGCCAGAATATCCGCCATTTCAATACCGGTATAAAAGGTATTGGAACGGTGGCTGACTGTCGACTCCAGCTCTTTCTGCAAAGTTAAATGCGCAACTTCTTCGAGCTGCTTCAGGGGCGCCCCCAGCAAGCCGCGTACACGCTCCAGCCATTCCGCCAAATCGTGCAGCGCTTGATCGGCATGTTCTACAGTCGCTTCCAGGGACAGTTCATTTAAGCGTCCCGGGAGCTGTTCACGCACTGTGACCATACCCTACTCCTACTTTTTTACTCTTCATTATGACTTAAATCATTCGGCTGATTTTCTTGTTCAAACAAGGCGATGGATTCGACATGGCCGGTATGGGTAAACATATCCATCACCCCTGCCTTTTTCAGCCGATAGCCCTGCTGCGCCAGAATTCCCGCATCCCGGGCCAAAGTCGCCGGATTGCATGAAACATAAACAATTCTTTTGGCACCAAATTTGGGCACATAATGCATTATTTCTTCGGCGCCTGAGCGCGGAGGGTCTATCAATAATGCATCAAATCCCTGTTTTGCCCAAGAATGATGCGAAAAATCTTTTGTTAAATCTTGTGAATAGAAGCGCAGCCAGCCAATTCCGTTGCTTTCGGCATTTTCCGCGCCGCGCTGCACCATTTCCGCACTGCCTTCCACGGCAGCGACAAAACCGTCCGCACCAACACAGCGCGCCAGCGGCAGCGAGAAATTGCCCAGTCCGCAGAATAAATCCAGCACGCGCTCGCCCGGCTTCAACTGAAGCAAATCGCATGCCAGCCTGACCATCTGCGGGTTAATGCTGGAATTGACCTGGGTAAAGTCCAGCGGGCTGAAGGCGAATTCCGCATCAAACGCGTCCAGACGGTAATGCAGGCGCATCTCCCTGCTTTGGCCGTCGGCGCGGATCAGGCTTTCTGGCCCTGCGGGCTGCAAATACAATTGCCACTTCTTCTGTAACGCAAACTGCTGCAATTGGTTGACATCTTCGGCAGATAATTTTTCTGTATGGCGCACGACCAAGGCAACATCCTGATCACCCATCGCCAATTCTATATGACCTACCGCCCCTTTGCCTTTTAGACTTTGGATTAGCTGCTTTAAGCGGGTAATGGAGCCGAACTGCTGATCCAGCACCAGGCAGCGGTCAATTGAGGTCAGCTTATTGCTGGCGTTTTCGCGGAAACCCACAATCAGCCGGTCTTTCTGCGGCAGATAGCGCACGCCGATCCGCGCTTTGCGGCGGTAGTCTTCCCGCGCTGAACGCAGGGGCGCCAGCCATTCTTGCGGCTGCACGCCGGCAAAATGGGCGAAATGCGACTGCAGCACCTCCTGCTTGAGGCGGATCTGCTCATCGGGGTGGATATGCTGCATGCTGCAGCCGCCGCACACGCCGAAATGCGGGCAGGCCGGCTGCACGCGCATAGCTGAAGCGCCGCTCAGCAGTTCGGTGCTGTCGGCTTCTTCCAGGCGCTTGGCCGCATGGGTAATGCTGGCGCGCACCGTTTCGCCCGGCAGCGCATAGCGGATGAATACTTTCTTGCCGCGCTTCTCTTCAGGATGGCCGGGATGGGATCCGTAATGCGCGATGCCGCGCCCCTCATGTGAAAGCGACTCAACCTGGAAAATATAACTGGGCTGCTGGGCTTTGGCGGGCTTGGCTGTAGATTTCATTCGGACCTAATCTGTGGGAGATGGAAAATCAAATTGAGTAAATGCGGTATGCTGCGCGGTTTCGCGCCATACTGCTAAAAAGTCAGCATGCTGCGGCAGGGTCTGCAGATACTGGATGGTGCTTTGCACCAGATGCTGATGATCCGCCAGCTGCAACTGGCCTTTCAGCAGCTGCCAGCGCAGGTAAATCAGCCAGGTGTTCAGCACATCGCCTTCGCAGTAGCTGGTCAATGCCTGCCACTGCTGCCCGCGCACGTACTCGGGCACGCGGTAGGCGCCGTCCCCGCGCTTGCCGGGAAAGCCCAGCAAATGCGCCGCGTCATCCAGCTTTAAAAAGTGCCGGCCATGGAACATCGCCATGACATCCATCAGGTCAATATGGCGCTGATGATAGCGGTTCTGATAGTTATTATAGCGCTTTTGCGTGTCAATCTCGCCCTGATCGAACAGGCTGGGCGCAGAAAGCCCATGATACATGGCGCGGAACAGGATCACCGGCAGGTCAAATTGTGAACCATTCCAGCTGACTAGCGTCGGATGGCGCTTGTCAAAAATAGATAAAAATTTCTTTAAAATTTCCGCTTCACTGCCGTGCTCGCGGCTGAATGAAAACATTTTCATGCCGTTTTCATCGATCCACAGGCCGGAAATGCAGGCAATTTCATGCAGGGCCAGGCGCTGAAAATCGGTTCCGGATTCCTGCCGGCGCAATTTCGCCAACGCCGCGTCCAAATCCGCTTCCGGCAGATCCAGCCCGTACAGATGCGCGCCTGACTTCAAGTCAGTCATTGTTTCAATGTCAAAAGTTAGAACCGGCAGACGCATATGCACTCACTTTATCCTGAAGCTATTCAGAATTTAATTACTCAGGATCAACAACAGAAAACAGGCCCGTCGACAGATAACGGTCGCCGCGGTCGCAGACGATGCAGACAATCACGGCATCCGGATTTTCTTCCGCCAGCTTAACCGAAGCCCATACCGCGCCGCCGGATGAAGTGCCGGCGCTGATGCCTTCTTTGCGCGCCAGCTGGCGCGCGGTTTTTTCCGCTTCAATTTGCGGAATATCGATAATGCGGTCAACCCGCGCCGGCTCAAAAATGGTCGGCAGGTATTCCTGCGGCCAGCGCCGGATGCCGGCAATATTGGAGCCTTCCGACGGCTGCAGGCCGATAATCTGAATTTCAGGATTCTGCTGCTTTAAGTATTTTGAAATTCCCATGATGGTGCCGGTGGTGCCCATCGCGCTGACAAAATGGGTGATCTTGCCGCCGGTCTGGCGCCAGATTTCCGGGCCAGTAGTCAGGTAATGCGCTTCCACATTGTCCGGGTTGCCGAACTGGTTCAGCACCAGCCCTTCGCCGTCCCGCTGCATCTGCTGCGCCATATCGCGGGCAGCTTCCATATTCGGCGCTTCAATCAGCTCCGCGCCGTAAGCGCGCATCGCGTCTTTGCGCTCCTGGCTGGAGTTGCCCGGCATGATCAGCTTGATTTTATAGCCGCGCATGGCCGCCACCATCGCCAGCGCGATGCCGGTATTGCCGCTGGTGGCCTCGATCAGGGTATCGCCCGGCTTAATCTGGCCGCGCTTTTCCGCCTGCATAATCATGTTGTAGGCTGGGCGGTCTTTGACAGAACCCGCCGGATTATTGCCTTCGAGCTTTGCCAATACCGCCGCTTGCGTATGGCTGGCCAGACGCTGCAGGCGCACCAGCGGCGTATTTCCTACGCAGCGGTCCAGCAGAAATTCGTCTGCATGAAAATCAGGGGATGTATTACTCATTATTTGCACCTGTACCGAGGTGCGCCTATTGTATGGAAAAATGCCTGTGCCTGCACTCATTTGACAGGCTTTTTCTTGAAAGTGATTAAAGCTCAGCCGGTTTTAAATAATCCATGCTAATATGCGGTGCATAAGCAAGAAACTGCCTGCGCCATGTCAAATATCAACAAAAAGCTTTTTAAACGCCTGCACTTAAATCATGCCTATGGACAGCTGATCGCGCTTATTTTTGTGCCGATTGCTGTGCTGGCCTGTGTCGGCGCCATGCTGGTAATGACGGAAACCTCCAATGCGGCCAAGGCGCAGCAGCGCCAGATGGCGCTGGCCATCCTTGCGCGCTACCAGCCGGTGGCTGAAGGCGCGCTGAATCTTATGGCGCAGTCCCCCGCACAGCTGGATCAGGCGCGCTTTGCCATGCAGAGCATGCTGAATGAAAAGCACCTGATCCGGGCCGCCATTTTAGACAGCAAAGGCAGCAACCGGCTGAATATCGGCCCGGAAGATCAGGACGCCTGGCCGGCCATCCGCAGCAAGACCGGCTTTGCCGGCCCGATCCGCTTCAACAAAAATACCGTATACGCCTCTAAAATCAGCGGCGCAGCCCATGCGCCGCACTGGCTGATTGTGGAGCTGGACAATCAGCCTCTGGAAATTGCGCGCTACCGGGTTTTAATTGTTCTGGTCGCCACCGGCCTGCTGACCCTGCTGCTGCTGCTGCTGTGCCTGAACTTCTACTCGCGGCGCTGGATTGCGCCGATGTATGAAATCCGCATGCAGCTGCAGCGCCTGAACGCCGATACGCTGGATCAGCACATGATCATCAACAGCACCGGCGAGCTGCGCCTGCTGCAGCGCGACATCGCCAATGTGGTCAAGCGCCTGCATTTCAGCTTTCTGGAGCTGCGCGAGCATACCGAACAGACCGAAGATGACCTGCGCCGCACGCTGGACACGCTGGAAGTGCAGAACATCACTTACCGCCAGGCGCGCGATCAGGCGATTTCCGCCAATCAGGCCAAGTCGGTATTCCTGGCCAATATCAGCCATGAATTGCGCACGCCGCTGAACAGCATAGACGGCTTTATCCATCTGCTGCTGCGCCAGGGCAACCTCAGCAACGAACAGAACCTGTATCTGCAGACCATCCGAAAATCGTCCGCGCACCTGCTGGCTTTAATCAACGATGTGCTGGATTTTTCCAAAATTGACGCCGGCAAGCTGGAGCTGGAAACCGCGCCCTTTGATCTGGAAGAAGCGGTATTTGACGTGATGGACATGCTCTCGCCACTGGCCGCGCAAAAGCACATCAACATGACCTTCTATTATGCCGACAGCGTGCCGAAGCATGTGATTGGCGATGCGCTGCGCTTCAAGCAGGTTTTAACCAACCTGATTTCCAACGCCATCAAGTTCACGCCGGACGGCGAGATTATTGTCCGGGTGCGCATGGAGCATGACGACATAGGGCAAAGCCTGCTGCATTTCAGCGTGCAGGACAGCGGCATCGGCCTCAGCGGCACTGACCGCAAAAAGCTGTTTGAATCCTTCTCGCAGGGCGACGCCTCGGTGACGCGCCAGTTCGGCGGCACCGGCCTGGGCCTGGCCATTTCCAAGCAGCTGGTCAGCCTGATGCACGGCCAAATCGGCTTTGAAGACAATCAGGAGCGCGCGCCGACCGAAAAAGGCTCGACCTTCTGGTTTACCGCCATGTTCAGGGTGAATGAAGATGAGGAAAATATCCATCCGCAGTTCAGCAGCCTGCAGGTGGTGTCCTATCTGGCCCACCCGGCCACCGCCAATGTGCTGCGCCACTATCTGGAAAACTATGCGGTGCAGCATATTGAAGCGCAGTCGATTCTGGATCTGTTCAGCCGCCTGAATCAGCTGCGGCATGCCGAAAACACCTGGCTGATTGTCGACCACAGCGGCGACACCGAAGCCATGCTGAAGGAGATCCGCACGCGCTACAGCGGCAATCTGGCGGTTTACGGCTATCAAATGCTGCTTGACCCGGGCATGCTGAATGAATACCGCGCCCGCCCACTGCACCAGCCGCTCAGCCGCAGCGCGCTGATTCAGCTGCTGAGCAACCAGCCGCTGTTTGATGAAGACGCGCACGAAGACTTCAACGGCCAAGGGCTGCATGTTTTAGCGGTCGATGACCACCTGCCGAACCTGATTGTGCTTGAGGCGCTGCTGTCTGAGCTGAATGTCACCGCGACTAAGGCGCTGAGCGGGCAGGAAGCCATTGAAATCATTAAATCGCGCCATGAGCAGGGCCTGAAATCCTTTGATCTGGTGTTTATGGATATTCAAATGCCGGTGATGTCCGGCGTCGACACCACCCGCGCCATCCGCGCGCTGGAATCGACATTTGAGCAGCACCAGCGCCTGCCGATTATCGCCTTGACCGCGCATGCGCTGTCGGATGAGAAAAAGAAGCTGCTGCAGGTCGGCATGGACGACTATGTCACCAAGCCGATTCAGATTGAGCAGATCATTCAGATTCTGACCCACTGGACGATGGAAGGCTTTAAGAAAGCCCCGGCGCAGGAGCGCACAGCGGTGATTGACGCGCTGGACCCGGGCATTCTGGACTGGCAGCAGAGCCTGCATCTGGCAGCCAATAAGGAAGATCTGGCGGCGGATTTGCTGAAAATGCTGGTCGACAGCTTTAATCAGGAGCTGGATGAAATTGAGCAGCTGATTGAACTGGAAGATTATCCGCAGCTGGAGCATGTGCTGCACCGCCTGTACGGCGCAACGCGCTACGTGGGCGCGCCCGCCCTGCAGGAAGCGGCCGGCGGCTTTGAACAGTTTGTTTCCACCCTGCGCAAGGAGCGGCGCAAGGCCGATGAGGCTTTTGTTCAGGAGACCCTGAAGCGCCTGCAGACCCTGAAGGCGGTGATTGCGCAGGTGAAGCAGGCCGCCCGGCAGATTTTAAGCAAGTATGAACAGTAGCTCCGGCAGGCCGCGCGGCCTGCAATTCGTGACTGGGCTGTCATGAATGCCGCAGCCGCGCATGCTATGCTCCAAGCGCAAACAGAATAAGAGTTTCAAGCATGACACTGGTAAAATTTGAAAAAAATAACGGCATCGCCACGGTAACCTTAAACCGCCCTGAGAAGCGCAATGCCATGAGCTTTGCCCTGCTGAAGGACTTGGTGCGCACCGCCAATCTGATTAAAAAAGACCGCTCCATCCGCTGCGTGATTTTAACCGGCGAAGCGCAGGTCTTCAGCGCCGGCATTGACCTGTCCGACTTAAACAATCCGAAAAATACCGCCTATGCGGCCTGGGAGCTGATTAAGCCGGGGCAAAGCCTGTTTCAGAAAGCCTTTTTAATTTGGCAGGAGCTGCCGGTTCCGGTCATTGCCGCCATGGAAGGCTTCTGCTTTGGCGCCGGCATGCAGCTGGCGCTGGCGGCGGACGTGCGGATCGCCCATCCCAAAACGCAAATGTCGATTATGGAAAGCCGCTGGGGCCTAGTACCGGACATGGGCCTGAGCCGCTCGCTGAAAGGCGTGATCGGGCTGGATTTGGCCAAGGAGCTGACGCTGACCGCGCGCATTTTTGATGCCGGCTATGCCAAGGAAATCGGACTGGTGACGCATCTAGACGAATCTCCGCTCAGCCGGGCGCAGGCCTTGGCGGAAGAAATGCTGAGCCGCTCGCCGGATGCGCTGGCCGCCGCCAAGCGCGTGCTGGACGCCATGGAGCATGATCCGGCGAAATCGCTGCGCCTGGAAAAAATCTGGCAGCTGAAGCTGCTTTTAGGCAAGAACAGCAAGCTGGCGCGCAAAAAGGACAAGAACCCCGAAGTTCAGTTTTTGCCGCGGCAATATCAGTAAACTTTAGATCTATACGGATAAGGCAGGGAAAGCGCATGAGTTTTGACCGTCACAGCAAAATCGCATTTTTAGGCATCGGGCTGATGGGCAGCCGCATGGCAGGCCGGCTGATTCAGGCCGGCTTTGAAGTTGCCGTCTGGAACCGCACCGCCAGCGCCTGCAACGAGCTGCTGGATATGGGCGCAAGCGCGCTGCAGCTGCAGCAGATCGGCCAGTATCCGGTGATTTTAACCTGCCTGGCGGATGATCAGGCGGCAGCGGCGGTGTATGCGCAGATTGAACCGCATCTGCAGGCCGGCCAGGTGATTGCGGATTTTTCCAGCCTGTCCGTGGCGCAAACCCAGCAGCTGGCCGCGCAGGCTGCCAGCCGCCAGACCACATGGATTGACTCCCCGATTTCCGGCGGCACGGCGGGCGCGGAACAAGGCACTTTGGTGATTTTTGCCGGCGGCGATGCGCAGGCCATTGATGGCCTGGCCCTGATTTACAATGTGCTGTCGCAGCGCGTGACCCGCATGGGGGCGACTGGCGCCGGGCAAGCGACCAAAATCTGCAATCAGCTGATTGTAGCCGCCAACAGCGCCTTAATTGCCGAAGCGGTTGCCTTGGCCGGAAAAGCCGGCGTAGACACCCGGCTGCTGGCGCCGGCGCTGGCGGGCGGTTTCGCCGACTCCAAGCCCTTTCAGATTCTGGCGCCGCGCATGGCGGCGCACAGCTTTGAACCGGTGCAGTGGAAAGTCCAGACCCTGTCCAAAGACCTGAACAATGCCGTGCAGCTGGCGGCTGAATTTGCGCTGCAGATTCCGGTGGCGCAGCAGGCGCTGCGCCAGCTGCAGGCGCATCAGGCCAGCGGCTTTTCCGAAAAAGATTTAGCGACGGTGATTCAGCATGTTGAAGCGCAGTAACCCTGCCCCGCTCAGCCCGTCAGTCCCCAAAATGCATGGAGCATCCGCATGATCAAGCTTGCCGTCAACCTGTCCATGATCTTTACCGAAGCGCCGCTGATTGAGCGCTTTGCCTTGGCGCGCGCGCAGGGCTTTGATCATGTCGAAATCCAGTTTCCCTATGAGCTGAGCATTGAGCAGATTCAAACCCAGCTGACACTGCATGATTTGAGCCTGTGCCTGATCAATGCGCCGGCCGGCGACTTAATGCAGGGCGGCGACGGCCTGGCCGGCGTGCCCGGCCAGGAAGCCGCCTTTCATCAGGCGCTGGAAAAAGCCATTGCCTACGCCAAAGGCCTGAATGTGCCCAGCGTGAATATTCTGGCCGGCCGCCAGCCGCTGGACGCCGACCTGCTGCCCTGCCTCAACACCCTGTCCGCCAATTTCAAGCTGGCCTGCAGCATGCTGGGCGGGCACGGCATACAGCCGGTTTTTGAAATGATCAACGGCACGGACATGCCACGCTTTCTGGTGCAGAACATCGCCCAGGCGCAGGAAATGCTGGAAGCCGTGCAGCACCCTGCGCTGAAAATGCAGTATGACTGCTACCATATGGCGATGATGGGCGAAGACGTGCTGGAAGGCCTGCAGGAAAATATTGAATCTATCGGCCATATTCAGTTCGCTGACTGCCCGGGGCGCCATGAGCCGGATACAGGAAAAATTGATTATGCCCAGTTATTTGCATGGCTGAAGCAAAGCGCCTATGCCGGCTACACCGCTGCCGAATACCGCCCCAGCCAGGCCTCTGAAAAAACTTTTGCGTGGAAAGACAAATACTTTGCATAAATTGGACTAAACGCACCTGCTGCTGATTTGAAATCCGGCGGCAAAACCGCTATATTAGAACATGAATAATTTTCAGGAAATCATACCCTCCATGAATTTAGAACCATCGCCCAGCGCTTCTAATTCTCACGATCTGATCAACACCCAAAAGAAAGACGTACAGGCTTGCCTTGAAACTGTGCGTGAAGCACTTGAAGATGTAAAAGCGAAAGAAATCGTTGAGCTGGATGTCAGCGCAATCAGCAATGTGTCAGACGCCATTGTCATTGCCAGCGGCACATCTACCCGCCACATCAAATCTCTTGCAGACAATGTTGCTGAAGAAGCCCGCAAAGCCGGCTTCCGCCCGATTGGTGTTGAAGGTGAACGTGATGCTGAGTGGATTCTGATTGACCTAGGCCTTGTCGTGGTGCACGTGATGCTGCCGACAGCGCGCAAATTCTATGATCTTGAAAGCCTTTGGCGCACCGCGCCGGAGTCTGTCGCTTAAGCGCAGGATTGACAAAGAAGCGGCCATGGCGGCCGCTTTTTTATTGCCTGCCAAGCAGCTTTAGCATTCGCCTTAACTGCTTGGCCATTCACGGCGCAGGCTCAGCATTTTTAAATCCGCCAAGAAAAAGCCAGCCAATTGCTTAACTGGCCGGCATTATTCTGAAGGATGGATTTTCAGCGCTGGCAATCTTAGTAGGCTGCTGCTTCGCAAAGCAATTCAGATTCCTTAAGTATGCTCTTTCTTTGCGAGCGTGGCGAACATCAGCGGCCCCATTTGATCATCAGTTAAAGCAGGACAAATCTCCATAGAAAGCAGATCGTTCCACTCCATTGCCCACTGCTGTATCAGCTCTGCATCATTCGCCTCAATGACTGCAAAGCCTGAGCGCTGCGCTACAGCATGCCATCTTCCCAGCATTTCCACACCGGCAGGCGCTTTCCCTCCAGTCTGCAGAAAGCGCTCCATCGCCGCATTGCGGTTCCCTGAGCAGATAGTGTACCTAACAATAAATAACATAAGCCATCTCCCGCTGCTGATTAGCGCACCTGGCCTACAGCCATGCAGAAGCGCAGCCAACCCGCGCATTCAGTCACAGCGATATATCAGCCATGCGATACCGCTATTCTGACAATTTTTCTGCTTTATCTTTATTATAGTTCAGCTGTATTTTGATTATATTTTGATACGCACACTCTTTAAATTTGGCCATTCTGCATCAAGAAAACACAGCTAAAAGCCGCTTAACCAACTTAAAAGCACATTAAATACAGTGCCTTAAAAGCCAGCATCAGCAAGAATATATATTGAATCAAAAATTAATTTTTTTTATAAAAGTACACAATATCTCAGCGCTTTGGAGCGTACTCAGATAAAAATTTCACGGCCTTTCGGATATTGGATTGCCATAAACAAAAAACCATCCCGAAGGATTAATGCTGATCAGCTAAGGAGTTTTTCAATAAAAGACTTTTACCAAAAATACAAGCTATACAATTTTTTTTAAACAGCATTTAATTCACAATGGAAATTCCCTCTCCTTTTTAAGGAGACTTGCGCGGAATACCGCTCAGGGTGAGGATTTTATTGAAAAAATCCCCTCATCCTAACCTTCTCCCAAAGGGAGAAGGAACTTTCAATATTAATTTTACTGCCAATTAATGATCATTTATTGACTTATGAAACAGATCTATTTGAATGGCTCTAGAATTTAAAAAGAAAAAGCCAGTCAATTTCTTAACTGACTGGCATTATCCCGGAGAATGGTTTTAAATACTTTTCAGATCTTAGTGCCCACCACCATTGATTGCTTTGGTCATGTCTTCAACCACTTTCTTCGCATCACCGAAAATCATCATGGTTTTTTCGTTATAGAACAAATCGTTGTCTAGACCTGCATAACCTGTCGCCATAGAGCGCTTGATCACCATAATGGTGCGCGCCTTATGCGCTTCAAGAATCGGCATGCCATAGATCGGAGATGCTGGGTCATCTTTAGCTGCAGGGTTGACCACGTCATTTGCGCCAATCACCAGCACCACATCTGTTGCAGGGAAGTCAGAGTTAATCTCATCCATTTCCAAGATGTCTTCATAAGCCACGTCTGCTTCAGCCAACAGTACGTTCATGTGGCCCGGCATGCGGCCAGCAACCGGGTGAATCGCGAAGCGGACTTTTACGCCCTGCTCTTTCAAGATTTCACACAGTTCTTTCACGGCATTTTGCGCGCGGCCTTGCGCCATGCCGTAACCCGGCACAATCACAACGCTGTCTGCATTTGACATCAGGAAGCCTGCGTCATCTGCTGAACCGGAACGGTGGTTGCGCTGCGCCTGTTCGCCTTTGTCCGCAGCAGCAACCGCAGTACCGCCCATTGCGCCGCCAAACAAAACATTGATGATTGAACGGTTCATGGCTTTGCACATGATGTAGGACAGAATTGCGCCTGAAGAACCCACCAGTGAACCGGCAACGATCAGCATATTGTTTTCAAGGGTGAAACCGATGCCCGCCGCAGCCCAGCCAGAGAAAGAGTTCAGAAGCGATACCACTACCGGCATGTCGCCGCCGCCGACTGGCGCAATCCACACCCAGCCGAATGCCAATGCCAGTACAGTCATGGCCCAGAATGCATTCATGTTGCCTGTGGTGAAGAAGTACACACCGCAGGCCAGCATGGCAAGGAAAATCAGCGCCTGAACCGGTTTAACCCATGCGCCGGAAATGGTTTTTGCCCATTTTTTCGCAGCCAGCTTGCCATAGGCAAATACAGATGCAGTAAAGGTAATCGCACCGACAAAACAGCCCACAAACAGTTCAAATAAATGCACCTTGCTCATATGCGCATGCTGCACGCCGGCAGCGGTTAAGGCTGCTTCATTTTGCGCAAATAAAGCGGTGAGCTGGTTGTTATGCAGAATGGCGGCAATCGCAATCAGCACCGCAGCTAAGCCCACCAATGAGTGCATTAAAGCCACAGTTTCCGGCATTTGTGTCATAGGTACAGTGCGCGCGCGGGCAATGCCCACAATTGCGCCCAGCACCATCGCGCCGCCAATCATCCAAATCACCGGATGATCCGCTACAAAGAAGGTGGTCACGACAGCAATCGCCATGGCGATCATGCCGTAGCGGTTGCCTTGAATTGCCGTCTTAGGCCCCGACAAACCGCGCAAGGTTAAAATAAAGAGGACAGCACCGATCAGGTAGAACCAATCCGCATAGTCTCGAATGAATTCCATGTATTAGCCCTCTTTTTTCTTTTGCTTTGGCTTGAACATTTCAAGCATGCGCGCAGTTACCGCGAAGCCGCCGAAAATGTTGATACTTGCTAAGAACACCGCAACCGCGCCTAAGATGCTCACCACATTGACGCTTTGAAATTGCACACTTGCATCCACAATGCCTGGAATGCCTACGGTTTGAATCATTGCGCCGACCACGATGATCGATGATAAGGCATTGGTCACCGCCATAAGCGGGGTATGCAAGGCAGGCGTTACGCCCCAAACCACGTAATAGCCCACAAAGATGGCTAAGACGAAAATAGTAATAGTTTCAACCATGATGATGCTCCTTAACCGCGCTTCAGCAGCACTTGGCCGCCGTGAGTGACCAATAGGGCTTTCTGAATTTCCTCTTCCGGGTTCAATGCGAATTTTTTCTCTGCATCGAACAGCGTATCCAGGAAGTTCAAAACATTGCGCGCATACAGCGCCGAAGCTTCGGTCGAAACAGTCGAAGGGATATTCGGAATGCCGAGGATTTTCACGCCGTTGCCGGTCATGACGGTTTCACCGCATTTAGAGCCTTCCACGTTGCCGCCGGTTTCCACCGCCATGTCTAAAATCACAGAACCCGGCTTCATTTTGGCTACCGTTTCCGCCTTAATCAGGCGCGGCGCATCGCGGCCCGGCAGCAAGGCTGTGGTAATCACGATATCGGCATTGGCGACCGCTTTATCAACAATGATGGCCTGATCTTTGATGTACTGTTCGCCCGGCATCCAGCCGTAGCCGTTTTTGGCGGCGTCGGCAGCTTTCTGCTTTTCTTCATCAGACATCGGCACGTCCAGCCATTTGCCGCCCAGCGATTCCACCTGATCGCGCGCAGTCGGGCGCAAATCGGTGGCTTCAACCACGGCGCCCAGGCGCTTGGCGGTTGCAATCGCCTGCAGGCCGGCTACGCCCACGCCCATAATCACCACGCGGGCAGGCTTTACCGTGCCGGCAGCGGTCATCAGCATCGGGAACATGCGCTGATATTCCGCAGCCGCCAGCAGTACAGATTTATAGCCTGACAGATTGGCCTGAGAAGACAGCACGTCCATATTCTGCGCGCGCGACAGGGTGCGCGGCAGCAGTTCCAGCGCAAATGCCGATACCTGCTGCGCAGCAAACTGGTCCAGCTCGGGATTGCGGTAGGGGTCAAACATTGCGATGACTGCGGTATTCGGTGCAAGCTTTTGAATTTCCTCACCCTTCGGGGCGCGGACTTTCAAAATAATTTGACTGCCGGCATAGGCGTCATCTGTAATTTTGGCGCCAACCTGCTCATAAGCGCTATCGATGTAGGCAGCCTTAAGCCCAGCTCCACCTTCAATAACCACATTATGACCAGCGCTGATCAACTTCTTTACTGTCTCAGGCGTCGCAGCGACGCGATTTTCACCGACGACAGTTTCGGTTGGAATTCCGATCTGCATGAGCGTTCCTCAAGCTAGTTGTTCTTCAGCAAGCAGCGTTGAAACGATGCTTCCCCTCAGGATGAGTTCTTGTTGAATTTTTGGATTCTAATTGAACTGTTTTAAATTACCACCCAATATTTATTTAATAAATACCCACATTTTGAACTGATGATTCATAAAAAATATGATGAGATATTCAACTTATTCATTTTTATTTCTAATGCTATGAATATTTTTTATGCATAATCCGCCTCTTCAGCCGAATTTCAAGCTTGGGCCGCTCCTTCTGCGCTGGGAAGCGGCTGTCTTGCAGGTAGCGGTTGATCTTTCTGACAGCAGGCGCCGGCGCAGCGCGCAGGCTGAATCCAGCCGGAAATGCCGCGGATTCCCGCGCAATTCAGTGTATTTTAAAACCGTCAAAACAGGCATTGGCTGCACTGACAAAATGCATTTGCCTGCATCCGCATACAGTTGGCCGGAAATTTCAGGCTTTGAGTCATTTCAGCCAGTCAGATTCGGCGGCGGAATTTTGCGCCCGGCGGGCTGCTTTGGCGCGCTTCATCCGCATTCTTTATCTGCGGATTCAGCCAGATCTGCAGAAAAATTAATTAAAAAATATTTTTTTGAATATTTTGCACCATGATGAACCCGGCGCCGTTTGGCCTCAAATGGCTGATTACGCATCTTTTTAGTGCAGAAAACGGCGCGCTGATGCTGAAAACTGGCTGGCGGCTGCGCTGCAGCGCGCTTAAAAAAGTCAAGCCGGCAGGCAGGCATGAAAAAAACCGGCTGAATGCGCGTTTATTAGCTTAAATAACCGCCAATAATACAGCATGCCTTTTAGGAATAGCCCCTATTCTTATTTTACATTTCAAGTTTTAAGCCATGCTTTCTATAATCTTGCCATCTTATTGACGCTTCTGCAGGAATGACCCGGCCATGCAGCTCCTCCTGACCCGCACGCAGACAGGTTCGCTTTGCGCAATCTGCGCCGCGTTCTTATTCAGCACCAAGGCGATTTTCATCAAGCAGGCCTACGCGCTGTCGCCGCAGGTCGACGCCACGGTGCTGATGGCGCTGCGCATGGCCAGCGCGCTGCCGTTTTTCCTGCTGATCAGCTGGCTCAGCCGCAGGGACTACAGCGCAGTTCAGGCCAAGGACTGGGGCCTGCTGATCCTGTCCGGCCTCATGGGCTATTATCTGGCCAGCTGGCTGGATTTTCAGGGGCTGATGCATATCAGCGCCTCACTGGAACGGATCATCCTGTTTTTATATCCGACCCTGACGGTTTTAGCCTCCAGCATCCTTTATAAGCAGAAGCTGCGCTGGGCCAGCATTTTTGCGATTGCGCTGAGCTACGGCGGCACGCTCATCGTGATGCTGCAGGAGCAAAGCAGCAGCCCGCACGGCAGCAATTTCTGGCTGGGTGCAAGCCTGGTCTTCGCCAGCGCGGTGGCCTTTGCGGCCTATCTGCTGACGGCGCCAAGGCTGATGCTGAAATTCGGCTCCTGGCATTTTACCGGCCTGGCGCTGAGCATCGCCTGCATTGGCACTTTGGCGCATTTCGCTTTGGCCGTGCCGGCGCCGCTGCAGCTGATGCAGCAGCTGCCGCTGAGCGTTTTCGCTTACGGCGCTGCGCTGGGGCTTTTTGTCACGGTGCTGCCGACAGTGCTGCTGATGCAGGGCATTGCCCGCTTAGGCGCGGCCCAGTCGGCGATGATCGCCTCGGTTGGCCCGGTCTTAACCATTCTGCTGGCCGTGGCTTTTTTAGATGAGCATTTGAACGGCTGGCAATGGTTCGGCTGCCTGTTAAACATCATTGGCGTGCTGATGATCAGCCTCTCCAAAAACAAGCTGGCCCGTGCGGATTAAAGCCGCTGGCGCGCGGCTGCCTGGAAAAATTCAATCCTGGCCATCATCCGGCTGCTTCGGCGCCAGTTCCTTTAAGCTCATCAGCACCTCCTGAAAATGCGCGCCGGCCGACTCCAGCCCCAGCTGATCTTCCGGGTTGCGCAGCGGGCACTGCTGCAGTGACAGGCAGCCGCAGCCGATGCATTGATCCAGCTGCTGGCGCAATTGCAGCAAATGAATAATCTGCTGATCCAGCTGCTGCTGCCAGCGCTGCGACATGCTGCGCCAGTCTGATTGGGCCGGAGTTTTCTGTTCCGGCAGGGCAGCAAAGGCCTCATGCACCTGCTGCAGGCTGATGCCGACCTGCTGCGCTATCTTGATGATGGCGATGCGGCGCAGCATCGCGCGCGGGTAGCGGCGCTGGTTGCCGGAAGTGCGGGTGCTCCAGATCAGCTGCTTTTCCTCATAAAACCTGAGCGCCGCCGCGCTGACCCCGCTGCGGGCGGCTAAATCGCCGATGCTGAGCCAAGAATTTATTTTTTCCTGCATTTTGCTGTTGACCTCAAGTTAACTTGAGCTTTGATACTAGCAGAAATTCCACATCTGCTCAGGATAAACCATGCCGCACCATGAGGCCTCTGCGCCGCACCCCTGCATACAGCTATTCAGCCCGAATACCCTGTATAATCCGGAACCGTACGCATACAGCCATATCGCAATTGCCCGCAATTTCCGCAGAATCGTGCATATTTCAGGCCAAGGCGGTGAAAACCAGCAGGGCCTGCTGTGCAATGATTTCGCACAGCAGCTGCAGCAGGCTTTTGCCAATCTGCAGCTGGCGCTGCAGGCTGCGGACGCCGCGCTGCCGGATATCGCCACGCTGCGGATTTTAATTGCCGGACACAGCCCGGAAAAACATCAAATGCTGATTCAGCACATGCAGGATTTGTGGAAAAATAGCGCTTTTCCGGCATGCACGCTGATTCCTGTGCCCTGCCTTGCTTTAGCCGGCATGCAGATTGAAATTGAAGCAGCGGCTTATTGCGCTTAACCCCTCAGCAAGGATCACTATGAATTCCCCAACCGATATCAGCTCAGATAAAACTTTGCTTTGGCTGATGGCGATTGCTTGCGGCCTGTGCGCCGGCGCCAACTATTACTGCCAGCCGCTGATCAGCTCGATTCAGCAGTCTTTCGGCGCGCCGCAATCGCAAGTTGCGCTGACCGTGACTTTTGCGCAGGTGTCTTATGCGCTGGGCCTGCTGTTCATTGTGCCTTTGGGCGATATTGTCAATAAAACCAAGTTTATTCCCCTGCTGATGCTGGGCGCCGCCGCCGGCTTAGGCATCTGCGCCCTGTCAGTCAACCTGCCGATGCTGTGGGCCGGCACCATCATTGCCGGCCTGTTTTCCGTGGCGGCGCAAGTGCTGATCCCTTTAGTGACCTTGGCCGTGCGCCCGGAAAAAATCGGCCAGGTGGTCGGCTTCCTGATGAGCGGCCTGCTGGTCGGCATCCTGCTGTCCACCAGCCTGTCTGGACTGTTTTCCAATTTAATCCACTGGAAGGTGATTTATATCGTCAGCGCCGCATTAATGCTTGCGCTTGCAGGCATCTTAATGCGCCGGCTGCCGGCCGTCAGCACCAGCCGCATGAGCTACGGCAGCATCTTTAAATCCATGGCGCAGCTGCTGCGCCATGAACGCCGGCTGGTGTACCGCGCGCTGATTGGCGGATGCGTATTCGCAGCCATGAGCATTCTGTTTTCGACCATTGCCATGCTGCTGACTGCGCCGCCGTTTTCTTTGGCCGATGTCTGGGTTGGCGTGCTGACTTTAGCCGGAGTTTTCGGCGCGCTGTCCACGCAGTGGATTGGCAAATGGGCAGACCGCGGCTATAACGCCAGGCTGACGTGGGCCGGCTGCCTGATTTTGGCCTGCAGCTGGCTGCTGCTGTATATCGGCGGGCACTCGCTGCTCAGCTATGCCTTGGGCTACGGCGCCATCAGCCTGGGCTTAGCCATGGTGCACAGCTGCAATCAGAATATTATTTTCCAGCTCAACCCGGCGGCCCGCTCGCGCATCAACTCGATTTACATGACCCTGTATTTTATCGGCGGCGCCTGCGGTTCCGCGCTGGGCGTGTATGCATGGCATCACGGCGGCTGGACGGCCGCCTGCCTCAGCGGTTTAGCGCTGGTGATTGCGGCGGCGTTTTTCACCCTGCTGGATCAGCGCTATCATTTAAGGCAGGTGCAAGGCTAGCATTCCTTAATGAAGCGGCTGCCGTTCAGCAGACCTGCACCACAGGATAAAACGGCTTGCCCAAATCCAGAGTCTGCGCGTTTTCCAGCAGCACCAGAATAAACACCGGCAGCAGCGCGCTGAGAATCCGGCAGCCGTCCTGCAGCTGCTTGCGGTTCACCGAGCTGCTGTAGGTTGCGCCGCCATGCACCAGCTGATTGCGCAGCGTATACAGCCGGCTGAACAGCACCAGCAGGATATCGGCAGATTCTTTATTTTTCAGCGCCAGATGCACTTTGCGCTTTTCCTGTTCCAGGCCTTCCCTGCAGGCAGCGGCGCTGATTTTCTGATTCTGGTAATCCCAGAAGCCCTGATAAACGTACTGATTATCCAGCAGCACCCGCACCGGCTGGCTGAACTTTTCCCATAAAATTCCGTAAATTTTGCCGTCTGCATCTTTCCGGCAAATCATGTGCAGAAACTGGCGCAGGCTTTGCTTATCCTGAGAAACGGTTAAGTCCTGCGCATAAATCGCATTGAATGCAATCCACAGGCTGATGAACTGCATGTCCAGATCCGCATCAAGATCGCCGGCTTTTCTCAGCCAGCTTAAGCCGCGGTGAATGCGCAAATTGAATGCGTCGGTATTTTCAGCTTTCTTGCTTTTGAATATTTCCTCGAGCAGCATCATTTCCCCCGAATGTGTTTATTTTTCTTCTTCTGCAGCTTAACCAATTTATGCGCAATGCTCAATCTAAAACAGCGTACTGAGCCGGGTAAAAAGCCCAGAAGAATTTAATTTACTGAATTATTTCATTGGCTTGAACAGCACTGCGCTGCAAGCCGCCGGCTGCCTTGCACAGCAAGAAATGGGCCAATGTGTTTAAAGTGAATATATTTCACTAAAAAATTAAGTTAATTAACCCTCCTCATCATGAAGATTATTTAATTAGGGGCTGATCAGATGAATAAATAAAAAAACCTGAAATAGAAAGCTGCGCACAGCCCCAGAAGCGGGGCTAATGCTGATCAGTTAAGAAGTTTCACTATAAACTTCTTAATTTTTGGGGCTATTCACGGCGGAGTCTTACCGTTTTTAAATCGAATTTTTGGAGCTCGTTTTGTTCTTTTGTTTCGCCAAAAGAACCAAAAGCATTTGTCATCCGCGAAACCTGTTCACTTTCTGCATTTAAATAATTTTGTTGCAAAAACAGTCCATTTCAAAGACCAGATAGGTTGCGGATGACTCTTCCGCGTATCAAATAAATTCTAGAATTTAAAAAGAAAATGCCAGTCAATTTCTTAACTGACTGGCATTAGGAAGCGGGGCTGCTTTTTTATGCTGAAACAATAAAAAAATGCTTAAATTGAACTCTTTATTGAATTATTCATAGCGATACCGCAATGACCGCAGCCTTGACGCTCACCGCTTTGCTCTGCCTGTTCAGCTTGCCTTTATACGGCTATTTCTATATTTCACCTAAAATTCAGAATCCGCAAACCGCGGAAACTGTCCCCTACCTTTGCCTGCTCCCCAGCTTTGCGCTTTTTGGCATGGCCATGTATCTGGAACAGCCCAAGCCACTGACGCTTTCTTCCGCCTGCGGCACCGTACAGCGCTATACCGTGCAAAAAAGCCGCCATTCCAAAAGCTTTGAACGCATTGCCGTGCAGCTGGACAGCTCACGCTATGTCCGCCATTTCAGCTTTGAAGCCGGCCTGCAGCGCTTCAGCGCGCAGCAGAAAATCTGCTTTGACTATTATGACCGCCAGCGCAATCCGCAATTGGCTGAATCTAAAATCATTAAAATCACTCATTGAACTTTGAAGCCTGGGCTTAAAAAGGATGGCTTAATGCCGATCACTTTAAGCGTTTTTCTCTAAGCGCCTGAACTTTCCAGCCCGTCACTGCGGAGCCTTGCCTTTTAAAATCAAAAAGCTGAAGCCGGCGCATTAGCGCTTCAGCGCAGCAAAAGCCACTTTCAGCAATAAATAAAAATAAGCAATTGATTAAATTCAACAATATAAATATTATCAGCCCGATAAAACACGAGAAACATCAATGAAAATTTTAAATACCCTGCTGTTCGCATCACTTTCTGTCATGAGCTCTTTTGCCGCAGCTCAAAACTTTGCGGACGGCGCTAAAATGGTGCGGTATGAATCGCTGCAGGACGGCTCCAAGTCTCATGTTGAATATTCATATTTTTATGATGATATGGAAGGGGAAGCTTTACAGATCAAGCTGCTGGGGCCAAACCGGCCGAATCAGCTTACAGGCAAGGTATTCGGAGCTGTTCCGCACAGTCCGATGGCAGAAGATGATGCCGCGGAATTCAGGAAAATGCTGAAAAAACTGGGAATCAGCAAAGCCAGCCTGGATTCCGGCTGCCACTTTAAAGGCAGGGCGCAGCTGGAAATTATTGAATTGGAAGAATGGGCAAATCATTACGATACTGACGGCAATACGGCAAAAATCGCGCTGGACAATATCGCAATTGAAAAAGCCCCAATCTATAAGTGCGATGGTCAAGGCGGCCTGAACCGCTAATATCCAAGCTGATCCGGCCCTTAAGCCGCAGGCATTGCGCCTGCCGGCTGAGGCTTGGGCTGAATTTTCCCAGCCCAAGTTCATTTTCATCCAGCCATTGAGTTGAAACTACGGCGCCTTAAACCAGTTTTTCCATGAGCTGGTGCTACGGGTTTCAATCGCCACCGTTGGAATCAGTTCGGCTTTTAAAATTTCAGTTTGCGCCACGCTTTTAGCCAAGCGCGCCTTGACCGAATGAATGCATTCACGGTCGCCGAATTCACAGCGGTCCAGGCTTGAGCCGCCGCAGGGGCCATTGGCCAAGCCTTTGGGGCAGGTTTCAGGGCAAATATACAAAGTTTCGCCAATCCGGCACTGCCCGCAGCTTTCACAGCCCAGCGCGCCATGCTTGCTGATGAATTCAGTTTTCAGCAAGGCGTCTTCGGCCCCCGGCTTATTCCACAGCGGCGCATTGAAAATCAAGCCGCCAATGCCTTTGGCCGCTCTGGAGCTGAAAAACAGTTCATGCATGGCATGCAGGTTTTTATATTTCAGCACCTGCGCAACCGGCGCGCGCCTGGAAAATACCGCCACCTCCGGCTGCAGCTCCTGCCCTGTCCGCAGCTGCCATAAGGCATGCCAGCGCTGCAGGCACTCTTCCAGGCTCAGGGCCTGCAGCTGCTGCAGCGCATCTTCCAGTTTGCGCTGTTCAGAGGCTTTATGGCAGGCCGACACATGCACGCCGGCAAAGCCCCAGTGCCGGCAAATCAGGATCTGCAAGGCCGCGCGCAAATAGGCATTGCGCTCCGCCTGCAGCGGGTCCTGCCGCTGCTCCCGCTCCAGCAGCTGCAGCAGATGCGGCGTCAGCACAATGCCGGCGACTTTCTGCCGGTGCATAAACTGCGCGCGCGCCAAGGTTAGAGGCATGACGCAGGCTAAAATCGGCTGATGATAATGCCCCTGAGCTAAAAAATCCTGCGCCTGCTTCAGCGCATCCAGATCAAAACCCAGCTGCGTAATCATATAGTCTGCGCCGGCTTTGAGCTTTTTCTGCAGCTTGAAATACTGCGCATCGTGCTCCGCCTCGGCGTATTTAAAAGGATTGAAAGCCACGCCTATGTTGAAATCCGGATCGCGGCGCGCCGCCATCACCATATTGACCGACTCCAGATAGCGGCTGCGCAGTTCCGGCTGCAGGCGGCCGTCATTGTGCTGCTTCAGCTTATCGCCAGTCAGCAGCAGCAGGCTGCGCAGGCCCCGCGCTTTCGCCTGCGCCAGAAATTGCTCAAAATCGGCAATATCGCGGCCCTTGCCGGAGTAATGCAGCAGCTGATCAGCAGCTTCAGGATAAGCCGCGGCGGCAGCTAAAGGCGCAGGGTCGTCATCGGCCTGCACGCGGTCGGCCAGCGTCATGAAGGCCGGCCAGCTGGCAAATGAGGCGCGCGCCGGCGCGGCGTTTTTGGCCGTGGTCAAATATTCCAGCAGTACGCAGAACTTGCGCTGCTGCAGGCAGTCAGAAAATTGGGGCATAAAACTCAGGAGATAAAACTGCAGATGCAAAAATTAAAGCGGCTTGAATTATAGAAGATTTACGCGGAAAGAAAAATATTGGCGCTTCGGGCACTCAGGAAAATGCGGCGGCGCAGTTTCAGCGGAGATGTGGCTGATGCAGGCATCGGCAGCGCTTGCCGGCTGCGCGCATCAAGCTGCGCAATGCTCCAAAAAAATGCCAGCCAGCCGCTTGGCTGACTGGCATTCGGATACAATGCCGGGCTGGATTATTCAGTGTCCAGCATCAGGTCTGCGCTCATGCCTACGGTGTTGAAGCCGGCATCCACATACATGATTTCACCGGTAATGCCGTTGGCCCAAGGCGAGCACAGGAACAGCGCGGCATTGCCGACATCTTCAATGGTGACATTGCGCTTCAACGGCGCAACTTTTTCATTCAGGTCGAGCATCTTGCGGAAAGATTTAATGCCTGAAGCGGCCAAAGTGCGGATTGGGCCGGCAGAGATTGCATTGACGCGGATGCCTTCGGCGCCAAGGCTTGAAGCTAAATAGCGCACGCCGGCTTCCAGAGAAGCTTTCGCCATGCCCATAACGTTGTAGTTCGGCATGACGCGCTCAGAACCCTGATAAGTCAGGGTCAGCAGGCAGCCTTGGCGCGCAGCCAGCAGCGGCTTGGCGGCGCGGGCCATCGCGATAAAGCTGTAAGCGCTGATGTCATGCGCAACCTTAAAGCCTTCGCGATCGGTAATTTCAGTGAAGTCGCCATCCAGCGTATGCGCCGGCGCAAAGCCGATAGAATGCACTACGCCGTCCAAGCCGTCCCAGTGTTTTGCCAGTTCAGCAAATGCAGTGTCAATTTCCGCATCTACAGCGACATCGCATGGGAAAACCAGAGTTGAGCCGAACTGCGCAGCAAAATCATCGACACGTTTTTTTAATTTTTCATTAGGATAAGTAAATGCCAGCTCAGCGCCTTCGCGGTGCAGCGCCTGAGCAATACCGAATGCAATGGATAACTTACTTGCAATGCCCGCAATTAAAAAGCGCTTACCCGCCAATAGTCCTTGTGCCATGAGAATCTCACTCGATAAAATTTAACAGCATAATGCCAAGTCTGAAGCATTTTAGAAATTGCATAATGCGCCTTTTTTAGGGCAAATCGAAAATGCGGAATTTAGGCCGTCAAGCGCAGCGCATCCAGCGAATTTTGCCACAGCTGGCGCGCCAGCAGCCTTTCATCCATTTGCAGGCTGTGCGCCAGGCCCTGCAGCACATAGGGCAAATTTGCCGGCGTATTGCGCGTGCGCTGCTCAGCGCCGCGCTGGCAGCATAAGGGCGTCATGTCCGGGCAGTCGGTTTCCAGCACCAGATGCGCCGCGCCCAGCGCCTGCACCGCCGCATGCAGCTTTTTGGCGTTGGGATTGGTAATTTGCCCGGTCACGCCGATTTTAAAGCCCAGTTTGACAAAAGCCTTGGCTTCCTCCACCCCGCCGCTGAAGGCATGCGCAATCCCGCCCAGCGCAAAGCGCTGCGCTTTCAGCATCTGCAGCGCCTCGGCATGCGCCTTGCGGATATGCAGCAGCACCGGCTTCTGATGCCGGCTGGCCAGCTCCAGCTGAGCCGCGAAAAACCGCCGCTGCCTGGCCAGGGCTTGCGGCTGCTTATGCTGCGGCAGGAAAGTGTCCAGGCCGATTTCGCCGATGGCCGCGCATGCTTCAGACTGCAGAATCTGTTCCAAATCCTGCAGGTGGCTGTCCTGATGCTGTTCAATATAAAACGGATGCAGGCCGGGCGCCAGATAACTCTTCGGCGCATGGTCCAGGCTGTTTAAAAAATGATGGGTGCGGATTAAGTCCGCAAAGCGCTCCTGCACAAAGCCGATCAGCACCAGCCCTTCGACCCCGGCCTGCCGGGCAGCATGCGCCAGCGCTTCGCGGTCCGGATCAAAATCCGGCACGTCAAAATGCGTATGGGTGTCCAGCAAGGCGGGCGCTTTAAGCATCAGGACGCCGCTTTGGCTTTGGCTTCAGAAGCTGGCGCTTCAGCGCCGGCGGGGAAATACTGCGGCTTTAAGATGCCCTGCAGCTGATCATAGGCAATGGTTAGGCGCGGCAGCCCCACCACATAAGGCCCAATCTCATATTCGGCATACTGCAGAATCAGTCCGTCCTTGCCCAGATAATAGTTCTCCGACAGCTTGAATTTCCAGGCCTGCTCATATTCTTCCACGCTGTCCGCCAGTTTGGCCTCCATTACCCAGGCTTTAAAGGCCTCATGCGCTTTGCGCTCCAGCGCGGCCTTCTGCTGAGGCGCAATAATATCTTCCAGCTGCATCAGCTTTTTATGCTGCAGGTCAAAATTGAAATACTGCTGCGCGGAAGCGCCGTGCGCGCCGCCCAGATAATTGCTGCTGTTCAGGACCACGGTCGCCAGCGGCAGGTCAGCATTCAGTATTTTCGGCTTAATCATCAGGCTGATCTGCTGCGCCGAACTTAAGGCTTTCAGCTCTTTGTCCAGCCTGATAAAGGCCTGCATATACGGTTCGGCCTGCTTTTCCAGCTTCAGCTTGGGCGTTTCCACCGCTGCCAGCTTAGACTTGGCTTCAGAAGCGGCGGCGGCTTCGCTGGCTGCGGTTTGCGCCTGCTCCTGTTCCGGCTCGACGGATAAAATCAGGCTCAGCTGCTTTAAAATTTCCTGATCAATATAGGCGTCAATAAAGCTTTGATTGCTGCTTAAGCGCTCAATGGAAATTTCCGGGCAGCTGTTGCCGTCGCAGTCCGGCATCTTCAGGCTGAGCTTTTCCGTATCGCCCGCCAGTTTCAGGCGCTGATCCGGCGCCTCAGTTTTCGCCGGCTTCGCTTCAGGCTGCGGTTCCGCTTTCTGCGGCTGGCAGGCGCTCAATGCAATGGCCGCAGCCAGCGCGCCGATCATCCCAATCTTCTTCTGCTTTAACATTAATTTACCTGTTTCTCAGATCCGGCCTGCTGCTTGCAGCATAAGCCATCCATATTCAATGCCCTAGGCTTAGAACATATGCTGATATACGGCAGCTTTCAAGACCTGCTGTGTTTGCGCCTTGGTTAAATAGATGTCCAGCTGCCTGCCGTCTTTGGCGATTTCATGCGTGCGGTAATGCAGGCCGATGCCCTCCTGATCAAAAAACCAGTCCGCCTGCCCCCAGTAGAGCTTTTTCGGCGCCGCCGCGCGCACCGCTTCATCCTGCGCTTTCAGCCATTTGGCATAGGCCTGCTGCACGATGGCATCCATGTTCAGCTGCTGCCCAGCATCAATAATCTCCAGCAGCATGACATTTTTCTGCGCGCGCCGGTCGGCGACAAAAAAGTAATGGCGGTCTTTGACTTTGCGGTTTTCCTGCGCAGCATCCACCCCAAGCTGCAGCAGCACATACTGATTGCGCTGATAGGGAACGCGGGTATACATCGTCAGGGCATACGGCCGGTTGGCTTGAAGCTCATCCTGCCAGGCATCGGATTTTTTCACATAGGCGTCAATGGCCTGCTGCAGGCTCATCTGCTGCTTCTGCCCGATCTGATCCTGCACCACCAGCGCCTGATTGCGCTCAATCCACGCATTCAGCCATGCATCTGCGGTATGCACGGTTTGAATCTCCAGATCGATGCAGTTTTTATTTTCGCAGAACGGCACAGCAATTTTGGCCGGCTGCTCCTGAATATTCAGATAAGGCAGCACATCGGCTTTTTCAGATGCAAAAATTGAAGGTTTCTGTTCGGCTTCCGGCGGCTGCGGTTTTTTAGAATTGTCACAGGCGCTCAGCAGCGCCATGCCGGCCAGTGAAAGCGCAGCTGCGCCCTTGATCAAGGTCATAATGTTGTTAATGCACTGGCTTAAATTGCCATAAATTTACCACAAAATAAAACAGCTTCATCTGAAGCTGTTTTATTTTTCTGCTGCGCCGCCGGCTCAGTGCTCGCGGGTATTGCGGAATTGAATATCCGGATAGCGCTCCTGCATCAGCTGCAGGTTTACCCGGCTCGGCGCCAGATAAGTCAGATGGCCTCCGCCGTCCACAGACAGCTGGTCATGGGCTTTTTTCTTGAACTCGTTGAATTTCTTTTCGTCACTGCAGGAAACCCAGCGCACGGTGTTGATGCTGACCGGCTCGTAAATGCAGTCAACTTTGTATTCTTCTTTCAGGCGGTAGGCCACCACTTCAAACTGCAGCACGCCGACCGCGCCGACAATCAGGTCATTGCTGTTCTGCGGCATGAAGACCTGCGTCGCGCCCTCTTCAGACAGCTCTTTCAGGCCTTTCTGCAGCTGCTTGGATTTCAGCGGATCCTTCAGGCGCACGCGGCGGAACATTTCCGGCGCAAAATGCGGAATGCCGGTAAACTGCAGGCTTTCGCCTGAAGTGAAAGTATCGCCAATCTGAATGGTGCCGTGATTATGCAGGCCGATAATATCGCCCGGCCATGCTTCTTCCAGATGCTGGCGGTCGCCGGCCAGGAAGGTTAAGGCATCGCTGATGCGCACGTCCTTATTCAGGCGCACATGCTTCATTTTCAGGCCTTTTTCATATTTGCCTGAACAGATGCGCATGAACGCGATGCGGTCGCGGTGCTTCGGGTCCATATTGGCCTGAATCTTAAATACAAAGCCGGTGAAGCCCTCTTCGGTCGCTTCAACTTTGCGCACTTCAGTCGGATGCGCTTTCGGCGGCGGCGCATAATTGCTGAATGCATCCAGCACATGGTCAACTCCGAAGTTGCCCAAGGCGGTGCCGAACAGCACCGGCGTCTGGCGCCCGGCCAAAAACTCCGCGCGGTCCAGAGGCTCATTGGCCAGCTGCACCAGCTCAAGCGACTCTTCAAAAGCTGCCCAGGCCAGCTCGCCGACTTTTTCACGCAAATCCGGATAGTCGTAGCCGTCGCGCACTTCCATTTCGGTGATGGTTGAGCCAAAACCGGCTTTATAAACGTAAAATTTTTCTTCAATCAGATTGAATACGCCGGCAAAATCGCGCCCGGCGCCCAGCGGCCAGGTAATCGGCACGCATTTGATTTTCAGCACGTTTTCAATTTCATCCAGCAGCTCTAAAGGCTCGCGGATTTCACGGTCCATTTTGTTGACAAATGAAATGATCGGCGTGTCGCGCATGCGGCAGACTTCCATCAGCTTCACGGTGCGGTCTTCGACGCCTTTGGCGCCGTCAATCACCATCAGGGCTGAGTCCACCGCCGTCAAGGTGCGGTAGGTATCTTCCGAGAAATCTTCATGCCCCGGGGTATCCAGCAGGTTGATCATTTTGTCCTTGAACGGAAACTGCATCACGGAAGTGGTGATCGAGATGCCGCGCTCTTTTTCCATTTCCATCCAGTCAGAAGTCGCAGCGCGGTCTGACTTGCGGCTTTTCACCATCCCTGCGATCTGAATGGCCTGCCCCCACAGCAGCAGCTTTTCCGTCATGGTGGTTTTACCGGCATCGGGGTGGGAAATGATCGCGAATGTACGCCGCTGAGCGACCTGCGCCGCCAATTCTTGCTTAAAACTCATGGAAAGACACCTACTGCAGACCCGCAGTGCAAAAGATCAAATCTGATCAATATAAAAAATTGGCGGTATTGTAGCAGAATTCTGCGCAGATTTTCCGACTGAAATCGCAGCCTGAAAGATCAGGATGGCGCAGGTATGCCCCGCGCTTTCAGATGCGCTGCCTGTCAGTTGAATGCCTGAACCGCGTAGCCGGATGCGGCCTTTTCCAGCCGCCGGGCATCCACGGGCAGCCCCAGCAGGTAGCCCTGCAGCTGCTGGCAGCCGAGGCGGGTCAGGATCTCGGCCTGCAGCGGCGTTTCAATGCCTTCCGCAGTCACCATCAGTCCGAGCTTGATCGCCAGCTGCACAATGCTTTCCAGAATCATTTCTTCTTTGGACTGAGGCGTCAGGTCATGAATGAATTCCTTGTCAATTTTTAGCTCATCGACAGGCAGGTTTTTCAAATACAGGAAGCTGGAATGCCCGGTGCCGAAATCATCAATCGCCAGTTTAATGCCCATCTGGCGCAGGCGCTGCAGGGTGCGGATGCTGTTTTCAATATGGTGCATGGCGGTGGATTCGGTAATTTCGATCATCAAATGGCTGGGGTCGGCCTGATGCTTTTTCAGCAGCTCTTCCAGGGTCGAAAACAGGTGCTTATGCTCAAACTGTATCGCCGAGAGATTGACGGAAACCGGCAGGAACTGCGGATGGGTTTTTTCCCACAGCTTAATCTGCCTGCAGGCTTCCTCCAGCGCCCAGTAGCCCATGCGGATAATCAGCCCGGTTTTTTCCGCGCCGCGGATAAACATACTCGGCATCAGCAGGCCCAGAACCGGATGCCTCCAGCGGATCAGCGCCTCCACGCCGCAGGCCTGAAGGCCTTCGGCCTTGAATTTGGGCTGATAAACCAGCACAAACTGCTGATCTTCCACCGCTTTATACAGGTCATTGATCAGCTTGGTTTGGCTCTTCGCCTCTTGCTGGTCGGCGGTATAGCAGAACACCGAATAGGTATTGCGCCCCTGATATTTGGAGGTCAGCATGGCCGCATCCGCATTAATCAGCAGATCCTGCAGGTTATTGCCATGCTCAGGATACATGGCAATGCCGATGCTCGCTGAGACATTGATCTCCTTGCCTGCAATCTGAAAGCTGTCCTGTATCAAGGCCAGGATTTTTTCGGCAGCCGAAGCCGCCTGTTCCGCGCTGGCGCTTTCCAGCACCATCAGGAATTCATCGCCGCCAATCCGCAGCAGCTTGGACTGGTCATCCAGCAGCCGGTGCAGGCGGTTTGCCAGCTGAATCAGCAGCTGATCGCCGATATGATGGCCAAAGACATCATTCACCGCCTTGAAGCGGTCCAAATCAATATAAATGAAGGCTGCCGGATCCTGCCCGCTGCCGCGGCCGGTAAACAGAAAGTGCGCGTATTCCGCCAGAAACAGCCGGTTCGGCAGCTTGGTTAAATTGTCCTGCACGGCCTGATTCGCCAGTTCCCTGTTGGCCTTGGACAGCTGCCGGCTGCGCTCTTCCAGGCGCCGCTCCAGCAGGGCCACGCAAAATGCAACCGCCAGCACCAGCCCGGTGACAAACAGCACGGTTAGCAGCCTCAGGTCGCTGCCGGACTCCAGCTTCAGCTGCAGATGCGCCGTATCCATAGGAACAAAGCTGATGCCGGCCATGCCGGTATAGTGCATGGCGACAATGGTCAGCGTCAGAATCAGCGCAACAGCGAACTTGACGGCCGCGCGGTATTTGCGCACCTGCTTGGTGCGGAAGGCCAGCAGGAAGGTCAGCCCTGAACCCGCGATGGCGATCAGCACCGAACAGGCGGCGATCAGCGGATCATAGCGCAGCGCATAGCCCTCAACCTGCATTCCCAGCATGCCGGCATAATGCATGCCGGCAATCCCGGCCCCCATCAGCACAGCGCCGAGAATCAGCCGGGGCAAAGGCAGGGTAAAGCGTGTGGTCAGCCAGACGGCCGTGGCCGAAGCTGCGAAAGCGATCAGGTAGGAGGCAAAGACCAGGCCGTAATCAAAGGATTTCTCGCCCGGCATCTGGCTGGCCAGCACCTCTATAAAATGCATGCTCCAGATGGCTGCGCCTAACAGGGCGCCGCTTAAAATCAGGATCAGCTTTTCATATTTCGGCCGCGCGCCGCGGAATAAAAGCTGCTCAAGGGAAACAGCGAAATAGCATGCAAGCAATGCGGCAATGACTGAACCGGATACAAGACTGTAGTCATATGGCATCTGAGTCATAAAAAGAGTTCCGCATAAGCTATTGCTGTTATTTTATCCGTATTGAGATGGCCGGTATTTTCAAGTTTGCAGCCTTAAAAAGGCAAAAGCGGATTTTCCGGCAAAATAAATCATCAACTTAGAATCTAATACTCTTTCCCTTTGGTCAAGCATTTATTCCCGGTTTTGCCGCAGCTCGGCGGTTTTGCGGGAAAAAACCTGAACCCAGCCGCAAAACTGCTGAAAACTGCCATCGCTTCAAATGCTTATCTGCATCATGCTGGCGCTGCAGAGATAAAAAAAACCAGTCAGCCGGAGCTCACTGGTTTTTTTATGGATGGCGCCGGACAGGCTTAAGACGCGGCCTTCACCTTGCCCTGCAGCGCAGCATAATCCAGCAGCACGCCGGCAGCTTCCGCAACAAAAGCTTCATCTTCAGGCAGCGCCGGGCGCTGATTGGCCTTCATTTTGGCGCGCGACTCAACCAGCGCGTCCAGTGAAGCCTGATAGCTTTCCCAGTTGGCATACGGCTTCAGGCCCATGGTCTGGCGGCGCGCATTTTCCGAATCTAGGGTTTTCTGCTCCATATCCAGCAATTCCGCCTTGCGCTGCTGCAGGTCCAGCACCAGCTGCTTCTGCTCATCGGCCTTTTTCAGCAAAGCGGTGCGCTGCTCCAGATATTTAAACTGCGGGTCAACGCTGACGCGCTGCTGCGAGGATTGCACCAGATCCGGCACATAGTTCTGAATGGAGCCTTCACGCTTAAACGGCGCGGTCGGAATGGTGTCCCATTTCAGGGCATTTTTTGCCTTGCGCTCGCCGAATTCCTCATTGTAAATGTCCACCAGCTTAATGTCCGGCACCACGCCTTTGTTCTGGGTGCTGCCGCCGGTCACGCGGTAGAATTTGCGCTGCGTCAGCGTCGCCTGGCCATAGGCCAGAGAGTCCAGCTGCACCTGCGCTGTGCCCTTGCCTGTGGTGGTGCTGCCGATCACAATGCCGCGCTCATAATCCTGAATGGCTGCGGAGTAAATTTCGCTGGCAGATGCCGATGCCAGATTAATCAGCACCGCCATTGGCCCTGCATAGGTTTGCGCGCCGCCGTCATCGTCCTCAAAGACGCTGACATTGCCGTTGCCGTCGCGGATCTGCACCACAGGGCCGGACTTGATGACCTGGCCCAGCATGCGCGCCACTTCTTCCAGCGAGCCGCCCGGGTTGTTGCGCAGGTCAACAATAATGCCTTCAACCTTCTGCGCCGACAGCGCTTTCAGCGCCTTGTTGGTGTCTTCAGACACTGAGCGGTAATCGGTTCCGGCGCGGCGCGCGCGGTAGTTCAGGTAGAAGGACGGAATTTCAATCACGCCGAATTTATGATTTTTGCCGCCGCGCTCAATTTCCACTGTGCGGGAACGCACGCCGGCGTCCTCTTCCTGAATCACGTCGCGCACAATCGCGACATTGCGCGCCTGGCTCATGGCAGCGCCCGCGCCCAAAAGGCGCAGCGTCACTTTGGTGCCGCGCTTGCCGCGGATCAGGCCAACAATTTCATTGCTTGGCCAGCCAATTACATCGACCATTTTGTCGCCGTCCTGCGCTACGCCAATAATCCGGTCGCCGGATTTGACCTGGCCGGATTTGCTGGCGGGGCCGCCTTCAACAATGGTCTCAATTTTGGTGTAGTCTTCATTGCCGCGTTCAGGGCGGATCGATACGCCAATCCCTTCCAGCTGCAGCGTGGTCTGGCGGTTCAGCTCCATCGCGTCTACAGGCGGGAAATAATTGCTGTGCGGATCGTAAGTCAGCATCATCGCATTCAGGGTTTTGTCCAGCACGTCATCGCTTTTCAGGCGGCTGATGCGCTCCAGCTGGCGGGTATAGCGCTTGGTCAGGGTCTGAACCGGCGTCAAGTCTTCAGGGCCGGTCAAATCCTGCCCGTTCGCCAGCTCCGGATTGGCTTTCAGGGCTTTCTGCTTGGCCAGCTCTTCTTCTTTGCTGATGGTTAAATTGATCAGCTGCGACACCAGCATCTTGTTCCAGTGCGCGCGCTGCTCCGCCTCGGTTTTAAAGAACGGCGCTTTTTCGCGGTCAGTTTCAATAAAAGCGTCCGGCTGGCTTAAATTCTGCGGCTTTTTCAGCTCTGCCAGCATGTGGCTGTAGAACTGCTTCAGGCGCGCGCGGTACTGCGCATGAATTTCATAGGGGCCGGACAAATTTCCGGCCTTTAAGTTCGCGCCGAAGCTGGAGCCGAAACGCTTTTTATAATCCGCCACTTCAGTGGCCAGAAACAGCGCATGCTCCGGGTCCAGGCTGTCTAAATAAAAGTCCAGAATGCGGTTTGAGGTATTGGCATCCAGGCGCTGATTCAAATAATGCTGACGGTCCACCAAAGTTGCCAACTGACGGGAAACCAACGCTTGCGCCTGTGTGGGCTGAATCGCATTTGAAACAGCAGCGGCGTTTTCCGCAGCAGCCGCTTCATTTACAACATGGGTAAAAAATAAGCCGCCGGTTGCCAGTGCAACGGCGCAAGCTATCGTTTGAAGTTTCATAAATATGTCGCGCTTCCTTGGTCTGTGAACCAAATAACCTTGTCACTTTTCAATTTGATGTGAATATTTTCAGAATCTTAAATGACTTAATCTGTTTATGTCGTGTAGTTTTATCATAATCTGTGCTGACAAAGTGTAGCAAAACATTGCAGAATTCAGGTATTGTTTTTCCCTAAAATTCGAATACGGACCCCGAATATGATTGGCGCATTAATGCTCGACATTGCTGGCACAGAACTGACTCAAGAAGATATTGAACTATTGCAGGCGCCGCAAGTCGGCGGGATGATTTTATTTGGCCGCAATATCGAATCTCCTGAGCAGGTGCGCGCCTTAACCGACCATATGCGCCAAGTCCGCCCGGATATTTTAATTGCCGTAGATCAGGAAGGCGGCCGCGTGCAGCGCCTGAAAAACGGCTTTACCCTGCTGCCGGCCATGGGGCGCTTTGGCGAGCTTTACTTAACTGAACCGGAAAAAGCGGCTGAGCTGGCTGAACAGTGCGGCTGGCTGATGGCGGCCGAAGTTCTGGCGGCCGGCATCGACTTCAGCTTTGCGCCGG
This sequence comes from Acinetobacter sp. WCHAc010034, assembly GCF_001696615.3. Classification (NCBI taxonomy): domain Bacteria; kingdom Pseudomonadati; phylum Pseudomonadota; class Gammaproteobacteria; order Moraxellales; family Moraxellaceae; genus Acinetobacter; species Acinetobacter sp. WCHAc010034. The sequence goes on along the minus strand of NZ_CP032279.1, from coordinate 2,455,645 downwards.
TTTTGGACCTGAATGATGTCAGCGATGTGATTGGCGACCGCAGTTTTGCCAAAAACATGCAGGACATTATTCCGCTGGCCAGCGCTTTCCTGAAAGGCATGAAGCGCGCCGGCATGGCATCAACCGGCAAGCACTTCCCCGGCCACGGTTCAGTCAAAGCCGACTCGCATGTGGCGGCCGCCGTCGATTCGCGCCCTTATGATGAAATCTACCAAAAAGACATGCAGAGCTTTATACAGCTGATGCCGCAGCTGGATGCGCTGATGCCGGCGCATGTGATTTATGATCAGGTTGATCCGAACCCTGCAGGCTTCTCTGCGCACTGGATTCAGAACATCCTGCGCCAGGAGCTGAAGTTTGACGGCGTTTTATTTTCCGATGACCTGAGCATGCAGGCTGCCTGCGTGGCCGGCGGCGCCGATGCCCGCATTCAGGCGGCATTGAATGCCGGCTGCGACATGGGCCTGGTCTGCAACAGCCGCGAATCGGCCTGCGCCGCGCTGGCCGGCATTGCGGATTTTCCGATGCCGAATCAGCAGCGCCTGGAGCGCATGCGCGGGTGCATTCCGCAGCGCAGCATTGGCGCAGCGCTGGAGCTGGGCGATGAATGGGCGCAAACCCGCGACCGCATTCTGGACTTTAAGCATCAATACAGCGCCTGATTAAATAAATGCGCTGATCGGCTTAAAAGGAACACGACAAGGTGTTCCTTTTTCATTATGATGATTAAAACAGCGGTTTTACTGCGCCAATCTCAAAACTAAAATAATATCCAAGGTTCAGCCTTCATGACTCAAAACCTGTCCGAACACCGCCATATTTCGTTTACTGCGCACTATACCGGCTATATCTGGTACAGCATGGGCATTTCCCATCCGGTATTCGCCACCGGCAAGGGAAAAATGCTGGCCAAGCTGCTGCATCCGCTGGAAAGCTGGGCGGAAAAGCATGTCGGCGGCAGCATGCGCACCACGCTCAGGCAGCGCCACCGCATTATTGACAATCAGCTGACCCAGCTGATTCAGCAGCAGCCGGATTTGCAGATTCTGGAAATCGCCTGCGGGCTGTCGCCGCGCAGCTGGAACTTCCGGCAGAAATTTCCGCAGCTGGACTACCGCGAGCTGGATCTGCCGGAAATGGCGGAGATTAAAACCAAGGCCCTGCAGCAGCTGGACCAGCAGGCGCCGCAGGTGCTGACGGCGGATATTTTCACGCAGGACTTTGAAAGGATTTTTCAGGGCTTTGACCCCGGCCGCCCGCTGGCGGTGATCAGCGAGGGCCTGATCAACTACTTTGATAAAACCCTGCTGAATAAGCTGCTGCAGGGCATTACCGAATACGCTCAGGACTTTAAGGCGCTGCATTACCTGACCGACATTTACCCTGAACCGGTGAAGAATAAGCTGGCAAACTTCATCTGGACCAGCAGCAAGCTGCTGAAAGTCATGTCGCGCAGCTCTTTCACCTTTCATTTCATCAATCCGCAGGAAGTGCAGACCTTTTTCGGCAATGCCGGCTTCAGCAGCGTTGAAGTGATTCAGCCAACGGCGTTTTTTCAGAACAATGACGGCAGCAACCTGATTGCCTTTCAGAACCCTGATGAGCACAGCGGCGATCTCGTCTGGGTGATTCATGCGGCCGTAAAAAAACAGCGGGCTTAGCGCTGTTTTTTTGCTGTAAAGCGGATTGATGCTGACAAAGCTATACCGCTTCCAGCAGCGTCTGCTCTTTTTGGCGCTGCACAAACCGCAGCAGGCGCTCCGCCACGTCAAAACTGCCATGCTTGAACAGCGCGCGCAGCTGATGCGCGGAATTTTCAAAAATCAGGCACTCAATTTTAAAGACGCCTTCCTCATCGGCCAAATGCAGCGCCAGATCCCGCGGATGCTGCGCCGCCAGGTGCGCCCGCCCCGCTTCCTGCACCTGCAGCAGCACGCCGAAATAGTTCATATCCTCAATTTCAACTTTAATGCTTAAGTCTGAATGGCGGTGGCTTAACTGGCTGAACGGCTGCTGCACGCCAATGCGCTCTTCGCCGCGGCGCTCAATTTTCGCCATCTGCTCACGGCTCATGGCAATAATGCCGTCCAGCGCCTGAATGGATTCGCCGCGCAAATAGGTCGCGAACAGATTCATGGTTTCCTTGCGGCGCTGCAACTGCGGCACATGGTCGGCATTGGCGATCATCGCAAACTGCATATTCGGGCACTGCAGGGCGAAATTGGCGTTTTCATGCGGCAGGGTAAAGCTGTCATACTGCCCGCACGCCACCAGCACATCGCATGCCGGAATCGGCACATTGGTCAGGCGCAGCAGGCGGCTGCAGTTAATCTCATAGCGCTCCTGCTCGGTCGCGCTAAACTCCGCCATCTGCCGGAAGAACAGGCGCTTGGCCGTCGGCGACATGCGGGTCAGATCCATTTTGGCGTGATTGACCAGATACAGGATCACCGCCTGGCCGAATTCATCCATGCGCTGCTCTTTCATTAAGTGCAGCGACTCCTCCAGCAGCATGCGCCAGCTTTTGCGGGTCTTCTGCATCACGCCCATCAAAATCATGCGCTCCACCAGCTCCGGGCGCTGATGCGCCAGGCAGGACGCCACCACCGAACCCAAAGACATGCCCAAAACCGCAACCTTGCGCAGGCCGGCCATGTCCAGCCACGCGCCCAGCATGCCGGCCAGGTCTTCCAGCTCCAGCACGCCTGCGGATGCGCCGGTATCGACATTGCTGATCTGCTGGTTGGCGCCCATGGACGGCAAGTCAATCAGGATGATCGGGCCGGCAGCGAACAGCTGCTCAACGCAGTATTTGTAGGAATTGAAGTTCTGGAATGCGCCGCCGATAATCACCATCGGCGTCATATGCAGTGTGTCCGGCCGGGCGATCGCCATGTATTCAATTTTCCAGCCGTCAATCCACGCGGTGCGCGCAGGCTGCTTGAAGCTGTTTTTATCGTATAGGTCAAAAAAATTGCAATGCGTACTTGCGTCCTGCATGTCCGGGTCCATTTGGATAATGGAATTCATGTTCCTTTCCTCCATTCCTGCCTTATTTTTATTGTGCAGAAAAGTAATGAGAGCTGCCTGCGGCAAGCATCCTGCTCTTTCGTTGTTATTTGCATGACGTCAATGTCAGCTGCGTTTCATTCTATACAGGAGAGGTTTTTACAAGCAACTGCTAATGCTGCCACTCATCCGCTTTTAGCGCAGAAAACGATTTCAAATTGTTAATAAGATTTTCATTTTCTGCCTGAAATTCAATCCTGCTGCTTCATTGTGCAGTTATAGGCTGTTAATATCAAATTGAAATTTCTAAGTGATCAAACCGCTATGCAACAGTCTATTGAACAATACATGCAAACGGTAGGACAGCAGGCGCGCCAAGCATCCCGCGTGTTAGCCAGCGCTTCTACCCAGACCAAAAACAATGCGCTTTCCGCCATCTACACGGCGCTGCAGAACAGCGAGGCTGCCATTGCTGCAGCCAACCAGATTGATATGGCGAAGGCGCACAGCAATAATCTGGACAGCGCGCTGCTTGACCGCTTAGAACTCAGCCCCGCACGCTTTAAAGGCATGCTGCAGGGCCTGCGGGACGTCATCGGCCTGACTGACCCGATTGGCGAAATTACCGATATGGCCTACCGCCCCTCCGGCATTCAGCTCGGCAAAATGCGCGTGCCGCTGGGCGTGGTCGGAATGATTTATGAATCGCGCCCGAACGTGACTTTGGAAGCCGCTTCTCTGGCGCTGAAATCCGGCAATGCGATTATCCTGCGCGGCGGTTCGGAAGCGATTGAGTCAAACCGGGCGATTGCGGCAGCGGTTCAGCATGGCCTGAAAGCGGCGGGCCTGCCTGAAACCTCGGTGCAGGTCATCAATACCACTGACCGCGCTGCCGTCGGCCAGCTGATCACCATGTCTGAATATGTGGATGTGATTGTTCCGCGCGGCGGCAAGGGCCTGATCGAGCGCATCAGCAATGAAGCGCGCGTGCCGGTGATTAAGCATCTGGACGGCAACTGCCATGTGTATGTTGAAGCGCAGGCCGACCTGCAGAAAGCCCTGCCGATTGCGCTGAATGCCAAAACCCACCGCTATGGCGTATGCAACGCCATGGAAACCCTGCTGGTCGATGAAAAAGTAGCGGAAGAATTCCTGCCGAGCATTGCCGAACTGTATGCGGAAAAGCAGGTGGAGCTGCGCGGCTGCGCGGAAACCCGGCGCATTCTCGGCAGCAGCGTTGTGCCGGCCACAGAAGAAGACTGGTATACCGAATACCTTGGTCCAATTCTGGCGGTTAAAGTGGTCAGCGGCATTGATGAAGCGGTTGCGCACATTAATCAGTACGGCTCGCATCATACCGATGCCATCATTACCGAAAACTACACGCTGGCGCGCAAATTCCTCGCCGGCGTGGATTCCAGCTCGGTGATGATCAACGCCTCCACCCGTTTTGCCGACGGCTTTGAATACGGCCTGGGCGCTGAAATCGGCATTTCAACCGATAAAATCCACGCCCGCGGCCCAGTCGGGCTGGAAGGCTTAACTTCGCAGAAATGGGTGGTGTTCGGCGACGGTCAAATCCGCCAGTAATTGCTCCCCTATTATTCTCCTGAAAAATAGAAGCCGTTCAGTCCCGCGCGGGGCTGAACGGATTTGCTGCAGAAATTCCCTTCAAAATCTGATTCAATTAAAACTGAACTCATGCTTGCGCTCAACAATAACAACAGCTCAGGAGCTTCTATGTTTTATTATCTGATGATCAGCACATTTGCCTTGGCCTTGGGCGTATCCTTTTTGGTGATGCGCGTATTTTCCGGCTCGATTCAGGCCATTCTGGCGCGCATCATTCACGACCCGATTCATGACGCATGGGCCAAATACACCAAGTTTGCCGGCATGGTGGTGGGCACGTCTTCCGGCATCCGCATCTATGACATGGAAAAATACATCACCCCGCTGACCTATGCCGGCAATGATAGAAAAATTGTGATTGAGCTGACGCCCGAGCGCTGGGTTCTGGAAACTTACCGGACGGTGATTGAAACCCTGCAGGGCCTGGTCTGGATGATGCTGGTGTTTTTCATGGTGGCGCTGATTGCCTATGTAATTGTGCGCTGGTCAGAAATTAAATATCAAAAACCATAATTTTTTTATGGTTTTTCAGTGTACAGCGCAGTGAAGCATGCTATGTTGAATGCGGGGCTTCAAAGCATTGAAGCCTAGAGTACTATTTCATTAATAAATGGAAATTCGAAACTGATAAATTTTAATTATTGTTGCCAAATGGGTCGATAGTGCTTAAGTCTAATCTGCTAAAGTCTATCTAGGACAGAAAAACAGCACGTGTTAAAACTATAGCCACTGATCTAAATTGCGCCAAGAAGCACAGCGTTCAGATCACATCATGGACAAATAATTTAATTAGAATTCGGGTAAGAAAACGTGTCTACATCAGTATTGGTAATTAACTGCGGGTCTTCTTCAATTAAATATGCGTTGGTTTCTGAACGTCGTGAAGACCGTATCTTTGGCTTGGCGGAGAACCTAGGTTCAGCTGAGGCCCGAATTAAAGGCATCACCGCTGGCGGCGAAGCGCTGGAACTGGCGATTCCGAATGCCGGCCATGAAAAAGCGCTGGAAACCATTCTTGAGCGCTTATCCCACTACAACCCGCAGGCCATTGGCCACCGCGTGGTGCACGGCGGCACGCTGACCAAAGCGGAACTGCTGACCCCTGAAATTATTGCGCGCATCCGCGAAGCGACGCCGCTGGCGCCGCTGCACAACCCTGCGCATCTGGTCGGCATTGATGCGACCATGCGCCTGTTCCCGGAGCTGCCGCAAGTTGCAGTATTTGACACCGCATTCCACCAAACCATGCCGGCGCATGCCTACCGCTATGCGGTGCCGAAATTCCTGTACACCGAACACAATGTGCGCCGCTACGGCTTCCACGGCACCAGCCATGCCTATGTTTCTGAGCGCGGCTCAGAGCTGGCGGGCAGCCTGAAGCAGGGCGGCTGGCTGACTGCGCACTTAGGCAACGGCAGCTCAACCTGCGCCATCTGGAACGGCCAAAGCGTTGACACCTCAATGGGCCTGACCCCGCTGGAAGGCATTGTCATGGGCACGCGCAGCGGCGATGTTGACCCGAGCCTGCACAGCTTCCTTGCGTCCAACTTGGGCTGGGATGTCTATAAAATTGACCGGATGCTGAATAAGGACAGCGGCCTGCTGGGCCTGTCGGACAACCTGTCGAATGACATGCGCACGCTGATTGAAGCCTCTGAACAGGGCAACGAAGATGCTGCGCTGGCGATTGAAGTGTTCTGCTACCGCCTGGCGAAATCGCTGGCTGCCCTCAGCTGCGGCCTGCCGCGCCTGGACGGCCTGTTCTTCACCGGCGGCATTGGCGAAAATTCGGCTTTCATCCGTGAAAAAACCATGGCATACCTGCCGCACTTCGGCTTCAGCTTAAGCAAAGAGAAAAATGACGGCCTGAAGCGCGGCACCGAAGGCCGCATCGATGCCGGCACCGGCCCGCAAATCTGGGTAGTGCCGACTGACGAAGAAGGCCGCATTGCCAAAGAAACCCAGCATGTTGTGGAGCAAGAGGCTGCCGCTGCTGCAAAAAAGTCTGACGCGGAGCAGGAAGCGGTTGCCTAAGGCAGCGGCTTCCAGCACGCCATTGAGTTGTACATTTTATTTTTTAATTTAGATGCATTATGAAAACAATTTTACTCGTGCCAACTGGGGAAAGCGTAGGCTTGACATCTGCATGCCTGGGCTTGATTTACGCGCTGGACTGCCAGGGCATTAAAGCTGGGTTTGTGAAGCCTTTTTCGCAAGAGCCGCAGGCCGCAGCAGACCGCACCACCGCCCTGTACCGCCATTTATTCAGCAATGAAACGGTTGAACCGATCAGCCATGCAGCCGTCACGCGGCGCCTGAGCCATGATGAAAATGACGAGCTGCTGGAAGATGCCGTGCGCCTGCACCGCGAAATCGCCAAAAAGCACGACTTAATTATTGTTGAAGGCCTGGTTCCGACCAGCCGCGACGCCTTTGCTTCTCAATTGAATGCCGATCTGGCCAAAGCGCTGGACGCCAAAGTGCTGATTGTCAGCACCGCTGATATCCGCAACCCGGCAGCGGCAGCTGAAAAAATTGAAACGCAGCTGCGCCATTTCGGCGGCGCCTGCAATGCGCGCACTGCAGGCGCGCTGTTCATGCGCACTAAAGGCTTGCCGGAAGGCGCTGCGCAGGTTCCTGTGACGCTTGATCCGAACCTGCGCCTGATCAGCGACATCAACAGCTTTACCGCGGAACTGAAAAAGCATAATGCCAATATCGGCACTGAAGCTTTCCCGGTCATTGGCTTGGTGCCGTTCAGCAACACGCTGAGCGTGCCGCGCATGTCGGATCTGGCCGCGCATATTTCCGCGCACTGGATCAATGAAGGCGAAGCCAAGCAGCGCCGCGTGCTGCACAGCAGCCTGATCGCCTCAAATATTGAGCATGAGCTGCATAAATTTGTCGCTGGCGAACTGATCATCAGCGCCTCTGACCGCATTGACGTGCTGCTGGCCAGCAGCCTGGCCAACAGCAACGGCATTCCGCTGGCCGGACTGGTGCTGACCGAGCACCATCAGCCGAATGAGCAGGTGCTGGACTTCTGCCAGACCGCAATTAAGCAGGGCCTGCCGATTGTGCACACGCCGCTGAGCACCTTTGAAACCGCGCAGGAACTGGCCAATTTAAGCAACGAAATTCCTGTGGATGATACCGAGCGCGCCGAACAGGTGACGCGCTTTGTTTCCAGCCACATCGATCCAGCTTGGCTGACCCAGCTGATCAACGGCTCTTACAAGCCGCGCCTGTCGCCTTCCGCATTCCGCCATGAACTGGTGCAGAAATCCATTGCGGCCAAAAAGCGCATTGTGCTGCCTGAAGGCGATGAGCCGCGCACGGTGCAGGCTGCGGCCATCTGCCAGTCCCGCGGCATTGCGCAGTGCGTGCTGCTGGCCAAGCCGGAAGCGGTGGTTGAAGTAGCGAAGGCGCGTGGCATTGAACTGCCGTATGACCTGGAAATCATTGACCCTGACCTGATCCGCGGCAACTATGTTGAAAAAATGGTGGAGCTGCGCAAAGGCAAAATCAATGAGCTTCAGGCGCGCGAGCAGCTGCAGGATACCGTCGTTTTAGGCACGATGATGCTGGCTTTGGATCAAGTCGACGGACTGGTGTCCGGTGCGGTGCATACCACAGCCAATACCGTGCGCCCGGCGTTCCAGCTGATTAAGACTGCGCCTGAATATTCGCTGGTTTCTTCAGTGTTCTTCATGCTGCTGCCGGATGAAGTCTATGTATACGGCGACTGCGCGATCAACCCGGACCCGGACGCTGAGCAGCTGGCGGAAATCGCCATCCAGTCTGCAGACTCCGCCAAGGCCTTCGGCATTGACCCGCGCATCGCGATGATTTCCTATTCAACCGGCACTTCAGGCGCTGGCGCAGAAGTCGAGAAAGTCGCTGAAGCGACCCGCATCGCTCAGGCGCGCCGCCCTGACCTGCTGATTGACGGCCCATTGCAGTATGACGCAGCGTCTGTGGAAAGCGTCGGCCGCTCTAAGGCGCCGGACTCCAAAGTCGCCGGCCGCGCCAATGTGTTTATTTTCCCTGACCTGAACACCGGCAACACCACTTATAAAGCGGTGCAGCGCGCAGCCGACGTCGTCAGCGTCGGCCCGATGCTGCAGGGCCTGAACAAGCCGGTGAATGACCTGTCGCGCGGCGCGCTGGTCGATGACATTGTGTTCACCATTGCCCTGACCGCCATTCAGTCTGAGCAGCAGAGCGCACAATAATAATTTCCGCTTATACTCGCCATCCGGCCGCAAGGCCGGGTGGTTTTTTTTCGCCGGCTTTCCATCCGCCATCTGCGCATTTTCAAGCGCCGAAGCAAGCCGATGATTTTGATTATTTTTTTATTAACAAATAAGCAACAAAAACTATTAAGTTTATGGAAATCATGGTTTTTTACGCACAACCGCTTTCCCCCCTGCGCTAATGCTAAAATTCCAAGCATACTTCCACTTATGATTTTCATGTCATGCAAAATAACACCTATAAGCCCGCCTTGCCGGCAATGACTTTAGCCGCGCTGGGGGTCGTATTCGGGGATATCGGAACCAGTCCCCTATATGCGCTGAAGGAAAGCTTTCATGCGACTCACGGCATGCCGATTAATGAGGCCAATGTTTTAGGCATTCTGTCCTTAATCTTCTGGACCATCATGCTGATCGTTTCCCTGAAATACGTCACCGTCATTATGCGCGCCGACAACAACGGTGAAGGCGGGATCATGGCTTTGCTGGCGCTGAACCTGCGTCAGGAAGGGCTGTCCAGCAGAAGAAAGCTGACCATTGTGGTTCTCGGCTTTGTCGGAGCATCTCTGTTTTTCGGCGACGGCATCATCACCCCTGCGATATCCGTGCTGTCTGCGGTGGAGGGCCTGTCGATTGCCACGGCGGCTTTTGACCGCTTCATCATTCCCATCAGCATCGGCATTCTGACTGGCCTGTTTGTTGTGCAGAAGCACGGCTCTGCAGTTATGGGCAAGTTTTTCGGCCCGGTCACCCTGGTCTGGTTCCTGTCCATCGGCGCGCTCGGCATCAGCAGCATTATTCAAAGCCCGTTTATTTTGGCCCTGATCAGCCCGCACTGGGCCATCCTGTTCGTGGTCAATAATCCGCTGATTTCCTTTTTTGTCATGGGCGCTGTGGTTTTAACCGTGACCGGCGGCGAAGCCCTGTATGCGGACATGGGGCATTTCGGCGTATTCCCGATCCGTCTGGGCTGGTTCCTGATTGTTCTGCCCTGCCTGATTCTGAACTATGCCGGACAGGGCGCGCTGCTGCTGCGCGACCCGGCGGCGATTGCCAACCCCTTTTACCTGCTGGTTCCTTCCGCCCTGCTCTATCCGATGATTGCGCTGGCGACCGCAGCCGCCGTCATTGCCTCACAGGCGCTGATCAGCGGGGTATTTTCCATGGCGAAGCAGGCCATTCAGCTGGGCTATCTGCCGCGCCTGAACATTCAGCACACCTCTGACTCTGAAATTGGCCAGATCTATATTCCTCTCCTGAACTGGCTGCTGTTCATCTCGATTATTATTCTGGTGCTGCTGTTTGAAAGCAGCAGCCGCCTCGCCGGAGCTTACGGCCTGGCCGTGACCGTGACCATGTTCTGCGACACCCTGCTGGTCGGCTTCCTGGCTTACAGCTACTGGAAGTGGAAAACCTGGAAAGTCCTGCTGTTTATTGTGCCGTTCATTTTCATTGACCTGATTCTGCTCAGCTCAAACATGCTGAAAATCCTGATTGGCGGCTGGGTGCCGGTGGTCATCGCCATTACCGTGTTCAGCCTGATGATGATCTGGAAAAAAGGCAAGGAAAAGCTGCAGGCGAAACTGCAGCAGGATACCCTGCCGCTGGTCACCTTTATTGAATATCTGGGCGATACCGCGCAGACTGTCAGCGGCAATGCGGTATTCCTCACCGGAACCCCGAATGTGGTGCCGCATGCGCTGCTGCATAATTTAAAGCACAACAAAGTCCTGCATGAGCGCAACCTGCTGGTGACGGTAAACTTTGCTGAAGTGCCTTACATCAGCGAAGAAATGCGCTTTGAAACAGAGGCGCTGGATAAGGGCTTTTACCGGATCCGCCTGAATTACGGCTTTAAAGAACAGCCGAATTTGCCTAGAGCATTGCGCAAGGCCTTTGACAGCTTAGGGCTGGAGTACAACTTAATGGACATCAGCTTCTTTGTTTCACGGGAAAGGCTGATTCCGAATATGACCCATAAAGTGGATACATGGCGCGACAAGCTGTTTGCTGCGATGCAGAAAAATACCAGCCCGGTCAGCGATTTCTACCAGATTCCGACCAACCGGGTGGTTGAGTTAGGCAGCCAGATTGAAATCTGAAGCCGGCTTTGGATAGATGCGCAGCCAAGACACCTTCCGGGGTGTCTTGGCTTTTTCAGCGCCTGCTTTTGCTCAGGTGCTCTGGTCACAGATTAAAAAAACTTCGCCCTTTTTATTGCGGGTGATTGCCCCCTGAAAGCCCATTTCCTCGTCTTCCTGAAAGCGGATTTTTTTCAGCTGATTAAAGCTTTTCGCCGCCATCGGCTTAAAGTGGACAATGCGCCCGCTGACGCCATTGTCCGCGCCGGAATAGCGGCTGTATCCGGAAATTGGCAAGCCGTAGGCCGTTGCATTATTCAAGCCGATATAAACCTGCGTATAGCCTGAATAAAAGTCCTCATCCACTGTTAAGGGCTTCGCTACCGCAGGCTGCATGTCCTTGCGGTAAGGCAAAGGCACATGCGCGTAATTGCCGGCTTTCGCATCCTTATGCGCCACCACTTCGGCGGAAGTCTTGGTATGCTTAAAGTCGATCAGCTTTTTATCTACCGCCTGCAGCGCTTTATTATCGCCAAAGCAGCTTTTTTCAAAGTCCTTAAACACCGGCGTCCAGTCCGCAGCGTATGCAGATGAAGCCAGCAGCAGGCTGCACGCAGCCAATATCTTTTTCATGTCACCCTCTGATCTTGAAATATACTTATAAATATAAGCCAATGATTATAATAATTTTTAAACTGAAAACTAAAGCAAAAACCGCCAAATTAAGCCTGCGCTCAAACCGGCATGCTCCAGCAATTTGATTGCCCTGCGCTTTATAAGGCCGCCTCCGCTCAGTAATGCTGATCAATTAAGCGCAACTTCATTGTTACAAATTGATAAATCTCCCCTAACCCCTCTTTGAAAAAGAGGGGAACCCCCTTGAATTCAATACCGTATTGAATTTCGAAACGCTCCCTCCTTTGAAAAAGGAGGGTTGGGGAGGATTAAAAATGCTTAACTGACTGACATTACCTCCTCCTCAGGCCTTTTTTTCAGCCTTGGCCGCGCCCGCCCGCGGGCCTTTGATAAAGAACACCGCATTGCCGCAGAGAATTAAAATCACCCCGATGACCGCATTGGGCTGCCACTGATAGCCTTCCCACAAAGTTGAAATCAGCAAGGCCACCAAAGGAAACAGCAAGGTGCTGTAAGCCGCCTTCCCTGCGCCAATCCGCCCGGCCAGATAGAAATAAGCCGTAAACCCGATCACCGAACCGAAGAGCGCCAAATACAGCAAGGCCGCCATTGCGCTGAACTGCATGCCGGGGAAAAAATCATCCTGCCTGAACCCTGAAATTAACGCCATCAGCATGGCGCCGTACAGCATGCCGTAAGCATTGGTGCTGAAAATATCCAGCCCCTGCCTTTGATGCCGGGCGCTGATCATATTCCCCAGCGAAAAACCGTAAGTGCCCAGCACGCACAGCGCGATGCCAGTGAGGGTATTGCGGTTTAAAGCCGTTCCCAGCACGTCATGCCAGAACAGCGCGGTGATGCCGAGCAGCCCAAGCAGAGCCGCGGGATAAAAGCGCGCGGAGACTTGCTGCGCAAAGAATAGCTTGGCATTGATTGTATTGAAAATCACCGCCATGGAAAAAATCACCGCCTCCAGTCCGCTGCTGACATACTGCACGGCAGAGTAGAAGCAAACAAAGTTGAAGCCGAAGATGCAGCAGGCCTGCAGCATGCAGAACAGATGGTCTTTGCGGTTCAGCTTCTGCAGTTTCCCGCTCACCGCCGCAAAGGCGAACAGCACAAGCGCGGAAATGAAAAAGCGCCAAAACACAGCCACACTGGCGGATATTCCGCTTTGCTGCTGCAGGCTGATTGCAATCCAGGTTGTGCCCCAGATCACCACCACCGCAGCATATAACAGCGCATTCATTGCATTCACCCCCACTGAATTTGCTGTATTCTGCGCTGTTTCAGGCGGCAGCGCTTGCACCATCTTGCGGCCGCTGTCACCCGCTTGCGGTTTTTGGCTTGCGCTGTTCTGCAAGATGACAATATTTAGTGAAAGCCCTACACTAAGCCATCTATTTGGCACTGCGCGCGGCAGATGAAATATCAGATTCTAGATCAATTACAGCAGCATAAGACTCAATTGCTGGACTCGGTGGAGCTGGGTTCAGGCATGCAGCTCGCCATGTGGCAGAACAATCAGGACCGCGTCAGCGTCTGCAGCAACCACCACACCTTAAGCCTGTATATTCAAGGCGGCTACCAAAGCTATCAGAAAACCGCGCGCGGCTGGCATAACGGCGGCGGGCCTGACCGCATGTGCCTGATGCCGCAGGATTTTGAATCGACCTGGGACCTGCGCGACCCGCTGACTTTTGTGCATCTTTACTATACTGAGCAGCATCTGCGGCGCGTGGCTGAGCAGGTTTGGGACCGTGAGCCCGGCCAGATTTCCTTAAACCCGCAAAGCTTTGTCGCTGATCCGCAAATCGCCATGATTTACCGGAATTTTCTATTAAGCGGCGCTTGGCAGCACCGTGAAAACCATCTGCAGATGAGCACGGCCGCCACCCTGCTGCTGAATCACCTCATCAAAAATTACAGCTACAGCCATTGGCAGGCGCCCATAGTAAAAGGCGGGCTTTCGCCCTATGTGCTAAAGCAGCTTCTGGAATGGATTGACCTGCATCTGCACCTCAGCCTGACCCTGTCTGACTTGGCCCGGCAGGCGCAGCTGAGCGAATACCACTTTGCGCATATGTTTAAGCAGTCCATGCAGATGGCGCCGCACCAGTATGTGATGCAGCGCCGCCTGGAACTGGCGCATCAGGCCCTGCGCTCCGCAGCGGCCAATATCACTGAAATTGCCGCCAAATACGGCTTCAGCTCCAGCAGCCATTTCAGCCGGCGCTTTAAACAGCGCTTCGGCTATCCGCCCTCGCAGATGGGGAAAAGCTGAATGCCGGGCCTGAGCCTTTCAGCCACAGGCTTCATTTTTATCCAGTATTTTCCCGCCCTTTATACCTTTAGCCAACATGCGCTCTAAAACGCCCACAAACTCGGCATTTTGCCTTATAATTTAGCCCGCTAGCTATCAGCCCGCTCAAGAGATATTTGTATGACAACTATTATCAAGCAAGATGACTTGATCACATCGGTTAAAGATGCGCTTCAGTTCATTTCCTACTATCACCCGCAGGACTTCATCCAAGCGATGAGCCGCGCGTATGACCGTGAAGAAAACAAAGCCGCTAAAGATGCGATCGCGCAGATTTTAATTAACTCACGCATGTGCGCAGAGGGCCACCGCCCGATCTGCCAGGATACAGGTATCGTCAACGTATTCGTTGAAGTGGGCATGGATGTTAAATTTGATTTAACCATGAGCTTGGACGACGCGATCAACGAAGGCGTGCGCCAAGGCTATTTGGAAAACACCAACGTGCTGCGCGCATCTGTATTGGCAGACCCTGCTTTTGGCCGCAAGAACACCAAAGACAACACCCCTGCTGTGATCTACCACAAGCTTGTTCCGGGCAATAAAGTCGATATCACTGTAGCGGCCAAGGGCGGCGGTTCAGAAAACAAATCTAAACTGGCCATGCTGAACCCTTCAGATTCAATTGTGGACTGGGTATTGAAAACTGTGCCGACGATGGGCGCAGGCTGGTGTCCTCCGGGCATGCTGGGCATCGGCATTGGCGGCACGGCAGAAAAAGCCATGATGCTTGCCAAAGAAGCGCTCATGGAAGAAATCAACATGGACGAGCTGCTGCGCCGCGGCCCGCAAAGCAAAATGGAAGAGCTGCGCATCGAAATCTTCGAAAAAGTCAATGCTTTGGGCATTGGCGCGCAAGGCCTTGGCGGCTTAACCACAGTGCTGGACATTAAAATCAAAGACTACCCTTGCCACGCGGCAGGCAAGCCAGTCGGCATGATTCCGAACTGCGCCGCTACCCGCCACGCGCATTTCCAGCTGGATGGTTCGGGCGTTGCGCACATTCAGGCGCCTAAGCTTTCTGACTATCCGGAAGTGACTTGGGACTCATCAACATCTAAGCGTGTTGACTTGGATACCATTACGCAAGAAGAAATGAATTCCTGGCAGCCGGGCGATACGCTGCTGCTGAACGGCACAATCTATACCGGCCGTGACGCTGCCCATAAGCGCATGGTGGACATGCTGAATAACGGCGAAGAGCTTCCGGTCGATCTGAAAGGCAAGTTCATTTACTACGTGGGCCCGGTCGACCCGGTCGGCGACGAAGTGGTTGGCCCTGCCGGCCCGACAACCGCAACCCGCATGGACAAATTCACCCGTCAAGTGCTGGAAGCGACTGGCCTGTACGGCATGATCGGCAAAGCCGACCGCGGCCCGGCTGCGGTTGAAGCCATCAAAGACAACAAAGCCACTTACCTGATGGCTGTGGGCGGCGCGGCTTACCTTGTGTCTAAGGCCATCCGCGAAGCGGAAGTGGTGGCATTTGCTGACCTGGGCATGGAAGCGATCTACAAATTCAACGTGCAGGACATGCCTGTATCTGTCGCTGTAGATGTCAACGGCACTTCCATTCACGCCACAGCGCCGAAAATCTGGCAGGCGAAGATTGGCAAAATTCCAGTGCTTGACGCTGCTGCCGGCTAAGCCATAAGTTCTGCTGTTTTTCCGCACCCTTAACATGCTAAGGTCATGTTAAGGGTGTTTTTTTGCCCGCGCTTTCATCTTCCTGAATTAACCGCTACTGGCAATATAATGAAAAATTTAAATCACATCCTTTACGCTATCACCTTATCTGCCCTCAGCGCAGCTTCTTTTGCAAAACCCGCGACCGAAGCATCGGTAGAAAAAGCCCTCAAGCTCAGCGACATTCGCGGCGCTCTGGCGCAGTCCCAGCAGGATATGCGCCCGGTATATGACCTTCAGGCGGAAGAAATGCTTAAAAACATCTTCAAAACACCGGCCCTGAACGCCGAGCAGCAGAAAGCCGCCAGACAGATTGCGGAGGTCATGGGGTCATTCAGCAATCAGCTGATTTCAGACCCTAAGTTTATGCAGATGATCAAGGCTGTCTATATGCAGACGTTTAGCGAAGAAGAAGTCTTGGCCAATATTCAATTTCTGGAAACGCCCCTTGGCCAGTCCATCAATAAGAAAAGCAGCAAAATGATGAGTGAAATCATGCGCAACAGCATCACCATGTCGGCGCAGCTGATGCAGGATCCCGCTGTGCAGCGGGAAATGAACCGGAAAATTGAGAAAATCCTGAAGCCATTGCTGCAGGCGGACAGCGCCCAATAGCCGGGCTACCAGGTCCGCGGGTCCCACGGCTTAAACGGCTTGGTCAGCTGCACATCCGCGGCGGGGTCATACTCTGACCGCTTGATTTTCTGCGCGCTTTTGCGCATCTTGCCCGTCTGCTGATTCTCTGCGACAAAATTGAAGCTGGAAGACTTCAGCCGGGTAAAGGCAATTTCATTTTTGCCCAGGCTGTCCGGCATCAGCATCAGCGGGCCAGAAACCGCGCGGCGCGCGCTGAGGTTTTCCTCATCATACTTGATAAAGTAGGACTGCCCTGCCTCCACGGTGAAATCCAGATATTTCGGCTTCTGAAAATGGTTAATGCCCAAAGGCCGGCTGCTGGAAAGGCGGTACTGCCCGGCAGGCAGCTCCACCCAGTAATAATGGTTGTTCAGCAGGCTGGGAATGCGCTCGCTGTTTAAAAACAGGCTGCTGGCGACAATTTCCTGACGGTTCCATTTGCTGTCCGGTCGGTACAGATACACCACGGCCGCCTGGTCATGCTGCGGCTTCACCGGCTGGAAATAATTGCCCTGCGTTTGGTTGACCCAGCCGCCAATGGTGAACACGCCTATGCGGTACTGCTCCATGATGCCCGGCTCATGCGCAAAATTGACATCTTTTAAAGTCGAAGCCAGCTGCGGCTCCTGCTCAATTACGGATTTTCCATGGCAGCCCAGCAGCGCTGCGCTGCTGAGCAGTAAAATATATGCACCGCGCATGATCATCCCTCACTGCGTATTTTCTTATTTTCATTGATTGTTTTAAGTTTTAACGGATGGCCATCCAAGCCATCCTGCTGAGATTAGCATTCAGCCTGCTTTTTTTAAATAAAAAAACGCGCGCAAACTCTGGATTTGCGCGCGTTTCTGACGAACAGCGCCGGCTTATGCGGACTTGGAGTTGATCACTTTCAAATCCGCTTTCGGCGCATCATCATCCTTTTTTTCCTGAGGCTGGCGCTCCGGCTGAAATTCAGGCTTCGCCTCGCCGTTAATCACAGCTTCGGTCACCACCACCGTGCCGACATCGGTGCGGCTCGGCAAATCATACATGGTTTCCAGCAGAGAATTTTCCAGAATTGAACGCAAGCCGCGCGCGCCGGTATTCCGGTCCAGCGCCTTTTTCGCCACTGCGCGCAGCGCGCCCGGCTCAAACACCAGATCCACATTTTCCATGCCGAACAGGTACTGGTACTGGCGGGTCAAGGCATTCTTAGGCTCGGTCAGAATCTGCATCAACGCTTCTTCATCCAGCTCATCCAAGGTCGCAATCACCGGCAAGCGGCCAATGAACTCCGGAATCAAGCCGAATTTCACCAGATCGGTGGCTTCAACCTGACGGAACAGGTCAGACAGCTTCTTGCTTTCATCTTTCTTGCGCACTTCGGCGGTAAAGCCGATGCCGCCTTTTTCCTGACGCTGCTGCACAATTTTCTCCAGGCCGGAGAATGCGCCGCCGCAGATGAACAGGATATTTGAGGTGTCAATCTGAATGAATTCCTGCTGCGGATGCTTGCGCCCGCCCTGCGGCGGAATCGAGGCAACCGTGCCTTCAATCATTTTCAGCAGGGCCTGCTGCACGCCTTCGCCCGACACATCGCGGGTAATCGACGGGTTTTCAGATTTGCGGGTAATCTTGTCAATTTCATCAATGTAGATAATGCCTTTTTGCGCTTTCTCTACATCGTAATCGGCTTTCTGCAGCAGCTTCTGAACAATGTTCTCTACGTCTTCGCCGACATAGCCCGCTTCAGTTAGAGTTGTCGCATCCGCCATGGCGAACGGCACATCCAAAAGGCGCGCAAGGGTTTGCGCCAGCAGGGTTTTGCCCGAACCGGTCGGGCCAACCAGCATGATGTTGCTTTTTGAAATTTCCACACCGTCTTCCGGCTTTTTGCCGCTGGTGGTCACTTTCAAGCGCTTGTAATGGTTATAAACCGCTACAGATAAGGTTTTTTTCGCGACATCTTGGCCAATGACATACTGGTCCAGCGCTGCGCGGATTTCGTGAGGCTTCGGCAGCGGGCGGGATGCCCAGTCGCCGGATTCAACCTGCTGACTGGTCTGCACCAAATCCAGGCATACGTCCACGCATTCATTACAGATGTACGCGTCCTCGCCTGCAATCAGTTTCCCGACTTCAGACTGCGTTTTACCGCAAAATGAACAATGCTTTTGTCCTTGAGGATGTTCGGACATATTCACTCCAATAAACTAATCTTTAAAACTTAGGGACGCTTAGATAAAACTTCGTCCACAAGACCGTATTCTTTCGCCTGCTGC
This sequence comes from Acinetobacter sp. WCHAc010034, assembly GCF_001696615.3. Classification (NCBI taxonomy): domain Bacteria; kingdom Pseudomonadati; phylum Pseudomonadota; class Gammaproteobacteria; order Moraxellales; family Moraxellaceae; genus Acinetobacter; species Acinetobacter sp. WCHAc010034. The sequence continues at coordinate 2,437,122 of NZ_CP032279.1, read as the reverse complement.
GCAGTCATAAAGTTGTCGCGGTCAGTATCTTTTGCCAGACGTTCATAGTCTTGGCCGCTGTGCTCCGCCATCAGGCGGTTCAGGCGCTCTTTAATAAACAGGATTTCGCGCGCATGGATTTCAATATCCGATGCCTGGCCGCGGAAACCGCCCAAAGGCTGGTGGATCATGACGCGGGCATTTTCCAGGCAATAGCGCTTGCCCTTGGCTCCGGCGTTCAGCAGGAACGCGCCCATGGACGCCGCCTGACCCATGCAGTAAGTCACTACGTCGGGCTTGATGAACTGCATGGTGTCGTAAATCGCCATGCCTGCAGTCACCGAGCCGCCCGGTGAATTGATATACAAATGAATATCTTTATCTGGGTTTTCGGCTTCTAAAAACAGCATTTGCGCGACAATTAAGTTCGCCATGTTGTCTTCTACTTCGCCGGTCAAGAAAATTACGCGTTCACGCAAAAGGCGTGAATAAATATCAAAAGAACGCTCGCCGCGAGAAGACTGCTCAACCACCATTGGCACTAGTGCGTTTTCAATTGTTGGAACATACATACGCTTATTTATTCCTAAATTTTTTGTGACTCAACCCATATTCACAATATGAGGGATATTTGACGAAATTGCAAAAGATTCCCAATTAAATAGCAGATATTTTTTGCATAAGCTGTGTGGATTCGGGCCAGTTTATGGCCCGGCTGCGCCGATAAAAAAAGGCGCTTAACGCGCCTTTTTTCACTGAGCTGAAGATCAGCCTTGCTGACGGGCTTGCTGCTCTTTCAGTAAGTCTTCATAGCTTACTGAAGTATCAGTAACTTTTGCAGAAGCTAAGATGTGGTCTACAACTTGGTCTTCTAAAATTACGGATTCGATTTGAGCGCGCTGCTGCTTGTCGTTGTTGAAGTATTCAATTACTTCTTTAGGGTCTTCGTAAGAAGACGCCATTTCTTCGATGTAAGCGTCAACACGCGCCTGATCTACTTCAAGCTTGGCGTCAGCCAGTACTTTGCTGACCAGTACGCCCAGCTTAACTGATTTTTCAGCCTGCTCTTTGAACAGGTCGTCTGGAAGCATGCTGCTGTCAAACGCTTTAGCGCCTTGAGCACCGAACTGCTGCGTGAACTGCTGGATCATTTGCTGGCGCTGACGGTCAATTTCCTGAGCAAGCATAGCTTCTGGAAGTTCAACTTCGTTCGCCGCTGCCAGCGCGTCAAAAGCTGCGCCTTTCACTTGGTTGCGCAGGCCATTTTTCACTTCGCGTTCCATGTTTTTGCGAACGTCAGCTTTCAGCTTTTCAATGCCTTCTTCTTCAGTCAAGCCGAATACTTTCAGGAATTCAGCATCAATTTCTGGAAGCTTTTGCTTTTCAACAAGCTTAACCGTGATTTTGAACTGCGCTGTTTTGCCAGCCAAGTTTTCAGCCTGATAGTCTTCAGGGAAAGTTACATCGATAACTTTCTCTTCGCCTTTCTTCATGCCGACGATGCCGTCTTCGAAGCCAGGGATCATGCGGCCAGAACCTAAAACAAGCTTAAAGTCTTCTGCAGAACCGCCTTCGAATTTTTCGCCGTCAATTGAGCCTTCGAAGTCGAAAGTAACCTGCATGTCTTTTTTCGCCATGCCTTTGGTTTCAGCCCAAGAAGCGCGCTGCTTTTGAAGATTTTCAATCATCTTCTCTACGTCTTTGTCGTTCACTTCAGACGCTTTGCGTTCAACTTCCAGGCCTTCGAATTTAACTTCAACTTCCGGATAAACTTCTACAGTGGCTTCATAAACCAAAGCGTCATCTTTCATTTCAGTTTTTTCAATGTTCGGCATGCCTACAGCATTGATTTTTTCCTGCTGGATCGCTTCAAAAACTGTGTCGCGGATGATGTCGTTGACAACTTCCTGATAAATGCCGGCGCCGTATTCGCGGCGAACTACGTTTACAGGCACTTTACCTGGACGGAAGCCGTTGATCTTCGCAGTTTTGGCAGTGCGTTTCAAACGGGCTTCAAATTGCTCGTTAATACGGCTCGTCGGTACAGATACATTTAAACGACGGGCAACGCCCGAAACCGCTTCAGAAGTAACTTGCATGGCTTCCTCGATATTGTGTTAATAACAGTTTTAAAAAAAGTGCCATATTATATGACAACATTTAAAGATATACAAAAATAGCATTATAGCACCTCTTTTTCCTCTTGTTTTTTTCCTGCTGGCGGGCATGGGCCTGAATTCATAATCAATTCTATTTTTACAGCTTTTGTTTGTTTTTTATTGCAAATGATAAGTTTTATCATTACTATTTATGCAATTTTTAAATTTATTTTCATTTTCAACTGTTTACCCCTTCTTGTTTATCTCGTCCACTTTGGAATTCTTTTATGAGTAAGTTCAACCCTCATCCTTTGTACGCTGCCTTGCTTGGGGCATTTGCAGCGCCATCCCTTATCGCGAGTACGGAAACAGCTCCTAATCAGGCGCAGCAGCTTTCCACGATTGTGGTTTCAGCAGCTGGATATGAACAGAAAATTACAGATGCGCCGGCATCCATCAGCGTAATTACCGCAGAAGAATTGCAGAAAAAAGGCGTGACCAGCATTGCTGATGCTCTAACAGATGTACCTGGTGTGGATGTCCGCAATGGTCAAGGTAAAACAGGCGGATTAAACATTCAAATGCGCGGTCTCGGTCAAGATTACACATTAATCTTAATTGATGGTCAGCGTCAGAATACTTCCGGCACAATCAGCCCGAATGGTTTTGGGGAATTTTCGAGCAGCTTTTTACCGCCACTGGCCTCAATTGAGCGCATTGAAGTAATTAAAGGCCCAATGTCAACACTGTATGGCTCAGACGCTATGGGCGGCGTCATCAATATTATTACCAAAAAAGTTGGAGACAGCTGGTCAGGAAATCTTTCTGTAGACCGCACTGTACAAGAAAACCGTAATATTGGCGACAGCTGGAAAACTAGCGCTGTCGTTAATGGCCCGCTGATTCAAGATGTTCTCGGACTGCAATTGCGTGGCGATTTTTATCAGCGCGCCAACTCTGCACGCTTAGCTGCGCCGGCAAAATCTATCGAACAGAGCCGCCAGGGCCGCGACCCGCGTACAGTAGAAGCCAACAATTACTCTGTAGGAACCAAGCTCAGCTATCAAATCAATGATGCAGCCAGCGCATGGATTGATTATGACCATGCTGAACAGCGCTATGACAACTCAGATGCCCGCCTAGGTGAACTGTATGACTACAACCGCAATGGAGGCATCGCCAATATTGGCAGCTATGCGGACGAACTCAAATTCATCCGCGAACGCCTCAGCGCCGGCCTTGATGTGGACACTGCGTTAGGGCAATGGACCACGTTCGCCAGCCAAGTGACAACTGAGCAAGAAGGCCGGCGCCTGCCTATCGGAAATGCGCCCAGCATGAACTATTTTTCTGACGGCACACCTGCACGCCAACTGAAAAACACTGATCTTACAATCGACAGCCGCCTTGTCAGCACAATTCAAAATCATAAAATCACCAGCGGCTTAGAATTCAAAGATAATGAAACGATTGATGGCGCTGCCGGTCAGGGCAACAAATTCCAGCAGGATTCATGGTCAGTCTTTGCAGAAGATGAATGGAAACTGACTGAAGCATTAGCATTCTCATTCGGCGGGCGCTACGAAGACCACAGCGCATTTGGCGGCCACTTCACCCCGCGCGCCTACTTAGTATGGAATACAAACGATAATTTGACTTTAAAAGGCGGGGTCAGCACCGGCTATAAAGTGCCAACTGCAAATGACCTGCATTCAGGGATTAATGGTTTCAGCAATCAAGGGAAAAACGTTACGCTTGGAAATCCCGATTTAAAACCGGAAAAGACGACCAACTATGAACTGGGCTTTATTTTTGACAACTTGAATAATTTCTCAGTTACAGCAACTGCCTTTTATACAGAATTCACCGACCTTATCACCAGCGGTGTTACATCGTATGAAAACTGCTTATGGCAAGACCGCCCTGCGGGACAAGCCCCAGCAGCAAACTGCATGACTGTAGGCAACTTTTCAACACAGCAGAACTTTACGTTTAGCGGCAATGCGGATGAAGCAGAAAGCTACGGTGTAGAACTTTCATCAAAATATGACATTTCTCCAAGTGTGTCCCTGAAAGCTGGATATACATGGCTAGAATCAGAGATTACCAAAGGCAAGAAAAAAGGCCAGTCAATTGAAAATACGCCACGCCATGCCGCCAACTTAACAACGACTTGGGCTGTGAATGATCAATTCACAACATGGCTAGAAGCGGAATACAAATCTAAGCGGACCCGCTTTACAGACCCTCACGACAGTACAGACACTGAACGCGAAGTAGCGGTAACAGGCAATGAGCTAAAAGGCTATGAATTATTCAATCTTGGTGCATCTTACCAAGTCAACGACCAAGTTCAGCTTACTGCCCGCGTCAATAATTTGCTGAACAAAGATTTTGGCGAATATAAAACCTTTACAGCAACTAACGGCACGCCAACGAATGCATTCCTGTATACAAAAACAACGAGTTCTTCCGCTGGCACCTACATTCCAGACCGCAACTACTGGCTATCAATCTCATATAATTTTTAATTGACAAGCCGTTAGAAGAAACCCTGCTCCGGCAGGGTTTCCCTGCCGCGCTGAACTGTTGCCGCAGAAAGAACAGCTTATCCATCAAAACTTCATATTTACTGCGGCTAAAGCATTAAATTAATAATCCCAATCAAACATTAAGTTATTCTTAATTTTATCAATATATAAAAAAAACATAACCATACATAAGAAATGTTATACAGTTACATTCATATTTTCTCTTTTTATTTATTTTAAAATCGGCAATTGCAATAAAATACAGATGTAATAAAAAATAAGAATTATTATTATTCGCATACAAATTCACAACACATTCTCAGGTTTGAAATGGCCTTCATCAAAACACGCAAGAAAATTGTATCCTCTGCAATTGCTTCTTCCCTTTCAATGATTGCAGTCAATGCATTTGCTGAAGACCAAGTCACGCAGCTTAAAACCATCCATCAGGATGTTGCAGCAGAACAGCAAAGCTTAAAAGTTGATAAATCTGCAAATGCCAAGTTTGTTGCGCCGTTATTGGATACGCCAAAATCTGTGTCTGTTATTTCCAAGCAGCTGATTGAAGACACGCAAGTAACGACTTTAAGCGATGCCCTGCGTACCGTTCCCGGCATTACTCTGGGCGCCGGTGAAGGCGGCAACCCGAACGGCGACCGTCCATTTATCCGCGGCTACAACTCTGAAAGCTCAATGTATATCGATGGCGTGCGCAATGTGACATCGCAAAACCGTGAAATGTTCGCGGTGGAACAGGTTGAAGTGACCAAAGGTTCCGCTTCCGCAATGGGCGGCGCAGGAACAACCGGCGGCAGCATCAACATGATTTCCAAAGTGGCTAAAAAAGGCGACTTTTTAGAAGGCTCGGTTGGCGCAGGCACAGACAATTACCAGCGCATTACCTTGGACGGCAACAAAGATTTCGGCAACGGCATTGCTGCCCGTGTCGCTGTGCTGGGGCATAAGAATGAAAAAGCCGGCCAAGCTGATGGCGCCGAATACGCGCGCGCCGGCATTGCACCAAGCATTACTTTCGGCTTGGATACTCCAACCCGCGCAACATTAAGCTATTACTACCTGAAGTCTGACGATACACCAGATTCCGGTGTTCCATACAATAATCCTTTTTCCAAAAATGCTGACCCTACTAAAGACTTTACTCATTTAAATGGCAACGGCAAGCCGATTGATGTAAAACAGGGTGTCTATTACGGCTGGAAAGACCGCGATTTCCAAAAACAGGAAAACCAGATCGGCACAATTAAGTTAGAGCATGACTTAACTGATAATCTGACGATTTCTAATACTGCAGTTTACAACAACTCGAAAAATGATTACCTCTGGACCAACCCGGATGATTCCAAAGGCAACATCTATGACAAAACCACAGGCGCACTAACAGGAAGTGTTTGGGCTCGTGTCAACTCCCGCGTGGCTGATACCGAAACCTTTACTGACCAGCTGGCTTTAACAGGTAAATTCAACACCGGCAACTTAAAGCACAGTTTCAACTTGGGTGCGGAATATTCAGATCAGGAAACTGACCGCACGCAATACATCATTGATGGTTTAGATACTACAGGCAGTGCATCCAGCGCATGCAAGCCGGCCGATATTGCTTCAGGCTGGTGTACCTCTGTACAGAATCCAAACCGCGGGCCATGGAACGGTTCAATCAGTACAGATGGCGCTGACCAATACAATACGCAAACAAAGTCCACTTCTGTTTACTTCCTGGACAGCATTGAATTCAGCCCGCAATGGATCTTAGACTTGGGCCTGCGCTGGGATAAGTTTGATACAGAACAGACGATGACTTATGGCGCTCGCAACAGTGCAGTTTTAGGTTCAGCAACAGCTGCGCCTACTGCAAAAGCCGGCGATAAAGTAAAAGCTGAAAGTGATACAGACTTTTTCACTTATCAGGCAGGCGTCACGTTTAAACCGGCAGAAAACGGCTCAATCTATGCCAGCTATGCTACCTCAGCAAACCCAGTGGGTGTAGATGCCGGTGACGGTTCTGAAGGCATTGGCGCTGCTTACAGCAATTTAGACCCGGAAGAAAGCCGCACCTTTGAAATTGGCACCAAATGGGATCTGCTGAGCGACCGCTTGAATTTAACCGCCGCCATTTTCCGTACAGAAAAGCAAAATGCCCGCATTCAATTAACGCCAACGACTTACAGCAATATTGGTGAAAGCAAAGTGAATGGCCTTGAATTAGGCTTAAACGGCAAGATTACTGACAAATGGGGCATCTCAGCAGGCTATACCTATTTAGACAGTGAAGCGACTAAAAACGGCGTAAGCTGCCGCGGCGCAACATGCACCGATCAAACAGTTTTCAACGGCAACGCCATGCCTAACGTGCCGAAAAACAGCGCAACGCTTTGGACTACTTACCAAGTGCTTCCACAATTGCAGCTTGGCGCTGGCGCAGTAGCAATGGACAAAGTCTATGGAGATTTAGCCAATACTAAATACGTTCCGGGCTATGTCCGCTATGACGCAATGGCGCGCTACAACGTCAACAAAAATGTTGATCTGCAACTGAACGTCAACAACCTGTCTGATGAACGCTACTTCACTAAAGCCTATGCATCTCACTATGCCACTGAAGCTGAAGGCCGCAGCGCAGTATTGTCTGTAAACTTCAAATACTGAGTTCTGCGCTTAAATCCTGTATTCAATGTATAGGATTTAATCTGAAAAATAGCCTCTGGATAGAGGCTATTTTTTATCAAGGCCACGGCAAAGGTTAGAGTTTTGCATATGGATACCGCAATTTTCCATCGCCCAAATACTCTTAGCCTCAGCAGCCCTGAAGCTGAACCGTGCAGCAGGGCAGCAGAAAAGTAAAATGCAGCGCCCGCCCCTGCGCATTCCGGCGAACAGCAGCGCCAGCGCGCTTCCGGACGCCTCAAAATTATACCTTTAAGTAAAAAAACTGAATAAACAGCCATTTTCTGCTGATTTTTTAATAGTTTTTCCAAATCAATTAACTTTAATTAAACAATATTTCCTGCAATAAAAGACCAGAAATGAATAATTTCAGTATTGTTAACGATAATTATTATCAATAGAATTCGCATCAATTGTTACAAGCCATAACAATTAATCCATTGCCGCTTCATGGAGTTGTGAACATCGAAGCAGCAATTGTTCCCTCCTAACGACTTCAGGACTTCGACATGGCACAGATCAAAAGCCGCAAACACAGCAGAACAGCTTCAATTGTTGCATTGGCCGCCGCGCTGCCGCTGGCCGCCCAGGCAGCCGACACTGAGCAGCAGGCAACGCAATTACCGACAATTACTGTCAAGTCTGAAGCCGAAAATAAATATAAAGCAGACAAGGTCAGTTCAGCAAAATACACTCAGCCCTTGGCCGATACGCCGCAAACCATTTCGGTGATTAAAAAAGAATTATTAAAAGAACAAGGCGCCACCTCTTTAACCGAGGCGCTGCGCAATACCCCGGGAATTACCCTGCAATTGGGTGAAAACGGCAACACCAGCGCTGGAGATTCTTTCCAGATGCGCGGCTTTGACACGAAAAATTCAATTTACCTTGACGGCATCCGCGATATCGGCGCCATCAGCCGCGACATTTTCAATCTGGAGCAGGTTGAAGTGGTCAAAGGCCCTTCCGGCGCAGAAGCGGGCCGCGGCGGCGCGGGCGGCTACATCAATCTGGTCAGCAAGCTGCCGCATTCAGAGAGCAGCCAGGAAGTTTCCGCCACCTACAACACCGCAGAACATGCGCGCCTGACCGCAGACATCAATCAGGCGCTGTCTGCAGGAACTGCAGTCCGCTTAAACGTGATGGGCCAGGAAGGCGGTGTAGACGGCCGTGATTATGTCGAAAATAACAGCTATGCCGTCGCCCCTTCAATTGCATTCGGCCTGGACAGCGATACGCGCTTTTACCTGTATTCGCAGCATGTGCGCCAGCGCAATATTCCTGACGGCGGCATTCCGACCATCGGCATGAAAGGCTTTTATTACAACAATACCGATGCCAAGCTGACGCAGGCGCAGCGCGACATCATTAACACCGCAGTCAACGCTGCCGAACCGGTAAACCGCGAAAATTTTTACGGCAATATTAATGACCATGAAGATGTTGATGCAAACCTGTTCACGGCAAAAGTTGAAAGCGACCTGAGCAGGAATGTCAAACTGACCAATATTTCCAGATTCGGCAAAACTGAAATGGAGCGCGCGCTGACAGGCGTCAATGCATTGGTCATCAGCAATCTGGCTGCGCCTAAAGATCCGAATTCATGGTCAGTGGTGCGCACGCGTCAGGGTGTAGAGCAGGAAAATAAAATTCTGGCCAACCAAACCACGCTCAACATCAATGCAAAAACCGGCTTTGTCGAGCATGATATTGTCGCCGGCCTGGAGCTTCTGCGGGAAGAGCAGTTTAACAAGACCCTGCATATACAGGCTCCCGGACAAGCCGCCCCGGCAGTTCCATCCGCCAATCTATATGCTCCGGACCCTTATCAAGCGATGCCTGGCCTAGCGCCTACCGGGGCCTATGCAAACGGCAAAACAGATACCGCAGCCGCCTATTTATTTGACACGCTCAAATTTGGCGAACGCTTCCAGCTGAACGGCGGCGTGCGCGTTGACTATTACGATACCGAAGCGGATGCGCTCGCCATTGCAACCGATTCCGCAACTTTGGCCGTGACCAAAACCCCGAGCAACCTGGGCACGAACGGCACTTTAGTCAGCTGGAAGCTGGGCAGCGTATTCAAGCCGACCAGCGCCAGCAGCGTCTACGCGTCTTATGCAAAGTCCCTTACCCCGCCGGGCGCAGCCTTTGCCTTAAGCACGGTGGCGAATTCCGCCTCAAACGCCGCCAATGACCCTTCGGCCAAGCCGCAGGAAACCCAGCATTATGAAATCGGCACAAAGTGGACTTTCAATGAAGACAAGCTGATCTTAACCGCAGCGGCCTATCATACTGAAAATGAAAACCAGATTACCCAAGACCCAGTTACCCTGCAGTATATTCCTGAAGGAAAAACCACGGTTAAGGGCCTGGAACTGGGCGCCGTAGGCCAGATCACCCGCGCATGGAATGTATCGGCAGGCGTGGCTTTTATGGACACTGAACAGGAAAATCAGCGCACTTACAGCACCAGCAGCAAAACCTGGACCGAAAGCACTTCGGCGCGCTGGTCTCCGGACTGGTCTGCCACGCTGTGGAGCACCTACAGCGTAGCAGGATTCAGAGCAGGCTTGGGCGCGCGCTATATGGATGAGCAGAAGCGCTTCGTCAGCCCGGGTTCATCCGCAGAGGCCAACATGCCGGCTATTCCTAGCTATCTGGTTTTTGACGCGCTGCTCGGCTACACCCTGAACGACAAAGCGTCGCTGAACCTCAATATATACAACCTTGCGGATAAGGAATACATCAGCACGCTGAACAACAGCGGCGCGCGCCTCGTAATGGGCCAGCCGCGTTCCGCAGCCCTCACCTTCAACTATAAATTCTAAGCTGTTTTTTAAAAATCCCCAGCAAGGTAATGTGCTATGTTAAGCGCATTACCTTCTTTGCATTAAAGCGCGCTGCATTTTTTGTTCGCCGAGTATTTAAGCCATGATCCTGCATATTCCAGAACTCCTGACCAAACAGCAAGTCCAGTCCATCCGCCAAGCGATGGAGCAGGACAATCAATGGCTATCCGGGAAATCGACCGCAGGCGGGCAGGCGCAGCAGATTAAAAACAACCTGCAGATTGATGCCGGCAGCGAGCTGTATCAGCAGCTCAGCCAGTTTGTCTGCCAGCAGATCAAGCATGCCCCGCTGATGCAGTCATTCGCGCTGCCGAAAGAGATATTGGCGCCGATGTTCAACTGCTATCAGGACAGCGGCCACTACGGCAATCATGTGGACAACGCCATTCACTATATGGCGGGCAAAAACCAAGCCGTCAGAACCGATGTATCCATGACTATTTTCCTGTCGGAGCCGGATGAATACGCCGGCGGCGAGCTGATTATTGAAGACACCTATGGCGCGCATGAAGTCAAGCTGGATGCCGGCGATGCCGTTGTCTATCCGGCCACCAGCCTGCACCGGGTGGAGCCAGTGACGCAAGGCGCGCGCATCGCCGCCTTCACCTGGGTGCAAAGCATGGTCAAAGATGACTGGCAGCGCTCCATGCTGTTTAACCTGGATATGACTATTATTAATTTGCGCCAGAAATTAGGCGATTGCGAAGAAACGGTGAATTTAACCAGCCATTACCATAACCTGCTGCGCCAGTGGGCCGAGCTATGAGCCAGAACTTCCCGCTGCCGCCGCTGGCCCAGATCCCGCCCCACCTGCAAACCATCGCCGATTATGAGCAGCAGGCGCGGAAGCACCTGCCCGATATGGTCTGGCAATACCTGCAGGGCGGGTCTATGGATGAAATCAGCGTGCGCAGCAATCTGGCGCAGTTTGCGCACATTCAGCTGCTGCCGCGCATGCTGAAAGACCTGACGCACGGCAGCACTGAATGCGAAATTTTCGGGCAGAAATTCCCGCACCCGATCTTTCTGGCGCCGATTGGCCACCAGCAGCAGTTCCATCCTGAAGCCGAAGCGGCTTCGGCGCTGGCGGCCGAAGTGCTGGGCAGCAATATGATTTTGAGCACCTTCAGCAATACCGACATGCGCGCGCTGAAGCGGGAAAACCCTTACAAATGGTTCCAGCTGTACTGGCAAGGCGGGCGTGAAAAATCCTTAGCCTTGGTGAAGCTGGCCGAACAGCAGAACTTTAAAGCCATCGTGATTACCGTGGATTCCCCGCATACCGGCATCCGCGACCGCGAACGCCGGGTATTTTTCCAGCTGCCGGCCGGCATGCAGCACCCGCATACCCCCGCGCATATTCCGCTGCCCGAGCTTAAGGCCGGCGATCATCCGGTCTTCAACGGCCTGATGAAAATTGCGCCAACCTGGGACGACATCGCCTGGATTGCGCAGCAAACTTCCCTGCCCGTGATCCTGAAAGGCGTGCTGCATCCGCTGGATGCCCGGCTGGCCATTCAGCACGGCGTGCGGGGCTTGATTGTTTCCAATCACGGCGGCCGGGTTCTGGACACCGGCATTCCCCCGCTGACTGCGCTGCAGCTGATCAGGAAAGCCGTGCCGGCGGATTTTCCGCTGCTGTATGACGGCGGCGTCCGGCGCGGTTCCGATGTCTTTAAAGCCATCGCCCTTGGCGCATCCGCGGTTCTGATCGGCCGCCCGTATATTTACGGCCTGGCCTGCGCAGGCGCTTTAGGGGTGGCGCATGTGGTTAAAATCCTGAAAGAAGAATTTGAGATAACCATGGCATTAATGGGAACTGCTGCGCTGAATGACATCACAGAAGAATATATTTTTCAAAAATAGGCAAATTGCAGGAAAAGATTTTCCCCAATCAAAAAGCCGGCGCAAAAATAGGAAAATATTTCCGGAATAAGTGCATTAAGATTCAGTTATAGATTTGCAAGACCTGCGGTACAGCCAGGCATCTAAAATCCATCAAGGTTTTTAATGCTTTAGACTAAGGCCTCCGGATAGATGCTTGTAAATTGATACAATAGACACAATCTATATCAGCAGCGCGCTTGCCTTTATCCAAGACCCGAGCAGGCAGCGCTGCACAAGGAGTTCCCTCATGATGTTGGCTGATCCAAGCAAAAAATACCGCCGCATGTACCAGCGCGTCGACTTACCTGACCGCCAGTGGCCAAATAACGAAATTACCCAAGCGCCAATCTGGATGAGCACCGACCTTCGTGACGGCAACCAGGCGATTTTTGAGCCGATGAACATGGAGCAGAAATTCAAGATGTTCCAGATGCTGGTGAAAATCGGCTTCAAGCATATTGAAATCGGCTTCCCTTCCGCATCGCAGATTGACTTTGACTTCACCCGCAAATTGATTGAAGAAAATCATATCCCGGATGACGTCTATATTGAAGTTCTGGTGCAGGCGCGCGACCACTTGATTCAGCGCACCTTTGAGTCTTTGCAGGGCGCGAAGCGCGCTATCGTGCACATCTACAACTCAAATTCACCGACTTTCCGCCAAAAAGTCTTGAATGTGGATATCGCCGGCGCAAAGCAACTGGCCATCAATGCGGCTGAAAAAGTCAAAGAATACGCAGCCAAAAGCCCTGAAACTGAATGGATCTTCCAGTACAGCCCGGAATGCTTCACCGCAACCGAACTGGAAGTGGCGAAAGATGTCTGCGACGCGGTGACTGAAATCTGGGAAGCCTCTCCGGAAAACAAAGTCATTTTGAACTTGCCTGCCACAGTCGAAGTTTCGGGCCCGAATGTATATGCCGACCAGATTGAATGGATGCACCGCAACATTGCGCGCCGTGACGGCGTGATTATTTCCGTGCACTGCCACAATGACCGCGGCTGCGGCATCGCGGCTTCTGAATTGGCGATCATGGCCGGCGCTGACCGCGTGGAAGGCTGCGTCTTCGGCAACGGCGAGCGCACCGGCAACGTGGATGTAGCGGCCATCGCCTTGAATATGTACACTCAGGGCGTTGCGCCAAATCTGGACTTCTCCAACATTAACGAAATTATCGCCACCGTTGAAGAATGCACAGGCTTGCCGGTGCACCCGCGCCATCCTTATGCCGGCGACCTGGTGTTCACCGCATTCTCCGGCTCGCATCAGGATGCGATCAAAAAAGGCTTTGAGTTCCAGAAAAATCAGGAAATCTGGGACATGCCGTACTTGCCGATTGACCCGAAAGACTTGGGCCGCGACTATGACGCCGTGATCCGCGTCAATTCGCAGTCCGGCAAAGGCGGAATTACCTATTTGCTGGAATCCAACTACAACGTTGTACTGCCGCGCCGCCTGCAGATTGAATTTTCCCAAGTGGTGCAGCAGCGCACCGATGAGCAAGGCACTGAAATTTCCGCGCAGGAAATCTGGAAACTGTTCAAGGAAACCTATGTAGCCGCCAAAGATGCGCACTATTCAGCGCAGAATTACCGCCTTTCCGATGAAAACGGCAATCAGGTGATTGAGCTGGATATTCAAGTCAACGGCGAAATCCAGCGTTTGCGCGGCGAAGGCAACGGCCCGATTTCCGCCATCCTGAATGCCCTGCAGCTGCCGATTGATGTCCTGAACTATGAAGAGCGCGGCATCAGTTCCGGCGCGCATGCCAAAGCATTGGCGCTGATTGAGCTGCAGGTCAAAGGCACAGGCAAATCCGCATTCGGCGCCGGCGTGCATGACAACATTGTGACCTCTTCAATTGAGGCGATTATTGCCAGCACCAACCGCCTGATTGAGCAGGGCGTGCTCAGCACCGAGCAGGTGATTGCAGCCGCAGTATAAGAATTAGCAATAATTCATAGCATGAAAATGACTTTAGAAGGATACCCACAAGTGGTATCCTTTTATTTATTGATCCCAAAGAGTTAAGGCGAATATTTCCTGTGTCTTTTCCAGCTGATTCAGTGGGCTTAGCTGCCCCGCAAAAGTTTTCTTTTGAAGAGCCGCTAGCGCTCGAATGCGACCGGATCCTTCCGCGCTTTGAACTCATGGTGGAAACTTACGGCGAGCTGAATGCCGATAAGTCGAATGCCATCCTGATCTGCCATGCCCTCTCCGGACATCATCACGCAGCTGGCTACCATCATCAGGATGACAAGAAACCCGGCTGGTGGGACGCCTGCATAGGCCCGGGCAAGGCGATTGACACCTCTAAATTCTTTGTGGTTTCCCTGAATAATATCGGCGGCTGCAGCGGTTCAACCGGCCCGACATCGCCCAACCCTGAAAATGACAACCGCCCCTACGGTCCGGATTTCCCGCTGGTCACCGTGCGCGACTGGGTCAAAACCCAAGCCATGCTGTCTGACCGCATGGGCATTGCGCAGTGGTATGCGGTGATCGGCGGCTCTTTGGGCGGCATGCAGGCGCTGCAGTGGTCGGTGGATTATCCTGATCGCCTGCAGAAATGCGTGATTATCGCCAGCGCGCCGAAACTCTCGGCGCAGAATATCGCCTTCAACGAAGTAGCGCGCCAGTCAATCCTGTCCGATCCGGACTTCCACAATGGGCGCTATCTGGAAAATGACAGCTATCCGAAGCGCGGGCTGATTCTGGCGCGCATGGTCGGCCACATCACCTACCTGTCCGAAGAAGCCATGAAGCAGAAATTCGGCCGCGACCTGAAATCCGGCAAGTTCATGTACGGCTTTGATGTGGAATTTCAGGTCGAAAGCTACCTGCGCTATCAGGGCGAGCAGTTCAGCCGGAATTTTGACGCCAATACCTATTTGATTATGACCAAAGCTTTGGACTACTTTGACCCGTCTCGCGAGTATGAGCTGTCATTGAAAAAAGCGATGGAAAATACAAAATGCCAGTTCTTGGTGGTTTCATTTACCACCGACTGGCGCTTCAGCCCGCAGCGCTCTCAGGAGATTGTCGACGCCCTGATCAGCAGCCATAAGCCGGTCAGCTATCTGGACATTGACGCGGAACAGGGGCATGATTCGTTCCTCTTCCCTATTCCTTTATATGTCAAAACATTACGCGCATTTTTAGGCGGCGAAGAGCACCTGAAAGCGACATCTGCGGAGGCTGTGTAATGCGTATCGATCATCAGCTAGCTGAAACATGGATTAAGCCGGATTCCAAGGTGCTGGACTTAGGCTGCGGCGACGGCGAACTGCTGGCGCATATGAGCAAAAAGCACAATATCCGCGCCTACGGCTTGGAAATTGATCAGGAAAAGATTGCAATTGCGGTCAGCCGCGGGTTAAATATTATTCAGCAGGACTTGAATTTGGGTTTAAGCCGTTTCGCCGACCAGTCTTTTGACTATGTGGTGATGGCGCAAGCGCTGCAGGCGGTAGACGCGCCCGATGCCCTACTGCGCGACATGGTGCGCGTAGGCAAGCAGGCGATTATTACATTTCCGAACTTTGCGCATTGGAAGACCCGCTCTTTCCTGGCCTTAAAGGGAATGATGCCTGTTTCAGAAGCTTTGCCGTATATGTGGTATAACACTCCAAATATTCATTTATGTACTTTCCGCGACTTCGAAGCGCTGTGCGCAGAGAACAGCATCCGTATCATTAACCGGCTTGCCGTGAATGGGGATCAGCAAGGCAGTTTACTCAGTAAACATATCCCGAATCTGTTTGGTGAAGTCGCAATTTATCGAGTGAGCGCTCTATGAAAAAACTATTATTAAGCACGACGCTGCTTGCCGGGCTTTTCAGCATTCAGACCCATGCAGACTATGTTGCTCCGGCGCCTTCTGTTGCAAGCCAGGCAGCGCAGTATTCCGTCATGGATATCAACAGCCTGGCCAAGGCCGCCAAAGCCGGACAGGCCGGCGCGCAATTCTACCTTGGGACAAAATACCAGTACGGCAAAGATGTCGGCAAGGACGAACGCCAGGCCTTTGCATGGTTTAAAGCCGCTGCCGATCAGGGCCTTTCCGCAGCGCAGCTGAACGTGGGCCGCATGCTGGCTGACGGCATTGGCACCAAAAAAGATGTTGTGCTGGCACGCCAGTATTTTGAGAAAGCGGCCAGCCGCGGCGACAACCGCGCCAGCTTTAACCTGGCGATGATGGAAGAGCAGAAGAAAAACTATGTCGGCGCATACCAGTGGTATGAGCTGTCAACCCGTGACGGCATGCTCGACAATAAAGTGATTACCCTGTCTGAAGGCAAGAAAACCGCTTTGGCCGCCAACCTGACGCAAGACCAGATCCGCCAGGCGCGTGACCGCGCTGACCAGTGGATTCAGGCGCAGTAATTTGCGCCAAACTGAAACAAGCGCCGCAAGGCGCTTTTTTATTGCCGAAGTTTAAGTTTCAGCCGCATTGCTCAGCCTGATTGAAAGCTCACCGCAGCCCTGCCATTTCTGCAGCGGAAAAATCTGCCGGGTTTTCAGCGCATTCTCCAGACTGTTCCAGTCAATGTCATACTGCCCAGCTGCTCCGCTGAGCTGAAACAATGTCAAGGCATCTGGAAATTCAGCTGTATTGCTTGCTTTTCTTTGCAAATACAGGAAACTGCGGCCATGAGTCTGACTTGCATTCAGCTCAAGCGCTGACTTAATCTGGGCGTGCTCCAGCCTGAAATGGCTGCAATATTTGACCAGGCCCGCCTGTGCCGGGTGGCTGATCAAGGCTTCATTTTGCGCCATCTGCTCCTGAGAAAATACCGCCTGATATTGCTTCTATTTAGACAGCTTAAAATAATGGACTAAGCGCGACTCCTGCTGCCAGCCCGCATCGCTGAGAAAAAAGCCGAAATCAAAGCATTCTGAAAAATGCTGCGCCAGAAAATCCGCCAGCTCTTGATAGCCATCATCAATCTTCCGGTTAAATGTTGAAACAATGAAATATTTATAATCAAAATCCTGTTCTATTTTCACACGCATGCACAGCAGCCTTACGGTTCTAAATAATGCTCAGCTATGCCATTAAAGCACAACTTATCCAGCCTAACTTAGCGCTAAATCAGCTAAAATAAGCCAACTTTTTCCATTTAGGGCGATCAACATGTCTTCAGCAGATTGGCTATCCCAAGGCACACTGGTTCTTGCCAGCAACAACAAAGGCAAAATTGCTGAATTTGAAAAAATGTTTGCAGAGCTGAACCTTCCTGTAGACGTGGTTCCGCAGGGCCAGCTGAATATTGAAGATGCGGTTGAAGACGGCCTGAGCTTTGTTGAAAACGCCATCCTTAAAGCCCGCCATGCGGCGAAGATTTCCGGCAAGCCTGCGATTGCCGATGATTCAGGGATCTGCGTGCCGCTGCTGGGCGGCGCGCCGGGCATTTACTCTGCGCGCTTTGCCGGCGAGCATGGCAATGACGCCGCCAATAATGAAAAACTGCTGCAGAAGCTGAAACCGCTGCGCAAAGCCGGCGAAGCGGTTGAGGGCATGTTTGTCTGCGTGCTGGCGCTGGTGCAGCATGCGGATGACCCGCTGCCGCAGATTTTCCAAGGCATTTGGACCGGTGAAATTCTGGAAGCGGCGCGCGGTGAAAATGGCTTTGGCTACGACCCGCTGTTCTGGCTGCCTGAACTGAATGCATCCAGCGCAGAGCTGTCAAAAGCTGAAAAGAATGAAATCAGCCACCGCGGCCAGGCCATGCGCCTGTTTAAGGCCAGCCTGGCGCAGTAATCCCTGCATGCCAGCTGCGGCTTAATGCGGGGGATCATCCCCCGCTTGGCGGCCTTGCAGTAAAAGTATTCTGAAAGCCGCAGCGCCTCTTCACTTTAAGCTGATTAACTTTGATCCAATTCGTTTAGGCCAGCTTTAATCGGCATTAAGTAAGGCTTAGGCTGCAGATTCAGGCCGGCTGCAGCCTATAGGCATCCATATGCAGCTGCTGATTCAGTTCGTCAATCCAAATGGCCCAGTCATCATCCTGCACTAAATGGCTGATCAGGAAATCGCGCTGCGCCTTGTTCCAGAACGGCGCATCATGCAGGTTCTGACTAGCGGAAAGCTGATGCGTGCGCACATACAGCTCAATGGCGGCCGGACTGTTGGCTAACCCCAGTTGTGAAAACAGCAACGCTAAGGATGGTTTATTCTGATTGAGCATCACGCCCTCCTTATCAACTAATCTGTCATTTATTATTAAATTAACTTATAAGATATTGCTAAAAAAACCTAGCGGCAAAACTAGGTTTGTTGTTTCAATTTGTGTTCACAAATCGCACGATCCGGAAAGCTGATTTTCCATATGCAGCTGCTCATTTAAGATATCTATCACCATTGCCCATTCATCATCATTTTTCCAATGGCTGATAATGAAGTCATGCTGCGCCTGCGACCAGAATGCGGCTTTGTGCAAAGGAATATCCATGGTCAATTGGTGTGTTTCTATGAACCGGTCGATTGCGCCTACGCCCGCGTCGAGGCCCAGCTGTTCAAATAAAAGCTCTAATGTCGGCTGCTGGTCAAACATGGAATTCTCCTCAAGCCTTTAGTCTTCCCTTTAAATTAGCCCGAAGCGTATGAAAAGTCAGCTGTCCCTGCATCACAGCATGTTATTTTTTGTTCAGCTTCAGCTTGGGCAGCGGCAGGCTGCAAATGAAAAATTCAGGCATAAAAAAGCGCCCCAAATATGGGGCGCTTTTTCAACTTAATCTGAAAAGACTAAATTATTTAACCATGTCAGCAATCGCTGCGCGTTCTTCTTCCAACTCGTTCAGCGTGAAGTTGATGCGCTCACGGCTGAATTCGTCGATTTCAAGGCCTTGAACGATTTTGTATTCGCCGTTTTCAGTTGTTACAGGGAAACCGAACATCACGCCTTCAGGAATGCCGTAAGAGCCGTCAGAAGGGATACCCATTGTTACCCATTTGCCGTTGGTGCCAAGCGCCCAGTCGCGCATGTGGTCAATGGCAGCGTTTGCAGCAGACGCAGCTGAAGACAGGCCGCGCGCTTCAATGATCGCAGCGCCGCGCTTGCCAACGGTAGGAAGGAACACATCTTTGTTCCAAGCCGCATCGTTGATTTTGTCTTTCAAGCTTTCGCCGTTTACTGTTGCAAAACGGTAGTCAGCATACATCGTTGGAGAGTGGTTGCCCCAAACAGTCATAGTTTCGATGTCAGAAACTGCAACACCGGCTTTTTGAGCAAGCTGAGTCAACGCGCGGTTGTGGTCAAGACGCAGCATTGCTGTGAAGTTTTTCGCTGGAAGGTCTGGAGCAGATTTCATAGCGATGTAAGCGTTAGTGTTTGCAGGGTTGCCTACAACAAGCACTTTAACGTCACGGCTAGCAACTTCGTTCAGCGCTTGGCCTTGGCCAATGAAGATTTCGCCGTTCACTTTCAGCAAGTCAGCACGTTCCATGCCAGGGCCGCGCGGACGTGAACCAACCAATAACGCATAGTCAGCATCTTTGAATGCAACTTTAGGATCATCAGTACCAACCATGCCTGCCAACAATGGGAAAGCGCAGTCGTCCAATTCCATCATTACGCCTTTAAGCGCAGCTTGAGCTTTCTCAAAAGGAACTTCTAACAATTGCAAAATAACCGGCTGATCTTTGCCTAACATCTCTCCGCTTGCGATGCGGAATAATAAGCTATAACCAATTTGACCAGCAGCGCCTGTAACGGCAACACGAACGGGTTGCTTCATGTAATTATCTCCAATTGAGGATATTCAATGCGATTAAATAGTTAGTCCATTTAATCTAATAATAAACGCCCAAGATTGTACTCCAATACTTTGGCGGATGCATGTAAAAGGGAATGCTTTTCAACAAAAGTATGATAGGAAATATAAATAAAATCTCTGCAAAGGTTCAGAAAGAGCCTTTAATGATGAAGGAAGGCGGGCAGCTGCTGAGCACATTACTTGAGCACTGCTTGTACTTGCCGTTGCTTCTGTAGCAGATTTTAATGTCGGTCAGAATGCTGCCGGCATACGACGGCTGGCAGCTGAACTGCACGCCCTGCGCCGGCAAGCCGGGATTCAGGCGCAGCATTTTGCTGCGCAGGGCCGCGGCCTGCATCTGGCCGGTTTCCTGGCTGGTCAGCTCTTCCGGTATTTTCAGCTTTTCAGCGTAATTGATAATGGTGCGGAAATACTGGCTGGCATTCATCGGCACGCAGGCGCCAATTTCATGCCATAGCGCATTGCGCGCGTTTTCATCCGGCATGACCCGGGCCACCACTTTGGCCTGTATCGGCGGCAGTTTTGCAGAGCTGGAGCTTAGGCAGTCCTGCTGGCCGGTTTCAGGATAAAGGCCGGTAATATTCAGCGAATAGCCTTCCAGGCATTTGCGCTTTTTATGCTTTTGCGGATCGAGGGAACAGACTGCAGGCACCAGTTGCACATTCATCACATAGCCGTGCACGGCCGGCGCAGCTGAGGCTGCAGCGGAAACAAGGCAACCGCCGCTGCCCGCAAGGAGCAGGGCCAGCCGCGTAATTTCATTTCTGCCGTATTTCAACCGCATCCTTCATTCCCCAATCATCAATCTATTCAGCCTGCTGTTTTTTTAACTGCTATTGCGCGTTGCGCATGGGTATGGTCTGCATGCGCTTGCCGATGGACTGCGCGCCCTGCCCCAGCAGCACCCCGTAATGCGCGGCATTGGTCATGACATGCTTCACATAGTCGCGCGTTTCGGTTAAGGGGATGCTTTCCGCATACTGATCGGCGGCGATGCCCTGATCATCCGGCTGCCAGCGGCGCGCGCGGTTCGGGCCGGCATTGTAGCCCGCCGTTGCCAGCACCGGGCTGCTGCTCAGCTGGCGCTGAATCATGGACAGGTAAAAGGTGCCGTAGCGGATATTGGTGTTCATATCGCTTAGGGCAGCCGGGTTATAGCTTTCCCCCATTTGCCGCGCGACCAGCTTGGCGGTATCCGGCATGATCTGCATCAGGCCGCCGGCGCCGACATGCGAGCGCGCATTCGAAACAAAGCGGCTTTCCTGGCGCATCAGGCCATAGGCCCAGGCCGGGTCAATGCCGGCATTCTGGCTGTGGCTGACCACATAAGGCTGATGCGGCATGGCATAGCGCAGGCTGTAATTGTGCTTGCTGACCGTCCGGTCGGCCGCATAGATGGCGCGGTCATACCAGCCCATGTCGGTGGCGCGCTTGGCGGCCGCCAGCAGCAGGCCGTCATCCTGCTTTAAGTAAGCCTGGCGCACAGCCCAGTTCCATTCGCGGTTAATGTAGCTGTCCGGCGCATTGACATTGCGCAGCGCAAAGGCGCGGCTGAAATGGATGTCCTGGCTCAGGCGCTGCGCATCGGCATTGTCCGGCTGCGTATTGCCCGGCAGGCTGCTGTAGCTCTGCCCGACATGGTCTTTGGCAAGCAGGTTATGGTAGTCGTCGCCCTGCGCCAGGCGCTTGAAAATAGCCTGCGCTGCCCGCTTGGAAGCGCCGTCGCTGCGCTGTTCAGAGGCGCGCGCCAGCCAGTACTGCCAGCGGTCTTCCTGGCGCTGGGTCACGCTCATGCCGTCAATCGCGCGGATCAGGCTTTCCCATGCGCTGAAGCGGATGGCCTGGCGCGCATAAATTTCGGCTTCTTCCGGGCTGAACGGCAGGCCGTAGCTGGCGTCCAGAAACTGCAGCACTTCGCGGCTGAAATTATTCTTCATCACCGTGGTGCCGCCGATATAGCCGACCGTGCGGTACAGCGCGCGCTGCACATCGGCAGGCGCGCCTTCGGCTGCCCGCCGGGCGGAGGCCATGGCGCTGTTCAAGTCGCTGTCCGCCAGGCGCCCCAGCGCATAAATCAGATAGGCATGGTCTTCCGGAGTGGCTTTAGGCGCAGCCCAGAGGTAATTCATCGGGTTGGCCTGAATGCTGTTCAGCTGCGCCAGCGACAGGTTCATCTTGATGCTTTGCGCCGTGGCAATCGCCAGGCCTGACTGGCCGGCGCGCAGCTGGCCCCATAGGCGCTGCTGGCGGTCCTGCTCGGTCAGCAGCGGGCTGGACAGCATCATGCGCCCCAGACCTGTGCAGGACTCCGGCTGGGCATTGGTGGTCAGCCAGACATCTTTAAATTCCGCATACACCAATGGGTCGCCGGAGCTGGCGCGCACTTGCGCCACCGCGCAGGTTTCCGCCTGATCGGGGTTGCTCACATACTGCAGCAGCGGCTGCGCGGCGGCGAAATCGGCCTGCTTGACTTTTTCTTCAACGTAGTCAGCCGCCAGCTTTTCCGCCATCGCCGACTGCGGGTAGCGCTGCGCGAAGCCGGCAATCTGGTCAGCCGGCTGCGAGGCCAGGCTGCTGTTTAAGATCCAGTATTCAGGATAGTAGCCCAGCGCATCGTTCTGCATGGCGTACTGATACTGCTGCAGCAGGGCAATATTGCCGGAATTGGCGGCGCGCAGGGCGTCATTGAACTGCGCATCGGCAGCCTGCGCAGCATACGGAAGGCAGGCCAAGGCCGCGCTTAAAGCAAGCAGCTGACAGTATTTATTGAGTTTCCAGACTTTATTTGACATCTACTTGCCTTCTTTAATTCACTTTTTGCCGTACGCGCAGTTTGCCAGCCATTTTTCGGCTAGTTTAATAACTCTCAGCCGGCTGTATTGTTGTGTTATGTAACCTCATGATTAGGCAATATTAATTTTCAAACATTTTTGCCTCATAAATCAATCGGCGGCGCCCGCCATTTTGGGCTGTCAGTTTATAGCGAATTACTGCTAAAATATGCGCCTTTCATTCCAGTCCCCATTAACCCCGAAGCCAGAGTGAGCTGCGCTCAGCAAAATCCAGCTGCGGGTTAGTATCTTTCTTGTTTTATCCTTCAGGAGCCTACATGACGGTTCAAACCTTCATTCCGAATGATGCCGAAGCTGCCTCAGAAAACACTGTTACCCAGCCACAGCACACTCCAGCCACCGATGGCGCAGTGAAAAAACTGTACATCGAAACGCAAGGGTGTCAGATGAATGAGTACGACAGTCACCGTATGGCAGACCTTTTAGGCGACTCGCACGGCTATGTGCTGACTAAAGATCCGAAAGACGCCGACATTCTGCTGATGAATACCTGCTCGATCCGCGAAAAGGCGCAGGAAAAAGTCTTTTCGGAACTGGGGCGCTGGCGCAAGCTGAAAGAAAAGAATCCTGAGCTGATTATCGGCGTCGGCGGCTGCGTGGCTTCGCAGGAAGGCGACAACATTCAAAAGCGCGCCAACTATGTCGACATGATTTTTGGCCCGCAAACCCTGCACCGCCTGCCGCAGATGCTGGATCAGCATTTTGATCAGATCGAAAAGCCGAAAAAAGAAAAAATCAAGCTGGTGGATATTTCCTTCCCGGACATTGAAAAATTCGACTTCCTGCCTGAACCGCGCGTAGAAGGCTACAAAGCTTTTGTTTCGATTATGGAAGGCTGTTCCAAATACTGCTCATTCTGCGTGGTGCCCTATACCCGCGGTGAAGAGGTTTCCCGCCCATTGGATGACGTCTTGGCGGAAATCGCCACTTTGGCGGAAAAAGGCGTGCGTGAAATTTCGCTGCTGGGCCAGAACGTCAACGGCTACCGCGGCGAAACCTTTGAAGGCAATATCTGCACCTTTGCTGACCTGCTGCGCCTGGTTGCGGAAATTCCGGGCATTGGCCGCCTGCGCTATACCACTTCGCACCCGCTTGAATTTAATGATGACTTGATTCAATGCTACCGCGACCTGCCGCAGATGGTATCGCACCTGCACCTGCCGGTGCAAAGCGGCTCCAACGCGGTGCTGCAGGCGATGAAGCGCAACCACACCATTGATGTGTATATCGACAAAATCGCCAAGCTGCGCAAAGTGCGTCCGGACATGCATTTATCCAGTGACTTCATTATCGGCTTTCCGGGCGAAACCGATGAGCACTTTGAAGAAACCTATCAGTTCATTAAAGACATGGACTTTGACCACTCCTACAGCTTCGTCTATTCCAAGCGCCCGGGCACGCCCGCCTCTGAACTGGAAGACACGACGCCTGAAGATGTGAAAAAAGAACGCCTGTCTAAAGTGCAGAAATGGATCAAGCGCTCCAGCATTGACAAAACCGATGCCATGCTCGGCACCATCCAGCGCGTGCTGGTGGAAAGCGTTTCCGACAAGGACCCGAACCTCCTGATCGGCACGGCGGACAACACCCGCTATGTCAGCTTTATTGGCGATGCAGCCTGGGTTGGACGCTTCGCTGAGATCGAAATTACCGAAATTAAAACTTTGAATTTTGTTTACGGCGAGCTATTGAATCTTGAGCCTGACGTGGCGTAATGTAAGGACTGAACTCAGGACTACTTAAGGAATTCTCTTGACTGCAGCGATTCGGCGTACAGTAACATTTCCTGGCGTTTCACTTGACCGTTTGCAAAGCATGCTTGGCGCATACAACGGTCATTTGAAGCAAATTGAACAGCGTTTAGAAGTCAAAATTTCCCATCGGGGCGATGCCTTTTTTATTGATGGCGAAATCGATGCGGTAGAGAGAGCCGAAGGCCTTCTGCACCGCCTGCATGAAGAATCAGAAAGCTCCAGCCAGATCAGCGCAGATACCCTGCATATGATGATCCAGGGCAGCCAGACCGACCGTGAGCTGCAGGAGGATATGGAGGGCCAGGAGCATACTGGGCTGGAAGATATATACCTGCAGACCCGCAAAGGGCGCATCAACCCGCGCGGCGCCAACCAGAAGCGCTATGTGCAGCGCATTCTGAACAGCGACATTTCCTTCGGCATCGGCCCTGCCGGCACAGGCAAAACCTACCTTGCCGTAGCGGCCGCGGTCGACATGCTGGAACGCAACGAAATCCAGCGCATCCTGCTGGTGCGTCCTGCGGTTGAAGCCGGTGAAAAGCTCGGCTTCCTGCCGGGCGATTTAACCCAGAAGATTGACCCTTACCTGCGCCCGCTGTATGACGCCTTATACGAAATGCTCGGCTTTGAAAAAGTCGCCAAGCTGATTGAGCGCCAGGTGATTGAAGTCGCGCCGCTGGCCTATATGCGCGGCCGCACCCTGAACCACTCATTTGTGATTCTGGACGAAGCGCAGAACACCACGCCTGAGCAGATGAAAATGTTCCTGACCCGCCTGGGCTTCGGCTCGCGCGCCGTCATTACCGGCGACATCACGCAGGTTGACCTGCCGCGCGGCCAGCAGTCCGGCCTGTCGCATGCCTTGCGCGTGATTGAAAAAATCAGCGAAATTCACATTACCCGTTTCCATTCCCGCGATGTGGTGCGCCATCAATTGGTTCAGAAAATTGTTGAAGCCTACGAGGGATGGGACAGCGAACAGCAGCGCCTCAGCGCTGCGGCCCGTGCCGAACGCAAGGCGCTTCAGGAAGCTCTGATTGCTGACAATGACGCCAAAGCCGACGCACAGGACTAAATTGAACTAAGGATTCATTTTGAAACTCAACCTTTCCCTGCAGCAGGAGGTTCAGGCGCCTGAACTGGTCCTGAAACGCGCCTATGTTAAAAAAGTCATTGAAACCGCTTTGCGCCATATTGATGCCGGCCAGGACTGCGAAATCGGCATCGCCTGCGTCGGCAATGACGAAAGCCATAAGCTGAATCTGGAATACCGCGGCAAAGACAAGCCGACCAATGTGCTGTCTTTTCCCGGCGATGTGCCGGAAGAAGTGCTGGCGATGCTGGACGCGCTGCCGCTGGGCGATCTGGTGATCTGCATTCCTGTGGTGCTGCAGGAAGCTGTTGAGCAGCAAAAAACGCCTATGGAGCATTTCACCCATATGCTGGTGCACGGCGCGCTGCATTTAATGGGCTATGACCATGAAACTTCCGATGCAGACGCTGAAGAAATGGAAGCTTTGGAAATTCAGATCTTAGCCAAACTCGGCTTTGAAAATCCTTATCAGGAACAGTAACTTTTAAGCGCTGCAATCATCAGCCCGGTTAATTTCGATTGACCGGGCTGAATTTATGCTGAAAATAACAGAATGCTTAAACATTCATCAAGATACTTAAAAAATATGAAAAATATTCTTTCCGGACTGCTGCTGGCCACCGCGCTGCTCTCCGCCGCCCCGCTCCATGCCGGCGATGAAACTGCCTGCCCAGCAGCTGAATTCAACAAGGCCGACAGCGCCTGGGCCGGGCATTATTACCTGAATGGCATGATGGAAGTCGGCTCAGAGCTGCTGCTGAAGCCAGACGGCACCTTCAAATGGTATTTGGCGGTTGGATCTTTAGACCAGTATGCGGAGGGCGCATGGTGGAAAAATGGCACCTGCATTGGCTTAAAGGCCGCCCCGCAGCATGCTGGGCATCTGGAAATCTTCCCGGCCCGCCTCAACATCAGGGAAAAAAGCCTGGATGCCGTCTGGCCGGACGGGCGCCAAAACGGCAGCTATGCGCCGGCGGGTCAGTAAAGCTCTGCTTCAATGCTTCAAATGATGCCGGCGGATCTGCCTGCATCAATGCACTTCAAATTCCGCTTCTGCCGGGTCGAAGCGCCACGTCCGCACAATCCGCAGCTCGGAAATATCCTTCATTTTGGCGTCAAATCCGCCAAAAGGCGCGGCCTTGCGCACCGAAGTTTTGGCCGCCTCATCCAGAATGCTGTGCCCGGAACTTTCAATTAAGCGGATGGCGCGGATGCCGCCGTTCTGGTTCAGAATCACCATCAGGCGGACTTCTCCGGCCAGATTCTGCTGCTTGGCGCTGTCCGGATAATAGCGGTTGCCGTAGAACTCCACTTTCTGCCGGAACTTTTCCATATAGGCCGCGGTGTTGTCCTGCTTGGCCTGAATGCCGTCGATGGTCTTGATTTTCTGCTGCCGGCTGAAATTCTGCTGCCGCTGCAGGTACTGCGCTTCAATGCTGGCAATCATCGCGGCTTTGGCCTGAAACTGGCTTTGCATTTCATCTGCGGTTTTCTTGCGCTGATTTTCTTCCGCCTGCTTCTGCCAGCTCAGCGCGGTCATCAGCACTTTTTCTTCAAACTTCAGCTCGCGCTTCTGCTGCAGCTTTTCCAGCGCTTCCTGCACCTGCTCGCCTGCAGTCTGATCGACCATCGGCGCCGGCATATCGGCCGAAATGCGGTGCTGCTCGCGGAACTTGCCTGAACCCTGCTGGTCCGCCTGCGCCAGGAAATCGGCATGCTCAATTTTGGCATCGCTCGGACGCAGGGACACCGCGATTTCCTTGGTCGTGACCTCGCTTTCCTGCGGCATGGCGAACTGCATCGTCAGCACAGCCAGATGCAAAGCGGCAGCCACGCCTACAGCGCCGGCAAAAACCGGATCTTTCCACCAGCCGTGACTTAGCGGCTTAAAGGTCATTTTTTTCAGCATCGCATTCATGCGGCGGGCCGCCGCTTTCCCCAAGCGCTCAAAATGAGCATAAAGCCAAATATTTATCATTTTCCGCATGAAAGCGCCAAACCCATCAACAAATGGATGCAGCGCCTTCAAAATCCTAAAAATGCTGCAGTTAATTTTGCTAAACTGCAAGCTCGGAAGCCGGTATTTTTTACATCATGCCGCAGCCGACAGCAGAATTTTAACCCGCTTATTTGCCAGGATGCGCCATCGACATGCAATCGCTTATTTCCAATATTTCTCACCGCATCCGCCAGGTGTATCAAAAGGCGGAAGGGTTTATTGAAGATGAGCGGGAATTTCCTCTGTCGCAGGTGTTCCTGAATGCGACCTTTCAGCGCTTTGTCACCGACAACGTCAAAATGCTGCAGGACCTGCATGCCGACCTGCATGACGACTGGCTGCGCCTGTACGCCACGCTCAGCTATAACGGCCTGGACGTTACCCTGTCGGTAGATTTGAAGCTGGTGCAGATGGAGCTGAACAAGACCACCCAGCTGATTGTATTTGAACAGATCAGCGACACCCAGCTGATTGACGCCAAGTATCCGAATTTCCTTTATAAAATTGGCGTGCGCTGCGCCCTGTTCTTTTACCAGAAAGTGCTGAATGATGATCCGCTGGGCATGCTGCTGGAAAAGCTGAAGGTGATTAAAGTCAAGGATGAGCTGCTGCATTTAGACCTGAACCGCTGGCTGGGCAAAAACCGCTCAATCATTGACACGCTGGGCAAGGTGCATGTCAACCATGCGGTGCTGCGCGAAGCGGAGCTGGTGGTGCTGGGCAATGTCAATCTGGCGGCCCTGTTCAGCAGGATGGCTTCAGAGAAAATGGGGCGCTGGGATGACGCCGATCTGGATGAAACCGAAGTCACCCCCATCCGGCAGAAGGAAAAATAGCCCGGCTGCCCGCGGACTGAAGCGCAGCGCATAAAAAGCAGCAGTAAATATACATTTTGCGCCGCTTTCCCGCTTCCATCTCCACAATCGGCGCGCATAATAAGATTCATTGTAAAAAGAACATTTTGCCCTCTTAAAACTTCACAGGAAAGCATCACTTATGGCTACATTTGCAGTTAAAACCTTAGGGATTGCAGCCGGCGTTTCTACTGCGCTGCTGTTCAGCGGCTTCGCCAGCCAAGCCTTTGCCATGAGTCCCTTCCAAGCAAGCTATCAGTTTAACTACAATGGCAAAAACATGGGCTCGGCCACCCGCACCTTGAGCAAGGCCGGCAACGGCTGGACTTATGTTTTCGCAGCCAAGGCCGGCGGCATCGCCTCCGCAACCGAATCCAGCAATTTCGGCTTCAGCGGCGGCAGCATTACTTCGCAGAGCTTTAAGCGCACCAGCAAGATTCTGATCCACAACAACACCATGAGCATCAGCTTCAACCCGGGCGCCAAAATCATCAATACCAAGAAAGACGACAAGGCGCGCTCCTTTGCCTGGAAAAGCGGCGTGCTGGATGAGCTGAATGCGGAACTGCAGGTGCGTGAAGATTTGAAATCCGGCAATTTAAAATCCGGCTACTGGATTGCCGACGCCAAAGAGGTTGAGGCGCGCAAGTTTGTCAAGCAGGGCGCGGAGAGAGTCCAAACCGCTTACGGCACCTTTGACACCATTAAAGTGGTGATGAAGCATGACAAGCCGGGCCGTGAAACCGTGTTCTGGCTGGCGCCAAAGCTGGACTACCTGCCGGTGAAAATGGCGCATCAGGATCAGAAAAGCTCTTACGGGCTGCTGCTGACCGGCTATAAAGGGCCTGTAAATTAATCAATTTAATCAATTTCGCTTGCATTTTTCCCCGTGCTTTTTAAAATACGCGTTTGCTTTAAAAAGCACCTGCCCTTGAGGATTCTCCCGTGCATGCACTAGAACAGAAAATCTTAGCTGAAGGTATCGTTCTGTCTGAAGAAGTTCTGAAAGTCGATTCTTTCTTAAACCACCAAATTGACCCTGTGATGATGCAGCAGATTGGCCAAGAATTTGCGCGCCTGTTTAAAGATGCAGGCATCACGAAAATTATTACCATTGAAGCGTCCGGCATTGCGCCAGCGGTGATGGCAGGTTTAGAGCTTGGCGTTCCGGTTATTTTTGCACGCAAATACCAGTCTTTAACTTTAAAAGATGATTTATACCGCTCTAAAGTATTCTCTTTCACCAAGCAGATTGAAAGCACTATTGCGATTTCCAAAAAGCATATCAGCGCTGAAGACAAAGTTTTAGTGATTGATGACTTCCTGGCGAATGGCCAGGCTGCATTAGGCTTAGCGGACTTAATTCATCAGGCGGATGCTGAAGTGGTCGGCATTGGCATTGTGATTGAAAAATCGTTCCAGCCGGGCCGCGATTTCCTGATTGAAAAAGGCTACCGCGTAGAGTCTTTGGCTCGCGTGAAGTCTTTGGCCAATGGCACTGTTGAATTTGTCCGTGACTGAGGCCAATTCAGCTGAAAAATCAAAGAGCGCAATTGCGCTCTTTTTTATTGCCGGCAATCAATGGCGCGCCGGCCAAAGCTTGCGCCGCCAAAAACCCGGAAAATCTTCAGCATCATTACAAAATTTCCATATTTGGGCGCTTCCGCAGCTTCAGAAAAGCGCTATCGTACAGCTACAATAGCAGCCAAAGCCCTTCCCTTTTTCATTAAGGCCATACAGCGTCATGAATACAGAGCATCCCGCAGCGCAGCAGACCATTCAATGCCCCAAATGCGGCTCAGCGGAAGTTGAAGCGCGCAATCACGAACAGCATCTGCAGAAAATCGGCGGCGTGCTGCTCAGCGGCGCAGGAACAGCTGCCGGAACCGTCGGCGGCGCGGCTTCCGGCGCATCCATCGGCGCGGCGATTGGCGCGGCAGCCGGCCCGCTGGGCGTCATTATGGGCGGCACCATCGGCACTTTTGTCGGCGCCATCAGCGTCGGCATTACCGGCGGCTTTCTCGGGCACCGCTTTGGCAAAAAAGCCGGCGTAATTGTCGATCAGAATATCTTTCAGGACTATCAGTGCCAAAAGTGCAAATACCGCTTCAATGCAAAAACTGAAGCCGCGGTAAAAGATGAAAAATAAAAGCAGCGCACAATGCGCTGCTTTCAGCACAGCAAGGCAGAAGCTGATCCCGCCTTGCCGTCCAGCTTAATTGGCGATGCCGGAAACCGGCTTGGCTTCGGCCTTGACGGTATTCTGCTGCGCGCTGCAGTCCTGCTCCGCTTTGGCTGCAGGAAAGTCAAGCGTATGCACAACCGCTGCCGCCGCAGTGAAAGAAGATGCGGTTAAAGCCGCAGCAGCCGCCAACGCCATAAAAAATTGATGTGAACGCATCAAAGCCCCCAAGAATAATTAAAATAAAAAATCCAGTAAATTTCCCAAGATCCGCTGGGCGATTTAGAGGAATAACCGCATGCGGAAAATGTTCCGCCTGCAAAGAAAGCCTATTTAAATCGATTGCTTAGTTATTTTATATCCCTGAAATTAGGTATTTAAAACGCAGCGCAAGTCATGCTTTATCCGGCTTATTATTGATGGAATTTTCTTGGTTTTTTGGCTCATCCGGCAGCCGGGCAAATAAAAAACGCGGAAAACCGTCTGGATTTCCCGCGCCGCATCAGCCGCTGTTCAGGCAGAAATCCGCCGGCTTAGGCCAGCTTTTTCACCACCTCGCCCAGGCGCCGGCCCTGCGCTGCGCAGAGGAGCTTTTCATCCTGGCTGAGCGGCTGGTCATGGCGCGCCCCGCTGACATGGCTGGCGCCATACGGCGTGCCGCCGGTTCTGGTATTGGACAGCGCCGGCTGCGCATTGCTTAAGCCCATCACCATCATGCCGTGGTGAAACAGCGGCGGCAGCATGCTCAGCAGCGTGCTTTCCTGCCCGCCATGCATTGAGCCGGATGCGGTAAATACGCAGGCCGGCTTGCCGTGCAGCGCGCCGCTCAGCCAGAGGCTGGTGGTCTGGTCTAAAAAGTATTTCATTTCTGACGCCATATTGCCAAAGCGCGTCGGCGAACCCAGCGCCAAGCCTGCGCAGCCGGCCAGATCATCCAAAGTGCAGTAAATATCGCCGGCTTCCGGAATGCTCGGCGCCGCTTCAGTCACCACCGCAGCGATATTCGGCACTGTGCGGATTTTGACGGCCACGCCGGCAGCTTCAGCGCCGTCGGCAATCAAATGCGCCATTTCTTTGGTCGATCCATATTTGCTGTAATAAAGCACGAGAACGTAAGGCTGCATAATTTTTTATAAATGCCATTAAAAATGAAAACTATACGGTATTTTTCCGGTGTTTTGGTTAAGCTTAGCGGTTAAAATTGAGAAAGATGATTAAAAAAAATTGAGACTTTAGCGCATGATCGAAGCACATTTAAAAAAACTTCCCTTTTATGACAAGAAATGGTTTCAGTTTGTTTTATTTGTCATAAGGCGTTTTGAAGCCGACCGCTGCCGCGAACAGGCCGGCTCTTTGACCTATACCACGCTGTTTGCCGTGGTGCCGATGCTGACGGTTTTTCTGGTGATTATTTCATCCATCAAGGCGCTGGAGCCTGCGCGCCAGCAGCTGCAGCAGCTGATTTATAGCAATTTCCTGCCAAAAACCACCATTGCTTTTGACAAGGCGCTGAATGCCTTTACCGACAAATCCAGCAATTTAACAGTCATTGGCGTGCTGTTTCTGTTCGTGACCACGGTGATGATGCTGACCAGCATTGAAACCGTCTTCAACCGCATCTGGCGGGTGCGCGAAACCCGCGGCGGCATTTTAGGCTTCATGCGCTACTGGACTATTATTTCGCTGGGGCCGATTCTGCTCGGCAGCGCATTCGTGATTTCCTCTGCGGTGGCCTCAATCAACGTGCTGAGCAATAATTTTGCCGGCTATGAGCTGAATGGCGCCTTTATTTTCTGGTGCATTTCATTTTCGCTGACCATTCTGGGCTTTTTCATTCTCAACTGGACCATTCCCAACCGCACTGTACCGCTGAAAGCCGCCCTGTTCGCCGGCGCATTCAGCGCGACCCTGTTTGAGCTGCTGAAGCACCTGTTCGGCTTTGTGATGTCGAATTTCACCAGCTATGAAATTATTTACGGCGCATTCGCTGCCGTGCCGATTTTCCTGCTGTGGATTTTCCTGTCATGGAATATTGTGCTGCTGGGCGTGGAAATCAGCTATGCCTTGACGGCCTTCAATGCCGATACCCACCGGCAGCGCAAGCGCCATCCGGTGATTATGCTGCTGGACTTGCTGGAGCTTTTTTACAAGAAGCAGCAGGTCGGGCAAAGCGTGACTGAAGCCGAGGCGCTGGACGTGCTGGGGCGCGAGGAAATCGGGCGCTGGCCTTCGTATGTGCTGATGCTGGAAAAACAGAATCTGCTGATGCGCACCGATGACAACAATTATGTTCTGGTGCGCAACCTGGCGCAGGTCGATTTCTGGAGCTTCTATTCACAGCTGCCTTATCCGCTGCCGCACCGCAAAGATCTGGGCCATGTGTTTTCCGATGATCAATGGATGGAAAAAATCGGCCCGGCGCTGATTGAATCGGACGACTATCTGGCCGCCAAGCTGGCGATTCCGCTGTCGGCGATTTTTGAGAAAAAGTAGCAGCTGGCAGGCAAAAGCCGCACAGCAAATTAAAAGCCAGTCTGCAGAAAAAGCGGTTAGCTTTTATATCAAGCTGGCCCACAGGATGCTCAGGCCCGAGCAGTTCAAGCCGCAGCATGAGCTAGCGCATGGCCTTAAAGCGCTTCAAGCCAAGGCCAAAAACGCGCCCGATCCATACATGCAGGCTAACTGTCATTACGCCAGCCATGACCAAGGCTGTGCCGAAAATAAAATTCAGCTCAATCCGCTCATCCAGCAGCGCCACGCCAAAGATGATGCCGAAAATTGGCGTTAAAAATGAAAACACTCCCAAGCCGTTGGCCAGATATTTGCGCAGCAGCCAGAACCACAGCATCAGGCTGAAAAAACACATGATCAGCACATGAAACAGCATGCTGCCAAGCGCAATGGCTGACCAGTGCACGGCGCTCTGCCCGCTCAGCCATGCAGCCGGCGTGAGGAAAATGAAGCAGCCTGCCAGCTGGTAAAACAGAGTTTGCGCGGCCGGCGCCTCAGACAGCCGGCCAAGGCGCAGTGAAATGGTGGTCAGCGCCCACATTGCGCCGGCCAGCAAAGCCAGAACATCGCCGAACAGCGCCTGAGAGGACGCCGGGTCAGAGGGCTGGCCGCGCCCGGTAAAGGACAGCGCAATGCCGGAAAAGGCCAGAAAAATGCCGCCCCATTGAATCAGCGATAGCTTTTCAGCCGGCAGTTTCCAGTGCAGGCCCAGCGCTACAAAAACCGGCGCGGTATACAGCAGCACCGCCACATGCGACGCCGAGGTATAACGCAGCGCTTCGGCCACCAGCAGAAATTCAGCAGAGAACAAAAAAGCCAGCCAAATGCCCGGCAGCAGATACTCCTTCGCATACAGGTGCGTCCCCTGCGGCAGCCGAATGAATGGAAGCACCAGCAGGGCCGCCAGCCCGGAACGCAGCGCTATCTGCATGATGGGCGCAATATCAGGTGCAGCCAGCTTCAGCACCGCCTGCTGCATGCCCCAAATCATGCACAGTAAAATCATTAAGCCGGACGCCTGCGCATCCAGCGCCTTGCGCTGTTTCACCATGCTTACTCAACTGTTCAGAATATGCACACTATAAATCTGTCAGAAATAAAAGATATAATTCAAAACAGACAAGATATCTTCTTATTCAGGCAATTTCAGCATGGCGCAATTCAAGGCGGCTCAGCGGCAGCTGAAAACCAATGATGCAATTCAGGCGCCGCTGTGGATCAGCTTCCGCAGCGACCCGGCGCAGTCGGTCTATCCTGCGCATGGCCACGCCTGGGGCGAGTTTATTTACGCCTTTAACGGCGTGATGGAAGTGCATATTGATCAGATGGATTACATTACCCCGCCGCCGTACGGCATCTGGCTGCCGCCGAATTTGCAGCACAGCAGCCTGAACCGCACCGCGGTATCGCATGGCACGCTGTATGTGCATGAGAGCCTGTGCGGCCAGATGCCGCGGCAGGCGGGAATTCTGCTCAGCCCGGCGCTGGTTCCGGCCATTTTTGAGCATTTAAGGCAACGCCCCCAGCAGGAAAATTCGGCAGCGCATCAGCGCCTGCTGCAGGTGCTGCTGGATCAGCTGCAGCAGGCGCCGCAGGTCAGCAGCTATCTGCCGCATTCGGAACACCCTGCGCTGATGCAGATTCTGGATTATCTGCATCAGCATCCTGCGGACAGCAGCACGCTGGCGCAATTGGCGCGCATGGCCAATATGACTGAGCGCACTCTGGCCCGCTGCAGCCAAAAGGAGCTGGGCATGTCACTGCATGAATGGCGCCAGCGCCTTAAGATCATAAAATCCATGAGCATGCTGAATGAGGGCAGAAAGGTCGAAAGCATTGCGCTGGATTTAGGCTATGCCAATGCTTCAGCCTTTATTAACCTGTTTAAGCGCTGGATGAAAATCACGCCCGACCAGTTCCGCAAGCTGCATCAGGCGCCTGCTCTGCGGGCTTAAAGCCTGCGCTGAAATTATTTATTTTCCTGTATTTACTCTAAAAGCAGACTGTATATGATGTGCAAATATAAATCTAAAAACAGTCACGGCAATGAAAATTACAGCCTCCGCCTTATGCCTGCTTTGCCTCAGCAGCGCGCTGCTTACAGGCTGCAGTTCAGCCGATGAGAAAGCCTTTCAGTCCGCCTTGAAAGCGGCGCAATCCGGCAGCGCCGCGGCGCAGGCGCAGCTGGGGCAATACTATGAGCAAGGCAAAGGCACAGCAAAAGATCCCGGGCAAAGCCTGCACTGGCGCCGGAAAGCTGCCCTGCAGGGCAATGCCGATGCCTTTCAATGGCTGCGCCGGCAGGCGCTGCAAGGCAATGCGGAGGCAGACCTTTTCCTTTCTGAACAGCTGGATAAAGGCAACAGCCTGCTGGCCAGCTGGATTTACCTGCAGGCCAGGCAGGGTGACGCGCAGGCGCAGTATGCAGCCGCGTGGATGCATGACATGGGATTGGGGCTGATTGAAGACCCGCATCTGGCAATGCGCTGGTATGAGCGCTCTGCCCGGCAAGGCTGCTTACTGGCTCAAAAAGTTTTTCAGGAGCGCTTGCGGCGCGGCGCAGTCATGGCGCATCACAGATCCAAAAATACAATTTACGGCCATGTCGCCCCTTATCCGCCTTTTTACCTAACTGCCGGCAGCTATAATGCCTATCTGTACCATATTGATAAAAATCAGGTTAAAATACCGCGCGCCTGGAACACTTCAGGCGCCTATATCAGCGGCAAAAATAAAATTTCAGGCCGCAATCAGATTTACCTCACGCCCAAAGAATATGAAAACATGTTCAATGGCGCTTCAAAAAACCGTTCTTCCAATATTGACGCAGATCAGGCCCGCCCATTTGACATGCAGGGCAGCGCTGAAAATGGCAGGCGGAATCTGGAGGGAACTGACAGCGCAGCTGCGCAGTGAACGCCGTCTGGCAACGCAATTATTCGGCATAAAAAAGGACTGCAGCATTGCAGTCCTGTTTCCGCCATTTATCACTTACTTCACAAAAGTATTCCAGACATAATCCTGCGCCTTGCCTTGCAGCGTCAGCTTCAGCTGATCGCCGGGCTGCAGCGCAGCCACGCCTGCCGGAGTGCCGGTCATCACCACATCGCCGGCTTCCAAAGTAAACACTTGGCTGATCTCCGCCAGCAGCGCGCCGATGTCAAAAATCAAATGCGATGTATCGCCTTTTTGGCGCAGCGCATCATTTACATGCAGGGTGTAATGCACATTATTCCAGTCACTCACCGCCTCACCGGCTGCAATCCAATCTGACAGAATGCATGAGCCATCATAGGCTTTGGCGCGTTCCCACGGATGGCCCTTTTGCTTCAGCTCATCCTGCAGATCACGCAGGGTCAAATCCAGACCCAAAGTTACCGCGCCTACAGCTTCCAAAGCTTTGAGCGGATCGGTTTCAGCCTTCAGCGGACGGTCAATGCGCAAAGACAATTCACATTCATAATGGCAGCTGCCTAAGGCAGTATTCCATGCAATGCCGTCCTGCAGAGAACTCAATGCGCTGGGCGGCTTGATGAATAAAACAGGGCGGTCCGGCACGGCATTGCCCAGTTCTCTTGCATGGTCTGCATAGCTGCGGCCAACGCAGACAATTTTTGATGGACGTGCATTCATGATTTTCCCCTTGCCGCCTTAGCGCTGCTTACTTTTTAAAGGTGTTTTCAAATATGGCCTGATCGGCTGGATTCTGGAATGCGCGCTTCGGCACAATCACCACGGTGCGGTTTTTCATTTCCAGCATATAGGTCAGCTTGCCGGAAGCGAAATTGGCCACTTCGGCATAATTGAAAGTGTTCTTTCGGCCATTGGCATGCAGTTCGCCATAGTCCTGATACAGGTCAATGCCCTGCTCGCTTTTGCCGAATTGATATTTGACAAACTGGCGCTTGAACATCATCGGCAGGAACCAGTAGCGCATTAAGATCTGCATGATCAGGAAGAACGTGCCCAGCGCCACATAGTAGCGGCCAACGCCATTGAAGCCCAGATAAAAGCCCCAGCCGATAATCGCCAGGCTGATGACCGGGGTGATAAAGCGGGTAAACTGC